>NZ_UTKY01000093.1 GCF_900583165.1 Pseudomonas viridiflava | reverse complement strand
TGGCAGTACCGCTGGAGGCCACTTCGCCGCCGCCTCCACCGACGCCGTTGGGGCTGAAACCCTGAATCCGTGCGATGGCCTGTTCCACCGGCCCGCCGGGGGCAGCCTGCACGATCAGAAAATTCACAATCAGAATGGCCAGCAGCGTAGGAATGATCAGCAGCAGGCGTCGGATTACGTAAGCCAGCATCTCAATGCTCCTTCGCAGCGGTGGTCTTGCTGCCGAGCGCAGCAGCCTGGGCGTTGGTCAGCGCGGTCGGGCTGATCTGCCACCAGGTTTCCAGGCCGACGTCGTAGATGGGCGCGGTGTCGGGCCTGCCGAAACG
>NZ_UTKY01000088.1 GCF_900583165.1 Pseudomonas viridiflava | reverse complement strand
TTAAAGCTTAGAAATGAGCATTCCATCGTGATGATGGTGAATGTTGATTTCTAGTCTTTGATTAGATCGTTCTTTAAAAATTTGGGTATGTGATAGAAAGATAGACTGAACGTTACTTTCACTGGTAACGGATCAGGCTAAGGTAAAATTTGTGAGTTACTCAGTTTTGAGTATTATCGAATTTTCGGCGAATGTTGTCTTCACAGTATAACCAGATTGCTTGGGGTTATATGGTCAAGTGAAGAAGCGCATACGGTGGATGCCTTGGCAGTCAGAGGCGATGAAAGACGTGGTAGCCTGCGAAAAGCTTCGGGGAGTCGGCAAACAGACTTTGATCCGGAGATGTCTGAATGGGGGAACCCAGCCATCATAAGATGGTTATCTTACGCTGAATACATAGGCGTAAGAGGCGAACCAGGGGAACTGAAACATCTAAGTACCCTGAGGAAAAGAAATCAACCGAGATTCCCTTAGTAGTGGCGAGCGAACGGGGACTAGCCCTTAAGTGGCTTTGAGATTAGCGGAACGTTCTGGAAAGTACGGCCATAGTGGGTGATAGCCCTGTACGCGAAAATCTCTTAGTCATGAAATCGAGTAGGACGGAGCACGAGAAACTTTGTCTGAATATGGGGGGACCATCCTCCAAGGCTAAATACTACTGACTGACCGATAGTGAACTAGTACCGTGAGGGAAAGGCGAAAAGAACCCCGGAGAGGGGAGTGAAATAGATCCTGAAACCGTATGCGTACAAGCAGTGGGAGCCCACTTTGTTGGGTGACTGCGTACCTTTTGTATAATGGGTCAGCGACTTATTTTCAGTGGCGAGCTTAACCGAATAGGGGAGGCGTAGCGAAAGCGAGTCTTAATAGGGCGTCTAGTCGCTGGGAATAGACCCGAAACCGGGCGATCTATCCATGGGCAGGTTGAAGGTTGGGTAACACTAACTGGAGGACCGAACCGACTACCGTTGAAAAGTTAGCGGATGACCTGTGGATCGGAGTGAAAGGCTAATCAAGCTCGGAGATAGCTGGTTCTCCTCGAAAGCTATTTAGGTAGCGCCTCATGTATCACTGTAGGGGGTAGAGCACTGTTTCGGCTAGGGGGTCATCCCGACTTACCAAACCGATGCAAACTCCGAATACCTACAAGTGCCGAGCATGGGAGACACACGGCGGGTGCTAACGTCCGTCGTGAAAAGGGAAACAACCCAGACCGTCAGCTAAGGTCCCAAAGTTATGGTTAAGTGGGAAACGATGTGGGAAGGCTTAGACAGCTAGGAGGTTGGCTTAGAAGCAGCCACCCTTTAAAGAAAGCGTAATAGCTCACTAGTCGAGTCGGCCTGCGCGGAAGATGTAACGGGGCTCAAACCATACACCGAAGCTACGGGTATCACGTAAGTGATGCGGTAGAGGAGCGTTCTGTAAGCCTGTGAAGGTGAGTTGAGAAGCTTGCTGGAGGTATCAGAAGTGCGAATGCTGACATGAGTAACGACAATGGGTGTGAAAAACACCCACGCCGAAAGACCAAGGTTTCCTGCGCAACGTTAATCGACGCAGGGTTAGTCGGTCCCTAAGGCGAGGCTGAAAAGCGTAGTCGATGGAAAACAGGTTAATATTCCTGTACTTCTGGTTATTGCGATGGAGGGACGGAGAAGGCTAGGCCAGCTTGGCGTTGGTTGTCCAAGTTTAAGGTGGTAGGCTGGAATCTTAGGTAAATCCGGGATTCTAAGGCCGAGAGCTGATGACGAGTTAACTTTTAGTTAACGAAGTGGTTGATGCCATGCTTCCAAGAAAAGCTTCTAAGCTTCAGGTAACCAGGAACCGTACCCCAAACCGACACAGGTGGTTGGGTAGAGAATACCAAGGCGCTTGAGAGAACTCGGGTGAAGGAACTAGGCAAAATGGCACCGTAACTTCGGGAGAAGGTGCGCCGGTGAGGGTGAAGGACTTGCTCCGTAAGCTCATGCCGGTCGAAGATACCAGGCCGCTGCGACTGTTTATTAAAAACACAGCACTCTGCAAACACGAAAGTGGACGTATAGGGTGTGACGCCTGCCCGGTGCCGGAAGGTTAATTGATGGGGTTAGCTAACGCGAAGCTCTTGATCGAAGCCCCGGTAAACGGCGGCCGTAACTATAACGGTCCTAAGGTAGCGAAATTCCTTGTCGGGTAAGTTCCGACCTGCACGAATGGCGTAACGATGGCGGCGCTGTCTCCACCCGAGACTCAGTGAAATTGAAATCGCTGTGAAGATGCAGTGTATCCGCGGCTAGACGGAAAGACCCCGTGAACCTTTACTATAGCTTTGCACTGGACTTTGAATTTGCTTGTGTAGGATAGGTGGGAGGCTTTGAAGCGTGGACGCCAGTCTGCGTGGAGCCAACCTTGAAATACCACCCTGGCAACTTTGAGGTTCTAACTCAGGTCCGTTATCCGGATCGAGGACAGTGTATGGTGGGTAGTTTGACTGGGGCGGTCTCCTCCTAAAGAGTAACGGAGGAGTACGAAGGTGCGCTCAGACCGGTCGGAAATCGGTCGTAGAGTATAAAGGCAAAAGCGCGCTTGACTGCGAGACAGACACGTCGAGCAGGTACGAAAGTAGGTCTTAGTGATCCGGTGGTTCTGTATGGAAGGGCCATCGCTCAACGGATAAAAGGTACTCCGGGGATAACAGGCTGATACCGCCCAAGAGTTCATATCGACGGCGGTGTTTGGCACCTCGATGTCGGCTCATCACATCCTGGGGCTGAAGCCGGTCCCAAGGGTATGGCTGTTCGCCATTTAAAGTGGTACGCGAGCTGGGTTTAGAACGTCGTGAGACAGTTCGGTCCCTATCTGCCGTGGACGTTTGAGATTTGAGAGGGGCTGCTCCTAGTACGAGAGGACCGGAGTGGACGAACCTCTGGTGTTCCGGTTGTCACGCCAGTGGCATTGCCGGGTAGCTATGTTCGGAATAGATAACCGCTGAAAGCATCTAAGCGGGAAACTAGCCTCAAGATGAGATCTCACTGGAACCTTGAGTTCCCTGAAGGGCCGTCGAAGACTACGACGTTGATAGGTTGGGTGTGTAAGCGCTGTGAGGCGTTGAGCTAACCAATACTAATTGCCCGTGAGGCTTGACCATATAACACCCAAGCAATTTGACTACTCTAACGAGCATCAGATTGCGGTGTGTGAAGACGATAGAACCGAAAGTTCGATGCTCACAAAACACCGAAAGCTGTCACATACCCAATTTGCTGAAGCGAGGCCATTTGGTCACGAGTCAGTACCCGAATTTCTTGACGACCATAGAGCATTGGAACCACCTGATCCCATCCCGAACTCAGCAGTGAAACGATGCATCGCCGATGGTAGTGTGGGGTTTCCCCATGTGAGAGTAGGTCATCGTCAAGATTAAATTCCAGAACCCCTGTTTGCTAACGCAAACAGGGGTTTTGTTT
>NZ_UTKY01000073.1 GCF_900583165.1 Pseudomonas viridiflava | reverse complement strand
CAACCAGGACGCTTTCATCATCGACAGGCGAGATAGTGACGTCGAGGGTGCTGCTGGAACCGGTATTGGTGGTGTAGCCAATCTGCGGCACTTCACCATTGAAATCTTTGACCGGAGTGAAGGCGTAAGCGCCATCAGCACCGATGGTGATGCTACCAACACCCGCGATAATGGCGGTTTGGCCAGCGGTGTAACTGCTGCCATTGACGTTGAAAGTCGCAACCGTCAGATCGTTATCAATATCGCTGTCATTGGTCAGCACATTACCGCTGGCCACGTGATCTTCCTGCGCACTGCCGGTATCAGCCACCAACACGCTCGGGTCATCCACAGCAACAACCGTCGACGTCGCCGCTTCAGGGTTAATCGCCAGGTCTTCGTAGTTGCCACCGGACGCGCCTTCGATGGTGACGCTGACCGTAAGGTTCTTGCCATCTGCCAGGTTGGCAGGCGTATCCACAGTCACCGTGCCACTGGACTTGCCGGCTTCAATGGTGATGGTGGTGTTGTTGGACAGTTTGACGACAACGTCGGTTTGCGCCGGGTTGTTCACGGTCGCGGTGTAGACGATCTGGCCGCCTTCATTCACCGAGCCCGTTGCGGTCAGGGTGACGGTGGTGGTGTCGATGGTGTCGGCAATCTGCGTGACTGCCGGGGCCGGGTCGGTGGTGATGTTCAGCGCGCCACCGCCGGAGGTGCCGGTGATGGTCGCGGAGATCGCCGAAGCGTCCAGGTACGGGGTGTCGTTGCCCACGTAGGTAACGTTCAGCACGCCGGCGGTCTGGCCGGCAGCGATGACGACGGACAGGCCGTTGGACAGAGTGACGGTCAGGTCACTGGTCGGCGCCTGGGTGATAAATACGGTGTACACCACCACGCCACCGGCCTCGGTGATGCTCGGTGTGGCAGTCAGGGTAATGGTGACGTCGCGGGTTACAACGCCAGTGTCGTCAGCGGTGACGGTGTTGTTATTAAGACCGTCATCGGTGGTGGTGATGGCATCCGCCGCATTCAGACCGTTCGTCGGATAACCAATGGTAGGGTCAACCACGCCAGCAGTCGCTTCCAGCACCACAAAGCTGTGACCGCCACCTGCAGCGCCATCTGCGCCAGCGGAGGTTGGGCCGGCAGCGGTGGCTTCGAGGTCTTGGGTCGGGTCGGCGCCGGCAGCGATGGCTTGCTGCAGTTCGGCAACGGACGGTGCGGCTTGGGCAGTGGCGGCGCTGAGGTCCGTGACGGAATCAGGAGCGTTTGCGCTCCACTGAGTGTCACGACCCAAATCGATGGTACGACCATCAGCCAGTTCCAGAGACACGGCGCCCGCTGCGCCGGTATCGACTTGCTCACCTGCGAACAGGCGATCCCCTTCTACAAGCAGGCGACGAATCCCTTCCGGGGATACCGCGAACACTTGACCGACAATGCTTTTGACGACCGCAACGCTGCTCATAAAAGACTCTCCGGGTGTTACCGATCAGGGGGTATCCATCATGGAGACCGGCCTCATTACCTATGCCGATTCGATAGCTGGAGTACTAAATGTGTGTGAAAAAATTGGCGTCAATAATTTGTTGTTTAATTCAGCAAATTACTTTTCCGTCAAGGTATTGACCTATTTGGCGCCATCCTAAACAATCCGCCGGGTAATGTCACATTGATATTTAATCGGCTCGCGACTTTCTGTTTGGACTACCAGGTCCCTATGACAAGCAGTCATTTCGGTTGCCAATTCCAATGCAAGATTTCACTTTTGTTGCGTGCTTAAGGCAACCACCCCCGGGGATACATCAGAATGCGTTTGCACCTTTTTAAAGCTGTGCCGTTTGCTCTCGCCGCCAGTTTCGTCCAAGCCCAAACCCTGCCTGAGGCGATGCAAACTGCGGTGGAAAACCACCCGGAGATCCAGGCAGCTATTAATGCGCGCATTGCCGCCGACTATCAGGTACGCGAAGCCCAAGGCGGCTACCTGCCTAAAGTGGACTTGTTGGGGGGTTATGGCCGTGAGAGCTCAGACAACACCTCGACTCGTGCCGCCAGCAACAGCCATGACTGGAAAACCCTGAACCGTGGCGAATCGAGCATTCGCCTTCAGCAAAACCTGTTCCAGGGTTTTGGCACCGTTAATGAAGTCGGCCGCCAACAAGCCACCGCCAATTCCCGTGGGTATGCGTTGCTCAATACCTCCGAGCGCACCGCACTGACGGTCGCCCAGGTTTACCTGGATGTGCTGACCCGTCGCGAGATGGTGAACCTGGCGCAGGACAACCTGAAAAGCCACGAGCGCATTTTTGACCAGATCCAACTGCGCACCAGCCGTGGCGTCGGCAGAATGGCGGACATGGACCAGGCCGAAGCCCGACTGGCTCAGGCGCAAAACAACCTGATCACCGAGCAGACCAACCTGGCAGACGCCAACACCAACTACCTGAGCGTGGTCGGCCAAGAGCCTGACCAGCTTGAGCGGCCAATGGGCGTTGTGACCGAGTTGCCTGCCAGCCTGGATGACGCACGTCGCCAAATGATCGCCGACAGCCCGGTATTGCGCTCGGCCGAATCGGACATCGCCGCTGCCGAAAAGCAGTACGAAGCCGCCAAGTCGACCTTCTACCCACGCTTTGACGCAGTGCTGCAGCGCTCGGCCAACAACAACCTTGGCGGTGAAGAAGGCCATGACAATGGCTACTCGGCAATGCTGAACATGCAGTTCAACCTCTTCAACGGCGGCAGCGACAAGGCCAGCCTGCAGTCCAAGGCGTCCCAGGCAACCCAGGCGCTGGATATCCGCAACAACGCCCTGCGTCAGTTGAACGAAGAATTGGGCTTGGCGTGGAACGCCTATAACAACGCCACCCAGCAGGTGCCGATTGCGCAGCAATACGTGGACCGCAGCACCAAAGTGCGCACCTCGTACCAGCAGCAGTTCAGCCTCGGTGAGCGTACACTGCTCGACCTGCTCGACAGCGAGAACGAGCTGTTCACCGCCCAGCAGCGTTTGGCCCAGATCAAAAGCCTGCACACCTATACGCAGTACCGTATCAAGGCCGACATGGGCCAACTGCTGAGAAGTCAGGGCGTAGTTGCCCCGATGGCATCCGTTGTGCAAAACGATATTAAACCGTCGGTAAACCTGCCAGGGATGAACTGATTCTTGACGGCGTTGGACCACAGAACCGCTTAAGAGAGAGTCAGCTTGGATCCTGAAATTGGTGTGGCGCAACTCAACCATGACCCGCGCACTCAGCACGACGACCCGTTGCTAGACGGGTTGTTGGCTCTCTGCTCGCTGCATTACAAGCCTGCCAGCCGGGCCATGCTGACCACCGGCCTGCCCTTGGCGGGGCAGCGCCTGAGCGCCGACTTGCTGCCCCGCGCAGCCGCGCGTGCGGGTTTGCAGGGGCGTTTGCTGCAGCGCAAGTTGGAGCAGATCCCGTCCATCGCATTGCCAGCCTTGCTGCTATTAAAGGACGGGCGCAGTGCGGTGCTGTTGAGCTTGGAAGGTGATAATGCCCGCCTGCTGCTCAGCGAGAGCGACGGCGGCGAAGTGCAGGTGACCCGTGAGGCACTGAGTCAAGATTACAGCGGCCGGGTTTTCTTCGCCCAGCCGCAACATAAATTTGACGTCACCAGCGGCACGCTGATCCCGCGGGCTCGCTCGTGGTTCAAAGACACCCTCAAACGCTCGCGCTGGCTGTATGCCGATGCCATCGCCGCCAGCCTGGTGATCAACCTGATCGCCCTGGCTGCGCCGCTGTTTGTGATGAACGTGTATGACCGCGTGGTGCCAAACCAGGCCACGGCCACCCTGTGGGTGCTGGCTATCGGTATCTGCGGCGCCTACCTGTTCGACCTGTTGCTCAAGAGCATGCGCAGCCTGTGCCTGGACCTTGCCGGCAAGAAAACCGACCTGATCATCTCCGCGACGCTGTTTGAGCGCATCGTGGGCATGTCGATGAAAATGCGCCCGGCGCGTGTCGGCAGCTATGCGTCCAACATCCATGAGTTCCAGGGGATGCGGGACTTCCTCACCTCCCTGACGCTCACCAGCCTGATCGATTTGCCGTTTACCCTGATCATCCTGGCCGTGATCGCGCTGCTGGGCGGCCACCTGGTGTGGATCCCCATCGTCGCCTTCCCGCTGGCCCTGGGTATTGGCCACTTCTTGCAAAAGCCGCTGACCGCGACCCTTGAGCGCACCATGGCCCTGAGTGCCGAGCGCCAGTCGAGCCTGATCGAGACCCTCGCCGGGCTGGATGCGGTCAAGGTCAACAACGCCGAAAGCGAGCGCCAGTACCAATGGGAACAAACCATTGGCACCCTTAGCCGCCTGGAACTGCGCGTCAAAGTGCTCTCCGGCCTGGCGATGAACATCACGTTGCTGATCCAGCAAGTGGCCGGCGTGGCAATGATCATTTTTGGCGTGTACCAGATCATCGACGGCACCCTGAGCATGGGCGGCCTGGTGGCGTGCTACATGCTCAGTGGCCGCGCACTCGGCCCGCTGGCCCAACTGTCGGGCCTGCTGACCCGCTACCAGCAAGCCAAGGTGACGATGGTCTCCGTGGACCAGATGATGGAGCTGCCGCAAGAGCGTAACTTCGAAGAGCGTCCGCTGAGCCGCAAAACGCTGCAAGGTGCGATGACGTTCCGCGAAGTCGACTTCACCTACCCGAACCAGCAAAACCTGGCACTGCGGGGCATCAACCTTAACGTTCGCCCGGGTGAAAAAATCGGCATCATCGGCCGCAGCGGCTCGGGCAAAAGCTCGCTGGCCAAGCTGTTGGTGGGACTGTATCAACCCGACTCCGGCTCGCTGCTGGTGGACGGCGTAGACATCCGCCAGATCGACGTCAGCGAACTGCGCCACAACATCGGCTACGTCGCCCAAGACATTCAACTGCTGGCGGGCACCCTGCGCGACAACCTGGTCTCAGGTGCGCGCTACGTGGACGACGAAATGGTGCTGCAAGCCGCAGAGCTGGCCGGCGTGCATGAATTCGCCAGGCTGCACCCGCAGGGTTATGAGTTGCAGGTGGGCGAGCGCGGGCAAAACCTCTCCGGTGGCCAACGCCAAAACGTGGCCCTGGCCCGTGCGCTGCTGCTGAACCCGCCCATCTTGCTGCTGGACGAACCCACCAGCGCCATGGACAACACTGGCGAAGAGCGTCTTAAACAGCGCCTGCAAGCCGTTATCGAAAACAAGACGGTGATTCTGGTCACCCACCGCGCCTCGCTGTTGAGCCTGGTGGATCGCCTGCTGGTGATCGACCGTGGCCAAATACTCGCGGACGGTCCAAAAGCGGCCGTCATGGAAGCGCTGAAAAAGGGGCAGATCAGTGTTGCTTAAGTCCGGCCCAGGCCATTGGAAAGATGTGATCTTCCGCTACTTCAAGGGCAGCGACTCCCTCGACGACCAGCCGTTACCTGAAGTCGAGAAGGCGTTAGTGGACGATGCACCACGCATCGTTCGCCTGACCATCTGGGCCGTGATCGGCTTCTTTGTGTTCCTGGTGCTGTGGGCACACTTCGCGATCATCGACGAAGTGACCAAAGGCGAAGGCAAGGCCATCCCCTCGTCTCGCATCCAAAAAATTCAAAACCTGGAAGGCGGTATCGTCGCCCAGATCTACGTGCACGAAGGCCAGATCGTCGAAGCCGGCGCGCCACTGATCCGCCTGGACGACACCCGCTTTGCTTCCAACGTCGGCGAAACCGAAGCCGAGCGTGTGGCCATGGAGCTGCGCGTGGAGCGCTTGAGCGCAGAGGTCGACAATCGGCCGCTGAACATCACCGACGACGCACGCAAAGCTGTGCCCAACCAGGTCTCGAACGAAGAATCGCTGTACGCCAGCCGCCGCCAACAACTGGCGGATGAAGTCGGCGGGCTGCAACAACAACTGTTGCAACGCCAGCAAGAGCTGCGTGAGTTCAGCTCCAAGCAGGACCAGTACCGCAACAGCCTGAACCTGCTGCGCCAGGAAATCGGCATGTCCGAACCCCTGGTGCAACAGGGCGCGATCTCGCCGGTAGAAGTGCTGCGCCTAAAACGCTCCGAGGTTGAAACTCGCGGTATGCTCGATGGCACCACCCTGGCCATCCCCCGCGCCCAGGCCGCCATCAACGAAGTGCAGCGCAAGATCGACGAAACCCGTGGCAAATTCCGCAGCGAAGCCCTGAGCCAGCTGAACGAAGCACGCACCCTGCTGAGCAAGGCCCAAGCCACCTCCAAAGGCCTGGAAGACCGCGTGAGCCGCACCATGGTCACCTCCCCCGTGCGCGGCATCGTCAAGCAGATGCTGGTCAACACCGTCGGCGGCGTAATCCAGCCCGGCAGCGACATGGCCGAAGTGGTGCCGCTGGACGACACCATTTTGGTAGAAGCCAAAATCCGCCCACAAGACATCGCCTTCCTGCACCCCGGCCAGGAAGCCATGATCAAATTCACCGCCTATGACTACACCATCTACGGTGGCCTCAAAGGCAAACTCGAACAGATCGGCGCCGACACCGTGATGGATGAAGAGAAGAAAAACACCTTCTACATCATCAAATTGCGCACTGACCGTAGCCACCTAGGCACCGACGAAAAGCCGCTGCTGATCATCCCCGGCATGGTCGCCTCGGTTGACATCATCACCGGCAAGAAAAGCATCTTGAGCTACCTGCTCAAGCCGATCATCAAGTCTCGTGCGGAGGCAATGCACGAGCGTTGATTGCTGCTAAATGAAGGGGTTTTTGCGAAAACTTGGGTTTTCGCAAAAATAGTCAGATTTCAGGGGTTTACAGAACCTTTCCAATCGCTATAATCGTCGCCCTAACACGCCGGTATAGCTCAGTTGGTAGAGCAACTGACTTGTAATCAGTAGGTCCCGGGTTCGACTCCTGGTGCCGGCACCATATCTCGAAGCCCCGCAATGCGGGGCTTTGTGGTTTCTGGAATTTGATAATCTTCGGGAACTTGGTCGTAACGTTTGAAAAAGCGTCCACAAAATGTCCACACTCAAAAAGCTAACCTAACGCTTGACGCGAACTCCACCTCTTTACACCCCCTCAACTGTTCATTCACAGTCAATTTTCATAGCGGCCTCCAACAGATCTAGTTGTCATAGATGTCAACTACTTAGCTATTGCTAACCCTCATTGCAACTGACCATCGAATAGCAGCTAACAAACAAAACCCGGAGCCGCAGTAGCATGTCGCTACGCGTTTTTTTACTCAATGTATGCCTTCAGGGCGAATTCAGGATACGCGCGCATTGATCCACGTGATGTGTATGAGCTCCGAACTCCCGATGACGCTGCCATCCGCATTCGAATACTAAAGGGAGGCGGCAGCCTCATCCCGTTTTAGTTTCCAACCCACACAGCTTTAGGAACTGTCTGGCATACCCGCAAACAATGTCTGTCGATTATGGCGATCCCTGGGCATCGGGCCGCAGGAAATGCTATCAGGACATTCCTGTGAGAAATTCACGGCTCAATCCTTCCGACCGTTCTGGTGACGATCTCCGCGCCTGGTTCGACGTAGACCACACTTTCTGCATTTCACTGAACGCACGAGCCGATAGGCGAGAACAGTTCAGTCAGGCCGTAACCCCAGTCATCACCAATAAAATCGAATTCTTCATCGTCGAGCCCTGTGCCGACCCGATACGTGGGTGTTATGAATCTCACCAGGCTATTGCGATCAAGGCGCTGGCCGCTGGTTGGGAGCGCGTGTTGATATTCGAAGACGATGCCAAGCCCTACAAGCTCAGAGCTCGACAAATCGTGTGGATTAACAGGTTTATAGGGGGTCGTTCGTTCGAAGCCCTGCACCTGGGTTACACCATGGGGCGTACCTGGTTAACATGGTTTCCGTACATCGCACGGGGGAAGGTTGTGGCGCTTCATGCGTACATCCTTTCGCGTGAGGGTTGTCGGGTGTTAGCTCAAACCCCCTATAGCGGCCTACCGGTGGATGTCATGTTCAAGCGCAAGATCAAGCAGCATTGTGTGTTCCCGATGCTGTTTCGTCAGCAGCCTGCCGCTCTAGCAGGCAGCAATATAGAGTCGTACGCGATGAACGACGATCAGTGGTGGCAGCGCAATTGGCGAAAGCACCAGCTGTCACCGCTCAAGAATATCTGGCGAACCCTGTTGCGCATCAGGTTTTGATTGGCGCGGTTCCCAGCTCATCCTACCCGTGCCGCGATTGGAGATTCATAGCTCTTTTGCGGGCGACACCATTGCCTCTGGCTAACACTTCCTCTTGCCGGGTGTGTAGAGGACTTACATCTCCAAGTCACCAGCGAGGCCACCACAGCCAAGCTGTTTGCGCTTCGCGCAACGCGCCATGCCTGGCGCACATAAAAAAACCCCGAACCAGTCGGGGTTTTTATCGCCTTGAATCAGGCGCTACACACGATCACTTAGAACACATTGATCGGGTAGTCAGCGAACAGACGCAGTTCGTTACCGCCTACGTTGTAGCCGCTGGCGTTGTTGGAAACACGCAACCAGGATGCACGAGCACGCAGGCTCAGGTCTTTGGCTGGGCCGCTCTGAACCACGTATTTGAACTGGTTGAAGATCTCACGCTCGGAGCCATTGCCGCGGTTGGAACCGTCGTCAATGTTGGTGCCGCGCACGTAAGCGACGTTGTAGCTCAGGCCAGGAACGCCGAAGGTGCTGAAGTCCAGGCCGTAGCCGACTTGCCAGGAGCGCTCGTCCTTGCCGTTGAAGTCAGACCAGTAGGAGTTGGCCAGCAGGATGGTGTTACCACCGTCACCAATACCGGTGTCGACAGTGTTGTCGCGGTAGCCGCTGTACAAGTAGCCGGTGTCACCGGTGCTGCGCTGGTGCGCGACGGTGAAGCTGTGCGGGCCGACAGCCCATGTAGCGCCCAGGCTCCAGATTTTGTTGTCGCGTGCGTCGCCATTACCCCGCTGCTCGGCGAAGCTGCGGTCCAGCTTGGTTTTGTAGCCGTTGAAGTCAAAGGTCAACGATTGGCTCTCTGGCAAGGCCAGCACGTAGTTGACGTTAACGTATTGCTTCTTCAGCACGTCTTCCATGTCGGAAGCGTAGAGCGCAGCCGACAGGCTTTCGGTGAATTTGTAGCTACCACCGATGTAGTTGATGCTCTTCAGGTTGCCGCTATCGCTGCCTTCGGCGCTCTTGCGACCTTGCTTGGTGAAGTGACCGGCGTCCAGTTGCAGGCCCTCGATCTCTTTGGAAACAATCGAGGTACCCTCGTAGGTTTCCGCCAACAGACGACCGCTGTCGTAAGCCAGCACGGGTACGTTCGGCAGTTGCTGACCGTATTTCAGAACCGTGTTGGAAATGCGCGCTTTCACCGCTGCGCCGCCTTTGACCAGGTCATTGGCCGCGTGGCCGCTATCGCCTTGTTTGAAGAAGTCGATACCGCCAGCGCCGCTACGGCCTTGACCACCGTCCAGACGGATAGCGTACTGACCGATCACGTCCACACCCACACCCACGGTGCCTTGGGTAAAACCAGACTCGAACTTGCCAATGAAGCCTTGGCCCCATTCGGCTTTGTCTTGCTTGTGGTTTTTATAGTCACGGCTGATGTACGCGTTACGTGCTGCGATGTTCAGGTGGCTGTCTTCAACGAAACCCTTGGATTGCTCCTGGTCGTTCGCCATTGCTGCCGATGCGCTCAAAATCCCCAGAGCGATCAGACTCATCCGTTGCTTCAACATTTTCTTGTATTCCTTATTTCTGGTTGAGTACGCGCTAGAACACCAGGCTCCATGTCACTTTTCTGGTGTCGACTTTTTCCGAAAAAAAGAAGGCCCGCGGACGACTGAACATGCCGCGGGCCTTTTTTATTGGATGAGTCATGGCGGTTAGCCACAGGCGTTGGGCGCAATCCTAGTCGCGCCCGGAACTATGTGTCAATTTCGAGAATCGTCTGTATTTAGGCGAAATAATTCTAAGCAATGGCTTACAGCACATCTGAAAATACTGATCACCAATCAAAATGTGGGAGGGGGCTTGCCCCCGATGGCGGTGTATCAGCCACGTATTCGTTGACTGACACTCCGCCATCGGGGGCAAGCCCCCTCCCACATTTTGACCTAAGTGGTCTTTAGTTTTTCAGCAGGTCACACAGCGCGTGTACCTCATCCTCGCTGAACAACCCTACCGGGTACCGCTCACTCATCAGGCTGCGTAAATCAGGTTGCCTGACCTGCCGTGAGCCGTTTTCCTTCAACCAGAGCGCCAGCGCATGGATGGCATTGCCGTCGACCCGCGAGGGGTGAAATGTGCGCGTGTACATCAGGTTGGTCTGGGCATTCATCTCCGCGCTCTCTCCTACTGCGTGAGCGGCTAACTTACTCAAGGTTTATGACAGAACTGTGCGGTCATAAGCCTGAGTGGCTGTCTCAACGCCGATACAAGAGCTATGCCAATGCCTGTCGTTTATCGGCATCCGCGTACAAAAAAGCCCGCGACCGTGCGGGGCCGCGGGCTTGCTGTGAGCGCTCATTCGGATGAGCCCTGGAGCGCCGTCATGGCGCTGTTACAACTGCACTCAATTTCTGTGCGGGGCTGGCTGCTGTTGGGTCAGGCAGTGGATATTGCCGCCACCCAGTAACAGTTCGCGGCCCGGCACCATCACCACTTCGTGCTGTGGGAACAGGTTCTGCAGGATGACCTTGGCCGGGCCGTCCAATGGGTCGTTAAAGCTTGGCGCAATGATGCCGCCATTGACGATCAGGAAGTTCACGTAGGAGCCGGCCAGGCGCACGGTCGGGTTACGCTCCTGGGAGCCGTCCACCGGGTCGACCCCGGCGCACTCGTCTTCGGTGGCATACAGCGGCCCAGGAATTGGCATCTTATGCACCGTAAACGAGCGGCCCTGGGCATCGGTGCTGCTTTGCAGCACGTCCATGGCGGCGTGGCAGCGCGCGTAGTTCGGGTCTTGCGGGTCATCGGTCCAGGCCAGCAACACTTCGCCCGGTCGTACGTAGCAGCAGAAGTTATCCACATGCCCGTCGGTTTCGTCGTTGAACAGGCCGTCGGGCAGCCAGATGATTTTATCCACAGCCAAATTAGCGCTCAGCACCGCTTCGATCTCTGCGCGGTCGAGGTGAGGGTTGCGATTGCGGTTGAGCAAGCACTCTTCGGTGGTGATCAGGGTGCCTTCGCCGTCGACGTGGATCGAGCCGCCTTCCAGCACAAAGCCTTCAGTGCGATAACGCGGTGCGCGTTCGATCTCGAGGATCTTGCCGCCCACCTGGGAGTCGCGGTTCCACGGCGCATACAGGCCACCCTCAAAGCCGCCCCAGGCGTTGAAGTCCCAGTTCACGCCGCGTACTTCGCCGCTGTCGTTGATCACGAAGGTTGGGCCGGTATCCCGAACCCAGGCGTCGTCGCTGGACATTTCCACCACACGGATATTCGGCACATCCAGGCGCGCACGGGCATTTTCGTACTGCCCAGCAGACACCGCCACGGTCACCGGCTCAAAACGCGCAATGGCCTTGGCTACGGCCACATGGGCCGCCTGCGCTGGCTTGCCGCCCAGGCGCCAATTGTCCGGGCGCTCGGGCCAGATCATCCAGGTTTGGGTTTGTGGCGCCCATTCGGCAGGCATATGGAAGCCATCGGCGCGGGGGGTGCTGTGCAGGGTGGTCATGGCGATCAGGACTCCGAATGGGGTAAAGGCCGACTTTATAACGGATAAAAATCGGCTTTAAAAGCAAACTACGATGATAGTCGATAAATATTACAGGAAATAACCGATAACAATCGACAAACTACAGATTTTCATCCAGCACCTTCGACAGCATGTCGACAAAGAAATCCACACTGCGTTTAGACGTCACCATCGGCGGCTTAATCTTAAGGATGTTCAGGTAGTCGCCGGTGGGCTGCATGAAAATCCCTAGCTCCCGCAGTCGATCACAGAGCAATGCCGTTTCTTCGGTGGCCGGCTCCAGCGTATTGCGGTCACGCACCAGCTCCAGGCCCAGGTAAAAACCGGAACCATGGACGGCACCAACCAGCGGATGACGCTCGATCAGTGCTTCCAGTCGCGCCTTGAAATGCCCCCCAACTACTTGGGCGTTTTCCCACAGCTTTTCTTCCTCCATCACATCCAGCACGGCCATGCCGATGCGGCAGCTCACCGGGCTACCGCCCGACGACGAGAAGAAATATCCCTCAGCCTCAAGCGCCTCGGCGATTTCACGTCGGGTGATCACCGCGCCCAGCGGCTGGCCGTTGCCCATGCCCTTGGCCATCGTGATGATGTCGGGCACCACGCCTTGCTCTTCAAAGCCCCAGAAGAAGTGGCCCATGCGGCCGTAACCTACCTGCACTTCGTCGGCAATGCACACGCCGCCCTGGGCGCGGACCAACCCGTACACCTGCTGCAAGTAACCGGGGGGCAAGGAGATACCGCCCGCATTGCCATACACCGGCTCACAGATGAAACCGGCCAGTTGGCGTTTGCTCGCGGCGATTTTCGCCAGGTTGTGTTCCACGCTTCTTACGTAATCCGGGGCGCTGTCTTGCCCTCGGAACTCACCGCGATAGGTATTCGGCGCAGTCACCGGGTGCACCCACTCCGGGCGGCTGCTCAGCGCCTGGGGGTTGTCGGCAATCGAGGTCGACACCGCATCTGCCGCCACCGACCAGCCGTGGTAGGCCTCCAGCACGCTGAGCATGTCGCGCCCACCGCTGTAGGCCCAAGCCAGGCGGATCGCCAGATCATTGGCCTCGGTACCGCTGTTGACCAGGAACACCCGGTCCATGCCGTTTGGCGCCAGCGCCAGCAAACGCTCGGAAAACTCCGCAATCGCCGCGTAGTGAAAGCGCGAGTTGGTGTTGAGCAGCGACCACTGCCGCGCCGCCACCGCCGCCATACGCGGGTGACCATGGCCAAGCACGGCAACGTTATTGAGCATGTCCAGGTAGGAGCGGCCCTGCATATCGATCAGGTGGTTGCGCCAACCCCGCTCGATGCGCGGCGGGTCGATGTAATAGTGCTTCTGCGAGCGGGCAAAACTGGCGTCGCGACGGGCCAGCAGCGCTTCGGGGTCCAGCTCCGGCTCGGCATCGCAGGCCAGTCCCAACAACGTGGCCGGCGATGGGCACAGGGCTTGCCACGCCAAGGCGCGAGACGGCGTGCAAAACAGCGGTGGCTCAAGGTCGGCACGGCACAGTTGCACAGTCAGTGGCGCGTGCACTTCGCCCAGCACTTGCCCTTCGACCAACAACGCGCCCGGCTTCAACACCGTTTTCACCCCCCACAACCGCAGGCTCAACGCGACGCCTTGCACGCTTACCAGGCCGTCAGCGTCTTGATGCAACGTGCCGGCAAACGGCGCTTCGAGCAGCGTGCCATGGGGCAAATGCAGTTCGACATGCAGCGCGAATGTCGCAGGCTCCGCGGCCTGGTCCGGACAGGTGCGCGACAGCCGATATTGCCCGTAGCGACTGGCCGCCAACCCATGCACCGCGGCCGCTTCGTCCAGCAACTGGCGATCGATGCCCGGCCGCTCCCAATTGCCGGCCTCGAAATGCGGGCTGAGTACGCCAAGGTCGATCAGCGCGAACTCCCGCCCCACCAACCCCGGCAACAACGGCGCAAAGTCCTGGCTGGCAACGGTCGGCAGCGCCTCACCGACGCAGCTCAGAATCGCCGCCTCCATCAGCTCAAACGGATCCGAGGTCGCCACATGGAAGATTTCCCACTCATGCTCGGCGTTTTTCAACAGGTAGGTGTTATCCGGGTCCAGGCGTTGCTGCTGCTCACTGCTCAACACCAGCACCGCCGCACGGGCGACAATCAGCGGCCATAGCGCCTGCAATTCTTCGCGCTGCAAGGGTGTAATGGCGTGGCAGGCCTGGATCGCCGGCAAGATCGCAAAGGGGTCGCCCTCAGCGTGGTGTAGCAAGGCCGCGCAGGTCACCGACAGATCGGCTATGCGCCAGGTGTGCACCAGGTCGCCAAAGTCGATCACGCCCTCAACCTGCCAATGCCGTTGGCTGTCGCGCTGCCACACCACGTTGTCATCGGTGATGTCCATGTGCACGGCCTGCCAAGGCAGATGATCGGCCAACGGCCGAATGCGCGACTCCACCTGAACGGCCACGTGCTCAAGCGCGGCACGGTGAGGTAGGTTGTCCAAGGTCGCCAGCAGATGATCAATCAGTTCACCGGCATGACGAGGGTCCCATTGCAGGGTTCGATCAAGGCCCGGATGTGTGAACGGTGCCAGCGCCTGGCTCATTCGACCGCACAGCTCACCAAAGCCTGCGATCACGTCACGTCCAAGATGAGGCAAATGGGTCAGGGGCTGGCCGTCGATATAGTCCAACACCCGCAGGTGCAGGGCTTGGCCATCGACCGTGATCGTCAGCAACTCTTCACCGTTCAGGGCCTTGATAACCTTGGGCACGCGCACCGCCTTTAGGTTATTGAGCGCTGCATGCTGGGCCTGCAACTCCACAGCGGCGTAGTCGCCCCGGCAGATTTTCAGAACAAATCGGCCGCTAGCACTGTCGACTTTGTAGTTGAGGTCTTGCTGGCTACCCAGTGACTGCAAAGTGCCAGTGAGGCCGTAATACTGCTCAAGCAATCGTGCCGCCTGGTCGGGGCCTACTTGCGGGCAGGGTAGACTGGCGCGGTGGATGAGCGTGGCGAGCAGCATGGGGCAACCTCGGTATTTTTATCAGGCGCTTAGTTCGCCATTGTTCAGGGGGCTTGTGCAACCCCCGGATACATCCCGACCTACCCTGCGCCACAACACAGGCTATGCTCCATTCGCTTAATGTCCGTCAAAAGGAAAAGGGCCCCGACATGCGCATTCTCATTACCGGTGGCGCCGGTTTTATCGGTTCTGCTCTGGTACGTCACCTGATCCAGCACACCGAGCATGAAGTGCTCAACCTCGACAAACTCACCTACGCTGGCAACCTGGAATCACTGAGCAGCATCGCGTCCAATAGCCGCTATGAGTTCGTCCAGGCCGACATCATCGACCAGGCCACCGTCAGCGCGGTGCTGGCCCGTTTCGAGCCCCAGGCGATCATGCACCTGGCGGCCGAGTCCCATGTGGACCGCTCCATCGACGGCCCGTCGGATTTTATCCAGACCAATATCGTCGGCACCTACAGCCTGCTCGAAGCCGCCCGTGGCTACTGGCAAACCCTCGCAGCGCCGGAAAAAACCGCGTTCCGCTTCCACCATATTTCCACTGATGAGGTGTACGGCGACCTGCATGGCGTAAACGATCTGTTCACCGAAACCACACCCTATGCGCCCAGCTCGCCCTACTCCGCCAGCAAGGCTGCGTCCGACCACCTGGTGCGCGCTTGGCAGCGCACCTACGGCCTCCCGGTGCTGCTCACCAACTGCTCGAACAACTACGGGCCGTTTCACTTTCCCGAGAAACTCATCCCGCTGGTGATCCTCAACGCACTCGCGGGCAAGCCGTTGCCGGTCTATGGTGATGGTTTGCAGGTGCGCGACTGGCTGTTCGTCGAAGACCACGCCCGCGCCCTGCTCAAGGTGGTGACCGAAGGCGTGGTGGGCGAGACCTACAATATTGGCGGTCACAACGAGCAAAAGAATATCGAGGTGGTACGCAACATCTGCAACCTGCTCGAAGAACTGGCACCGCAACACCCCGCTGGCGTGGCGCGGTACAGCGACTTGATCACCTTCGTCAAAGACCGCCCCGGCCACGACCTGCGCTACGCCATCGACGCCAGCAAAATCGAACGGGAGCTGGGCTGGGTACCATTGGAAACCTTTGAAACCGGGCTACGCAAAACCGTGCAGTGGTACTTGGATAACCTGGAATGGTGCCGCAGGGTCCAGGACGGCAGTTATCAGGGCCAACGATTGGGCAACACCGACATGAGGGATCTGATCGCATGATGAAAGGCATCGTATTGGCCGGCGGCTCCGGCACGCGTCTTCACCCCATTACCCTGGGTGTGTCCAAGCAACTGTTGCCGGTGTATGACAAGCCGATGATCTACTACCCGATCTCGGTGCTGATGCTGGCTGGCATCAAGGAGATCCTGGTGATCTCCACCCCGGCGGACCTGCCCCAATACCGCAACCTGCTGGGGGATGGCAGCCAGTTCGGCGTCACGTTCAGCTACGCCGAGCAACCTTCGCCGGACGGCCTGGCACAAGCCTTTTTGATTGGTGAAAAATTCATCGGCAGCGACCCGGTGTGTCTCATTCTCGGCGATAACATTTTTCACGGCCAAAGCTTCAGCGCGCAGTTGCATGCTGCGGTGGAACGCGGCAAAGGCGCCACGGTGTTCGGCTACTGGGTCAGAGACCCTGAACGCTTCGGCGTGATCGACTTCGACAGCGAAGGCCGCGCCCTGTCCATCGAAGAAAAACCGGCGGTGCCCAAGTCCAGCTATGCGGTCACTGGCCTGTATTTTTACGACAACGATGTGATCGAGATCGCCAAGGCAGTCAAACCCTCCGCCCGTGGCGAACTGGAAATCACCGACGTTAACAACGCCTACCTGCAGCGCGGTGATCTGCAAGTAGAGCGTTTCGGCCGAGGCTTTGCCTGGCTCGACACCGGCACCCACGACAGCCTGTTGGACGCCTCCCAGTACGTGCAAACCATCGAGCGTCGCCAAGGTTTGAAAGTGGCGTGCCTGGAAGAGATCGCCTACGGCAATGGCTGGATCGACCGCGAGCACCTGCTCGAACGCGCCAAGTACTTCGGCAAGACCGGCTACGGCCAATACCTCTACGCACTGGCCGGAGACAACCGGTGAATGTCATCGAAACCGCGCTGCCCGGTGTGCTAATCCTTGAGCCGAAAGTATTCGGCGACGAGCGCGGTTTTTTCTACGAAAGCTTCAATGCGCGGGTATTTGAAGCGGCCACCGGACTGCAGCGCCAGTTCGTGCAGGACAACCACTCGCGCTCGCAAAAAGGCGTGCTGCGCGGCTTGCATTACCAACTCGAACACACCCAGGGCAAATTGGTGCGGGTCACGGCGGGCGAGGTGCTGGACGTGGCGGTGGATATCCGCCGCAGCTCGCCGAACTTCGGCCGTTGGGTGGGGGTACGGTTGTCGGCGCAGAATCATCGCCAACTGTGGGTGCCGGAGGGGTTTGCCCATGGCTTTGTGGTGCTCAGTGACTACGCCGAGTTTTTGTACAAGACCACCGACTATTACCAGCCAAGCGCCGAGCGCAGCATCCGCTGGGATGACCCGACGCTGGCAATCGACTGGGAACTGACCGAGGCGCCGCAACTGTCCGCCAAGGATCAAGCGGGCAAACTGCTGATGGAAGCCGACCTGTTCCCATGAAGATTCTTATCATCGGCCAACACGGCCAAGTTTCCCAGGCCCTACAACAGCAACTCCACGACCTGGGCGAGCTAATCGTGCTGGGTCGCGACCAGTTGGACCTGGCCAACCCTGAGCAGATTCGCCAGCAAATCCGCGCCCAGCGCCCACACCTGATCATCAACGCTGCCGCCCACACTGCCGTGGACCTGGCCGAAAGCGAGCCGGATGCGGCCTTTGCCATCAACGCCATCGCCCCTGGCGTCCTCGCTGAAGAAGCCAAGGCACTGGGCATCCCGCTGATTCACTACTCCACCGACTACGTGTTCGACGGCAGCAAGCCTGCGCCCTACACAGAAGCCGATCCGCCTAACCCGTTGAGCATCTACGGCCAGAGCAAACTCGCCGGTGAGCGGGCGATTGCGGCGGTCGGCGGCGAGTACCTGATACTGCGCACCAGTTGGGTCTACTCCAATCACGGCAAGAACTTCCTGCTGAC
The DNA here is from genome assembly GCF_900583165.1 of Pseudomonas viridiflava. Taxonomy (GTDB): domain Bacteria; phylum Pseudomonadota; class Gammaproteobacteria; order Pseudomonadales; family Pseudomonadaceae; genus Aquipseudomonas. Next base: position 171,600 of record NZ_UTKY01000073.1, on the reverse strand, counting down.
CATGCAGCGCCTACTGCAAGAAAAACCCCATATGCGCATCGTCGCCGATCAAATCGGTGCGCCCACGTGGGCCGGGACTATCGCTGCCAGCACCCGCGCGTTAATCGAACGCTGGCAGGCCGGTAAACCCGGGCAATGGGGTATCTATCACCTGACAGCCCAAGGTGAAACCTCATGGTTCGGCTTTGCCGAGGCCATCGGCCACCAGCTGCGTGCCCAAGGCAAGGCCTGTGCCGAGTTGGAGGCCATCGCGTCTAGCGCCTACCCGACGCCCGCCAAGCGCCCACTGAACTCGCGCCTCGATTGCAGCCACCTGCAACAGCAATGGCACGTCAGCCAACTACAGTGGCAAGACGCATTGCGCGAGTGTCTTGCACAGCAGCCCTAGGCATAATGCGCCTGTACCCACAGGCGCCTGACTCCCATGACCCCAACCCTCCCGCGCAGACCCCGCTGGCGTAGTCTCGCTCTCTTGGCGTTATGCCTGGCGCCGCTGCTGTGGCCGCTGGAACATTTGGCCGAGCGTTATTACCGCAGCGAACTGGCCGGGCAGAACCGCCAGACCCTCGACCTGTACGTCGCCAACCTGCTGGGCACGCTGCACCGTTATGAAGTGCTGCCGCAGATTCTCGGCGACTTGCCGGCCCTGCGCACCGCGCTGGCAGCACCCGGGGTCAGCACCCATCTGGTCAACGCTAACCTGTTGCTCAAGGACGTGGCCGCGCAGGCCGGGGTCGAGGTGATGTACCTGATGGACACCACCGGCAAGACGCTGGCCGCATCCAACTGGGATAAACAGGACAGCTTTGTCGGGCGCAATTTCTCGTTCCGACCGTATTTCAGCGAAGCCATGGATGGGCGTCTGGGGCGCTTTTTCGGTTTGGGCACGACGTCGGCCAAGCGCGGCTATTTCTTCGCCGCTGCCGTACGCGATGGCGACACGATCATCGGCGTGCTGGTGGTCAAGGTCGACCTGGACCACACCGAGAGCCTCTGGGGCAACACGCCGGAACAGCTGCTGGTCACCGACCACAACGGCGTGGTGATTCTTACGTCGCGCCCGCAATGGCGATTCCGCGCCACCCGCCCGCTGACCGTCGAAGAGCGCCAGGCCATCATCGCGATCCAGCCCTACCCGACTCGCGACCCGCAGCCGCTGAGCCTGAGCAACACCGCCTGGTTGCGCCAGTCCACGGCCATCGCCGAGACCGGCTGGAATGTGGAGATACTCGCGCCACGCTCGCTGATCACCCGACCGGTGCGTACCGTGGTCGCTGTCGGCGGTGCGGCGTTGCTGGTGCTGATGTTGCTGTTGGGCCTGATGATGCAACGCCGTCGTCACTACCTGGACCGCATCGCCTTCGAAGCCAAGGCGCGCCGTGAGCTGGAAGCCCGCGTGGTCGAACGTACCAGCGACCTGGAGGGCCTCAACCGGCGTCTCAAACAGGAAGTACTGGAGCGCGAACATGCGCAGCAAGAGCTGGTGCGTGCCCAGGATGACTTGGTGCAAGCGGGCAAACTCTCGGCGCTGGGCACTATGTCGGCGAGTATCAGCCACGAGCTCAATCAGCCACTGGCGGCGATTCGCAGCTATGCCGAGAACGCCGAGATCCTGCTGGACCACGAGCGCACCAACGACGCCCGTGGCAATCTCAAGCTGATCAGTGAACTGACAGGGCGCATGGCCTCGATCATCGCCCATCTGCGTGCCTTCGCCCGCCGCGACCGCCATGCACCGGAGAGCGTCGCCCTGCAGCCGGCGCTGGACGATGCCCTGGCCCTCTTGGCTAAACGCCGACGCTCGATGGAGGTGGAGCTGATCCGCGATCTGCCCGAAGCCACCCTGTGGGTGCAGGCCGGCGAAACCCGCTTGCGCCAGGTGTTGGGCAACCTGCTTGCCAACGCCCTCGACGCCCTCACCGAAAAAGGCCCGCCGCGCAAACTCTGGCTGAGTGCCGAAACCACCGAACTGGGCGTCAACCTGTACATTCGTGACAACGGCCCGGGCTTTTGCATGGAAGCGTTGGGCCGCGCCAGCGAGCCGTTCTACACCACCAAGACCCGCACCCAGGGCCTTGGGCTGGGGCTGGCGATCTGTGAGACCCTGATGCTCGCCTTCGGTGGCGAGCTGCTGTTCGCCAACCACAAGGAAGGCGGCGCGCTGTTAACCCTGAAATTGCGTGCCGGCTCGCCGGGCGTCAGTCTGCAACCGTCCGAGGACCGCAGTGTATGAGTATCGATAACCAGATTCAGGTGGTGTTGATCGACGACGATCCACATCTGCGTCAGGCCCTGTGCCAGACCCTGGACCTGGCAGGGCTGAAAGTCCTGACCCTGGGCGAAGCCAGCGGCCTCACGGCGCGCCTGTCGCGGGACTGGCCGGGCGTGGTCGTCAGCGACATCCGCATGCCCGGCATGGACGGCCTGGAGCTGCTCGCCGAGCTGCACGGCCAGGACCCGGACCTGCCGGTGCTGTTGATTACCGGCCACGGCGACGTACCGCTGGCGGTGCAGGCCATGCGCGCCGGCGCCTATGATTTCCTCGAAAAACCCTTCGCCAGCGACGCCCTGCTCGACAGCGTGCGCCGCGCCCTGGCCCTGCGCCGCCTGGTGTTGGACAACCGCAGCCTGCGCCTGGCCTTGAGCGATCGCCAGCAACTGAGCACGCGGCTGGTGGGGCATTCGCCGCAAATGCTGCGCCTGCGCGAGCAGATCGGCGCCTTGGCCGCTACAAAAGCGGACGTGCTGATTCTCGGCGAAACCGGCGCCGGCAAAGAGGTCGTCGCCCGCGCCCTGCACGATTTGTCGAGCCGACGCAGCGGGCCGTTTGTGGCGATCAACGCCGGCGCACTCGCCGAATCGGTGGTAGAAAGTGAGCTGTTCGGCCATGAGCCTGGCGCGTTCACCGGCGCGCAGAAGCGCCGTATCGGCAAGTTCGAGTTCGCCAACGGCGGCACGCTGTTCCTGGATGAAATCGAGAGCATGAGCCTGGATGTGCAGGTCAAATTGTTGCGCCTGTTGCAGGAGCGGGTGGTGGAGCGCCTGGGTGGCAATCAGCTGATCCCGCTGGATATCCGCATCATCGCCGCCACCAAGGAAGACCTGCGTCAGTCCGCCGACCAGGGCCGTTTCCGTGCCGACTTGTACTACCGCCTCAACGTTGCGCCGCTGCGTATTCCGCCGCTGCGCGAGCGTGGGGAAGATGCACTGATGCTGTTCCAGCACTTCGCCGACGAAGCCAGCAGCCGCCATGGCCTGCCCCTGCATGAACTGCAACCGGGCCAGCGTGCGTTGTTGTTGCGGCATAGTTGGCCGGGCAATGTGCGCGAGTTACAGAACGCCGCCGAACGCTTCGCCCTGGGCCTGGAGCTGGCATTGGATGCCACACCGGACAATCCTGCTGCCGGTGTGCTGACCTCCACACCCGGCGGGCTTAGCGAGCAAGTCGAGCAGTTCGAAAAAAGCCTGATCGCCGCCGAACTGACCCGCCCCCACGGCTCCATGCGCAGCCTCGCCGAAGCCCTGGGCGTACCGCGCAAGACCCTGCACGACAAACTGCGCAAGCACGGCCTGAACTTCGCCAACCAAAGCGCCGACGACGAATGAACCACTGCGAAGCATCCACCATGAACCGCGACAGCCATTACCTCGAAACCGTCTTGCACCACGACATCCCCCTCACCCGGGAAATGGGCCTCAAGGTGCTCGACTGGCAACACGGACGGCTGGCACTGCACCTGCCGTTGCAGGCCAATATCAACCACAAAAGCACCATGTTTGGCGGCAGCCTGTACTGCGGCGCGGTGTTGGCAGGTTGGGGTTGGCTGCACTTGCAGTTGCGCGAGGAAGGGATTGAAGACGGGCATATCGTGATTCAGGAGGGGCAGATCAGCTACCCACTGCCGGTTACGCGGGATGCGACCGCGATCTGCATGGCGCCGGAGGAAAAGGTGTGGAAACGCTTCCTGGCCACTTACAACCGGTATGGCCGAGCGCGGTTGACGCTGGAGACATGGATTGTGAATGAGGGCGCTGAGGAGCGAGCAGTGGCCTTCACCGGCCAATACGTCCTGCACAGGTGAATGTGGGAGGGGGCTTGCCCCCGATTGCAGAGTGTCAGTCAATAAATCTGTGGCTAACACACCGCCATCGGGAGCAAGCCCCCTCCCACAGTTTGATCCTCTGAGGGCTTAAGACCGCGCCAGGGTCAGCAAGCGCTCCCGCCACACAGCCTTGGCCGGCAACGCCAAGAAGAACGGGTTCAACAACGATGCCCGTGCCGGGTAGCTGAACCGCTCACCACTCAACTCCAACACCTCGCCCCCCGCGCCTTCCAGCACGCCCTGGGCCGCTGCGGTGTCCCACTGCGAGGTCGGCGCCAGGCGCGGGTAGCAATCGGCGCTGCCCTCGGCCAACAGGCAGAATTTCAACGAACTGCCGATATTGGCGAGTTTCAACGCCCCCAGGCCTTCGCTCAGGCCGTCCAGCAAACGCTCCTGCTCAGGGCTGGAATGCCGACGGCTGGCCACCACGGTAAACGACTCTCCCGCTGCCGGGGCTTCGCGAACCTGGATCTGCTTGGGCGCCTCGTTCACATCCGAGCGCCAAGCGCCCAGGCCCGCGCCACCGAAGTAGCAGCGCCCGCTGGTGGGCATCGACACCACGCCAAATACCACGCGGCCCTGTTCGATCAGGGCAATATTGACGGTGAACTCTTCACTGCCGGCGATAAATTCCTTGGTGCCATCCAACGGGTCCACCAGCCACCAGCGCTGCCAACCGGCGCGCACGTTCTGGTCGATATCGGCGTCTTCTTCGGACAGCACCGGGATGCTCGGGTCGAGCGCCGTCAGGCCTGCCAGGATCAGATGATGAGCCGCCAGGTCGGCCGCCGTCACCGGTGAATCGTCCGCCTTGGACGTCACGGCTACATCCGCACGCCAGTAAGGCAGGATCACCTCACCGGCCTGGCGCGCCAACTCAATCACAGGGGCAATAAACGGGTGGCCCAAAAACAATTCGCTCATGCGTTGAACACTCCACGCTGGGTCAACAGATCACGCACCAGGTACAACGCAGCCAGGGCACGGCCTTCGCTGAATTGCTCGTTTTGCGCGAGCATCGACAGCTCCCGCAGGTTGACCTTGTCGACACGCATCGGCTCGGGTTCGTCGCCTTCAAGCCGTTCTTCATAGAGATCGGTGGCCAATACCACCTGGATTTTCTGGCTCATGTAGCCAGGGGACAGCGAGAGTTCGGTGAGGTGTTCCAACTGGCGAGCGCCGTAGCCTGCCTCTTCCTTGAGCTCGCGGTTTGCCGCCGCCAGCACATCCTCGCCGGGTTCGATCAACCCCTTGGGCAAGGACACTTCGTATTCATCGGTGCCGCCGCAGTACTCTTCCACCAGCAACGCGTGATCGTCATCAATCATTGCCACGATCATCACTGCGCCGTAACCGGCACCGCGGCCCACTAGGCGCTCGTAGGTCCGTTCAACGCCATTGGAAAAGCGCAATTGCACTTCCTCCACGCGGAACAAACGGCTACTGGCGACTATTTCGCGGGCGAGGACGGTGGGTTTCTGGCGCATAAGCGGCTCCTTGGCGTGATCGGGTTACTATACCGTGGCTTTTCCGATTGTCTGTGTCGGATATCTTTACTTACATGAGAACTGCCCATGCCCTTGCTGCCCTGGCACGCCATCGACACCGTCCTGCTGGACATGGACGGCACCCTGCTCGACCTGCATTACGACAACCATTTCTGGATGGAGCACCTGCCCCAACGCTATGCCGAGTTGCATGGAGTAAGCCGGGCCATGGCCGAGATGGAGTTGCAGCCCCTGTTCGAGCGTAACGCGGGACAGTTGCAATGGTATTGCCTGGATTTCTGGAGCGCGGAGTTGAAGCTGTCGGTGCGCGAACTGAAGTTGGAGACCGCCCACCTGATCGCCTTGCGCCCGGATGCAGACACATTCCTGGCGGCGATCAAACGCGCCGGCAAGCGGGTGATCCTGATCACCAACGCTCATCGTGACTCGCTGTCATTGAAGCTGGAACGCATTGAGTTAGCGCCGTATTTCGAACGTTTGATCAGCTCCCACGACTACGGTTTCGCCAAGGAAAACCCGCAGTTTTGGGATGCACTGCAAGCCGATATCGGCTTCGACCCGGCGCGTAGCCTGTTTATTGATGACACGTTGCCGATTTTGCGCAGCGCCCAAGCGTATGGCGTGGGGCACTTGCTGGCGGTCAAAGAGCCTGACAGTAAAAAAGGCGCCAAGGACACAGGAGAATTCGAGGCCGTCGACGACTACCGCGATCTCATTGCCGGGCTCTAATCCAATGTGGGAGGGGGCTTGCCCCCGATAGCGGTGTGTCAGCCACTGATGTGCTGACTGACACCCTGCAATCGGGGGCAAGCCCCCTCCCACATTCTGGTGCGCGTATTACTCGGGGATACGCAGCGTCTGCCCCGGGTAGATCTTGTCCGGGTGTGCCAACAATGGTTTGTTCGCTTCAAAGATCTTGTTGTACTGGTTGGCGTTGCCATACACCGCCAACGAAATCGCGCTCAACGTATCGCCCTTTTTCACCACCACGAAACGAGCGGCGGTCACCGCCGGGCCAGACACCGTGATCTGATCCTCCACACTGGCAACACCAGCAATATTGCCCAATGCCAGCAGAATCTTTTCTTTCTCTTCCTGAGTGGCAACTTCACCGGTGACGGTCACCTTGTCGCCCTCCACGGTGGTCTGCACATTCGGATTGCCCAGGCCCACCTTGGCCACGTGGTCTTTCAACTGCTCACTGGCGTTGGCATTACCCGGCGTCAACAGGTCGATCAGTTTCTCGCCTGCTTCCTTCACAAAGCTTAAAAGACTCATGATGCGCTCTCCTTGGTAGTTGATGTCCCGATGCCCAAGACTAGACCAGTCCTAAGGATTTGGGTTCCGACTCGGCCAAAGACCTAAACGCGCTAGAATCCCCCCGCCGTTGGAATAAGCCCTGGAGCGAAGATGGACATCAAACAGCTGAAATTCCTCATCGCCCTCGACGAAACCCGTCATTTCGGCCAAGCCGCTGCGCGCTGTCATATCACCCAGCCGACCCTGTCGATGCGCCTGCGCAGCCTCGAAGAAGAGCTGGACCTTCCCTTGGTCAATCGCGGCCAGCGCTTCGAAAGCTTTACCGCGCCGGGTGAGCGCGTGTTGGCCTGGGCGCGTACGGTGCTGGCGGCTTATGACGGCCTGCAGGCCGAGGCAGCCGCCTGTCGCGGCAACCTTGTGGGTACGTTGCGCTTGGGCGTGGTGCCATTATCGAGCTTCGACCCCTTGGCCCTTATGCAACAACTGCATAAAGACCACCCGAGCCTGCGCTTTGAGCTGTCGGCGCTGAGCTCCGAACAGATTCTTGAGCAATTGGCGAGCAATCGCCTGGACTTGGGTGTGTCCTATCTGGAGCGCCTGGACACCGAGCGTTTCGACTCGCTGGCCTTGGGCGAAACGCGCATGGGGCTGCTTTACGACCAACGGTTCTTTAGCTTCGGCGATAAGCCGCTGAGTTGGGAGGCGCTGATCGAGTTGCCCTTGGGCATGCTCACCAGCGGTATGCACTTTCGCCAGTCTATCGATCACAACTTCCATAGCCGGGGACTCAACCCGCAGCCGCTGCTGCAAACCGATGCGGTGCATCAATTGTTACAAGCCGTGCACGGCGGCCTGTGCTGCGCCGTTATGCCCTTGGACGGCGGCTTGGATGCCCTCACCGAACACCTGCGCCTGCAACCCATTGAAGAAGCGCACACCCTGGCGCGCCTGGGGCTGATCATGCGTCGCAGTGCGCCCAGATCTGCCTTGGCGGAGGCGTGTTTCGCACTGCTCCAAAAATCGCCGCAGGACGCTTGATCGACGCCATCTATCGATAGATCAGTACTGGCAATTAGACGCGACGCTTTGTCGCGCCTAGTCTAAACACTGATCAATCCGCCGGTGGTACAGCCCCATGAACGCCAAGCGCCCAGTCTGCGCGGCGCCCGCTCTCGAAACGCCCGCGCCCGCCGCAAGCCAGAGCTACCAATATTGCAACCTCGACCACACAGAAGCCGCCAGCACAGCGCTGGCGGAAGAAGTGGCGTTGGCGATTGCCTATAACGACATCAGCCAGGCAGTGATGCTGGTAACGCCCACCGACTTGGAAGACTTCATCGTCGGTTTCAGTTTGGGTAGCGGGATTATCACCGACGTTAGCGACATTTATGACCTGAAACTCAGTGGATCATGCTCAGCCCAATACGCTCAGGTGCAGATTTCCAGTCGTGCGTTCTGGAACCTCAAACAGCAGCGTCGCCAACTGGCCGGTACCAGCGGCTGCGGGCTGTGCGGCGTGGAAGCGGTCGAGCAAGCCCTACCCGACCTTCAGGTACTGCCCGGCGCGCCATTGCCGCCTGCCGAGTGGTTGGAAGGCCTGCGTCAACGCATCAGTGCATTTCAGCCGCTAGGCCAGTACAGCGGCGCGGTGCATGCCGCCGTGTTTATGAATGATCAGGGCGAATTGCTAATGGGCCGCGAAGACATCGGTCGGCACAACGCCCTGGATAAACTGATCGGCGCCCTGATCCGCCAAAAGATTCCGACCGAAGGCGGCGTGGCGATTGTCACCAGCCGTTGCAGCCTGGAGTTGATCCAGAAAGTCTTGCGCGCAGGTATCCAGACCCTGGTCAGCCTCTCGTCGCCCACCGGCCTGGCCCTGCAATGGGCCCGCCGGCACAACCTCAATCTCATCCACCTGCCGCAGAAAAGTGCGCCGCGGGTCTACAGCCCTGCGATGGAGAACCAGCCATGAGCCAACATCACCAAGCCGATCAAACCCCTACCCCGCGCTACAAACCTTATAAAGGTGCGGCGGGCGGCTGGGGCGCACTGATCAGCGTGGCCCAGGCCTGGCTGACCAGCGACAACGCGCTGAAAAACCTGCGCATGATGCTCAAGACCAACCAGAACGGCGGCTTCGACTGCCCAGGCTGCGCTTGGGGCGACTCGCCGGAAAGCGGCATGGTCAAGTTCTGCGAGAACGGCGCCAAGGCGGTGAACTGGGAAGCCACCAAGCGCCGGGTGGACGCCGCATTTTTCGCCAAGCACAGCGTCACCGCGCTGATTGAGCAAAGCGATTATTGGCTGGAATACCAGGGCCGGTTGACCGAGCCGATGCGCTATGACGCCGAGACGGACCACTACCTGCCGATCAGTTGGGAAGCCGCGTTCGACCTGGTCGGCAAGCACCTGAACGCCCTGCCCAGCCCGAACATGGCCGAGTTTTACACGTCGGGCCGCGCCAGCAACGAGGCGGCCTACCTGTATCAGCTGTTCGTGCGCGCCTACGGCACCAACAACTTCCCGGATTGCTCGAACATGTGCCACGAGGCCAGCGGCGTGGCCCTGGCGCAAAGCGTGGGTGTCGGCAAAGGCACCGTGACCTTTGATGACTTTGAACACGCCGACGCGATCTTCGTCTGGGGCCAGAACCCCGGTACTAACCACCCGCGCATGCTCGAACCGCTGCGCGAGGCCGTCAAACGCGGCGCGCAGGTGGTGTGTATCAACCCCCTGAAAGAGCGCGGCCTGGAACGCTTCCAGCACCCGCAACACCCGCTGGAAATGCTCACCAACGGCGACAAACCGACCAACACCGCCTACTTCCGCCCCGCACTGGGTGGCGACATGGCCATCCTGCGCGGCATGGCCAAGTTCCTGCTGCTGTGGGAGCGCCAGGCCCAGGCCGAAGGCAAGGAGGCCGTGTTCGACCACGACTTCCTCAACGAGCACACCGCCAACGTGCTCGATTACCTGGGCAAGATCGATGACACCTCCTGGGATGAAATCGTCGAGCAGTCCGGCCTGACCTTGGTTGAGATCGAGCAAGCGGCGCGCATGTACGCCAAAGGCAAGAACGTGATCATGTGCTGGGCGATGGGCATTACCCAGCATCGCCATTCGGTGCCGACCATCCAGGAAATCGCCAACCTGATGCTGCTGCGCGGCAATATCGGCCGCCCCGGCGCCGGCCTGTGCCCGGTGCGTGGTCACAGCAACGTACAGGGTGACCGCACCATGGGCATCAACGAGCGTCCGCCGGTGGCGTTTCTCGACTCGCTGGAGCGTCGCTTCCAATTCCAGGTGCCGCGTGAGAACGGGCACAACGTGGTGGAGGCGATTCACGCCATGCTCGAAGGTCGCTCCAAGGTGTTTATCGGCCTGGGCGGCAACTTCGCCCAAGCCACGCCAGACAGCCCGCGCACCTTCGAAGCCCTGCGCAATTGCGACCTAACGGTGCAGATCAGCACCAAGCTCAACCGCAGTCACTTGATGCACGGTAAAGACGCTTTGATCCTGCCGTGCCTGGGCCGTACCGACATCGACATCCAGGCTGACGGCCCGCAAGCGGTCACGGTGGAAGACTCATTCAGCATGGTCCACGGCTCCAACGGCCAATTGCAGCCGCTGTCGAAGCTGATGAAATCTGAACCTGCAATCCTCGCCGGTATTGCTGCCGCGACCCTGGGCAGCAAACCAGTGGACTGGAATTGGCTAGTGGCCGATTACGGCCGCATCCGCGACCTGATCGCCGACACCATCCCGGGTTTCAAGGACTTCAACGAGAAGATCAAAAACCCAGGCGGTTTCTACCTGGGCAACTCGGCCGGTGCTCGTCGCTGGAATACCCCTTCGGGCCGGGCTAACTTCCGCCCCAACATTCTGCCCAAAGACCTGATTCACGAACGCACCCACGCCACCGGCCGTGTGCCGGACCTGATCATGCAGTCGATGCGCTCCCACGATCAGTACAACACCACCATTTATGGCCTGGACGACCGCTACCGTGGGGTCAAGGGCCAGCGCGACGTGCTGTTCGTCAACGAGGCCGACATTATCCGCCTGGGCTTCAAGCCGGGGCAGAAAGCCGACATCGTGTCGTTGTGGGAAGACGGCCGTGAGCGCCGCGTAAAAGGCTTCACGTTATTGGCGTTTGATATTCCAGCTGGGCAGGCTGCCGCTTACTACCCGGAAGTGAACCCGCTGGTACCGCTGGAAAGCACTGGTGATGGCAGCCATACACCGACGTCGAAATTCGTGGCGATTCGGTTAGAGGCGGCCAGCGACAACGGGCTGATCATGGCGCGCTCGGCATAAACTGCAGGCACAAAAAAGGCCGCTTTTGCATAAAAGCGGCCGTTCCGAAGTAGTTAAAGACCCATCAAAACGACTTAAGTTCCCCAGCAAAAACAGTAACTTATAGAATTGTGTACAACTCGTGTTACTGGTCGGATTTCTATTGCCACAATCTCGTTACAACCTCAGGATCGCGCCGTCATCCTCTTGAGGTCTCCCTATGAAGTTCTCCTCGATTCTCTTGTTGTCCCTTGGCCTGGTCAGTGGCGCAGCCATGGCCGGTGGCACCACCGAAGCCGGTGTAGGCGGCGCATTGGGCGGGGTTCTAGGTTCGGTTGTCGGTCAGCAGATCGGTGGCAACACCGGCTCGGCCATTGGTGCAGCCCTGGGCGGCGCAGGCGGTAGTGCGGTCGGTGCTGACAAGCGCAGCCGTGGCGAAGCCGCTATTGGCGGTGCCTTGGGCGCAGCCGGCGGTAACGTGGTCGGCCGCAGCATGGGTGGCAGCACCGGCAGCCTGATCGGCGCAGCCGCCGGCGGTGGCGCGGGTGGTGCGCTGGGCAACTATATGGGCAACAAAAGCGATGACGACGACCGTCGTGCACGCAGCCGTGATCACCGTCGCTATGACCGTGATGATCATCGTGGGCGTGGGCATGCGTACGGGCATCGCAAGAACAAGCATCACTACCGTCATCGGTAAGATCTGATGCCCGCCACGCATTCAATGTGGAATGGGCTTGTGTGGGAGGGGGCTTGCCCCCGATAGCTGTGGATCAGTCACAGATGTATAGACTGACACCCTGCAATCGGGAGCAAGCCCCCTCCCACATTTAGATCCTCTGTATGAGCGGGATCGGTGTCAAACCACCAACCGCTGCAACGCCTCGCGCAACAGCCCCGCAATCGCCACCGGCCGGTTCGACCCTCGATCCACGAACACGTGCACAAACCGCCCCGCTGCACAGGCCTCTTCCTCTCCGGCCTTGAACACCGCCAACTCATACTGCACTGAACTGTTGCCCAACTTGCCCACCCGCAGGCCGATTTCAATGCGTTCGGGGAAGGCGATCGACGCAAAGTAATCACACGCCGAGCTCACCACAAACCCCACCACTTCACCGCCATGAATATCCAACCCACCCTGTTCGATCAGGTAGGTATTCACCGCCGTGTCGAAAAAGCTGTAGTAGGTCACGTTGTTCACATGGCCGTACACATCGTTGTCGTGCCAACGCGTGATGATCGGCTGGAAGTGAAGGTAATCGGCACGTTGTGGCACTGAATCGGGCATGGGCACCTCTCGTGAAAGTGGGTTTACAGGTCGTTCAAATGGGCCTCGGCCCACTCGCGTACCTCGGCGTAGGGGTAATCTTCCAGTGCTGCAAAGCCCGGAATGCCCCGCGCCTTCAACTTGGTGAACAACGGCACACTGATACCGCCGAGAAACCGGGTCAGGCGTTCGGCGCCAGGCAGGTTGCCGGTGTGCTCATGATGCCTGTGGATAAAATCACCGCACAGCCCCATGAAGTTTTTATCCACCAGCGGCGGCAAGGCTGGTGGTGGTGGCAAGTGCGCAACCTGGCCATGGCAAACCGAGCAATGGCCGCAACGTTGAGGGGCATTTTCATCACCGAAATACTGCGCCAGCCGTTGCCCCAGGCAGCGATCAGTGGCGAACAGATCGAGCATGGCGTGAATGCGCGCCACTTCCCCAACCTCGTGCTGCTTGAAGCCTGTGTATAACTCTACGCTCAGCACCTGGGGATCAAAGCCCGTATTCAGCAGGCTGTAGACCTCCGTCATCTGCTTGCTTTCGAGCTCGATAAGGCCCTGCTCCTGGAAATAATCCAGCGCCTTCACCACCCGACCGCGCTCGGCATTGTGCTGTTGGTACAGCAAATCGAAATCCACCGTCGCCCAGGTTCTCGCCCGTTTGCACACCTGGATAATCGCCGCGACAAACTGCTGCCGTTCGCCGGAAAACCGCGCCAGCAACACCTCCGGCTCGATCAGGTATTTGAAACGGTATTCCGCGTAAAACGCATAACGAGGCGCGATCACGCCCTTGAGCTCCAACTGCACCAACAACGTCTTGAGCGGCAACTCGCGGATGTTGCTGTCGTCCGATAACGACCGCAGTAAAAACTCCCACTGCCCTTCGCCCCGCGCTGCCTGCAACTCATCCAGCACCCGACGAATGCCATCCAGCTCGGGCGTATCGCCGTATACGAAGTTTTCCAGCACGTTGAGGCTGTCGCGGTTGGCCAGCACCAGGCAATCGGACGGCTGCCCATCACGCCCGGCGCGGCCGATTTCCTGGCTGTAATTCTCGATGGACTTGGGCAGGTCAAAGTGCACCACATTGCGGATGTCACTTTTGTCGATACCCATGCCGAAGGCAATGGTCGCGACGATGCAATTGGAGCTTCCGCCCATGAACCGCTGCTGAATACCTTCGCGCTTATCGTGGGGTAAACCGGCGTGATACGCCTCAGCCTGGATGCCATTGCGGTTCAAGTACTCGGCGATCTGCTCAGCGGTTTTTTGCAGCGTGACGTACACGATGCTCGGCTGGTTGGCGCGCTCGCTCATCCACTGGACGAGCCTGCGACGTTTGTCTACACCGCTCACCGGCTCGACCAATAGGTTGAGATTGGGCCTGTAGAAGCCCGTGGTCACCACATCGTCTGGAGCAATGGCGAACTTCGCCTGCATGTCGGCAATCACCTTGGGCGTCGCTGTAGCCGTCAACAGTAGCGCTTGTGGGATATTGAACTGACGCTGGTAGTCCGGAAGCTTCAAATAGTCCGGACGGAAGTTGTGGCCCCATTCGGAAATACAGTGCGCCTCATCCACCACCAGCAACGAGATCTGCACGCTTTGCAGAAAGTTACGAAAGCGCTCGTTTTTCAGGCGCTCCACGGAAATCATCAGGATTTTCAGCTCACCGGAACGCGCACGAGCCATCACATCATTGGCCTCATAACGGCTCTGGGCCGAATCAATGCTGCCCGCTGAAATGCCGTGGCGCTTCAGGAAACCCAGTTGATCCTGCATCAGCGCCAGCAATGGCGACACCACCAGCGTCAGGTGCGGCAGCAATACCGCCGATAACTGATAGCACAGGGATTTGCCCGAACCCGTGGGGAAGATCGCGGCAGCCGAGCGACCGGCCAACACCGCACTGACCGTTTCTTCCTGGCCCAAACGAAACTGTGGATAACCGAAGACCTGCTGGAGGGTGTCGTGCATAGGCTGTCGCTCCATTGACCGCTGAGTAGGCTCAAAACATAGCCTTGGAATCTCGGCGAATCGAGAAAGGTCGCATGGAAAAAAGAGACAGGATGATACACAGGGTATAGAGATGGCTTTGGGCCAAATAGGACCAATTCGACTGATAGTGTAGGAACACCACAAACCAAATGTGGGAGGGGGCTTGCCCCCGATAGCAGCCTGTCAGTTGATAAATCTACAACTGACCCACCGCAATCGGGGGCAAGCCCCCTCCCACATTTTGAGCTATGTACTACAGATGAATCAGCGGTTATTCACCCGCTCAATCGCTGTGTCATACACCGGATTGGCCTTCTGCTCTTTCGCCAATTGGTAGTGACGCAATGCATCCTGGAACTGCCCCGCCGCTTCGTAGATCCGCGCAATATTGTAGTAAGCACCCGCACGCACGGTCGCTGCATTCGCGCCGGTTGCCAGGGCAATCGCCTTGCGGTTGGCCCAGATCGACTCGGCAGTGTTGCCGGCTTTCTGATACGCCAGGCCCAGGTTGCCGTAGGCCTTACCGAAGCTATTATCCAGCTCGATGGCCTGGCGGAAGAACTCAATCGCCTGATCCAGATTACCTGCCTGGTAAGCCGCTTCACCTTTGAGGTTCAGTTTCTTCGCATCAGCCTGTACCGACGAGCTGACAACAACGGCATCGATGGCCACGCTGTCGTCCAGCAGAGGTTTGACTTCGTTCAGGACGTCACTCGGGCTGACCGTGACACCGGCGAAACTGTTGATGTCCTGGAAGTCGCCATTGCCGGTCATGCGGAACACTGTCCACAGGTTGCCGGTGCGATTTTTCGGCACGTAGTAGGTGCGCACCAAGGATTGCCCCATGTACACAAACACCTTGGCTTCACTGTTGGAGAGCTGGCTCGAACCTGGGTTGCGCTGGTTGGAATAGTCATGCACCGCGTAGACGTAGCTTTCGCCGTAGTGCTTTTTCTGCAGGGTGATGGTTTCCGGGCCGTAGCTGTCGGTGTCATCCACATCCAACAACGCATCAACGCCTTGCTGCCTTGCGTAGTAGATATTGTTGCCTGGGTAAATCATGTGGGAGTCGAGGTCGTACGGGGTCTTGCCCCAGGTCAGCACCACACGCATGCCGTCGAGGTTTTCCATGACGGGGCTGATGGCGTAGGTCATGCCCTTGCACGGGCATTTCACCACCAAGTTGGAATACCCGGGCTTCTTGATGATCAGCAGGTTGCTGCCATCGTCGGCAGCGTCGCTATTGAGGACTACCTGGCCCTGGGCGTTGGTACGACCCACCACATTTTGCGCGCCATTGCGTTGCAGCAGCACTTCGGCGTCGGCGATTTTCTGGTCCTTGACCACGGCACTCAGCACTTCAATCGGCAATTGCTCGGCCTGGACTGAAAACGCAACGGCACACAATGACATCGCCGAGGCGACACGAAGCAAACCCATGCTTAACTCCCTTTAAGTAGTGGGCGGAATTGCCCTACAAGATTTTGCGCTGCAACATACGCTGAATTCTGCGTCTTGGCGGTTTTTTTGTACAAAATGTGACGTGGGTTTTATCGGGCCTACCTACTGAAGCATTGCGCTACAATCAAGTCTTGCTAACCCAGGAGCACGCTGCGATGAGCGAACCGACGTTTGAGCAAAAACAGGATCACTACCACAAGATCCGCCGATCCAATTACCTGGCCAGCCTGCGCCTGGAAGGGTTCGATACCCAACCTGCCGACGTCGACAAACCCTTGCCGACCCGCGAAGCCGTCCTTGCCAAGTACCGCAACAGCCCACGCTGATGCTCGACAAATACGGAGTGGGCCAGGACCCTTACTGCTATCCCGGTAGCAGCGTGCTGCGCAACCGCCTCGATTTGCACGACGATACCCGCCTGCATCAGGCAGAGCGGGAGTTATCCGAAATTGCCATAGGCAGTCTCCCCCTGTTCCCGCCGCCCTACGATCTTGAGCGCCTGCAATACATCCACCGCATTCTGTTCAGCGACATCTACGACTGGGCGGGTGAGCTGCGCAGCGTCAACATCCAGAAAGGCGACACTTTGTTCTGCACCCCAGAGCGCATCCCGCCGGAAGCGGCGAAAATCATCCTGCATATGGAACAGGCCAACTGGTTCATCGGCGCGAGCCAGGCCGAACTGGTAACCAGGATTGCCGAAGCCTATGGCGACCTCAACGTTATCCACCCCTTCCGCGAAGGCAACGGCCGCGCGCAGCGGATTCTGTTTGAACAGATCATCGTGAATGCGGGGTATTCGGTGAATTGGTGGCTGGTAAAGCACGCGGCGTGGGTGCCGGCGAATATTGATGCGGTGGCGTGTGATTATCAGGGGCTGGAGGCAATTTTTGAGCGGTGTATCAGTAGGCCTGTAAGCGGCTGATACGTCTTTCACGGCGTTTGCTTTAGCGGAAATCCGCAGTCAAACCAACGATTCGGAAAGCCCTGTAAGAAACCGCCAAAGCACGTGCAATCCCCTTCTGAAACTGCAAATAACTCCCTCCCGCCCCTCTACAAAATTTACCTTCGCCTGACCGAAACTAGCGCCCTTTCAACAGCCCCGGCAAAAACCGTGAACATCGAAAGGACTCAATACATCGGCCATTACGGCGTCACGTTCACCGTGATACGACTCAGGGTAATGCCCGCTGACCGGCAAGCGCTCAATAGCCTCTGCCTGTTAGAGGCGAAAACCTTGGCCGCAGAAGTTCGCAAACGACTACAAAGCCTCTACGAAAAAATGCTCGCTAGAGATCTACCGTGCCTCATCACTGTGGTGATTTCAAATCCACTGACAAGGAAACAAGCAGACAGTTTGAACAACCGAAACAGCCTCATCAAAGAAATCATTTCTGGCGCCGTTGCGGCCCCGGCCGGGATCATTTCCAGCAAAGCAGAATCTATCGTGGAAAATGCTATCAGCGATTTGATATCTCGCAGGCTCCGTAACTTCCATAGCGCAGACATCATCATAGGCCTAGATGCCCAAGTCAGCGGTGGTATAGGCCCACAGCGCTCGAGCATCTCAATGCATGTGTACTCAGATGAACCATAGTCAGTGGCTTTACCTGCAAACAGCACTGTTTTTTGCCTTCCATCTACTGCTGTATTACAAAATCACCGACAGCACGTTAAGAAAGCGCTTTGCCGCCACCTTCATCGTAACGGGGTCGGTCCTATTATTCTGGCTACCCTACGTCGCAATCATTCTCAGCATCCAACTCTTACCTTTGGCCCTAATCTTGATAGGCTTGGCACTATTCATCACCCGAAACAAATACCGCATGCTACGCAACCGCCCCCCTCACCCACTCCTGCGTGCCCCCACCATGAACCTGGCCCCCGACCTCCCCGACGACCCCGAGATGCAGCAACTCCTGCAACTGCTCCACGAAGAAATCGGCCTGCCGAAACACAAGACCATCCGCCTGAAAACCGCGATCAACTTCGACCTTGGCTGTGACGGTACCGAGGCCAAGCAGTTTATGGAGGCCGTGGAACAGGAGTTTGATTTCGACGTGGGCGACTACGATGCTTACCGTTACTTCAACCCGCCGGTGTTCGATGTGTTCCTCAAACACCGCGCCAAAGGCCGAGGCGACAAAATCCCGCTGACCATCGGTATGCTCTACTTAGCCATCAAGACCCATAGCTGGGACACGCAAACCTTGGAGAACCTCAGCTAGTCCAAAGCACAACACGGCCTCTGTGGTGAGCGGGCTTGTCCCGCGCTGGGCTGCGAAGCGGCCCCAAAACCAGACAACCAAGTTCAACCTGGAAGAACGCGTCGGCGGAATGAGGGCCGCTTCGCAGCCCAGCGCGGGACAAGCCCGCTCACCACAAGAATGTAGCCGCCTTTTGCTTCCCTAACGGATTGTCATCAGGACAGCCCCCCACATGGGATATGCGTTAACCTCACGAAGCTGAACGCACAACACCAAGGACCTTACATGGACGTAACAATGGGCCTGCTGGCCGCCCTACTCTGGGGCGGTACGGACTTTCTCGTCGGCCTCAACGCCCGCGCTGTCGGCGTAAAGAGGGCCGTTTACTTCGGCCAAGCCCTCGGCTTCATGATCATGACCCTGCTGTTGGTCATCTTTCCCGCCTTCCTGTTCAAATCCTTCGACGCCCCGCTCAGCGTCTGGCTCCTGGGTATCGCCGCTGCCCTGCTCACCGTCTCTGGCGCCCTGGCGCTGTCCAAGGCCTTCGCCCTGGGCAAAGCCGCCATCGTCGCGCCACTGGTGACGTCCTACGGCGTAGTCACCACGCTGCTGTCCTGGGCGAGCGGGGAACACATCAGCCAGGTCCAACTCGGCTGCATCGCTTTGTGCGTGATCGGCGTGGTCCTCTCCAGCATTCACAAAGACAACGGCACGCCTCACAACAACCCACGACTGTCCATCGCCTACGCCATGCTGGCCGCGCTGCTGTACGGCACCAGCTTCTGGCTGCAAGGTCGCTACACCCTGCCGGCGCTCGGGCCGATCACCATGCTGTGGCTGGGTTACCTGGTGGGTCTGTGCGTGTTGCTATTGATGGTGCTGAAGATCAAGGACGGCCTGAAAATCCCGCCGCTGAAAAACTGCGCGACGTTGACCGGTGCGAGCTTGATGAACCTGGGTGGCTTCTCGGCGTTTTCGTGGGGCGCGATGGCGGGGTCGGTGTCGGTGGTGACGGTGATCAGTACGTTGTCGGGCGGGATTGCGGCGATTCTGGGGTTTGTGTTTTTCAAGGAGCGGTTGTCAGCAGTGCAGGTGCTGGGGGTTGTGCTAGTGCTGGTCGGCGCGGTGGTGTTGCACATCGCCCATTAACCTCTCGCGCACAAAAAAGCCGCCCCCAGGGGCGGCTTTTTCACAACCAACGAATCTTACAACTTAGGACCCGCAGCCTTGATCGCATCGCTCACTTCAAACTTCTTGAAGTTCTCAATGAACAGACCCGCCAGCGCCTTCGCCGCTTCATCGTAGGCTGCCTTGTCAGCCCAGGTGTTACGTGGGTTCAGCAGGCCAGTCTCAACGCCCGGTACGGCCAGTGGCACGTCGAGGTTGATGGTGTCGAGGTGTTCGGTTTCAGCACCGATCAACGCGCCGCTCTGGATCGCTGCGATCACGCCGCGAGTCGTCGGGATGTTGAAGCGGTTGCCGACGCCGTAGCCGCCGCCGGTCCAGCCGGTGTTGACCAGGTAGACCTTGGAGCCGAAGCCGCGGATGCGCTTGATCAGTAGCTCAGCGTATTCACCCGCCGGGCGCGGGAAGAACGGTGCGCCGAAGCAGGTGGAGAAGGTCGACTTGATGCCGCCGCCGGAACCCATTTCGGTCGAGCCCACCAGCGCGGTATAGCCGGACAGGAAGTGGTAAGCAGCTTGTTCTTCGCTGAGGATCGACACAGGTGGCAATACGCCGGTCAGGTCGCAGGTCAGGAAGATGACAGCGTTTGGCTCGCCGCCCAGGTTCTGCTCGGAACGCTTGGCAACGTGCTCCAGCGGGTACGCGGCACGGCTGTTCTGGGTCAGGCTGACGTCGGTGTAATCGGCATGCTTGGCGTCGTTGATTACGACGTTTTCCAGTACGGCGCCGTGCTTGATGGCTTTCCAGATAACCGGCTCGTTCTTCTCGGAGAGGTCGATGCACTTGGCATAGCAACCGCCTTCGATGTTGAAGACTACGCCTTCACCCCAGCCGTGTTCGTCGTCACCGATCAGGTAACGGCTTTCATCGGCGGACAGGGTGGTTTTACCGGTGCCCGACAGGCCGAAGAACAGGGTCACGTCGCCCGCTTCACCAATGTTGGCGGCGCAGTGCATCGGCAGTACGTCGGAAGCTGGCAGCAGGAAGTTCTGCACCGAGAACATGGCTTTCTTCATTTCACCGGCGTAGCGCATGCCAGCGATCAGCACTTTCTTTTGTGCGAAGTTGAGGATCACGCAACCGTCGGAGTTGGTACCGTCACGCTCTGGCACGCACTCGAAGTTGGCCACGTTGAGCACTTGCCATTCTTCACGGCCGGCCGGGTTGTATTGGGCCGGGTTGATGAACAGGCAACGACCGAACAGGTTCTGCCAGGCAGTCTGGGTAGTCATTTTCACGGCGAGGTAGTGGTCTTCGGCCGCACCTACGTGAACGTGGGAAACGAAATGCTCTTGCGCGTTGTTGAATGCCTCGACGCGAGCCCACAGGGCATCGAACTTGTCGGCCGGGAACTTGCGGTTGATCGGGCCCCAGGCGATAGCATCCTGGGTAGTAGGCTCTTCAACGATGAAACGGTCGACCGGCGAACGACCGGTGCGGTGACCGGTTTCTACGACCAGTGCGCCAGTATCGGCAAGCACGCCTTCACCGCGCTGCAGGGCTTCTTTGACCAGATCGTCGACACTCAGATCGGTGTATACGGCGTTATTGGCTTGCGTCATGAGGTTCCCCGTCGGCCTATGGCCGAGTGCTCCAAACGTTTTGTAGTAGAAAGTTGCGCACTACTACCGCGAAAAAAGTGGGCCGGATTATGCCAGAAAAGCCCAAAAAGAGTAGGGCCCTCCCGTCAGAACTGCGCTAATCCGGGGTTTGTCAGGTGATTTACCTGTGCTTAAACGTTTTAGTGCCGGGTATCGGAAGGGGTGTCGATGCCTGCGCCAGCGAACAATTGCGCTACATCCGCAGCATCGAACAGGTAGCGCTGGTTGCAGAACTGGCAGTCGATCTCGATATTGCCGCCATGCTCAACCACCAGGTTTTGCGCATCTTCCAGGCCCAGACTAACCAGGGCGTTGGCCGACCGCTCGCGAGAGCAGCTGCAATTGAAGCGCAGGGCTTGCGCGTCAAACAGTCGCACAGCTTCTTCGTGGTACAGGCGATGCAGGATGGTTTCGTTGTCCAGGCCCAGTTGCTCTTCAGCGGTGAGGGTGCCGGCCAGGGCCGTCAGCTTGCGCCAGCTGTCGGTGCGCTCATCCTCGTCCTTGATGCGATCAGACGGCAGTTGCTGCAACAGCATGCCCCGGGCGCGCTTGCCGTCGGCGTTGAGCCAGAACTTGGTGCCGACCTGCTGAGACATCACGAAGTAGTTGGTGAAGCAGTCCGACAGGGTTTCGCCGTCCAGGTCGACGATACCTTGATAGCGCTGGCCTTCGGTTGGGTCGACGGTGATCGCCAGGACGCCATTGGCCATCAGGTCGGACAAGGTGGCGTCCGGGGCAATCTGGTCGGCTTCGTAACGGGCCAAACCACGGATTTCACGCTCGCTGGAGCATTCGATCATCAGCATCGGCACCGGACCTTCGGAGCGTGCTTGCAGAATCAGCAAACCGTCGAACTTCATGGTGCCCACCAACAATGCAGCCGCCGCCATCAGCTCACCGAGCAGTTGCGCGACCGGCTCCGGATAGGGGTGCTTGGCGAGGACTTCGGCATAGCTGCGCTCCAGCGAGACCAATTCGCCGCGGGCGTCGGTTTCGTCGAAGATGAAGCGTTGGGTGAAGTCGGTATCCGGTAGATCAGTCATAGGTCTGGGTATCTGAATTGATGACAAATTGATTACAAGGTTTATAAAATTAAACGCTTTAGCACCACATTGGTGCGGCTTTTCTCCTGGATGGCGGAGAGTTTTAGAGCGATGAGGAACAGTTTATGAACAATCCGGGTTTGTTCCAAGCCAAGTGGAACCTCGGGCGATGGGCCTGTTGCAATCTACTCGCTATCGGGCTGCTGTGTTTTTGGCTGTGGCCCACGGGCCAGATGCTGTGCGTGCTTTTCGACGAATGGCTGTTTCATCTACTCAATGACCCGCTGGCGAGCAACGCGACGTGGCTGCATATCTGGGCGGTAGCCAGCTTGCGGCCCTTTGATGCGGTGGTCGGCGTGATCCTGCTGGCGCTGTTGATTCGCGGCGATTGGGTGTTCAAGGCCGTGCAAGTCCGTCAGGCGGTGCTGGGTTTTATCGGTATTTTGTTGCTGCTGTTGTTTATCCGCATGCTGTTTTCAAAACTGGCGGCGCAAATGGGCTGGCAACACAGCAGCCCGTCGATGGTGATTGATGGCGCGATTCAGATGAGTGACTATTTTCCGGGGCTGGAGAAAACCTGGGAATTGAAAGACCGCTCCAGCCAGAGTTTCCCTGGGGATCATGCTTCGGTGTTGCTGATCTGGGGGATGTTCATGACTGTGTTCGCCCAGCGGGTCAGCCAGGTATTGGTAATTTGGGGCTTGGCGTTGCTGTTTATGATGCCGCGCCTGGTGGCGGGGGCGCATTGGGGGCAAGACGATTATATCGGCGGTGTGTTGCTGGCCCTGTTGGCGTTGGGGTGGGGGTATTACACGCCGTTTGCGGCGAAGGTTTCGGAGCTGTTGCTGCGGGTGACGGCGCCGATTTTCAAGTTACTGAGCACGTTGCCAGTTGTCGGGCGTTTAAGCGTCATGCGCACAACCGCTTAACGACGCAGGTTCATGTGGGAGGGGCTTGCCCCCGATTGCAGGGTGTCAGTCAACCCATCAGTGACAGATACACTGCTATCGGGGGCAAGCCCCCTCCCACATTTTGATCTGCATTCGGGCTTAAGAGCTGAGTAATCAATCGTCATTGCCGCTGCCGCGAAACTTGAACAGATCGCGGCGTTGCTTCTTGCTCGGCTTGCCGTCTGTACTGAGCCCCATGGCGCCGGCCTTGCGCATCGCCGCCGCATTTTCGCGCTTGGCAATGCTGGCTTCGGTTTCGGCGTACAGCGCCTGCGCTTCAGGCGCGCCGCGACGCACGATTGAAAGTGCTTGCACTACCACAGTCTTTTCATCAAACCCGGTGCGAATCTGGAACTCGTCGCCGACGCGCGGTTCCTTGCCCGGCTTGCAGCGTTCGCCGCGATGGTGCACCTTGCCGCTCTCGATGGCAGCCTTGGCCAAGGCACGGGTTTTAAAGAACCGCGCGGCCCACAGCCACTTGTCCAACCGGACTTTTTCTTCCTCTTCCTGCTTTTGAGCCACTTGAATTCCTCGCTCTGAAAAATGTCGCAACTGTACCGTTGAAACCCTTCGACGCATAAACCCCAAGGCTCACCTAAGATACGCCAGGTAGCACCCTGTTTTCGCGAGGATATGCTGTGACCGACTTCCCCATTTCACTCACCTCGCCTGACCAGCGCTGCGTGGGCTGCCAGCAAAGCGATCCCTTAGGGTTCGATTTTGCGTTTGCCTACCAGCCTATCGTAGACCTTCGGGACCATTCGATCTTTGCTCACGAAGCGCTGGTGCGTGGCACCCACGGTGAAAGCGCGCTGTCGGTGCTGGATCAAGTCAACTCCAGCAACCGCTACCGCTTTGACCAGCGCTGCCGAACCCAGGCGATTGCCGGCGCCGCGGCCTTGGGGATGCAAACTCACCTTTCGATCAATTTCATGCCCAATGCCGTGTACCGGCCGGAACTGTGCATCCGCAGCACGCTGGAGGTGGCACGCGAACACAATTTCCCGTTGAACCAATTGATTTTCGAGACGCTGGAAAGCGAGCATGTAGATAACTATCGCCATTTGACGAATATTCTGCGTGAATACCGCGAATTCGGCTTCAAGACCGCCATCGACGATTTCGGCGCGGGCTATTCGGGGCTGAACCTGCTGGCCGATTTCCAACCTGACTTGATCAAACTCGATATGGCGCTAATCCGCGATGTCGACCAGGACCGTGTCCGTCAGGTGATCGTCCAGGGGATTGTCACAATCTGTGAGCAGTTGGGGGTTACTGTCATCGCCGAAGGCATCGAAAGCGCCGGCGAGCGTGACTTCCTGTCTGATTGCGGAATATTTCTGATGCAGGGTTATTGGTTCGCCAAGCCAGCATTCAAGGCCTTGGCTGAGGTTTCCCCTCACGCCTGGGCGAATTAACCGGTTACCCATATTGAAGACATTTGACCATTTGACCGTTGTCGGTCTACGTGAATGGGTGGCACTCCCTGATTTGGGTGTGGCAGGCCTGCGCGCGAAGATCGACACCGGTGCCAGTACCTCCAGCCTGCATGCCACCGATATCGAGCCGTTTGAGCGCGACGGTGAAAAGTGGGTGCGCTTCACCGCGCATCTGGGCAGCGTGGTGCAATTGCGTCACCGCCGCTGCGAAGCGCCCTTGGTGACGATGAAAACCATCAAGAGCTCCAACGGCCATGCGCAGGTGCGCTATGTGATCAGCACCACCCTGGCGCTGGGTGATCGGGTATGGCGGGTGGAGTTCACCCTGGCCTGCCGCAAAGCCATGCGTTACCGCCTTTTGCTCGGTTCCAAGGCGCTGATTGACGGCCAATTGGTGGTCAGTCCTGCCGTCAAGTACGTACAAGACAAGCCGGTGTTCCCGGTCTCTACTATTTCTGCCCCAGGTGCTGCATGAAGATTGCTGTGCTGTCGCGAAACCCGCGTCTGTATTCCACCCGTCGCCTGGTCGAGGCCGGCACCGAACGTGGCCACGAAATGGTGGTGATCGACACGTTGCGTGCCTACATGAACATCGCCAGTCATAAGCCGCAGATCCACTACCGGGGCAAGCCGCTGGAAGGCTTCGATGCGGTGATCCCGCGTATCGGTGCCTCGGTGACGTTTTATGGCTGCGCGGTGTTGCGCCAGTTTGAAATGATGGGGGTGTTCCCCCTGAATGAATCCGTGGCCATCGCCCGCTCGCGGGACAAGTTGCGCTCGCTGCAACTGCTGTCTCGCCGAGGCATCGGCCTGCCGGTCACTGGTTTTGCCCACTCTCCGGACGACATTCCCGACCTGATTGAAATGGTCAACGGCGCGCCGTTGGTGATCAAGGTGTTGGAAGGTACCCAGGGCATTGGTGTGGTGTTGTGTGAAACCGCCACAGCAGCAGAGTCGGTGATCGAAGCGTTCATGGGCCTGAAGCAGAACATCATGGTGCAGGAATACATCAAGGAAGCCGGTGGTGCAGATATCCGCTGCTTCGTGGTGGGCGACAAAGTGATTGCCGCGATGAAACGCCAGGCCAAGCCGGGTGAGTTCCGGTCGAACCTGCACCGTGGTGGCAGTGCCAGCCTGATCAAGATCACCCCGGAAGAGCGCATGACTGCACTTCGGGCGGCAAAGGTTATGGGGCTGAGCGTGGCGGGTGTGGATATCTTGCGCTCCAACCACGGGCCGCTGGTGATGGAAGTGAATTCGTCGCCGGGCCTGGAGGGGATCGAGACCACCACCGGCAAGGATGTGGCGGGGATCATCATTCAGCATCTGGAGAAGAATGGTGGGCCGAATATGACTCGGACCAAAGGCAAGGGCTGATAAACAGCCTGTGACACGCTGAACACCCTATGTGGGAGTGGGCTTGCTCGCGAATACGGAGTATCAGTCAATGGGTTCATCGACTGATCCACCGCATTCGCGAGCAAGCCCGCTCCCACATTTGGTCAGTGTTTTTGCTTAGACCGCGTCCCTGGGCAGCATCAAACCGAGTGGCAAGCGCACCCGTGCTTCCAGGCCGCCGCCTTCACGGTTACGCAACTCAACATTGCCGCCATGCATCGAAGCAATCCGCCGCACAATCGCGAGCCCCAGGCCAGTGCCTTTGCCGCCCCTGGCACGGTCGCCACGGGTGAATGGGTTGAAAATACCTTCCAGTTCATCCGGGTCAATGCCCGCCCCCCGGTCCATCACACTCAGCACCACATAAGGCGCCGCGCTGTCACCGGACACATAGGCCGCCACTTCCACATCTGAACCCGCGTGATGCAAGGCGTTGCCAATCAGGTTATTCAACAGGCGCTTCATCGACACCCGGCGCAAGGCAAACGGCTGGATCGGTTGCAAGCGCATGCGTACCTGCTCGCCATTCTGGTTGTAGGGCGCAACCACCTCGCGCACAAGGTCCGTCAGGTCGACCTCTTCCACCACTTCATCACGGCCATCACGGATAAACGCCAGGAACTGGTCGAGAATGGCGTCCATGTCCTCGATGTCGCGAACCATATCGTCGGTGAGGTCGCTGTGGTTGCCCATCAACTCCAACGAAAGTCGCAACCGCGTCAACGGCGTGCGCAGGTCGTGGGACACCCCGGCCAGCATCAGTTCACGTTCGCGACCGGCCTGTTCGACGTCCTCCGCCATCTGGTTGAACGCCCCATACACCTCGGTCATCTCACTGGGTGTATCGCTCACAGGCAAACGCACACTGCGCCCCTGCCCCAGTTGGCGGGCGGCAAACACCAGGCGCTTGAGGGGCTGGTTAAGCTGGCGGACGAAAATCCACGCAGACGCCGTTGAAAGCAATCCAATCGCGAGGAACCAGCCCAGCACGTTCCAGATTTTTTGCCCCCGCAGCGGGTGCGGGTACAGCGGCACTTTCAGCCAATCTTCGCCCAAGCTCGGCGCTCGCACCCACAGCGCGGGGGAAACATGCATGCGCAGCCGCACCTCGGTGTCTTCACCGAGTTCGGCCTGCATCTGGCGTTGGTAAATCTCGCTGTAGGGCCAATGCTGCTCGCCCTCCGGCACGCCAGCACCCGCGACGCGCACCAGGGTGGCAGCCTTGGCGATCTTCTCGCGGTTCTCAGGGTCGGCGGCCCAATAGGCGCGCAGCGTCAGGGCGACGCCGTGGCTGTACTGTCGGTCTACCAGCACGTCTTCGTTCATCAGCAGATAAACCAGCGTAAGTGCCTTGGAAAATAGAACGACGATCAGCACCAGCCAAAGGGTGCGAGAGAAGAAGCTTTGCGGGAACCACAGCGGGGTTTTCATAGAAGACTGCTAGACACCTTGCAGGAACGAGCGGCGCTCGCAGAATTGCAGACGCGAAGTATCCCGTCGACCCTCAAGGAGTCAAACGCGAGGATACCCGCCCCTGCAAAACATCGGTCACTTGGTTGCGGTGCCATCCGGCACAAACACATAACCCACGCCCCACACCGTCTGGATATACCGTGGTTTGGACGGGTCCGGTTCGATCATCCGGCGCAGACGCGAAATCTGCACGTCGATAGAGCGCTCCAGAGCGTCCCACTCCCGGCCACGGGCGAGGTTCATCAACTTGTCACGGGTCAATGGCTGACGGGCGTTCATCACCAAAGCCTTGAGCACTGCGAATTCGCCGGTGGTGAGCATGTGCACTTCATCGCCACGCTTGAGCTCACGGGTCGCCAACGACAGTTCGTAGTCACCAAAGGTGACGCTTTCGTCTTCGCTGCCGGGTGCGCCCGGTACGGGCGGGGCCTGGCGACGCAATACGGCCTTGACCCGTGCCATCAACTCATCGGGGTTGAACGGCTTGGCCAGGTAGTCATCAGCGCCCAGTTCAAGGCCCTTGATGCGGCTCAGCTCATCGCCCTTGGCGGTGAGCATGATGATTGGAATCTGGTTGTTCGCGCCGCGCAGGCGTTTGCAGGCGGTCAGGCCGTCTTCGCCGGGCAGCATCAGGTCGAGTACGACCAGGTTGAATACTTCACGCCCCAACAGGCGGTCCATCTGCTCGGTGTTTGGCACCGCGCGGGCCCGGTAGCCCTTGGAATTGAAGAAACGCTCCAGCAGGCTGCTCAGCCCTGGATCGTCATCAACGATGAGAATTTTTTCGCCTTCAGCAGTTTGTGCAGTGCTGCTCATTAGATGCTCCTCTTATCTCGGCGCGCATTATGGCTTAGCTGTCGTTATACGCACCGTGTGCATTGTTAGCAGATTTTTCCTCTACCGCCAGCGAACCCTTGCCCTGCAACCGTTGGCGCAATACCCCTCAACGGCAGAACGCTGGTTATAATGCGGCGCCTTCATGCAGGGCGACGTGAGATCGTCGCCGTTTACTGCCGGGCTTTTTTTCACCCGCTTGTCGTGATTTTTTCGATTTCGAGGGTCAATAGGCTGCCTCTTGACCCAGGCAGCGGCGCCAGTCGGGCCGCTCAACCAGCTCAGCCGGGCCTTGTTTTCCGGGCCTGCGAGCTGCTTTCAGAATTTCAGGTGGTTTTATGGACAGCATCAACAGCCGCATCGCCGAGGAACTCGGCGTACGCCCACAACAGGTCGAAGCGGCCGTCGCGCTACTGGATGAAGGCTCCACGGTGCCCTTCATCGCCCGTTACCGTAAAGAGGTGACCGGCAGCCTTGACGACACCCAACTGCGGCATCTGGAAGAGCGCCTGCGCTATCTGCGAGAACTCGACGAACGGCGCATCAGTATCCTCGCCAGCATCGAGGAACAGGGCAAGTTGACCCCTCAGCTTGAGCGCGACATCAAGCTCGCCGACACCAAGACCCGCCTCGAAGACCTTTACCTACCCTACAAACAGAAGCGCCGTACCAAGGGCCAGATCGCCCTGGAAGCCGGCCTGGGCGAGCTGGCTGACGGCCTGTTCAACGACCCGTCGCTGACCCCGGACACCGAAGCCGCGCGCTTCATCGACGCCGAAAAAGGCGTCGCCGACGTCAAGGCTGCCCTCGAAGGCGCCAAGTACATCCTTATGGAGCGCTTCGCCGAAAACGCCAGCCTGCTGGAAAAACTGCGCACCTACCTCAAGCAGGAAGCCATCCTCAGCGCACGCGTCATCGCCGGCAAAGAGGAGGAAGGCGCCAAATTCCGCGATTATTTCGAACACGACGAACCGCTCAAAAGCATGCCGTCCCACCGTGCGCTGGCGATTTTCCGCGGCCGCAACGAAGGCATTCTCAGCTCCGCGCTCAAAGTCGGCGACGAACTGCCGGGCACCATGCACCCGTGCGAGGGCATGATCAGTCAACAATTCGGCATCCAGAATCAGAACCGTCCTGCAGACAAGTGGCTCGGTGAAGTCGTGCGCTGGACCTGGAAGGTCAAGCTTTACACCCACCTCGAAACCGACCTGCTGGGTGAGCTGCGCGACGGCGCCGAAACCGAGGCTATCAACGTGTTCGCCCACAACCTGCACGACCTGCTGCTGGCTGCGCCGGCCGGCCCGCGCGCGACCCTGGGCCTCGACCCGGGCCTGCGCACCGGCTGCAAGGTGGCCGTGGTTGACTCCACCGGCAAGCTGCTGGACCACGCCACCGTGTACCCCCACGTGCCACACAACAAGTGGGACCAGACCCTGGCTATCCTGGCTGCGCTGTGCGCCAAGCACGCCGTGGACCTGATCGCCATCGGCAACGGCACCGCCAGCCGTGAGACCGACAAGCTGGCCGCCGAACTGATCAAAAAATACCCAGCCATGAAGATGACCAAGGTCATGGTTTCCGAAGCCGGTGCTTCGGTGTATTCGGCGTCGGAACTGGCCTCCAAGGAGTTCCCGGACCTCGATGTGTCGATCCGTGGCGCGGTGTCCATTGCCCGTCGCCTGCAAGATCCGCTGGCCGAGCTGGTGAAAATCGACCCTAAATCCATCGGTGTTGGCCAGTACCAGCACGACGTGTCGCAGCTGAAACTGGCGCGCGGCCTGGATGCGGTGGTGGAAGACTGCGTAAACGCCGTGGGCGTGGACGTGAATACTGCCTCCGTGGCACTGCTGGCGCGTATCTCCGGCCTCAACGCCACCCTGGCACAGAACATCGTCACCCACCGCGATGAAAACGGTGCGTTCAAGACCCGCGCCGCGCTGAAAAAAGTCGCACGCCTGGGCGAGAAAACTTTCGAACAAGCTGCCGGCTTCCTACGCGTGATGAACGGCGACAACCCGCTGGATTCCTCCGCAGTCCATCCGGAAGCCTACCCGCTGGTGCAGCGCATCGCTGCCGAGACCGACCGCGACATCCGCTCGCTGATCGGCGACGCCGCCTTCCTCAAGCGTCTGGACCCTAAAAAGTACACCGACGAAACCTTCGGCGTACCGACCATCACCGACATCCTGCAAGAGTTGGAAAAACCTGGCCGCGACCCGCGTCCCGAGTTCAAGACCGCCGAGTTCCAGGATGGCGTCGAAGACCTCAAGGACCTGCAACTGGGCATGATCCTCGAAGGCGTGGTCACCAACGTGACCAACTTTGGTGCTTTTGTGGATATCGGCGTGCATCAGGACGGTTTGGTGCATATCTCCGCACTTTCGGAGAAATTCATCAAAGACCCGCGTGAAGCGGTCAAAGCCGGTGATGTGGTCAAGGTCAAGGTCATGGAAATCGACATCCCGCGTAAACGCGTGGGCCTGTCGATGCGCATGAGCGACACCCCCGGCGAGAAAATCGACGGCGCCCGCGGTGCACGTCCGGGCTCGGCTCCGCGTCAGTCGCAGAACCGCTCTGAAAACAGCACACCGCGTAAAGAAACCGCGACTGCTGCACCAAGCAACAACGCCATGGCTTCGCTGTTTGCCAACGCCAAACAGTTGAAGAAACGTTGATGGAAGTCCCGGCCGGCTTGACCCAGAGCGCGTTCAGCGAACTGATCGGCTGCCGCCTGCAGCGCCTTGAAGAGGGCGTTGCCGAGGTGGCCCTGAGCCTGGAGCCGCACCTGCGCAACCGCGGGGGCAAGCTTCATGGCGGGGCAATTTTCAGCCTGGTGGACATCACCATGGGGCTGGCCTGTTCCAGTGCCCATGGTTTCGACCAGCAAAGCGCAACCATCGAATGCAAAATCAACTACATCCGCGCCGTGGAAGACGGTGACGTGCTGTGCACCAGCCGGGTCATTCACGCCGGCAGACGTACGCTGGTGGTCGAGGCGGAGGTGTATCAGGACGAAAAACTGGTCGCAAAAGCGCAAGGCACCTTCGCTGTCCTATAGCTCCCCACCCTCGATTTGAGTTAATTTCGGCGCTGCACACACAGCGTCGGAATTTTCTTGCTGCGCTATAGCCCAATTCATGGAGTGAAGTCGGCTTTTTCAGCGCGGGTTAAATCGACTCTAAACCAGGCGAAAACGCCAGTTTTAACTTCACCCTTGTAGACCGTCCTGCCCACCCCCATATTGGGGCGACTGACGCGTGAAGGAATCCAACTTGAGCGAACTTCTCAACCGCCGCCTGGCTCTGCTCGGCAAGCGCGAACACCTCTCTCTGCTAGAGCAATGCTTGCACGGCATCGAGCGCGAATGCCTGCGTGTCACCGGTGAGGGTCGCCTGGCACAAACGCCGCACCCCGAAGCCCTGGGCGCCGCGTTGACCCACGAACAGATCACCACGGACTATTCGGAGTCGCTGCTGGAGTTCATCACTCCCGCCCTGCCCAACCCGGCCGACACCCTGGGTAGCCTGGACAAGATCCACCGTTTTGCCTACAGCAAGCTCGGCACCGAGTACCTGTGGAGCCCGTCGATGCCGTGCCCATTGCCGGCCGAGGAAGACATTCCGATTGCCTACTACGGCACCTCCAATATCGGACAGCTCAAGTACGTGTATCGCAAGGGCCTGGCCCTGCGTTACGGCAAGACCATGCAGTGCATTGCTGGCATCCATTACAACTTTTCCCTGCCAGAACAGCTGTGGCCGCTGCTCAAGGAAACTGAGGGTTATGTCGGTACAGACCGCGACTTCCAGTCCGATTCGTATATCGCGCTGATCCGTAATTTCCGTCGCTACAGTTGGCTATTGATGTACCTGTTCGGTGCGTCACCAGCCCTGGACGCCGGCTTCTTGCGCGGTCGCTCGCACCAGCTTGAGTCACTGGATGCCGACACCCTGTACCTGCCCTACGCCACCAGCCTGCGCATGAGCGACCTGGGTTACCAGAGCAACGCCCAGGCCGGCCTGACTCCGTGCTACAACGATCTGGCCAGCTACACCGACAGCCTGCGCGAAGCGGTGGCGACGCCCTACGCGCCGTACGTCGAAATCGGCACCCATCAGGACGGTGAGTGGGTGCAGCTCAACACCAACATTCTGCAGATCGAAAACGAGTACTACTCCAACATCCGCCCCAAGCGTGTGACCTACACCGGCGAGCGGCCGATCCAGGCGTTGGTGGCCCGTGGCATTCAGTACATCGAAGTACGTTGCCTGGACATCAACCCGTTCCTGCCGATGGGCATCGACCTACAGGCGTCGCGCTTCCTCGATGCGTTCCTGCTGTACTGCGCGCTGAACGACAGCCCACTGTTCGCCAACAACGCGTGCGGCAACGCCACGTCCAACTTCCTCAGCGTGGTCAAGGAAGGTCGCCGTCCGGGCCTGCAATTGCAGCGCGACGGCGCGCCTGTGGACATGAAGGAATGGGCCGCCGAGCTGTTGGAGAAGATCGCACCGCTGGCTGCGCTGCTTGATGAGAGCCACGGCATCAGCGAACACAGCCAGGCGCTCGACGCCCAGTTGGCGAAGGTCAGGGATTCGTCGTTGACCCCGTCGGCCCAGGTGTTGGCGGCGATGGCCGAGCGTAAGGAGAGCTTTGCGCAATTCTCCCTGCATCAAAGCCAGCTGCATGCCGAGCATTTTCGCAAGGAGCCACTGCCGGCTGAAGAACAGGCACGCTTTGAGGAGCTGGCGCGTAAGTCGCTGGCACAGCAGGCGGAGTTGGAGCAGAACGAAGTGGGCGATTTTGATGTGTTTGTGGGGTCGTACCAAGCCAGCATTCTGGCGATCAGCAACTGACAATTCCCCTGTTGAAATGGGGCCAAATGTGGGAGGGGGCTTGCCCCCGATAGCTGAGTGTCAGTCAATGAATAGGTGACTGATACACCGCTATCGGGGGCAAGCCCCTCCCACATTTGCCCTCATTGAATTGAAGATCTGCTGCTACCTTTCTTCTACTAAGCTAATTCGAAAATGTTATTTATTTTCGAGTTCTTAGATCATTTAGTCTCCTCACACGCCGACCCTCGGCCGCCTGATTGAGGAGCTTCCCTTTGAAACTGTTAACCCCTCTGCGCCTCTTGGCCGCATTGTCCCTGGCCGGTGCCAGCCTGTTTGCCCAGGCGGCGGATGTGACCATTGCTTACCAGACCACCGTGGACCCGGCCAAAGTCGCCCAGGCCGACGGCGCGTATGAAAAAGCCACCCACGCCAAGATCGACTGGCGCAAATTCGACAATGGTGCCGATATCATCGCTGCCATCGCCTCCGGCGACGTGCAGATCGGCTACCTCGGTTCAAGCCCGTTGACCGCTGCAATCACCCGCAAAGTACCGGTGGAAACCTTCCTCGTCGCCACCCAGATCGGCGGCGCCGAAGCGCTGGTGGCGCGTAACGGTTCGGGCATCAACAACCCACAGGACCTGATCGGTAAAAAGATCGCCGTGCCGTTCGTCTCCACCGGCCACTACAGCCTGCTGGCCGCGTTGAAGCACTGGAACATCGATCCGTCCAAAGTGACCATTCTCAACCTCGCGCCACCGGCGATCATCGCCGCTTGGAAGCGCGGTGATATCGACGCCACTTACGTGTGGGACCCTGCCCTGGGCGTGGCCAAGGAAAACGGCAAGGTGCTGATCACCTCCGGCGAACTGGCCAAGTTCGGCGCGCCGACCTTCGATGCGTGGATCGTGCGTAAGGATTTTGCCGAGAAGCACCCGGAAATCGTCACGGCCTTCGCCAAAGTCACCCTGGATGCCTACGCCGCCTACCGCAAAGACCCACAAGCCTGGATCGCCGACAAAGGCAACGTCGACAAGCTGGTGAAACTCTCCGGCGCCAAGGCCGCTGATATCCCACTGTTGCTGCAAGGCAACGTCTACCCGCTGGCCGCTGAT
This sequence comes from Pseudomonas viridiflava, assembly GCF_900583165.1. Taxonomy (GTDB): domain Bacteria; phylum Pseudomonadota; class Gammaproteobacteria; order Pseudomonadales; family Pseudomonadaceae; genus Aquipseudomonas. The sequence continues at coordinate 137,613 of NZ_UTKY01000073.1, read as the reverse complement.
CAAGTGACCCTGCTGGGCGCACCGACCACCAAGGCCGTGACCGATACCGCCGCGTTCCTCAAGGAACAAGGCAAGGTTGATGCTGTGCTGCCGGACTACGCCCCTTACGTCAGCGCCAAGTTCATCACTAACTGAGGAGTCGATCGCGATGGCCTTGCTACAGCTGGAGCGCATCAGCGCACAGTACCCAGGTGCCACACAACCGGTACTGTCAGACATCTCAATCGACCTGGGGCCCCAGCAATTGCTGGTGGCCCTCGGCCCCTCCGGCAGTGGCAAAACTTCGCTGTTGAACCTGATTGCCGGCTTTGTTGAACCCTCCGCCGGGCGCATCACCCTTGATGGTGTACCGGTCAAAGGCCCCAGCGCTGAACGCGGGGTGGTGTTCCAGGACGACGCCCTGCTGCCCTGGCAGGATGTGCTGGCCAACGTCGGCTTCGGCCTGGAGTTGGCCGGCGTACCCAAGGCGCAACGCGAAGTGCGTGCTCGGGAGATGTTGGCCTTGGTGGACCTGGCCGGTTTCGACAGCCGCCGTATCTGGCAACTCTCCGGCGGGCAAAAGCAACGCGTCGGGCTGGCCCGAGCGCTGGCCGCTGACCCGCGTGTGTTGCTGATGGATGAACCCTTCGGCGCCCTCGATGCCTTCACCCGTGAACAGATGCAGGAGTTGCTGTTGCAAGTGTGGCGGCGCACGGCCAAGCCCGTGTTCCTGATTACCCATGACATTGAAGAGGCGGTCTTTCTCGCCACTGATCTGATTTTGCTGGCGCCCAACCCAGGCCAGATCGTTGAACGCCTGAGCCTGGACTTCGGCCAGCGCTACGCTGCCGGTGAGTCGGCGCGGGCGATCAAGTCCGACCCGCGCTTTATCGAAACCCGCGAACACGTACTGGGCAAAGTGTTCTCCCAACGGCAGGTGTCCGCATGAGCAGCTACGAACTCGCCGCCGAGCCGGTGGTGCAGACGGATATTCCGGTGCGCCGCAGCTTGAGCACACGTTGGATCAGCGTGCTGACCCTGGTCATCTTGCTCGCGCTCTGGTGGGCCGTGACGGCCACCGGCCTGATCGAGCCCTTGTTCCTGCCACCGCCGTCCGCCGTGCTGCAAAAAGGCTGGCTGCTGGCGACCAGCGGCTATATGGACTCCACGTTGTGGCAGCACCTGGGCGCAAGCCTCAGCCGTATCGGCCTGGGCCTGGGCTTTGCCGTACTGACCGCCGTGCCGGTGGGAATTGCCATCGGCTCCAACCGTATTGCCCGTGGCGTGCTTGACCCATTGATCGAGTTCTACCGGCCGATTCCGCCCTTGGCCTACCTGCCGCTGATCGTGATTTGGTGCGGCATTGGCGAGCTGTCCAAAGTGCTGCTGATTTACCTGGCGATTTTTGCCCCCATCGCCATCGCCACCGCGACCGGCGTGCGCACGGTCGACCCGGCCAAGCTGCGTGCAGCGCAGTCGTTGGGCGCCACCCGTGCCCAATTGATTCGCCATGTGATCCTGCCGAGCGCCCTGCCCGACATCCTCACTGGCGTGCGTATTGGCCTGGGTGTGGGTTGGTCGACCCTGGTCGCCGCCGAGCTGATCGCAGCCACCAGCGGCCTGGGCTTTATGGTGCAGTCGGCGGCGCAGTTTCTGGTCACCGATGTGGTGGTGCTGGGCATCCTGGTCATCGCTCTGATCGCCTTTGCCATGGAAATGGGCCTGCGTGCCCTGCAGCGTAAATTGGTGCCCTGGCATGGCCAGGCACATTGAGTAATGAGAACCGCATGAGCAGCCTGACCGTTACCCCATTAAGCACCGCCCTGGGCGCCCAGATCAGTGGCGTCGATATCACCCAGCCGCTGAACCTTGAACAGCGCAACGCCATCGAACAGGCGCTGCTCACGCATTCGGTGCTGTTCTTTCGTGACCAGTCGATTACCCCGCAGCAGCAAGCGCGTTTCGCTGCGAATTTCGGCGACCTGCACATTCATCCGATCTACCCCAACGTGCCGGAACAGCCCGAAGTACTGATCCTCGACACGGCCGTCACCGACGTGCGCGACAACGCGGTATGGCACACCGACGTGACCTTCCTGCCCACTCCGGCGCTAGGTGCGGTACTCAGCGCCAAGCTGCTGCCGGCGTTTGGTGGCGATACGTTGTGGGCGAGCGGGATCGCCGCGTATGAGGCGCTGTCAGAGCCGTTGAAACGCTTGCTCGACGGCTTGACGGCTACACACGACTTCACCAAATCCTTCCCGCTGGAGCGCTTTGGCAACACTGCCGAAGACCTCGCCCGCTGGGAAGAAACCCGCAAGAAGAACCCGCCCCTGTCCCACCCGGTGGTGCGTACACATCCGGTGAGCGGGCGCAAATCGCTGTTTGTCAGCGACGGCTTTACCACCAAGATCAACGAATTGGAACCTGCGGAAAGCGAAGCGATTTTGAAGCTGTTGTTCGCCCACGCCACCCGACCGGAATTCACCATCCGCTGGCGCTGGCAGGAAAACGACGTGGCATTCTGGGACAACCGCGTGACCCAGCACTACGCGGTGGACGACTACCGGCCGCAGCGACGGGTAATGCACCGGGCGACCATCTTGGGCGACGTACCGTTCTAAAGACTGGCGACGTTCAAAATGTGGGAGGGGGCTTGCTCCCGATAGCGGTGTGTCAGGCTAGGAATTCTTGACTGACCCACCGCCATCGGGAGCAAGCCCCCTCCCACATTGACCGAGTGCTATAGGTTATTCAGCGGTGGATGGCTTTTCCCACAGGTTGATCCCGCCTTCCTGGGCAAACCGGTCGATCTCCGCCAACTCTTCTGCACTGAAGCTCAAGTTCTTCAACGCGCCGACGTTTTCGATGATCTGCTCTGGACGGCTGGCACCGATCAGCGCACTGGTCACCCGCGGATCACGCAGGGTCCAGGCCAGGGCCAGTTGCGCCAAACTCTGGCCACGACGCTGGGCGATTTCATTGAGCGCACGTACGTGGGCGATGTTCTCCTCGGACAAGTGCTTAGCCTGCAACGACCCGCCGCCCGGACGGTTCACTCGCGCATCCGCCGGCACGCCATTGAGGTACTTGTCAGTCAGCAGACCCTGGGCCAGCGGTGTGAAGGCGATCACCCCGGCACCGAGTTCTTCGGTAGTGTCCAACAGGTCTTTTTCAACCCAGCGATTGAGCAGGTTGTAGGCCGGTTGATGGATCAACAACGGCACTTTCCACTCTTTGAGCAAGGCTGCGATTTCGCGGGTTTTCACCCCGGAGTACGAGGAGATACCGATGTACAACGCCTTGCCTTGTTGCACGGCGGTGGCGAGGGCGCTGGCGGTTTCTTCCAGCGGAGTGTCGGCGTCAAAACGGTGGGAGTAGAAGATGTCGACGTAGTCGACGCCCAGGCGTTGCAGGCTTTGGTCCAGGCTCGCCAGGATGTATTTGCGCGAGCCGCCACCCTGGCCGTATGGGCCTGGCCACATGTCCCAACCGGCTTTGCTGGAGATGATCAGTTCATCGCGGTAATGCTTGAAGTCTTCGCGCAGCAAACGGCCGAAATTGATCTCAGCGCTGCCGTACGGTGGGCCATAGTTGTTGGCCAGGTCGAAGTGGTTGATCCCAAGGTCAAACGCCGTGCGCAATAGGGCTCGCTGCGTGTCGATAGGGGTGCTGTCGCCAAAGTTGTGCCACAGCCCCAGGGACAGTGCAGGCAGCACCAATCCACTGCGGCCTACGCGGCGATACGGGATAGATTCATAGCGGTTTTCGGCAGCAATGTACGTCATCGAATCCTCTCTGGGCTTAGGGCAAATAAGGCCTGGGAATAACCTTATTCCCAGGCCTTTTAACCAGCTGAATCGCTTAAGTCTGCCCTTTCGTTTTACAGCAATTCGCTACCAGAGTGGAACGCTATCGGGCCCATGGCTTTCACAAAAGCCCACCCTTGCCGCCCTCAACGCACCAAGTGCAAGAACTGCAAATGCCGCTCGTATTGGTCGAGGATGTCATTGATGATCTGCTCCTTGGTGTAGCCCACCAGATCGTAGTCCTGGCTGCCCTCACTCAAGTGCACCTCCGCGCGGTAATAGCGGCGGTTGTTGATCTCTTTTGAACCCATGCCTCCACGGGCGAACGACGGCGTGAAGTAGCCGCGCATCTGCACCTGGTAAATGAACGGATGTTCCTCGCCATGACCGATTTCCAGGCTGACGCTGTCGTTGGACGGATCCGGTTGGGTCACCACCGAAAGCCCCTTCTCGACGAACACCGCCGTCACTTCTTCAATCGCCGGGCGCACCGTCGATTCAAGGAAACGGTACACCTCATCGCGCGATGGGAAATGCACCGCCTGGCTCAAACGCTGGCGCCAGCCGCCCTTGCCTTTGCGCGAAGCCGAGATCGGCGCCAGAGAATGCAACTGGGCGATCTGCTTTTGCGACTCCAGATAGAACGCCTTGTGCAGCCCCCACATCATCAGCAGCAAGATCAGCGAGAACGGCAACGAGGTCAGTACCACCGCGGACTTGAGCGAGTCGATACTGCCGGCAAACAACAACGCACTGGTCACCAGCGCAGTCATCGCACCCCAGAACACACGCAGCCATTTCGGCCCGTCTTCATCGGCATTGCCGCCCTTGGACGACAGGGTAGACAGCACCACCGTGCCGGAGTCGGCCGAGGTGACGAAGAACACGAAGCTGATAAACACCGTGACCGCAATCACGGTCTTGCTCCATGGGTAGGTTTCCAGCAGCAGGTAGAGGCTCATCGACGGGTCATCGATGGCCGACTGACCGAGTGCCGCCATGCCGTGGTTAAGCACCTGATCAATGGCGCTGTTGCCGAAAATCGACATCCACGCCAGGGTGAAACCCAGCGGGATCAGCAGCACGCCAAACACGAATTCGCGGATGGTACGGCCACGGGAAATACGCGCAATAAACAGACCTACAAACGGCGACCATGCAATCCACCAGGCCCAGTAGAACACCGTCCAACCGCCCAGCCAGTCGCTGGGTTTGTCGTAGGCGTATACATCGAAACTCTTGGTCGGCAACGCGCCCAGGTAGTCACCGATGTTTTGGATCAAGGTGTTGAGCAAATGCTGGGTAGGCCCGGCGAACAACACGAACAGCAGCAGCGCGCAGGCCAACAGCATGTTGATGTCGGACATCACCCGCACGCCTTTATCGACGCCGGCCACCGCGACCAGGATCGCCGCACCCATCATCAGCGTGATCAAGCCGACCTGAATCCACTGCGTATGGGCAATGCCAAACAGGTAATCCAGGCCTGAGTTGAGGTGCAGCACACCAAAGCCCATGTCGGCGCCAAGACCAAACACCGTGGCGATGATGCCGAAGCCATCCACCGCATACCCGATAGGGCCATTGATGCGCTTGCCAATCAGCGGGTACAGCGCCGAGCGCAATGCCAGCGGCAGGTTATGCCGGTAGGCGAAATACGCGAGGGCCATGCCCACAAAGGCAAACACGCCCCAGCCGTGCAAGCCCCAATGCAGAAACAGGACCTGCATGGCCTGGCGCGCGGCATCTGCGTTCAGCGGCGCGCCCTGGGGCGGCTGCACCAAGTGGGTCAGCGGCTCGGAGACACAGAAGAAAAACAGCGTGATGCTGATCCCGGCGGCGAACAACATGCCGGCCCAGGACAGGTAACTGAATTCGGGTTCGTCGTGGTCGGCACCGAGTTTTATCTTGCCGTAGCCCGATAACGCGGTGACCACCACGAAGACCAGATACAGGGTCATCGCCAGCATGTAGTACCAGCCGACCGTGTTGGCCGCCCAGTTTTGCGCCGCCAACAACCAGGCACCGGCCTGCTGCGGGATAGCGATGACAGTGATGCCGAACAGCAAAATGAAGGTTGCAGCAAAGTAGAAGACCGGCGCATTCATGCGCACCTGGCCGCTGGAGGGGGTGGACGATGCACTCATGAACGATGCACCCCTAGGGTGTGGAATGTGGCTGTAAATAACGGACTCAGCAAAGGTAAGCCTCCTGTTGTGAGCGGGCAGCGAACCACCGGGTTTAACTTGAACGAGCGTTCAAGTTAAACATGGATAGGCGGTTCGGGGCTAATCGCAGGGCTGAGTGGTCGGTAATTCCTACACTAGCTCAAGGAAGGGTATGACGGATGGGGATGACAAATCGTTCAGCGACTTCGGTGTGAAATACACACAAAAATGTGGGAGGGGGCTTGCCCCCGATGAGGGAGTGTCAGCCTACCCATGAGTGACTGACACATCGCAATCGGGGGCAAGCCCCCTCCCACAGTGGATTTGTGTAGGTCTGCTATTTTTGCGTACCGTCATCATGCTGCAGATTGGCCTGGGTGATATTCGCCCCCGCCGGCACGCTGCGGGTCAGCCAGACATTGCCGCCGATGGTCGAGCCCTGGCCGATGGTGATGCGCCCCAAAATCGTCGCCCCGGCATAGATCACCACGTCATCCTCGACAATCGGGTGACGCGGGTGCCCCTTCTGCAACTGCCCATCTTCATCCGCCGGGAAGCGTTTGGCGCCCAACGTCACCGCCTGGTAGATGCGCACGCGCTCGCCGATGATCGCGGTCTCGCCGATCACCACACCGGTCCCGTGGTCGATAAAGAAACTCGGGCCGATTTGTGCGCCGGGGTGAATATCGATACCGGTAGCGGAATGCGCAATTTCGGCGCTGATGCGCGCCAGCAGCGGCAGGCCGGCGCGGTACAAGTGATGAGCCAGGCGATGATGGATCACCGCCAGAATGCCGGGGTAGCACAGCAAGACTTCATCCACGCTACGGGCGGCCGGGTCGCCGTGGTAGGCAGCCAGCACGTCAGTGTCCAACAGGCTGCGCAGGGACGGCAGCGCCAAGGCGAAATCCTGGATCAGGCGGATGGCCAAGGCATCGACTTCGCTGTCGTCCTTGGCACCTTGGCGTGCGGCGTACCGCAGTTCCAGGCGGGCCTGGGCAAGCAGGGCGTTGAGCGCCACATCCAGGGTGTGGCCGACGTAAAAGTCTTCACTTTCTTCACGCAAATCCGCCGGCCCCAGGCGCATCGGGAACAAGGCACCGCACAGCGATTCGAGAATCTGCGCCACCGCCTCGCGGGACGGCAACTCGCGGCCGCCATGCTCGCCGCTCAAGCGGCCATTGCGCGTTCGCCACTGGTCTCGCGCGCCGCGCAGCTGGCTGACGATGGTCTGTAATTGCCAATGGCTGGAACGCTCACTCACGGTATTCACTCCTGACGAAATGGCCATCACTTTACGGTATGCACCCCGACCTTCCTTAAGAACCAATGGTGCGATGCTAAGAACTGTCAGGCATAAGCGATTGACGGTTGCTCGATGAAAAGTGCCTGCCTATAGTCGCCCCACCACTTAATAACCGTGCGTAGCCATGATCAAACAACAGCTCGACCGCTTTAACCGTCTAGAACTGCTGGGCGGCGCCACTGCCCTGGAAAAACTCGAGCGGCTGTCGGCCTGGTTGGGCAGGGATATCTACGTCAAGCGCGACGACACCACGCCCCTGGCGATGGGCGGCAACAAGCTGCGCAAACTTGAATACTTGGCAGCCGATGCCATCGCCCAAGGCGCCGATACCCTGGTGACCGCTGGCGCGATCCAGTCCAACCACGTGCGCCAGACCGCCGCGCTGGCCGCCAAGCTCGGCCTGGGCTGCGTCGCCCTGCTGGAAAACCCCACCGGCACCGAAGATCCCAATTACCTGGGCAACGGCAACCGCCTGCTACTGGAACTGTTCGACGCCAAGGTCGAGTTGGTGGAGAACCTCGACAACGTCGACGACCAGCTCAACGCCCTCGCCGATCGCCTGCGCAGCAATGGCAAAAAACCCTACCTGGTGCCGATCGGCGGCTCCAACGCTCTCGGCGCCCTGGGTTATGTACGCGCCGGCCTTGAGCTGGCCGCGCAGATCGAAGACAGCGGGATCGAATTTGCCGCCGTGGTGCTGGCCTCCGGTAGCGCGGGCACCCACAGCGGCCTGGCGCTGGCCTTGAGCGAAGCATTGCCGAACTTGCCAGTGATTGGCGTCACCGTGTCGCGCACCGATGAAGCTCAGCGCCCGAAAGTCCAGGGTTTGGCCGAGCGCACCGCCGAGTTGCTGGGTGTGGCGATTCCCGAGGCCTTCAAGGTGATCCTGTGGGACGAATATTTCGGCCCGCGCTACGGCGAACCGAACGCCGGTACCCTTTCGGCGGTCAAGCTACTGGCAAGCCAGGAAGGCCTGCTGCTGGACCCGGTCTACACTGGCAAGGCCATGGCGGGGTTGTTGGATGGTATCGGGCGTCAACGCTTTGAGAACGGGCCGATCATTTTCCTGCATACCGGCGGGGCACCGGCGCTATTCGCCTACGACTCAGTATTTAACTGAGGAAACCGGGAGCAAATGTGGGAGGGGGCTTGCCCCCGATGAGGGAGTGTCAGCCTACTCATGAGTGACTGACACACCGCTATCGGGGGCAAGCCCCCTCCCACATTGGAATCACCACATATTCCTGAATAGAATATGAATTTAGATTTATATTATTTTCAAGTCTTAAAAACCGGCTTTATCATCGCGCCGTAGGCGAAGACGCGCTACGCGCTTTAAGGCAGGATACGACTACCGCGTCACCTGCTTCGCACCACACAAAAAACACAGGGGCTCTTCATGACTATTTCTGTATTCCGTCGCACGTTGTTGGTTGGCACTTTGGGCCTGGCACTCGGCGCAGGCCTGATGGGCCAAGCCGTTGCCGGCGAACAGTTGGACAGCATCAAAAAAGCGGGCGAGATCAAGATCGGCCTGGAAGGCACCTACCCTCCGTTCAGTTTTGTTGACGAAGGCGGCAAGCTCAGTGGTTTTGAAGTGGAGCTGTCCGAAGCCCTGGCCAAGGAGCTGGGTGTGAAGGTCAAGCTACAAGCCACGCCATGGGACGGCATCCTCGCGGCCCTGGAATCCAAGCGCCTCGACGCCGTGGTCAACCAAGTGACCATCTCCGAAGAGCGCAAGAAGAAGTACGACTTCTCCAAGCCTTACACCGTCTCCGGTATTCAAGCGCTGGTGTTGACCAAGAACGTGGGCACCATCAAGAACGCCGACGACTTGGCCGGCAAGAAGGTCGGTGTGGGCCTGGGCACCAACTACGAACAATGGCTCAAGGACAACCAGCCTAAAGCCGTCATCAAGACCTACAACGATGACCCAACCAAGTTTCAGGACCTGCGCATCGGCCGTATCGACGCCATCCTGATCGACCGCCTGGCCGCGCTGGAATACGCCAAGAAAGCCAAGGACACCTCGGTCGCCGGCGACGCCTTCTCCCGTCAGGAAGCCGGTATTGCCCTGCGCAAAGGCGAGCCTGAACTGCTCGACGCCGTGAACAAGGCCCTCGACAAGCTGCGCGCCGACGGCACTTTGAAGACGCTGTCCGAGAAATACTTCAACGCTGACGTCACTCAATAATGGAAGCAGGTTTCCAACTCGCGCTGGACTCCGCGCCCTTTCTGCTCAAGGGCGCGTATTACACGGTGATCCTCAGCCTCGGCGGGATGTTTTTCGGCTTGCTGCTGGGTTTCGGCCTGGCCTTGATGCGTCTGTCGCGCTTCAAGCTATTGAGCTGGACCGCCCGAGTCTACGTGTCGTTCTTTCGCGGCACGCCCTTGCTGGTGCAGCTGTTTTTGATCTACTACGGCTTGCCACAAGTGGGCATCGAGCTGGACCCGATCCCGGCCGCCATGATTGGCTTTTCGCTGAACATGGCCGCCTACGCCTGTGAAATCCTGCGCGCCGCCATCGCGTCCATCGAGCGCGGCCAGTGGGAAGCTGCGGCCAGTATCGGCATGACCCGCGCGCAGACCCTGCGCCGGGCCATTCTGCCGCAGGCCATGCGCACGGCCTTGCCGCCGCTGGGCAACAGCTTTATTTCGCTGGTAAAAGACACCGCACTGGCCGCCACCATTCAGGTGCCCGAGCTGTTCCGCCAGGCCCAATTGGTGTCTGCGCGGACCTTCGAAATCTTCACCATGTATCTGTCCGCCGCCCTGATCTACTGGATTTTGGCGAGCATCCTGGCGCATTTGCAAAATCGTCTGGAAGACCGGGTCAACCGGCACGACCTGGAGTCTTGAAGCATGATCGTGGTTGAAAAACTGACCAAACAATTCAAGGGTCAGGTGGTGCTCAACGGCATCGACCTTGAGGTCAAGGAAGGCGAAGTCATCGCCATCATCGGCCCCAGCGGTTCCGGCAAGACCACCTTCCTGCGCTGCCTGAATTTTCTCGAACAACCCACCAGCGGCCGTATCAAGGTGGGTGATATCGAGATCGACACCAGCAAGCCGATCAACCAGCAGACCAGCCTGGTGCGACGCCTGCGTCAGCACGTTGGGTTTGTGTTCCAGAGCTTCAACCTGTTCCCGCACCGCACAGCGCTCGAAAACGTCATCGAAGGCCCCACCGTGGTCAAGAAGATGCCACGCGACGCTGCCGTTGCCCTGGGCCGCAAATTGCTGGCCAGGGTGGGCCTGGAAGGCAAGGAGGATGCATACCCTCGGCGCCTGTCGGGCGGCCAGCAACAGCGCGTGGCGATTGCCCGTGCGTTGGCCATGGAGCCGGAGGTGATTCTGTTCGACGAACCCACCTCGGCGCTGGACCCGGAACTGGTGGGTGAAGTGTTGGCGACCATCCGCAGCCTCGCCGAAGAAAACCGCACCATGGTGATCGTCACCCACGAAATGAGCTTTGCCCGGGATGTGGCCAACCGCGTGATCTTTTTCGACAAGGGCGTGATCGTCGAGCAAGGCGAAGCCAAGGCGTTGTTTGCCAACCCCAAGGAAGAGCGCACCCAGCAGTTCCTGAGCAAGTTTCTGGCGCACTGAGCCAGGCTCTATTTGGAATTCCCTTGCACCCCAAGCCTGGCACAACTCCAAATGTGGGAGCGGGCTTGCTCGCGAAGGCGGTGGGTCAGGCAAAACGTCTGTGTCTGACCCACCGCCTTCGCGAGCAAGCCCGCTCCCACATTTGTCTGCATTCCAACCGATAAAATAGCCCGCCCCCCCCCTCCATAAATCCCTCTCCCCGTCAGACCCTTCTGAATCTGCCCCATCCCGCCGTTTAGCCTTTTGCCCCCATTGACGCTCCTTGACCAACCCTCTTATCTAGCGCCCGGAGGATTGGATCCTATCCCGGCTATTCACTGAATCGTTCTTTTCGGCCTTTGCGCGCACCCGCGCCAAAGCCCGGAACGATTGCTGCTGGCTGCATCAAGGAGATTACTTATGACGCACCCCCTGCTCACCGCGCCCACGCTGCCCCAAGCCCTTGGCAATGGCATCAACGCCTTAGCCGCCGCCCAATTGCAGGTCAACATCGCACCCTACCCCGGCATGGACGACGGCGACCTGATCGAGTTGTTCTGGAACAACTGCTTTGCCGCCTCTCGACACGTGACTGCCTGCAAGGTCGGCGCCCCCACCCACTTGCGGGTACCGGAAAGTTTCGTGCTCGACGGCGCAGCGCAGGTGCATTACCAAGTCATGCAAGTCGGTCACGCGCCAGCACGTTCAGCGGTGGCCAGGGTATGCGTGAAGACCAACTACCCCGGTGGTCAGCCGCTGCCACTGCACAACGATGAAAATCAGAATCTGGCGCCCGTGGGCCTGCCTGAAACTATTCGCCGTCAGGGTGTCAACGCCAGCCAGGTACGGCGTGGTATCCCACTGACCATTGAACCCTACCTGAACATGACCGCTGGCGATGCCATCACCCTGCGCTGGGGTGATGTGCGCCTGGATTTGCCGATGATCCAGGCAGGGGATGTCGGGCTGGCGGTGCAGGTGTGGGTGCCCTCCAGCATGATCATCGAAGCCGGTGACGACAGCCGTTTGGACGTCACGTACTGCATTTTGGACCGCGTCGGTAACAATTCACGCTGGGCCCCGGCACGCACGTTACGCGTTGCCGCCGCAGCGCTGGGGTGCCCGGACGGCACGCCGCTGACCTATCAGCCCCGGCGCCTCGGGTCGCCCTGCGAACCTGGGTGACAGCCCTTCTATGCTTATTCCAAAAAGCACGTTTATTTAAATATTTAACACGCTTAGGGTATATACACCGGACCACCGGACATCTCTGATTTTTCTGTTTTTATTTCATTGAATGCGAGGTCGGTATGGTCAGAATTACCCCGGTGCATAACGCCAGGGCATTACGTGCAGCCAAGGAGCGGCGCTGATGTCTAACTTGGCTCTAACACCCCCCCAGAGTGATCTGGATGTAGCTCCATTGGATGAAGCCCCGTTGTTGTTGCCAGCCGCCGTGCTGCGCAACGACACCGAGGCCCTCAACGCCGCCCATGAGTTGGCCCAGGCTGCTAGCCTGCAAGCTGCCAAGCGCGACCAGCAACGCAAGCTGCCGTGGGCACAGATCGAGCAGTTCACCCGCAGCGGGCTGGGTAGTATTTCCATTCCCCGTGAATACGGCGGTCCGCAGGTCTCGTTCGTGACCCTGGCCGAAGTGTTCGCGATTATCAGCGCGGCTGACCCGGCCTTGGGCCAGATCCCGCAGAACCATTTCGGCATCTTGCACCTGCTGCAGGGTGCGGCCACCGAGCGCCAAAAAAAGCAGCTGTTCCAGAGCGTCCTCGACGGCTGGCGCATCGGCAACGGCGGCCCGGAACGCGGTACCAAAAACACCCTGGAACTCAAGGCACGCATCACCGCCGAGGGTGACGGCTATGTCGTCAGCGGCCAGAAGTTCTACTCCACCGGCGCGCTGTTCGCCCACTGGGTGGCGATCAAGGCACTGAACGATGACGGCAAGCAGGTCATGGCGTTTGTGCGCCGCGGTACCGAAGGGCTGCGCATCGTTGACGATTGGTCGGGCTTTGGCCAACGCACCACCGCCAGCGGCACTGTGCTGCTGGAGCAGGTGCCGGTAGACGCTGAACTGGTCGTGGAGAACTGGCGCATCGGCGAGACCCCGAACATCCAGGGCGCCGTCTCGCAACTGATCCAGGCCGCCATTGACGCGGGCATTGCCCGTGGCGCATTGGACGACACCCTCGCCTTTGTCCGTGAGCGCTCGCGCCCGTGGGTCGACGCCAAGGTCGAGCGCGCCAGCGATGACCTGTATGTGATCGCCGATATCGGCAAGCTCAAGATCGAGTTGCACGCCGCCGAGGCGCTGTTGCGCAAAGCCGGGAACGTGCTGGATCAAGTCAGCGCTGCACCGATCACCGCGCAATCCGCCGCCCGCGCCTCGATTGCCGTGGCCGAGGCGAAAGTGCTGACCACCGAAGTGTCGCTGCTGGTCAGCGAAAAACTCTTCGAACTGGCCGGCAGCCGCGCCACCCTCGCCGAGTTCAACCTCGACCGTCACTGGCGCAACGCCCGGGTGCACACCCTGCACGACCCGGTGCGCTGGAAGTATCACGCCATCGGTGCCTATCGGCTCAACGGCACTCTTCCCGCTCGTCATTCCTGGATCTGACCGACCAGACATCTGGAGAAACCCATGACTTTTTCCCCTAACGTCGCGGTCATTACCAGCGACGAACAAGCCCTTGTTGTCGCCAGCGACTTGGCCGAAGACTTCCGCCGCGACAGCGCCCAGCGCGACCGCGAACGCCGCCTACCCTTGCCTGAACTGGATGTGTTTTCCCGCTCCGGCCTGTGGGGTATCAGCGTGCCGAAGGCATTCGGTGGCGCGGGCGTATCCAACGTCACGTTGGCCAAGGTTATTGCGCTGATCGCCCAAGCGGATGCCTCGCTGGGCCAGATCCCGCAAAACCATTTCTATGCATTGGAAGTGCTGCGCGTAAACGGCAGCCCGGCGCAGCAAAAGCGCCTGTACGCCGAGGTATTGGCCGGCCAGCGCTTTGGCAATGCCCTGGCAGAATTGGGCACCAAGACCGCCCACGACCGCGTCACCTCCATCACCCCTGACGGCGACGGTTTCCGTATTAGCGGCCGCAAGTTCTACTCCACCGGCGCGATCTACGCCCAGCGCATCCCAACCTCCGTGGTAGATGGACACGGCGTACAACAACTGGCCTTCGTACCCCGCGACAGTGAAGGCCTGACCGTGATCGACGACTGGAGCGGCTTCGGCCAGCGCACCACCGGCAGCGGTTCGGTGGTGTTCGATAATGTATGGGTTGCGGCGCAAGACGTGATCCCGTTCCAGAGCGCATTCGAACGCCCGACCACCGTCGGCCCGCTGGCGCAGATCCTCCACGCCGCCATCGACACCGGCATCGCCCGCGCCGCGTTTGAAGACGCGCTGCACTTTGTGCGCACCAAGACGCGCCCATGGATCGATTCCGGCAACGACAAAGCCACCGAAGACCCGCTGACCCTGAAAAGCTTCGGCCACTTGAGCATCCGCCTGCACGCTGCCGAAGCGCTGCTGGAACGCGCAGGCGAGTTCCTCGACCGCGCCCAGGCCGACAGCAACGCCGACACCGTCGCCGCCGCCTCGATTGCCGTCGCCGAAGTACGCGCCCTGAGTACCGAGATTTCCCTGGCCGCCGGCAGCACGCTGTTTGAGCTGGCCGGCAGCCAGGCGACCCTGGCCGAACATGGTCTGGACCGCCACTGGCGCAACGCCCGCGTGCACACCCTGCACGATCCGGTGCGCTGGAAGTATCACGCGGTAGGCAATTACTACCTCAACGATGAAAACCCGCCACTGCGGGGGACCATTTAAATGGCCAAGAAAAAAATCCTGCTCAATGCCTTCAACATGAACTGCATCGGGCATATCAACCACGGCATGTGGACCCACCCACGGGATACATCGACCCAGTACAAAACCATTGAGTACTGGACCGAATTGGCACAAACCCTGGAGCGCGGGTTGTTTGACGGCTTGTTCATCGCCGATATCGTCGGCGTGTACGACGTCTATCAGAACTCCATCGACGTGCCGCTCAAGGAGTCGATCCAGCTACCCGTCAACGACCCGCTGCTGCTGGTGTCGGCCATGGCCGCCGTCACAAAAAACCTGGGGTTCGGCCTCACCGCCAACCTCACCTACGAACCGCCGTATCTGTTCGCCCGCCGCATGTCCACGCTGGACCATCTGAGCCGTGGTCGGGTGGGTTGGAACATCGTCACCGGCTACCTCGACAGCGCCGCCAAGGCCATGGGCCTGACCGAACAAGTCGAACACGACCGCCGCTACGACCAGGCCGATGAATACCTGCAGGTGCTCTACAAACTCTGGGAAGGCAGCTGGGAAGACGACGCCGTGATCAACGACCCACAGGCGCGGGTTTATGCCCAGCCGGGCAAGGTGCACAAGGTCGAGCACCATGGCGAGTTCTATCAGGTGGAGGGTTATCACCTGTGCGAACCCTCACCGCAGCGTACGCCGGTGCTGTTCCAGGCGGGCAGTTCAGACCGTGGCTTGCTGTTCGCCGGGCGCCATGCCGAGTGTGTGTTTATCAGCGGGCAAAACAAGGCCTCCACCAAAGTGCAGGTGGACAAGGTGCGTGCAAGCGCCGTCGAAGCCGGGCGCAACCCCGATGACATCAAGGTATTCATGGGCCTCAATGTGATCGTTGGCGCCACTGAAGAAGCGGCCTGGGCCAAGCACGCCGAGTACCTGAGCTACGCCAGCGCAGAGGCCGGCGTGGCGCACTTCTCGGCGTCGACGGCGATTGATTTTGCCCAGTACGAATTGGACGAGCCGATCCAGTACGTGAAGAGCAACGCCATTCAGTCGGCCACCAAGAACCTGCAGAACAACGACTGGACCCGACGCAAATTGCTCGAACAGCACGCCCTCGGCGGACGCTATATCACATTGGTGGGTTCGCCTGAGCAGGTGGCGGATGAGTTGGAGTCGTGGATCAGCGAGACCGGGTTGGATGGGTTCAACCTGACGCGGATTGTCACGCCGGAGAGCTATGTGGACTTTATCGATCTGGTGGTGCCGGAGTTGCAGAAGCGTGGGTCGTACAAGACCGCTTATGAGACCGGCACGCTGCGGGAAAAAGTCTTCCACAACACCGCGCGCCTGCCCGAACAGCACACCGGTTCTACCTACCGACACTAACCCCTGTAGGAGCGAGCTTGCTCGCGAAGATCGTCAACGATAACGCAGACCGCCTGCCCCCCCCGAGGCGCCCTCAAGTTTTTCGCGAGCAAGCTCGCTCCTACACACTGGAAAATGATTATGAAAAAAACACTGCTCTCCCACCCAGTCAAAGCACTGGCCCTGGCTTTTGGTTTGTTCAGCTCAGCGGTATTCGCCGCCGACGGGCCGCTGAAAGTCGGCACCACCGCCGCGTTCGCCATCCCGCTGGAAGCTGCCGTGGCTGAAGCCGGCAAACAAGGCCTGAAAGTCGAGCTGGTGGAATTCACTGACTGGATCGCGCCCAACGTCAGCCTGGCCGCCGCTGATATCGACGTGAACTACTTCCAGCACATCCCGTTCCTGGAAAACGCCAAGGCCGCCGCCGGCTTTGATCTGGTGCCGTACGCACCGGGCATCATCAACAACGTCGGCCTGTACTCGAAGAAATTCAAAAGCATCAACGACCTGCCCCAAGGCGCCAGCGTGGCCATCGCCAACGACCCGATCAACAGCGGTCGCGGCCTGCAACTGCTGGCCAAGGCTGGCTTGATCACGCTCAAGCCGGGCGTGGGCTACAAGGCCACCGAAGAAGACATCGTCAGCAATCCGAAAAAGATCAAGATCCTGCAAGTCGAGGCCGTGCAACTGGTGCGCGCCTATGACGATGCCGACCTGGTGCAGGGCTACCCGGCCTATATCCGCCTGTCCAAGACCTTCGATGCCGAGTCGGCGCTGCTATTCGACGGCCTCGATCACCCCGAATACGTGATCCAGTTCGTGATTCAGCCGAAAAGCAAAACCGACCCCCGGGTGATCAAGTTCGTCGATATCTACCAGCACTCGCCCGTGGTACGCGCCGCGTTGGATAAATCCCTCGGCAAGCTCTACCAAGTCGGCTGGGAAGCGAAAAAATGACCGCCGCCCACTCTCAACTGCGCGACCTGGGCACACCGCCCAGGGACGCCGAGCAGACAGAACTGCACCCGGACCTGAACCGCGCCCATGTGCGTTTTATCAACCTGGGCAAGACCTATGACGGCCGCGTGCATGCCTTGCAGGGCATTGGCCTGGCGATCCAGCGCGGTGAGGTGTTCGGCATTATCGGCCGCAGCGGCGCAGGTAAATCCTCGCTGATCCGCACCATCAACCGCCTGGAACAACCCAGCAGTGGGCGCGTGTTGATTGATCAAGTGGACATCGGCGACTACGACGAAGACCACCTGGTGGCGCTGCGCCGGCGCATCGGCATGATCTTCCAGCACTTCAACCTGATGTCAGCCAAGACTGTGTGGCAGAACGTCGAGTTACCGCTCAAAGTGGCCGGCGTGCCCAAGTTGCAACGTGAGCAAAAAGTGCGCGAGCTGCTGGAACTGGTGGGCTTGCAGGACAAGCACAAGTCTTATCCGGCGCAGCTCTCCGGCGGGCAGAAACAGCGCGTGGGCATTGCCCGCTCGCTGGTGCACGACCCACAGATTTTGCTGTGCGACGAGGCCACTTCGGCCCTTGACCCAGAGACTACTCAGTCAATTCTTGGCCTGCTGCGCGAGATCAACAAACGCCTGGGCCTGACCATCGTGTTGATCACCCACGAGATGGCCGTGATTCGCGAAATCTGCGACCGCGTGGTGGTGTTGGAACACGGGCATATCGTCGAGCAAGGCCCAGTGTGGCAAGTGTTTGGCAACCCGCAGCACGAGGTCAGTAAAACGCTGCTGGCGCCGCTGCAACACGGCCTGCCGGAAGAACTGCAAAGCCGCTTGCAGGCCAACCCGGCGTCGGCCGACGCCGCAGTAGTGCTGCGCCTGCAGTTCACTGGCAGCGACACCGACGAGCCAGACCTGGCCGCGCTCTTCAGCGCCCTGGGTGGGCGGGTGCGCTTGCTGCAAGGCGGCGTGGAACGCATTCAGGGGCATGCCCTGGGGCAATTGCTGCTGGCGGTGAACGGCTCGTCCCACAGTGCCGAAGAATTGCGCAACCGCGCCGCGAACTGGGCGCAACAGGTGGAGGTGCTGGGCTATGTGGTTTGATCGTTTATTGCAGGGCGCCATCGACACCTTGTTGATGGTCGGCGTGTCATCATTGATCGCCTTGCTGGTGGGGATCCCGCTGGCGGTATTTCTGGTCACCAGCGACAAAGGCGGTATCTACCAGGCGCCGGCGCTGAATCGGGTGCTGGGGGCGTTCGTCAATCTGTTCCGCTCGATCCCGTTCTTGATTTTGATGGTGGCGCTGATCCCCTTCACCCGGCTAATCGTCGGCACCACCTATGGCGTGTGGGCGGCCGTTGTACCGCTGACCATCGCCGCTACGCCGTTCTTTGCACGAATTGCCGAGGTGAGCCTGCGGGAAGTCGATCACGGCCTGATCGAAGCGGCACAGGCCATGGGCTGCCGACGCTGGCACATCATCTGGCATGTGCTGTTGCCTGAGGCGCTGCCAGGAATTGTCGGCGGCTTCACGATTACCTTGGTGACGATGATCAACTCATCGGCCATGGCCGGGGCGATTGGTGCCGGTGGTTTGGGGGATATTGCCTACCGCTACGGCTATCAGCGCTTTGATACGCAGATCATGCTGACGGTGATTGTGCTGTTGGTGGTGCTGGTGGCGTTTATTCAGTTGGGCGGCGATCGGTTGGCGCGGGTGCTCAACAAGCGCTGATGATCGTTTGGGGTATATTCCCCGTCATGACCTTAAAACCTGAAGACCTCGACCAGATCACCGCCACCACCCTCGGCCACTACAACAGCGTGGCCGAGGGCTTCCGCGCGGGCACCCGCGACCACGATGTCAGCCAGAACATCGACGCGCTGCTGCGGCATATCCAGGGCACGGCGCCGTTTACCGTGCTGGATTTCGGCTGCGGGCCGGGGCGGGACTTGCAGACGTTCACGCGCATAGGGCATATCGCCGTGGGCCTGGACGGTTCCGAGCGGTTTGCGCAGATGGCACGCGAAGACAGTGGCTGCGAAGTGTTGCAGCAGGACTTTCTCAAGCTGGACTTACCCGCCGAACGCTTCGACGGGATCTTTGCCAACGCCGTGCTGTTTCATATCCCAAAGCAGGAGTTGCCGCGTGTGCTCAAACAACTGCATGGCGCGTTGAAGCCTGGGGGCGTGTTGTTCAGCTCCAACCCTCGCGGGGAAAACCAGGAAGGGTGGAATGGACCGAGGTATGGGTCTTATCACGACCTGGCGGCGTGGCAGGCGTTGCTCGCCGCTGCCGGATTTGAAGAGTTGGAGCATTACTATCGGCCTGCCGGGTTGCCTCTGGAGCAACAACCGTGGCTGGCCAGCGTGTGGCGTAAACGGTAGATCTTCATCGCCTGCACCGGCCCTTTCGCAGGCAAGCCAGCTCCCACAGTTGACCGTATTTCAACGTTGAAACTCGATCAAATGTGGGAGGGGGCTTGCCCCCGATTGCAGTGGGTCAGCCAATAGATTGGGTGGCTGATACACCGCTATCGGGAGCAAGCCCCCTCCCACATTTTTAACCGCGTTTTTCCTGTTGGTCTGGCTTCGGTTCGCGAATTTTGTACCAGGCCACATACAGCGCCGGTAGGAACAGCAGCGTCAGCAGGGTCGCGATAATGATCCCGCCAATCATCGCGTACGCCATCGGCCCCCAGAACACTTCCCGCGCAATCGGGATCATGCCCAGGCTTGCCGCAGCCGCCGTCAGCAGGATCGGCCGACGCCGGTGCTCGGTGGCCTCGACCACCGCATCCCACGGAGAATAGCCGGCGACCTCGTATTCGTGGATCTGCGTCACCAGAATCACCGAGTTGCGGATGATGATGCCGATCAGCGCCAATATGCCCAGGATCGCCACAAAGCCCATGGGCGTGCCCGTGGGGATCAGCGCCAGCACCACGCCGATCAGCCCCAGCGGCGCGACACTCGCCACCAGGAACATCTTCTGCACGCTGTGCAACTGGATCATCAGGAAGGTCGCCATCAGAAACAGCATCAACGGCACCACGCTGGCGATCGGGCCCTGGGCCTTGCCGCTTTCTTCCACGGTACCGCCGGTGGCGACCTTGTAGCCCACCGGCAAACCGGCGTTGAACTTATCGATGGTTGGCGCCAGTTGTTTCACCAAGTCCGTCGGCTGCATCTCATCGCGCACCGAGGCCTTCACCGTGATCGTCGGCTTGCGGTCGCGGCGCCACACCAGCGGCTGCTCCAGCTCATAGCGCACGGTGGCGAAGGCCAACAGCGGGATAGAGGTGCCGTTGGGCGTCACGATCTGCAGGTTTTGCAAGGTTTCGGGCGTGCCGCGCTCGGCATCTTCGGCACGGCCAACCACGTTGATCAGGTAGATATCATCGTGCACCTGGGTCACCGAGGCGCCGCTGACCACGCTGTTCATCAACTGCGCCACGTCTTCGGAGGAGAGCCCCAGTTGCCGCGCCTTGTCTTGCGCAATGTCGATGCGCAGCACTTTGCCCGGCTCGTTCCAGTCGTAGATGATCTCGCCCAGGTGGGTGTTTTGATCCAGCAGGGTCGCCAGCTCGATGGCGTGCTTACGCACCTGGTCAGTGTCTTTGCCCGATACGCGGTACTGGATCGGGCGCCCTACCGGCGGGCCCATTTCCAGCGGCTGCACATAGCTGCCAATGCCGACGAAATCATCGCGCAGGCGCTTTTGCAGGCGCTTGATCAGCTCGCCGCGCTCTTCAAGACCTTTGCTGACGATCACCAACTGCGCGTAGTAGGGGTTTTCCAGTTGCTGGTCCAGCGGCAGGTAGAAACGAATCGCGCCCTGGCCGATATAGGTGCTCCAACGGGCAATGTCCGGGTCGTCCTTGATGATCGCTTCCAGACGATCAACGGCCCTGCGTGTCTCGTTGATCGAGGCGTTCTGCGGCAGGTTCAGGTCGACGAGAACTTCAGGGCGGTCCGATGACGGGAAGAACTGGTTCTGCACAAACTGCATGGAGAACACCGACGCCACAAACAGCGCCACGGTAATCCCGATTGCCCACCAGCGGTTGCGCATGGCCCACAACATGCCGCCGTTGAACGCTCGGCCGATCCGGCCCGGCTCCGCATCGTGGGGTTTGACCTTGGCGCTGAGGATATGCACGCCAATCACCGGCGCAAACAGCACCGCCACCACCCACGACACCAGCATCGCCACGGCAATCACCGCGAACAGCGTGAAGGTGTACTCGCCCGCCGAGCTGGCGTTAAGGCCAATCGGCACAAAACCGGCGACGGTCACCAGCGTACCAGTGAGCATCGGGAACGCTGTAGATGTGTAGGCGTAGGTCGCCGCCTGCTCCTTGGTTTCACCTTTTTCCAGGCGCGTGATCATCATCTCCACGGTGATCATCGCATCGTCCACCAACAGGCCGAGTGCAATGATCAGCGCGCCCAGGGATACCCGCTGCATGGTAATGCCGCTGTATTCCATGAATACGAACACCAGCGCCAGCACCAACGGAATCGAGCACGCCACCACTAACCCTGCGCGCATACCCAGGCTGATAAAGCTCACCACCAGCACGATGATCACTGCTTCGAACAGTGCGCTGGTGAAGCCACCGACGGCCTCTTCCACCACTTCAGCCTGGTCCGACACTTTGTGCACGCCGACGCCCACCGGCAGGTCGGCCGTCAGTTCATCCATACGCTGGTGCAAGGCCTTGCCGAACGACTGGATATTGCCGCCCTTCTGCATCGCGATGGCCAAGCCAATGGCCGGCGTGCCGTTGAAGCGGAACATCGGCCGCGCCGGGTCAACGTAGCCACGGCTGATCTCGGCGATGTCTGCCAGGCGATAGAAGCGGTCATTGAGACGCAGGTTGACGTCAGCGAGGTCCTTCTCCGAGGCGAACTGACCCGACGTACGCACCGAAATCCGCTCAGGCCCGGCCTCAATCACCCCGGCGGGGGTCACCGCGTTCTGCGATTGCAGGCTTTGCACCACCTGGCGCTGATCAATCCCCAATGCCGCCAGCTTGCGCGTGGAAAAATTCAGGTAAATCACTTCGTCCTGCTGGCCGATCATCTCGACCTTGCCCAACCCCGGCACCGACCGGATCTCGGCGCGCACCTGCTCTACGTAGTCACGCAGCTGGCGCATCGACAGGCCGTCGCCGGTAAAGGCATACACCGAGCCGAATACATCCCCGAACTCGTCGTTGAATGACGGGCCCTGAAGACCCTGGGGGAAGTTGCCCCGGATGTCGTCGATCTTCTTGCGCACCTGGTACCAGATCTCGGGAATCGCCTTGGCGCTGGTGGTGTCCTTCAAGAACACAAACACCGTGGACTCACCGGGCCGGGTGTAGCTTTTTACGTAGTCGAGGGCGTCGAGTTCTTCGAGTTTCTTCTCAATGCGGTCGGTGACCTGACGCAGGGTTTCTTCCTGGGTCGCGCCCGGCCAGCGGGTCTGGATCACCATGGTCTTGATGGTGAACGAAGGGTCTTCCTCGCGGCCCAGGTTCATGTAGGAGAACACGCCCAT
This sequence comes from Pseudomonas viridiflava, assembly GCF_900583165.1. Classification (GTDB taxonomy): domain Bacteria; phylum Pseudomonadota; class Gammaproteobacteria; order Pseudomonadales; family Pseudomonadaceae; genus Aquipseudomonas. The sequence goes on along the minus strand of NZ_UTKY01000073.1, from coordinate 115,068 downwards.
CAGCAGCGCGACGAACATCAGGTACCAGACGAAGGACTGATGCTTGAGGGCCCAGTCGGATAAATTGAAACTCCCTTTCATCGCGGGCTGTCCTCGTCGATTTTGACTTTTTGCCCGGGTTTCAGGCTGTTCACGCCAGCGGTGACGATGCGTTCGCCGGGTTTGACGCCGCCGCTAAGCACGGCGCGATTGGCGTCACGGCTGATGACGGTGATGTCTCGCGGTTGCACGGTTTGGTTTTGGGTATCGAGCAGCCAGATGCGGGTTTTGCCGTCCACTTCCTGCAGGGCGCTTACAGGCAGCTCGATGCGCGGCGCGATGGCGGTGCTCAAGGTCACGCTGATTGCCGTGCCCAGGCGGAACGCAGACGGTGTCTCGGCCAGGCTCAGGCGGGCGCGACGGGTGCGGGTGGCACTCTGGGCCTGGGGCTCGATCTCGCGCACGACGGCGGTGGTGTGCACAGTGGGGTCCAATTGCCCGGCGACCAGAAACACCACGTCCGGTGGCAGGCGTTCGGCAAGACCTGCGGGCAGGTCGATCACGGCTTCCTTGATATCCGGGCGGGCCAGGGTCACCACTTGCTGACCGGCCGTGACCACCTGGCCGGCCTCGGCATTCCAGGCAGTGACGATGCCGGCATGGTCGGTGCGCAGTTCGGCGTAGTTGAGCTGGTCCTTGGCCTGATTGACCGAGGCCTGGGCCTGGTCGAGGGAGGCCTGGGTGGTTTTCAGGTCAGTCTGGGCGATATCCAGTTGGGCCTGGGCGCCGACGCCACGATTGAACAGCTCCTGCTGGCGACGGGCGTTGGCCTGGGCATTGATGTACTGGGCCCGCACTCGCGCCAGATCACCCTGGGCGGCGCGCAACTGATTTTGTTGGTCAGTGGGGTCGAGCACGGCAAGCAAGGCGCCCTTCTGCACTTCGGCGCCCACGTCCACGGCGCGTCGGGCGATGCGGCCGGGCACGCGGAAACCCAGGTTGCTTTCATAACGGGCCTGGATGGTGCCGGCGAAGCGGCCAAGGGTTTCCTGGTCTTCGGCCTTCACCTCCATGGACAGCACCGGGCGCACGGGCTCCGGCGGCGGCTCTTCCTCCGAGCAGCCCGCCAGCAGCAGGCTGGCAGCCAGTAACACCGTCAGGCGCTTCATGGCTGGGCTCCTTGCTGGGCAATCTCGACAAGCATGCCGGGATGCAGCAACTGCCCGCCGGCCACCACGACTTTTTCGCCGCCCTTAAGGCCATCGGCAATGATGACTTTGCCGGTGAGGTAACGCGCCACGGTGACCTTGTGCAGTTGCGCCTTGCCGTCGCCGTCGATCAGCCACACGGCCGGCTCGCTGATGTCTTTGGTCAAGGCCGCCCATGGCAATTCAACGCTGGGTTTGGACGGGCCATTGGCGGTGGCGCTGACCACCGAGCCTAATTGCATGCCCTTGGGCAACGCCTCAAGGGCAATTTTGACCTGCACGGTGCCGGTGTTGGCCGCCACGGCGGGGGTTACTTCACGGACCTTGCCCTGGGCCTTGATGCTGGGGTTTTCCAATAGGCTGACGGTGATCGGCGCATTGGTCGGCGGCTCGACCAACAGCGACTCGTAGACGTTAAATACGGCATCGCGCTCACCGTCCTGGGCCAGGCTGAAAATCGGCACGGTGGCCTGCACCACTTGGCCGACTTCGGCCTGACGAGCAGTAATCACACCCGGTGCGTCGGCGACCAGCGCGGTGTAGCCCAGCTGTTCGCGGGCGTTGGCCAACTGGGCCTGGGCGGCGGCCAAGGCGCTTTGGCTGCTGCGCAAGGCGGCTTGGGCGGAGTCGTATTCACTGCGGCTGGTGTAGCCCTTGGGCAGGAGCTTTTCCTGACGCACAAAAGCGGCCGCCGTCTGCTTGACCCGCGCCTGTTCGGCCACGACCTGGGCCTGGGCGGAATCGACGTTGGTCTGCAAGTCCTTGGGATCAAGCTTGGCCAGCACTTGCTTGGCGGTCACGCGGTCGCCCACATCCACCATGCGCTGGATAATCTTGCCGCCGACCCGAAAGGACAGGTCGGTTTGCACCCGGGCCTGGATATCCCCGGTCAGCGTGACCGCAGCGGCAAAGTCCGCCGGCTGCACAGTCTGCACAAAGACCCGGGAATGCTGCTTGGGCTCAGGCTTTTCCTGGCCACAGCCGCTCAGCAGCGCCAGTAGGCCAAGTCCTAAAATACAGGTGGAAATACGACCGCCCATGCAGGCTCCTTTTGCGTGATGCCGACTTGCCAGTGTGTATGCGACTGTGAGCTTAGTTCAGGGTTCCTTATCTGCATGGAGGCTCCCATACTCCAATGGTTCCCAAGCTGATTGAATGCCCCATGCTCAAGACCCTCGCGGTGGCCAATTACCGCTCGATCAATAAATTGGTAGTGCCCCTGGACCGCCTCAACCTGGTGACCGGCCCCAATGGCAGCGGCAAGTCCAACCTGTACCGCGCTTTGCGCCTGCTGGCGGAAACCGCCCAGGGTGGCGTGATAAACGCGCTGGCCCGTGAAGGTGGGCTCGATTCAACGTTCTGGGCCGGGCCAGAGACCATCAGTCGGCGCATGCAAAAGGGTGAGGTGCCGGTGGAGGCGACCGTACGCCAGGGCGCAAAACGCCTGCGCCTGGGGTTTGCCGGGGAAGATTTCAGCTATGCCATCTCCCTCGGGCTGCCGGAACTGACCTTGTCCTATTTCTCCCTTGATCCGGAGGTGAAGAAGGAATGCATCTGGGCCGGGCACATTTACCGCCCGGCAAGCTTGCTGGTGCAACGTTCCGGCCCGATGGTGCGGGCGCGTGACGGGCGCAATTGGGACGTATTGGCCCAGCACACGCCGAATTATCACAGCCTGTTCGACCAGGTCGGCAGCCTGCGCGGTTCACCGGAGGTATTGCTGCTGCGCGAAAGCATCCGCGGCTGGCGCTTTTATGATCACTTTCGCAGCGATGTGGATGCGCCCGTGCGCCAGCCGCAACTGGGCACGCGAACGCCGGTGTTGCATCACGATGGGCGCGATCTGGCGGCGGCGTTGCAGACCATCCGCGAGATCGGCGACCCAGAGGCGTTGCAGCGGGCGGTGAGTGATGCGTTTCCCGGTGCGCGCTTGAATATCGAACCCTTGCAGGGCGGGCGCTTTGCTATCGAGTTTTATCAGGAGGGTTTGCTGCGACCGTTATCGGCAGCTGAGTTGTCGGACGGCACCTTGCGCTACTTGCTGTTGATCGCCGCGCTGCTCACGCCCAGGCCGCCGACCATGATGGTGCTGAACGAACCGGAGACCAGCTTGCACCCGGATCTGCTGCCGGCGTTGGCGCGCTTGATTATCCAGGCGTCCCAGCAGTGCCAAGTGTGGGTGGTGTCCCATGCCAGCCGCTTGATTGCGGCGTTGCAGGAGGACGAGGGGTGCAATTCGATTGTGTTGGAGAAGGTGTTGGGGGAGACCCGGATTGTGGGCCAGGGGATTTTGGATGCGCCGGCGTGGCATTGGCCGGAGTAAGTGGTGACTGGTAGGGCCTCATCGGGGGCAAGCCCCCTCCCACACTGGATCGGGTTCACAGATGTCGATATGTGAATACAGTCAAATGTGGGAGGGGGCTTGCCCCCGATAGCGGCCTGTCAGTCACCGCAAAATCAAGGGATCAACCCTGCCACTTACCGCCTTCAACAATCACACTCTCAGGCTTGGTGTCATCACTCAGCTCTTTACGCACATATTGGTCATACAGCTTGAGCAGGAATTTCTCCTCACCCAGCTTGGCCAACTCGGCATTTACCCAGTCACGCAATTCGGTGTTGCCCTTCTTCACCGCTGGGGCAATCGGCGCTTCATCACCGAGTTTCTCTTCCAGCACGCGGTAGCCAGGGTTCTGCTTGGCCCAGCTGAACAGCACCAGGTTGTCTTGCGCATAAGCATCACCACGACCCGCAGACAGCGCTTGCAGCGACTCGGAGTTTTTCTCGAACTTGAGCAGTTTCCAGTCCGGGTGATTTTTGGTCAGCCAGATATCGGCGGTGGTGCCAGTGGTGACGATGGTGGTGCGGGTCGCCAGGTCATCCAGGCTTTTGACCACGCTGTCGTTCGGCACCAGGGCCTGCACGGCGACTTTCAGGTTGGGGTTGGTGAAGTCCACCGCTTCCTTGCGCTCAGGCGTCACGGTCATGTTGGCGAGGATCAGGTCGACCTTGTCGCTTTGCAAAAACGGAATACGGCTGGCCGGCTCGACCGCGACGAACTCGACTTTGTTTTCATCGCCCAGCAGGTCCTTGGCGAATTGGCGGCCGATGTCGGTATCAAAACCCACATAGCGGCCAGCCTCGTTCACAAAGCCGAACGGCGGCTTGTCGGTGAAGACGCCGACGATCAGCTTGTCGCGGGCCTTGATCTTGTCGAGGTAGCTTGCGGCGGCAACGGGTTTGGTGGGCTCTTCGGCCTTTTTATCGCAGCCGGCCAGTACGGCGACGGCCAACAGTGGCAGCAGTAGTTTTTTCATAGCAGCTCCAGTTCCTTGGTTTTCTTCGGCAGTGTTGAGACAAAGGAGAACTTCTCCAGGAACTGCTGCGCGCGTGCGGTTTGCGGGTTCGTAAAGAATTGTTCGGGGGTGTTGTGTTCGAGAATGCGACCGGCCTCCATAAATACCACGCGGTCGGCGACGGCGCGGGCAAAGGCCATTTCGTGGGTGACGATCAACAGGGTCATGCCATCGCGGGCCAGGCCCTGGATCACTTCCAGCACTTCCTTGACCATTTCCGGGTCGAGGGCGGCGGTGACTTCGTCAAACAGCATGACCTGGGGGTTCATGCACAACGAGCGCACGATGGCGATGCGTTGCTGCTGGCCGCCCGAGAGCTGGCGTGGGAAGGCGTCGCGCTTGTCGGCCAGGCCTACGCGTTCCAGCAGCTTTTCGGCTTGCTCGCGGGCTTCGCGAGGGTCACGTTTCTGTACTTTCAGCGGCCCGAGCAGGATGTTGTCGAGCACGCTCATGTGCGGGAACAGGTGATAGCTCTGGAACACCATCCCGATGTCCTGGCGCACTTGGCGCCAGTCGGTTTTTTTGTCCAACAGCTCGTTGCCGGCAAACCGCAGGCTGCCGCTGTGGGCCACTTCCAGCCCGTTGAGGCAACGCAGCAAGGTGCTTTTGCCGCAGCCGCTGGGGCCGAGAATCACCACCACTTCGCCACTTTGCACGCTCAGGTCGATACCCTTGAGCACCTGCTGTTCGCCGAAGAATTTGTTGAAACCCTGGAACTCGATCAATGCGCTCATGCTTGGGCCCAGCGCCGTTCCAGCACCTTGGAGGCGGCCGACAACGGGTAGCAGATAAAGAAGAAAAACAGGAACAGCACGCCGTAAATCAACACGGATTCGTAGGTGCGTTCGATGATTTGCTGGCCGACCTTGATCACGTCCACCACACCGATCAGCACCGCCAGGGAGCTGGTCTTGATGATGCGCGTGTAGACGTTGATGGTCGGCGGCGTCATGCGCTTGAGCGCCTGGGGCAGCAGCACATAGCCGTACAACTGCGGGTCGGACAAACCAATCGACAGGCCCGCTTCACGCTGGCCGCGAGGCAGCGAATGCAAGGCGCCGCGTACCACTTCGCCCACTTCACTGGCGCCCCACAACGACAGCACCAGCACGGCGCACCAGAAGCTCGGAATGCTCAGGCCAAAGAAAATCGGCAAGCCAAAAAACAGCAGGTACAACCACACCAGCACCGGAATCGCGCGGAACAGCTCCAGGTACACCCGCAACACCGCGTTGATCAGCCTGTTATTCAAGGTGCGCAGCACGCCATACAACACGCCGCCGACGGTGCTGAAGGCGATGCTCAAAAATGAAATCGACAGGGTTTGCGCAGCGCCCTTGCCCAGTTGCGGTAACGACACCCACAACAACTCAAGACCCGAACTGGCCATGCTGGAGCCTCCTTTCCAGGCGGCTGAGCAGCAGCGACAGCGGCAAGAACAACAGCACGCAGATCAGCGTCAGCACGGCGAGCATTTCATAAGTCTTGTAGTAGAGGGCGATGTAGCTCTTGGTGGTGTAGAGAATCTCCGGCACCGCCACGGCGGAGACCACAGTGGTTTCCTTGAGCAAGAAAATGAAGTTGGCGAACAACGCCGGCAGGCTGAGGATGCCGGCCTGGGGCAGGATCACATGGCGCAGCAGCTGCCAGTCCGACAGGCCGATGGACTTGCCCGACTCGATCTGCGCCAGCGGCACCGCCTCAACACCGGCTCGCAGCACTTCGGTGAGGTAGGCGCCGCCGAGAAAGGTCATGGTAATGATCGCCGCCCAGAAGCCAGAAATATTGAAGCCCAGGGCCGGCAGTGCGAAGTAGACGAAGAACAGTTGGATCAGCAGCGGCGTGTTGCGCGCCAGCTCTACATACAGCGCCACCAGGCGCGACAGGTAGGGCGTGCGGAACACCAGCAGTGCAGCGTTGATCAGCGCCACCAGCAGCGAGGTGGCGATGGCGATCAGGCCGACTTGCAGCGTCACCCCCACGGCTTTTAAAAACGCCGGCAAGGTGCTGAGGATAAAAGCGAAATCGAAGGTCATCTGGGGTCCAAAACGTCGCAGGGGTAATGCGGCGTGCGCGGTTCGATCCGGCGTGGGTAACGTCGGGTAGCGCGAACTTTAAAGGTATAAAAATGAAAATTTAAATACCCAAATAGCATATTGATATCACCCAAAAAGATAACCGCCGGGTTCGCGGGTTTGCCGGGTGAGGGCTATGGTCTTGGGGTCTGTTATTCGAGGGAATGAATGATGAAAGAAGCGAAGCCGATGGATCCGCAGGAGTTGGTGAAGTGGTTGGTGGCGTTGCGTAGGTCGATCAACAGCCGCCCCATCTGACACACCGAAAATCCAATGTCATATGAAAACCAAATGTGGGAGGGGGCTTGCCCCCGATAGCAGTGTGTCAGCCAATCAATCTGTAACTGATACACCGCAATCGGGGGCAAGCCCCCTCCCACATTTGGATTGCATTCCAAGGTTCGGGCATAAAAAACGCCGACGCTATACAAGCCGCCGGCGTTGAAACCTTGAAGGGGGTTTTCAGTTACATCAGAACGCTGGCACAACCGCGCCGCTGTACTTCTTCTCGATGAAGGCTTTGACTTCAGGGCTGGTCAGGGCCTTGGACAGTTTCTGGATAGCATCGCTGTCCTTGTTGTCCGGGCGAGCCACCAGGAAGTTCACGTACGGCGAGTCAGCGCTTTCCAGGATCAGCGCGTCTTTCGCTGGGTTCAGGCCAGCTTCCAGAGCGTAGTTGGTGTTGATCAGGTCCAGGTCAACCTGGTCCAGCACGCGGGGCAGCAGGGCCGATTCCAGCTCTTTGAATTTCAGGTTTTTCGGGTTGCTGGCGATGTCTTTCGGCGTGGCCAGGGCGTTGGTCGGGTCTTTCAGGGTGATCACGCCAGCTTTTTGCAGCAGCAACAGGGCGCGGCCGCTGTTGGAGCCTTCGTTCGGGATGGCCACGGTGGCGCCATCTTTCAGATCTTCGATTTTCTTGATCTTTTTCGAGTAGCCGCCGAACGGTTCAACGTGCACGCCGACCACGGTCACCAGGTTGGTGCCCTTGCCCTTGTTGAAGTTTTCGAGGTACGGCAGGGTCTGGAAGTAGTTGGCGTCCAGGCGCTTTTCGGCCACTTGTACGTTGGGTTGTACGTAGTCGGTGAAGACTTTGATTTCCAGGTCCACACCTTCTTTGGCCAGCGTTGGCTTGATCAGTTCGAGGATCTCCGCGTGCGGGATCGGGGTGGCGGCAACCACCAGCTTCTCGTTGGCTTGGGCGAAGCTTGCAGTCAGGGCAGCCGCCAGTGCGGTAAACAACAGAACCTTTTTCATGCAGTGTCCTTATCGGAATTCCGGGGGCGTCTGTGACGACCGTTTTTATGTGGTGTGCCAGCGAAGTGCTATCGCGGCGTGGGGGTGACAATACCTAGATTTTTTATTCCCGAACAATATCTTTTATTCACGTTGATATTCCATTTTGTTCATGTAGGAATTTGCGTAAGGTTTCCTGCTCGGCGGGGCTGGCAGCGTTGAAGATGCGCTGCACTTGCTCCAACGGTGAACCGGCCACTGGCAGGTTCAAATGCTCCGGCAAAATCTCGTCGCCACTGCTCACCAGCAATGCAAAGTGAATGACATTTTCCAGCTCGCGGGTATTGCCCGGCCAGCTGTGATGCTCCAGCACGTACTGGGCCGCATCGCTGATCAGCGGCACCGGCAGGTCCAGGCGCTGGCTGTAGATGCCCAGGAAATATTCGGCCAGAGAGAGGATGTCACCGACCCGCTCGCGCAGCGCTGGCAGTTCCAGCTGGCCTTCGCTCAGGTAATGGAATAGACGCTCGTGAAACTTGCCCGCCGCCACGGCCTGGGCCAGGTCGATGCTGGTGGCCGCCACCAGACGCACATCCACCGGGCTTGGCTGATGGGCACCCACGCGGGTGACTTCATGGTTTTCCAGGGCGGCGAGCAATTTGACCTGGATCGGCAGCGGCAAATCGCCAATCTCATCCAAGTACAAGGTGCCGCCATTGGCCGAACCAAACCACCCTGCCCGGCTGCTGGCCGCCCCGCTATGGCTGCCGGCGGCATAACCGAACAACTCGGCGTCGGCGTACGTCGGGCTGATGGCGCCGCAATTGACCGAGACAAATAAGCCGCTGCGATCACTGCCACGGTGAATGTGGCGCGCCAACAGCTCCTTACCGCTACCGGTCTCGCCGCGAATCAATACGGGCAAGGCACGGGGGGCGAGGCTTTCGAGGTCTTCACGCAGTTGGCGCGAGCGCGGGTCGACGAACACCAGCGCCTTGGCACGGATGCTCAGCGGGCTTTTATCGGCGTCGGGAAAGGTCAGCAGTGGCTGGCCGTAGGTTTCATGCAGACTCATGGCAGGCTCCCGCCCCAAATCCACTTAAGGGACGGGGCGTTGAAAAATAATCAGGCAGTGCGCCGGGCGTGGTGCTCAAGGCGGCTTTGCAGGCGATAGAGGTAGGCGAAACCCTGTTCCCAGCGCTGGTGGCCGGACTTCACATTGATATGGCCAGCGCCCGACAAGATGCCGGCTTCGGCGCCCCAGTGACGCGCCAGTTCCAGGGCCCGAGGGGCGCTGACGGCGGCGTCGTTGTCGGAACTGACCACCTGGCTGGGGAACGGCAACAAGGTCGTAGGAATTGGCGCGAAATTACGCAAGGCAGGTGAGCAGGCAGGTCGCTCCACATCGGCCGGGGCCACCAGCAAGGCGCCACGTACCTGACGCAAAAACTGCACCGGCGCAGTCGCCGCCCAATGCGCCACGGTGATGCAACCCAGGCTATGGGCGATCAAGATCACCGGCGTGCTATCGGCCGCGATAGCCTCGGCCAGCGCCGCCACCCAGTCTTCGCGACGCGGCGTCAGCCAATCGGCCTGCTCCACGCGGGCGCTATTGGGCAGGCTGGCCTGCCAATGACTTTGCCAATGATCTTCTGGCGATCCTTGCCAGCCCGGCACGATCAGATAACGAATCGACTCGCTGTGCATGGGTGTGCCCTCCTGCAGCGTTTAACGTTGCTGACCAGTATAGGGACAGGGGTTATATTCGTTAAGGAATAAGAAGCTATTTATTAATAACCAAAAACTCAAATCCAATGAAGATCAAAATGTGGGAGGGGGCTTGCTCCCGATGGCGGAGTATCAGCCAATACATCTGTGACTGAACCACCGCCATCGGGGGCAAGCCCCCTCCCACATTGACTGGATTTCATATTGAAACTGCAGTGGTTTTTAGACCGCGTGATGGGTCCGAGGCAGGCACTCGATGGTGCGATCTACCACCGTCTTGGCCATTTCCAGTAAATGCCACACGCCCTGGATTTTCGCGCGGTCGTGCGGTTGCGGGTGCTCACAACAGTCCCACACGGTGGCCGAGGCGCTGTGAATCAGGTGAGCGATATAAAGTTGGGCGTCTTCGAAACTGAGGTTTTCGTTGGCGACGAGGCAGTCAACGGGGGGATCGGGAAGTGCTTTGGTCATGGTGTAACTCCTGATTAATCAGAAGCCGGCCCATTCGCGACTAAACGGTGGGTGGCGGCTGTACGCAGGTTAGTCGACCGGCTAATCAGGAAAACCCGGCGCACCCGAAGGTGCCCTGCGCACAGCCACCATAAAACCTCATGGAGGACGTTGCGCCTGATTAGATGTTCGGGCGACTAAACCCGATCACTGAAAAGACAGTGACGGATCGCAGACTAGCCACCGGTTCCAACAGGCACAAGGCGGCGGGGATTGTCTCGGAAACGTCCTGCAATTTAAAGGGACATGACTTGCTGGCCCTTTACAAACCATGACGAAATGCCAGCCTTGGTTAGATGACGGCTTTTTCTGTAGGAACGGTCTTCCATGACAAATTTTGATGGCAGCACTGACGATGTTTCGCTTTTTCAGGGCGTGGTGAGCTCAGTTAAATAAGGACTTCAACTCACCTCCGTAAAGGATTGCGATGAACATCAATGTCAGTATGTTTCGCCAGGAAGTATCTAAAATCAGACTCTCTAAAACAGCATTTGATGAGCTGTTGAGCACAAGAACTATATCCGAACCGGGCTCTCAAGTTGACCGATTCGACGCAAGACCTGCTCATATTGATTCCTTACAATCACAGGCCCTCTGTGCGGAACTGCGCAATATACGAAACATCGTAGATCACGAGACTCATGCCCTTATTATTGACGGGTTTAAAGCTGATGACCTTGCGAATTTCAAATCCCTGATATGGACGTTTGGCTCTTTGTTGGGGGATCCAATGGTGCAAAACCATCTGGGCCATAAGGTGATAGAAGTTTATGACCGTGGAGGTAAAAGCATTGAAGAAGGCGCGCGATACCACCAAACCCGCCAGGGCGCATATGTCCATAACGACGGTGTAAGTGATCCGCTTCCTATCGACTATTTGATCCTAGCCTGTGGCCAGAAAGCCCTTCTGGGTGGCGAAAGTATTCTGATTGATGCTAGTTCGGTATACGCGGAGCTGATGGCGTTCCCTGACGTATTGGAAGAACTTAAGTGCGATTTCTATTTTGAAAACCGCGGTATGTCAGAGGAAGAGCAGCTTTTCAAAGCGCCAATCCTGAGCTTTTCCAATGAGGGTGTTCCTTTGATTAGGTACTTTCGCGTTTACATTGAATCAGCGCACCTAAAAGCAGGAGTACCATTAACCTTGGCGCAAATTCAGGCATTGGATTTTTTAGATACCGTCCTTGATCAATTATCAGTTCAACATCGAGTATTGCTCGAACCAGGGCAGATACTCATTTCAGCTGACAACAAGTTTCTCCATACCCGAACGCATTTCATCGATATCAATGCTCCGTCCGTAGAAATCGATGACGCGACGCCTTTAAACGACCTGAATCGGTACATGTTACGGATGTGGTTGCGCAAACAATAATTTCCTGAGGGCCGTAACTTACGACTTCCCATATCCTTCGAAAACCGAACCCCATGGACAACTCCGACATCGCAATCACCCTCGTTTTGATCTCCGCCTTCATGCACGCCACCTGGAACGCGGTTGTTCGGGCCGGGAGCAGTCGCTTCATGACCTTGGCGATGGTCGATGGTACGGCGCTGCTGATCTGCCTGGCGGCGCTGCCGCTGGTAAATGCGCCAAGCCCACAGGTGTGGGGCTATGTGCTGGTTTCCGTGGTGCTCAACACAGTCTATCGGTTGTTTCTGATCAAGGCGTATGAGACCGGCGACTTTGGGCAGGTCTACCCGGTAATGCGCGGGGTGCCGCCGGTTTTAGTCGCGCTGTTTTCCTACTTTCTGCTGCACGAGCAGCTATCGCCCTACGCAATGGCAGGGGTGTTGCTGATCTGTGTCGGCATTATCAGCCTGACATTCGTGCGCAGGATGACCGCGCGCATGTTCAAACCGATCCTGATGGCGGTGTGCGCGGGTGCATTTATCGCGTCCTACACAGTGGTGGATGCCAAGGGTGTAAGAGCCAGCGAGACGGTGCTGCAATACATCCTCTATCTGACGGTATTCCAGAGCATTCCGATTCCGGCGCTGGCGGTTATCAAAAAGCGTGTGGCCTTCGCAGAGGCCATTCGCAACCATTGGAAAGTCGGCGTCATGGGCGGCGTTTTTTACCTCACGTCCTACGGCCTGGTGCTGTTTGCGCTGTCGCTGGACGCGGTGGCCAAGGTCTCAGCGCTGCGGGAAACCAGTGTTATCATCGGCGCCATTATTGCCGCGCTGTTTTTTCACGAGCGGTTCGGCTGGCGGCGGATGCTTTCGGCGTTCGTCATTGTTTGCGGGATCATCCTGATCAAAGTGAGCACCTGATGGGCCAACGTCCGCCACCTACTCCCATGCTGCAAGCCTTTGTCAGTGCTGCACAGACGGGGAGTTTTGCGCGCGCCGCCTCCCAGTTGAATCTGACCGCCAGTGCGATAAGCCATCAAATTGCGGGGCTTGAGGAGTGGTGGGGCGTGCAGTTGTTTGAGCGCCACTCTCGGGGCGTGAATCTCACTGCAGCGGGGCACGTTTTGTTGCCGGTTGCAGATGGTTTTTTCCAAGCCCTTGAGGCGGCTTTGCACACACTGAACCCGAGCAAGTCCCAGCCGCTTTACCTCTCGTGCACCTCTTCTCTGTGTTCCACCTGGCTAATCCCCAGAATGCATGGTTCCCACACCGACGCTTCATTCAACCTCGACCTGGTATTGACCAGTGCGGACATGAACAGCGCCAATCTCGGTGCTCATCAGTTCGATGTCGCGATTGTGATGGGGTACGGCGACTACCCGGATCATCATGCAGAACTGCTGATGCGCGATGCCGTGTTCCCGGTTTACTCGCCGGAGTTTCAACGCATCAATGGCGATATTTCGCTGACGGATATCGCGCAGTATCCACTCATTCACCGAGTGGACGATCAAGTGTGCCCTGGGTGGGAAAGCTGGTTTGCGTTTCAGAGCCTGGCGGCTGCGCCTTATCACCGTGGGCCGCGCTTTCCGGACTCCAGCCTGGCAATCAGTCTGGCGGTGAAGGGTGGCGGGATTGCACTGGCCAGGACAGCGTTGGTGTATGACCTGTTGAAAGAAGGTGCATTGGTCACACTCGGCGGGCCGGTGATGATGTCGCCGGCGGCGTACTACGTTATTTGTCGCAATGGACGGCAATCGGAACCTGATATCGCCCGGCTGATTGACTGGCTTAAAGAGAGCGCTGGAAAGTTTCAGCGGGACGTTGAAATCAGGTATCCGCAAATCGCTGGGGTTGGCGCACTTTGAACCTCTGGCATTGCTGAAACGCAGGCAAAAAAAAGGCCGCACCCTGCCAAGGAGACGGCCAAAAAATTGTCGAGGCTTTTGCAATTAACGGGCGGTAATCACCGACAGCTTGGTAATCCCCGCCCGCTCGATCGACGCCATGGCTCGCGCCACTTCGCCGTAGTTCACTCCGTCATCCGCCTGCAGTTGCACCCGCACATCGGGGTCCTTGGCTTTCGCCGCCTGCAGGTTGAATTCCAGCAGGTCCGGCTGGATTTCGTCCTTGTTGATAAACAGTTTGCCGGCGCCGTCGATGCTCACCACCAGCGGGTCTTTTTGCTCCACCGGGGCCACGGCCTCGGTCTTGGGCAGGTTGATCGGGATGGCGTTGGTGAGCAGCGGCGCGGTGACGATAAACACCACCAGCAGTACCAGCATCACGTCCACCAGGGGCGTGACGTTGATTTCGCTCAGTACCTCATCGCTGTCTTGCGTGGAGAAGGCCATTTCAGGATGCCTCCTTCACTTTTTGCGGGTTGGCGGCAGCGGCTTTGTTCAGTGTTGGGTGGAGCAGCACGCGGAACGAATTTTTCTGCGCCAGGCTGTAGAAATCGTGGGCGAAGTCGTCCAGGTCGGCGGCGGTGAGCTTGAGGCGACGCAGGAAGTAGTTGTAGACCAGCACCGCCGGTACGGCGACGGCGATACCGACGCCCGTTGCAACCAGTGCGGCACCAATCGGGCCGGCCACGGTTTCGAGGCTGGCGGAGCCGGCGGCGCTGATGCCTTTGAGGGCTTCCATGATGCCCCACACGGTGCCGAACAGGCCGATAAACGGCGAGGTGCTGCCGATACTGGCGACCACGGCCAAACCCGTTTCCAGGGAGCGGCGTTCACGCACGATCTGCTGGCGCAGGGCGCGTTCAAGGCGGTCTTGGTGGTTGATCGCCTGGCTCAGGTCGGCGGCGTGCGGGGCGTCACCTACCTGGATCGCGGCGTAACCGGCTTGGGCCACACGGGCAGCGGCGCCGGGTTGGGTTTCAGCCAGTTCGGCGGCCGAGTCGAGACTCGACGCCGCCCAGAACTGTTTGTGGAATTTGCGATCCTGCGCCTTGAGGCGGCCGAACTGCACGCCCTTGAGCAGGGCCAGGCCCCAGGTGGCGACGGAAAAGACCACCAGCAGCCAGATCACCGCGCTTTCGATGGATTCAAGTGGAGATGCTAATGCCATGATGTGTTCCCTCTGTGCAGGTCGCGGCGTGTGCAACACACCGCAGCCGAATAGTTAGTGAATCTTGAAATCGATCGGTACGCTGACCCAGCCGTTTTGGGCCACATCACCTTGCTTGGCCGGCACGAAACTCCAGCGCTTCACGGCGGCCAGTGCGGCGTCGTCGAGTTGCTGGCGACCGCTGCTCTTTTGGATCTGGATCTCACCCGGCTTGCCGCTGGCCAGTACCTGCACCCTGAGCAACACCGTGCCTTCCCAACCGCGACGCTGAGCCAGTGACGGATACTCCGGCGCCGGGTTCTTCAGGTACGCGGCGTTGGCCGACGCTGGCGTTACCGGGGCCGGTGCGGGTGGAGCGGGCGGCGCAGGCGGTGCCGGTGTTGGCGGCGCGGGCGGCTGCTCGACCGGTTTCGGTGCAGGCTTGGGCTCAGGCTTGGGCACCGGTTTCGGCACGGGCTTGGGTTTTGGAATCGGTTTTTTGGGCGCAGGTTTCGCGGCCAATTCATCCACTACCGGAGGCGGTGGCTCCACCACAGGAGGCGGCGGTGGTGGCGGCGGTTCAACCACGGGCGGCGCCGGCTGGGAAAATTCGATGGTCATCGGCGGAATTTCCGGCGGCACGATCGGCAGCACCGGGGTCGGCTTCTGGGCCACCCAATAAATCACCGCACCGTGCAGGGCCAACACCAGCAAGCCCAGCAGAATTCCTTCACGACGGCTGGAGAAACGCTTCGGCGTCTTCTGCGTGCGCAGTTGCCCCAACGGCGCGCGGTGCGGCCGGCCAAGGTCGACCAACTCACCACTCGGTGCCTGGCGCCATTGCGCCTCTTGTGCACTGGCGGCGGTCTGGACTTTGCCCATTGATTCACTCCCTACGGTTTTGAAACAAAAAAACCGACAGGCCTACATGGGAGGCCGTCGAGGGCTGAATCATCGGGGCCAGACGCTTATCTCTTAAAGTAATCTTTGCAGTTATAGATAGATCTAAAGTGAATAAATGACTCATCCAGAAACATCTAGGCCACGGCCTGCGCGGCCTGGAGGCAGGGTGTTTTTTTTCAATGCTTTTCAGGCATAAAAAATATTCAGTAAAGGCATGACTAAACGGGGCTGTTTGCGCACAAATCGTACAGTTCGCTCTGAAGACACTGCCCCGCCTCCCCCAAACCATTACGGGCATACAACGCCAGCCGTACGCCTTGAACCACCGGCAAGCCACTGTCCGCACCCAGCACCACATGCCCGGCTTGCACCACTCGCAGCGGCAACAAACTGATGCCCAACCCCGCCGCCACCGCCGCACACACACTGGCCAGGCTGGCGCTGGAATAGCCAATACGCCAGCGCCAGCCCGCAACCTCCAGGTGTTGCAGCATTTCATTGCGGTACAACCCGCCCACCGGAAACGCCACCAATGGCAGCGGGTCGCGCCCCAGGGATGGCATGTTGCGGCTGTCCACCCAGCACAGCGGCTCAGGCCAGGAAGCGAGGCAGTCATCGCTGTCGCCCATTTGCTTGACCAGCAGCACGTCAAACTCACCGGCGCGGTACTGGCGCTGCAACTCAGGGCCGAGGCCGCTGGTGACCTCCAAACGTACGCGTGGAAACGCCCGCACAAACGCCGACAGCAACGGCATCAGGCGCTCGGAGGCAAAGTCTTCCGGCACGCCCAGGCGTAGCACGCCGTCGCTTTGCTGGTTGATCAGCACATCGGCCGCTTCTTCATGCAGCGCCAGGATGCGCCGTGCGTAGGCCAGCAGGCGCTCACCCTCAGCGGTGGCGACCACATGACGCTGGTCACGGTCGAGCAGTTGGCACCCCGCGACATCCTCCAGACGGCGAATCTGCTGGCTGACCGTGGATTGGGTCAGGTGCAGGCGTTCGGCAGCGCGGGTGAAGTTGCCGCAATCCACTACGGCGACAAAACTGCGTAACAACACGGGATCGAACATGGCGCTCACCATTGCGTTTGCCACTGGTTGGCATGGTTATATTTAATTTCAGAATACCTTAGCGGCTGCTCATACTTCACGCTCTATCCTGCCCGAGGACGTTTGATGAGCGATGATCAGCAACACCTGCAACGCGCTATCGCCCTGGCACGCACCAATGTCGCCGCAGGCGGCCGCCCGTTCGGCGCTGTGCTGACGCGCAACGGCGCAGTGCTCGTCGAAGCAGTGAATGAAATCCACCTGACCCAAGACCCCACCGCCCACGCCGAGCTGCTGGCGATCCGTAAAGCCAGCCAGCAACTCGGCGCGCGCCTTAACGGTTGTGTGATCTATGCCAGCGGCCAACCCTGCCCGATGTGCTTAAGCGCCATGTACCTGTGCGGCGTGGAGCGGGTGGTGTTTGCGGCCAGTAATGAGATGGCCGCGCCCTTCGGCCTTTCGACGGCGGCAATCGGCCAACAGGTCGGCTTACCCGTGAGCGAGCAACGCTTGCCGATTGAGCATCTGCCCGACGCCGCCATGACCGCGCTGTATCACCAGTGGAAAACCCTGCATGACCCTCAATAAATCCCTGGCCGGTTGGGGCCTGCTGGTGGTGCTGGGCCTGAACCTGCGGCCGATCCTCAGTTCCATCAGCCCGTTACTCGGCGACATTCGCCTGGCCACCGGCTTGAGCTTCCAAAGCAGTGCCTTGCTGACCAGCCTGCCGGTGATTTGCATGGGCCTGGTGGCGCTGGTGGGTGTGCGCGTTGAAGCGCAACTGGGCGAGCGGCGCGGCATCGCGTTGGGCCTGATGATGATTCTGCTGGCGTGTCTGGCGCGCTGGCTGATGGGCCAAGGCTCGACGCTGCTGGTGACGGCGCTGCTGGGCGGTGCCGGCGTGGCGCTGATCCAGGCGTTGGTGCCGGCGATGATCAAGCGCGAGTTCCATCACCGCGTGCCGGTCGCGATGGGGGTGTACTCGGCCTCGCTGATGGCCGGCGGCGGTTTGGCCGCGCTGTTCAGCCCGTTGGTGGCCACGCATTTCCAGGATTGGCAAGCGGGCTTGGGCGTGTGGTTGTTGCCAGCGTTGGGGGCACTGCTGTTGTGGGCCTGGTTGCCACTGGGGGCAGCCAAGAGCGCAAAAGAAATCCCCGCGTTCAAGGGCCTGCGTAATCGCCGCGCATGGCTGCTGGCGCTGTATTTCGGCTTGGTGAACTGCGGCTATATGAGCCTGGTGGCATGGCTGCCGGCGTTTTATCAGCAACTGGGCTGGGGCGTGTTGCCCAGCGGTTCGTTGCTGGCGTTCATGACGATCTTCCAGGTTATCGCCGCGTTGCTGATGCCGGTGCTGGCACAGCGCGGCGTCGACCGCCGCCCGCTGCTGGGTATCAGCCTGCTGGCGCAGACCGTGGGCTACCTCGGGCTGATCCTGGCCCCGCTGCAATTCCCCCATCTGTGGGTGGCGTTGTGCGGCTTTGGCCTGGGGGCGTGTTTTGCCCTGAGCCTGCTGCTGACCCTCGACCACCACCGCGACCCGCGACAAGCCGGGCAATTGGCGGCCTTTGTGCAAGGCGTGGGCTTTTTGATCAACGCGGTTTCGCCGTGGATGACCGGCTGGCTGCGTGAGCTCACGGGCAACTTTGTCAGTGCCTGGGTGGTGCTGGCAGTGACCGCAGTGGCAATGCTGGTGGTGACGCGGGTGTTCAGCCCGGCCACCTACCGCACGGCACCCGCTCTATAGATATGCATTTAAGATCTAGATAAAACAAAAATGCTTCATTGACGGAATAAGCGCGCCCTTTAAAATCCCGGTTCCCCTCTTGGACGCCGGGCGCCCCATGGATCTTCGCCAACTGCGCTATTTCATCGCGCTCAACGAGCACCGCAGTTTCGTGCGCGCTGCCGACGCCATGGGCATCACGCAGCCGGCGTTCAGCCGCAGCATCCAGGGCCTGGAGCAGGAGTTCGGTTGCGTGCTGGTAGACCGCGCCCACAAAGACCTGCGCCCTACGCCCGAAGGCCAGGTGGTGCTGCAGCATGCCCTGAGCCTGGTGCAGGGTGCTGCGTTACTGAGCCATGAAGTCACGCGCATGACCAAGCTCGACGCCGGTGAAGTGCGCTGGGGCTGCGACGCAGTGGCGGCCGTAAACCTAGTGCCTAACGCCATGGCGCGCTTTATCACCACCTACCCCAAGGTGCGCACTGCCTTGCAGGTGGATAACTGGGAAAAACTCGGTCGCAGTCTGAGCCGCGAGGAGATCGATTTTTTTATCGCCGATGTGCGCCACTTCGAAGCCGATCCGAGTTTCCAGACCCAGGCCCTGACGCCCCGGCGCACCGTGTTTTTTTGCCGGCCCGGGCACCCGCTGTTGGCCAAGGACAGCCTGTCCACCAACGATCTGTTCGGCTACCCGCTGGCCACCTCAATGATCGCGTCGGGCGTGCGCAAACTGTTGGCCAACCTCAGCGGGCGCATTGATTTTGCGCCCGCCATCGAGCTTGAGCAGTTCGCCGTGCTGGCGAGCATCGTGCGCCAGTGTGACGCCATTGGCCTGGGCGCCGAAGAAGCCTTGGTGGATGACTTCGCCAGCGGCACATTGAAGGCGCTGCACTGGCGCAACGTGCCCCACACCCTGGACAGCCTGAGCAACCGCTGCGGCGTGGTCAGCCGCGCTGGGGCGCGTTTGTCGCCTGCGGCGAAGGCGCTGATCGAAAACCTGCTGGCGGTGGAAAGCCAAGCCGATTGGCCCGCGCAAACGTCCCGAAATCATTGAAGCGCACGCCCATCTCGGCCATCACTTTATGCGCGACCCTGGCCGTCATTTGGCGGATGTAGAACGGTTCCTTCACCACAAAATGGTGGATGCCGTGGGTGCTGCCGAAGTTGAAGCAAAACGCCTGCAACGGCCACATCCACCAGGGGTTCAGTACCTGGGTTTGTTGGATGACGTTGCCCAATTCCACATCACCGTAGTAGTGCATGTTGGAGCTGACAAAATGCAGGCAAAAGGTGCGCAGCACATTGGGGCCGATGATCACCACGGCAGCGATATCGATCACCTGCATCATCTGCAAAGTACCCGCTGACCATTCGATCGGCGCGCCCAAGAGGCTGGCGATGCCATTGGCCGCATGAAAGCCAAGGAACACATACCAAGCGCCCCAATGCAGCAGCGCCAGCGGTGCGTACACCAGCAGCGAGCGCTTGAGGATGCTGAACTTGTGCTTCCAGGTCTTGGCCCGCAGCAGGCGGATAAACGCCGACATGACGTTATCGCCGACCATCAATAACCGCGCAAACCCCCATGGCTCGCCGTTGGTGATGGCGCGTTCTTCCATATCCGTCTCGGTGCCCGACACCTTGTGATGGTTGAGGTGCAGGTGGCGGCGTATCCAAGGGTTGATCGTGCTCGGCCGCGCCAGCCACACCAGGCCCATCATCAGGTTGTGGGGCAGGCGTTGCTTGCGAAAATACATGCTGTGGATCAGGTCGTGTTCCAGCTCGTGGGTCAGCGAGGCCAGGAATGCATTGAGCAACAAGCACACCCACCAAGCCATGTGACCGGTGATATAGAGCGCTGCCGAGCCGATCATCCCGAGCAAGGCAAACGCCAGGATGCCCGCGCCCAGCGCATCCTGATGCAGCAGCCAGGGGTGTTGCTGGCGCAAGCGCACGCCTTCGGCCAGCACCACTTCGCGGATATGCGCCGAACGCTGTTGCGCGTTCATCTGCTGGGGACTTGCAGAAGTACCGTCCATGATCACATCCTCTGGTTATCGATGCGTTCATCCTGCCCCAAGCGATCTGGCAGGCCGCAAGCCCCGGACGCCAACCTGTTGACCGCAAGCGCCAATCGACATGAGTGAACCCACCTCCCTTGCCAGCTGGACCCGCGCCCTGCGCAAGCAGCTCGACGCCCTGGGCCTCGACAGCGCGGCGCTGTGCCTGCAAGCCGGGCTCGACCCGCAGCAGATGGACGACCCCAATGCGCGCTACCCGCTGTCTGCCACCACGCGCCTATGGGAATTGGCGGTGCAGGCCAGTGGCGACCCAGCGATTGGCTTGCGGGTGTCGCGGTTTGTGAGCCCCACCACGTTTCATGCGCTGGGCTATGCGCTGGTGGCCAGTGGCAGCCTGCGGGAGGTGTTTGAGCGCATCGTGCGTTATCACCAAGTGGTCAGCGATGCCCTGACGCTGGAGCTTATAGGCGACGGCGAGCGTTATCGCTTTCGCCTGCTGCAACCGCCGGGCAGCCCGGCGCCGGCGTTTGAAGCCATTGATGCGTTTGCGGCGATTTATGTACGCACTTGTCGCAATCGCCTGGGCCGCGACTACGCGCCCTTGGCCGTGTATCTAAGGCGCCCGGAACCCGCCGACCCCACGCCTTGGCATACGGTGTTTCGCGCGCCGGTATTTTTCGGCGCTGAGGAAGACCGACTGGAATTCGCCGCCCACGACTTCGACAGCCACCTAGACGACGCCAACCCGGAGCTGGCCGAGCACAACGAAACCGTTCTCAAGCGCACCCTCGCCCAGCTGCAACCACTGACGTGGGAGCGCAAGGTGCGGCGGGTGATTGAAGCGCAATTGCCCGATGGCGAGCCCAGTGCCGAACGCGTGGCGCAGGCGCTGCACCTGAGTTTGCGCAGCTTGCAGCGGCATCTGGCGGATGAGGGCTGTCGATTTGATGCGTTGCTGAATGAGTGCCGGGAGACTTTGGCGTTGTTGCATTTGCGGGACCCGCAGTGCTCATTGGCGGAGATCAGTCATTTGTTGGGGTTTGCCGATACCAGCAGTTTCAACCGGGCGTTCAAGCGGTGGACGGGGATGACGCCGGGGCAGTTTCGGGAGGGGTTGAGGTAGGGGGTTTTGTAGTGGCTGGTAAGGCCCCATCGGGGGCAAGCCCCCTCCCACATTTGACTGTATTCACAAAACCAAAGGGTGAACACTGTCCAGTGTGGGAGGGGGCTTGCCCCCGATGAGGCCCTACCAGTCACCGCCCACGCCGAAGCAGCTTCCTCACCCGCACCACCAACGCCTTATCCTCAAACGGCTTGAGCAAATAATCATCCTCATGCAGTTCCAACCCACGCAGGCGGTCTTCAATGCCATCCGCCGTGGTCAAAAACAGCATCGGTGTGTCGCCCTTTTGCCGAATCGCCTGCTGCAGTTTCCAAGCGTTCAAACCGGGCAACATCACATCCAGGATCACCAGGTCGTATTCAGTGCTTTCAACAAAGCGCAACGCCGCCATGCCATTGGCCGCAACTTCTACGGTGAAGCCCGCCTCACTCAAGCCCTGGGCCATGCGCTGCGCCAGCTTGGGCTGGTCTTCCACTAACAACACCTGCATGCCTTACCTCGTGGTTTGATTACAACTTTGTCATCAAATTGTGCGGCTTCCGACCATGCCCGCTGGCTAACGTGACGGCCTGTTTTACGGAGCCTTCACCATGTATCGCACTGCACTGTTCTTGAGCCTTGCCGTCTGCACCGCCGCCCAGGCTACGCCGCAACTGCCCCGGCATGCCGAGCTTGATCTACGCACCGCGCGCCAATTGGCCGATGCCAGCCTGACCCACTGCACCGCAGCGCTGACCGTGCTCGACCGCGGCGGCAACCTGCTGCTGGGCCTGCGGGCCGATGGCGTCGGCCCGCACAACAGCGTCGCCAGCCAACGCAAGGCATACACCGCGCTGTCGACCAAAACCCCGACCCGCTTGTTTGCCGAGCGCGCCCGCAACAACCCCGAAGCGGCCAACCTTAACAGCTTGCCCGAGTTGCTGTTGCTCGGTGGCGGCGTGCCGCTGTTTGCCGATGCCGAATTGGTCGGTGCGCTGGGCATCGCCGGTGCCGGCGGCGCTGCGCAGGATGAAGCCTGCGCCGTGCAGGCGGCCGAGCAATTGGGCTTGAAAACTACCCGCTGATCCCTCCTCGAAAGGACGTCACAATGAAAACCTTAAGCATGACCCTCGCCGCCCTCAGCCTGAGCGGCCTGTGCAACCTGGCACTGGCGGACGGCAACCCGCTGAGCGTCCACGTGCTCAACCTGGAGAACGGCCTGCCGTCTGCTGGCGTGAGTGTCACTCTGGAGCAACAGGTGGGCGATCAATGGCAGTCGCTGTCTGAAGGCGTTACCAATCAGCAGGGCCGCATCGCCGAATTGTTCCCGGCCAACCGCAGCATGAAGCCGGGTGAGTATCGCGTGGTGTTCAAGACCGGCGATTACTACAAAAAGGCCGGCCGCGAGACGTTCTTCCCTGAGGTGCCGGTGATTTTCCAGGTCAAGCAGGTCGACCAGCACTACCACATCCCCCTATTGCTCAGCCCTTATGGGTTCTCAACGTATCGCGGTTCGTAGTTCAACCGCCGACGCCTGCGGCCTGCCGCAGGCGTTGCAGGTCCAGCACCTCAATCGCTGCGTAGCTCAAGGCGATGATGCCTTGCTGTTCCAGCGTCTTGAGCAGACTGTTGGTGGTCTGGCGCGACAGGCCCAACATCGCCGCCAGGTCTTCCTGCGGCAACTGCAGGACGCGGCGCGCCTGGGCGATTTCGCCGTAGCCTTCAGCGATCATCAGCAGCCGGTGGGCCAGGCGCTGCGACGTGCACATCAGGCTGATCTGCTCGATATTGATCAATGACAAGCGCAGCTTGTGGCTCATCAACAGTGCCACGTCCCGCCAATACACTGGGTGCTCACCCAATATTTCAAGCATCTGCGCCTGCGGCACCTGCAACAGTGTGCAAGGCCCCATCGCCAGCGCATCGTGGGTGCGCGGCAAGCTGTCGAACAGGCAGATTTCACCGAACCAGTAAGGTGGTTCCACCAGGCTCAATACCGCTTCCTTGCCCTGGGCATTCACCGCGCTGACCCGCACCGCGCCTTCCAGCACGGCATACAGGCCGCAAGGCGGATCGCCGCGCTTGAACAGGTACTCTCCAGCCGTCAGCGAGCGCAAGCGCGCCGTCGCCAGCAGACTACGCTGTAGCTCGATGGGCAAGTGGCTGAACCAGTGGCCGGCGGCCAATCGGGCGTGCCATTTCGACGCAATCATGAGAACTCCACAGAGTGTCGCCCAATTGACAGTTAGTCGATGGCTGACAGGGCATGATTAAACATCCTACAGGAGGAATAACAATGAAAAGCCTCGTCGACCACCTCAGCCAATACGCCGCCTACCACCGCGACCCGCGCAATATTGCCAGCCACTTTATCGGCATCCCGTTGATTGTCGTCGCGGTGGCGGTGTTGCTGTCGCGCCCTGAATGGCCCGTAGGCGGGTTGTGGCTATCGCCAGCGGTACTGCTTGCGCTGTTTTCGGCGTGGTTCTATTTGCGTCTTGAGCTGGCGCTGGGCGCGCTGATGACCCTGTTGATGGGCTTGTCGGTGTGGGCCGGGCATGTGTTGGCAGCGCAGAGCACGCTGGTGTGGTTAAGCAGCGGCATCGGGATGTTTGTGGTGGGCTGGGTGATTCAGTTTGTCGGGCATTACTACGAAGGCAAGAAACCCGCGTTTGTGGATGACGTGTCGGGTCTGATCGTGGGGCCGTTGTTTGTGGTGGCGGAGCTGGCGTTTTTGCTGGGGTTGCGGCATGAGCTCAAGCAGCAGATTGAAACGCGCTCGGGGCCAATCGCACGCCGCGATCTAAAGCCGAGCGGAGTCTAAATGTGGGAGGGGGCTTGCTCCCGATAGCAGTGGATCAGTCATTACACTTGTCACTGATAGACCGCTATCGGGGGCAAGCCCCCTCCCACATTTTGATCCCATTTCCACATTGGGTTAGGGGGTGAGGTTTAGGCCTTTTGCCAGACCTTGGGCTTGAAGAACAAGGTCTCGCCACGGGCCAGGCCGGTGAGGCTGTCGTGGTCTTTCACCACTTCAGCTTCGATCAGCTCGCTCTGGCCCTCCACCTTCAGCGTCACCCGCGTGGTCGCACCCAGTGGGCGGATGTCGCGCACTTCGGCGGCGTGGTGGTCTTCCAGTTCATGACGCGACAGCGACACTTCGTGGGGGCGGAACAGTACGTGGTTGTCTTCGCCCAGGTGCAAGCGGTTGGAGTCGCCCAGGAAGTGGTACACAAAGTCGCTCGCCGGGTTTTCGTAGACTTCACCCGGCGAACCGATCTGCTCGATCACGCCCTTGTTCATCACCACGATACGGTCGGCGACTTCCATGGCCTCTTCCTGGTCGTGGGTCACAAACACCGAGGTCAGGTTGATGTCTTCGTGCAGGCGCGCCAGCCAGCGGCGCAGCTCTTTACGCACCTTGGCGTCGAGGGCGCCGAAGGGTTCGTCGAGCAGCAGCACTTTCGGTTCGACCGCCAGGGCACGGGCCAGGGCGATACGTTGGCGTTGGCCACCGGAGAGTTGCTCAGGGTAGCGGTCGGACAGCCAATCGAGTTGCACCATGTTTAGCAGCTCGTGGACTTTACTGGCGATCTGGCTTTCGTTCGGGCGCTGGTTCTTGGGCTTCATGCGCAGGCCGAACGCGACGTTGTCGAACACAGTCATGTGGCGGAACAACGCATAGTGCTGGAACACAAACCCGACGTTGCGATCACGCACATCGTGGCCCGAGACGTCTTCACCGTGGAACACGATGCTGCCGTCATCCGGGGTTTCCAGGCCGGCGATGATGCGCAGCAAGGTGGTCTTGCCGCAGCCGGACGGGCCCAGCAACGCCACCAGCTCGCCACTCTGGATATCCAGATTGATGCTGTTCAGGGCCTTGAAGGCGTTGAAGTTCTTGCTGACATTACGGACTTCGATCGACATGACTTATTCCTCACCGGCACTGTTGCGCAGGCGGTTGATACGGTTCTCGCTCCACTGCTTGAGCAGCAGGATGAAGAGCGCCAGGATCAGCAGCAGGCTGGCCACCGCAAAGGCGGCGACGTGGTTGTATTCGTTATAGAGAATCTCGACGTGCAGCGGCAGGGTGTTGGTGACGCCGCGAATGTGGCCGGACACCACCGACACCGCGCCGAACTCACCCATGGCCCGTGCGGTACACAGCACCACGCCGTAGATCAGGCCCCACTTGATGTTCGGCACGGTCACATGCCAGAACATCTGCCAGCCATTGGCGCCGAGCAGGCGTGCGGCCTCTTCTTCCTGGGTGCCCTGCTCTTGCATCAGCGGGATCAGTTCACGGGCCACGAACGGCACGGTGACGAAGATGGTCGCCAGCACAATGCCGGGCAAGGCGAAGACGATCTGGATGTCGTGGTCTTGCAGCCACGGGCCAAAGAAGCCCTGGGCGCCGAACATCAGCACGTAGACCAGGCCCGCGATCACCGGGGACACCGAGAACGGCAGGTCGATCAGCGTCACCAGGATGCTCTTGCCACGGAACGAGTATTTGCTCACGCACCAGGCAGCGCTGACGCCAAACACCACGTTGAGCGGCACCGAAATCGCCACGGCGATCACCGTGAGTTTCAGTGCTGACAGCGCGTCGGGTTCAAGGATCGCGGTGAAGAACGAACCGACGCCGTTCTTCAGGCCCTGGGTCACCACGATCAGCAGTGGCAGCAACAGGAACAACACGAATACCAGCCAGCCAAGGCCGATCAGGATACGTCGCGAGGTCGCGCTGCCACGGCGGGCGGCGTTGGCCGAGGACGCGGCGGAAATAGACGATTGGGACATGTTCCGCGCCTCCTTATGGACGTTCGATGCGCCGCTGCAACAAGTTGATCAGCAGCAGCAAGACAAAGGAAACCACCAGCATCAGCACACCGATGGAGGTGGCACCGCGATAGTCGTATTGGTCGAGCTTGACCATGATCAGCAACGGCAAAATTTCGGTTTTCATCGGCATGTTGCCGGCGATGAAAATGACCGAGCCGTACTCACCCACGCCTCGAGCAAACGCCAGGGCGAAGCCGGTCAGCCAGGCAGGCAGCAACGCAGGCACGAGGATGTAACGGAACACCTGCAACGGCTTGGCGCCCAGGCAGGCGGCGGCTTCTTCGATTTCCCGGGGGATATCGGCCAGTACCGGCTGCACCGTACGTACCACGAACGGCAAGGTGACGAAGGTCAGCGCAAGGGTGATGCCCAACGGGGTGTAGGCGATCTTGAAACCCAGGTCGGCGGCGAACTGGCCGACGAAGCCGTTAGGCGTGTACAGGGCGGTCAGGGCGATACCGGCGACGGCAGTGGGCAGGGCGAACGGCAAGTCGATCATCGCATCGATGATCTTGCGGCCGGGGAAGGTGTAGCGCACCAGCACCCAGGCCAGCAGCGTGCCGATCACGCCGTTGATCAGCGCGGCGTACAGCGCGGTGCTGAAGCTCAGTTTCAGCGCCGCCAACACGCGCGGGGCGGAGATGATGTTCCAGAACTGATCCCAGGTGAGTTGAGCGGCGTGTACAAACATCGCCGCCAGCGGGATGAGTACGATCAGGCTGAGGTACACCACGGTGTAGCCCAGCGTCAGCCCGAAGCCGGGTATGACGGGGGAGATACGACGCGACATAAGAGTCCTTGGTTAAGGGGTAGAAACCACTGTAGGAGCGAGCTTGCTCGCGAAGAACTCAAGGGCACCGCGTTCATTCAGAATGCCCGCGTCATCGTTGACGATCTTCGCGAGCAAGCTCGCTCCTACAGGTACTTTGGCTTACTGCGCCGTGTAGATCTGATCGAACACGCCACCGTCGTTAAAGAATTTCGGTTGGGCAGTTTTCCAGCCGCCGAAGTCTTTGTCGATAGTCACCAGGTCCAGTTTCGGGAACTGTTGGGCGTATTTGGCGGCCACTTTTGCATCACGTGGGCGGTAGAAGTTTTTCGCCGCGATCTCTTGGCCAGCCGGGCTGTACAGGTGCTTAAGGTATTCGGTGGCGATTTCGGTGTTGCCCTTTTTCTCGGCGTTCTTGTCGACGACAGCCACTGGTGGCTCGGCGAGGATCGACAGGGACGGCACGACGATATCGAACTTGTCGGCGCCGCCGTCTTCTTTCAGGGCCAAGAACGCTTCGTTTTCCCAGGCCAGCAACACGTCACCCTGACCGTTGTTGACGAAAGTGATGGTCGAGCCGCGAGCGCCGGTGTCCAGCACAGGCACGTGCTTGAACAGCTCTTTTACGTATTCCTGGGCCTTGGCTTCGCTGCCACCGGCTTTCAGGCCGTAGGCCCAGGCGGCGAGGAAGTTCCAGCGAGCGCCGCCGGAGGTTTTTGGGTTGGGGGTGATCACAGACACGTCTTTCTTGATCAGGTCGCCCCAATCCTTGATGCCTTTAGGGTTGCCCTTGCGCACCAGGAACACGATGGTCGAGGTGTACGGGGTGCTGGCGTCTGGCAGGCGGGTCTGCCAGTTTTCTGGCAGGGTCTTGCCCAATTTGGCGATTTCGTCGATGTCACCGGCCAGGGCCAGGGTCACGACGTCGGCGCGCAGGCCGTCGATCACGGCACGGCCTTGTTTGCCCGAACCACCGTGGGATTGCTGGATTTTTACGGTGTCACCGGGGTGCGACTGTTTCCAGAAGTTGGTGAACTCAGCGTTGTAGTCCTGGTACAGCTCACGGGTAGGGTCGTACGAGACGTTAAGTAGCTCGTAGTCCTTGGCAACAGCGGAACCTGCAAACACGGCGCTGGCCAGGGCGGCCAAGGCGTAACGGCGAATCGACGACATAGAAGCTCCTGAAAATTCTGGGTGTTGGCTTTTTCTTATAAGTGCGGGTCTAGCATGCGAATCGCCGTTGCTGCTTAGCTCGGTTTGTTACCCGGGTTTTGCAGGCGGAATTTTTCTTTGCGTTCGATCTGTACCACTTGGGCGTTATGCACAGTGATTTCCACCGCGCCAAACCGCAGATCGCGCAATGCGCTCTGGATCTCACGCAAAATGGCTGCTTCGTCCTGGCCGTCGACGCTACGTAGAGATGCGCTCATGGTCTCGCTCCTGAAATGAAAAGTGCGTGCCTTGCAGTGGCGGCACTGCTTGCGGCGTGAGGGCGATAGTAGATAAGCGCGGATATTCTTAAAAATACTATTTAAGAATGTTTATATAACCAGAAAGAATTTTCTGATGGGGCGTGGGGTTGCGAGCGGGTTTTTCGGGTTTAGGCAGAAATTGAGCCTTGAGCAGATCCAAGTGTGGGAGGGGGCTTGCCCACGATTGCAGGGTGTCAGGCACAGATGTGCTGGATCACCCACCGCTATCGGGGGCAAGCCCCCTCCCACATTTTGAAAGCATTTCAACACTGGATATGCGGCGCCCGGTTCCAGTCGATGTCGTGAGCCGGCACCGGTTTGCCAAACCAATACCCCTGCCCCAGATCGCACTCCTGCTCCAACAGGAATCGCGCCTGCTCCACCTGCTCGATCCCTTCGGCGTGAACCTGCATGCCCATGCTTTTAGCCAGGGCGATCACCACCCGCACAATCGCCGCGTCGTCCTCGTCCCACGGCAAGCCGGCAACAAAGCCCTGGTCGATTTTGAGCTTCTGCACCGGCAAGCGCTTGAGGCGCAGCAATGAAGAATAACCCGTGCCGAAATCATCGATGGCCAGGCGCAAGCCCAACTCGCGCAGGCGGTGCAGTTGTTCGAGGGCGTCTTCGGGGTCGTCCATCACCGCGCTTTCGGTGACTTCCAGCTCGAGGAAGGCCGGGTCCAGGCCCGTGTCGTGCAGCACTTGGGCAACTTGCCCGTACAGCTCACGCCGAGCGAACAAACGACTGGAGACATTCACGGCAAGAAAGCTCAACGGCGCGCCCTGCGCCAACCAATCGCACATCTGCCGGCACGACTGCTCCAACACCCAGGCGTCGATATCGGCAATCAAGCCCGTGCGTTCGGCGATAGGGATAAATTCACCCGGCGGCACCAGGCCACGCTCCGGGTGTTCCCAGCGCACCAGGGCTTCGACGCCGACCAGGTGGCTGCCTTGCAGGTCGTGCACAGGTTGGTAGAAAACGCGCAGCTCTTGCTGCTCTAGTGCGCGACGCAACTCGCTGGCGATTTCGACACGGTTTTGCGCGTGGGCAGTGAGTTCTTCGGTGTACAAGGCGTAGCCTTCGCGCCCGGTACTTTTGGCCTTGAACAGCGCGGAATCAGCATTGCGCAGCAGCTGTTCGGCGCTCAGCGCATCACTGGGGAACAGGCTGATGCCGATGCTGGCGCTGATAAACAGCTGGTGCCCGTCAAAGATGAACGGTTGCTTCATCGCTTCGAGTATCCGATGAGCCATGGCGGCCGCCTGCACCACCTGTGGACAACTTTCCGCCAGCACTGCGAACTCGTCGCCCCCCAGGCGCGCCAGGGTTACGCCAGAACCGAACAGGCCCTGAAGCCGCTCACCCACACACTTGAGCAACTGGTCGCCGACGTTGTGACCAAGGCTGTCATTGATGATCTTGAAGTGGTCCAGGTCCAGCAGCAGCAAGGCACAGCCGCGTTTGTGGGTTTGCGCGGAAGCCAGCGCCTGTTCGGCGCGGTCGGTGAAGAGTAGGCGGTTGGGCAAATCGGTGAGGGGGTCGTGGTGCGCCAGGTGGGCCAGTTCGTGCTCGGAATTTTTGATGGCACTGATATCGGAAAATACCGCAACGTAATGGCTGATTTGGCCATGGTCATCCTGGATCACGCGGATGGTTTGCCATTGGGGATAAATCTCGCCGCTTTTACGCCGATTCCAGATTTCACCGCTCCATTCGCCGGTGCGCTCCAGGCTCTGGAACATGTGCTGATAAAAAAGCGACGAATGGCGCCCTGACTTTAAAAGGCTGGGCTGCTGGCCCATCACATCGTCGCGCTGATAACCGGTGATCTCCATAAAGGCCCGGTTCACATGCACGATCAGGCCCTCGGCGTTGGAGACCAACACCCCTTCGCGGGTGCAATCGAACACGGCGGCGGCCTGGCGCAGGCGTTCGCGGTTCTCTTTCAAGGGTTGCTGCAACAGGTTGGCACGCGCAAAACGGGCACAGAGCAGGTAAATGGCCAATGCACTCAGGGCTACCCACACGTAACCGCGCACCTGCAGCCAATGCCCCAACTCACGCGGCTCATCGAGAAAGTTGATCAATACCTGGTTGCTGAGCTGGAGCCACACAATGGAAACCAGCAGGTATACCAGCCCTATACGCAGGGCACCTCGGTATGAAAACAGCATATGGTCAGTAATCCTTACCAAAAAAACAGCATCGCCCTACAAAGGCTGCGGATTATAGAATAAGAAACATCCAGTCACTCCTATCTGAAAGGGCGGCTGGTTTTCTCTGTAGGCTTAGTGATAATGCGTGAGCTGTTTTTTTCTTTATCTGAGGGCCATACAGCCTATGTGGTACAACGGTTTTCTTGACCTGTCAGCCTGGCAACTGGTGGCAGTCACTCTGTTGATGACCCACGTGACCATCGTTGGGGTCACCGTCTATCTGCACCGTTATTCAGCCCATCGCTCCCTGGAGCTCAATGCCGGCCTGAAACACTTCTTCCGCTTCTGGCTGTGGCTGACCACGGCACAGAACACCCGCGAGTGGACTGCCATCCACCGTAAACACCATGCCAAATGCGAAACCGTCGACGACCCCCACAGCCCGGTCATCAAGGGCTTGTCCACGGTACTGCGCAAAGGTGCCGAACTGTACCGCGCCGAAGCCGAAAACCCCGAGACCCTGCGCATCTACGGCAAGAACTGCCCGGACGACTGGATCGAACGCAAAATCTACACCCCTTACCCGCTCTTGGGCGTGGCAATCATGGGCGTGATCGACCTGCTGCTGTTCGGCACCATTGGCATCACCATCTGGGCGATCCAGATGATGTGGATTCCCTTCTGGGCCGCGGGCGTTATCAACGGCCTGGGCCATGCCGTGGGCTATCGCAACTTCGAATGCCGTGACGCGGCGACCAACCTGGTGCCGTGGGGCATCATTGTGGGTGGCGAAGAGTTGCACAACAACCACCACACCTACCCCAACTCGGCCAAGCTGTCGGTGAAAAAGTGGGAGTTCGACCTGGGCTGGGCCTGGATCAAGGTGTTCAGCTGGCTGCGCCTGGCCAAGGTGCAGCGTGTGGCGCCGATTGCCCACCGCGTCGAGGGCAAGGGGCACCTGGACATGGACACCGCCATGGCGATCCTCAACAACCGCTTCCAGATCATGGCCCAGTACCGCAAGTTGGTGATCGGCCCGCTGGTCAAGCAAGAGCTGGAAAAGGTCGATCACTCGGTACGCCACCAGTTCCACCGTGCCAAGCGCCTGCTGTCGCGGGAAACCAGCCTGCTGGATGACCGCCATCACCTGCGCATCCAGAGCCTGCTGGAGCACAGCCAGGCACTGAAAGTGATCTACGAAAAACGCCTGGCGCTGCAACAGATCTGGCTAAAGACCAGTTCCAACGGCCACGATATGTTGGCCGCGATCAAGGAATGGGTGCATGAGGCCGAGGCCAGCGGTATCCAATCCCTGCGGGACTTTGCCCATCAATTGAAGACCTATTCTCTGCGTCCTGCAGCGGTCTGACGGTGCGGCGGGAGGGCCTTTCCTCCCGCCCACCAGCTTTTTGGCGTCAGTTCTCGGACACCGGCAATCGGTCCTGTTGACGGAACTTCACTGCAATTCCCCTCTCTCAATGAACACTTCGCCATCATGGTGGCCCCTTGTAGTGACCGCTGTTCCACCCTGCGGCGCGCCCAGAGAGAGTTGTGCCGATGGTTCACGAACAGCCCTACCTAGCCGACACCCCCACTGCGGAGCATCCACGCCCCGCGGCGGCCGCAACCCTGCTGGCACTGATGCATGCCCAAGGTGAAGTCGAACGGCTAAGCGAGCGCGAGCAGCTGCTCAGTTCACTGCTGGTCAGTGTGAACGCGGTGCTATGGGCCATCGATTGGGAAACCCGGCGCGTGCTGTACGTGAGCCCGGCCTACGAGCGGGTCTTTGGGCGTTCCGCCGGTCTGTTATTGGCCGATCATCGCGAGTGGCGCAACAGCATTCACCCTGAAGACCTCGATTACGCCGAGCACAGCCTGGCCCGCGTGCTGGAACACGGCGCCGTGGAAGACCGCGAGTACCGCATCATCACCGCCGATGGGCAGATCCGCTGGCTGAGCGACAAGTGCTACGTCAACCAACAGGTTGAGTCTGGCGAACCGGTGATCGTGGTCGGCATGGCTGAAGACATCACCGAAAAGAAGCAACTTGAACTTGAGTTGCATCGCCTCGCCACCACCGATGTGCTGACCCAAACCAGTAACCGTCGACACTTTTTCGAATGCGCCAACCAAGCGTTCGACAGCGCGTGCGCCCAAAGCGCCCCGCTGGCCTTCCTGCTGTTGGACATTGATGACTTCAAGGACGTCAACGACACCTACGGCCACCTGGAAGGCGACCAGGTATTGCGGCGCATCGCCGAGAGCGGTCGTGGGGTGTTGCGCCGTGGCGACCTGTTCGGGCGCATTGGCGGCGAAGAGTTTGCCGCTGTGCTGCCCGGTTGTGCGCCTCACATGGCATTGCAGGTGGCTGAACGGCTAGGCAGGGAGATTCAGGATCTGAGTTTCAGCTATGAAGGCCAAGCGTTTACCGTGACCATCAGCCAGGGCCTGGCGAACCTGCGGGAAGAGGATTCGACCCTGGACAGCCTGTTCGCCCGGGCCGATGCGGCCATGTATGAGGCCAAGCGATTGGGCAAGAACCGGGTGGTTGCGGGCTAAAGAACTGACACAATCCAAATGTGGGAGGGGGCTTGCCCCCGATAGCGGGGTGTCAGTTACTGATTAGCTGACTGACACTCCCTCATCGGGGGCAAGCCCCCTCCCACATTTGGACTTCATTGTCTTCTAGGCCTTGCGCACCCGGGCGAGTTCCGACAACCCCACCTTGAGCAGTCGCGCGGTCTTGCCGGCGGCCAGTGCTTCCAGCCCTTCATGCTCGGTGAGCCGCGCTATCTGCGCCGCCAGGTTTACCACCAGCGCATCCCGGGCATACACCCCGCCTTCCAGCGAATAGATCGCCGCGATCAATTGGCGCAGTTCCAACGGCAAGCGCCAACGCGCCCGCAACGACGAGCCATAGGCCGCGCCAAAGGTGTAGAGCGATTCGCCAATCATCTCGTCATCCAGTGCACCGCCGCCTTGGCGCCAGTCTTCCAGGCAGCGCAGCAGCGCCAGGTCCCCAAGCCGATGCAGGATGCCAGCGCTATAACAGCGCTCGTGATCAAGCTCCAGCAGGCGCGCCAGGCGGCTGGCGTAGTCGGCCGTGTCCTGGGACAACTGCCAATGACGCTCGGCATAAGCCACCAGCGCCGGGTCACCCAACACCACGTTGTGCTTGAGGGCCAGGCCCAGGATCAGGTTCATGCTTTGCCCGGCAGCGAGCTTGTGCAGTGCAGCCGGCAGGGTTTGCACCGGTGTGCCGTGGTGGCCGGCACTGTTGGCGGCAGCGATCAGGACGGCGCTGATTTGCGGATCCATGCGCACTTGGTCTTCCAGGCGCTTGAGGTCCAGGCCCTCGGGCCCGAGGCTGCGTTGCACGGCGGCTTTCACATCGACCCGCAGCGGCGCGCCATCGGAGGCCTCGCGGCGGCGCTCAAGGAACGCCGGCAGGGTCATGCCGGGTGCCAGCGGCGCAATCTCGCAGTAGACGCTTTCGCCTTCATTGAGCAGCAAGTCTTGAAGGCGCTGCGTCAGGCTTTCCATGTTCAAGGGCTTGGTCAGGTATGCCGTGGGCGCCAGGGGCAGGGCCTCGCGCACGCTGGCGCTGTCATTGCGGCTGCTCAGCAGAATAAACGGCAGCGCGGGCGAGCGGCGCTTTCGACGCACGCCGCGCAGCAGGCTCAGACCATCGATGCCCGGCAACTCCCAATCCGCCAGGATCAGGTCGTAGGCCTTGTCCCGCAGCAACGTCGCGGCTTGTTGCCCGTCAGCACACACATCCAGCCGTGCGTCGCAGCGCACGTTCAACAACACTTGCTTGAGCAGGTCCCGCGACCAAGGGTCTGCTTCGGCGATTAACACTCGGGGTACAGCGGGTAAATCAACAGCAGTCATGCAGCACGCTCCATCGGCAATGCTTGCACCTTAGTCAATGCACACGCGTACGTACAATGAACAGGACCTGAATGTGCCCCATCGGGCACAAAAAAACCCGCCGAAGCGGGTTTTTTCTATCGATCAACCAGGCGTCCGCTTACAGCTCGGAGAAGCACTCTTCGATGATCGCCAGGCCTTTGTCCAACAGCTCGTCCGGCGCGGTCAGCGGGACCAGTACGCGCAACACGTTGCCGTAGGTGCCGCAGCTCAGCAGGATCAGGCCCTTGTCACGCGCCTTGGCCACCACGGCAGCAACCGCCGCCGCGTTTGGCTTGTGGGTGTCGCCGCCGTCGAACAGCTCGACCGCGATCATCGCGCCCAGGGCACGTACTTCACCGATCACGGGGTACTTGGCCTGGATGGCTTTCAGGCCAGTGACCAGACGCTCGCCAACCGCCTTGCAGCGGTCCAGCAGGTGCTCTTCTTCAAACACTTCCATCACGGCCAGGGCCGCGGCGCAAGCGATCGGGCTACCGGCGTAGGTGCCGCCCAGGCCGCCTGGAGCAATGGCGTCCATGTATTCGGCCTTGCCGCACACACCGGCCAGCGGGAAGCCGCCCGCGATCGATTTGGCGAAAGTGGTCAGGTCGGCAGCAACGCCCATCTGTTCCATGGCAAAGAAGGTACCGGTACGGCCAGCGCCAGTTTGCACTTCGTCGGCGATCAGCAGGATGCCGTGCTTGTCGCACAGTTCGCGCAGGCGCTTCATGAAGGATTTAGGCGCGACGTAGAAACCGCCCTCGCCCTGCACCGGCTCGATGATGATCGCGGCGATATCACGCGGCTCGGCATCATTCTTGAAGATACGCTCGATGCTGGCGATGGAATCGTCGTCGCTCACACCGTGCAACTCATTCGGGTACAGCGCGCGGAACACGCCGCCGGGCATCAAGCCCATGCCAGCCGAGTAAGGCACGACTTTACCGGTGAGGCCCAGGGTCATCATGGTGCGGCCGTGGTAGGCGCCGGTGAAGGCGATCACGCCAGCGCGGCCAGTGGCGGCACGCGCAATTTTCACGGCGTTTTCGACGGCTTCGGAACCGGTGGTGACCAGCAGAGTTTTCTTGGCGAAATCACCTGGAACCTTGGCATTCACTTTCTCGCACACTTCAACGTAAGGCTCGTAAGCCAGTACCTGGAAGCAGGTGTGGGTCAACTTGTTCAGTTGCTCGGTCACGGCCGCGATGATTTTCGGGTGCACGTGGCCGGTGTTCAGCACGGCGATACCGCCGGCGAAGTCGATAAACTCGCGACCTTCAACGTCAGTCACGGTAGCGTTTTTTGCCGATTCAGCGAAGATCGGGTGAATCTGGCCAACACCGCGCGGTACGGCGGATTCGCGGCGTTGCATCAAAGAAGCGTTGGTCTTGCTCATAAAGTCCTCATTCGCCACTCATCGGGTGGCGCGGTTCAAGGCATACGTGACGGGGAGGAGGCTGCAACAGCATGCGATGATCGACTGCCACAGCTTTCCCGGCCACTACGAATAACGGGGTAAATCACGCAAAGGGTCAGCGCTCTCGTGCCCTTTGCGTTTGTTGCAATCTCTTACAGAGCTTAGATGCCCAGGCAGAGGTATTTGATTTCCAGGTAGTCTTCGATCCCGTACTTGGAGCCTTCACGGCCCAGGCCCGACGCCTTGATGCCGCCGAACGGCGCCACTTCGTTGGAGATCAACCCGGTGTTGACGCCGACCATGCCGTATTCCAGGGCTTCGGCCACACGGAATACACGGCCCAAGTCGCGGGCATAAAAGTACGATGCCAGGCCGAACTCGGTGTCGTTGGACATCGCGATCACTTCGGCTTCGTCTTTGAAACGGAACAGCGGCGCCAGCGGGCCGAAGGTTTCTTCCTTCGCCACGGCAGCGTTTTTCGGCACGTCGACCAAAATGGTCGGCTCGAAGAAGTTGCCTTCCATGACCTTGCCGCCAGCCAGCAACTTGGCGCCTTTGCTCAGGGCATCGGCAATGTGTTCCTGCACCTTGGCCACCGCTTTTTCGTCGATCAGCGGGCCAGTGGTCGTGCCGTCTTCCAGACCGTTGCCGATCTTCAATTTGGCGACTGCCACCTTGAGTTTTTCGGCGAACGCGTCGTAGACCGAGTCCTGGATATACAGGCGGTTAGCGCAGACGCAGGTCTGGCCATTGTTGCGGTACTTGGAAATGATCGCGCCTTCGACGGCCTTATCCAGGTCAGCGTCGTCAAACACGATAAAGGGCGCGTTGCCGCCCAATTCCAGGGACACTTTCTTGATGTCCTTGGCGCATTCGGCCATTAACTGGCGACCGATTTCGGTCGAGCCGGTGAACGACAATTTACGCACGATCGGGTTGCTGGTCAGCTCGCCGCCGATGTCGCCGGCGCTGCCGGTGACAACGCTCAGCACGCCTTTGGGGATACCGGCACGGTGCGCCAGCTCAACCAGGGCCAGGGCCGAGAACGGGGTCTGCGAAGCGGGCTTGATCACCATAGTGCAACCGGCGGCCAGGGCCGGGCCGGCTTTACGGGTGATCATGGCGGCCGGGAAGTTCCACGGGGTGATGGCGGCGGTCACGCCGATCGGCTGCTTGATCACGATCAGGCGCTTGTCGGGTTGGTGGCCGGGGATCACGTCGCCATAGATGCGCTTGGCTTCTTCGGCGAACCACTCGATAAAGGACGCGGCGTAGACGATTTCGCCCTTGGCTTCGGCCAGCGGCTTGCCTTGTTCGAGGGTCATCAGGCGACCGAGGTCGTCCTGGTTTTCGATCAGCAGTTCAAACCAACGGCGCAGCTTGTTGGCGCGCTCCTTGGCGGTCAGTGCACGCCAGGCCGGCAGGGCCTTGTCGGCGGCTTCGATAGCGCGGCGGGTTTCCGCAGCGCCCATCTTCGGCACAGTACCGAGAATTTCGCCCGTGGCAGGGTTGTTGACCTTGATGGTTTGACCGTTGTCCGCGTCGACCCAAGCGCCATCGATGAAGGCTTGCTGGCGGAACAACTGGGCATCTTTAAGCTGCATGTCGGCTTTCCTTAACAGCACCGCGCGCACGCGGAGCGAATTAGAGTTGTTGAAAGGCGCCTGGTGGGCTGCCGTCAGGGAAATCAGCCCCAGCGCGCGAAGAAGGAAAATGGCGCACGGGACACGAAGCGTTTGAAATCTCAAACGAATCCTAGGATCAATGGGGGTACAGGGCAATAGTCTGTTCGAAAAAAAGAACGAAAACGGCGCATTTGCCGAAACTTTCTGATCAGCGCGTTTGAGCAAGGTTGCAGCGCGTTGACCAATGGCGCCCGGTGCAGGGCCTTTGCGTGGCAAATTCCTACGCTAGAAGGGCCAAAGACCGGCATGGACGCCCAAGGTCGACATGGGTATGATGTCGCCCGCACAAGCATCCGTAGCTCAGCTGGATAGAGTACTGCCCTCCGAAGGCAGGGGTCGTGGGTTCGAATCCCGCCGGGTGCACCATCTTCTTTCCCTTTTATTACAAGGGGATAGCGCTCCTGACAGAAACCTGTCCTAGTCCTGAAAGTCGTTTTTGCCACAAATTTGCCACACTCAAAAGTGGCGGGAATGGTCGAAATGGCAACAATCAGGAATCGCGGCGAGTATCAGTGGGAAGCGCAAATCCGCCGTAAGGGCTATCCGGCCCAGCGCAAAACCTTCGAAACTAAATCTGATGCCCAGGCCTGGGCGCGCATGATTGAAAGCGAAATCGACCGAGGCATTTTTGTCTCTCGCGTCGAGGCTGAGCGCACCGCCTTTCATCAACTCATTGATCGCTACATATCCGAGATCGCTCCGAAGCACAAAGGCGCCTATTCGGAAATCAAACGCCTGGAAGCGCTCAAGCGTCATCCGCTGGCGACGCGTATCGTCGCTACCCTCACCTCTTCAGATTTTGCTCGCTACCGTGACGAGCGCCTGAAGATTCGCAAAGGCAACACGGTGAAGCGTGAGCTTGCGTTGTTTCAGTGTGTGATTGAGGTCGCTCGCCGCGAGTGGGGAATTCACCTTGCCGAGAACCCGGTCAGGATGGTCAGCCGTCCAAGCTACAACGACGAACGCTCGCGACGACTGGACCCCATTGAAGAGCAATACATGCTCGGCGCGTTAGAGCTCCGTGAGCGACGCGCTGATGGGACCTACGCCGATGCCTCACACAATCCCTGGATACGGCCCATGGTCCAACTGGCGATTGAGACAGCCATGCGCCGTGGCGAGATTTTCGAGCTGCGCT
The DNA here is from genome assembly GCF_900583165.1 of Pseudomonas viridiflava. Classification (GTDB taxonomy): domain Bacteria; phylum Pseudomonadota; class Gammaproteobacteria; order Pseudomonadales; family Pseudomonadaceae; genus Aquipseudomonas. The sequence continues at coordinate 76,365 of NZ_UTKY01000073.1, read as the reverse complement.
GGAAGCATGTGAACCTGGATCGCAGAACCGCGCATCTTCCTGCGACGAAGAACGGACTGCCCAGAACCGTTCCGCTTTCACCGAAGGCTATTCAACTTTTGGAGGACTTGCCGCGCTCGCTCTGCGGCCGAGTCTTCCCCACCACTGCCGATGCACTCAAGAAGGCCTTTGTGCGAGGTCTGGAGCGTGCGAGGCTGAAATACTTGGCAGATTGCGGGGTGGCGCAGGTAACGCCACAGGAAGACTTCCTGATCAATCTACGCTTTCACGACCTTCGGCATGAGGCCACCTGTCGGCTTGCGACCAAGCTGCCGAATCTGATCGAGCTTGCCAGCGTGACGGGACATAGAGAGGTGAACATGCTGAAGCGTTACTACAACATTACTGCGGAAGAACTGGCAGCAAAGCTGGCCTGATCGGACCACTCCCGTCTGTAGCCATTGGTCAGACGGGGCCCATTTGCATTCGACTTAGGCAGTCGTTTGCCTCGAACTTGACCAGTAAAGTTGATGACTTTGACCCGTAGAAGTAAACCTATTGCGATCATTGATTAACTGCAGAAATAGACCCATACACATCGTCTTCCCCCCTTAGGGCTCCGAGCGACTAGGCTAGTCAGGATAGGGAACTGACTTTTAATCAGGCGCCGTGAAACCACGCACCCTAAATTGTCTCTAGTTTGGCAGGCAGGAGGAATGACCGCTTTTGCCATTGAGCGGACTACCAAGTATTCTGCGCTAGCAGTCCTTGTGTTTCCGCTTTTTGCACCTCAACATGAGGGATCATTTTCGGAAACAGGTACGGAACGGCGATGAGCACATTTGAACTGACGGCCTCAAACGCTTTCACTCGGCGAGCGACGATTATTGATGAGCCCGCGGACGTGGATGTACGTTTGCGGGAGCTGCATTCTGACTTGGGCCCAGTCCTGCTCCGTGATGCCATTACTGGCGGTCTCCGAGGACGCAATGAGACCAATCGTGCGTCCGCGCCGACTGCGGCTGGCGTTCAGCAATGGTTGAAGACTGTTGAAGACCTACGCACTTTATTGGCAACAGCTCACTGGCATATCCATGAACAGCAGAACTGCCCTTTCATCAGCTCGCCTGATCGGAGCATTTCCATCGTGGTCATGACTGGCAACGGCGAAACCGGCAAGAATGGAGTTGATGAGCCGACGAACCAGGCGGAGAAAGGAGCGGTTGCTGAGGGCTTTGTTTATAACAATAATCGTCAGTTAGAGCTATTCAATAGTGTCTCGTTCCAGTTCGCCAAGGAACATCAGAGAGAAACCCAAGTCTGGGCGTTGCTTTATCACTATGATAAGGTGCTTAAGGAAATTCGATATGAGTTATCTTTGCCGACTGGTTTCGGTAATAAAAAAATTACTAACTGGGGTGTTCGTATACTCTTAGGAAGTGTTTCTAATAATCCCGATGATTTCACCATTCGCAAAGATCAATCAATCTCTCAGATTTCGGTGGAAGTAGAGCCTAAAATAGGTATGTTGTGAGTAAAGTGGCCATATCCGAAATAAATCCCAAGCAAATCACATTTGCCAGGGTGAGAAGACGCCTCACTAAAGCTCAGTTGGCAAAGGAGTTAGGTATCACTAGTCGTAGTCTACAGAACTACGAAAGTGGTGCTTCTTACCCTGAGACAGCGACCTTGGAAAAAATCGCGAAACTATTGAATTTCCCTCAGCAGTTTTTTTTCATTGATGAAGATATGCCAGAGTTGAGGGAGCATTCGGTAAGTTTTCGTAAGCTTTCAAAAATGACTGATGCGTTGAAAGCTTGCACATTTGCAGCCGGTGCCATCGCGTTTAGAGTCAACCATTGGATAGAGGAAAGGTTTAATCTTCCCTCGGCAGGCTTACCCGACCTGAGCGATCTAGGGCCTGAAGAGGCAGCTGCCACACTCCGCCGCGTATGGGGACTAGGTAATGCTCCCATTCCCAATATGATTCACTTGCTTGAGTCGAAAGGTATTCGTGTCTTTTCGCTGGCAGAAGAAACCCGAGAGGTTGATGCTTTCTGTACGTGGTATGAGGGCAAGCCATTTGTTTTCCTTAACACCATCAAGTCCGCGGAGCGGAGCCGCTTTGACGCGGCACATGAGCTAGGCCATTTGGTGCGCGACGTTTACACCATGCAGCACGGCCAAGCCCACGGACCTGAAATGGAGCGCCAGGCTGATGCATTTGCCGCAGCCTTTCTAATGCCTAAGGAGAGTGTGGCTGCTAATCAGCCACCCACCTACTCCATTAAGTATCTGATGAAGCTTAAGCATTATTGGGGTGTGTCGCTTGCAGCTATGGCATACCGTTTTAATTCATTGGGATTGGTCAGTGAGTGGAATTACCGCAGTCTTTGTATTGATATCGCTAAAAGTGGATATCGTGCTAATGAACCAGAGCCGATGGAGCGAGAAACATCGCAGTTACTCACTAAAGTATTAGACGCTTTGCAAGTCCGAAAGCAAGGTCGTCGTGAAATCGCAGAAAACTTGAGTGTAAGCATAGATGAAATTAATGCTCTAACCTTCCAGTTGACGAGGTTGTCAGTGGTTTCAGGGAATGTAACTAATGGGGCCGCAGTTAAGAAGGTCTCTCCAAACTTGAGGCTTATATAACGGAGGATCGCTTCCCTGGCCGAATTAATGAGTTGGGCCAATCAGATGCGTATAGCTTCAGAACTGTGGCTCATCTTGAACAGACTGCGAACCGCCTCTGGCCAGAAGCGGCCGATCAAAGTACCTTTATTCAGGATCGATTCATAGTGCGGTAAGACGTGAATACGCCCTAAAATCTTCCGCTTAGCGTTTCATGCCTAATTAAGTATAACTAATCATTCACAATCGATTACTCTAATAAAGAAGATCTTTATGTATTTAAAAAGCGTTAGGGGAGCGGCTGCTATAATCTTTTCCTGGGTCTTTAGTCTGGGCCCTATAGAAAAAAATATAGATGATCCTGCGGAGAAACTTTTGAACAGCATGCGCGTGACCGCCAGATGCAGATTCAATGCTTCTGTGCGCTTAAAAAGGCAAAGTAATTTTTCGTTTTTTACTACTACCATGCTGTCGCTAGGCTTGATTTTCATACCCTTAGTGCAGAATTCAGATGTGAGTATTGCATTCAGCTCCAAGGTTCTGAACATGCTGCAGATTTTTCTCGCAGTAGCGGTTTTAGTTTATTCAGTCATAAATTCCACTGCTAGATATGAAGTTCGCTCTCAAACTCTAAACGAGTGTGGGGACAAGATAAAAGAATTGATTAGAGAGCTCAGGACAGAGATAAAGCAGTCAAAGTTAAGCGGTATAAGCATTCCACTCGAAAAATTTCATGACCGGTATAATCTTATATCTACTGACTCTGAAAATCATACTCGGGTAGATTTTTCACTAGCCTCACTTGAGATGAAGGACGATTATCATATAACTGGTATCTCGAGAGGGTATCAACGAATTCGCGCGGGCACTATATATGCTATACCATATATAGTTCCAGTCTCATTCATCATGTTTCAAATTTTGTTTATTTTGGATATGCTGGGGGTCACATGTGTTTTGACTCCTTATCTTAAACCATTAGTTACTTGAGTAAGCTCTTATAGTTGAGCTGGATTGGCTGACAACTCGATGAAGAATTACATGTCATCATTGTTCGCCTCATTGCGAGTGCGCTGTAGATGTAGATATTTGAGTTGGTAGTGTCGGAGCCGGAATAGGAAACGCGACCAAAGGGGTCGTGTCGTAGAAATAGACACCAGATGCCTTTAAGAATCCGAAATTGGGATCGTCTGCAACATGGTCACCTCCACCTACTGAAGGCAGCCATCCTTTAATATTAGCCTCATAAGATAACAGCCAGTGTTCTTCATATAGCCCAGCCGAGGTCATATGGGTTTGCCAATTGGACTTGTCGAGCACTGCCGACATAAGTCCTCTGCTCTCACAATCTAGCGCCATCAGCGCCACCACCGAGTCATCTGCCATCGATAGTGCGGCCACCGCCTCAGTCGTGAGTGTTACTCCTAGGGCGATACTCGCCCACAGCGCATGTGAAACCTCGCTGGAATGCGCTAATGGCGCGTGAGTAGTAATAATCGAATTTACGACCTCATGTAATTCTGGAATTGCCGAAGCAAAGCCGGCGTTTACCCATTTGATGATTAGATCAATGGCATAGGGAAATGTCGCTGGCTCTGGCGTTACGCAAAGAAGCAACAGTCGCTGAAATAATTCCCAGTTGTTCGGAAGTAGTGCAACCACTCTAAGCTTTGCGATTGCGTAACTTAAGACTGCTTCACCTGGGAATAGCTTATGCAAATGAAAGGCCTTATTTATAAGCGCTTCCATGTCCACTGCTTGGCCAGATGCTGATGTCCGAATATTATGACTTCGAAGCTCGGTGACCCATGACGCCTCAAATTGTAAAGGCAACTCAAAAACCTTAGTTTTCTTTGGGTTTAAAGCCAGTTCATAATCGCTCAACGCTCTTTCAAGTAGATGAAATGCATCTTCAGCTTCCGTTCTGGTATAGAAGCTTAACTCATAATCATCAATAAATCGGTGTCCTTTTAGCTTCGGAACTCTTGCGATTAATTCAGCATCGCATCGCTGCATAAGAAGCTCAGCTAAAACCAGTGATGTGTCAGGGCCAATAGGGATTCCGATAGTTTGTCCATCCTGCCCCATTCTCACAAGGTAATCTAGGTTATTTCCGAGTAAAGTCGTTCTGCTGCGATTTACCTTGGCGACAGCCTTCGTGTGGAGAGCCCAAGGTATCGAATGAGTGTAGATGCTACTATAGAAGCGACTGATATCCGTCTCTAATAAAAATCTTCTACCCAAACGATTTTTCTGTGCAAGCATTGCCCGCGCACCCTGGGAGTGCCGCCCTTCGATTGCCCGACCCAAGCTTTTTAATTCTGGTGCAGTTGCAGCAATGGCAGTTCCAGAAACCATGGGAGATATAATTGCCCAGTTATCAATTATTTCCTTGGCAAGGAGATAGTAGTGTAGTGGATTACATATTCCCAGTTTGCGTCGTAATAGCCCGCCACGGGCGTGAGAGTATCTAGCGATTTTTGACGTCGGCAACTGCTTGTACTTTGGATCCGCTCCATTCGCGAAGTCTGCAGGAAGTGGGCCGGTCGGTGCAGCAACAATATTTGCAAAGGGCGTCGTGGTGAACGGAGGGCTAGGTAACTCTTTCGGGAAATAGCCTCGCTCTAATAAATCTTTTAGAGACATTCGATATCCTTTCAATGTTCAACACGGGCCACTTTAAGCTACCAATTTGCCACCAAGCTGTCCACGCCCGTTTTGGGTGGCAGCATCTCAGCGGCGGTGCGCGTTCGCTTCTGGTCCGATGACTGCTTTTGGCCGATTGTGTTGAAAAAGTCAGTTTGTCCAAAGCGCTCGGATACAGATAGGTAAAAACACCTGTTTTGCGTGCTGCTACGTGAAATCGAGTCGTGAACCTTCTGCCAAAAACACAGATTTCAATCTCGGGCGCGAACTTTTCTACCGTGGAAACCGAAGCCGACTTTTTCAACACAATCGGCCGATAGCAGTCCATGCGAACGGTTGTTCTCCAAGGCATGCTAAAGCCCCCGCTACCGCTCCCCACAGCCATCTGTTAAAAACGTGTCCTAGCTGTTAACCGCTCGACTGGGGAAATCTGTGCCGAACAGATCAATCGAGCGATAACCCGATGCCAGTAGATTACGAAACCATCCAAAAAATACAGAAGCTTGGCGACGACGTCCTGATCGGCGTGTCTGAAGTTGCTGCGTTGACGGGATTCAGCGTGCTAACGGTACGTCAGCGTAAGTTGCCAGGGCTTGAGCCTGTACCAGGACTCTCAAGACTGCGATGGAGGCTAGGTGACTTAAGAGCGTGGATGCGCACCGGCAATACCGAAAATCCTCCTCGCCCCTCCCTGACAAACGCATTATCAAAACCAAAACAAACAGGGAGGCCAACCAAGAAAGCACAGGTGGAGGCACGGTAATGATCGTCCCTTACGTCACCCCCGTACGTTTGCACCAGGAGCCGTGAGCATGGGCAGACAACGAACCATCAGGGATCAGAATTTTTGGCGCTCCCCGCGCCTGCTGAATTGCACCACTGAAGACAAAGTTGCGTTGCTGCACCTTCTAACAGCTCCTGACAGCAACATCACAGGCGTGTACCCACTTGTGCCACGCATCGCAGGAGCCGAGATTGGCTGGACGGCAGATCAATGGCTACAGGTCATTCATCGACTACAAGATGAGGGCTTGGCTAGATACGATCATGTCAGATACGTCGTTTGGGTACGTATCTGGTGGGATCACCACACCGCTACTCAAGTGACGGGGCCAAAGCTGAGAGCGAGAGCGCTTGAAGAAATTCGCCGCATTCCGAGCGAGTGGCTTGACGATTTTATGCGCGACTTTAAAGAAAGACTGACTGTGGATCAGCAGCGATGGATCAATGAGGCCCTCCGTCCGCCCTCGGACCCAGGCGTGGAAGAGATATCGATACCCCACGGATGCGGTATCGATACCGTATCGGACGATGTTCGGCATAACACTAAACCTCAACCTAAACCATTAACTGAAACCCAAACGTCGCATCTTGCTTCCAACGAGCTGGATATGTCTGGAATTCCCGCAGAGCATCAGACTGATGTTCACAGGGCAATTGTGAAGGCTATGACCAGCGGAAAACTTCGATTTGGGCCTCAGCTCGTAGTCAATGCGATGGCAGAGAGCTACCGATCTGCATCAGGTAAACCGCAGAACGCTATGGCCTTGACCTTGTATCTAGCTGAAAATTTGAGTGGATCTGTTCCACGGTGAAAAGCAGGTGGCAGGGCGTGATAGAAGTCGGCCCCCTTCGAGAGGAAGGATGCTATGGCAGGAAGAAATCGTGGAGCTATTGAGCGGATAATCGTCCAAGCCCGGATATGGGGGTGGGATATGTCATGGTCCTTTAGCATGGCCACCGCTACGGATACCAAGCCAATCGGTGACTATTACTTCGAGCATGCTGCGCTTAGGCTCTACGGTTCCATCCGACATCCCGAAGCATTCAAATATCCAACGATAGAGTGCTACCTATACGCTGACCCGCTACTTCTACAGGGCAAGTCAGCACCTCTCTGCATCGGCTCAATGAAGGCGTCTGACAAGAAGTTAGTCGTGTATGTAGCTATTCATAAAGACCGCTTCAACAGCCTAGTGAACGCTGCAAGCCGCCTCGTTGCCTTGGAGATCAATGCAGAGCCGTTGAGGTACCGCAAAGCAAGGATCATGGGCATCCACCTCAGCACAGAGCTAGAGCCTGATTGGTAACGGCATTACCTTTAATCGCGACGGCTTAGCCAAATGTAAGTCATGGACGATCAAAACCCTCTTTCTTCGTCAAAGTAATCGCTATCCAGTTTCGGAAGCTTGAGAAGCCTGGACGTTACGCCCACCTCGTGGTCCATCATCAGGTTAACTAGACGGATCCCGTCCACGAGCACCATGCCCTCCACAGAGCTGGCAAAGTCTATAGCTTGCTTGGTGAATCCGGAGGTGGTGATAAATACCCCTCGTTTGGCCTTTTGACCAGCAAGAGCACCATAGAATGCTTGTAACTCAGGCCGACCGACAGTGCCTTGCCAGCGCTTGGCCTGGACATACACTTTTTCCAGACCGAGCTTATCGAGGGAAATTACTCCATCAATTCCGCCATCTCCGCTACCTCCCACACGCTGCAAATCTGTTCGGCTAGCTCCGTAGCCGAGGCTGTGCAATACGTCGAGCACAATAACTTCAAAACGGTTTGGACTGACTTGAAGTAGGCTATCGAGTAGGTCTCTTGCGGTTGCATCACGTAGCTCGCGCAAAGCCTGATCCAAACGATCGTCAGGGCTAACTGTTGCTGATACTGGCGTGTCTTCGCCTTGCTCTACCACGTCAAGCGGGACGGCATCGGTAGGGTTCCTCAGCCTCACGTCCATAAAACCTATGGCAAGTTTTTCCACCTGATCGGCGGTTAGCGGTGAAGGGTGCTGGACGGAATAATCCGTCCCAGCTTCGGTAAGCTTCCAGTAGCCTCGCTTGGCGCTGGAAGATAAACCGGCACGTTTTAGGCGGTCGTGAGCCCATCCGGCGCGGTTTTTATAAGTCGCCTGCCCACTCGCGATTATCTCTTGAAGTTGTGACTCGGATAAATCTAAAGCCCTGGCTGCAGCCTCATGGGTGTCGCGTGCTGTGGCGCCTTCGGGATTAGCTGCCAAGTAGCGCAAGATCGGTTCAATGAATTTGTCGTATGTCGGAACGGACATCAGGATTCCCTTCACAAGTGGCAGCGCATAAATAGATACGGACTTTGTGTCAAAAAAAAGCGTCCCGGAGCAAACGCGAAATTGCAGCGCATCTCAGTGTCACCGAGCATCGCGAGGTAGACATGCTGAAGCGTTGGTGGCCAAGCTGGCCTGAGGCTAATCAGCTGTATCTAATCCCAGGGAGCGCGCGAGCTCTCTGACTTCATCGTATCTTCGAATAGATGGGACTGCTTTTTTCTCTCGCTCTAAATCCTTGAGTGCGAGGTTTTCATAGAAGCGCGTGACCATTTCCTCTCTGCGTATTTCAGTCGCTGAAACAAGGCGCTTACGCTCGTTCAAAAGCTCGCGCGCACTGATTTGAGCAACCTCGCAGAGATGAGCTTTCGATATCAAGTCGCAGCACGTCCACGTGCTAATCCACTTCTGTTCCCGCGCCCAGAAAACCAATCGTTGAAACGTCCCCCATGGCATCCGGGTATGACCGCTGATGTAACGGCGAAATGTCCTGGCCTCGACAGCAAATTCTAATTCCGCTATGGCACATTCAAGCTGAATTTTCGGCAACCGTGATTTCCGCAAAATCCCAGTGAACAAATAGCTCACTAAATTTAGGGGCACTCGCACCGCAAAATTTTTCCGTGCGCTAAAAAAATGAGCGTGGAGCTCCCGAGCCACAAGCTCGAATGCTTCATACTCCTCAATACCCAAGGTTTCAGATTCTGCTTTTTGCATGCAGCCATTCTTCAGCTAACAGCAGCGCCTGTCAAAAACCTATCCTTGATAGTGGGATGCCTCCTAGCTGACAGTCGGCGCAGTCCACAACAGCCGAGCGACAGTCACGATGAGCATCGATTACAAAGCATTCAAAAAACCACGCGACGTACTGATACTGATCAGCAGGAGGTCTCAACGATGATCCAACCATCAGATGCTCATAGACTGGAAATCGCCCAGGAAGTCTTGGGTTGCCTGATAGCGCTCCGTTCCGAGTCGATTTTCTACGAGCGGAAGAAAGCCCAACCGAATGTTGAAATCATCAGTCAGTGGAAAGCAGAGCGAAACACCCTCTTCGACCTGACCCGCAGTTTGAACTGTAACGACCGGGATACCATCGAGAATGTCATCGCGACCTATGGCCCCTCTGCCAGAGCTCTGTTTGATCAGGAAGGTAATCTGAGCAGCTAGCCCTGCGCCCTGGCTAACCAAGGTGCGTATCAGTTAAGACGTTCCACTTTTACTGACATGCGTTCAGCCACCCTGAGATGCTGCACTCAATCTGAATCGGGCGGCGTGGAGCGTCTGGCAGGTTTTGACTCGGGAATGAGCTCAGGTAGCAGCTTGAGCTCTCCCGCATAGACCATGAGTGTTCCGCACCTGGTAAACGGCTTACCACCTTTCATCGCGTCTACAGATTTCCGTCGCAGTGCAAGCGACCACATCTTCTTCAGCCAGCTTTCACTCATAGCGTTTACTCCAGATATGGATGACGTACCCAGATTTGCCTACCGAAGGCCTCCCTCAGCATCACCAGATCTACCTTTTCCTGCGCTCCCAGATGTTTTTCTCTTTACCCGAGTGATCCAGGCACAGTCACCAACGGCAACTGCGCGCACTTCACAATACCGACACCATCACAGCCAACGCCCTGCTTTGTACAGCGTCGTGTTGCGGTGTTTTCTGAAAATTACCGCGCTCACTTCGCAAAATATTTTGATGATCAATTTTGTTAGGCCGATGGCGTCTGATTCTTGTGTTTATCGAGTCATTGGACGATTCCCCTGCCCCCTCCCCAACGATGCTTTTATTCATTAAGGACCAAGAAATCCAGCACCTACGTCCAGACAATTTTTCTGACCAAAATCGTCCACAACGGCTGCAACCATTTGGTGGATAAGAACTGGGACAGGGTAGGGTTTGTACTACCGCCATGAATGGCGTACGTACAACCGGCAACGCGGCAGTCGTTTCACTTCTTTGCTTTGCCTACCGTCCCTGCTCAGGGCAAGCCCCGAGACCCCACTGCGGCAAATGGCCGGAAAGTTTTTGGTAGAACGCGCTGCCGTCGATGGCTCACAACTCGGTAGAGATGCCTGACAACGCAACAACCTCATGCTCTGCAAGCCCTTGCCTCCGCTGCGCCAATCCGAGGGGCGAAATAAGCGCCTCATGCTCGACGACTTGCTGTTCAAGCAACCGCCCTAAAAGCAGCAGCTCTCCCTGCGCTTCGAGTGCGCGAAGCTGCTCGGGAGAATTAAACGCCCAGCGGTCAAGAATCTGCCAGCCGCAGGCATGATACGAAGTCGATCGGCGGACAGCCTCGATGGTCGTAGCCGCCAGGACGCCGGACGCGATTCTCAATGGCGTGTGGTTAATCAGCATGGGCAGATTCCCTTTGTTTTAGGCAATTGATCATTCGTGTGTTCTGCGCAATGGAAGAGGTTCTGAAGCCGCCTTTGCGTTTTAGCTCTCGAATGTGAGCAAGCGAAAAACCGAGAGTGGATAGGACGGCAACATCGTCAGAAGCCAGCGCTTGATTGGCCAAACGCATGGTGGAGTTAGCTAGCTTGAGTTGAGCGATATCTACCTGCCAAACACTGCCTGCGGTTACGTGGGTCATCGGGCTACTCCGAATAGGTAAGTGAAGGCTCCATCAACCAGCTAAGTGCTGAAAATTGAATGCAGCCGTGCCTCAGTATTGGCCACGTCCGCCGTTTTAAGCGCGAGGCTGAACGTCGGAATTGCCAAATCGCTGGTCAACAGCTCCAATCGATGGTTGCTCTTGCCGACTGGAAGGATGCGCCAGGACCGTATCTCATCCAAACGGAAGAGATGACCATCCTGACCTACGGGGTAGGCCAGCAACATTTTCGATTGCAGGTCGACACCGACGTAGGCGTCATTAATCTTCGCGAACACCTCGACTTGAGGACGGAACCCTTCAGCCTGATAGCTGGCGACCATTCTCCTAAGCTTTGCGGCATAGCTCTGATGGACATGGGAGAACAGCCATCCGCCCCCGATGAAGTAGAGAACTAAGCCCCAGAACAGCCACCGAATCGCCGGGGCTTCGCTACTGGTCAAACCCAAAAAGAATGGCAGGTTGAAGCCAGAAAAAACCACCACAACTAGCAAAAGCGCACCGATCGGCAAACACCCTACGGTCCATGCCACGCGAAACAACTCCCAGACAAGTCTCATGCAGCCTCCTAAACTAAACGAACACAGACAAAATAACTGAAAATCAGATATCCCAAAAGCAGATATAGCTTGATCAGCCGAACCTTGCCCGGACACGGCTATGACAAAGGCTATTTATCGACGCGAGCACGTGATCTTTTTGCAGGTGCTGAAGCGCATGCGTATTGAGTCAGGGATGACCCAGGCTCAATGCTCTGCTGCACTGGGGAGGCCGCAATCGTTCATGAGTGACGTGGAGAGGGGAGTAAGGCGGCTGGATACGGTACAGCTGCGGGATTTGTGTCAGGTCTTGAACAGTGATCTTCTCGCATTCACCAAATCCTTCGAGCACGCTCTGGGCAATGGAAATGTGCAGGTATGAAACAGAGAATCGTCCCCAAAGAGGCGGTGCTCACAGGCGGCCAGCGGCCATGAGTAGTTATTCGCTCATAGGCCTTTTGCGACTCATGGCGGGGTGCAATCTCGAAATTATCGCCGTCGCTCATTAGCAGGCTTTACCCCTCCCACGCGAATTGCGCCTCGTGCGTCGAGGTCATGCCAAGCATTTCTACGTCGGGCATAGGCGCAAACTCGAAGTTAGCGACATTCAACCTTTTACGTCACGGGGATCATTGCCGGGCGTGATGGTGTCTTTTGCCCGGAACTGTCCGTCGCGTCCCTTAGTAGTCATTTCACCACCACCTTGGTTTTGCAGCATCGCGCGCGCGGCTTGCTGCGCCTCTGCCTGAGTATCGTGGACGCTTGACGCTCGGTCTGAATCGTTGCGCTTGTTTTCCCACGTCCCATCTGGGCGTTGGGAAATGGTGCGGTCTTGGGGTTTGCTCATGATGAAAATCCTGTGCTGGGGTCTCCATTTATAGACTAGGAAATGGCCCTTTGCCCGCCATTCGCGCTCTTACTGGGTACGATAGGCAGAGAGCAGCTCTCGATGCCTATGGTGACAGGCGGAAATCGGCCAGAAACGATCACTCCAAGTTGGCTACGATTCTAGAGGCGACTCAGAAAACAGACGAAAGGTTAATGCTAGTAAAGTATCTAAAATCAGTAGCTTGGCGAAAGATGACGTAAGGCAGGGAAGATCATAGGTGTACCAAGTCTGTACCTCTGAGAATTACTTGTTGACCGTACTCGTGGCGAATGGCTATCGTGGGCAGTAACGACACAACAATTTTGTTGCATGATGATCCCGACCCTAGAAAATCCTCATTCAAGCCCTTGGGCCGTTTTGCCTGCCGGAGTCCACTCTGCCTCTCTGGAGGAGGTCGAGCAAGTTTTCGCATCAAATGCAAAACGAAGGCGCCTTTTTGCAGGATTTAAGCTTGCATGCAAGGCATTGCGTGATGCAGGTTGCGCGAGATTGTTCGTGGACGGAAGCTTTGTCACGGCGAAACCCATACCAGGTGATTACGACATCTGTTGGGATCCTAGCGGCGTGGATCCCAAACGTCTTGACCCTGTATTCCTTGATTTTGATGACATGAGACGCAGTCAAAAGCTGAAGTATGGTGGAGAATTTTTCCCATTTAATTTTCAAGCCGAGCCAGGGAAAACTTTTCTAGCGTATTTTCAGAACGATCGGTTTACAGGGCAGCCTAAAGGCATTCTATCAGTCGATTTGACTTGCGAGCCCCTTGAATGAGGGAGAGCACGAGCATGATATATAACGAAAGACAATATTTGTCGTCACATAAGCAACTGGAAAATTTGTCTGGTGCATTGATGAGTTTCCAATCGTCAGGTTTTGACTGGTTGGATGAGGCACAAACTAAAGCAATAGAGTCTCAGATTAAGGAAATAAAATCTGAGATTAGAGAGTATGAGCTGATAAAAGAAGGAAAGGTCTCTTATTCAGAGTGTTCTGGTTTGTCAGAACTTCCTCGTACTTTAATACTTGCTCGTATTGCATCGGGGATGACCCAAAAGGACCTTGCTGATCGTTTAGGGTTGCCGGCTCAGCAGGTTCAAAGGTATGAAGCTTCGAGTTATATGTCGGCCAGTCTTGCTCGTCTTATTGCTGTTGCCGAGATTTTGGGTGTAAAAGTTAGAGAGTCTTGGGCGGGCGCGAAAGCTAACAGTGCAGACTCGGTATTTTGTTGGAATAGCCCAAATGATATTGACTGGGATATGTTCCCAGTTAAAGAAATGATTAAAAGAGGTTGGATTTCGAATGTGGCTGGTTCTGGAAACACAGAACTGGTCCGATCCTATTTCTTAGGTAGTGGAGGGCAGAATGCTCCAGTACTCCATAGGAAAAAATTTCATGGCGAAAACAAGCCTAATGAATATGCGCTATTGGCGTGGCAGGCTCGTGTTTTAGAAAAAGCTAGGCGCGAGGTAAGTCTTGGAGGTGTCGCTGAGTATGAACATACCGATAGCTGGCTTAAAGAGCTTGTAGGGCTTACGTGTCATGAATATGCTCCTCGGCTAGCAAAAGAATTTTTGGCTGACAGAGGGATTATATTAATTGTAGAAAGGCATCTTTCAGGCACTTACCTAGATGGTGCTGCAATGGTTTTGGAAACTGGAAATCCAGTAGTCGCGATGACGATTAGACATGATCGTTTAGATAATTTTTGGTTTGTGCTTTTTCACGAGCTGGCTCATATATCTCTTCATTTATTCGACTCTTTGCAGATGGATTTCTTTGACGAGGAAAGTAAAGGAGAGGGGGATACCGTTGAACGGGAAGCGGATGAGTTCGCTCTGGAATCCCTGATAGATAGCTCTTCATGGGATAGCTGCATTTCTAGGTTTTCTATGACAACTGAGTCTGTATTAGTTGATGCAAAAAATATTGGTATTCATCCTAGTATTCTTGCGGGAAGAATAAGAAAGGAAAGTGGTAACTACGGCATTTTCTCGGAATTGCTCGGTCAAGGGACGGTTAGAGTTTGCTTTGGGGACGAAGATGAAAATTGATAGTGAGAAATATGTTCCGGTTCTAAAGTGGCGCCAAGGGGAGTACCAAGCTTTATTTTTGCTTGCGAATGAAATTAAGGATTCGGTCGTACCTCTAGTCATTATTCCTCCTCGAGAGTTTGATTTTGAGGAAAACAAAATGAAAAAAACCATCCATGAGCACGTAGAAACCTTCCCCAAAAGGTTAAAGAAAAAATGGTCGGCAAGATTGGCTTTGATAGACACCCATGAGTCCCTAGAAGATGAGAGAATGGACGACGGGCGTTTAGTTATCGAGTATGTGCTTGAAGAGACGAAGTCGTTAGGCTGCGAGGTTGTTCCCGTGGTCGGCTTAAAAAGGCGCAGTTTATACTTAGATCGTGTAAAGGCTTTTGCAGCGGAAAGCGGTTGCGGTGTTGCTTTGAGAGTTAGATTGGATGAGTTAAGTAACCCAACAGTTAGTGCTGATATTAACGCTCTATTAAAATATCTAGCTGTGCCATGGGATAACGTTGACTTTATAGTCGACTTAGGCGATCCAGGGAATTTTCAACCGTATCCGGTGTTCGCAAAAGTTATTGCGGGTGCCGTATCTAAAATAGCTGGCTACAAGTCTTCTCGGTCGAAAGTCTTTGTAGGTACATCTTTAAAACTATCTGAAGTGAAAAATCCAGGTGCAACTCAACCGCGCCATGAGTGGTCGCTTTATAAAGAGTTTCGTTCTGAGCTTGAAAAAAATATGCCCGCGCCTAGCTTTGGTGATTACTCTATTGAGGCACCAGATTTTGCAGAGGGTATAGACATGCGTATGGTAAAGCCCGGTGGAAAAATAGTATACACAACTATAGATTCCTGGTTCATTCCAAAAGGAGGGGCTTTTCGAACTAACCCCGCACAAATGATCGGCCATTGCAATGCGATTATTTCCTCTGGGCATTATATAGATAGGGATTATTGCAAGGGTGATGAGCGAATAGAGGATACTGCAAATAAAGTGACAAACTGTGGTAGTTTGACGACCTGGAAGGGCGTTGGTGTTAATCATCATATTACGTTTGTAGTGCGGCAGATCGCCAAGCAGTACGGGACATAAATTTAGCTTTTATTAGTTTTGTCAGTTGTTTTGTAGTTGTGCTTTCCGGTAGTAGCCTATACAGCTTCTCCCTCGAGAGCTTGAGGTTTTTTTCGCTTTCTCCAAATTGAGTTAGTATCTCAACTATTTCTTTTCTCCAAAGAAAATGTGCCATTGCGTATATTTCTATTTTTGGGTTTTTTTGTGCGCGCCTTATAGTTTTAAATGTTATTGCTCCTTTAGCTCCTTTGGTGGCAAGAATAATCCCACACCAAGATGGAAGCATCACTTGAAGCTTTTCAATGTGATTGGGAGCTGCAATGATGGAAACTTTTTCAAAGCATTTTGAATATTCGTTTATTTGCTCTGGCAGTCTGGATAAAGTGTCTTTTGAACTTTTTATTTCAAAGCCATGAATAGTTCCGTTAAGAACAGCTATGTCAGCTCGGTTTTTTCCATGCGCAACTCCTAGCTCGTCAATTACTAGGGTATTGGGGCATTCATGATAATGGCGAAGTTTTTTTTGATGGAAGTAACGCCTAATTTCTAAGTCACGACTTTCCATGATTTTCCACCCCGTCGCTATCAAATTACTGCGGCTAACCGTAAGTTAAGGGGTTTCCCTCTCTCGGTAACAGCAGTGCGATATTCTACAGAATCGTGGCTTCACTGCCAGAGAGTTTAGTCGATTCCTCTCGTTTCCGGCCCTACGGTCGTGCTGGCACAGATGCCCATAGAGTCTAAAATGATTGTTTGGAACCATTTGCCTGCCGGGTCCATGCTCTTGGCTTTGGCACGGCTCAACCCCTTCCCATACAACCATTTTCCGCCCCTTATCGCGCCTGTCCATAACACCCCACGTCTCACCTACGCTTTGGAATTGCCATTGATGGGTTGAGTCCACCGCAGCCAGCTTTCCTTCGGAAAAAAACTGGATCAGCGTCCGAAAGTGTCCTCTTTTGGCCGATTCTGCTGAAAACAGTCGGCTTCTCGAACTGACAGAATACTGATCGGTGAAAGCGTCTTTTTGTGCGCTGCCACGTGAAATCTGAGTCCGAATGTCTCTGCGCGGATTTTAGGTGTCAAGCTCAGAAGCGTACTTTTCTGCCGTGAAAACTACGCCCGACTTTTTCAACAGAATCGGCCGATTGCAGCACTGTGCGTGGGCAGCTTGGATTGCTTGCATCACTCAGGCCGATCCTTGGGATGGATGCATAAATAAGGTAGGGATAGATAATAGAATCAATTTCGTGATTACTGGAGTCGGCCACGCGGCGGTAATCGCGTGCGAATGCCACAAATTTGCCACACTCGCCCCGCTAACTGGGGCGAAAACCCGCTACCCCCAGCTAACACAACCCATTGATTTTCCAGCTAACCCCCGCTAACGTATTGATTCTAAACGTCGACTTTTAGGACTCCGAAGGCAGGGGTCGTGGGTTCGAATCCCGCCGGGTGCACCATCTATAACGAAAAAGCCCCAGGTCGAAAGGCCTGGGGCTTTTTTGTGCTTGGATTACGGCATCTTTGTCTCTAAATGCTTCCAACAAGAGTGAGAAGCGACTCACCGAGGTACATTGCTCACCGCTGGCAAGCTCAACATCAAGAGAAAAATAATAAAATAACTGCCACTCGGCAGCCAAGGTGATTTATCAATGACACAGGGTTATCCAAAACCTTGGCAGAGCTATCAAGAGCAACTCGATCTAGTCATAGCGCGCGGCATGTCAGTTACTGACCAAGCTAAAGCCCTTGAATACCTGGAACGCATCGGTTACTACCGTCTCAGCGGCTACTGGTTCGCCTTTCGCGAGCGTACAGGGCTGTGCTGTCCGCTACTCCAGTACAAAAATCAAAAACCTTCTAAGACGAAACCTGCGCGTCTCCCTCTCGATACCTTCAAATCAGGTACCACCTTCCAAAATGCAATCGATCTTTATGTCTTCGACAAGAAGCTTCGCCTGTTGACCCTGGATGCGCTGGAACGCATAGAGATCGCTCTACGAGTGGATATCTCCCACGCATTGGGCAAACACAATAAATTTGCTTACCTGATGCCAGCGCTATTCCATGAAAGTTTTTCCGTACAACTGGATGGAAAAACCGGCCTGACAAAGCACCATGTATGGGTCGGCAAACACGCAGCATTGATCAATCGTTCGAACGAAGACTTCATCAGACATAACAAAGAAAAATACGGCTTACCCTTGGCGGTTTGGGTCGCATGCGAAGTTTGGGATTTCGGAACGCTATCGACCCTTTACTCAGGCATGGGTGAAAACGATCAGGATCAAATTTCCAAGGCGTACGGGATCACCAATGGAAGAGTTTTTGCCACTTGGTTACGCAGCTTGAACTACTTGCGGAATGTGTGCGCTCACCATAGTCGCCTCTGGAATCGCAACATCATCGACCAACCCAAACTACCGCCAGTAGAGCAAGTGCCTTCGCTATCAGCGTTCCATGATGATGCGCACCGACGAGCTCGCCCGTTTATGTTGTTGTGCATGACCCATCATCTAATGCGAGCCATAAATCCTTCGTCCTCCTGGGGAAAGCGTCTAAAAATACTGATGGAAAATGACTTCCCGGACTTGCACCATCTTGAATTAAATTTGGAGGGTATGGGCGCTGACCGTGACTGGCAGGAGCGCGACTGGTAAACAGCAAATCACAGGCAATAAAAAACCCCTGAGCAGTCTCAGCGCCGAAGCGCATCAACCGACAGGGGCCGTGTTGCGAGGAATTATAAAGGCTGATAAGCGCTCGTCAACTGACGCCGGGGACCTTAATGATTACGCGCCTCTTCCAACCGCGCAGGCAAATCCTCACCCGGAAAACGGTCATGTAAAGCCAGCAGCTTCTCATCCGCCGCCTTTGTCTCCCCCGCCTCGCGCAACCTCACAATCTCCTGCAACCCCTGCTCCAACGATGGCTGCGCTACCGGCGCTCGCTTGCTGAGCTTGGCGCTGGACTCATCCGCCATCGAGCCCATGACCTGCGCACTCTCGGCCTTGGGCGCAACCGCCATACGTGCCATCGGCGCAGGAGCCGACATCGCCGGTGGTGCCGGGCGGGCGGCGTCTTCATGCAGGGCGGAGAACGTCGCTGTGGATATCTCAGGCTGCGGCACAGGCTCGCGCATCACCACGCCAATCATCAGCGCCAAACCAGCGACGGTGGCGAATGCCATTTGCCAGCGCGGTCGTTGGCAGGCTTGCAGCCAGCGTTGCCATAGGCTCGGTTGTGGCGCGGGGGCTTCGCGACGGGCGGTGGCGAGGATGAAGGCGTCGAGGGACGCGGGCGGCTCGCCGGTACTGTGTTGACGAAAATGCGGTAGGAGCAAGTCGTCGGGATCTGGGGTGTGTCGGGAGTCAGTCATGCGGGTATCTCCTCGGCCAGCAGGCGGCGCAGTTTCTGCTGGGCGTAACGCAGGCGGCTTTTTACGGTTTCGAGCGGGGCCTTGGTGAGGGCGGCGATTTGCGGTACTTCGAGGTCGCCGTGCAGGCGCAGCAGGAAGACTTCGCGCTGGTCTTCAGGCAAGGCTTGCAAGGCGACGTCGAGTCGCGCCTGGTCGCGGCTCAGGCTCAGCTGTTGCTCGGGGCCGGCGCTGTCGTCGGGTTGGGCGTGGAGTTGTTCGTCGTAGCTGTCGTGCAAGGGGTTGTGGATGCCATGCTTGCGCCAGTAATCGATCAGGCGGTTGCGGGCAATCTGGAACAGCCATGTGCGAAAACTCGCCCGGCCTTGTGGCTGGGTGGTGCTGCGGATCAGGCTGAGCCAGGTCTCCTGGTAGATTTCCTCGGCCAGCTCGGCTTTGTTGCTCAAGGACACGAGAAATCGGTACAGGCCCTGGCGATGCCGGGCGTACAGGGCTTCGAACGCGGCACTGTCGCCGGTTCGGTAGCGGGCCAGCAGCGATTCGTCGCTGGGTGAGTCATCTGGATCGGCCATGTGGGTGGCGGGCTCCTGGATCTGAGTGTGGGAGGGAGCTTGCCCCCTCCCACAGGGGGTCAACATTGTTTTCAGGGTCAGTGTTTCAGGCTTTGGGCCAGTTCTACGAGTTGTACGAATTCATTGCGCAGCCCGAATGGGTCATCGCCCCGGGCCGAGCGGGCCAGTGCGGCGGTGTCCTGCAGGCTCATGCTGCCAGTGTAGCGGCCATCGCCCTTGAGCTGTTGGGCGAAGGCGGCCACGGCGGCGGCGAAGCGCAGGTCGTCGCTGGCCTGGGTGGAGACGCTGCTGATGGGCCGCTCGATCAGCTTGCTATCGCCACCCGTCGCCGGCTTGTAGCGCACCCGCAACATTGCCAGCTCAGCGGATTTACTTTCGGGAACGGTCGCAGTGGCGTAACGCAACGGCTCCAACCAGCCTTTCTCCCCCTTCGGCACAATTTCATACAGCGCGGTGACGGTATGCCCTGCTCCGATCTCGCCAGCATCAACCTTGTCGTTATTAAAATCCTCACGCTTCAACGCGCGGTTTTCGTAGCCGAGCAGGCGATATTCGCTGACCTGCGCCGGGTTGAATTCAACCTGTAATTTCACATCGCGAGCGACCACCGAAAGCGTTGAGCTGAGTTGGTCCACCAACACCTTGCGGGCTTCGCGCAGGTTGTCGATGTAGGCGTAGTTGCCGTCGCCTGCATCGGCCAGTTGTTCCATAAGGTGTTCGTTGTAGTTATCCACACCGAAGCCCAGGGTGGTGAGGGACACGCCGCTTTTGCGTTGCTCCACGGCCATCTGCTTGAGGCTGTCGAAGTCGCTGATGCCCACATTGAAGTCACCGTCGGTGGCCAGCAGGATGCGGTTGATGCCCTTGTCGATAAAGCCTTCGCGGGCCATCTGGTAAGCCAGCTCAATACCGGACGCGCCTGCCGTGGAGCCTCCGGCAGTGAGGTGCTCGATAGCATTGCGGATCTTGGTTTTGTCGCGGCCAGACGTAGGCTTGAGCACCACACGGGATTCACCGGCGTAGACCACCAGCGAAACACGGTCTTGATCGCGCAGTTGATCCACCAACAATTTCAGGGTGCTTTTTACCAGCGGTAACCCTTCGCGACGGTCCATTGAACCGGACACATCCACCAGAAATACCAGGTTAGCCGGCGCTAGGTCGGCCACGGCGCGGTCAGAGGCCTTGATGCCGATGCGCAGCAATTGGGTGCGTGGGTTCCATGGTGTAGCGGCGACTTCAGTGGTCACGCCAAAGGGTGAGCCATCGGTAGGCAACGCGTAGCGGTAGGGAAAATAATTGACCATTTCCTCCAGTCGTACAGCCCCTTCAGGCGGCAAGCTGCCTTGGTTGAGGAATCGCCTTACGTTGGCATAGCTGCCGGTGTCGACATCAACGCTGAACGTGGACACCGGCGTCTCAGCCACACGATGCACCGGGTTATCCGGCAGGTTTTCGTACTGTTCGCGGGGCTCGCTGCGGTAGTCCATCGCTACTGACGCCTGCATCCGAATCGGCGCAGGCATTGCCATGCGTTTGACCAGCGCTCCCTGGACAGGCGCGCTTTGAAGCTCGGAGACAGGCGCAGTGACAGAAGGCGGCTTGGCCACCTCATGGGAAGCAGACAGCCCACATCCGGCCAGCGTCACCAGCAAGGTGACGGCAAAGCCCTGGGCAGCAGGACGCAGGAAGAGCAGAGGACGGGACATGGGCTGAGCCTCGTGAATGATTGATCTGTTCATAAGGTCAGACGTAAGGTGCGCACGGCTCGGGTTAAACCGAGCAATGCGTAGGAAAAACTACAGACTCAAGTTCTGCACGAACGGGTCGATTCAGTGACTTGGTTCATTCATTTATAGGGAAATTAGTGTGTTGAAAACCCTCCTCCGGGCAACGGCGCTCGCCGCCGCGTTGTCCATGACTGGCTGTGTGTCCTACACCGTCAGCGGCCCCATCGGCGCCCCGCTGCACCCCGCCGCCACTAGCAGCCCACGCAGCGCGCAAATTGCTGATGTGGCGGTGTCCGACACCGACGTCAACGACGCCAACAAAATTGCGATCAGCCACTCGCTCACCGTGCAGCTCAATCAGTACGTGCGCAGCGCCGGCTACTTCAAGCAAGTCACCGAATACCCGACGCGCCTGGGCGAAGACGACGTGTTGCTGAAATTCAACATGACTTCCCTCAAGGGCCACCGTGCGCCGCACCCAGGGTACTTCCCCGGTGCCTTGCTGACGCTGACCATCTGGATCTGGGTCAACGGCCCGATCTACGTCGATACCTTCGACGTGGCCGGCAACCTGGTGATCGTCGACCGCAACGGCAAAGAGCTCGCCAGCGCCAAGGAAGAGGTCAAGTTCGAGCGCAACGTGGGTCTCTACGGCCGTGAATACTGGGCGCCGACGATGGGAGCTAAACAGTTGAGTGAGTTGGTGACCCAACTGATGGATTCCGCCACCGCCAAATTGCCCAAGGAGTAACCCATGAAAGGATTGATCAAGCACAGTTTGGTACTGGCGGCGGTCTTGCTGACCGGTTGCGTGTCCTACTCGCAGCACGAATTGCCAGCGGTGCAAACCTGGCCACCGACCGCCAACGCACCGGCGCAGAAGCCGACTGCCTACGTGCGCGCGACTGCGCTGAACCAAGTCAACGGCGGCCCGGCCAACGCAGCGCCTGGCAAACCAGCAGCCTTGTGGGAAAAGGCTGTGGCCGACTCGTTTCGCCAGTCTGAGCGCTTTGCACGGGTAAGCACCGACAAGGTCGATTCGGACATCTACGCCGATGCCACCCTGTACAACAACGAACAGTTCAGCGTGGCCTCGGCGATCATCACCGGCGCAACGTTCTTCATCATCCCGACCACGGCGAAGAACGTCTTCACCCTGGAAACGGTGTTCAAGGACAAGGACGGCAAGGAGCTGGGCCGGGTCAAGAAGAGCGAGTCGGTGCGCACCTGGATGCACCTGGTGCTGATCGTGGGCATCCCGTTCCAGGCCGATGGCCGGGAAGTGGTGGACGCGCTGACGCGCAGTACGCTGGATGAGGCCGTGCAGCGCAAGTTGCTCTAACCCGCTCGCCAGAACAACGAACATCAAAAATGTGGGAGGGGGCTTGCTGTGGTGAGGGGGCTTGCCCCCCGATGGGTTCGCTGGAGATCCAATGGGGCCGCTTCGCAGCCCAGCGCGGGCGGTGCGACGATTCGACAAGCCCGCTCACCACATCAAGCCCCCTCCCACATTCATCCCGGAGTCAGGGAAAGGTCGTACCAATGCGCATCCGCTCCTTGGAAAACCAGATCCCCGTCACCTTGCCCACCACATCCTCGACCGCCACTTGCCCCATAAAGCGGCTGTCATTGCTGTTGTTGCGGTTATCCCCCAACAGATAGACACGCCCCGGCTCGACCTTGACCGGTGCCAGCGCCATCGACGCCGGGCCTTCGACCCGATCTGCCGGGGCATGGAACAAGCCAAGGTTTTCGCCGTTGTGGATCAACTCGCCGTTGACGATCGCCAACGTGTCGCCGCCCACACCCGCCACACGCTTGATCGCCTCGGTGCCATTCCAGCGGTATACGACGATATCGCCAACCTGGGGTGCGCCCGCCTTGAGATCGGCCACGATGTAGTCGCCCACCGACACCGTTGGCGCCATTGAACCCGTCGGGATGTAGTAGGTCTTGAACCCCATCAACGGCACCCGCAACACCTCCATCAGCACGAAGGTGATCACGATCAGCACGCCCACATACAGCGCATGGAAACGCTTGCGCGGCACATCCGGCGGGCCGTTATAGCGACGGGCCAACCTCGCCGACACGATCGCCGAAGCGAGCTTGACCGCAACAATGAAGCCGAACAGAACATACAGCCCGATAGGTGAAGCACTCAGGCCGGACACACCGAGCAACACCACACCGGTGTACAAAAATGCCGCGACCCAAATGGCCCACTTGATGCGGCCAACGTAGACCAGCCCCCAGCCCGCCACCAGGCAGGACATCAGGAAGGCTTGAAGGGGAAATTTCCCAGGTTTCATGAATCATCCTTGTAAAGCGGTTGGAAAAATCTGTGCATCGGCGCAGCAGGCTCAGATCAGCTGTTTTTCGATGTCTTGTCTTAAAAAACGTGGAGCCGGCGTCGTTGCATAACGCTGCGCTATTTCAAAGGGGTCAATGACCTCAGTGTTTGCCCCCTCACATGAAAAGTCGCCGACCCCGTACCTGGCGAAGGACGGTGACAACGGATCTTGATCAACCAGCCAGTAGCCGCCCAGCAGGGAAATCAGATACTCGCCGATGTAATAGCCTATGCGGGTAACCACACCACACCTCGCCACTTATTTTTGAGCGCTCAGGTTAACCGCGCGACACTTCCACACAATCGCATAAGGCGGCTCATCGTCCACGTCGTCACGCGAGCGAAAATGATAGGTCGCGTCGGCGTTTTCCAGGCTTCGATGAATAAAAGCGCGATCCGACATCACACGGTAGGAGGCATGCTCCATCACCCTCCCAACGGCCGCCAAGGCACGTTTTATTTGACCGTAAGTGGTCGCGGCGTCGTTTGGCAGTAACTCAACCGGGGGCGCGCCGAGCGCCAAATCGTCAGCTTCGATGTCGAACGAATAGGCTCGTCGAAATGCCGTCTCACTGATCGCCCAAACACATGACACCAATACCAGCCGCTTTTGCCCGCTCTCAATATGGGCATCAGCCAAGCAATATTGAGTTTCTGAAACTTTGTAGACGCCCTCGTCGATGAGGGACAGCGCCTGCTCGGGCACGTCAACGTCACTGCCCGATATAAGTGCACGCAACACAGACCATTGAATCATCACCCGCCCTCTGAGCCCGGCCTCATGGCTTAGTAACCCCCGGCACTGACATCCGCCACCGACAACCAGTAGTCCACAACCGCATCAAAGCCCCGATCGTCAGCCCGTGCCTGCAACGCGACAAGCGCCTGCCGTGCATCGGTGATCGACCAACCCGTAGAGTTCAAGGTCAGCCACGCATAATCCAGGCGACCGGCGCTCAAGTAGTCGTCGAACAGTGGCTTTTTCTCGCGATCAGGATCAAACCACGCAGGCAACTGCCCATGGGCGGGCATCGGCATCGGCCGGTCAAGAATTTCGAAGGAGCAGCTGGTTTCCCACCAGGCCCGGCCGGCGTCGAACGGGTTGGGGAAGTCGCCGGTGTAAGGGGCCGCGCCGTCGACGATGCTTTCCAGCGGTGTTTTCTGGCTGAACAACGCAACGTTGGCAAAGCCCTGGGGGTCGTCGCCGGTTTTCAGCGACTGCGCCGCCAGCGCCTCCAAGCAATCAAGCCCCACCGCGCGGGCAAATTGCTCAAGCTCTGGGGTGGCACCGTCTTCGACACTGATGGACATCATTGCCAGCACACCCATCAATTGCGCAGGGGTGCGAGCTATTTCATAAGCCGTATGACCGGCGCCGACATACATACGGACAAAGCACGGCTCGCGATCAACGAACCAATGCTTCCAGTAGCCGATGTAATTTGGCCCTGACCCATCACTGCACAGCGCCACCAATGCGGGCGGGAAGCCATACCAATGAGCCGGTGATTCCAGGGTAATGACCGGCAGGCAGACGCGCCCCTCGGCACAGGCTGCGAGTGTACGACCCACCTGCAAGGCGTCGAGCACGGCTGCCAGGTGATGGTTGATTTGCCCCTTCACGCTTGGCTCATTGGCTGACCGTGTAATTGATCTCACCTGAGCAATTGCATCCAGTAATCATAGGTTTCTCTCAGTCGACCGGCTGCCCTTGATCCATCGGTAATACCGCTCGCAAAGGCATGGGCAACCCGCACGGGATTGGTGGGCAGTTTGCCTGCGTCGGAAATAACCGGCTGACCGAAGTCGGCTTGTTTCTTGTTGCCTTTCAACTGATGCCAAGCCAGTTGCGGGTTATTTCTAACGGCCACTTCGCCGTAGTACATGCCGACGGCAACAGCCAAGGCTTTTTCCTCGTCGGACATATCACGTACTGCGCCATCCTCTGCGGTTTGGGACAGTCGCGCTATTTCACGAATCCGCTCGGCAAACCATTCGCCCAAGCCCTCCAGAGAATGTGGCGAAAAATCCGCGCTCCACTGCTCATACCCCGGGGTCTGCCAAACCGCCTGAATCAAATCGTCGAGGCAGTAGGGCTTATTGAGCATAAAACCCTCGTAGAAACTATTGAGTTCCTTGGCCCCCATAGATGCAAATGCTGAGGTGACAGGCGTATAGGCCGTGGTAAATGTCATGTTCAATGCACCTTTATCTTAATACCTGCATCGGACAACGCTTTTTCAAGTGCTGGCGCCGGGCCTACGCGGCCAGTAACAGGGCTTCTGAAAAAATTCCATGTTACGCCATTGACCAAACCTCGTTGTATCAACTCCGCATCCTTGGCCACTTGCACGGCAGTGGTGGCATCGAGTGATGTGTAGCCCACCTTGGACTCATGCGCCTTGGCGCCTGGAGCCAACTGGTCGACATACCGAGGTCCAAGGCTTGTATCGAAAAAAGCTTGAGACTGTCCGCCCAACGGCTTGAGTGCATCCTCCCCAACCTTGCCGGTTGCGCCAATTTCAGACGGCGGATTAGGTGAAACAATGCGAGTTGATCGCTCTGCCGTCAGTGTGTAGTAGTTGCCATTAGCGGCCAGGTAAATCTGATTGCCAGTGGCGTCCTGCGTACCGGTGGCTTTGTAGACTCCACCACTGGGGCCCGTCACGCTGCCATCATTGGCCTGGGTATAACCCTTGGGAACATCAAAGCTCGCATCGTTGGCAGCCGGCTTTGTGCTTCCTACCACCTTGGTTTCCCCGGACACCAAGGCCGTCGTAGGCACTTTTGAACCGGCCCCCAAACCCTTCAGGCCGTATCCCCCGGCAAGCACACCGACCACGGTTTGTAGCGCCATGACCAAGTCATAACGCTGTTCCATTTCCGCCCGCGTCAGATCAGAGCCTTCGGTAAGGTTGTTCAACACGACATCACGCAGAACATGCTCAGCGCTCAGGCCGCGCAGGGCCGCCTCAGCATTTTTTGCATCTGTCGGGAAAAGCTCTTTGTAGAGCAAACGTGCGGCGACGTAATCATCGTATCGAGCCAGGGCTTTCTGCGCAGGTCCGATCAGATTGCCGCAGGCGGTACTGGATAGGTTGCCGGGCGTGCATGCCGCCTTGATGGCGCTATCGCGACTTTTGTCGATCAGGTCTATTTGTGCGAGTTCTTCTTTTTCTTCGTCAGTGATAGTGCCCTGGGCTTGCTTGTACCGAAGCGAGAACTTGCGCTGGGCCTCCGGCACGCTCAGGTAGTTATTTTCAACTGCGTTTTTCCCGGTTTGCGCCGCTGCCACCGCATCCAAAGCACCCTTACCGCTCAACGACCCAGAAAGCCCGGCCGCCAAGGTCGAGAGGCTGGAGATAGTCTGCTTTTGCGCTTGCGTCAGGTTGTCGCTGCTGACATCGCCATACAGGTTCTCTTTGATCAGCCGCGCGGTTTCCTCTGCCGCCACAGCCCCGGCCGCCCCTGCCAGCGCCGAGTTGCCACTGGCCCGCGCCAGCACCGCACCCAACACCGCGTGAGCCATCAGGTTGGCATTGGGGTCACCGTCGGTCATCTGCTTGACGGTTTGCGCCAGATACGGCGCTGCAGCGCCCGCCATCGCCCCACCGATGCTGCCGCCCATGGCCGCTTGCACCACGGCGGTCACCGCTTGGCTGGCCTTCTGGAAGCTACTGCCGACGCCGTAATCCTGCTGGGCGCGTTGACTGATCTGGGCCTGGGTCGGGCTGGTGATGCCTTCGTCGATCAGCTTTTGCTTCGTGGCTTTGTTGAGGTCGCTGTTAACGTCGCCGGCCTCTTTGATCCGCGCCGCCGCAATGGCGTCGCCGATGCCCTTGGTCAACTCCATGGAGCTTTTGATCAGGTCCATGCGCTCTTGCATGGCTTTTTGATCGGGCTTGTCGAGGCGCTCGTTGGCGTTGGCCGTGTCACGGTTCAGGCCCACCAGGTCATTGGCGCCTTCAGCGTTGCGCACCACGATCGTGCCTTCGCTGACGGCACTGCGCGTGTAGCTATGATCCGAATCGTTGAGCGCCATGCCATACAGCGCGCCCGGCGACAGGGTGCCCACACCGCTGCTGTAAGAACCTGAGACGCTCACGCCCGCCGACTGGCTTTTGATCTCGCTCTTGTTCTTGATGTCGCTGACCAACAGCCGGTCAGTGAGCAGCAGGTTCTTGTCGGCCGTGGCCTCACTGGCAATCACCGCCCCTTTAAGGGTGGTGTTTTTGGCCACATCGATGGTGTAGCCGCCGTTGCCGGCAAAGAAACCGCTCTGATCGGTGACCGCCTGGTAATCGCTGTTCATCTTCGACGCCGCCAGGTTTGCGGACGCTGCAACAGTGGAGCCATAGCAGAACGGCGGAACGCAGATGCTCGCACCAAAGCCTGCGCTGTCCTGCTTGCTCTTGGAGGTGTCGGTGTCCTGGCGCGACAGGATATTGAGGTCGCCGCCGATCTTGGCATCAATGCGATCAGCGCGTACCTGCGCACCGTCCAGGGTGGTGTCGCGGCCGCTGTTGAGCACCAGCGAGCGGGCATCCACGGTGGTATTCACCTGAGTCACCGAACCGCCGGAGCCCAGGTTCTTGGCGGTTTGTGCGCCGAGGTCCAGGGTGAAGCCGTTTTGCTCGCCAATATTGAAGCTGGCGCCGATGGCCGTGCGGTTGCGCGAGCCATCGTTCTTGCGGTCGGTGGTGTCCTGCGCGCTTTGCATCAGGATGTTGTTTTTCGCAGACAGCAGCAGGCTGTCGGCTTTCAACGAACTGCCAATGATGTTCAAGTCACCCACGGTGCCCGGCGCATCGCCCGCCGCCACGATCAGCAGGTTCCCACCGG
The DNA here is from genome assembly GCF_900583165.1 of Pseudomonas viridiflava. Lineage (GTDB taxonomy): Bacteria > Pseudomonadota > Gammaproteobacteria > Pseudomonadales > Pseudomonadaceae > Aquipseudomonas. The sequence continues at coordinate 47,992 of NZ_UTKY01000073.1, read as the reverse complement.
CGTCGAGGCTGCTCTGGTGCGCCGTCTGCGCGGTGTACTCGCTGCTGCTTTTGGTGCGGGTGTTGGCCAGCTCAGTACCGATCTTGATCAGCGAACCATTGCCGGCCGAGCCGCCGGTCTTGTCCTTGAAGCCGGTACTTTGCTTGGCGGCTTCACCCGCCTGGTTATTCAGGTTGTAGAGCGACAACGCTGCCTGGGCGATTTTCACCGCTTTAAGGCGCGGATCGTCCGAGCTGCGCGCGGCCTCGGCGGCGTCGCGGATGCTGGTGGCGGTATCGACCACGCTGCCGGCGATCACACGGCCGACAGCAAGACTTTTGGAACTGTCCTTGCTGGTCTGGCTGGCGGTTTCCATACCGGACGTAATGGTGACGTTGGCGCCCTGGAGCTCCATATCTTTGGTGCTCACCAAATCACTGGCCACCACCGTCAACTCACGCCCCGCCGTCAGCGACACGTTACCTTCACTGGAGCCGATGGTGCTGCCGGTCAGGGTCATTTCATTGGCGGTGCCGTTGTGTTTGGAGCTGTTGATGTACAGCTTCTGATTGCCGGTGAGGTCATCCAGGCCGAGCGAGTTGCCCGTCAACACGCCGGTGAGGTCGCGGTTTTTTTCCTTGTGCATGTCGGTGCGGGCGAAGGTGTTTTGCGCCGCATCGATGGTCAGGTCACGCCCGGCCTGCACGGCCAGGTCGCCGGTACTGACCAAGGCCGAGCCGGTGACTTTGGCATCGCGCTTGGCGGCCACGGTAACGGTTTCGCCGGAGACCATGCTGCCCAGGGCCGTGGTGCGCTTTTCGTCGACCTGGTCTTGAACCTTGCTCGACTTGAGCCCGCCCCAGCTGCTTTTGCTTTCTTTGCGCTCATGACGGGCGCTGTCGGAATTGCTTACCGCCAGGATGCTCACATCCTGGCCCGCGACCAATTGGGTCGCGCCCTTCTCAGCGGTCACCGTGCTGCCGGCCAGCAGCAAGTCTTTACCGGCGACCAACGTGCTGTGGGTGCCTGCACTGACAAGGCTGCCGACGTTATTCACCGCGTCGGTTTCATCCAGGCGGAATTTCTTGCCCTGGGAGGTTTTCTTGGTCTTGCTGAAGAAGCTGTAGTCGTGGTCTTCAGCGGTTTCGAGGCTGAGGTTGTTACCAGCCACCAGGTACGCCTCGTTACCGGCGTTGACCTGGCTGGCGACCATCTGCAGATCCTGACCGGCGCTCAGGGAGGCGTTACCGCCGGCCTTGATCACGCTGGACACTTGCTGCACGTGGTCCTCGATGCTTTTGACTTTCTTTGAGTTAGAGGCCGAGTGCTGCTCATTGGCACCGGCGCCCACGCTGAGGTTATGGGTGGCGATCAGGTTGATATCGCGCTTGGCTTCAACCTGGCTTGCCACCACGCGGATATCGCGCCCGCCGACCACGTGTAAGTCGCGGCCTGCGTCTACCACCGAGCCTTGCTGGGCCACGGTGGCATAGTTGGAGCGGGTACCGACGTTGCCGCTGGTCAAGGCTTGCGAGGCCGTGATATTCACGTCACCCACTGCCTTAGCCGTGGTGTCGCCGCCACTTTTAAGCACGCCGCCGACGTTGTTGATGTTGGCTCCGGCTTGCAGGGTCAGCGCGCCTGCGGACTCGATACGCGCAGCACTGTCGGCAAAGTCTCGGCGCTCGGTGCGGTAGCCGCTCGCGCTTTCATGGGTGGTGATCGTGCGCTCGTTGAGCAGGTCGGCACCTGCCGCCAGGTTGACGTCGCCGCCAGCGATCACGCCGCCGGCGCGGTTGCTCAGGGTGTTGCCGGTCAACAGGTCGAGGCGATTATCGGCCTGCATCAAGCCACTGTTGCTCAGGTTACCGCCGATGTTCGCCAGCAGGCTGCCGTTGGCGCGCAGGGTGCCGGCGTTGTTGAGGTGGCTGCCGGTGATCAAGTTCACATCGCTGCCGGAAATCAGCGCGCCATTGGGGGCCAGGCGGTTGTTGGCCTGGGCCAGGTACAGCACCGGTACCAGCACTTGCTGCCCGGCGACGGTGGCGTTTTCAAGCCACACGATGTCGTGGGTCAGGGCCGCGACCTGTTCAGCCGTGAGGCTGACGCCCACCGAGAGGTTAAGGGCGTCCTTGCTGCCGATGGCGTTGTCCATCAGGTGCTTGAACAGCTCGGCATCGCTGGTCTGGCCGTCGATAAAGCGTTGGCCGGTGCGGGCGATAACGGCTTGCTGAATCAAGCGTTGCTCGTAGAAGCCGTCACCCAGGCGACGCTGCGCCACATCAGGGTCGAAGCCGAGCTTGGTCAGCATGTAATCCGAGCTCAAAAACTGACGCATGTTGGTGAGCAGCGGGTTGGTTTCGATCAGGTACTTATGCGGGTTGGCCGCAAACTGGCTGGTGGGCACGCCGTTCACGCCCTTGCCATCGTTGAGGTGGAACAGGCCGTTCTCGCCGGTAGGCAGGTCGAAGCCCGGTAGGCCCAGCGGGTTGATCTGTTGCTGGGCCACGTCCGGCGGCAGTTGCGGGTTGAGCACGACCTGGGTCGAGTAACCTGGCGCGTTGGTGTTGGCGCCGCTGCCAACGTAGGTGTAGCCACCGCGCACCACGCTGTTATCGATACCGGCCTGGGCCTGCACGTTAACGGCGCCGCCGGCCTGGATCACGCCTGCGTAGCTTTGATCCGACGTCATCAATTGGGTGGTTTTGCTCAGGTTGGTTTTTTCACTCTCCATCTTGCCAATGAAGGCGGCCATGGCCCCTTCAAGGCCACCCAGGTTGTTGGCGTCGTAGCTTGCACCGCCCACTGAGTAAAGCTGGGTGAACGCGGCCGCTTCCCTGTACCAGCCGCCGGGCTTGCGCTCGCGAGCGGAGGTGAATATGCGCTCGTATAGGGTGTCGTGGGTCTCGACGCCGACGTTGGTCAACTGGTCGACGAGGGCCGTGAGGCTGCCACCGGCTGCGATGCTACTGCTACTGTTGAGCAACTCACCACCGGTCAGCAGCATGTTGCCGCCTGAGGTGATGCTGGACGCCGCGGTGGCATCGCTGACGATAAAGTGTTCGCGCTGAGTGATCAGGAATGGCCGGTTCTGCTTGCCACCGTCGCAGTCGCCACCGGTGACGTCAAAGATGCATGGGGTGGGCGTGATCGACGCGCTGTAGATGCCAGAAGCGGTGGTGAGCACGGTGCGGCTGTTGTCGATACGGTTGGCCGCCATCACCAGGCTGCCTTCGGTCTCGATGCTCGATGAGCTGTTGATGATGCTTTCGGCGTGCCCGCCCTGGCCGTCTCGGTCAATGCGCAGGTTGCCCATGGCGTAGATCGCGGCACCGAGGTTTTTCAGGCGCTCGACCCGCAGGCCCATGTCGCCGCCGCTGAAGATCAGGCCATGGTCATTGAGCAGGTGGGTCACTGACAGGTCGAGGGTGCCTTGGCTGGCGACGGTGCCGCCGATGGACCAATCTTCGCCCTTGCCCACCAGGCTGCGGGTACCCAGCAGCTTGCCGCTGGCGGTCTGTTGCAGGTTGTCGATGATGACGGTCAGGCGCCCGGCCTGGATGGCGGTGCTGTTGGTCCAGTTGGCTTTGTCGAGGGTCAGCTCGCCTTGGGTCACCAGGCTGCCGCCGACATCGTCGAGGCTGATGCCGCTGAGGTCGAGTACGCCGTTACCCACGTGCAGCACGGTGCCGCCGGTGTTCTGGAAGCGGTCGGCGGCAAGGCTCAGCTGGGTGTTGGCCGTTTCCAGGCTGCCGCTGTTATTGAGCAGGCCGCCGATGGCGTAGCGGCTTTTGCCCGTGCTGCCCAGGGCACGCATCTGGCCGCTGTTGGTGAGACTGGCAGTGTCGACATCCAGGGTCGTGGCGCTTTCGATCAGGCCACGGTTGGTCAAGCCGCCGCTGAGGTTGACGTCGATCTGGTGACCGGCGATCTCGCCGCCGTTATCCACATTCACGCCGCGCAGCAGGATGCGATCACGGGCAAACAGGTTACCGCTGCCGTTGTTGAAATCGGTGGCCTCTACCTGCGCATCGCCGGCTTTGGCCGCAATACGCCCGCCGTTATTGTCGAGGGTGCCGGCGGTCATCTTGATGCCGGCTTTTTCACTGTGGATCAGCCCGTTGGCACCGTTCTGCAGCACGCCCGTGGTGGTGATGGTCACGCCATCGTTGGCGGCCAGGGTGCCGCTGTTCTGGTTATCAATGCTGGTGGCAAACAGCGTCAGCAGACCTTGGCTGGCGAGCTTGCCGCCCTGGTTATCCACATGGGCCGCACGCTGCACCAACAACGGTCCGGCGCTCGCCAGCTTGCCGTTGCGGTTGATCAGGTCACCGAGCAGGTCCAGGGTGATAGAGCTGGCGCCGGTGAGATTGCCGTCGCTGTTGTCCAGGCGATTGCCGTGCAGGCTAAACGCACCGGTGCTGTCGATGATGCCGCCCTGGCTGTTATCCAGCAGGCCGATGACATTGAGGGTTTGGCTGCCGTCGCTGAGCAGTTGCCCTTTGTTGCGGTTGTCGAGACTGCCGGCGGTGATGTTCATCGCCTGCCTGGCGCTGAAGGTGCCGCCTTGGTTATCCACACCCTGCGCGACGGTGGCGGTGACGGTGCGGTTGGCGATGACCGAGCCGGTGTTGGTGAGGTGCTCGCTGTCGAGGATGACGTCGCCGCCGGTGTTGCGGGTGTTGTCGGGATTGACCCCCGCCTCGATGATGCCGTTGTTGGTCAGTTGGCCGTTGCTGGCCAGGGTGATGCGGTCACGGGCGGCAAGGGTCTTGCTGTTTTTCAACTCGCCCTTGGTCTTAGCCTTGAGGGTGGTGCCGGCATAGACCGGCCCGCGGGCGTCGAGGCTCGCTGCGTTGATATCCACTGCGCCGTCTGCTGAGGCTTGAGCCATGCTCAGGTGGCCATTGGCGTCGAGTTGGATATCGCCACCACTGGCCGCCAGCTTGCCGTCGAGTTTCACGCCTACGCCGGCTTCGGTACCCACCAGCTTGATCGCACCGGCGTACATGCCGCCCAAGGCCGATGAGTCGATAGCCAACTCCGGCTTCTCGCTGCCGTCATCGGCACGCACGGTGGTTTTCAGGCTTTGGGCGTCGACGTCGTTGCGCCCGGCAATCACCGTCAGTTGGCGCGCGTTGATCTGCGCGTTGATCTTGGCCGAGCGGGTGATGATCTCGAAGCGGTCGACGTTGCTCGCATTCAAGCCGTCGCCGTCGATAGTCACAGCACCGCCGTCCACTTGGTAGTGGTCCAGGCGACCGACCTTGTCGATCACCGGTTTGCCGGTGGTCAGGGTGACGTTGGGGGTGTTGATAAAACCGCAGCCGTTACAGCTGATGCCGTAAGGGTTGGCGACGATCACCTTGGCCGACTTGCCCGCCACTTCGGTGTAGCCGCGCAACTGGCTGGCGCTACCGCCTTTGACTTCGTTGAGGATGACTTTGGCAGCGCCACCCTTGAGGTTTGAGTTGCCGACGATGATCCCGCCCAACTGGGTGCTCTGCACCACGCCCGTAGCGTTGTTGAGGATTACGCCGTTGGGGCCGACGTTGTAGTCCTTGAATTGGTTGTGGGACAGCCCGCTGCTGTTGGGCTTGGCAATGTTCACCACTGGCACGCCATTGCCCGCCTTACCCACCGTGGTGCCTGGGCCGCTGACCACGATGCCTTCGGCGTTTGCCAACAGTGGCTGCCAGAACAGCGCATTGGCCAGGATCACTGCGAGGCCGCGTCGGGCAAGGCTTTTCAAGGGGCGAACATCCATATTCAAATTCTCAAGGCAACGGGCGTTGAATTACAGGTAGAAATCCAGGCTGAAATAGATCGGCGCTTCGCGCTCGGTCACCACACCCGGTCGCTCCAGGGAATGGGCAAAGGTCACGCTGGTGCTGACGTGCTTGCCACGGGCGAACAGCTCTACGGAGTTGCTCGACACACGGCCGTGCTGGTCGTCGTTGTAGCGGTCATTGCGGATCACGCCCTGGTCGTAACCGACGCTGGCGCCGTATTCGGCAAATGCCGGGCGCAGCCAGTCGACAGTCACTGGCCGGGCCCAGCGCACTTCGTTGCGCCAGTAACCGCCGCTGTCGCCAGACAACTGCTGATCCTTGAAACCGCGCACCGAATACGAACCGCCCAGGCTCATGCGTTGTGCCGGGTACAGCACGTCCTCACTGCGCTGCCCGGTGGCGAGGCTGGAGAAACTCAATGACTCACCCCACAGCGTGAAAGGCTGCAGGTAGCTCAAGGTGGCAGTGTATTTGCGATAGCGCGGTGTGGGGGTGAGAAGGCCGCGGATGCGTTCCTGGTCATCCCTTTGTGCATCGAAGGCACCGGTGCCGTTTTGCATGCCGACGTCCAGGTTGACGAAGGCATTACCGATGCGGCGACCGTGGTTGATGCCCACCTGAAACTCACTCAGGCGGTTGCTGCTGATGTCCAGGCGCTCATCGTTGAAGTAGTTGTTGGTGCGCAAGTGGCTCAGGCCGACGCTGACCGAGGTCTTGCTCAGGTCGTCGCGATGAATCACGCGCTCGGCATGCAACTGGTGGCTCTGGCTGTCGCCGGTTTGCTTGTACTTGTAGCCATCGAGGTCGCCCGGCGTGCGGTAGTCGCTCTCGCTGTAGGTGTAACTGAAGTTCCACCAGCCCCACGGCACGTTGTAGTAGAGCATGCTGTTTTTCGAGGTCTTCTGGTGGTCGCTGATAGCGTCGTGGCCGCCGCGCAAAATCAACTGATCGGCCAGGCCCAGAGGGCTGTCCCACTCCAGGCCCGCGCCCCACTGCTGTTCGCCAGTGCTTTTCTGGCCGTCGTTATTGCGCGACAGGCTGGCGCGCCAGGGCTTTTGCGGGATGTTCCTGACCAGCACTTCACTGCCGCCAACCTGGCTGCCGGGGGTCAATTCCATCTGTGCCTGCTTGGACGGCAAGCGGCTCAATTGGTCTACCAGTTGCTCGACTTCCCGCAGGTTCAACGCCTCGCCCACCTTGCCGGGAAACGCCATGGCCAGCTCACGGTCGGTGATATTGCTACCCTCGGCGCCTTTCACGCCTTCGAGCTTGCCCTCGACCACCAGCACCTGGAGATGGCCGCTGGAAAGGTCCTGCTGCGGCAAGTACGCACGGCTGGTCACGCGACCTTTGTCGATGTAGTAGTCGGTGATGACCTTGAGCAATTGATTGAGCTGCGCAACGCCCAGGCACTCGCCGATGTAGGGCTTGAGCAACCGCGCACGGTCATTGGCAGAGAGGCTGTCGGCGCCTTTGAGCTCGATGTCTTTGATGGGGAAGCAACGCGTGTCCTCCGGCAGCGCCGGGGCCTGGGGCTTGGCGTTTTTACCGGGCAGGTCTTGCAGCTCGTCGAGACGCCGACGCTGCTCTTCAAGAAGACGATTTTGACGATCGCGAATCAGGTCCTGGTCCCCTGGGGTAGGGGCGGCCGTGGCAGTGTTCAGGCTCAAATAAGCGAGCAGCACAGTGCACAGAAGATACCGAGTCCGTGGCGATAACAGAGACATGTTCGATCCGTCGAAAATCAAGGGGCGGCAAACTAACATCGAACTTCCGGCAACCCAAGACGCTGGATTAGTTGGACTCTCGTACTAGCTATCAATGCAACCAATTGATAAATAACAACTAAAAATTATCAAATAGATAACAAGCTTGCATCTGGAAGTATTATTCCGACAAGCGGCACCTATAGTGATAGCGATTCGTCGGATAACTTGAAAGTTGCCATTAGTTGGCCATCAAGTTGTTGCCGAGATAAGTTAGTACCGAAAAAGGCAGAAAAGTTCGCGGGGGTTTTGTGAATTGGATCCCATAATTGGGATTGCGGCGAACGGCGCTTCTAAAATGTGGGAGGGGGGCTTTCCCCCTCCCACATTTAGATTGCCGTGTGTCAGCGGCTCTGTGTTTAGCTGGCGTCTTTGTCGCGGTCTTGGCCAGGCACCAAGCTCAGCCCGGGCTTTTCTACATCGCGGGAAACATGGGATTTCACGTCCGCCACACCACCCTCTTCATCGTTGTGGATAACCAAAACCCCAGGCCGGCGCAGTTGCTCAAGATCGCCCTCACCCAAGCTGAAACTCTCGCTTAGGGTCTGGTCAGTCAACGCGTTGGCTTGAGCCCGACGCTGGGCAAACTTGCGGCCCTTACGCTGCTGGTAGCGCGCCCAGCTGACGAGGATCACCGCATTGAATAATGCGATCCACATGTAGACCTGCAACGTATTGAGCGCCGCAAATATCGGCGCCTCGATACGCGGGCCGCCGTGCGTTTCCAACATCGAGTTGATCCCACGGGCCAACAGCCAGACCAACCCGGCCCAGGCCATCAGGGTCAACAGCACATCAATGATCCACATAATGGAACGCTGGCGAGTTCTGACCAGTTTCATGATCACGCCTCCTCTTCAACAGGTTTGATCCCGCGATCCGGGCTGACCCAGCGCGCACGCTTCTGATGCTGGTTGAACAGCACCTTGGGAAAACTGACCAGCGTGGTAAACAGGCTGACCAGCCAGAACACCATGGGGTACCACACGGTCCAGAACAGGGTTTTCCACAGGTCTTTCTCGTAGCGGCGGTCGATCAGGATGCTCACCGCAAACTGCACCAGGCACACCATCGCGAGCACCAGGCCGGTAAACGCCGGTGGGACCAGGGAGTCCACGGCAATGGCCGGCGGCAACACCATGAACTTGCCGAGCACGTAGAAGATCACTGACAGCAAGAAGGTAAAAGCCCAACCGGTGGACAGGCAGTACTCGAACAACAGCGGCCACAGGTAGCGATGGCGCCATTGCCAGATGCCACGGATGTTCTTGAACAGCACTTCAGCACCGCCCTGGGCCCAGCGCAGACGTTGCTTCCACAGGCCACCGACGGTTTCTGGCATGAGGATCCAGCACAAGGCGCGAGGCTCGTAGAAAATGCTCCAGTGATCGAGCTGCAGCTTCCAGCTCACATCGATGTCTTCGGTGATCATGTCGGGGCTCCAGTAATCAACCCGATCCAGGGCCTTTTTACGGAACGCCACCACCACACCGGACACCGTGAAGATCCGTCCAAACACCCGCTGCGTGCGCTTGATCAAGCCGATGATCGATGAGAACTCGCCCACCTGCACACGGCCAATCAAGGTCGAACGCGTGCGGATACGGGGGTTGCCGGTCACGGCGCCCAAGCGCGGGTTGTCGAGCATTGGCGCAACCATGTAGGCCGCGGCGTTTTTATCCAACAATGCATCACCGTCGATGCACACCAGGTATTCGCTACGGGCCGCCACGGCGCCCATGCGCAAGGCCACTGCCTTGCCCTGGTTTTGCGCCAGGTGCAATACCCGCAGGCGTGGGTACTGCAAGGCCAGTAGGTCAAGCACCTCTGCCGTGTTGTCTGTGGAACCGTCATTGACCGCGATCACTTCGATATTGGCATACCGCTGATCCAGCGCTGCGTGGATGGTGTCGGCGGCGTTATCACCCTCGTTATAGCAAGGGATGATGATCGAGATCAGCGGGTTGCCGGCCAGGGTCGGCGCCGGGGTGTCCTCTTGCCACGGCCAGTGGCGCTCCCAGTGCAGCCAGAAGTACAAGCCGCCTGAGATCCACAACGCCGACATGAACAGCGGGTAGAAAAACACGAAGTCCATCAGGAACTGCCCGGTGACCAGGAAGATCAGGCCCAGGGGCACGCCCAATACCAGTGCCAACACGAATAACGCCAGGATTCTGTCAAACATGGTCAAGGGCTCCATTGGTTGGAAAGGGCCGGACGCACTGTTTTCAAGTCCGGGGAGTTTTCCAAAAAGTTGTCCGGGTAGTACCCAAAACTGCTGACACCCTGGCGTTTGAGTACATTCATCCACTCCACCAACTGGGCACCGCTGATATCCGGAGCCTCTGGGGTGCGCCAATCCTTGCCCTGCAGTTCAAATACCGTTCGTTCCATCGCACCGGGGCGGGCCTTGACCGTGGCCACCAGTTTTTCCAGCCAGGCATTAGACGTTGCCACTTCCTGACCTTCCATCAGCGGCATGGCCATGGGAGCAGTCCAGTCGTAGGCCTGGAGGAAATCGTCGAGGTTTTGTGCGTACCACGACTCGCTTGAGGGGTTGAGCATGGGCTCGGCGAAAATATTGCGCGCAGTCTTAACCTGCGGCCCGCGCTGGGTCTGCACCCTGGCGGCCAACTCCTTGGTGAAGTCGATCAGGTAGCGGCTCTTGAAACGGGTCCAGCGCTGCATCACTGCCGGGTCCGCACGCAACGCCGCGATGTTGTCCGGCAGGCCGGCGGCAGCATAGGCCTTCAGTGCAGCAGGGCTGGCGTCTTCGAAGTCCGAGAGAATCGCATCGTCGTGGAACAGCACACCATTGACGGGGGTTGTACGCGCGAGGTCTTCGTACAGGTCACCGATGAGCTGCCGCACGTTAGGGTCAAACGGCGACAGGCGTCGGTACTGCTTTTGATCGGGCGCAACAGTGCCGGTTTTCGGGTCCCAACGGGTCACGCGAGGCAGCTTTGAGTCCAGGGCAAAGCTGAGCACCGGCATCCAGGCGTATACGTCTACCCGTGAACGGGTCTTCAATTGCCAGGCTACGCGGTTGAACAGATTGGCGCGCATCGGCAAATGCCGGTTAGGGAAATACAGCTCGTGCACCAGACCATCACCCTTGGGGTCGGCATAGGCTTGCAGGAACACAATATTGGGGCCCATGTCAGCGACGCGCTGGACCAGCTTGCCGATGTTGAGGTCTTGCTGCACCGGGTCAGGGTCATAGACGTAATCCAGGTCGATATGCATCACGCGCATGGCGTCGACACGCTGCACACCGACGATGCTATCGGCGTACATGTGCCCGTCCGGGTCTGAGTTCACCAAATAGCGTGGGCTGCTAAGCAAGTCGTTGACGCCGTCGAGCCCGACATCCAGGGTCAGCGCCATGCTGTAGCCGTGTTTATCGATCACGCTCAGGGAGGCGCCGTCAGCCGAGCCATACGGCCATACCCAAACGCGGGGTTTGTAGCCGGTGGCCGCGCGGATTTTTTCCGAAATGGCATCGACGTCGGCGGTCATCCGCGCCTTGAACTGGGCTTCGGATTCATAAGTGCCGGTCTTGGCGTCAAACCGTCGAGTCGAGGCAGCAGGCTGGGTATTGCCCTGGGGGTTGGCCGGGATACCCAAGTGGCTATCGTTGGTGTGGGCGGCGATTTCCACCAGGCCGGACTGAGAAATCTCGCGCACCTGCTGCCAGGTCAGGAAGTCTGAGCGGGGGCGCGGCGTACCAGCAAAATCCACTGGCTGGTCGGCCGGTGTATCGATCCATGCACCGACCGGCGCCAGCAGGGCCGGCCATTGGTAGCTGCGCAGAATCGGCATCACCCGGGTGTAAAAGCTCGCATAACCGTCGTCGAAGCTGAGCAGGATCGCCTTGGGCGGCAGCTCTGCGCCACCACTGCGAGCGGCCAGGATTTGATCCACCGTAACGGGCTGATAACCGTTGTTGTGCAGCCAGGCCAGTTGCTCGATCAAGCGCTCGGTGCGCACCGCCACCACCGCCTGGTCGGGGTCACGGTCTTCGACGTCATGGTAAGCGATACCCAGAAAATGGTTTTTCGGCCAGGGCTTTTCATTGACTGCCTTGGGTCGCTCGGAAGGAGGGGTAAAGGGCGCGGCCTGTTGTGCACAAGCGCCGCACAGCAAGAGCCCCAAAACCAGACAGCAGCGAGTAAAAATCGACATGATTGGGCTCTTCTAGAATCGGTAAGTGAGGTCGAGGACCAGGCGCAGATCGCTTTCGCGATCACCGTCGTACGGGCGGCTGATCCAGCTCAAATTGGCGCCGGTTTCCAACACATCGTTCCAGCGAAACCGCTGACCGTAGCCGACAAGGCCAACGCCCCCGGTGGAATAATCGCGCTGGCTATACGTACCTGCCCCCACTTGGAACTGCTGACTCCACTGGGTCTCGTAGCGCTGGTAGAGCACGTGATTGACGTTCACCGTTGGCAGCACGCTGAAGTCGGATTTAGGGTTGAAATAAATCGCCTCCTCTTTGCTGTTGCGGCTGGCGGCGACTTCCATGCCCAGGTCCACTTGCACCTTGGGTGATGTGTAGAGGCCTTCGCGCCCGGTGAGCACGGCTTCAAGGCGATCATTGCCATCGCTGAAGTGGGAAGGGCTCACGGCCAGTCGCCACTCACGGCTTTCATTGGCACGCCAACGAATATAGCCGGTGCCGCCATTGGCGGTGATGTCGGCGTTCAAGGCCCGCAGCGGTGTATTGGCCGAGAGGTACTCAAGGCTGCCGCCGTATTGCCAGTGGTCGTTGATGTCACGGGCGATCGCCACACGAGCGCCTTGTTTGGAGCCATAGCCGTAGGAGTGGTTAGACACTTCGGCTTCCAGGGTCATATCACGGGTGCGCCGTTCGACGCCCAGGCGTTGCCAACGGTGATGACCGGTGCCTTCAGTGAAGTCGCCAGTGGCGTAACCGGCACCGCCGAAAATACGCCAGTCTTCATCGATGGGCGGGCTGTAAAGCAGGGTTTCGATGCCCAAGTCACGGCTGCCGGTCACGGCACCGCTTTCGCCATCCCCACCGCCGCCATGGCTTTTGCCGCCATAGGCTTCGATGCGTAATTCAGCCATATCGTGTACATCACGCAAGCGCTGCAGGCGCTTGACCTGACCGTCATCGGGCTTACGGGCTACGACATCGTCGGTCAGAGCATCCAGCTGGCGCCACTCTTGGAGCTCCATAGCGGTATAGGCCTGGGAGACTTCCAGACCGATAGCGTTGGGGGCGCTCACTTCGCTTTCCTTAAGCGAATACTCAGCGCGGCGTGGCCACTCGCGAGCACGGTATAGCTCAGCCTGAGCCAGGCGCAGGCTGATATTGCCCGGGGACTTGAGGATCAGGTCCTCCAAGGTTTTTTCGCTGTCCCCCGGCTTGCCATCAATAGAGGCCTGCGCTGCCAGTTGCTGGGCGTCCATCCAATCATTACTGGAGCGGCCACCTGGCAAGCCTTTGAGTTCAACTCGCGGCCTTTCGCTCTTGGCCATCCGACTGACCAGCGCTTGTGCCTCGTCAAGCTGATCGCTCTCCTGCAAGGCGTAGTACAGGGCGCTGGAGTCTTCGACACGGTTGGCCGGGTCGGCATCGGGCGCAGCCAATGCCTGGCGATACAACACGACCGCTTCTTCGGGCTTGCGTTGCTCAAGGTAAGCGGCGGCGACCCAGCGTACGGCGTAGCTGGGTAGCTGCACGCCTTCACGCTTGAGGGCTTCATATTCGCGGACCACTTCAGCATCGCGCGCTCGGGTTTTCAGCGCGCCCAGGCGGTCAATGCGCCAGCGCACCACGTCATCGTGGGCGCTGGGGTCGGGCGTCCAGCGGTTGAGCAGGCGGTCATACTCCAGCAGCGCACGGTCGGCGACCACAAATCGCTCTTTCTCAGTGCGGGCGGCGAAGTCAGAAATTCGCACGTGCTCGGCGGCCAGATCACCCTCCAATCGGCGCTGCGTCACGGGGTCGATCAAGCCTGGATGCTTGGCCGACAGACGCAACGCCGGTTCCGGTAGCCGTGCGCCTTGCAGTGCGCCGATGTACTCACGCAGCACCTCGGGTTTGGTGCCGGCGCGCATAAACGCCTGGTCGAATTCAAACAGTGCGTCATAGTTAAGACCGGCGCGGCTCAATGCGTAACCCAGCGCCATGCGGCGGTTGGGATCTTCGGGCTTGGCCGCCACCAGCGCACGAGCGCGCTGTATTGCCTGAGTGGTTTGACCACTGTCAGCCTGGGTAAGGATCTGGCCCAGTTGCAGGTCGACGTTATTGGGCTCGCGCAGCAACGCCTGCTGGTAGACCGCCTGGGCCTGCGCCCATTGCTTCTGGTTACGATAGGTACGCGCCACCGTGGCCAGCGCCTGAGCGCTCAAGTTACGGTTCTTACCCTGGGCCTCATACACCTTCAGCACTTCGGCATCCTGCCCGGCCCAACCGGCGATCACCAGATGGTCGCTGATCTGGCCAGGCGTCTGGCGCTCGGCAGGTAATTGGCGCAGTTGAGTCAGCGCGGGGGCGAAGTTGCCATTGCGCGCCTGAATAATCAGGGCGTCGTAGGCCGGGTCGGCCAGGGCAAAAGCGGGCATCAGCAGTTGGCTGCATAAGGCTGCACCGATCAGCAGTCGCAACCGGCCTGATGCACTGAATGGTAGGTTTCGCAGCATATCGTGAGCTTCCTTACACACGGAAAGCTGTAACGATGGGTGGTCCTGAGCGATTCGCATCAGGGTGTCGGCGTCTAGTGACCCGACCTAGCTTTCCTGTAGGGACTATCCCCGAGGCGTGTATCAAAAAGGAGAATTCAGAACAATTGTTCAGAATTGAAGTGTGCAACGCGGAGGGAGAATGGGGCGCTGACTGGCAGGGGCAAGACTAACAATGTGGGAGGGGGGGTTGCCCCCCTCCCACCTGTGTTGCGTTGTTTTATTGAGCGCCGCTAACCGCACCGGCCTTGGCCATCACGAACCCAATGAATTGCTCGACGGTCATCTTCTGGCCGTTGAACGTCACTTCATTGTTGGCGTAGTGCAGTTTGGAAACCACGTCGTTGCCGACCAAGGTCGCCAGTTGAGTGCCAACGGCTACGCCGCTGACCATTTCGGCGGCCATCTGGGATTGCTGCTCGATGGCTTTAGGGTCGGTCAGGCCACCGACCTGCGCTTGCAGGGCGGAGACGTCAGCGATCATCGGCTTGGACAGGCTCAGGTTGGCATCCAGCAAGGCGATCATCTGCTTGCCCAGTTCAACCGGTGGCAGCTCCATGGACAACGGCTTGGCCAGGTCCACGAGCAGGTTGAACTTGCTTTCGCCGTGGGTGGTTTTCAGCGACAGGTTTTCCAGCGCGATTTGCGGCTTGGCGGCCAGCAGTTGGTTGACGTTGGCCTCAGCCAGGGTTTGCTCGGCTTCGGTCAGTTGCAGCTCCGGCACCGGTTGGCCGGCGGCGGCAGCGGCTTGTACCGGCTGCATCTTGTCCTGGTACAGCTTGGTCAGCACCAGCCCCGACGGTACGTCGATGTTCTTGACGCTCAGGCCCATGGCGGCGGAGCCGACAGGTTTGCCCTGATAACCGATCTCGTCGATCTTGTAGTCGACACGGCCCGCCAGGTTGTTGTCCTTGATGTCGCTGGAGTCTTTCTGCTCAAAACCCTTGAAGGTCAGCACAGCGTTCTGCGGGCCGAAGGTCACCTTGGTATCGGTCAGCTCAACGGTGTTTTGGCCGGTATAGAAGCCGAACGTGGATTTCTCCAGGTTGCTGGCCACGGTCAGGCCGGACAGCTCGGCGTTGAACGGCGCGCCATTGCCGTCAATCGCGGCCACCTTGAGGCTGTTCATGAAGCCGTCAACTTTGACCTTCTTGCCTTCGGCGCTGCTGTCGAAGTCCATGTTGGCGCCAGAGAAGCTCGCCGACGAGGTGTCATCCTTGTATTCCAGAGGCAGCAATTCGAGGTTACCGCTCACCGAACGGCTGTAACCGATATTGGCCACGCCCTTGAGGGGCGACACGTCTTTGGCGGCGGCAAACCATTTTTCGGTGGTGGGGTTTTTTTCCAGCTCAAAGTGACTGGTGGCCATGACTGGCAGCCACTTCAGCGACGCCAGGCGCGAGAACGGCAGCGGGCCGTGCTCGATATGGTCGACGATCAGCAGTTCAGGATTCGGGTTAGCTTCACCGAAAAACGAGCCCTGCCCTTTGAGGCGATAGTGCGCAGTGCTGCTGAACAGGCCACGGTCCAGGGAGACCAACTCCAGGGCGACGGTGCCGTCGACGCCAGCCATGGAGCGTTGCAGTTCCTTGTTGGCGTCTTGCACCGCCGTTTGCAGTACCGGCTCCAGTTGCTTACCGGTGTACCAGGCGCCGCCTGCACTGACGACGCCAACGGCGACAACGAAACCCAAAAGAACGACTGCTGGCTTATTCATGAAGTGACCTGATCAAATCCTGTGAGAAGTGGGCTGTCTTCCTTGAACCCGTGTGGGTTGGCTCAAGCCCGCCAAAATGCGGGGGAAGATTAGCACTCGTGGCCGATAACGGCCCAGCTTTTCAGAGGGGCAAACGCCCGCAGGAGTTCAGGTGTATTCCAGCTCAATTTCGTCGAGTTGGTGATCGAAACTCTTCAACCGCGCCGTCCAGGTGTACACCAGCACCTCAAACTCGCGATGGATCACCGCATTGCTCGGGGTGTCGGCCTTGGGGTCGCAGAAATCTAGCTGGTAGCGTTCACGGGCCATTTGCGTAGCAACGTCGGACAATTCCCGCGCGTTATTCAGCCAATGCCTACCATCGGCGACCTGTTGGTCGAGGGCCACACATTGTTTTTTCAGGGCTTCGAGGCTTTTTTCCAGCGGTGTGCCGGTGAGTTCACCCATCACTTCCTGGAACGTGCGCCCCGGCTGCCAGTAGCTGCCCCAGAAATAGCGGTCGAACACGGTTTCGACGCGGCGCAGCGCGACCTTGGTGTCCCAGATCGCGACGCGGGTCTTGCCTTGTTCGAGGAGTTTTCGTTTGATCCGGTGGTTTTGGTAGGAAGCCCAGGCCACCACGCCAATGGACAGGGTACCGATCACCAAACAGGCGCTGTCGAGAAACACCATGGCCTTGTCGATTTGGTGAGCGAGCATGACGCCGTAGAAGTAGGCAGCCGATAACAACACCAGTGCGAAGAACACGCACCAGAAAGCGGGAGCATAAGGGTTTTTCATTATTGGAATCCCCATGAGCAAACGCGAGCAGTGTCAGGCAGGCCATCACGGCGGCCTGCCTGTCAAAGCATAGCTATTCGCTCAGGGTTTGCTGGCCGGCGAGCCTTGCGTTCGTCCGCTTTCCCAACCACCGCCCAAGGCGAGGAATAGATCGATCTGGCTCATGGCAACCTGAGTGTTCGCCGCCGCCAGTTGCGCCCGCACATCGGTGTACGTGCGGGTAGCTTGCAGGTCGGCCAGGAACGACGCGCGGCCGGCCTGGAAGAAGCGGTGGGTCTGGTCGGCCGCCTCTTTTGCCGACTCGCCGGCTTCGTCCAGGGCATCGCGGCGTTGCAGTTGCGCGGTGTATTGCGCCAGGCCGGTCTGGGTTTCGCGGATGGCATTGAGTACCACGCCGTCAAAGTGCGCCAGGGCGCCCTGGGTCGCGGCTTCGGCTTCGTGGATGCGCGCACGGGCGCCGTTGGTCGGTACCGACCAACTGATCAGCGGGCCAAAACCCCAGCGGTTGGTGGGCGCGGTGCCCAAGTTGTCGAGGATACCGACGGTGCCGACGGTGGCGCCGATACTGATGTCCGGGTACAGCGCGCCGGTGGCGACGCCGATACGTGCGGTGGCTGCAGCCAGTTGGCGCTCGGCTTGACGCACATCGGGACGGCGCTTGAGCAGTGCCGCACCGTCGCCCACCGGGAGCAACTGGGCGATGTGCGGCAGCTCGGCGCAAGTGCCGGTGCCCGCTGGCAGTTGGTCTACCGGCTTGGCCAGCAGCATCGACAGGCGGAACAACCCGGCCTGGCGCGCGGCTTCATAGCGCGGCATGTCGGCGCGCAAGGATTTGTATTGGGTCTGCGAGCGCGTCACCTGGGTTTCATCGCCACGCCCGGCGTCGCGCAGGCGCTGCGTGAGCTGGGTGCTCTGGGCTTGCAGGTCGAGCGATTCGTTGGCAATGCCCAGCTCTTCATTGGCCGCACACACTTGGGTGTAGGAGCGCACCACATCCGCCACCAGGGTGATGCGGGCGATGTCGGCAGCGGCTTGCGCGGCGTCGGCGCTGGCCTGGGCGCTTTCAATGCCGCGCTGCAAGGTGCCCCACAGATCGAACTGGTACGAGGTGCTGATACCGACGCTGCCAATATTGGCCACCGGTACTTTGTCTTCGAGCAAAAATGCTTCGCCGGATTCCTGCAAGCGCTGCGCTTCAGCCTTGGCCCCGGCACTCCAGCCGCCAGCGGATTCAGCTTGCTGCACCTGGTAACGCGAGCGCTGCAGGTTGGCGGCGGCCACGCGAAGGTCGGTGTTGGAGGCCATGGCCTGGCGCACCAGCTCATCCAGGCGCGGGTCGTTATAGAGCTTCCACCAATCGGCCGGCACCGGCGCCGACACCACATTATTGCCCTCGCCCGCGAGCTGCCCTTGCAGGTCGCCACGTTTGACCGCGGCTTGGCCCGGCAGCGTGTAATCCGGGCCCACCATTTGGCACGCCGAGAGCAACAACCCCAGCGCAGCGGTGGCCAGAAGCTGCTTCATGGTTTGTCTCCGTCTTTCACCTTGTCACCGATGATCGAGACGGTGGCCGTGCGCCCGGCGATCATTCGAAAGTCCGCCGGCACATCGTCAAAGGCGATACGCACTGGGATCCGCTGGGCCAGGCGCACCCAGCTGAACGCCGGGTTGACGTTAGGCAGCAGGTTGGAGCCGCTGCTGCGGTCGCGGTCTTCGATACCGGCGACGATGCTCTGCACGTGGCCGCGCAGGCGGGCGTTGTCGCCGATCACGCGGATATCCACCGCCATGCCGACGTGAATGCCGTCGAGCTTGGTCTCTTCGAAGTAGCCGTCAATGTGGAAAGAATTGCTGTCCACCACCGACAACACCGGGCGCCCTGCGGTGACGAACTCTTGGTTACGCGGCGCACGGTCGTTGACGTAGCCGTCGACCGGGCTACGAATCACTGAGCGGTCCAGGTTCAACTGGGCGGCGTCCACCGTCACTTGGGCTTCGGCCAGGGCCGACTGGGCACGGGCTACACGGGATTGGCTTTCTTCCAACTGCTCGCTGGGCACCAGATTGCCGAGGCCACGGTTACGTTTGTACTCGCGGCTGGCCTGGGCCAGGGTTTCCTGGCGGTCAGATACGGCCGCCTGGGCTTGGCGCAGGGCCAGCTTGAAGCGATCCTGGTCAACGGCGAACAGCACCTGGCCCTTGGTCACCAGTTGGTTATCGCGCACGTCTACCCGCTGGATCAACCCGGACACATCCGGGGCGATTTGTACGATATCGGCGCGGATATGCCCGTCGCGCGTCCAGGGGGCAAACATGTAGTACATGACCATGCGCCACACCACGACGACCGCAAACGTCACGATCAACAACGTGAGGACTACACGGCCGATGGTCAAAAAAGGTTTTTTCATGTCATCAGGTATCGACTGAGTGAGTCCACCGCGCCCAGCAACAGCGCGTAGAGCCCCACGTTGAACAATGCCCGGTGCCAGACCAGGCGGTAGAAGTGGACGCGGGTCAACAGCCCGTGCACCACCAGGAACAACACGTACGTAATGCCCATCAGCACCAGCAGCGTGGGTAAAAACACCCCGCTGATATCCAGGTCACCGATCATAAAGGCGCTCCATCGGGTAGCGGCGCTTCCAGCTCGGTGCCGCCAATGAATTCCACACCGGGCAACAACGCCAGGCGCAGGCCGGCCAGCGCATGCAGCAAGTGCACGCGGGTGTCGTCTTCGTCTTGCAGGCCCTGGCCGTTGAGGGCGCGGCGCGTGCGGTCCAGGGTCATCAGCAGACCGCTGGGCGCCGGCAAGCGTTCACCGGCCTTGAGGCACGCCTTGAAGTAACCGCCCACGCCTTCGACCACTTGGTTGAGTAACACCCTTGGCACGCCGAGGATGCGCGGCGAATAGGCCAATAGGTCAAGCAGGTTCAGCGCCACACGCAAGTCGCGCAGGGCGATGCCGGTGTCTTGGTTGGTGAGGGCCAGGCGCGGCAGGTGCTGCATTAGGCGGTCAAGCATTTGCGCGGCCATGTGCCGATGCTCGGCAAGGGTCGCAGGCTCGGTCATGCTGACAATGTCGCGCCAGCTGAATCGGGTCAGGCGCTTGGCCGCCAATTCGGCGCCGAAGGGCCGTGCGATGAGCGTCCACACGAAGGCAAACAGCAAGCCCACCGGCCCGGCCAGGTTGACGTTGGCGAAGTTGAGGAAGTCCGCATCGTAGGCGCCTTGAATGCTGATAAACGACGAAGTGTTCACCAGCGTCAGCAGCATGCCCAGGTAGAAACGCGGCTGCACGGTGAGCGTGCCGATGCAGATAAACGGCACCGCGAATGCCAGCACCAACATCGGGAAATCGTGCAGGTTGGGCAGCACCAGAAACAGATAAAGGCTGGCGAACAGCACCGACATCGCCGTCCAGAAAAAGAACCGGTAGATCTGCGGTGCCGGGTCGTCCATCGATGCGAAGAAGCTACAAGCCACGGCGGCCAAAATCACCGCGCTGCCGCCGTCGGTCCAGCCCAGCAATATCCACAGCACCGAGGCGACGATGATCGCGGTGACGGTGGAAAACGCCGAGTAGAACATCAGGCCACGGTCGAGAAACGGCGTGAGCCGGCCCAGGCGCCAGTGGCGGTAGACGGCGCGCCAGGTGTCCTGGCTTTCGCACTCAATGGCGGCTTGCAGGCTGCGGCAGTCTTGCCACAGGTCGATCCATTCGGCCAGGCGGTACAGGGCGTTGGAGAACAGCAGGGTGTGGCGGTCGTCCAGCGCTTCACCGGCCGGTTGCAAGGCGTCGAGCTGATCGCGCAGGGTGCGCCAGCTGTCCAGCGAGGGATGTTCTTTTGAGCTTTCCAGCCACTGGCGGGTGGCTTCCAACAGCGGTGTGAGTTGATCCAGGAACTGCGGCGCACGGTGTTCGACGGCATACAGGGCGTCGTCGAGCGCATCCACCACCGGCAGTAGGTGAATCATCCGCCCGCGCAATTCCTTGGTGTTGCGTACCGTCTGCGGCCTGGCGCCTTCGTGGGGTAACTGGCCGATCATCAATTCCAGGGTATTGAAGGTGGCAACCATGCCGCCGCGCAGCGTGCTGACTTCTTCGGGCGTGACGTCGCGACTGAGAAAGCGCTGGCTGTAGACCTGGGCGTCGGCAAACCACTTGGCGACCGAGCCGTCGAACACTGGCATCAAACGCCGAGGCCAAAACATCGCGCCGACCACGGCGGCAACGGCAATGCCGAGGAAGATTTCTTCGGTACGCGCCTCGGCCACGTCCCATACCGCCAGGGGGTTATCCACCACCGGCAAGGCGATCAGCGGCAAGGTGTAGCCGGCCAACATTAGCGCGTAATTGTTGGCGGTGCGCAGGTGCATCGACAGAAACAACAGGGTGCCCGTCCACAAGGCAATCACCACCACCAACAGGTACGGAGACTGCACAAACATCGGCACAAAAAACACCGCTGCCGCTGCGCCCATCAAGGTACCGATGGCCCGATACAGCGCCTTGGAACTGGTAGGGCCGACAAACGGGCTGGAGACGATATACACCGTGGCCATCGCCCAATACGGACGCGGCATTTGCATCAGCATGGCGATGTACAAGGCAATCATTGAGGCGGCGAACGTACGAACGCCATAGAACCAGTCGCGGGCGGGCGGGAAGCCAGTGAAAAATCCGTTCAAAGCGTGGCTACCTCAAAGGCGCGCAACACCCGTAGCGCTGCCTCCATATCGGTAGTCGGGATGTCCGCCAGGACTTCTTTACGCAAGCGCACCAGTTGCACTTCCACCGCCTGCACCAACTCGCGACCGCGCTCGGTCAGGCTCAAGGCCTTGGCGCGACGGTCATGGGCATCTTCGGTGCGGCACACGTAACCGCCGTTGCACAACTGGTCGAGCAGGCGCACCAGCGACGGGCTTTCCATGCCGGACGCCTGTGCCACCTTGACCTGATGCACACCGTCGCCCAGGCGGCCGATCATCAACAGCGGCACGGCGCAGGCTTCGGAAATACCGTAGCTCACCAGCGTGGTCTGGCAGATTTTGCGCCAGTTACGGGCGCCCACCACCATGCTGCTGCTGAGGTTCATCTGGAGTAGTTCAAGGGATTGAGGCACTGGATAGTTCGCATACAGTTAGTTTGCTAACTATCAATATGGTGGATGAGGCGGGGCCCGTCAAGTTTTGAAACAAATTAGTGATGGATGGTGGGAGGGGCTGGGTAAGTAAAGCGGGCTGAGCGATTGCTCCAACACTGCGGGCTAAATATGGAAGGGCTTTTGTGGGAGGGGGCAAGCCCCCTCCCACACTTAGACCGATGCAGGTCTCAAGATTGTGCATCAGCCCGGCCGGCCACGCGACGCTGGATCTCGCTCATCATGTCGAGGTTATCGCGCAGGGAGACGAAGATGAGCATCCCCAGAAAAAATTCAATTGCCTGATTAGAGGTCAGATTTTTTTACACCCCCCGCCCCTTCCTCAACAGCACATCCAACTCATCCACCAACTCCGCCCAATCTGCATCCTTGCGTTTCTCTTCACGTAAAAACGCGCTCTGGCTGGGCGTCCAAAAAAATGCATCTGCCAATTCCAAGTCGGCCTTGAGCGGCGAATGCACCGCCACAAACTTATCAATGCTGACCGGGTCATCCGGCAACCCCAGCTGTTTGAACAGAGACTGCAAGCTATGCACTGGCGATTCCATAAGTGGGGCTCCTGATAAATGAAGGTTTAACCAAGTCTAGCGGTAAGCCTCGGGCAGTGGTGCAAGGTGTTTTTGAGCCCTACCCGTTCGCCCCAGGCGAACAGCACGAACAGCGTGGCCCCCAGCAACGCCACGCTGGGGCAAAAACCCATGGCTCGCGGCTGGATTCAGACAAATCGGCAATTTGCGTAAGCCTTCACCGAAGTGCCCGCAGGAACAGGCTATTATTGCCGCCTTCCAAGGACTCAGGATCAAGGACACGTCATGCGCATCGGTTTTTTGTCACCCCTGGCACTGGCATTGCTCGTCGGCACTTCCCTGCCGGTGTTGGCCAGCTCCGACGACTCTTGCTACCCCGATTGGCGGGTCTCCCGTGACACCCTCGACACCTGCAATAACCTGCCCTTCCTGAGCCCTGGCAACGACAGCCGCGTCAACCTGCGCCTGTTGCTGGCCGATAAAAAAGCCCTGCCGCTGGCGCCCAACGCTCTGGACGAAGATGACCTGTCCCAGGGGTTCGGCCCGGTGCCCTTCGCGGTGTATCGCCTGACACCACGGCCGGACGCCGAGCCCGACAACCAGCCCGACAATTCGCGTACCGCCGAACTCGACACCCTGCTCGCCCCCTTGGGCATCAAGCGTGACGACTACACAACCGCCGGCGAAGCCTTCCTCAACGGCGAGGGCAGCCGTTGCCGCAGCAACGATGATGACAGCGCCACCGCGTTTGTCAGCCAGGTGGTCAAGGCCGACATGCCGGCCGCCGAGCGCGAGTTGCTGGTTAAGGCACGCCTGCAACTGCTGACCACCTGCAGCTGGGACGGCCCGGTGGTGGCGGGCCCGCAGCAGATCCAGTCCAGCGACGGCCAGCAACTGCGCACCTATCTGCAAGCCGCCGCCGATTTCTATAGCGGCCGCTTTGCCGAGGCCGAGCGGGGTTTCTCTGCGATCAGCAGCGCCAACCTGCCCTGGCTGAAAGAAACCGCGCAGTACATGAGCGCCCGCACGGCGCTGAACCAGGCCCAGGCCAACACTTACGACGAGTACGGCGTACCGCAGCTCGAGCGTGTGGATAAACCCGCGCTTGCCCAGGCCGAACAAGGCTTCAAGCACTACCTGAACACTTATCCACAAGGCCAATACAGCGCCTCCGCGCGGGGCCTGTTGCGCCGGGTGTATTGGCTGGCAGACAACAACACTCAACTCGCCGAGGCCTACGCCCATGAACTCACGCAGGTGAGCGACGCGCAGCGCAATGTGTCGATGGATGAGCTAGTCGAAGAAGCCGACACCAAGTTGCTGACGCTCAGCGGCGAGAACCGCTTCACGCCGCTGATCCAAGTGGTCAGCGACCTGAAGATGATGCGCGCCCACACACCGCCGCTGCTGAACCGCGCCGACCTCGAGCAGCAAAAAACCGCGTTTGCCAACGAGCCTGCGCTGTACGACTACGTGCTCGCGGCGTATGCGCTGTACGTCGAGCACCAACCGGATCAGGCCTTGCAGCGCCTGCCCAAGCACGTACCGTCGAGCCTGGATTATTTCGCGTTCAGCCAACAGACCCTGCGCGCGCTGGCACTGGAAGCCAAACAGGACTGGCAAGGTGCCGAAGCCGTGTGGTTGAAACTGCTGCCGCTGGCACAGCAGCCCCTGCAACGTGACCAAATTGAACTGGCCCTGGCGCTGAACTATGAGCGCAGCGGCCAACTGGCCAAGGTGTTCGCCACCGACTCACCGATCAGCGCCAAGCAGGTTCGCTACGTGCTGCTGCGCAACGTCGCCGGGGCCGAGTTACTGCGCCAACAAATCGCCCAGGCCAGCGACCCACTGGAACGCGAGACGGCGCAATTTGTACTGCTGTATAAAAACCTGCTGCGCGGCCAGTTCGAACGTTTCCTCGATGACCTCAAGCAACTGCCGACACCCGCCTCGGAGGACAAGCTCGGCACCAGCCTGGGCTATGTCTACAGCGCCAGCCAAACCTTGAAGTTGTTCCAGTGGAACGGCGACAAAGCCGAATCCGGCTACGCCTGCCCGAGCATTGCGCAAACCGCCGAGACCTTGCAGGCCGACGCTAAAAACCCCCAGGGCGTGAACTGCCTGGGTGAATTTATCCTGCGCAACAACCTGGACGGCATGCCGTTGGAGCAGGCTCGTGCGGCCGGCAGCCTGGGCAGTACACCCTCGGACTTCAAAGGTGAAACGTTCTCGCGCCTCGACGGCTACAAACGTGTGATCGGCGACGCCAAGGCACCGAAAAACGACAAGGCCTACGCCCTGTTCCGCGCCATCAACTGCTACGCCCCCGCCGGCTACAACAGTTGCGGCGGCCAGGACGTGGAACCTGCCGTGCGCAAAGCCTGGTTCCGCCAGCTCAAAAGCAGCTTCGCCGACACCCAGTGGGGCAAATCGGCGCAGTACTACTGGTGAAGAACCTGTGGCTCGGATTGATATTGCTGGCAAGCCCGGCCTTCGGCGCTGTCGACGCTCGCGACTATGACGCCTTCTGGCTGTGGAGCGGGGTCGCGCCGCAGCCGGTGCTCAAACAGGCCAAAACCCTCTACATCCTCCAGGGCCAGATCAACTCCACGCGACGCGCGCCCGAACGTGGCGTGCAGATGATCGCCCAGGGCATCAGCGTGCCGCGCCTCACCCAGGGCAAAGTCTGGGTGGTGTACCGCGCCCACACCCTCAAATGGCCCGAAGCGGTATACATCCAGCTGCTTGGCCAAGTTCAACGCTGGCGTGACGCTGGCAATCCAGTGGTGGGCATCCAGATCGATTTTGACGCCCGCACCCAATACCTGCACGAATACGCCAGCTTCCTGCGTGACCTGCGCCACCGCCTGCCCGCCGACCTGCGCCTGAGCATCACCGGCCTGATGGACTGGAGCAGCAACGCCGACCCGGCCGCCATCGCCCAGCTCAAAGGCGTGGTGGATGAAGTGGTGGTGCAGACCTATCAGGGGCGGCACAGCATCCCGGATTACGCGGCGTATTTGCCGCGCATGAATCGGATGGGGATGCCGTTCAAGATTGGCTTGATTCAGGGTGGGGTGTGGGATGCGCCGGGGTATTTGCAGGGGAATGAGTGGTTTCGGGGGTATGTGGTGTTTTTGCAGAACCCCTGATGAATGGTTAATCGGCAAGACACCCTGTAGTGAGCGGGCTCGCCCGCTCACTACAGGTGACCAACTACCAGTCGTAAGTCAGGCTCGACACGGCCGTGCGCCCTTCCCCGTAGTAGCAATCCAGGTCGCTGGTGCACTGGGACACGTAGGTTTTGTTGGTAAGGTTCTGCACATTCAACGCAAGCTTCACACCCTTGAGCTTAAGCGGCGAGCGGCTCAGGTCGTAGCTCAGGCTGGCGTCGTAGACGCTGTAGGACGGCACGGTGAAGGCGCCTGCGTAGTAGTCGCCCAGGCTTTGGCGGGCGTAGCGAACGCCTAGGCCCGCACCGAGACCGGCCAGTGGGGTGTCGCCAAGCACGGTGTAGTTGACCCACATCGACGCGGTGAGCGGCGAGATGCCGGCAGGGTGGCGGCCTTCACGGCCGTCGTTGTCCTTGGTGTACTTGATGTCGTTGCGCGAGGCCGAGGCGATGATGTCCCAGGCATCGCTGAGAGCAGCCTTGGCTTCGAGCTCTACGCCGCGCGAGCGCATGGCGCCGCTTTGGGTGCTGTACAGCGGGTTCTGTGGGTTGGTGGTCAGCACGTTTTCCTGGTCGAGCTGGTAGACCGACACCTGCACAAAACTCTTCTGGCCTGGCGGTTGGTACTTCACGCCGACTTCATATTGGTTGCCGGTAGAGGGGTCGAACGGCTTGTCGTTAACGTCAGTACCGGTCAGCGGCAGGAAGGATTCGGAGTAGCTTACAAACGGCGACAGGCCGTTATCGAACAGGTACACCAGGCCTGCGCGGCCGGTGAAGGCTTCGTCCTTGCTGGCGAAGCGGGTGTCTTGCACCGGGTCCTTGTTCACAACGCTGGCCCAGTCATAGCGCCCACCGAGGACCAGGGCCCATTTGTCCAGCTTGATCTGGTCCTGCACGTACAGCCCGGTCTGGCTCAGGGTACGGTCCCAGCGAGCAACCGGGCCGAAGTTCAGGCGCCCGCCATAGACCGGGTTGAACAAGTCGATCAATGGCGGACTGTTGTCCCGGCGCCCACTGAACAGCGAGCCGGAGTGGTAGTAATCCAGGCCGACGATGACGGTATGAGATAGCGCGCCGGTATCGAATTCGGCCTGGGCGATGTTGTCCACGCCAAACACTTTATTGTTCTGCTGCCAGTCCACCCCGAAGCGCTCTTGATAGCGCTGATCCATAGCGCCAGTGACAGGGTTGGCGGCAAACCTGTAGCCGTGCAAAGGCGCGATGTAGTGGTCATCGACCTCGGCGTAACGGGCATTTTGCTTGAGGGTCCAGGTGTCGTTGAGACGATGGGAAATCTCGTAGCCCAGTACGTATTGCTCACGGTTGTACTGGTTGACGCCCGGCTCGCCGATAAACAGGTCGCGCTTGATCTTGCCATTGGGGTTGGCCCACAGCGTGCCGGAAGCTGGCAGGCCCTGGGCCTCGGGCACGCCTTTGTCTTTCTGGTACTGCGCGAACAGGGTCACGCTGGTGTCATCGTTGGGGCGCCAGGTGAGGCTGGGGGCGATGAACTGGCGTTTGTTTTCGACATAGTTGATTTCATCCTGCCCGTCATTGGCCAGGCCGGTCAGGCGATAAAGAAACTGCCCTTGCTCATCCAGCGGCCCGCTCAGGTCGATGGCCGCGCTTTTGTGTTCGTAGGTGCCGGCTTCCAGTACCACCTGGTGTATCGGGGTTTCGCTGGGGCGCTTGCTCACCATACTGACGATGCCACCCGGCTGATTCTGCCCGTACAGCACCGACGCTGGGCCTTTGAGCACTTCGATGCGCTCCAGGGAATAGGGCTCGATCTGCAACGCACCACCGGTGCTGCCGCCACCGTAGGGCAGGTGCAAACCGTCGAGGTACAAAGGCGTGGGCGAGAAACCTCGGGAGGTCGGCTCATCGAACAACTTAACCCGGTCAGCAAAACCGCCTGCCGACATACCGGGCGTGTAGAGCAGCGCCTGGGTGACGCTCTGGGCGCCCCGCGCCTTGATCTCGGCGGCGGTGATCACGTTGATGGTTTGGGGGATTTCAACCAGCGCCGAATCGGTCTTGCTGCCGGATGCACTGCGGGTGGCGACAATACCGTCCACCGGGCCCCAAGCGCTTTCCTGGGTCTGCTGGCCGCTGATTTGTGTGGCGCCGAGCTGCACGGTGTCGCCCTGCGCAAGCGCCTGCAACGACCAGCCACCCTGGGACTGCATAGCCACCAACCCGCTACCCGCCAACAGCCGCTCCAACCCGGCGCCCACCGCATAACGCCCTTGCAGGCCGGCACTGCGCTTGCCTTCGGTGAGCGTGGCGTCTACCGACAACAAGATGCCCGAGGTGCTGGCGAAGCGGTTCAACGCCTGGTCGAGGCTGCCCGCCGGGATGTTGTAGGTGCGCAGCACTTCAGCGCTTTCTTCGGCGTGAACCATCGTTGGCACCAACGGTACCGTGGCCAGCAGGCCGACAAACAGGCCACGGCGCAGGGCGCGGGCCAAGGGTTGGTTTGGGTGGTGCGGCATTGCAGGACTCCCCGTGAGATCGCTTCTTGATTGGCTTTCAAGAGGTATCCCGAGCGAGGTGCGAAAACCGACAAGCTGTTTGGAAATTTTTTTCAGACCCGCGCCTTGATCGTTACCCAGTAGCGCGTCACGGCCTGCACGTGCACCGGCAGTGAGCGCTCCAAGGCGTTAAGGATGGCGTCGGTATCGTTCAGTGGAAACACGCCCGTCAGCAACAAGCCAGACACCGCCGGATCACAGCGCAACAGCCCCGGACGATAGCGGCTCAGTTGTGCCACGAATTCGCCCAGCGGCTGACGCTCGGCGATCAGCCGGTGTTCGGTCCAACTGCTGGCATTGGCACCTGCTACCGGCAGCGCTGAGCTTTGGCGTGTGTTAAACCACAGGCTGTCACCGGCGTTCATCTGCACCGGGGCGCCGTGTACAGGAGTGACTCGCACGCGGCCTTCGTACAGGTCGACGCGGCTGCCATCGGGTAATTCCCGTACGGCAAAGCGGGTGCCCAACGCCTGTACATCGCCGGCCGGGGTTTCAACGATGAGCGGGCGCAATGGGTCATGGCCGCTGGTGAGCAGGATCTCGCCACGGATCAGGCGGATACGTCGCTCGCTGGCGCTGAAACGCAGGTCCACGGCACTGTCGCTATTAAGGTCCAGGCGCGTGCCGTCACTGAGGGTGACGTGGCGGATCTCGCCGGTGGTGGTGCGCTGCTCGGCGAATGCCGCTTGCCAGGGTTCGCTGCGTTGCACCAGGTAGCCACTGCCGCCGGCAACCAGTAGCACGCCGAGCAACTTGAGGGCGGCGCGGCGCTGAGTGTCGGGGCTGTCACGCAACACGGCGCGGGCGCTGTCGGCCGGAACACCACCGAGGGTCTGCTGCAAATGCTGCAAACGTAGCCAGGCGCGGCGGTGTTCCGGGTCGGCAGCCTGCCATTGCGCGAAGGCCTGGCGTTGTTCGCCCTGCAAGTCGCCGCCCCACTGCAGCATCAGCCATTCGCTGGCTTGCTCGACAATAGCCGGTGCAATGGGCGCGTCGTGTCTCATTCTTCGAACGCCACTTGGTAGCAGGCGACGATGGCGCGGGTCATGTATTTCTGCACCGAACTGACAGTGACACCCAAGCGCTCGGCAATCTGCGCGTACGTCAGCCCCTCGAACTGCGACAGCATGAAGGCCCGCCGTACGTTGTCGGGCATGCGGTCGAGCATCGCGTCGATTTGCATCAGGGTTTCGAGGATCAGCGCACGGGTTTCAAGAGACGGGGATTCGGGCTCAGGCAGGTGCGCGATGCTTTCGAGGTAGGCGCGCTCGATACGCAGGCGTCGCCACTGGTCGATCACCAGGTTGCGGGCGATCTGCGCCAGGTAGCTGCGGCTTTCCTTGTCTCCTGGGAAGCGCCCGGACACCAGCAGCCGCAGGAACGTGTCCTGGGCCACATCGGCGGCGTGCTCGCGGTCGCCCAGGCGCTTGCGCAGCCAGCCTTGCAGCCAGCCGTGATGGTCGCGGTACAGGAGGTGAAGCTGTTGCTGGCCGTCAGTCGCGGTGTCCATGAAAAGCTCAGATACACTATTGAGAGCAATTATCATTACACCTTATTTCGCGACTGACAAAACTCTTTGTTGATCAGCGTGCGGCGGTTTGCAGCGGGTACACCGATTCCCAACCCCCGCCCAACGCTTTGTAGAGGCCAACCATGGCCAGGGAAACACCGGTAGAACTCTCGACCCACTGCTCTTGCGTGGCCAGTAATGCGCCTTGCACGGTGAGTACGTTGACGAAATCCACCACGCCTTCGACGTACTGATGTTGCGCCGTCGTCAAGGCAATCTGGTTCTGGCGCACGGCTTCGGCGAGGCTGTCGCGGCGCAGTTGGCTGGCGTTGTAGCGGCTTAGTTGATCATCGATTTCATGCCATGCGCGCAGTACGGTTTGCTGATACGCCAGCGCCGCTTCCTGTTGCTGGGCTTCGCGCAGGTTCAACATGCCTTTGAGGCGCCCACCGTTGAACAGCGGCAGGCTGAACTGCGGGCCGAAAGCGAAGGCGCGCGAACCCCACGAGCCGAAATCCGACAGTTGCATGGCCTGAGAGCCCAGGCTGCCGGACAAGGTGATGCGCGGGTAGAAATCGCCCTTGGCCACACCGATGTTGGCGGTGGCTGCATGCAAGCGCGCCTCGGCCTGGCGGATATCCGGACGGCGCTCGGCCAGTTCTGAAGGCAAGCCGATGGCGACCTGGCGCGGGGTTTGCGGCACGGCGGCGTCTTTGGACAACTGCGCATGCAGCGCTTGCGGCGGTTCCCCCATCAACAGGCTCAGGGCGTTGATCAACTGGTCCTGGCGCTGCTGCAGGTCTGGCAGGCGCGCTTCGATGGCGGCGACTTGAGCGGCGGCTTCGGCCACGTCCAGGTCGGTCGCCACGCCGTCGGCCAGGCGCAGTTGCGAGAGCTTGAGGCTGTGGCGGGCGACATCCAGGTTTTGCTCGGTAACGGCGCGGGTGTTTTGTATGCCGCGCAGTTGGATGTAGTTTTGGGCGGTTTCGGCGAGCACCGACAGCAGCACGGCGCGGCGGTCGTTTTCGGCGACTTGCAAGGTGGCATCGGCGGCTTCGGTTTCGCGTTTGACGCGGCCCCAGAAATCCAGCTCCCAGGATGCGGAGAAACCCGCGTCCCACTGGTTGAACGCCGCACGGCCGTCTTCACCAGACGGGTCGCTCAGGCCTTTGCCGCTGTTGCGTTTGCGCTGGTAAGCCCCCGAAGCATCGACGTTGGGATAACGCTCGGCGGTAGTCACCTGGCGTACGGCGCGGCTTTGTTGCAGGCGGCTGCTGGCCAGTTTCAGGTCGAGGTTATCGGTGAGTGCGCGGCGTGTGAGGGCCGACAGTTGCTCGTCGTGGAACACATCCCACCAACGCTCTTGCAGTGGATCGCTCACTGCACGGCTGTCAGCCTGACGCCCCTGGGGTTCACTCCATTGCGTTACTTGCGGGCTTTGGGGTTTCTGGAAGTCTGGGCCAACGGTGCAGGCGCTCAGGCTAATAAGGCTCAAGGTGAGCCAGGCGACTCGCTTCATTGCTGGGCCACCTCGCGTTGCTTCGTCATCGGCTGGGTGTCGACGCTGGCTTCTACCGACATGCCGACCCGCAGGCGCTCGGTGAGTGCCTGGTTGGGCTCGAGCACAATCTTCACCGGGATGCGCTGCACGACCTTGGTGAAGTTGCCGGTGGCGTTGTCAGGCTTGACCGAGGCGAAGGTCACGCCGGTAGCGGGCGCGAGGCTTTCCAGATGGCCATTGAGCAACTGGCCGTCGAGGCTGTCGACACGCACTTGCACGGCTTGGCCGGGTTGCATATGAGAGAGCTGGGTTTCCTGGAAGTTGGCCACCACGTACGCCTCTGCCAGCGGTACGACCGCCAGGATCTTGCTGCCCGGCGTCACATACGCGCCTACGCGCACAGCGCGCTCGCCGACCATGCCATCGACAGGCGCGACGATGCGCGTGTACGACAGCTGATAACTGGCCAGCTCCAACGCGGCCTGGGCGCGTTTAAGCCCACCTTCGGCGGCATCGCGCTGGGCAGTGAGGATCTCTACCTGTTTGCGCTCAGCCGCCAGCACCGCCGTGGCATTGGCCAGGCGTGCGGTGGCCTGGTCGATACGGGTCTTGGCTTGCTGGGCGTTCTGCACGGTGCCCGCGCCCACGCCGGCGAGGTGGTTGTAGCGGTTCAGTTCGTGTTCGGCGAAGGCCATTTCGGCGCGGTCTGCGGCGACGGTGGCCTGGGCCTGGGCGATCACCGAGCTTTGGCGCTCCAAGGTCGCGGTGGCGTTTTTCAATTGGGCCTGGGCGACCAGGGTATCGGCGTCGGCGGCCTGGGCGGCGGCGCGGAAGTCGCGGTCGTCGATCAGCGCCAGCAGTTGCCCGGCTTTGACGCGCTGGTTGTCTTCCACCAGCACCTCCTTGATAAAGCCCGCCACGCGCGGCGCCACCAGGGTGAAATCGGCGGCGACGAAGGCGTCGTTGGTGCTCTGGCGCTTGCTGCCGAGCAAGGCTGGCGCGGCCTGATACACCAGCACGCCGACGGCAAATACGGCGATGACACAGACGGCAATTTTGTCTTTGCGTTTCATGGAACAGTCCTTAATCAAGTCGGTGCGCGGGGCGGAAAGATCCGCGTGGGCATCCAGAAAATCAGCAGGATCAACGCCACCGCTACTGCGGCCATGACGTAATAGAGATCCGAAGAGGTCAGCACTACGGCCTGCTCGTGCAGGCGGTGCGCCAGGCCCGGCGCGTCGCCGTCGGCCAGGGGCGAGTTGCCCAGGCCGTCGACCAACAGGGTCGAGTGAAAATGCAGGCGTTGAGTGGTCAGCGTTTCGATGACACCGGTGGCGATCACGGCAGCCAAGCCCTTGACTGTGTTGAACCAGGCCGACGCGAACGGCCCGTCCATGGGCTGGATACTGCCGGTGGACAGCATCAGCAGCGGCAACACCGCCATGGGCTGACCAAAGATTTGCAGCAGGTAGAGGCCGTAGAAGTCGTCGCGAATCCACTCCGACGTGAGGTGCGCACTGCCCACGCAACACAGCACCAGCATGCCCAGGCCGATCCCCAGCACCCAGCGGCAATCGACCCAACGCAGGTTGCACAGCGCCGCCACCAGCGGCAGTGCGATCAGTTGCGGCAGCGCCATCAGCAGCATCACCGGCGCGGTTTGCAGTGGGCGATAACCCTGGACCTGGGCGAGGAAACTCGACGGGATGATGATCACCGAGGTCAGCACCATCAACACGCCGGCCAACACGATCAGGGCAAATGCCAAATTACGCAGGCCAAGCATCTGCAGCTTGAAGAACGGGATGGGCTGCGACCATTCATTCACCAGGAACAGCACCAGCAACAGCGTGCCGCCGCTGAGCAGGAAGGTGATCAAGCCTGACTCGAACCAGTCCAGCCGATTGCCCTGCAGGATGCCGATCACCAGCATGCAGATCGCCGGGAAACCCAGCAGCAGGCCGCGCCAGTTGAACTGTTTGAAGCGCTCCAGGCGCAAAGGGTCTTGGGGCAGGCCGTAGGCGACCGCGACCATCGCCAGCAGGCACGGGCCGACGATTTGCCAGAACGCCCATTGCCAGCCGACGTATTCGGTCCACAATGCCGCCAGCGGCGTGCCGAGGCTCGGCCCGAAGGTGGCGGTGAGCGCATAGCCTGCCAAGCCGTACAATTTGACGTTGGCCGGCAAAAAACGCAGCGCCACGGTCATCAACATGGGCGGCAACGCACCACCGGCCAGGCCTTGCACAGTGCGCAGCACCAGCAGGCTTTCGTAGTTAGGCGCGAACGGGCAGAGAATGCCCAGCACAGTGAACAGGCCGATGGCACACAAGGTGAAGCGGCGCAGGGAGAAGGTCACCGAACACCAGGGCGCAAACGCCATGGCCGCAACGGAAGTGGCGGTGTAGGCGGCAACCAGCCAGGTGCCTTCGTCGAAGCCGATGTACAGCGCACCACGGATGTCGGCGAGGGCGACCTTGGTGACCATTTCGTTAAGACCGGAAACCAACACCGCAAGCAGCACACCGACAAGGCCGATGATGATGCGCGGGCCGAATACGGGCGGGCTGATGGCAGTGGGTTTGGCTGCGGCCGCGAGCGTGGGGGCAGCAAGGGAAGTCATGAACAGGTAACTCGGAATGGTAAATACCCGAGCAGTTTAATCAGGCTAACTCATGACAAAAAGTTACATGTTGTCAGGTTATAAGTGCGCCGGACGCAACTCTGGAATCTGCTACAGAACCCTGTGGGAGGGGGCTTGCCCCCGATAGCAATGTGTCAGCTACGCATTTTTTACTGATCCACCGCCATCGGGGACAACCCCCCTCCCACATTTTGACTGGGCTGGGCTTCCAGCCAGGTGGCATGGCAACTCTCGCGCATTGTCTCGCGCAGCCATTTATGCGCGGGGTCTTTGTCAAAACGCGGGTGCCAGGATTGCGCCAAGACCAGCGTTGGTAGCGAGATCGGCAATGGGAATGCGCGCAATGGAAGTTTCAGGCGATTGGCGCTGTAGAGCGCTTCCTTGGGCACCGGAAGGATCAAGTCGGAATCCGGCAACATGAACATTGCACCATGGAAACCCGGTGCAATCATCGCCACCCGGCGCTCCAGCCCTTGAGCATTCAGCGCTGTGTCGATCGGCCCCCGGGCAATACCGCGCCGCGAGATGCTAATGTGGGAGTAACTGGCAAACCGAGCCGCGGTGATTTCGTCGTCGAACAACGGGTGGTCTTGCCGGGCCAGACCGACGAAGGTGGTGGAGAACAGGTTTTGCACCTTCACTTCAGGGCTGTTGGGCATGGTGTTGCTGACCCGTAGATCGAGCCGCCCCTCGCGCAGCGCTTCGTCATCGGTGTCGCCCTCGGGCACGAAACACAGCTCGCACAGCGGTGCCATGCGCTCCATGGTGTCGAACAGCCGACCGCCATAGACGCCAATGAAAAAGTCATTGGCGCGCACGCTGAAACGCCGGCGCAGGGTGCTCAGGTCTACTTGGTCCGCCGAGCGAAACAGCAGCGCCGCCTGCTCCACCACGTTGCGCACCTGGCCTTGCAACTGCAAGGCTTTGGGCGTCGGCACCAGGCCGCGACCGGCGCGCACCAGGATCGGGTCGCCCACCGCCTCGCGAATGCGCGTGAGGGTGCGGCTCATGGCGGCGGGGCTGAGGTTCATGCGGCGGGCGGCGCCGACGACGCTGCCCTCGTCGAGCAGGGCGTCGAGGGCGACCAGCAGGTTCATGTCCGGTAGTTGCATGCCAAGCACTCGTGATCAACGGGGAGTGAATTGGGCGCAATCGTAGCAGGTGTTTAGCGCTGCATCCCCCAACGCTTCACGGTGAGGCGCTCGAAAGTATCAAACACCAGGTTCTCCACCAGCAGGCCAATCAGGATCACCACCGCGAGGCCGGCAAACACTTTGTCGGTGTACAGCTCGTTGCGGTTTTGGAAGATGTACCAACCCAGGCCGCCCTTGCCGCTGGTGGCACCGAACACCAGTTCGGCAGCGATCAACGTGCGCCAGGCGAATGCCCAGCCGATCTTGAGGCCGGCGAGGATCGATGGCAGCGCCGCCGGGATCAGGATGAACAACACAAAACGCATGCCCTTGAGGCCGTAGTTGCGACCAGCCATGCGCAGGGTTTCGGACACGCCGAGAAAGCCCGAATAGGTATTGAGCGCCAGCGCCCACAGCACCGAATGCACCAGCACGAAGATCAGGCTGTTTTGCCCCAAGCCGAACCACAGCAGTGCCAGCGGCAGCAGCGCGATGGCCGGCAACGGGTTAAACATCGAGGTCAGGGTGCTGAGCAGGTCGCGGCCCAATTGGGTCGATACCGCCAGGGTAGTCAGGGCAAACGCCAACACGATGCCGATCAGGTAGCCCTTAATCAGCACCACCAGGGAGATGCTCACCTTGCTCAGCAATTCGCCGCTGAGCAGGCCGTCGTAGAGCGCTGCGCTGGTCTGCAAAAAGCTCGGCAGCAGCAGGTCATTATTCTGGTAGCGTGCGACGGCTTCCCAGAGGATCGCGAGCACGATCAGGATCAAGCCCTTGCGCAGCCAGCCTTGTTGCCATAGACGTTGGCGCAGGGGCAGCTCGCGTTCTACCGGGACACTGAGCAGGGGTTCCAACGTGATTTCAAATTCCTGGCGCATGAATGGCCCCTTTAGTAAGCAATGCGAATATCGGCGAAACCCAGCTCAGGCTCAGCTTCGGTGGCTTCATCGAACAACAGGCGATGAATCCGCCGCGCCGAGTTTTGGAACTCCACACCACCAAGGCTGTGCAGGTCATATTGATGGCTGTGGATTTCCGCACGCACGCGCCCCGGATGCGGCGACAGCAACAGGATGCGATTACCCACCACCAGCGCTTCTTCGATGGAGTGGGTGACGAACAACAGGGTGAAGCGCACCTCTTCCCAGAGCAGCAGTAATTCTTCCTGCATCTTGCGCCGGGTCAGGGCGTCGAGGGCGGCGAAAGGCTCGTCCATCAGCAGGATTTTCGGTTGCATGGCCAGGGCGCGGGCGATGGCTACGCGCGCTTTCATGCCGCCGGAGAGGGTATGCGGGTAAGCATCGGCGAAAGCGCTGAGGCCGACTTTTTCAAGGTAATGAAGCGCACGTTCCTCAGCTTCGGCGCGCTTCAGGGTTTTGGACGCCAGCAGCGGGAACATCACGTTTTGCTTGACGGTTTTCCACGGCGGCAATTGGTCGAATTCCTGGAACACTACGATGCGGTCCGGACCCGGTTGTTCGACCTTTTGCCCCAGCAGGCGGATCTCGCCTTCGCAGGGTTTGATAAACCCGGCGATGGCCTTGAGCAACGTGGACTTGCCGCAGCCTGAAGGGCCGAGCAACACGTAGCGGTCGGCCGGGTCGATCTCGAAACTGACCTGGTGGGTTGCCCGCACCACGCGCTCAGGGGTGCGGTATTCAAGGCTGACGTTATCCACCGCCAGCAACGGGAAAGGGGTGTGCAGGTTGCTGGCCGCGTGGCCTTGCAAGGGCGCGTTCATGTCAACTTCCTTGCAGGGGCTTGGCGTCCTGGAAGAAGTAGTCCTTCCACGATTCTGGCTTGTGCTTGATGGCGCCAACGCGGTAGAGAAATTCTGCCAGCGGGTAGGTATTTTTCGGTGTGACGCTGAACTCGAACTGCGGGTTGTCGATGATTTTGAGCAGCTCGGCGCGGTCGATCTTGGCTTTGGTCACGCGGATGTAAGTGTCGGCGGCGGCGCCTTTGTCGTTCTGGGCGAACTGGGCGGCTTCGGTCAACGCCTCCACGAAGGCCTTGTAGGTTTTCGGGTTGTCGTTGCGGAATTTCTCGGTGGCAAACAGCACCGTCGGCGAGTTCGGGCCGAGCAGGTCGTAGGTGTTGAGCACGACATGCACGTTGGGGTTGGCCAGAGCCTGGTCCTGGAACGGCGGGTTGGAAAAATGCCCGGTCAGTTCGGTACCACCGGCGATCAGCGCCGCGGTGGCGTCGGGGTGCGGGACGGCGACTGTGTACTTGTCGAGACGGTTGAATTCCTTGTCGCCCCACTGTTTGGCGGCGGCGTATTGCAGGAAGCGCGACTGCACCGAAACGCCCACCGCCGGTACCGCAATGCGGTCCTTCTCGGTAAAGTCTGCGATGGTCTTGACCTTGGGGTTGTTGCTCACCAGGTAGTAGGGGAAGTTACCCAGGGAGGCGACCGCCTTGACGTTCTGCTTGCCGTGGGTGCGGTCCCAAATGGTCAGCAGCGGGCCGACACCGGCGCCAGCGATATCGATGGAGCCGGACAACAGTGCGTCGTTGACAGCGGCACCGCCGGACAGTTGCGTCCAGTCGACCTTGATGTCGATGCCATCTTGCTTGCCGTATTTCTCGATCAGGTTCTGGTCGCGTACCACGTTAAGCAACAGATAGACGATGCCGAACTGCTCGGCGATGCGGATCTCGCCTTCGGCCTGCGCCGCGGCCGGTGCAACCAGGCTGCCGGCCAACAGGCTGACACCCAGGCCAACGGTGGCGGCCAAGCGTGCGAATGGAATTTTCCTGGACATGGTCATGCTCCAAATCAGAAAGGCGCGTCGCCCTGGATGGTGGTGCGAAACAATTTGCGGCGCAGGTAGCTCGGGCAACCGGCGGCCAGGTGGATCAGCGAGCGGTTGTCCCAGAACACCAGGTCGTGGGGCTGCCATTGGTGGCGGTAGATGTTTTGCGGCAGCACGCTGTGGGCGTAAAGTTGAGCAAGCAGGTCGCGGCTTTCGTCTTCGGGCAGGCCGACGATGCGGGTGGTGAAGCCTTCACTGACAAACAACGCCTTGCGGCCGTTTTCCGGGTGGGTGCGCACGATGGGATGCACCACCTCGGCGACTTGGGCGAGCTGCTCGGGGGTCAGCGTCGGGCGCCAGTTGCCTTCGAATTTGGTCTCGCTGTAACGCGCGGTGTAGGAATGCGCGGCGCTGCGGCCTTCTACAGCTTGGCGCAGGTGCTCGGGGAGTTGGTCCCAGGCTTTGTGCATGTCGGCGAACAGGGTGTCGCCGCCTTCGGAGGGCAACTCCTGGGCATGGAGCATCGAACCCAGGCTGGGGAGTTCTTTGTAGGACAGGTCCGAATGCCAGAACTTGCCCGCGTCACCCAGGCCGATGGATTGGCCGTTGTCGATTATGTTTGAGACGATCAAGATTTCTGGATGGTTGGCCAGCAAAAACTGTTTGAGCACGTGGATCTGCAGCACACCGAAGCGCCGGCTGAAGGCGATCTGTTGTTCAGGGGTGATGCGCTGGTCGCGGAACACCACGACGTGATGGTCCAAGTGCGCGCGGTGGATGCGGGCGAAATCTTCGTCATTGACCGGTCGAGACAAGTCCAGGCCAATGATCTCGGCGCCGACAGTGCCGGGCAATGGACGGATCTCGAACGCTTGGGCGGTAGGGATCGCTGTTGGAACAGTAGAGGTGGCGGACATGAGGTCACTCCCGGTCAGACAGGGTAATGACTTTATAGGCATAAGAACGGCATTTTAAATACCGTTATTGAATATCGATAGACGTGATTGTAAGAGCTTGGAACACGGTAATGTGGGCTTCAGGACCCTTCTGTTGAACCGCTTACAAGCCGAAACTGTACCCGTTTGACAACCTTATAGGCAGGCTCTAGTGTGCATTGGATCCAATTGACCAGCGCATACTAATAAGGAGGGTAGCGTAACCGTGACACAGAAGCCGACCCCTTTGAACAGCATCAAGATCAGCGGCCCTATTCCCGCGCATCTCGCACGCTCCGTGATTGAAGAAACCTTGCGCAACGCCATCCTTGATGGCCGCCTGCCCTGCGGCACAGCCATGCGCCAACAGGAGCTGGCGAGCCTGTTCGGGGTTAGCCGGATGCCGGTACGTGAAGCACTGCGCCAGCTTGAAGCCCAATCACTCCTGCATGTGGTCACTCACAAGGGCGCCGTGGTCGCACCGTTGATAGAAGACAACTCGGCAGAAACCTATGCCCTGCGGATGCTGCTGGAATCTGAGGCGCTGCGCTTATCGATTCCATTGCTCACCGAGTCCGATATCGCCGGGGCGGATGCCTTGATATGCGCCCTGGAGCAAGAAAAAGACTACACCGAGATTGGTCGACTCAATCGCTTGTTTCACATGGCGCTATATAGCAAGGCTCCGAACCAGCGATTGCTCAAGTTGGTTGAGCACGGCCTGAACGAGGAGGAGCGCTTCCTGCGTTTCAACCTTGAGGCCATGGGGCTAGGTGAAACATCCCAGGAAGACCACCGCGAACTGCTTCAGTTGGTCGCGCAGAAGAAGATCGAGCAAAGCATCCTTACCCTGCGCAATCACTTGATGCGTGGCATGGAAGTGATCACGAACTACCTTAATGGTTTGGAGGCAGGAAGTAATAAGTAATTTCAATACAGCCTTACCCAACTGCTTTACCGTTTAATATCTTGAGGCACTCATACACCAGGCAGTGCCCCTCCGTAGAAACTTCCCACTTACAATACTGCTGCTTACTGACAGCCAACATCATTTAGAAAAACATCTAATACATTCATATGCTCGCCTGATTGTTTAATCCGCATATCATCGTCAATCATTGAATTAGGCCCGTTACCCGACGGCGCCTTTTCACACGCGTGAGTGAGATTCCGCGTCGGCGCGGGTTTACATGTCCTTATTCCTTGCCGATAAAAAATCATCGCTGCCTGCGCAGCGGACGTAACAAACTTAAAGGCATCAACCATGTATCAACCATTATTTGAAAGCGCAAAACTTCAGTTATGCAATCATTCGTTATTTCAGGAAATAACTTCATTGTGCAAGTTACAACTTTTTATGGAGAGCCATGTATTTGCTGTTTGGGACTTCATGAGCCTCACCAAACGCCTGCAGCAGGACCTGACGTGCACGCGACTGCCCTGGCTACCACCGGCCGACCCGCAAGCAGCCCGGTTGATCAATGAAATTGTGTTGGCCGAGGAGTCAGACAAACACCCGAGGAACGGCCATTGCAGCCATTTCGAATTGTATCTTGAGGCGATGGAGGAAGTCGGCGCCAACACCTCGCCGATCAACCGCTTCATTTCATTGCAGCGCCAAGGCATTCCTGCAGATGCCGCTTTGAACCTCATACAGGCACCTCCCGGCGTTGCTCGCTTCGTAGACGATACATTGCGCCTTGTTTCAGGTGCACCCACACACTGTGTCGCGGCCGCGTTTCTTCACGGGCGCGAGCGCGTTATCCCTGCGATGTTCGAGCAGATCCTGAAGCAGGATGAGCTTACCCATCGCCAGGCGCCAACCTTTTATAACTATCTCATGCGACATATCGAGCTGGACGCCGAGGAGCATGGCCCGGCCGCAGAGCAGTTGCTCGAACGCTTGGTCACGGCAGACCCCGCCTACCGCCAACAAGCCAACGACACGGCCCTCGCCGCGATTGAAAGTCGTATCACGTTCCTGGACGAGGTACAGTCTTCGTTGCAGGAGGCCCGGCCATGAATGCTGTCGACTACCTCTCCATTGCCGATGACTGGGACCGTCGCGCAACTATTCGTACACGGCCTCGCCGTCTGCTGGAGAACGATGACAAGTTGATCTACCCGCTCTGTCGCCAGCCCTTGGTACTCAGCGCAACCTTTCTCGAACACTGCCCGCAGTGGCGCGACTTCGTGTTGCTGCAAAGCTTCTACAAATTCATCAACGACGTAGTAATTTTCGAAACCGAGATTGTCGACAAGACCGCGCGCAGTATTGCCAAGAATCGCTTCTCGGTGCCCTACCCGCTTGCCTGTCGCATTGATGCGATGACTGTCATCGTGGACGAGGACTACCACGCTCTTATCGCGCTGGACTTCCTGCAACAAACCATCGCCATGACCGGCATACAACCCCTGGACCTGCCCGCGCACATAGAGTTGAGCGTGGCCTTGCCAGCGGCCCAAGCACTGGCACCCGCGCACTTGCACGATGCGATAGAACTGATTGGCGTGGCCATCGCTGAAAACACGGTGACCCGCGATGTGGCGGCGTTCGCCAAGGACTCCAGTGTCAAAGCGTCCATCCGTGGCTTGATGGCCGACCACCTTTGCGACGAGGGTCGCCATGCGCAATTCTGGACGCGCCTGGTACGCCTTTACTGGCAAGGCGCAAGCTCCAGTGATCGCGACAGCATTGCTCAGGTGCTGCCGACATTCCTGGCGCATTACCTGACAAACGGCCTGCAAAAGAATTTCGACCTGCTGGTGGTCGACCACCTCGATATCACGCTTCGACTGCGCAGTGCATTACACGATGAGATCATGGCACTGGCATATCCCATCAACCATCGTCACCCGTTGATGGGGAATATTGCTGGCTTCCTGCAACACAGCGGGTTGCTGCAAACGCCCAGTGTGGCGCAGTCGTTGAACGATTTCTTGCCAGTACCCGGGCGGTCGACATGAGACGCCTAGCCATTGGGTGGAACGGCACCAGCAGCGGCTTGCTCGCCATCAGGCAGGTGCTGGAACAATACGGGCATGTATCGCGAGATGAGGACATCGATCTGTGGATTGATGATGGTAGCTCGCCCCCACCCGACGGGTCAGATCAACCCCCAGTGCTCAGCCTGCGCCTCGCTGTCGGCCCGATCGCCGACAGCGGACTGCCCGCGCTGCAACTGCGGGCCTATGGGCGCGGACCACAGTTGGTGGCGGTACTGGACATCGACGATGAGCCCAGCGGCAATGGTCAGCGGCTACGCCAGCAGGCAACGAGTGCGTTGGTGGAATGGGTGGCGCTGCACGTCAGTGGCTTCTCACGGGACCCTGGGTATTTCAGTGCGCGCACGATGACCAATGACTGGCCCGAGCAAGGTTTGATCGGGCTTGAAGCGTTGGCGTTTCTCCATCGATTCAACCGCTCTGCTGACCCTGCTGTGATGCAGGAAGCCCAAGTGCCAGTGATCGAACGGTTGCAGGTCAGCCTCCAGACATTTGCCGACCGCTGCGCGCTGCACATTGCCGGCAGCGAAGTCACCTATCGTCAATTGCACGTCCGGGCACTGGCGATTCAGCAACGGCTGTGCCCCTTGCTGGAAGGTGCGCTGACGCCACAGGTGGTCGGGGTATGCCTGGAAAAATCCATCGAGCTCTATGCGAGCATTCTTGCCGTATTGGGCTGTGGCGCGGTCTACCTGCCGTTGGGTCCGGACCAACCTTCACAACGCCATCAAGTCATGCTCGAAAGCGCCGGGGCGCGCGTATTACTGGATGACGGTCAACATCCGTTGCGCCAGCGCTTCATTTCACTGAATGCACGCGACGTCGCGCCACAGGACAGCGATCTTCCGGGTCCATTAATCCGTCAGCACTGCGGCACCGATAACCCCTGCGTGATGCTCTATACATCCGGCACTACCGGCGTACCCAAGGGCGTATTACTCAGCCAAGGCAACCTGGCGCATTTCACAGCATGGTTCAGGTCCTGTATGAATCTGGATCAGGGGAGCCGTGTCCTGCAGTTCTCGCCGTCGGACTTCGACTCGTCCCTGATCGATATTTTCCCCGCCCTGATGGCAGGTGCCGAGCTGATTGTCCCCAACCAAGAGCAACGGCGCGACCCAGAGCAGTTGGTGGCCTTGATTCAACAGCAGCGCATGACCCATGCCTTTCTGCCACCCGCGCTGCTCAGTATTTTGCCGCTTGATCGACCACTGGGGCTCAAGCATCTGTTTACCGGTGGCGATGCCTGCGAACCCTATGTGATCGAGCAATTGGCGGCACAGTGCGAGCTCCATAACTTCTATGGCCCCACGGAGATCTCGGTGCTGGCCACCCATCGCATCATGCAACCCGGCGACAGTAACCGTAACGTGGGCCTGCCCATTGCCAATAGCCAGGTGCTGATTCTGGATGACAACCTGCAACCTGTAGATGAGCAGGTCACGGGCGAGGTCTATATCGTAGGCCCAGGCGTTAGCCTCGGTTATGTCAATGCACCGCAATACGCACCCAGCGCTTTTGTAGAACTGGCAGTGCCTGGAAGCCAGCCAATGCGAGCCTACCGCAGCGGTGATCTGGCAAAATGGACCGCCGACGGAATACTCCTGGGTGCACGGCGCGATGATCAGGTGAAGATCCGCGGCTTCCGGGTGGAGCCACGGGAAATAGAGCAGTGTTTGCGCAACAGCCGGCTGTATCGCCAGGTAGCCGTGGTGATCGGTCGTGACTGCAGGATACGAGGTTATGTCGCCCAGCCCCAACCGGGGGCCTCGATAAAGGCGCTGCAGCAACATGCGCGGCAGTGGTTGCCGGACTACATGCAGCCCGGCTACTGGAGCGAGTTGCCAACTATGCCGTACTCCCGAAACGGCAAAGTCGACCGAAACGCATTACTGGCGAGGCCGCTTGAGCCGCCCCTGCAGCTGGCTTGCAGCACCAATACTCCCCTTCAACGTCGATTGGCCCATCTATGGAGCGAGCTATTGACGTTGCCTGTAGAACGGGTGTGCATTGATCAGAGTTTCTTCGAACTCGGCGGCCACTCAATTTTGCTATCGACCCTGTTGCTGCGCGTTCGCAAGCAGTTTGGCCGTAGCTTCACACTGAGCCACTTCATTGAAGTCCCGACGATTCGTACGCTTGCAACGCTTCTGGAAGACAGAAAACGGCCCGACGCCCCTTCTGCCCAGGCCATCACGGATGCGCAGCGGGAATGGGTGATCGACATACTGCCCAAGGAGCGCGCTGGCGATCCGCACAAAGTGATCGTATCGGGGGCCAACAGCTTTGTCGGCGTGCATATCGTCGAGGCACTACTGGCCGCAGGCGCAAACGAGGTAGCGTGCCTGGTTCGGGAGGAGTCGGGGCATTCGGCGACACAACGGTTTACCCAGGCATTGCGAGAATATGGCCTGGAACACCTGGACCTGCGCCGGGTGAGAATACTCGCCGCGGATATCAGCCGGCCTCGATTGGGTCTGGCCTCCGACGTGTATGACGCCCTGGCCCAAGACTTCGGTGTGCTGGTACACAACGCGGCGCGGGTCAATCATGTGATGGACTATGCCTCACTCGCCCCAGATAACGTCGACCCTATATTCGAGTGTCTGCGTCTATGTGAGACCGGCTGCAAGAAGGTCCTTAATTTTATCTCGACGCTTTCAGCCTCCAGTAGCATCGATGCGTCGGGCTATGTGCTTGAAGCGCCTGCTACAACCACGCTGCCGCTGTACATCAAGAATGGCTACAACCTATCCAAGTGGGTGGCCGAGCGGCAACTGGGGCGCGCTGTGGAACGAGGAGCTTGGGTGAATATCCATCGCCCCGGCAATATCAGCTTCAACAGCCGCAACGGAGTCTGCCAACCGCAGAAAAACCGCTTGATGTTGATGCTCAAGGGGTCATTGCAACTGGGCCTGTTACCCAAGCTGGACCTGAACTTCGACCTGATACCGGTGGACTTCCTGGCGCGTTTCATCGCATTCCAATGCACCCGCTTTGATCCCAGTAGATGGGTGTTCAACCTGCATAATCCACAGCCTTTAAGCTGGGAACACTATCTGGATGCCTTCAGGCGGGCCGGGTATCTATTTGAGCGTTTACCCGTGGCGCAATGGCAACAGGCCCTACAT
Source organism: Pseudomonas viridiflava (assembly GCF_900583165.1). Taxonomy (GTDB): domain Bacteria; phylum Pseudomonadota; class Gammaproteobacteria; order Pseudomonadales; family Pseudomonadaceae; genus Aquipseudomonas. The sequence continues at coordinate 3,221 of NZ_UTKY01000073.1, read as the reverse complement.
GCGGTAGGAGAGGAAAACGCATTGTTCACAGTGCTCGGGTTCTACCTTGACCACCTGGACGAAGACATCGGCGATACCTCAACGATTCGTCACGACAATGCGCGCCACACTGTCGAGCAGATGGGAGAGCCCTACCCTGATAAAGACGCAACACTGCTAAAAAAAGGCTGCAACTATCTCAAGGCCATCGGCTTTCTTTGAACGCCTCAGGACAACTCATGAAACTGCTGCAACCCGATACGATGATACGCAACCCAAACGGCCTGCCAATTGTGGCGTCCGTGGTGGTCAATAGCGATGCCGCCAGCCTGTGGAGCATAGTGGGGCGATTTGAAGGTTTTGATGCATTCATTCCCGCCCTTACCCATATTGAATTAACGGGCGCAGGCGTGGGCGCCTTGCGTACAAAGTTTTTCCGTGACGGCAATTGTGTTGTGGAGCAACTCAATAGCCGGGACGAACAAGCCATGCACATGACTTGGACCCTGATCTACAACACGCTGGGCATCGCCCGGTTATGGGCGGCGATCCGTGTGGAAGCACTTGGCCAAGAGCACTCAAGAGTGACATGGACGACTATTGCCGAACCGATAGATGTTACGCAGAGGGGGTTTGAAGCGTTTGTACAAGCCTTCACCAATAGCGCCCTGGAGAATGTTCAGCGGCTACTGGGTTAAGCGACAGGAGCGAAGCAACTCGCTCCTGTGCGATCAATCACCGGTCAGATCTTGAAACTATCGACCAGTTGCTTCAGGCGACTCGCTTGTTGCGATAGCGCGTCACAGTCTTTCAGGGTTTCGTTGAGGTTGGTTACACCCTGCTGGTTCAGCAGGTTGATCTGATTGATATCCACGTTGAGCGTTTCCACCACAGCTGTTTGCTCTTCAGTGGCCGCAGCCACGGACTGGTTCATCCCATCGATCTCGACGATCCGCTGCGTCACGCTGATCAAACGCTCCCCCGCCTGATTGGCAACCTGCACGCTTTCTTCACTGGAAGCCTGGCTAGCGTTCATGGTGGTCACCGCTTCGCGTGAGCCCACCTGCAGGGAGGTGATCATCTTGTGGATCTCTTCGGCAGACTCCTGGGTGCGGTGAGCGAGGTTACGCACTTCATCGGCAACTACCGCGAACCCGCGTCCAGCCTCACCGGCTCGCGCAGCTTCAATGGCAGCGTTGAGTGCGAGTAGGTTGGTTTGCTGCGAGATACCTTTGATCACATCGAGGATGTGGCCGATGTTGTCGGTGCTGGCGTTCAAGGTTTCAATCTGGGTGCAGGACAAGCTGATCTTCTGCGACAGCGCAGACATTGCCAGGATAGTTTGTTCCACCACTTTGCGCCCATCATCCGCCTGCTCGCTGGCGCCACTGGCGTGCTGGGATGCATCGGCAGCGTTACGGGCAATTTCCTGGGTGGCGGCACCGAGCTCGTTAATCGCTGCCGCCACACTATTGGTGCGCGCGCTTTGTTCATCGGAGCCGATGATTGAGGCATTGGACGAGGCCATTACTCGCTGGGACAGGTCGTGTACCTGGCGAGTTGCGGAAGACACTTCGGAAATCGAAGCGTGGATACGTTCCACGAACTGATTGAATGCACTGCCGACTTCGCCGAATTCGTCCTTGCTGGTAACGGTCAGCCGGCGGGTCAGGTCGCCTTCACCTTGGGCAATGTCTTGCATGGCGACGCCCATAGTCGTCAACGGGCGCAGCAGCACTTGGATCAACAGGCTCAAGAGCACCGCAATCGCGACCACAGCGATCAACATGGCGATTAAAGCAGAAGTGCGGAATTTACCCAGCGGTGCGTAGGCTTTGTCTTTATCGATCGACAGGCCGATGTACCAATCTGCACCGGGCAAGCCGCTGATAGGGGTAAATGACAGGATGCGGTCCTGGCCATTAAGCACGACGTCCTGGCTGACCTTTTCAATGCGTACCGGGGTGCCGGGGTAGATGTCCTTGAGGTTCTTCATCACCTGGTCCTGATCAGGACTGACGATGACCTGGCCATCGCTGCTGACCAGGAACGCATGGCCTATGCCGCCAAAGTCCACCGAATTGATGATCTTCACCAGGGTTTGTAGGCTCAGGTCTCCACCGACCACGCCGAGCAGTTCACCGTTCTTCTTCACCGGCATGGCGATGGTTACGATCTGCCCACCGACTGCGGCCATGTAAGGGGGGGTGAGCATGGGTTTATCGGCGGCCACGGCTTGCTTGTACCAAGGGCGCTGGCGGGGGTCGTAGCCGTCGGGCATTTTGGCGTCTGGACGCTGGGTGAACACGCCGTTGGTTTGGCCCACATAGGTGAACTGGAAGTTCGAGGTGAATGCCGGCTGGTCGACCAACCCAGGAAGGTCAGCGTTGCTGCCTTGATGGGCGACGTTTTGCGTGAGGCTTTCGAGAGCCAAGATCCGACCACTGAGCCAGTTCTGCACGCTGCTGGCGGTGAGCTCACCCGATTGCTCGATGGATGACTCCAGGTTTTGCTTGATGGTGCTGCGCTGCAGATAGTCGTTGTACAGCGTGAATAACGCGAAGGCTAGAACCACGACGACTGACGCGGCCAACAGAATTTTATGACTGAACTTTAGATTCATTTCATCGACTTCTTTATGCCAAAGGGGGGTTAGCGTGCCTGGTGGTACGGTCCCTGAAATGGGATACGCAGCTTTGTTGCGGCCGCTATATTTGGGTGCACGCATGGCTCGTCAGGCTTTCGGCCAAAGTGGGACAAAACTGAGAGATTTGTAGGACATATCTTTGATTTACGAGCGAAACCGACCAGCGGTTGTCGTACAAGAGTAAGGAGTGTAAAGGCTTGAGCCCGAAGCATTTGCACTGAGTATTGACGCTGGGCACATAAACGACAAAACCCCTGTCTGCGTTAGCAGACAGGGGTTTCGGAATTTGATCTTGACGATGACCTACTCTCACATGGGGAAACCCCACACTACCATCGGCGATGCATCGTTTCACTGCTGAGTTCGGGATGGGATCAGGTGGTTCCAATGCTCTATGGTCGTCAAGAAATTCTGTGTATCGGAACGTCGCGCTAACAACGTGCCGATGAAATTCATTGGCTTCTACATAAACAAAACCCCTGTTTGCGTTAGCAAACAGGGGTTCTGGAATTTAATCTTGACGATGACCTACTCTCACATGGGGAAACCCCACACTACCATCGGCGATGCATCGTTTCACTGCTGAGTTCGGGAT
>NZ_UTKY01000033.1 GCF_900583165.1 Pseudomonas viridiflava | reverse complement strand
CCGCCACCTGGTACTAGCACCAAACGTTGTGATATCCAAAGCGCCGCTGTTCGGCACATAATTGATCAATGCTCTCGGCAAGCTGTCCTGCGGAATTGGAGTCACCGTCACAGTCAGCGTCAACGAAGGCATCGTCACGCTGCTACGAGTCACCTCGTACTTCAATGTGAACGTCTTGTTCCCATTGCCAATATTCGCGGCTATTGCCGACTTTGGAATAGCAAACGTCTGTACACCACTGGCCAAACCATTCTTCTCGGCAATCACCGGAGTGCCTGCCCCCGCCGTCCCGATCATCGTGACCTTGATCTTGTCGGTTGTGTACATCGGTGTGAACTCTACCGAGACCGTCCCACCGGTTTGTGCGCTCATCGGCGCCAGGGTCGCGGTGGTTGCACCAGTTGGCGTTGCCTGCGTC
>NZ_UTKY01000097.1 GCF_900583165.1 Pseudomonas viridiflava | reverse complement strand
CAAATGTGGGAGGGGGCTTGCCCTCGATGGCGGGGTGTCAGTCACTTAATCCAGTGACTGGTCCACCGCATCGGGAGCAAGCCCCCTCCCACAGGGATTGGTGGTGTACTCAGTATTCAGGCCCGGCGCAGAGCCAAATGTGGGAGGGGCTTACCGCCGATGGCAGTGTGTCAGTCACCTAATCCAGTGATTGATCCACCGCATCGGGGGCAAGCCCCCTCCCACAGGGATTGGTGGTGTACTCAGTATTCAGGCCCGGCGCAGAGCCAAATGTGGGAGGGGCTTACCGCCGATGGCGGTGTGTCAGTCACCTAATCCAGTGACTGGCCCACCGCCTCGGGGGCAAGCCCCCTCCCACAGGGATTGGTGGTGTACTCAGTATTCAGGCTCGGCGCAGAGCCAAATGTGGGAGGGGGCTTGCCCTCGATGGCGGGGTGTCAGTCACCTAATCCAGTGACTGATACACCGCCTCGGGAGCAAGCCCCCTCCCAGAGGGATTGGTGGTGTACTCAGTATTCAGGCCCGGCGCAGAGCCAAATGTGGGAGGGGCTTACCGCCGATGGCAGTGTGTCAGTCACCTAATCCAGTGACTGGTCCACCGCATCGGGGGCAAGCCCCCTCCCACAGGGATGGTGGTGTACTCAGTATTCAGGCTCGGCGCAGAGCCAAATGTGGGAGGGGGCTTGCCCTCGATGGCGGGGTGTCAGTCACTTAATCCAGTGACTGGTCCACCGCATCGGGAGCAAGCCCCCTCCCACAGGGATTGGTGGTGTACTCAGTATTCAGG
>NZ_UTKY01000087.1 GCF_900583165.1 Pseudomonas viridiflava | reverse complement strand
GCCGATGGTAGTGTGGGGTTTCCCCATGTGAGAGTAGGTCATCGTCAAGATTAAATTCCAGAACCCCTGTTTGCTAACGCAAACAGGGGTTTTGTTTTGGGCGCGAGAAAAGTTATCGTGACTTGACTCTGGCGATCATCGCATCGCTGGTCGGGATGAGTGTGAATGCTCACAAGCGTCGATGACGCTCGTTGAATATGAACGGAGTGCCGATGATGGAATACGACGAAAAACTGATTGAAGACGCCGTGCTTGCTCTATTGGCAGCCTTCAGTTCGGACGATGGCAATGCTTGGAAAGGGTTCGACTTCGAAGTCATGAATCGGCTACATGAGCATGGTTTCATCAGCAACCCGGTCAACCGGAATAAATCGATCTGGTTGACTGGGGAGGGGCTCGAGCGAGGCACACAGCTGGCTAAGCAGTTGTTTGGAGTGAGAGCTCCAGCGGATCGTTTATCCGACTCTCATGGTTGATTTCGAACTGCTGGTATACGGTAGTCAGGTGTTATGCAGCGCGTCATGATTGTTGGCCAGCCAGGCTCAGGAAAAACCACCCTTGCCCGAGAGTTGGGTAAGCGTACCGAGCTACCTGTCATTCATATCGATACGATCCATTGGCAGCCTGGCTGGATCGAGCGAAGCAAGGACGAGAAGACTCGCCTCTGTCACGAAGTTGAGGCGCGTGATCGGTGGATATTTGAAGGGGGGCATTCGGCCACTTGGGACAGTCGTATTGTTCGAGCCGATCTCCTGATATGGATTGATCGGTCGTGGCCGCTGCGATTCTGGCGGGTGCTTCTCAGGGCACTGATTCAGCGAGACGGCTTTCGGCCAGACCTTCCAGAGAATTGTCCTGAGCGGCTGGGTAATCTCCCGGAGTTTTTCAGCTTCATGTGGACTACTCGCAAATCGGCGCGCTCCAAGATGAAACAGCTTGCAGCATCGGCTCCGTCGACATGCCGTGTCGTCTGCCTGCGCTCCAACCGCCAGACGAAGCTATTTCTTGAAAGTGTCGAGAACTCTCGTGGCGTAGAGCAGCCCTAGAAACATAATCTCGGATAGAGCCGCCGCACATATCCCGCTAGCCCATGCGCGCGCTCTCAAGTGCTCTGTAGTGCGGCTAAGAGTGTCATGGGGGGGTGGCAGCTAGAAAGTTGCACCACTAGGCGTGAGAGCCTGCAAAGGCTTGCAGAGTGTTTTGATTCGAGAGGGGAAAAGCCCAGCCGGTGAAGCGCTTTTCAGCAGGCGAAAAAAAAGACCTTGAATTTCAAGGTCTTTTTTTAAGATGGTGCCCCGAGGGAGACTCGAACTCCCACTCCTTTCGAAAACGGATTTTGAATCCGCCGCGTCTACCAATTCCGCCATCAGGGCTCAATGGCGGCGAAGTATAGAGATGAGATTACCGTTGGTCAATCACCTTTCATGGTCAATTTTCACTATTTCCGCTAGACTTCCCGGCCCTGCTAGACGAACTCCATCATGCGCGTTGCTGACTTTACTTTTGAACTCCCTGATTCGCTGATTGCTCGCCACCCTTTGGCCGAGCGTCGCGCCAGTCGACTGCTGACCCTGGACGGGGTCAGCGGTGCCCTCGCACACCGTCAATTCACTGATTTGCTTGAGCATTTGCGCCCAGGCGACCTGATGGTGTTCAACAATACCCGAGTGATTCCTGCGCGGCTGTTTGGTCAGAAAGCGTCCGGCGGCAAGCTGGAAATTCTGGTGGAGCGGGTGCTGGACAGTCATCGCGTACTCGCCCATGTGCGCTCCAGCAAGTCGCCGAAACCGGGATCGAAGATCCTCATCGATGGCGGTGGTGAAGCTCAAATGCTCGCTCGCCATGACGCGCTGTTCGAGCTCGAATTCGCCGAAGAGGTGTTGCCGCTATTGGAGCGTGTCGGCCATATGCCGCTGCCGCCCTATATCGATCGCCCCGACGAAGACTCGGATCGCGAGCGTTATCAGACGGTTTACTCCCAGCGCCTCGGTGCTGTCGCCGCCCCGACTGCGGGGCTGCATTTCGACCAGCCGCTGCTGGATGCGATTGCGGCTAAGGGCGTCGAGACCGCCTATGTGACCCTGCACGTGGGGGCCGGCACATTTCAGCCGGTGCGTGTGGATAACATCGAAGACCACCACATGCACAGTGAGTGGTTGGAAGTCAGCCAGGACGTCGTAGACGCTGTAGCCGCGTGCAAGGCGCGTGGCGGGCGAGTAGTGGCCGTCGGAACCACCAGCGTGCGCTCGCTGGAGAGTGCGGCGCGTGATGGTGTGCTCAAGCCGTTCAGCGGCGACACCGATATCTTCATTTTCCCAGGCCGACCCTTCCATGTGGTCGATTGCCTGGTGACCAATTTCCATTTGCCTGAATCCACGCTGTTGATGCTGGTTTCGGCATTTGCCGGTTACCCGGAAACCATGGCCGCTTACCAAGCCGCCATCGCTAACGAGTACCGTTTTTTCAGCTACGGTGATGCGATGTTTATCACCCGCAATCCGGCGCCACGCGGCCCAGAGGAAACCTTATGAGTCGTATGTCGTTTGAACTGCTGGCCACTGACGGCAAGGCCCGTCGTGGTCGCCTGACTTTCCCGCGCGGCACCGTCGAGACCCCGGCCTTCATGCCGGTCGGTACCTACGGCACCGTCAAGGGCATGCTGCCACGCGATATCGTCGCCACCGGTGCCGAGATTATCCTCGGCAACACCTTTCACCTGTGGCTGCGCCCTGGCACCGAGGTCATCAAGAAGCATGGCGACCTGCATGACTTCATGAAATGGCAAGGCCCGATCCTCACTGACTCCGGCGGCTTCCAGGTGTTCAGCCTGGGCGCGATGCGCAAGATCAAGGAAGAGGGTGTGACCTTCGCCTCGCCGGTGGACGGTTCCAAGGTGTTCATGGGCCCTGAAGAATCGATGCAAGTCCAGCGTGACCTGGGCTCCGACATCGTGATGATCTTTGACGAGTGCACGCCTTATCCGGCCGATGAAGACGTCGCGCGAATCTCCATGGAGTTGTCGCTGCGTTGGGCCCAGCGTTCGAAGAATGCGCATGGTGATAATACTGCCGCGCTGTTCGGCATCGTCCAGGGCGGCATGCATGAAAGCCTGCGTAAACGCTCGCTGGAAGGCCTCGATAAAATCGGCTTCGACGGCCTAGCCATCGGTGGTTTGTCGGTAGGCGAACCCAAGCACGAGATGATCAAGGTGCTGGATTATCTGCCAGGCCTAATGCCCGCTGAAAAACCTCGTTACCTTATGGGCGTTGGCAAACCGGAAGATCTCGTAGAGGGTGTGCGCCGCGGTGTGGACATGTTCGATTGCGTGATGCCAACCCGTAATGCCCGCAATGGGCATCTGTTCATCGATACAGGCGTGCTGAAGATCCGTAACGCGTTCCATCGCCATGATGATTCGCCGCTGGATCCTACCTGTGATTGCTACACCTGCCAGAACTTCTCCCGTGCTTATCTGCATCATCTGGACAAGTGTGGGGAAATGCTGGGTAGCATGTTGAATACCATCCACAATTTGCGTCACTACCAAGTCCTGATGGCTGGTTTGCGCGAGGCTATTCAACAGGGTACATTGGCCGCCTTCGTCGATGCCTTCTATGCCAAGCGCGGGCTTCCTGTGCCGCCCTTGGACTGAGTTTTCCGACCCTAAGATTCACTATTTGCAACTGGAGTGCTAAATGAGCTTTTTTATCTCTAACGCCATGGCTGACGCCGCTGCGCCTGCCGCTGCCGGTCCTATGGGCGGTGGTTTCGAGTGGATTTTCCTGGTCGGCTTCCTGGTCATCTTCTACCTGATGATCTGGCGTCCACAGGCCAAACGTGCCAAAGAGCAGAAAAACCTGCTGGGCAGCCTGCAGAAAGGTGACGAAGTTGTGACCACCGGCGGCATCGCTGGCAAGATCACCAAGGTCTCCGACGCTTTCGTGGTACTGGAAGTCTCTGACACCGTAGAAATGAAGTTCCAGAAAGGCGCCATCGCCGCCACGCTGCCAAAAGGCACGCTCAAAGCGATCTAAGTTCCAACCTTTACCAATCGACGGGGCGCGCAAGGCGCCCCGCGTTATAAGCGGGCGGCGTGATGCTGAACAAATACCCTCTGTGGAAATACGTACTGATCCTGGCGGTGCTGGCGATCGGTTTTATTTATTCCGCTCCCAATCTCTATCCTGATGACCCTGCGATCCAGATCACTGGCGCCAGCACTTCGCTGCAGGTCAATCAGGCTGACCTGGAACGCGCAAGCAAAGCGCTCACCGACGCAGGTATCCAGGTTAAAGCGGCAACATTGGCGGCTGATGCGAAGGGCGGTTTGTTGCGCCTGACCAAGCAAGAAGACCAATTGCCGGCTAAAGACGTCGTGCGCAAGGTCATGGGTGACGACTACGTAGTCGCGCTCAACCTGGCACAGACCACGCCACAATGGTTGCGCAGCATTGGCGCGCACCCGATGAAGCTGGGTCTGGACTTGTCTGGTGGTGTGCACTTCCTGTTGGAAGTGGACATGGACAAGGCCCTTGATGCACGCCTGAAAGTCTATGAAGGCGACGTGAAAAGCCTGCTGCGCAAAGAGAAGTTGCGTTATCGCAGCCTGCCGCAGCTCAACGGTGCCATCCAACTGGGCTTCTCTGACGAAGCTTCCCGCGAACAGGCCCGTGCGCTGATCCGCAAGAACTTCAACGATTTCGATATCGTACCGGCCGACCTGAATGGTCAGGCTGTACTGCGTCTGGCGATGAGCCCGGCAAAGATCGCGGAGATTCGCGAGTACTCCATCAAGCAGAACTTGACCACGGTACGTAACCGCGTCAACGAACTGGGTGTGGCCGAGCCGATCGTCCAGCGCCAGGGTGCCAACCGTATCGTGGTTGAGCTGCCAGGCGTACAGGACACTGCTGAAGCCAAGCGTATCCTGGGTAAGACCGCCAACCTGGAATTCCGCCTTGCGGCCGAGCCGGGTGCGACCCGCGCAACTTCCGAAGAGTTTGAGTTTCGTGAAGGCAACCGTCCTCCAGCGCTCATCGAGCGTGGCCTGATCATCACTGGTGACCAAGTAACGGACGCCAAGGCTGGTTTCGGCGAGCACGGTACTCCTGAAGTGAACATCCGCCTGGATGGCCACGGCGGCGAACTGATGAGCCGCGCTACGCGCAGCAACGTCGGTCGCAGCATGGCGGTGATCTTCATCGAGCAGCGCCCGGTAACCACCTACACCAAGCAGATCGTCAACGGCGTCGAGAAAGACGTACCGGTGCAGACCTTCAAGGAAGAGAAAAAGATCATCAGCCTGGCGACTATCCAGTCGCCGCTGGGTGCTCAGTTCCGTATCACTGGCCTGAACGGCCAGGGCGAATCTTCCGAGCTGGCCCTGCTGCTGCGTGCTGGTGGCTTGGCTGCGCCGATGTACTTCGCTGAAGAGCGGACCATCGGCCCGAGCCTGGGTGCTGACAACATCACCAAAGGTGTCGACGCGGCCTTGTGGGGCATGTTGTTCGTGTCCCTGTTCATTATTGCCATCTACCGCTTCTTTGGTGTGATTGCCACCGTAGCCCTGGCGGGCAACATGGTGATGCTGCTGGCCCTGATGTCTTTGCTGGGCGCTACACTGACCCTGCCAGGTATCGCCGGTATCGTACTCACCATGGGTATGGCGGTAGACGCCAACGTGCTGATCTTCTCGCGGATTCGTGAAGAGATCGCCAACGGCATGACCGTGCAGCGTGCAATCAACGAAGGCTTCGGCCGGGCATTCACCGCGATTCTCGACTCCAACCTGACCACGTTGCTGGTCGGTGGGATTCTCTTTGCCATGGGCACCGGCCCCGTCAAAGGTTTTGCGGTGACCATGTCCCTGGGTATCTTTACCTCGATGTTCACGGCCATCATGGTGACCCGCGCAATGGTCAACCTGATCTATGGCGGGCGTGACTTCAAGAAGTTGTGGATTTAAGGGGCTGCCATGTTACGTACAATCAACTTCATGGGCGTTCGCAACATTGCGTTCGGCGTCACTGTGCTCCTTACCGTTCTGGCGTTGTTCAGCTGGTTCCATAAGGGTCTGAACTACGGTCTGGACTTCACCGGCGGTACGCTCATCGAGCTGACCTACGAGAAGCCCGCCGACGTTACCCTGGTGCGCAACGAGCTGGTCAAGGCTGGCTATCACGAAGCCGTCGTGCAGAGTTTTGGTGCGACCACCGACCTGCTGGTGCGTATGCCAGGCGAAGACCCGCAACTGGGTCACCAGGTAGCCGAGGCCTTGCAGAAGGTCGGCGGCGACAACCCGGCGTCGGTCAAGCGCGTCGAGTTCGTAGGCCCGCAAGTGGGTGAAGAGCTGCGCGACCAAGGCGGCCTCGGCATGCTGATGGCGCTGGTCGGCATCATGATCTACCTGGCTTTCCGCTTTCAGTGGAAGTTCGGTGTCGGCGCCATTGTGTCGCTGATCCACGACGTGATCGTGACCGTGGGTATCCTGGCGTACTTCCAGATCACCTTCGACCTGACCGTATTGGCGGCTGTGCTGGCGATCATTGGTTACTCCCTCAATGACACCATCGTGGTATTCGACCGGGTTCGTGAGAACTTTCGTGTACTGCGCAAGGCTACATTGATCGAGAACATCAACATCTCCACCACGCAGACCCTGCTGCGGACAATGGCGACGTCGATCTCCACCTTGCTGGCGATTGCGGCGCTGATGATCTTCGGTGGCGACAACCTGTGGGGCTTCTCCTTGGCGCTGTTTATCGGCGTTCTGGCAGGTACCTACTCGTCGATCTACATCGCCAACGTGGTGCTGATCTGGCTGAACCTCAACAGCGAAGACCTGATCCCTCCGGCCAGCACCGGCAAGGAGGTCGACGACCGTCCTTGATGGGCGATTGTTGATCTGCTGTTACAAGAAAGGCATGAGTATTGAACTCGTGCCTTTTTTTTTGCTCCAAGGCTGGGTATAGCGCGGACGTTTCAGTTCGCATGTGATGGTCAGGAGGTTCACGTGAACAAGTCGTTGCTGGTTGGTGCGGTATTGGGTGCTGTCGGTGTGACTGCCGGGGGTGCTGTTGCCACCTACAGCCTGGTAAAAAGCGGCCCTGAGTATGCGCAAGTGCTGGCGGTGCAGCCGGTGAAAACCCAGATTAAAACCCCTCGTGAGGTCTGCAAGGACGTTGCGGTCACCCGGCAGCGTCCGGTCCAGGATCAGCATCAAATCGCCGGTACGGTCGTAGGCGCCCTGGCGGGCGGCTTGCTGGGTAACCAGATTGGTGGTGGTAACGGTAAGAAACTTGCCACCGTAGCTGGCGCGGTCGGTGGTGGTTATGCGGGTAACAAGGTTCAGGAAGGTATGCAGAACCGCGATACCTACACCACGACTCAGACGCGTTGTAATACCGTCAATGACATCAGCGACAAGGTTGTCGGTTATGACGTGCGTTACAACCTGGATGGCAAGGAAGGTTCGGTACGCATGGATCGCGATCCAGGCGGCCAGATCCCGGTCGACAAAGAAGGTCGCCTGATCCTGGGTCAGAACCAGCAGTAACCCTAAGCCTGGCGCAAATCAAAATGTGGGAGGGGGCTTGCTCCCGATAGCGACGAGTCAGTCTACATATATGCTGACTGACACCGTGCAATCGGGAGCAAGCCCCCTCCCACATTTGATTGATGGTGTTGCTAGTCTCTCTCGGCCAACGCCAAGTTCCAGGCAAAAAAAAGCACCCCGAAGGGTGCTTTTTTGTGCTCGCTCGCTTAACGCTTCAGCGAAGCTGGCAGGTGCGGCTGGATCGCCGTCAGTACTGCCTTGAAGCATTTGGTGTTGCCGGCAACCACATGGCCTTTCTCAAGGAAGTCGTGACCGCCGGTGAAGTCGCTCACCAGGCCGCCCGCTTCTTGAATCAGCAATGCGCCTGCAGCCATGTCCCATTCGGACAGGCCCGACTCCCAGAACGCATCGAAACGACCAGCAGCAACATAAGCCAGGTCCAGGCTAGCTGCGCCAGCGCGACGGATGCCAGCAGTCTGGCCAACCAGGGCGCGGAACATGCCCAGGTAGTTTTCCAGGTTGTCCATCTGGTCGTCACGGAACGGGAAGCCAGTGCCCAGCAGGGCGCCGTCCAGGCTGGTGCGGCCGCTGACACGCAGTCGACGACCGTTCAGCTGGGCGCCACGGCCACGGCTGGCGGTGAATTCTTCCTGGCGAACCGGGTCCAGCACAACAGCGTGTTCGAGGCGACCACGATATTTGCACGCGATGCTTACGGCAAAGTGCGGGATGCCGCGCAGGAAGTTGGTGGTGCCATCCAGTGGGTCGATGATCCACAAGTAGTCTTCGCCTTCGCCGCTACCTTTGTGCAGGCCGGTTTCTTCACCGAGGATGCCGTGGGTAGGGTAGGCCTTGCGCAGCGCGTCGATGATTTTCTGTTCGGCGGCGCGATCCACCTCGGATACATAATCCTTGGCGTCTTTTTCGTCGACCTTGATGGTATCCAGGCGCTCGATGGAGCGGAAGATCAATTCACTGGCGCTGCGGGCGGCGCGCAGCGCGATATTCAGCATGGGCTGCATGGATGTGTCACCTAAGGTTGTTAAAGAAAGCCGGGCATTCTAGCAGAAACTTTCTTCAGGTGAAGGACGACGTTAGCTTTCATGGCATAACCTTAGGCGGTTCTGTAAGATTTGCTCCCCTTTCCCGTGTCCGAGAACGCCTCCCGTGCTGCAAAACATTCGTGTCGTCTTGGTCAATACCAGTCATCCCGGCAATATCGGCGGGGTGGCGCGAGCCATGAAAAACATGGGGCTGACGCGCCTGGTGCTGGTCGAGCCGCGTGTGTTCCCGCACCACGAGGCCGATGCCCGCGCGTCCGGCGCCAATGACATCCTTGAAAACGCCCAGGTCGTCGCCACGCTGGAAGATGCCTTGGTCGGCTGCAACCTGGTGCTCGGCACCAGCGCGCGTGACCGTCGCATTCCTTGGCCGCTGCTGGACCCGCGTGAGTGCGGCACCAAAGTGGTCGAAGAGGCCGCTGGCGGCGCTGAAATCGCCTTGGTGTTCGGTCGCGAAGACTCCGGCCTCACCAATGACGAGCTGCAGCGATGTCATTACCACGTGCACATTCCATCAGACCCAGAGTTCAGCTCGCTGAATCTTGGGGCGGCGGTGCAGGTGCTGACTTACGAAGTGCGCATGGCCTGGCTGGCCGCTGAAGGGCAGCCGAGCAAAGTGGAAAAGGATGAGGTCGCGTCGACCAAAAGTGGCGAGTTGGCCACCATGGACGAGCTGGAGCGATTCTATGAGCACCTGGAGCAAACCCTGGTGGCCATCGAATTCCTCGATCCTGAAAAACCACGGCACTTGATGGCACGCCTGCGTCGCTTGTACGGGCGTAGCTCGGTCAGTCGTGCAGAAATGAATATATTGCGTGGCATCCTCACGGAAACCCAAAAAGCGGCCCGTGGCGAGCTTCTTAAGCGGAAGGATTAAAAATGTTCGAGCGTTTGCGAGAAGATATCCAAAGTGTTTTCCACCGTGACCCAGCTGCGCGCAACGCCTTTGAAGTGCTGACCTGCTACCCGGGCATGCATGCGATCTGGGTTCACCGTCTGTCCAGCGCCCTGTGGGGTATGGGCTGGAAATGGCTGGCACGGCTGGTGTCGAACTTTGGTCGCTGGATGACCGGGATCGAGATTCACCCAGGGGCCAAGGTGGGTCGTCGCTTTTTTATTGATCATGGCATGGGCATCGTTATTGGCGAGACGGCCGAAATCGGCGACGACGTGACGCTGTATCAGGGCGTTACTCTGGGCGGGACCAGTTGGAACAAGGGCAAGCGCCACCCAACGCTGGAAGACGGTGTGGTGGTCGGGGCTGGCGCCAAGGTGCTCGGCCCGTTCACTGTGGGTGCAGGTGCCAAAGTTGGCTCCAATGCCGTAGTGACCAAGGCTGTGCCGCCTGGTGCGACCGTTGTAGGTATTCCCGGCCGAATCATCGTCAAGCCCGAAGTTGGTGATGAGCAGGAGGCCAAGCGCAAGGCTATGGCTGAGAAGATCGGCTTCGACGCCTATGGTGTCAGCGAAGACATGCCCGACCCGGTGGCGCGCGCTATCGGTCAATTGCTTGACCATCTACAGGCGGTGGACGGCAAACTGGAGGGTATGTGCGGCGCACTGAAGGACCTGGGTAGTCCTTACTGTGCGAAAGATCTGCCTGAGTTGCGCGAAGAAGACTTCGCCGAGATCAAAGACGAAGCGGCTACCAAGGCAGGCTGAGATCTCATTGCGGGAGGGCGCTCGCCCCCGATGGCTGCAGTTCAGTCGCCGCGTGTGTGGGGCTGGTCCACCGCTATCGGGAGCAAGCCCCTCCCACATTTTGACCTGCGCTGACCTCACGATCCCGAACCGGTCCGCTTCCTGCTATTCGATCCCGCCCCATCCTGCTATTATTTGGCGCCCTTTCTACGGGTAATCCTGACTAAAGCACTAGGTCTTATAGTTGACTTAAATAGTCGGGAATCGCATACTTGCCCACATTCTGAAACACCTTGGTAATTGTCCATGAGACTGACTACAAAAGGCCGATACGCGGTGACTGCCATGCTCGACCTGGCTTTGCACGCGCAAACTGGGCCGGTGTCCCTGGCCGATATCTCCGAGCGCCAAGGCATTTCCCTGTCCTATCTTGAGCAGCTGTTTGCCAAATTGCGCCGCAGCAACTTGGTTTCCAGTGTCCGTGGGCCAGGTGGTGGCTATCAATTGTCCCGCGATATGCAGGGCATCCAGGTCGCCCAGGTGATCGACGCGGTCAACGAATCCGTTGACGCTACCAAATGCCAAGGCCTGGGTGATTGCCATGCAGGCGACACCTGCCTGACGCACCACTTGTGGTGCGATTTGAGCCTGCAGATCCATGAGTTTTTGAGTGGTATCAGCTTGGCTGATCTTGTGACTCGCCGTGAGGTGCAAGAAGTAGCCCAGCGTCAGGACCAGCGCCGTTGCAATACCAAGGCGCCGCGTCTGGACAAGATTGAAGCGTCCGCCGTCGAGTGACAGCCGCAGAGCTAACGGCGCGCCAGCCAGCCTGATTTAGGAGAAAGTCCATGAAATTGCCGATTTACCTTGATTACTCAGCGACCACCCCGGTTGATCCGCGTGTCGCACAAAAGATGAGCGAATGCCTGCTGGTTGACGGAAACTTCGGCAACCCTGCCTCCCGTTCCCACGTATTTGGCTGGAAAGCCGAAGAAGCGGTCGAGAACGCTCGTCGCCAAGTCGCCGACCTGGTTAACGCCGACCCGCGCGAAATCGTCTGGACCTCCGGTGCCACCGAGTCTGACAACCTGGCAATCAAGGGCGCGGCGCATTTCTACGCGACCAAAGGCAAACACCTGATCACCACCAAGATTGAGCACAAGGCTGTCCTTGACACCATGCGCCAACTGGAGCGTGAAGGTTTTGAGGTTACCTACCTTGAGCCAACCACCGACGGTATCGTCACCCCGGCCATGATCGAAGCCGCGCTGCGTGAAGACACCATCCTGGTTTCCGTGATCCACGTGAACAACGAGATCGGCACCATCAACGACATCGCCGCCATCGGCGAGCTGACGCGTTCGAAGGGCATCCTGCTGCACGTCGACGCTGCTCAGTCCACCGGCAAGGTCGATATCGACCTGTCGAAGCTGAAAGTCGACCTGATGTCGTTCTCTGCCCACAAGACCTACGGCCCTAAAGGCATCGGCGCCCTGTATGTGAGCCGCAAGCCGCGCGTGCGTATCGAAGCCACCATGCACGGCGGCGGTCACGAGCGCGGCATGCGTTCGGGCACCCTGGCGACCCACCAGATCGTCGGCATGGGCGAAGCCTTCCGTGTGGCCAAAGAAGACATGGCTGCCGAGAACATTCGTATCAAGGCCCTGAGCGACCGCTTCTTCAAGCAGGTCGAGAACCTTGAAGAGCTGTACATCAACGGCAGCATGACCGCCCGTGTACCGCACAACCTGAATTTGAGCTTCAACTACGTTGAAGGCGAGTCGCTGATCATGGCGCTCAAGGACCTGGCGGTTTCGTCCGGTTCGGCCTGCACCTCGGCGTCCCTTGAGCCTTCGTACGTACTGCGCGCCTTGGGCCGCAACGACGAACTGGCGCACAGCTCGATCCGCTTTACCTTCGGCCGCTTCACCACTGAAGAGCAAGTCGACTACGCCGCGCAGAAAGTCTGCGAGGCCGTCAACAAGCTGCGCGTTCTGTCGCCGCTGTGGGACATGTTCAAAGACGGTGTCGATATTTCCAAGATCGAGTGGGCGGCACACTAAACAAAGAAGCCGCCACCCAAGCTCTGTAGGAACGTGGCGGAAAACGCAGGCGTGTCTACAGGGTTCCAGAGCGGCCCTGATGAGTGAGGATTCAGTACCATGGCTTACAGCGAAAAGGTCATCGACCACTACGAAAACCCGCGTAACGTCGGCAAGATGGACGCGGAAGACCCAGATGTCGGCACCGGCATGGTCGGCGCTCCGGCGTGCGGCGATGTGATGCGCCTGCAGATCAAGGTCAACGACGCTGGCGTTATCGAAGACGCCAAGTTCAAGACCTATGGCTGCGGCTCGGCCATCGCCTCCAGCTCCCTGGCGACCGAGTGGATGAAAGGCAAGACCCTGGATGAGGCTGTGACTATCAGCAACACCCAGCTGGCCGAAGAACTGGCCCTGCCGCCAGTGAAAATCCACTGCTCCGTACTCGCAGAAGACGCCATCAAGGCGGCCGTTCGCGACTACAAGCAGAAGAAAGGCTTGATCTAAGCATTTGGCGACGAGTAAGGAGTCAACGATGGCTATCAGCATGACAGAAGCGGCTGCGCAACACATTCGCCGCTCCCTGAATGGGCGCGGTAAAGGTGAGGGGATTCGTCTGGGTGTTCGCACCACAGGCTGTTCCGGCCTTGCCTACGTGCTGGAGTTTGTCGACGAGGTGGTTGAGGATGACCAGGTGTTCGAAAGTCACGGCGAGAAAGTGATCATCGACCCTAAAAGCCTGACCTACCTGGACGGCACCGAACTCGATTTCGTCAAGGAAGGGTTGAACGAAGGCTTCAAGTTCAACAACCCCAACGTACGCGGTGAATGTGGCTGCGGCGAAAGCTTCAACATCTGAGGCTATTTGTGGGTACTCCTTGTCATTTCGCTTTATTCGAGTTGCAGCCGAGTTTTCGCCTGGACCTCGACCAGCTTGCCACGCGCTACCGAGAACTGGCGCGTGGGGTGCATCCGGACCGCTTTGCTGACGCTTCCGAGCGCGAGCAACGCCTGGCGCTGGAAAAATCGGCCAGCCTCAACGAGGCCTATCAGACCCTCAAAAATCCGCCCAAGCGCGCGCGATACCTGCTCGCGATGAACGGTGGTGAGCTGCCGCTGGAAGTCACGGTGCACGATCCGGACTTCCTGATGCAGCAGATGCAGTGGCGCGAAGAACTCGAAGACTTGCAGGACGAAGCTGATCTGGCCGGCGTCGCGGTCTTCAAGCGTCGTCTGAAAACGGCCCAGGATGAACTGAACGATAGCTTCGCAGCCTGTTGGGATGATGCAGCGCAGCGCGAACAGGCCGAACGCCTGATGCGGCGCATGCAGTTTCTCGACAAGCTCACCTACGAAGTGCGCCAGCTAGAAGAGCGCCTCGACGATTAACCCCGTGTGCTGCCCGTGATGCACGCCTGATAGACAGATAAGACCTGATTACCATGGCCCTACTGCAAATCGCCGAACCCGGCCAAAGCCCTCAACCGCACCAGCGTCGTCTGGCGGTCGGGATTGACCTGGGCACCACTAATTCCCTGGTTGCTGCCCTGCGCAGTGGCCTGTCCGAGCCGCTGCCCGACGCCGATGGCCAGGTCATCCTGCCGTCTGCCGTGCGTTACCACGCTGATCGCACCGAAGTCGGTGAGTCGGCCAAGCTCGCAGCGTCTACCGATCCCTTGAATACTGTGCTGTCGGTCAAGCGCTTGATGGGTCGTGGTCTGTCCGACGTCAAGCAGCTGGGCGACCAGTTACCGTATCGCTTTGTCGGCGGCGAATCCCATATGCCGTTCATCGACACCATTCAGGGCCCGAAAAGCCCCGTGGAAGTGTCGGCCGATATCCTCAAGGTGCTGCGCCAGCGCGCAGAAAAAACCCTGGGCGGCGAACTGGTTGGTGCAGTGATCACCGTTCCGGCCTATTTCGATGACGCTCAGCGCCAAGCAACCAAGGACGCGGCGAAACTCGCCGGCCTGAACGTGCTGCGCTTGCTCAATGAGCCAACTGCGGCTGCCGTGGCTTATGGCCTCGACCAGCACGCAGAAGGCCTGGTCGCCATTTACGACCTGGGCGGCGGTACCTTTGATATTTCGATCCTTCGCCTGACCGGCGGTGTGTTTGAAGTGCTGGCCACCGGTGGCGACAGCGCCCTGGGCGGCGACGACTTTGACCATGCCATTGCTGGCTGGATCATCACCAGCGCCGGTTTGTCTGCCGACCTGGACCCGGGTGCGCAGCGCAACTTGTTGCAAACCGCCTGCGCCGCCAAAGAAGCATTGACCGATGCTGCATCCGTTGAAGTGTCGTACGGCAACTGGTCGGCCCAGCTGACCCGTGAAGCCTTCGACGCGTTGATCGAGCCGATGGTTGCCCGCAGCCTTAAAGCCTGTCGTCGCGCTGTGCGTGATTCCGGTATCGAACTGGAAGATGTGGGTGCGGTGGTCATGGTGGGCGGTTCGACTCGCGTGCCGCGTGTTCGCGAAGCCGTCGCCGAGGCCTTTGGCCGTGAACCCCTGACTGAAATCGACCCGGATCAAGTGGTCGCCATTGGCGCTGCGATCCAGGCCGATACCCTGGCCGGCAACAAGCGTGATGGCGGCGAACTGCTGCTGCTCGACGTGATTCCGTTGTCTCTGGGCCTGGAAACCATGGGCGGCCTGATGGAGAAGGTGATTCCACGCAACACCACCATCCCCGTCGCCCGCGCCCAAGACTTCACCACCTACAAAGATGGCCAGACGGCCATGATGATCCATGTGCTGCAAGGTGAGCGCGAGCTGATCAGCGACTGTCGCTCCCTGGCGCGCTTCGAATTGCGCGGCATTCCGGCGATGGTTGCCGGTGCCGCAAAGATTCGCGTGACCTTCCAGGTGGATGCCGACGGGCTGCTCAGCGTCGCGGCGCGTGAGTTGGCCTCGGGCGTTGAAGCCAGCATCCAGGTCAAGCCTTCCTACGGCCTGACCGACGGCGAAATCGCCAAGATGCTCAAGGACTCGTTCCAGTATGCCGGTGACGACAAGGTCGCCCGTGTGCTGCGCGAGCAGCAAGTGGATGCCCAGCGCCTGCTCGAAGCGGTGCAGGGCGCCCTTGAGGTCGACGGCGAGCGCTTGCTGGACGCCGAAGAGCGCCTAGTCATCGACCTGCAAATGCAGGAACTGGCCGAACTGATGAAAGGCACCGATGGCTATGCCATCGAGCAACAGACCAAGCGTCTATCGCAAGTGACCGACGCCTTTGCCGCCCGCCGTATGGACCAGACGGTAAAAGCCGCCCTGGCGGGACGCAACCTGAATGAAATCGAGGAATAATTAATGCCGCAGGTCATTTTTCTGCCACACGCCGAGCATTGCCCGGACGGTATGGTTGTTGAGGCTGAGACCGGCAAGTCCATCCTCGAAGTTGCCCATGACAACCACATCGAAATCGAAAGTGCCTGCGGCGGCGTCTGCGCCTGCACCACTTGTCACTGCATCATCCGTGAGGGTTTCAACACCCTGGAAGAAGCCGACGAGCTGGAAGAGGACTTTCTTGACCGTGCCTGGGGCCTGGAAGCGCATTCGCGCCTAAGCTGTCAGGCAAAGGTCGGGACGGAAGACATCACCGTCGAAATTCCGAAGTATTCCCTCAACCATGCAGCCGAAGCGCCGCATTGATTCAAGGAAATGTCATGAGCCTGAAATGGGTTGATGTACAAGAAATCGCTATACAACTTGCTGAAGCCCATCCTGAGGTCAATCCTCTGACGGTCAACTTCGTTAAGTTGCGCAATCTGGTGCTGGAGCTGCCGGACTTCGACGACATCCCAGACCGGGGTGGCGAAAAGGTCCTGGAGGCGATTCAAGGCCTGTGGATCGAAGAAGCAGACTGAGCCGCCTTTTTACGCAGTTAGGCAATACCCAATAACCCGCGTATAATTCGCGGGTTTAATTTTTCGTAAATTACCGTTTCTGGAGTTACACCATGGCTGTTCAACGTACTTTCTCCATCATCAAGCCTGACGCTGTTGCAAAAAACGTCATCGGCGAGATCACCACTCGTTTCGAAAAAGCCGGCCTGAAGGTTGTAGCTTCGAAACTCAAGCAACTGTCCAAGGCTGAAGCTGAAGGCTTCTACGCTGAGCACAGCGCTCGTGGTTTCTTCGGTGACCTGGTTGCCTTCATGATCTCCGGTCCTGTTGTTGTTCAGGTTCTGGAAGGCGAAAACGCTATCGCTCTGAACCGTGAGCTGATGGGCGCTACCAACCCTAAAGAAGCTGCTGCCGGCACCATCCGTGCTGACTTCGCTGAATCCATCGACGCCAACGCTGTACACGGCTCGGACTCCGAAGCTGCCGCTGCTCGCGAAATCTCGTACTTTTTCGCTGCTACTGAAGTAACCGCTCGCTAAGCATTGGCTTAAAGAGTGAGGGTGAATCCATGACTACATCGACTGTTAAAACCAACCTGCTGGGTCTGACCCAGCCGGAAATGGAGAAATTCTTCGACTCAATCGGGGAGAAGCGTTTCCGTGCCGGTCAGGTAATGAAATGGATTCACCACTTTGGCGTCGACGATTTCGACGCCATGACGAACGTCAGCAAGGCCCTGCGCGACAAGCTCAAGGCCATTGCTGAGGTCCGTGGTCCCGAAGTGGTCAGCGAGGACATCTCCACCGACGGCACCCGTAAGTGGGTGGTGCGCGTGGCGTCCGGCAGCTGCGTCGAGACCGTGTACATTCCCCAGGGCAAACGTGGCACCTTGTGCGTTTCGTCCCAGGCAGGCTGTGCCCTGGACTGCAGTTTCTGCTCCACCGGCAAGCAAGGCTTCAATAGCAACCTCACCGCCGCCGAAGTCATCGGCCAGGTGTGGATTGCCAACAAATCCTTTGGCAGTGTCCCGGCAACCGTCGACCGTGCCATCACCAACGTGGTGATGATGGGCATGGGTGAGCCGCTGCTGAACTTCGATAACGTCATTGCAGCCATGCATTTGATGATGGACGACCTGGGCTACGGCATTTCCAAGCGCCGTGTGACCCTGTCGACCTCCGGCGTGGTACCGATGATCGATGAGCTGGCCAAGCACATCGACGTCTCGCTGGCGTTGTCGCTGCATGCACCGAATGACGCATTGCGTAACCAATTGGTGCCGATCAACAAGAAATATCCGCTTAAGATGCTGCTCGAATCCTGTCAGCGTTACATGGCGACCTTGGGCGAGAAACGTGTGTTGACCATTGAGTACACCATGCTCAAGGACATCAACGACAAGGTCGAACACGCCGTCGAGATGATCGAGTTGCTCAAGAACACCCCGTGCAAGATCAACCTGATCCCGTTCAACCCGTTTCCGCATTCTGGCTACGAGCGGCCGAGCAACAACGCCATTCGCCGTTTCCAGGATCAACTGCATCAGGCTGGCTACAACGTCACCGTGCGCACCACCCGTGGTGAAGACATCGATGCCGCCTGTGGTCAACTGGTCGGGCAGGTAATGGACCGTACCCGCCGCAGCGAACGTTATATCGCCGGCCGCGAACAGAGCGCCGCCGACGATTTGCCGCTGATCGCTGTGAATCGAATCTGAGAGAGGATCTCTATGCCCTTGCGCCTTGCGCTGCTTTTGCTTGTTACCGGCCTCGCGGCCGGTTGTGTTTCTTCGGGCCATGACAGCCCTTTGCAAACCGGTAAAGGCCGTGACGAGGCGCGAGTTGCCTATGTGCAACTGGGCTTGGGTTACTTGCAGCAAGGTTTGAACGAGCAGGCCAAGGTGCCGTTGAAAAAGGCCCTTGAACTGGATAGCAACGATGCTGACGCGAACGCCGCACTGGCGCTGGTGTTTCAGGCTCAGGCCGAGCCTGAGCTGGCTGACCAATATTTTCAAAAAGCGCTGGCCGCTCGACCTGCCGACCCACGGCTGCTAAACAATTACGGCAGCTTCCTGTTTGCGCAGCAACGGTATGAACAGGCCGCTCTTTATTTCCAGCAAGCCAGCGCCGATACCCTCTATCCTGAGCGTTCCCGTGTATTCGAGAACCTCGGGGTGACCTCGATACGCCTTGGTCAGCGCGACAGCGCCCGCCAGCAGCTGGAAAAAGCCCTGCATTTGAACAGTCGCCAGCCTCGGGCATTGCTCGAAATGGCTGAGTTATCCTTTGATGACAGGCATTATGTGCCGGCACGTGACTATTACGAGCGTTTTAGCCTGCTCAGCGGGCAAAATGCACGTAGTCTATTGCTCGGTGTGCGCCTGGCGACGGTTCATGAAGAACGCGACATGGCCGCACGTTTTGGCCAGCAACTCGAACGACTCTATCCCGGTACGCCGGAATATCAGCAATACCTGTCGGAGCAATGATGAAAGCGGCGCACCCGGAAGTTGTAGCAGCTAATCGCGTAAACCCAGGCGACACCTTGCGCCAGGCCCGCGAAAGCAATGGTTGGTCGCTGGCAGAAGTGGCCCTCAAGCTCAATTTGACCACCACGTCCCTGGGCAATCTGGAAGCCGGCGCATTCGACAAGCTGCCTGGGCACACCTTTGCCCGCGGCTATATCCGCGCCTACGCGAAGTTGCTGGGCATTGACCAGGCCGTATTGGTTCAGGAATTCGACCAGTTCACCGGTACCGATTCCCAGGGCAGTAGCGTTCATGGCCTGGGGCGTATCGAAGAGCCGGTGCGGGTTTCCCACACGATTTTACGAATTGTCAGCCTGTTGCTGCTCATTGCCGTGATCGGCGGCGGTTTTGTCTGGTGGCAAGACCAGACTTCCCAGCGCGCCAAGGACCTGACCAGTAACGCCATGGAGCACGTCGAAGTCGAAAGCGCCGACGGCACCACTCAGATTCACCCGTTGGACGAGCCGGAAGACCAGGCTGTTGCTGAAAGCCAGGCCGCTCCTGAAGCGCCGCTTGCAACCGAGCAGCCAGCGCTCGAGAGCGTTCCAGCCGCAACCGCAGCTACTCCTGTTGCGCCTGCCGCTCCTGCGACCCCGGTTGCCCCGGCTCACACCCCGGCCGTACCCGCGCAAACGCCAGTAGCTCCAACGCCTGCCGCCCCAGCCACGCCTGCTATTTCGCCGCCCACCACCCCAGCGTTGATCGCCGGTGATGGCCGTGTACAGATCACCTTCGTCGCCGACTGCTGGACGCAAGTCACCGATGGCAACGGCAAAGTGCTGTTCAGCGGATTGAAGCGCAAGGGCGATACGCTCGACCAGGGTGGCAAGCCTCCTTTGACGCTGCGTCTGGGCTTTGCCCGTGGCGCGCAAGTGGCCTACAACGGCCAGCCTGTAGACGTGGCGCCGTTCACCAGTGGCGAAACCGCTCGCCTGAAGTTGGGACAATAGTCATGCACGGCGAATCTCCAATCAAACGTCGCGTATCGCGCAAGATCTGGGTCGGCTCCGTGCCTGTGGGCGGCGACGCCCCCATCGCAGTGCAGAGCATGACCAATAGTGACACCAATGATGTGGCCGCCACCGTTGCCCAGATCAATCGTCTGGAAGCGGCCGGCGTAGACATCGTGCGGGTGTCGGTACCCGACATGGACGCTGCCGAAGCCTTTGGCCGTATCAAGCAGTTGGTCAAGGTGCCATTGGTTGCCGACATTCACTTCGACTACAAGATCGCCTTGCGTGTGGCCGAACTGGGTGTGGACTGCCTGCGCATCAACCCGGGCAACATCGGTCGCGAAGACCGTGTGCGCGCGGTGGTGGATGCAGCCCGTGATCGCGGCATTCCAATCCGTATCGGCGTCAACGCCGGCTCCCTGGAAAAAGACCTGCAAAAGAAATACGGCGAACCCACTCCGGCAGCGCTGGTCGAGTCGGCCCTGCGCCACGTTGAACACCTTGAACGCCTGAATTTCCAGGACTTCAAGGTCAGCGTAAAGGCTTCCGATGTGTTCATGGCGGTAGAAGCCTACCGCCTGCTGGCCAAGGAAATCGTGCAGCCGCTGCACTTGGGTATCACTGAAGCGGGCGGTTTACGTTCAGGCACAGTGAAATCTGCGGTGGGTCTCGGTATGCTGCTCGCCGAAGGGATTGGCGATACTATTCGCATCTCCTTGGCGGCAGACCCCGTAGAGGAAGTGAAGGTCGGTTACGACATCCTCAAATCCCTGCGTTTGCGTTCCCGTGGTATCAATTTCATTGCCTGCCCGAGCTGCTCGCGGCAGAACTTCGACGTGGTGAAAACCATGAACGACCTTGAGTTGCGCCTCGAAGACCTGCTAGTGCCACTGGATGTTGCGGTGATCGGGTGTGTGGTCAACGGCCCGGGCGAAGCCAAGGAAGCCCATGTGGGTCTCACAGGCGGTACGCCGAACCTGATCTACATCGACGGCAAGCCGGCGCAGAAGTTAACGAATGACAATCTGGTGGATGAGCTCGAAAGACTGATCCGCCAGAAAGCGGCCGAAAAGGTCGCGGCTGACGCAGCGCTTATCGCGCGCGGCTGATTGAACGAATTTAAGGATTTGATGTGAGCAAGTCTCTGCAAGCCATTCGTGGCATGAACGACATCCTGCCGGAGCAGACGCCGCTGTGGCGCTACTTCGAAAGCACCGTCGCGCGCCTGCTGGATAACTACGGTTACAAGCAGATCCGCATGCCGATCGTGGAATTCACCGAGCTGTTCAAGCGCTCCATCGGTGAAGTGACCGACATCGTCGAAAAAGAGATGTACACCTTTGAAGATCGTAACGGCGACTCCCTGACCCTGCGTCCGGAAGGTACTGCCGCGTGCGTGCGCGCTGTGCTTGAGCATGGTCTGACCGGTGCTGGCCAGCCGCAGAAGCTGTGGTACATCGGCCCGATGTTCCGTCACGAGCGCCCGCAAAAAGGTCGTTATCGCCAGTTCCACCAGATCGGCCTCGAAGTGTTCAACATCGACGGCCCGGATATCGACGCCGAGCTGATCGTGCTGACCTGGCGCCTGTGGGGCCTGCTGGGTATCCGCGATGCGGTCAAGCTTGAACTCAACAGCCTGGGCACCAGTGAATCCCGTGGCCGCTATAAAGTGGCCCTGGTCGAGTACCTGTCGGCTCACTTGGACAAGTTGGACGAAGACAGCCAGCGCCGTCTGAAAACCAACCCGCTGCGCGTCCTCGATACCAAGAACGCCGACACCCAAGCCGTGCTGGTCGACGCGCCGAAAATGGCCGACTACCTGGACGACGAGTCACGCATTCACTTCGAAGGCCTCAAGGCTCGCCTGGATGCGGCCGGTATTCCGTTCGTGATCAACACCAAGCTGGTGCGTGGCCTCGATTACTACAGCAAGACCGTGTTCGAGTGGGTCACCGACAAACTTGGCGCCCAGGGCACCGTGTGTGCCGGTGGCCGTTATGACGGCTTGGTCGAGCAGATGGGCGGCAAGCCGACCACCGGTGTGGGCTTCGCCATGGGCATTGAGCGGCTGATCCTGCTGCTCGAAACCCTGGAGAAGGTCCCGGAAGAAATCTCCCGTCAGGTGGACGTGTACCTTTGCGCCTTTGGCGAGGCCGCCGAACTGGCAGCCCTGGCCTTGAGCGAGAAGGTCCGCGACCAACTGCCGAGCCTGCGCCTGCAGGTCAATGCCGGCGCTGGTAGCTTCAAGAGCCAGTTCAAGAAGGCCGACAAGAGCGGTGCCCTGTATGCACTGATCCTGGGCGATGACGAACTGGCCCAGCAAGTGATAGGTTTCAAACCCCTGCGTGGCCAGGGCGAGCAACAGAACATTGCCTTTGATGCGCTCGCTGCGCACTTGGCCACCTGCGTCGTGCAGGGTTGAAGCTGTCGAACAGCCGAATTTAGCGATTAAGGAGTATTGGGGTGTCGAGTTCTGATGATGATCAACTGGCCGAGTTCAAGGACTGGTGGCAGCGTAATGGCAAGCCCCTGGTTACTGGCGGCCTGCTGGCTTTAGTGGTGGTGTTTGGCTGGCAAGCCTGGACCAAGTATCAGGCCAACCAGTCCCAGGGCGCCTCGATCCTCTATCAGCAATTGCTGGAAACCACGCTGACACCGGACGGCAAGCCCGATCCTGCCCAGGTTGCAGACCTGGCCGGCAAGCTGAAAAACGAATTCGGCGGTAGCACCTACGCCCAATACGGCAGCCTGTTCGTCGCGAAAGTCGCGGTGGATACTGGCAAGCTGGATGACGCTGCTGCAGAGCTGAAGGCCATCGCCGACAAGCCGACCAACCCGACCCTGGGTGAAATCGCACGTCAGCGCCTGGCCCAGGTACTCGCGGCACAGAACAAGGCTGACGATGCACTCAAACTGCTCGACGGCGATGCTGACAAGGCATTTGTAGCCACTCGCGAAGAGCTCAAGGGCGACCTGTTGGTCCAATTGGGTCGTACCGACGAAGCCAATGCTGCGTACCAAAAAGCCAAGGCGGCGCTGTCTGATGAAGCGGCGGTCGGTGGCTTACAAATCAAGCTGGACGACTTGGCCAAAGGGGATGCGTGACGTGATCCGTTGGAAACATGCAGCATTGCTGGCTCTGGCCGTTTTGGCCGCGGGTTGCAGCAGCAACAGCAAGAAAGAACTGCCGCCTGCGGAGCTGACCAGCTTCAAGGAAGAAGTGGTCCTGCAAAAGCAGTGGAGCCGCTCCATCGGTGACGGTCAGGGCGACACCTACAATATGTTGGTACCGGCTATCGACGGCGACAACATTGTCGCCGCTGACGTGACCGGCGTGGTGACCTCCATGGACCGTATGAACGGCGACGTGAAGTGGTCCAAGGATCTTGAGTTGCCAGTATCCGGCGCGGTAGGTGTGGGTTACGGCATGGTCATGCTCGGTACGCTGAAAGGCGAAGTCGTGGCCTTGGACTCCAGCACCGGTGAAGAGAAATGGCGCGCTCGCGTGACCAGTGAAGTGCTCGCACCGCCTGCCACCAACGGCGATATCGTCGTGGTGCAAACCCAGGACGACCGCGTGATTGGCCTCGACGCCAGCACCGGCGAACAGCGCTGGTTGTACGACAGCACCCCAGCGGTGTTGACCTTGCGCGGTACCAGTGGTCCGGTTGTGACCAACAATCTGGCCGTTGCAGGCCTGTCGACCGGTAAAGTAGTCGCCCTTGATACCCAGAACGGCGTGCCGGCCTGGGAAACCCGTGTGGCTATCCCGCAAGGTCGTTCCGAGCTGGATCGCGTAGTGGACATCGACGGCGGCCTGCTGCTGTCGGGTGAAACCCTCTACGTCGCTACCTACCAGGGCCGTGTTGCGGCGCTGGACCTGCAGACCGGCCGCGTCAACTGGCAGCGTGATGCTTCCAGCTACGCCGGTGTCGCCCAAGGGTTTGGCAGCGTCTATGTAAGCCTGGCGTCTGGCACCGTTGAAAGTGTCGACGAGCGTTCCACCACTGCATTGTGGAGCAACGATTCGCTGGCGCGCCGTCAGCTCTCGGCCCCGGAAGTGTTCTCCAGCTACGTAGCAGTTGGCGACTTTGAAGGCTACCTGCACCTGCTGAGCCAGGTAGACGGTCGCTTTGTCGGTCGCGAGCGTATCGACAGCGACGGCCTGCGTGCTCGTCCGCTGGTCGTGGGTAACATGCTTTATGTGTACGGCAACAGCGGCAAGCTGGAAGCCCTGACCATCAAGTAAGAACTATGCTTGGGGCGTAACCCTCAAGCAGCTTCACCTGTAGGAGCGAGCTTGCTCGCGAAAATCGTTAACGATAACGCGTGCTGTCTGAATAATCGCGGTGCCTTTGCGTTTTTCGCGAGCAAGCTCGCTCCTACAGTCGAGCACCAGCCGCTGCCCTGCAGCGGCTTTTGTATTTTCTGAAATAACGAAGTGGAGAGCCGCATGGTTCCCGTAATCGCCCTGGTGGGCCGACCTAACGTCGGCAAGTCCACCTTGTTCAACCGCCTGACCAGGACTCGCGACGCCATCGTCGGCGACTTGTCCGGTCTGACCCGTGATCGCCAATACGGTGAGGCAAAGTGGCAAGGGCGCTCCTACATTATTGTCGACACCGGTGGTATCTCCGGTGACGAGCATGGCATGGACGAAAAAATGGCCGAGCAGTCGCTGCTCGCCATTGAAGAAGCCGATGTTGTGTTGTTCCTCGTGGACGCCCGCGCGGGCTACACCGCTGCCGACCAGATGATTGGCGAGCACCTGCGCAAGCGCAACAAGCGCTCTTATCTGATCGCCAACAAGATCGACAACATCGATCCTGAAGCGGCCCGCGCCGAATTCAGCCCGATGGGTCTGGGCGACGCGATCCCGGTCGCTGGCGCCCACGGTCGTGGTATCACCCAGATGCTGGAAATTGCCCTGCGCGATTTCCCTAAGGATGACGCCGAGGAAGAAGAGGGCGAAGAAGAGATCGTTGCCGAAGGTGAGGAAGCCAAGCGCATTCCTGGCCCTAGCGAAAAAGACGGTATCAAGATCGCTATCATCGGCCGCCCGAACGTTGGCAAGTCGACCCTGGTCAACCGCATGCTCGGTGAAGACCGGGTGATCGTCTACGACCAGCCCGGCACCACTCGTGACAGCATCTACATCCCGTTTGAGCGTAACGACGAGAAGTACACGCTGATCGACACCGCCGGTGTGCGCAAGCGCGGCAAGATCCACGAGGAAGTTGAAAAGTTCTCGGTGGTCAAAACCCTGCAAGCGATCAAAGACGCCAACGTGGTGATCTTTGTGATGGACGCCCGCGAAGGCGTGGTGGATCACGACCTTAACCTGCTGGGCTTTGCCCTGGAAGCCGGTCGTGCCCTGGTGATCGCGATTAACAAGTGGGACGGCATGACGCCGAGCGAGCGCGATTTCGTTAAGATCGAGCTGCAGCGTCGCCTGTTCTTCGTCGAGTTCGCCGATATCCACTTTATCTCGGCACTGCACGGTACCGGCGTGGGCAACCTCTACGCGTCCGTACAGAACTCGTTCAAGTCTGCGGTGACCCGCTGGCCGACCAACCGTCTCACCCAGATCCTGGAAGACGCCGTTGGCGAGCACGCGCCGCCGATGGTCAACAACCGCCGGATCAAACTGCGTTACGCCCACTTGGGTGGTGCCAACCCGCCGATTATCGTGATTCACGGTAACCAGATCGAGAAGGTGCCCAAGTCCTACGTGCGTTACCTGGAAAACACCTACCGCCGTGTCTTGAAACTGGTCGGTACGCCGATCCGTATCGAGTTCAAGGGTGGCGAGAACCCATACGAAGGCAACAAGAACACACTGACTGACCGTCAGGTGAACAAGAAGCGTCGTTTGATGACTCACCACAAGAAAGCCGACAAGAAGCGCCGCGACAAGAAATAACCGCTGCTTCACGTTGTAAGAGAGGGCTCCTTTGGAGCCCTTTTTTGTGCGCGACAGTTTGTGCCTTGACCCGATGCAGCGGGCAGCTTAAAACTTGGGGCTCACCTGCAGGGGCCTTTTGATGATCACCAGCAAGCTGCCGAATGTCGGCACGACCATTTTCACCACCATGTCGCAACTCGCAGCCGAGACTGGCGCGCTCAACCTGTCCCAGGGGTTTCCGGACTTCAACGGCCCTCAAGCCTTGCTTGAGGCTGTGGGCAAGCATGTGGCCAGCGGTCACAACCAGTACTCTCCAATGACAGGCCTGCCGGCCCTGCGCCAGCAGGTGGCAGCGAAGATCAGTCGTAGCTATGGCACGACGGTCAATGCCGACAGCGAAGTGACCATCACCCCAGGTGCGACTGCGGCTATTTTCTGCGCGATCCAGGCGGTGATCCGCACCGGCGATGAAGTGATCGTGTTCGATCCCAGCTATGACAGCTACGAGCCGTCCGTTGAGCTCGCTGGTGGCCGCTGCGTGCATGTGCAATTGAGCCTGGATGGCTTTGCGCTGGACTTTGAGCAGATCAAGGCCGCGTTGTCGCCGCGTACACGCATGATCATCCTCAACACCCCACACAACCCCACAGGAGCCCTGATCAGTCGTGCCGAGCTGGACCAATTGGCCGAGTTGATCCGCGACCGTGATATCTACCTGGTCAGCGATGAGGTCTACGAACACCTGGTTTTCGATGGCGTGCCCCACGTCAGCGTATTGGCCCATGAGGAGCTGTATCAGCGCGCCTTCGTGGTCAGCTCTTTCGGCAAGACCTACCACGTCACCGGCTGGAAAACCGGCTACGTGGTCGCGCCGCCGGTCCTGACTGCCGAACTGCGCAAGGTGCACCAGTACGTCAACTTCTGCGGCGTCACGCCATTGCAGTTCGCGCTGGCTGACTTCATGGCCGAACACCCGGAACATGTGGACGAGCTGCCGGCCTTTTACCAGGCCAAGCGTGACCTGTTCTGCGACTTGCTGGCGCCGTCTCGCTTCAGCTTTACCCGAGTGACTGGCACTTACTTCCAATTGGTGGATTACTCACAGATTCGCCCAGACCTGGACGACGTCGCCATGTCGCTGTGGATGACCCGTGAGCACGGCGTAGCGACCATCCCGGTCTCAGTGTTCTACCAGACCCCACCCCAAGGCCAGCGCCTGGTGCGCCTGTGCTTTGCCAAGCGCGAGGAGACGCTGCGCCAAGCAGCCGAGAAACTATGCGTGATCTGAGTACATTACCGAACCTGACTATCGCCCTGATCCAGACCACCCTGGCTTGGCACGACCGCCAGGCCAATCTGGAGCATTTCGAGTTGCTGCTGGAACAGGCCAAGGGCGCCGACCTGATCGTGTTGCCGGAGATGTTCACTACCGGCTTCTCCATGGCCTCGGCCACTCTGGCCGAACCCGAACACGGCCCGACCCACGCCTGGCTGAAGGCTCAGGCGGCGAGATACAACGCAGTGATCACTGGTAGCGTAATCATCCAGGCTGCTGATGGCAGCCACCGCAATCGCCTGTTGTGGGCGCGGCCGGATGGTGAGGTGTTGCACTACGATAAACGTCACCTGTTTCGCATGGCGGGTGAGCACGATCACTACACACCTGGCGAGCGTCAGGTGCAGTTCGAGTTGAAAGGCTGGCGTATCCGCCCGCTTATTTGCTACGACCTGCGCTTCCCGGTGTGGAGCCGTGATGCCCAGGACACCGACCTGCTGCTGTACACCGCCAACTGGCCGGGGGCGCGTCGCCTGCATTGGAACCGTCTGCTGCCGGCGCGGGCTATCGAAAACCTGTGCTATGTGGCGGCGGTGAATCGGGTTGGTACAGATGGCAAAGGCTTTGCCTACACCGGTGACAGCCAGGTGCTGGACTTCCAGGGTGAAACCTTGCTGAGTGCGGGGGAGGCGGACGGGGTGTTTCAAGTGTGCCTGGATGCGGCGGAGCTGGCGGCGTATCGCACGCGGTTTCCGGCGAATCTGGATGCCGATACATTTCAGTTTGTCTGACAGACCGTCATCGGGGGCAAGCCCCCTCCCACATTTGACTGTGTTCACAGGGGAAATGTGTAAACCCAATCCAGTGTGGGAGGGGGCTTGCCCCCGATGAGGCCATTACACACAACACAAATCTAGATCCAAAAAAAGGCCCCTGGACTCACACCCAGGGGCCTTTAGCATTTCAGTACCAGTTACGCCGCCTTGGCTTCCTGCAGGCTCAACGAACGGTTAAGCGCACTGAACAGCGCCTTGAAGCTGGCAGTCGTGATGTTTTCATCAATACCCACGCCATGCACCGGACGCTCACCGTTTACACGCAGCTCAATGTAGGCCGCGGCCTTGGCATGGGTGCCCGCGCCAATCGCATGTTCGTTGTAGTCCATGATCTCTACACCAATCGGCAGCCCGGCCACCAGTGCTTCCAGGGCGCCGTTGCCTTTGCCTTTCCAGTGCAGGTTGGTTTCGCCCTGGCCTTTGCCGGAGACTTCCACTTCGACAAAGCTGTTGCCGTTTTCTTCCTGCAGGCGATGGCTGACCAGCGCATACGGGGTGTTGGCTTGCAGGTATTCACGCTGCAGCAAGGCGTAGATCTGCGGTGCAGTCATCTCCAGGCCCACGCGGTCGGTTTCGGCCTGTACCACCTGGCTGAATTCGATCTGCATGCGGCGCGGCAGGCTGATGTCGTATTCCTGCTCCAGCAGGTAGGCGATGCCGCCTTTGCCCGACTGGCTGTTCACACGAATCACGGCTTCGTAGCTGCGGCCAATGTCGGCCGGGTCGATCGGCAGGTACGGCACTTCCCACAGGGCGTCGTCTTTCTGCTGGGTGAAGCCCTTGCGGATCGCATCCTGGTGAGAGCCGGAGAACGCGGTGTGCACCAGGTCGCCCACGTACGGGTGGCGTGGGTGAACCTGGATCTGGTTGCACTCCTCGACGACTTTGCGCACGCCGTCGATGTCGGAGAAGTCCAGTTGCGGGTCCAGGCCCTGGGTGTACATGTTCAGTGCCACGGTCACCAGGTCAACGTTACCGGTACGCTCGCCGTTGCCGAACAAGCAGCCTTCGACACGGTCGGCGCCGGCCATCAGGCCCAGCTCGGTGGCGGCAACGCCAGTGCCACGGTCGTTGTGGGTGTGAAGGCTGATGATCACACTGTCACGACGGTTGATATGGCGACCGAACCACTCGATCTGGTCGGCGTAGATGTTCGGCGTGGCGCATTCCACCGTAGCCGGCAGGTTGAGGATCATCTTGTGCTCTGGCGTCGGGTTCCACACCTCGATCACGGCGTCACAGACTTCCTTGGCGAACTCCAGCTCGGTTGCGCTGAAAGTTTCCGGGGAGTATTCGAAGGTCCACTGGGTTTCCGGCTGCTGCGCGGCGTACTTGACGAACAGCTTGGCGGCGTTGACCGCGATGGCCTTGATGCCGTCCTTGTCCTGATTGAACACGATGCGGCGGAACGACGGCGAGGTAGCGTTGTACAAGTGCACGATGGCTTTCTTGGCGCCGCGCAGGGATTCGAATGTGCGTGCGATCAGGTCTTCACGGCCCTGGGTCAGCACCTGGATGGTGGTGTCCTCGGGGATGTGGCCGTCTTCGATCAGCGTACGAACGAAGTCGAAGTCGGTTTGCGATGCGGCCGGGAACGACGCTTCGATTTCTTTCACGCCAACGGCGACCAGGGTCTTCCAGAAGCGCAGCTTTTTCACCGCGTCCATCGGTTCGATCAGCGACTGGTTGCCATCACGCAGGTCGGAGCTGCACCAGATCGGCGCTTCGGTGATGGTCTTCGACGGCCAAGTGCGGTCCGGGATATCGATGGTCGGGAACGCGCGGTACTTCGAAGACGGGTCTTTGAGCATGCTCATCGGGAAATCCTTTGTTGTAGGGGCCGAGAAAAGGCGGCCTGCCGTAAAACTGTTTTTGGGGATAAAGCGTGAGGGCGAGGCAGATCGATTCAGCCTGGCAGTCGTGCGCTGACGAGGCACAGGCTGCGGTGCTGGCGTTGCTGAATGAGGGTGTGAGAGGTTTTCATAAGCCCAACCCTAACCGCCGGGGTGAAAGATGGCAAGCAGTGGCTAAAAATTGAGATAAGTTCTGCGTATTGTGTGGGAAACAGGATTTTGTGGTTGGGAATTGCCGCTGGGCTTGTTTTAATTGCGCGCCATTTGTATGGCGCGCAATTGACTCGGTCAGGGTTGGAACGCGCCGATAAAGATCGCCGGGTCGACCCGTGCATCGTTCAGGCTGACGTTCCAGTG
The DNA here is from genome assembly GCF_900583165.1 of Pseudomonas viridiflava. GTDB lineage: Bacteria > Pseudomonadota > Gammaproteobacteria > Pseudomonadales > Pseudomonadaceae > Aquipseudomonas. The sequence goes on along the minus strand of NZ_UTKY01000087.1, from coordinate 78,949 downwards.
CATATGTGGGCCGGTCGCACGGCCGGTCGCGCCGACTTTGCCCACCACCGCGCCACGCGTCAGTTGATCGCCGACTTTCACGTCGATCTTCGACATATGGCAGAACATGCTGATAAAGCCCTGGCCGTGGTCGACGAATACGGTGTTGCCATTGAAGAAGTAGTTGCCCACCAGAATCACCCTCCCGTTGGCCGGCGTCTTGATCGGCGTACCGGCCGGCACGGCGAAGTCCAGGCCGGAATGCGGGTTGCGCTCCTCACCATTGAAGAAACGGCGCACACCGAACTTGCTCGACAGCGGCCCGTTCACCGGTTTATCCAGCACCAGGTTGCTCGGCAGGTTTGGGCTGAAACTGCGGTAAGCCTTGATCTGCACCGCCAGCTCCGACTCGATGCGCTTGAGCTGGGCAGGGGCAGGGTTGACCTGGCTTTTGTTTTTCAAGGTGATGCGCTGTTCCGGGTATTTCTTGTAGCCGACGATAAACGGCAGGCTGCGAGTACCGCTGGTGATGCGCTCGTTGCCTGGCTTGACCGTCAGCGGGATACCCACAATCGCCAGCCAATTGTCTGCCTCCTTCACCACCAGTACTGGCTTGCCCTGATAAGTGGCTTTCGGCGCGGTGGCCGAGGGGCCCAGGTCGACCACGGCAACGCCGCCCGGTACCGGTTTGTTCAAAGTGCGGCTGATGTAGCTATCGGCGTGGGCGTTAACGGCAAGGCACAGCAGCATCAACAGGCTAAATAGACGAGGCATCAATCAATCCAATAACGAAAGGGTGACGGGTGTCAGGTGGTTGTCTTCCACCCGCACTTGCAATTGGCCTTCACCGAGGCGCGCAGTCAGGCGCTGGCCGGTGTGGGTTTGCGCGGCGTTGCGAATGGCCTGGCCGCGTTCATCCAGCAGGATGCTGTAGCCGCGGCCCAGGGTCGCCAGCGGGCTGACCACTTGCAGCGTCTGCACCTGGCTTTGCAGTTGCAGACGCCGCGCCTTGAGGCCTTCGCGCATGGCGCGGGGCAGGCGTTCGGCGAGGCTGTCGAGGCGTTGGCGCAGCAGGGCCAGTTGACGGCCGGGGTGTTGGCCGGCGAGGCGGGTTTCCAGGCGAATCAACCGCTCGCGACGGGTATTGAGGCTGCGCTCGAAGGCACGGCGCATACGCATATCCAGATCATCCAGGCGCTGAGCTTGCTGGCGCAGGCGTTCGCCGGGGTGACGCAGGCGCCGGGCCATGCCCTCAAGGCGCAGGCGGTCGTGGCTCAGGCGGTTGCGCATCAGCATCACCAGGCGGCGATGCAGGTTTTCAACTTGGCGTACCAAGTGGCTGGCGTCGGGCGCGAGCAATTCAGCGGCAGCGGAGGGGGTAGGGGCGCGCACGTCAGCGACGAAATCGCAGATGGACACATCGGTCTCATGGCCGACGGCGCTGACGATCGGCGTGACGCACGCGTCCACCGCACGGGCCACAGCTTCTTCGTTGAAGCACCAGAGGTCTTCCAGCGAGCCGCCGCCACGGGCCAGGATCAACGCATCAAACCCACGCGCATCCGCCAGTTTCAACGCTCGCACAATCTGCGGGATCGCTTCGCGGCCCTGCACGGCGGTGGGGATCAATGTCAGTTCAACGTTCGGTGCCCGGCGGCGAAACACGCTGATGATGTCGCGGATCACAGCGCCCGTCGGCGAACTGATAATGCCGATGCGCCGCGGATGGGCCGGCAGCGGCACCTTGCGTTCGGCACTGAACAACCCTTCGGCGCTGAGTTTTTCTTTCAGCGCATCGAAGGCCAAACGCAGCGCACCATCACCCGCAGGTTCGACGGTGTCGAGAATCAACTGGTAGTCGCCACGGCCTTCAAACAGCGAGACCTTGCCGCGCACCTTCACCGCCAGGCCGTCCTTCAGCGCCTGACGCACCCGTGCGGCGTTGTTGCGAAACAACGCGCAACGCACTTGGGCGCCGCTGTCCTTGAGGGTGAAGTACACATGGCCGGAGGCCGGGCGGGCGAGGTTGGAGATCTCGCCTTCAACCCAGATGTTGGTGAACACGTCTTCCAGCAACACGCGCGCGCGGCCGTTGAGCTGGCTGACAGTCAGGACTTCGCGGTCCAGGCCCAAGCGGGCAAACGGGTCTTTAATCATGAGCGGCAGTTTATAGGCATTTGTGCAAGGTTTGACAGAACTGCTCAACCAGCGCGCTTGGCGTTTGCGCGCAGGCCAGGGCCACCGTACTGAGACAGTCTGGATCGGCCAGGGGTAAAAAACTCACATTGGCAGGGGCGATGTCCTGCATGGATTCTGGTAACAAGGCAATACCGAAGCCGGCCTGGATCAGTTGCAGTTGGGTGGTTTTGCGTGACATCACCCGTGCGGCCTTGGGGAAAAATCCCGCACGCATGCACAACTCGGCTGACAGATAACTAAGGCCACCGCGCTGTGGGTGGGGGATCGAGATAAACGCTTCGTCCTTGAGTTGCGCCAGTTCAATGGGCCTCGTGCTGCTTGCCAGCGCATGGTGCGGCGGCACGGCCAGCAGCAGTTGCTCGCTATATAAAGGCACGACACGCACGCCATCGCGCTGGCGCAATACCGGTAGGCGCAGCAGCCCAACCTCCAGGCGTCCGTCGGCGATTTCCTCCAGTTGCGCTTCCGAGGACAGTTTGACGATGTCCATCGACACACCCGGGCATTGCTCCAGCCACGTGCTGATCCCCTGCAACAACGCGCCGCTCATCGGCACTGTACTGGAGTGGCTCAGCCGCAAAGTGCCGAGTTGGCCGTTGCCGATCTGGGTGGTCATCTCGCTGGCCTTCTGCAGTTCACTCAGCAGGTTTCGCGCTCGTGGATAGAAGGCCTCGCCCGCAGCGGTGAGCCTGGGCTGGCGTGCGGTGCGTTCGAACAGCGGGGTTTGCAGTTGGGTTTCCATCTCTTTGATCTGACGGCTGAGGGCTGACTGAGCGACAAACAGCCGTTCGGCAGCAGCGCTGAAGCTGCCACTGTCAGCAATTTCGACGAAGTAACGCAGTTGGCGGGTTGAGATCACGCGTCATGCCTTTTCGAGATAGGTGGAGGGCTTTGAAGATATTAGTCGCAACCCTTGCCGATGGCTAAAGTGAAAGGCATCTCTCTCAAGGAATAACCCATGAGCCCGGTTGAGCTGATGAGCCAGTGGTCGTTTGGCGGTGTGGAGTGGCTGGTGATCGGCCTGGGTGTGGTGGTGGCCTATATCGTGTTCGGTATTGCGGGTTTTGGTACGGCGCTGGTGGCGGGCCCCGTCCTCATCCTGTTTATGCCGTTGTCGAAGATCATCCCGTTATTGGTGCTGCTGGATTTTGTCGCGGCGTTCGGCGGCTTGCTGCAAACGCGGCGGGACGTCAATAAATCGGAGTTGCTGCGTCTGCTGCCGTGCATGGCGATTGGCTGCACATTGGGTGTGGTGTTTTTGCTCAATTTGCATTCGGATTTATTGCTGTTGCTGATGGGGCTGTTTATCAGCGCCTATGCGGTCTACAGCCTGACGGTAACGGCGCGGCCGACGCAGTTGGTGGCGGGTTGGTCGATTCCCATGGGGACGGTGGGCGGGTTGTTTGGTGCGCTGTTTGGCAGTGGTGGCTTTTTATATGCGATCTATCTGAACAGCCGTTTGCCCAAGGACGCGGCCCGCGCTACCCAAAGCGCGTTGATCAGTTGCAGCACGGTGGTGCGCCTGAGTTTGTTCCTGATTGCCGGGGTGTATGCGGATGTGCCGCTGTTGATGTTGGCGGTGTGCCTGTTGCCGGCGATGTTGTTGGGGTTGTGGTGTGGGCGCCGGTTGACGATGCGTATGTCGCGAGAGGCGTTTGTAAGATTGGTGACCTGGTTGGTGCTGGCCAGTGGCATTGCGTTGATTGGGCGGTATTTGAGTGCTTGACCTGTGTGGGGCAGGGATTAAGCTGCCTGCCTTTAGGGCCTCATCGGGGGCAAGCCCCCTCCCACACTTGAAAGCATTCACAATTCAAATGTGGGAGGGTGCTTGCCCCCGATGGCGTCAGCAGCCACACCGCAGGACTCCCATGAACTCCCAAAGCATCCTTGTCCCGAAAATCTCCACCTTGCCCGTCCACGAACCCCGCGCCCGGGCGATCGTGCGCTGGCTGGTGCGCAAGAACATCATCAAGGAAGAACTCACCACCTGTGGCCGCACCGGCAACCGCATGGGTTACGCGCTGGCCGATGGCGCCCGCGCCGTGGTGCTGCACCCCGAAGCGTTGCCATTCAACGAGCCAATCAACGGTCTGGAAATCATCTACAAACGCTGCATCTACACCCCGGCCAAGGGCTTTTTAGAAGAAGCTGGCTGCCCGGAGTGCCGCAAGGAAGTCGGCGAAGCCCTATTTGAAAGCCTGGAAGACTGGATGCCCGGCCACACCGACAACTTCACTTGCCCGCTGTGTGGGCATGAAGATGACATCAACGGTTTTCTGTTCCTGCAGGAATGCGGGTTTTCCAACCTGGGATTCATCTTCAACAACTGGGCGGAGGCAGGGTTCAAGCAGAGTTTTATCGACGAATTTGCCGATTGGCTGGACCAGAAGATGAGTTGTCAAAGTCGAGTTGTAACCCTTTTTGTAGGAGCGAGCTTGCTCGCGAAAATCGTCAACGATAATGCCGATAGTCAGGTTCAACGCGGTGCCCTTGGGTTTTTCGCGAGCAAGCTCGCTCCTACAGAAAAGCCGCAAGGGTTCCCCATCTATCAGTATTCCCAAATATGTCAGAGTTTTACATTGAGCCCGACAGGGTGCATGTATATAATGGCGCGCTTCCATTTTCCCGCTCGGGAGCCCCCGCGATGCTGCGTATCAGCCAAGAAGCTCTGACATTCGACGACATTCTCCTAGTGCCCGGTTATTCCGAGGTGCTTCCTAACGAAGTCAGTCTCAAGACCCGCCTAACCCGTGGCATCGAGCTGAATATTCCACTGGTTTCCGCTGCCATGGACACCGTCACTGAAGCCCGTTTGGCAATCGCCATGGCTCAGGAAGGCGGCATCGGCATCATCCACAAAAACATGACCATCGAGCAGCAAGCTGCCGAAGTGCGCAAGGTCAAGCGTTACGAAGCCGGTGTGGTCAAAGACCCCATCACTATCGAAGCTGACGCCACCGTGCGTGACCTGTTCGACCTGACCCGCCTGCACAACATCTCCGGTGTTCCTGTGCTGCACGATGGCGACCTGGTCGGCATCGTCACTTCCCGTGACGTGCGTTTCGAAAACCGTCTTGAAGTGACCGTCCGTGAAGTGATGACGCCGAAAGAGCGTCTCGTCACTGTCAAGGAAGGCGCCGACAAGAACGACGTGCGCGAGCTGCTGCACAAGCACCGCATCGAACGCGTGCTGATCGTCGACGACAAATTCGCCCTTAAAGGCATGATGACCGTCAACGACATCGAAAAAGCCAAGGCGTACCCGCTGGCCAGCAAGGATGATCAAGGTCGTCTGCGCGTAGGCGCTGCTGTGGGTACCGGTAAAGACACCGGCGACCGCGTTGCTGCCTTGGTCGCTGCCGGTGTTGACGTGGTGGTGGTTGATACCGCCCACGGTCACTCCAAAGGCGTGATCGACCGCGTGCGTTGGGTCAAGCAGAACTTCCCAGACGTGCAGGTGATCGGCGGCAACATCGCTACCGGCGCTGCCGCCAAGGCCCTGGCCGAAGCGGGCGCGGACGCAGTCAAGGTCGGTATCGGCCCAGGCTCGATCTGCACCACTCGTATCGTTGCAGGTGTGGGCGTGCCGCAAATTAGCGCCATCGCCAACGTTGCCGCTGCCCTTGAAGGCACCGGCGTGCCGTTGATCGCCGACGGTGGCATCCGTTTCTCCGGTGACCTGTCCAAGGCCATCGTTGCCGGTGCTTCCTGCGTGATGATGGGCTCGATGTTCGCCGGTACTGAAGAAGCGCCGGGCGAGATCGAACTGTTCCAGGGCCGTTCCTACAAGGCTTACCGTGGCATGGGTTCGCTGGGCGCCATGTCCCAGGCTCAAGGCTCTTCCGACCGTTACTTCCAGGACTCCTCGGCAGGCGCCGAGAAGCTCGTACCGGAAGGCATCGAAGGCCGTGTGCCTTATAAAGGCACCCTGAGCGCGATCATCCACCAACTGATGGGCGGCCTGCGTTCCTCGATGGGCTACACCGGCAGCGCCGACATCGAAGAAATGCGCACCAAGCCAGAGTTCGTGCGGATCACCGGCGCCGGCATGGCTGAATCCCATGTCCACGACGTGCAGATCACCAAGGAAGCGCCAAACTACCGCGTAGGTTGATGCTTCCAGCAAAACGTTAAGTAACCGGGGCTGTTCTTTCAGCCCCGAGTTGTTTCTGATTCATTAGACGAGACTGACTTCATGGCCCTCGACATTCACGCCCACCGCATCCTGATCCTCGACTTCGGTTCCCAGTACACCCAGCTGATCGCCCGCCGCGTGCGTGAAATCGGCGTGTACTGCGAACTGCACCCGTTCGACATGGATGACGAAGCGATTCGCGAATTCGCACCGAAAGGCGTCATCCTCGCCGGTGGCCCCGAGTCCGTGCACGAAGCCAACAGCCCGCGCTGCCCGCAAGCGGTATTCGACCTGGGCGTGCCGGTCTTCGGTATCTGCTACGGCATGCAGACCATGGCCGAGCAACTGGGCGGCAAGGTTGAAGGTTCCGAGCTGCGTGAATTCGGTTATGCCCGTGTCGATGTGGTCGGCAAAAGCCGCCTGCTGGACGGCATTGAAGACCACGTCGACGCCGACGGCCTGTTCGGCCTCGACGTGTGGATGAGCCACGGTGACAAAGTCACCAAGATGCCGGAAGACTTCCACATCCTGGCCAGCACCCCGAGCTGCCCGATTGCCGGCATGTTCAGCGACGAGCGTCGCTACTACGGCGTGCAGTTCCACCCGGAAGTGACCCACACCAAGCAAGGCGGCCGCATTCTGTCGCGCTTCATCCTCGACATCTGCGAGTGTGAAGCCCTGTGGACCCCGTCGAAAATCGCTGAAGACGCCATCGCCAACGTGCGTGCCCAGGTCGGTACCGACAACGTGTTGCTGGGCTTGTCTGGCGGCGTTGACTCCTCGGTCGTTGCCGCGCTGCTGCACAAAGCTATTGGCGACCAGCTGACTTGCGTCTTCGTCGACAACGGCCTGCTGCGCTTGCACGAAGGTGAGCAAGTGATGGCCATGTTCGCCGAGAACATGGGCGTCAAGGTGATCCGCGCCAATGCCGAGGACCAGTTCCTCAACAACCTGGCCGGCGAGTCCGACCCAGAGAAGAAGCGCAAGATCATCGGTCGCACCTTCATCGACGTATTCGATGCCCAGTCCAACAGCCTGGACAACATCAAGTACCTCGCCCAGGGCACCATCTACCCAGACGTGATCGAGTCGGCTGGCGCCAAGAGCGGCAAGGCCCACGTGATCAAGTCCCACCACAACGTGGGTGGCCTGCCTGAGGAAATGAACCTCAAGCTGGTAGAACCGCTGCGCGAGCTGTTCAAGGACGAAGTCCGCCGTCTGGGCCTGGAACTGGGCCTGCCGTACGACATGGTCTACCGCCACCCATTCCCAGGCCCGGGCCTGGGCGTGCGCATCCTCGGTGAAGTGAAGAAGGAATACGCCGACCTGCTGCGTCGCGCCGACCACATCTTCATTGAAGAACTGCGCAAGGCCGACTGGTATCACAAAGTCAGCCAGGCGTTCGTGGTGTTCCAGCCGGTGAAATCGGTTGGCGTGGTAGGCGATGGCCGTCGTTACGCTTGGGTAGTTGCCCTGCGTGCCGTCGAAACCATCGACTTCATGACCGCTCGCTGGGCACACCTGCCCTATGAACTGCTGGAGACGGTCAGCGGCCGTATCATCAACGAGATCGAAGGCATTTCGCGCGTTACTTATGACGTGTCGAGTAAGCCGCCGGCGACGATTGAGTGGGAATGATCCCGCAGCGCTGTATGTTAAAACCGGCTTAGGCCGGTTTTTCATGGCCACGCTAATACCTGAAACAACAAAACCCGCATAGGCGGGTTTTGTTGTTTCAGGCTAAGGCGTTGATCAGAAATCGTAACGCACGTTCGCCGTGAAGGTGTCGGCGTCGAAACCGCTGCTGGTCAGGTAGTTGTATGTTCCTCCCACGCTCCAGGCGCCGACGCGGTAGTTCGCGCCCAGTCCGAGCTCGTAGCTGTCGCGCGCCGGTGTTGCACCGGTGGTGGTGAAGGGGGTGCCGCCGAGCACAAAGGTGGAGGTGCTGTTGGCCTTGTCGCCGATGAAGTCGTGCCAGGCCATCAGCTTGGCTTCCGGTTCGAAGCTGCCCACACCGACGTCAAAAGCGGCGGCCAGACGAGCACCCAGGCCCATTTCGCCGATTTCATAACGCTGGCTGCCGACGTTGAGGGCGGCTGAGCTGCCTTTTTCACGGTACGAATCCATCGAGATGTTGGCATAGCGCGCACCGACCTGTGGTTCCAGCAGCCACTGCTTGTCGAGCTGGAACGTGTAGCCTGCCAGTGCGTTGACGCCGAAGATCTCACTGTCGTAGTTGGCCTTGGCGCGGGTACCGGCGATGTAGCGTTTGGACTCGTTGTCGTTCCAGCCGTACATCAGCGAGGTGTCGACAAAGAAATTGTCGCGGGCCCAGTTGCCGTACAAGGTCAGTGCATGGCCGCTGACGTCGGTTTTGTTACCCTGGTCGGATTTGACGTCGCTGGTCAGGTAGCTGTAGGCCAGGCCCACGGTTGTCTGGGCATTGAGCTTGCCATCGGCACCCACCGCAATGCCGTGGGTGTTGGCATCGTAGCCGTCGATACCGTGGCGGCTGTCCTGGTTGGCATCGCTGGACAGCGCTTGCAGCCATACGCCTTGTTCTGCCAAGACGTCACCGGAGGACAGGCCGCTACGCGCGTTGCTGGCGCGGCGGTTGATGGCACCTGCGACCAGATTCTGGCTGTTGGTGGCGGCGTTGATTGCCCCGCGGCTGACGTCCGGGGCCAGGGTTTCGGCCAGCTTGGCCAGCTCTTCACTGGTGGCGGCGTTGGCGAATTGCTGGAACACCGGGTCGCTTTCGTCCATCTGGGCCAGCACCGTGTTCTTGAACGGCTTGATGGCGTTCACCGCGTTGCGCGAACCTCGGGCACCCAGCAGGTCTTGCGTGATCACCTCATCACTGCGCGTGGCAACCAGTGCTTTCACGTCCTGGCCTTCAATGCCGAAGCTCCTCACCTCAAGCAGTGCCGAGGAGGACACCACGGACAGGTTCTGTGGCTCTTCCCAAGTGCCAGAGTTGATGAGGGTGTAGCGGGTGCCCTGAGCCGACGTGCGGAAGTCGTCGGAGCGAGCCTGCAGTTCGACCTGGCTGCCTGGAGAGAAGAAGGTATTGCCGGTGACCTTCAGGATCGGCGTGTTAGGCAGTGTGTTGTTATCCAGCAGCAGGCGCAGGCGCGCTGTGTCGCTGTCCATGTCGAGGTCGCCCACGATCGTGGTCTGCGGGCGAAGCAGCGTCAGGCGGCCACCGTCGATATCGACGAAACCGGCGCGGATGGTCGAGCCATCGAACAGCGCGTCCCCTTGCACCAGTACACCACTGAGGCCCAGGACGTCACCCTTGACCTTGCCACCTTGCCAGTAGAAATACGACGGGGAGGCATTGTCGTCGGCCAAAATTGCCGCCGTGCCGCCTTCTATCAGGCCACCTGTTTGCCTGATGGAGAAGATGTTGGAGCTGACGGAGGTGTCGAGACTGCGAAAGCGGATACCGACTCCTTCAGCGGAGATAGTCCCGCTGTTGTTGACATCGCTCGTAAAGGGAGCGCCTGTCATCTGACCGGTAAAGTGGGCTTTCTCGATGTCGATACCCATAGAGCCGATGCCGCGCGCGTTGATAGTGCCCGAGTTATTGATGCGCGCCTGGGTCGAGGTGATCACCATGCCTTCGGCTTGTTCGCCAGTCACCGTGATGTTGCCGTTGTTGTTCACTTCACCCGCGATATTCGCCAGATACACGTCCAGCCCGACGACGGCGTTGCCGCTCATCGTAATGTCGCCATTATTTACCAGGTCGCCACCGACGTTGGAATTGAGAGTCATGGCAATCCCGGACAACAAGTCGGTGGGGTTCGCCGCCGTAACGTTGATTACGCCCTCGTTGACCAGGTTGCCCGCCAGAGTGACGTCGGTCAGTTCTATACCTGCGTTTTGCGACGTCCCGGTGAAGGTGGCGTTATTGAAAACATCACCGAAGCTGCTGTAAGCCCCTGTGCTCAGGTCGTGGTTGAGATCGGGTGCGGGTGCGGCATGGACCGTGGCAGTGGTCGCCGCGACGGACAGCGCCAACAACGAGCGGCGCAGGTGGGAAATGTTCAAGGCAGTATCCTTACAGGGCAGAAACTGACAGGGAACAACCTACGCGTCAGCGTCTTTTTTTGGCTTCCCTGCCAGCTTGTCAGTGAATTGCTGATTCAAGCGCGTGCAAACTTACACGATGCTTGTAGGGCAATTCATCATAAAAAGGACCGTTTAAGGAAAAAAAACTAAAAAATGCGACGTTACCGTTATTCTTTGCGAATATTCTGGATAAAGCAGCAATAAATGGAACTTTGGGTTGCCGCTATAGTCCCGCTCGTACTGACGTTAAGGAGGAGGGTAGTCGGACATTTTTTAGTGGGCCTGCCTGTCCTTAATCTCAGGATTTTCATGCATCAGTGGCGTTTTAACCCATAGGCTCCATGCCGCTTCCCACCCCTTATCATGACTGGCTTCCAGTACATGGACGTATTCGGAGAGGGGCGAGTCAAGCGCCTGCTGGTACCTATCCGCCAAACCACTGGGGACAATCGGGTCAGCTTCGCCGATGAGATGACGCTGGGGCAACAAGGCGAGTCGCTTACGGTAGTCCAGCGGATCCAGTGAGCCGTCGAGTGGCGACAGCCCTTTCATCGTCGCCCACAGGCGTGGGCTGAGATTGCCAGCCAGGGTTTGCACCTGGGTAACATCGTTGCGCTGCGCCGCTAACAATAAGGCGAGAGCGGCGCCACCTGAATACCCCACCAGTTCGAATTCGCTGTTGCCATATCGCTGTTTCAATTGGTCCAGCGCCTGGCTGAGGCGGGTGACCACTTCCTGTGAAAATCGTCGACTGGTCCAGAGTGCTGATTGACACGCTGCGGCCATGACGAATTGGCAGGGGCGTGCCAGGTACGCATTCGGTGTCGGATCATCGACCGCCAGCCGTGGCACTAATAGATTGTGCGGGCTCGGATCCAGGCTGGGTTGGGTGGCCGTCGACCAGGCATGGCCATCGCCCTCCAGGTAGACCCGCAGGCGAGTTGTCCTTTCTGCGGCTTTCGGCGTAAGTATGAGGAGGGGGAAGGCGTCCCCCGGCAGGACGTCCCACTGTCGGCCGTGCTCATGAGCCAGTAGTTGCAGTGCCTCGCGCGGCGATTGGCAGGCGATGAGAAGCGCGCTGACCATCACCATCCAGGCTTTATTAAAGCCAGACAATGTCCGACAACAAGGGAAGTATTTACTCATCAAGTGTCATAACACACCATCGGCAATGGAGGCCTCAGCAGGTTGTTTATCTGTCATGGTATTTTCCAGGGTGCTGGATGATATTGTTTATCTTGAGGCTGTTGCTTAAAACGTGAAATTGTTTAGTTGATAACAGCGTGGGAATGATCCTGCGCTAGCGAGTGAATGCTGAATAACAAAACCCCGGCCTGGTGCCGGGGTCTTGTGTTTCTCGCGTTTATTCACCGCCGCGCAATATCCGAAAAGTAAAACTTATCCAACGTATGCCGCGACTCGGTGTACTCGAACTGCCGCCCATCCTGCAAAAACGTCTGGTTGCTCACCACGATTACATGGCTTTGGCCATCGAGGTCGAGGTGTGCCTGGTCGTCCTTGCTGCGAGGCAGGGCTTCGATGGTGCGTTGGGCGTAGGCGATTTGCAGTTGCAGGGTTTGCTCGATGAACGCGTAGATCGACTGCTCGGCAATCGCCTGGTCCAGGCCGGGGATTACCTCGGCAACGGTTTGCAACGAGCAACACTAGGCTAGCGTAGGCGTCAGAGAAACTCTGACCGGATCAAATCCGTATCGAACGGTGTTATCCCTAGATCAGCGGCAAACACCGTCTCTGCCTGCTGCGGTGAAGCCACTCGCTCTCCCCGTGCTCGAACATGTAAATCGAACAGAGTCTCCAAACTCGGCCTTGGCGTATGTATCAAGGCTCGTAGCATCAACGATACCCCGCTTAGGTTGTTCTCGACGTTGTTCCACCACGGAGATGAGGTGAGCCCCAGATCGGCCCAAATCATGCGTCGCTCCTGCAAGTCCATCACGAATGGCAGGCAGATAACGGTGTTGGATGCGATATCGATACGGTCGAATACGGATTTAGGCTCGAATACTTCACCTGATGCTGTATCGGCGCGCGCCATCCAGCCAGCGAAGCATTCTGGAAGATCGCAATACGGCTGCTCGGTGAATGAGTTGATAGACGTGACGACATAGCGGATTCCCTTCTCGACGAGGATATCAAGGTCAAGGTCGATGAACTCCGACGCCCCTTTGGGCGCATCCACGATATCGCCACTGTGGTAGCCGCCGTAACCCTTAAGGTTGTAGTACGCAACCGTCTCCTTGAATACAAAGTTGGCGTCGAAAAATGCGGCGGACAAGTCGATGTCCGTGCGTCCACGGCCGTTCTTCCACCACAGGAACAGGCGAATGAAGCGCGTGTCAGGCATAGGCAACTTACTGCCGCGCACAAGCGTACGTAGCGATTTTGATGACGAGCGCTGCGCCAGCGGCACCCTGTATTCGAGTAATGCCGGATCGATAAAACAGCGGCCCAGTGGCGGCAGCGACGCAAAACGCTTTACGAGAGCGTCTTCGCAGATTTTGGCTGTACGACCCAACACGTTGGGAGCGATAGGTTCGCGCCGATCCTTGATGCCATAGACTTTTGCCATTGATCCTTTCGGTGTGAAGGCTCGCAGAGGTAGAGGGCGCGGAGCACGTACCTGGGCCAGCAACTGCAGCAAGACAGGTGAGGACACTTGTGCCGCAACTGTCTCGAACGCGTCAAGAACTGAGTCTGGTTCCGTCGAGCGCCGCAGGGTCGCATCCAGCCGTCGTGCGAATTCACCAGGACGGCTCTGTAGTAGGAGCGTAAGCGTGGTGATATGACGCTGGGCAAACAATGTTTCGACACGCGATCCAAATGAAGCTGGCGCTTCGTTGCGACGTGCTGCCGTGATGGCGGCTAATGCTCGTGGGTACTTGTCGGCGTAGTCGCCCGGATGCAGTACTTCAGCCAGCCGCTTCCATCGTTCAGCGTATCGCATCACGTCTTCGGTAGCGTTGGGTATGTGATCGAGTAGGCGCAACAGCATACGACGCATCGAGCGCTTCATCGCTGTGAAGCGTGTAGAGGCTGTCGTCAGTGAAACGTCTCCTCCATTCAGCGCCACCGCAAGTCGTAGCACGTCAGTCGCCGTGTCGACATTTCGCGCCAGGAATTCGTCCACCCGTGCATCGCCAGCCGCGTGCAGGATAAGAGCGCCGCCAACCTGTGCACGGATCTCCCGGAACGGGATGGCTTCAGGTAGCAGGCGGAACACATCACTTTTGTACTCTTGGATAAACCAGGCAACATCGGCAGATTCGTCCTTGGATAGCGAGGTGCGTGATGACACCAGCGGTTCGAGCAGTGACTCGAATTCATAGACGCTTCCCGGCTCGATAACGCGGGATATGAAGTTGCCTTCAAGCATCGCAGGTCGAGCGTGTTCAGTCGGTGGTAATCGCCAAAGCGTGAGGTAGTGCGTGACGGCATTCAGGTATAACTCGGCCTCAGATGCCTTCAGGACCTGTAATGGAAAGTCAGGATAAAACGGCCTGTGATGTACATGAGCGCCAGTTTCCCGCCGAAGGACTCCGATAATCTCGCGAAGCCAGTACTTGAGTTCTGTTGCTGAAAACTTGCCGATTTGCTCAATTAGAGACTCTGACAATACACATCGGAACGCCGTGACCTCCCGGACAGCCGACGCAACCTGAGCGCGAGTGGCACCGCCAGTGCCCACCGGGACGTGAACTTTGGTGCGGCGACGAAGGAAAAGCTCCTGATTCATGCTTGATTTTCTCCCTAGGCCGCCGTTGTGGACGAATGGCAGCAGCGTTCTACAGCGGATGTAAAAACGCCTGCACGGAGCAGGCGCGGTGTGGAGAGCGAAACCCCTAGGTCATAGGAGGTTAGAAGGAAGGTGTTCCATAGCCACGCAGGCATTCTACGTAAGGTTGAATCTGCCTATGCATCTCAACCGTAACAAGCTGCTTCGCAAGAAAAGTTGGGCCCGTTTCACGAACCCGCGGGAACAAGATCCATCGCCACGATGCTTTCCTTTCCTCTGAGCCCCTTGCAAGCTCGACTTCAAGCCTGGAAGGCTTGGAGAAACGCTTGAGCTTGCCCATAATCGAAATGAATCAAAGCTACCCTAATGTTCTAAATCGAATTTATTAGCCCATGCCGTTGCTCACTATGAACAGTCGCGCATTCCTGGAGGCCTGTACATGAAGCTGGAAGAGCGTATGCAGGCTGCCATCGATGGCATGCCGGGAAACGTCATACTGCGCATGGATGTTGCAGCGCTTGGGGGGCATTCACAGGTCTCTGTAGCCTTGGATGAGTTGATGCGCAAAGGCGTGATCGTCCGCATGGGCATTGGCATATACGCGAAAGCCTCTCGTAACCCCGGTACCGGCGTTGTGATCCCTGTCGCGGACCTCGAAACACTTGCCGTTGAGGTATTTCAGCGGCTGGGTGTCAGTGCTTCGGTGCAGGTCGGCGCCGCCGTGTCTGGGCGTTTGGCAGCCTCAAAAGACGCAAAAATTTGTGTGAAAGGCAGCCGACGAATTCGTCGCAAGTTGTCGCTTGGTGGACGTTCGGTGGTGTACGTCAATGACCTCGGATCTCCCAGAAAAGCGAAAAGTACGGTACGACGTCATCCGAAAACTGGGGCCTTGATCATTCCGAAGTCTGGACTACGGCGTTACGTAATGGACCTGGCGGACTCGTGCCAGGTCGCTTATGTCAGGACTTACGCGGATGAATGGGCGGAAAACGTTTCTCGGTTGGCGGGAGACGATGTTCGCACCGACGTCATTGAGAACCTGGTTATCACGCTGAAAAAAGAGAAGAAAGTCACGGGTCTGGAAGCGGTTCACCTGCTGACCAACTACTTGAGGGAAAAGCAGCGTGTTTGATCCATTCAAGGATTTTGACGCAAAGGGCTACCTCAGAAATGTTGTGGGTGAAAAAGACCTCAATATCGTCAAGCAGCTTGAGCATGACCTGTTTACGGCGAACCTTGCTGACGCGATGGCGTATCTGGCTAAGAAAAAAACGATTACTTACCGTGACTTTCTTAAGGTTCACGAGCTCCTGTTTGGCGACTTTTACCCGTGGGCGGGCAACGATAGGGTGACGACATCGCCTGACTTGGCGATCTCGAAAGCGGGCACGTGTTTTTGTCTCCCTTACGAAGCCAAAAGAGCCGTTGTAGAAGGGCTTCGTTTGGGACAGAACAAGGCTGTTCTAAGAAAATCACCCGGCCTGGTGATGGGTTTTTTCGCTTACGGGCACCCATTCCTTGATGGCAATGGAAGAACGATGCTGGTGGTCCATTCAGTCCTTTGTCATCGTGCAGGGTTCTCGATCAACTGGAGCGGGACGGATAAGACGGCCTACTTGTCTGCCTTGAGTCAAGAAATCGAAACGCCTGATAAAGGCATTTTGGATGCGTACTTAAAAAACTTCATCGAGCCGCCGCTTGAGCCGGGCGCATGGGAAGCCGCTATTCATTCCGTTCGAGGCCTGAATGGTTTGGTGACGACGGATACCGTCGAAGGGCCCTCGGACGATCCCGCGATCTCCCGAAAATATCAAGAGTTTGATCAACGGCGCGGCTACACCATCGATTGACGAGAGGCGCGCCGCCGAAGCCGGTTGCCCCTCCATCCCGCGCGCATATTTCAGCGCCGCGCAATATCCGAAAAGTAAAACTTATCCAACGTATGCCGCGACTCGGTGTACTCGAACTGCCGCCCATCCTGCAAAAACGTCTGGTTGCTCACCACGATTACATGGCTTTGGCCATCGAGGTCGAGGTGTGCCTGGTCGTCCTTGCTGCGAGGCAGGGCTTCGATGGTGCGTTGGGCGTAGGCAATTTGCAGTTGCAGGGTTTGCTCGATGAACGCGTAGATCGACTGCTCGGCAATCGCCTGGTCCAGGCCGGGGATGACTTCGGCGACGAAGTGGTTGATGTCGAGGATCACCCGTTTGCCGCCAATGCGCCGTACCCGTTTGATGCGGGTGATCAGGGCGCCGGGTTCGGCTTCGATGTGTTGCAGCAATGAGCCTTCCAGCGGGAGCTGGGTGAATTCGACGACTTCGGTGCGTACGTCATCGCCCAGGTCGGCGTGGGTTTCGTGGAAGCTGACGATACCCCCCAATTGGAACTCGATGGGGTTGGGGGACAACACGAAGGTGCCCTTGCCGTGGATCTTTTGGGCAAAGCCACGCTCCTGCAACTGCTCGATGGCCCGACGCACGGTGCCTCGGCTGGCTTGGTAGCTGTCCATCAATTCGGTTTCGGAGGGAAGGCGCGTGCCGCGTTGCAGGCGTTCGGTGGTGATACTGGCAAGCAGATCCGTGTAGATCTGGTTGTATTTGCTCATGGGGATGGCTCTGTGCCGATTTTCGGTCAAGGCAGGAACCTTAGTGGCCTGGCAGGGCTTTGTCCATTGCGCTCACTGCGACAAAACATCAATGATTTGTAACTCGTACAGACGAGTTGTTGCTTTAACTCGTCTGTACGAGTACTTTTGCGTTCGTTCCCCCAATAAAAAAATCAAAGTGGAAACCCAGCATGAGCCACGACTACTCCAACATTGCCCGCGAGATCCTCGAGCACCTCGGGGGCAGCGACAACCTTGAGCAAGCTGCCCACTGCGTGACCCGCCTGCGCCTGGCGCTTAAAGACCCTAGCCTGGTCAACGGCAGCGCGCTGAACCAGGTCGATCTGGTCAAGGGCTCGTTCTTTACCGGCGGCCTCTTTCAAGTCGTGATCGGCCCCGGTGAAGTGGAAAAGGTCTACGCCGCCCTGCGCGAGCAGACCGGCCTCGCCGCCGCCACCATTGCCGATGTGAAGAAAAAAGGCGCCGACAAGACCAACGCCATGCAGCGTCTGGTGCGGGTGTTTTCCGATGTGTTCATGCCGATCCTGCCCGCCCTGATCATTGCCGGCCTGCTGATGGGCATCAACAACCTGATGGGCGCCAAGGGCATGTTCATTGAGGGCATGACGCTGCTGGAGGCCTATCCCAATCTGGATGGCCTGTGGAGCCTGATCAACTTGATGGCCAACACTTCGTTCGTGTTTCTGCCGGCGCTGGTGGGCTGGTCAGCAGCGAAGCGTTTTGGTGGCAGTGAAATTCTCGGCATCGTGCTGGGCCTGATGCTGGTGCACCCAGACCTGCTCAACGCGTGGAACTACGGCAAGGCCGTCGCAGGGCTAGACGGCCAGAGCTTGCCGTACTTCGATATTTTTGGCTGGTTCAAGATCGAAAAAGTCGGCTATCAGGGGCAGATCCTGCCGATCTTGATGGCCGCCTACGTGATGAGCGTGATCGAGAAATGGCTGCGGGCACGCGTGCCCAACGCGATTCAACTGCTCGTTGTGCCCATCACCACCATCGTCGTCACTGGCGTGCTGGCGCTGGCGATCATTGGCCCGGTGACCCGTCACCTCGGCATCCTGATCACCGAAGGCGTGGTCACCCTGTTTGACCTCGCGCCGATGCTGGGCGGGGCGATTTTTGGCCTGCTGTATGCACCACTGGTGATCACCGGCATGCACCACATGTTCCTCGCCGTCGACTTGCAACTGATCTCCACACAGGGCGGCACGTTTATCTGGCCGATGATCGTCATGTACAACTTGGCCCAGGGCAGCGCGGCGTTGGCGGTGTTCTACATGAGCCGCAATGCGCGGGATAAAAGCATGGCCTCCACCTCGGCGATTTCTGCTTATTTCGGCATCACTGAGCCGGCGATGTTTGGGGTGAATTTGCGCTTCAAGTTTCCGTTTTATGCGGCACTGGTGGGGTCGGCGTTGGGCAGTATTTTCCTGTCGCTGAACAAGGTGCAGGCGTCGGCCATCGGGGTGGGGGGCTTGCCGGGGTTTATCTCCATCGTGCCGCAGTCCATCGCGGTGTTTGTCATCGGCATGGTCGTCGCGATCGTGGTGCCGTTTGTTTTGACCTGTGGGTTGAGCATGAAGATTGTTCGGCCTGGGTACAGGGTTGCCTGAACCACCGCTATCGGGGGCAAGCCCCCTCCCACATTTGAAATGCATTCCCCTGTGGGAGGGGGCTTGCCCCCGATGAGGCCCTCAAAGCCAGCACATAACTTACTGAAGGAGCCCCCATGCAAACCTGGCAACACTCGGTGATCTACCAGATCTACCCCAAAAGCTTCCACAGCCACGCGGGTAACGCCACCGGTGACCTGCTGGGCATCGTGGACAAGCTCGATTACCTGCAATGGCTGGGCGTGGATTGCCTGTGGATCACTCCGTTCCTGCGCTCGCCGCAGCGGGACAACGGCTACGACATCAGCGACTACTACGCCATCGACCCCAGCTACGGCAGCATGGCCGACTGCGACCTGTTGATCAGCGAAGCGGCCAAACGCGGCATCAAGCTGATGCTCGACATCGTGGTCAACCACACGTCCATCGAACACGAGTGGTTCCAGCAGGCACGCAGCAGCCTCGACAACCCTTACCGCGACTTCTACATCTGGCGCGACCAGCCGAACAACTGGGAATCCAAGTTCGGCGGCTCGGCCTGGGAATACGAGGCGCAAACCGGCCAGTACTTCCTGCACCTGTTCGACCACACCCAGGCCGACCTTAATTGGGACAACCCCCAAGTGCGTGGCGAGGTATTCAAGCTGATGCGCTTCTGGCGCGACAAAGGTGTGGGCGGTTTCCGCCTGGACGTGATCAACCTGATCTCCAAGCCCGCCGATTTCCCCGAAGATAATACCGATGGCCGCCGCTTCTATACCGACGGCCCCAATGTGCATGAATACCTGCAAGAGATGCACCGCGAAGTCTTCGAAGGCCACGACCTGATCAACGTCGGCGAGATGTCCTCCACCAGCCTTGAGCACTGCATCCGCTACTCGCGGCCGGAGTCGAAAGAGCTGTCGATGACCTTCAACTTTCATCACCTGAAAGTCGATTACCCGAACCTGCAAAAGTGGGTGAAGGCTGACTTTGATTTCCTGCAACTCAAACAGATCTTCTCCGACTGGCAACTGGGCATGCAGGCCGGTGGCGGCTGGAATGCGCTGTTCTGGTGTAACCACGACCAGCCGCGCGTGGTCTCGCGTTTTGGTGATGACGGCGAGCATCGCGTGGTCTCGGCCAAGATGCTGGCCACGGCGCTGCACTTTTTGCAGGGCACGCCGTATGTGTACCAGGGTGAAGAGCTGGGCATGACCAATCCTGGGTTCGACCGGATCGAGCAGTACCGCGATGTAGAGACGCTCAACATCTTTCGCCTCAAGCGCGATGCGGGTGAGTCCGAAGCGTCGAGCATGGCGGCAATCATGCAGAAATCGCGGGACAACGGTCGTACGCCGATGCAGTGGAATGGGCAGGCCAACGCGGGTTTCAGCAGCGGCGAACCGTGGATTGGCATTCCGGCGAACGCGAAGCACATCAACGTCGAAAGCCAGCGGGGTGACCCGGATTCAGTGCTGCATCACTACCGTGCCTTGATCGCCTTGCGCCGTCACGAGCCGCTGATCCAGGACGGCGTTTACCGCGAACTGTTGCAAGGCCACCGGCAAGTCTGGGCCTACCTGCGCGAAGGGCACGGCGAGCGCCTGCTGGTGCTGAACAACTTCTACGCCGCGCCCTGCGAAATCCAACTGCCTGACGGCCTTATCAACGCGGCGACCGAGCAACGCCTGCTCATCAGCAACTACCCCGACTGCCCGCAGCGTACGGGCACTGTATCGCTGCGCCCTTATGAATCGTTCGCGCTGCACCTGACAAACCGAAACACCCTGTAGGAGCGAGCTTGCTCGCGAAAATCGTTAACGATGACGCAGGCAATCTGGATGCACGCGGCGCTCTCGGGTTTTTCGCGAGCAAGCTCGCTCCTACAGGTAATCGCTTCACGCAATACCAAAATAAAAATAAAGGAGTGCTTCATGAAAACAACAATAAAGCTGGGCCTCGTTGCATCTTGCCTGAGCCTGCCGTTTGGTGCTCAAGCCCTGGAATTCGCCGGTTACTTGCGCAGCGGCGCCGGGACTTCAACCGGCAGTGGCAAACAGCAATGTTTCCAATTGCCGGGGGCGCAATCCAAATACCGCCTGGGCAACGAATGCGAGCAGTACGCCGAGCTGGAATTGCGCCAGGACCTGCTCACCCTCGACGACGGCTCGGTGTTCAGCGTCGATGCGATGGCCTCCCTCTACAACCGGTACGACCGTTCCCCCAGATTCCAGGGCGAAGACTACGGCACGGCGCGTATGCCGCAGATGTATGCGCAGTGGTCCAACCTGCCCAGCCTCAATGGCGGCTCGCTCTGGGCCGGTCGGCGCTACTACAAACGTAACGACATCCATATTTCCGACTTCTACTACTGGAACCAGAGCGCCACGGGCGGCGGTATCGAGGACGTGCTGATAGGCGGCCTGAAGTACAGCTACGCGATCTCCCGCAAGGACAACCTGGGCCAAAAGGCATACGCCACCCGTCACGACTTCAACGTGGCGGGCTTCAAGACCAACCCCGGCGGTGAGCTGGAATTGGGTCTGAGCTATATCGAAAAAGCCGGCGGGCGCGACACCAACAGCGGTTGGGCGCTCACCGCGCAGCATGTGCAAACGGCCTTCCTGGGCGGCAAGAACAAGTTCGCCTTGCAGTACGGTGAAGGCCCCGGCACGGGCCTGGGGTATACCGGTAATACCTTCCTGGACAAGAGCAGCAAAAGTTACCGCGCCGTGGAGTTCTTCGACTGGCAGGTCACGCCGCGCTTTGGCGGGCAAGTCGAAGCGGTGTACCAGAAAGATATTCGCCCCGGCAGTCAGGACCAGACCTGGATGTCTGTCGGAGTGCGCCCGGCCTATGCGATCAGCGAGCAGTTCAAACTGGTCACCGAGCTGGGTCATGATCAAGTCGATGCCGCGGGCGGTACACGCAAGCTGAGCAAATTTACCTTCGCCCCCACGTGGTCGCCTAAAGGCCCGGATTTCTGGGCGCGGCCGGAAGTGCGTTTGTACTACACCTATGCGAGCTGGAACGAAGCGGCCAAGCGTGCGGCCAACGAGCTGGCGGCGGGATCGGCGTTGTCCGATACCGGGTCGTATGGCACGGCGCGGCACGGGTCGAATTTTGGTGTGCAGGTTGAGTATTGGTGGAAATAACGGTGGGAGGGGGCTGGCTCCCGATGGCGGTGTATCAGGTGGAACATTTAGTGACTGGCCCACTGTCATCGGGAGCAAGCCCCCTCCCTCATTTGATCTTCATCGTTTCAAGATTTGTACTTACCCAATGATGTTTACAGAACACAACAACAGGTGAAGTCATGACCACAACCCAACCCCTGGAACTGCTGGCGCCGTTGTCCGGCGTACTGCTGGCGCTGGACACGGTGCCCGACCCGGTATTCTCCAGCCGTGTGATCGGCGACGGCCTGTGCATCGACCCCACCTCGCAGACTCTCTGCGCACCGTTGGCCGGGGTGATCAGCAATATCCAGAACAGTGGGCATGCCGTCAGCATTACCAGCGACCAGGGTGTGCAGGTGTTACTGCATATCGGCCTGGATACTGTGAACCTGGCCGGCAAGGGCTTCACCCGCCTGGTCGAGGAAGGCCAGCGGGTAGAGGCCGGGCAAGCGCTGATCGAGTTCGATGCCGACTACGTGGCACTCAATGCTCGCAGTTTGCTGACGTTGATGCTGGTGGTCAGCGGTGAGCCGTTTACCGTGTTGGCAGACGGTGTGTTGGAAGT
This sequence comes from Pseudomonas viridiflava, assembly GCF_900583165.1. Taxonomy (GTDB): domain Bacteria; phylum Pseudomonadota; class Gammaproteobacteria; order Pseudomonadales; family Pseudomonadaceae; genus Aquipseudomonas. The sequence goes on along the minus strand of NZ_UTKY01000087.1, from coordinate 56,840 downwards.
GGGCCAGCCGCTGATGCAGTTATCCACAAGTGAAACGCTTGACGTGGCAGATGAAGAGGAGGGCGACGCGCTGTTCTCCAAGCCGCTGACCTTGCCTAATGCCAATGGTCTGCACGCGCGCCCGGCGGCGGTCTTAGCCCAAGCGGCGAAAGGCTTTAGTGCAAGCATTTACCTTCATAAGCAGACTCAAAGCGCCAACGCCAAATCCCTGGTGGCGATCATGGCGCTGCAAACCGTACAGGGCGATAGCCTGCAAGTGAGCGCGGCAGGGGCGGATGCCGAGGCGGCGATCGCGGCATTGGTTGCGTTGTTGGCGCAAGGCTGCGGTGAACCCATTGCAGCACCGGCCGTGGTAGTTGAGCCGGAAGGGTCGGCGACCGTGCTGCGCGGGGTGTGTGCGTCGCCAGGCTCGGCGTTTGGTCAGGTCGTGCAAGTGAGCGAGCCCGAACTGAACATCACTGAAGCGGGCAGCGGTGAAACGGTAGAGCGTGCCGCCTTGGACCATGGCCTGCTGGCGGCGAACGCGGCGTTGCAAACCCTGCAAGACAGCGCCGTTGGCAGTGCCCAGGCCGAGATCTTCCGCGCCCATCAGGAACTGCTCGAAGACCCGACCCTGCTGGAACACGCCCATGGCCTTTTGGCCCAGGGCAAGAGCGCCGCTTTCGCCTGGAACAGCGCCACCGCGGCCACCGTCAAACTCTTCCAAAGCCTGGGCAATGCGCTGATCGCAGAGCGTGCGGCCGACCTGGCGGATGTCGGCCAGCGTGTGTTGAAGCTGATCCTCGGTATCAAAGACAGCACGTGGGACCTGCCCGAGCGCGCGATTTTGATCGCCGAACAGTTGACGCCGTCGCAAACCGCCAGCCTGGATCAGCGCAAAGTGCTGGGCTTTGTCACGGTCGGCGGCGGCGCCACCAGCCACGTAGCCATTCTCGCCCGCGCCCTTGGGCTACCGGCGGTTTGCGGTGTGCCGTCTCATGTATTGGCACTCGCCAATGGCAAGCAGGTGCTGCTTGATGCCGACAACGGTGAGCTGCACCTGGAACCAAACCTGGCCGAAATCGAACATCTGGAAACGGCGCGCAAACAGCACGCGCAGCGGCATCAACGTGACCTTGCGCAGGCCGCTCAACCTGCAACTACGCGTGATGGGCATCACGTCGAAGTCACCGCCAACGTCGCTTCGTTGCAGGAAGTGGAGCAATCCCTGACCTTGGGCGGTGAGGGTGTCGGCCTGCTGCGCTCGGAGTTCCTCTACCTGGACCGCAACCGCGCCCCCAGCCCGGACGAACAGGCGGGCACCTACACCGCCATCGCCCGCGCCCTGGGCGCCGAGCGCAACCTGGTAGTGCGCACCTTGGACGTTGGCGGCGACAAACCTTTGGCCTATGTGCCGATGGAGGCCGAAACCAACCCGTTCCTTGGCTTGCGCGGCATTCGCCTGTGCCTGGAGCGCCCGGAGCTGTTGCGCGAACAATTTCGCGCCATCCTCGCCAGTGCCGGTTTTGCGCGACTGCATATCATGTTGCCGATGGTCAGCCTGCTGTCCGAGCTGCACCTGGCGCGCAAGATGCTTGAGGAAGAAGCGCAGGCCCTCGGGCTTGCCGAGTTGCCGAAGCTGGGCATCATGATCGAAGTACCGTCTGCCGCGTTGATGGCCGATGTCTTCGCGCCCCACGTGGACTTCTTTTCCATCGGCACCAACGACCTGACCCAATACACCCTGGCCATGGACCGTGACCACCCGCGCCTGGCCAGCCAGGCCGACAGCTTTCACCCAGCGGTCCTGCGCCTGATCGCTACCACGGTCAAGGCCGCCCATGCCCACGGCAAATGGGTGGGCGTGTGCGGTGCGCTGGCGTCCGAAGCGCTGGCGGTGCCGGTATTGCTTGGGCTAGGGGTGGATGAGCTGTCGGTCAGCGTGCCGTTGATCCCAACCATCAAGGCCACCGTGCGCGAGCTGGACTTGGCCGACTGCCAGATCATCGCCCGCCAGGTATTGGGCCTGGAAGAAGCCGCCCAAGTGCGCGAGGCCTTGCGCCAGTACCACGCGGCCACCGTTGAAACCTCATCTGTCGTGGAGCTTTGAGCATGTTCGAGAAATTGCAGCAGGCGTTTTGGAAGGCGCTGACGCCGGATTTGATCAAGGAAGAAGCCGTCACGGCGCCGGGTTTATTGTCGGCCGATGTGCTGAGTGCGCTGGGAGGGGCGGATAACCTCACGTCGCAGCAGCGCGTGGCGCTGACGCGGTTTCGAGTGCAGTTGCGGGATGTGACAAAGGTGGATGCCGAGGCGTTAAAGGCGGCCGGTGTGCCGGCGGTGATGGTGTTGGCGGGCGGGGTAGTGCACCTGCTCACCGGCCTGAACTCAATCTAGAGATCAAAGGAGATCAATGTGGGAGCCGGGCTTGCCCGCGATCGCGGCGTGTCAGGCAGCGGATATTTCGACTGCCAGGCCGCCATCGCGGGCAAGCCCGGCTCCCACAGGGTTTTGTAGTGTTTTGAATATAATGTTTACAACTTGGGGTTGTCTTCGGGCGGCTTGGTCTTATCCACACCCGGCACGTGCAAGTTGCCTTCCACCACCTGGTTACCCTCCAACTGCGGCTGGGTCACCCAGGTCAGAATGTCGTAATACCGCCGGATGTTCGCCACAAAATGCACCGGCTCACCGCCACGGGCATAGCCGTAGCGGGTCTTGCTGTACCACTGCTTCTGCGACAAGCGCGGCAGCATCTTTTTAACGTCCAGCCACTTGTTCGGGTTCAGGCCTTCGCGCTTGGCCAGGGTGCGCGCATCGTCCAGGTGACCACCGCCGACGTTGTAGGCGGCGAGGGCAAACCAGGTGCGGTCCGGCTCGACAATGCTGTCGTCCAGTTCTTGCTTGATCTTGGCCAGGTACTTGGCGCCGCCCATGATGCTCTGCTTGGCATCCAGACGGTTGGACACGCCCATGGCCTGGGCGGTGTTCTGGGTCAGCATCATCAGGCCGCGCACGCCGGTCTTGGAGGTGACCGCCGGTTGCCACAGCGATTCCTGGTAGCCAATGGCGGCCAATAGGCGCCAGTCGACCTTTTCTGCCTTGGCGTAGGCCCTGAAGTGCTTTTCGTACTTGGGCAGGCGCTGCTGCAGGTGCTGGGCGAAGGTGTAGGCGCCGACATAGCCGAGTACATCGACATGCCCGTAATAGCGATCTTTTAGGCGCTGCAGGGTGCCGTTCTTCTCGACCTTGTCTAGGTAGCTGTTGATCTCGTTGAGCAGGCTGTTGTCTTCACCGGCGGCCACGGCCCAGCTCTGGTTACTGGCGTCGCCCAGGTCGAAGGCCACGCGCACGTTGGGGAAGTACACCTGGTTCATCGCCACTTCGTTGGAGTCCACCAGGGTCAGGTCAATTTGCCCCTCGTCCACCATGCGCAACAGGTCGACCACCTCAACGGCGTCGGATTCTTCATATTCAATCGCAGTGTTCTGTTTTTTCAGCGCCGCCAGCTGTTCGGCGTGGGTGCTGCCCTTGAGCACCATGATCTTCTTGCCCGCGAGGTCCGCCGCGTTGGTCGGCCGGGACTGGCCGTTGCGGTAGATGATCTGCGGGGTGACTTCCAGATACGGGTGGGAAAAGCGCACCTGCTGCAGGCGCTGCTCGCTGCTCACCAAGCCGGCGGCGGCAAGGACCGGGCCGTTGGGCTTGCCCAACTGGCCGAACAGGTCATCGAGGTTGTCGGCGGTCTCGATCTCAAGCTTCACGCCCAGGTCGTCGGCAAAGCGCTTGACCAGTTCGTACTCGAAACCGGTTTCACCGTTGCGGTCCTGGAAATACGTGGCCGGGCTGTTCCGGGTAATCACCCGCAATACGCCATCCTCCTTGATTCGCTCGAGCGTGCTGGGCTTATCAACACACGCACTGAGCATCAGGAAGAGTCCGGTTGCGATCAGCCATTTGGCATATCGCGGGCGCAAAGCAGTAGGGGAGAACATTTGCGCAGTATACGCAAACGGCCCACGGCGCCATATCTCGACAGCGGGGGACTTGTCTGCTAGCGCCGTGAAAACTGTGCTGCAGCCCGCAGAAACGGGGCTTGGCAGTCATTTATGACGGTTAAAATAACTGCGCCGAATGCCCCCGTGTAGCCCCGCGAAGGGGTCGAATCCGGCCAACTGACGTTCGGCAGCCGCCAGCCTTACCGTTTCGGGTGCCGTTGGCGACGGTTTACGCTAGAATGCACGGCCTCAAAGCACACCCCCTTCCCGAGGCTGTCCCGAAGATGTTGATCCTGCGCGGCGCTCCTGCCCTTTCTGCCTTTCGCCACAGCAAACTCCTTGAACAACTGAGCCAGAAGGTTCCAGCGGTTACAGGCCTGTATGCTGAATTTGCTCACTTCGCCGACGTAACCGGCGTGTTGACCGCCGACGAACAGCAAGTGCTCGCACGCCTTCTGAAGTACGGTCCAAGCGTTCCCGTTCAAGAGCCGACTGGCCGCTTGTTCCTGGTTCTGCCACGGTTCGGCACCATCTCGCCCTGGTCGAGCAAAGCCAGCGACATCGCCCGCAACTGCGGCCTGTCGAGCATCCAGCGCCTGGAACGCGGTATTGCCTTCTACGTGGCTGGCCAGTTCAGCGATGCCGAAGCCGAGCTGATCGCCAGCAGCCTGCACGACCGCATGACCCAGATCATCGTCAGCCAGCTGGAACAGGCTGCTGGGCTGTTCAGCCACGCCGAGCCCAAGCCGCTCACTGCGATTGACGTACTTGGCGGTGGCCGTGCCGCCCTCGAGAAGGCCAACACCGAGCTGGGCCTGGCCTTGGCCGAAGACGAGATCGACTACCTGGTCGACGCCTTCAACGGCTTGAAGCGCAACCCGCACGACATCGAACTGATGATGTTTGCCCAGGCCAACTCCGAGCACTGCCGTCACAAGATCTTCAACGCCAGTTGGGACATCGACGGCGAAAGCCAGGAAAAAAGCCTGTTCGGCATGATCAAGAACACCTACGTGATGCACAGCGAAGGCGTTCTGTCGGCTTATAAGGACAACGCCTCGGTGATCGTCGGCTCCGTGGCCGGCCGTTTCTTCCCTGACCCGGAAACCCGCCAGTACGGCGCGGTGCAGGAGCCGGTGCACATCCTGATGAAGGTTGAGACCCACAACCACCCGACCGCGATTGCCCCGTTCCCGGGCGCAGCCACCGGTTCGGGCGGCGAAATCCGCGATGAAGGTGCAACCGGCCGTGGCGCCAAGCCAAAGGCGGGCCTCACCGGTTTCACCGTGTCCAACCTGCAGATCCCAGGCTTTGAACAGCCATGGGAAGTGCCGTACGGCAAGCCTGAGCGCATCGTTACCGCGCTGGACATCATGATCGAGGGCCCGCTGGGCGGCGCCGCGTTCAACAATGAATTCGGGCGTCCGGCCCTGACCGGCTACTTCCGTACCTTCGAACAGTCCATCACCACCCCGCGTGGCGATGAAGTGCGCGGCTACCACAAGCCAATCATGTTGGCTGGCGGCATGGGCAACATCCGTGAAGAACACGTCAAGAAAGGCGAGATCCTTGTCGGCTCCAAGCTGATCGTACTCGGCGGCCCGGCGATGTTGATCGGCCTGGGCGGCGGCGCGGCTTCATCGATGGCCACCGGCACCAGCTCGGCTGACCTGGACTTTGCTTCCGTACAGCGCGAAAACCCAGAGATGGAGCGTCGCTGCCAGGAAGTCATCGACCGTTGCTGGCAGTTGGGTGACAAAAACCCGATCAGCTTCATCCACGACGTCGGCGCTGGCGGTTTGTCCAACGCCTTCCCGGAATTGGTCAACGATGGCGATCGTGGTGGTCGTTTCGAACTGCGCAATATTCCAAACGACGAGCCGGGCATGGCCCCGCACGAAATCTGGAGCAACGAATCCCAAGAGCGCTACGTGCTGGCGGTCGGTGCAGAAGACTTCGCACGCTTCCAGGCCATCTGCGAGCGCGAGCGTTGCCCGTTTGCCGTGGTCGGCGAAGCCACTGCCGAGCCGCAACTGACGGTCACCGACAGCCACTTCGGCAACAGCCCGGTAGACATGCCGCTGGAAGTGCTGCTGGGCAAAGCCCCGCGCATGCACCGTTCGGCCAAGCGTGAAGCCGAGCTGGGCGATGATTTCGACCCAAGCACGCTGGAATTGGCTGACAGCATCGAACGCGTGCTGCACCACCCGGCCGTGGCGAGCAAAAGCTTCCTTATTACCATCGGCGACCGCACCATCACTGGCCTGGTTGCCCGTGACCAAATGGTGGGCCCGTGGCAAGTGCCGGTGGCTGACGTTGCCGTCACTGCCACCAGCTTCGACGTCTACACCGGTGAAGCCATGGCGATGGGCGAGCGTACTCCGCTGGCTCTGCTGGACGCCCCGGCATCGGGCCGCATGGCCATTGGTGAAACCCTCACCAACATCGCCGCGTCGCGCATCGGTAAATTGTCTGACATCAAATTGTCGGCCAACTGGATGTCGGCTGCCGGTCACCCGGGTGAAGACGCGCGTCTGTACGACACCGTCAAAGCTGTCGGCATGGAACTGTGCCCAGAGCTGGGTATCACCATTCCGGTGGGCAAGGACTCCATGTCCATGGCCACCCGTTGGAACGATGAAGGCACCGACAAGAGCGTCACTTCGCCGCTGTCGCTGATCGTCACCGGTTTCGCACCGGTCACCGATATTCGCCAGACCCTGACCCCGCAACTGCGCATGGACAAAGGCACCACCGATCTGATCCTGATCGACCTGGGCCGTGGCCAGAACCGCATGGGCGCCTCGATCCTGGCGCAAACCCATGGCAAGCTCGGCAGCCAGGCCCCGGACGTCGACGACGCCGAAGACCTCAAAGCCTTCTTCGCCGTGATTCAGGGCCTCAACGCCGACGGTCACCTGCTGGCTTACCATGACCGTTCCGATGGCGGCTTGCTCACCAGCGTCGTGGAAATGGCCTTCGCCGGTCACTGCGGCCTGAACATCGTGCTCGACAGCGTTGCCGAGGCAGCCTGCGAAATTAACGGCATCCTCTTCAACGAAGAGTTGGGCGCCGTGATCCAGGTTCGCCAGGACGCTACCCCGGACGTACTCGCACAATTCAGCGCTGCTGGCCTGGACGATTGCGTGGCCGTGATCGGCCAGCCGATCAACAACGGCGAGATCAACATCTCGTTCAACGGCGACACCGTGTTCGCCGGCCAGCGCCGCTTGCTGCAACGCCAGTGGGCCGAGACCAGCTACCAGATCCAGCGTCTGCGCGACAACGTTGAGTGCGCCGAGCAGGAATTCGACGTGATCCTGGAAGAAGACAACCCGGGCCTGAGCACCAAGCTCAGCTTCGACGTCAACCAGGACATCGCCGCGCCTTACATCAAGAAAGGCATTCGCCCACAAGTGGCCGTACTGCGTGAGCAGGGCGTCAACGGCCAGGTGGAAATGGCGGCCGCGTTCGACCGTGCCGGTTTCAACGCGATCGACGTGCACATGAGCGACATCCTCGCCGGTCGCGTTGACCTAAATGAATTCAAAGGCCTGGTGGCCTGCGGCGGTTTCTCCTACGGCGACGTGCTGGGTGCCGGTGAAGGCTGGGCCAAGTCGGCCCTGTTCAACAGCCGTGCCCGCGATGCGTTCCAGGGCTTCTTCGAGCGCAACGACAGCTTCACCCTGGGCGTGTGCAACGGTTGCCAGATGATGTCCAACCTCAGCGAACTGATCCCGGGCAGCGAGTTCTGGCCGCACTTTGTGCGCAACCGTTCCGAGCAGTTCGAAGCCCGTGTCGCCATGGTGCAGGTGCAAGAGTCCAACTCGATCTTCCTGCAGGGCATGGCCGGTTCGCGCATGCCAATCGCCATCGCCCACGGTGAAGGCCATGCCGAATTCGCCAGCGAAGAGGCATTGCTCGAAGCCGACCTGTCCGGCACCGTCGCGCTGCGTTTCGTCGACAACCACGGCAAGGTCACCGAGACCTACCCGGCCAACCCGAACGGCTCGCCACGCGGGATCACCGGCCTCACCAGCCGCGACGGTCGCGTCACCATCATGATGCCGCACCCGGAGCGTGTCTTCCGCGCCGTGCAGAACTCGTGGCGCCCGGAAGAGTGGGACGAGGACGGCGCGTGGATGCGCATGTTCCGCAACGCTCGCGTGTGGGTGAACTAAGACGGTGTTCAAGCTCGCCTTCTTTGTGCCCGACAGCCACGTGGAGACGGTGAAAACCGCCGTCTTTGCCGCTGGCGGCGGGCGCATCGGCGACTACGACAGCTGCGCCTGGCAAGTGCTGGGCCAGGGCCAATTCCGCGCGTTGGATGGCAGTAAGCCGTTTATCGGGCAGGTGGGTCAGGTTGAAGTGGTTGAAGAATGGAAGGTTGAGCTGGTGGTGGCGGATGAGTTGATTGTGGCTGTCGTGGCTGCTTTGAAACTCAGCCACCCGTATGAAACACCTGCTTATGAAGTGTGGCAGTTGGCGGATTTTTGATTTGCCCGCTGCAAAAACAAGAAACCCGCTGGGCCAGTTTGGCTAGCGGGTTTTTTGTTGCCTCCGATGGCGTCCGCCCAGGCGCTTCAGATCTTTCCGACAAACCTTTCAGGTTGTCCCTCGGAACCTGCCTCAATAGCCTTCTTCGGTCGCTGTCGGTTCAGTGATCGGGATTTGAATCCAAGGCCCGTCCAGCAACATTGCATTCGGGTTTGATATTCAATGATGGAGTTACTAGATACCGTCGTTCCACGCCTCAATACAAGTACTTCACTAGGGCAAGCGTTGGTTTCGATGTTTAAGTCCATCGAAGAAGAATTGACGCTTGAGGGGGCCGAGCCGGGAGCTGTAAAGGTGATTGTCTTCGGCGGCTGCGCTGTTCACCTGTATACGCACCATCGTATTTCCACTGACGTAGATGCGGAAATTTACTCCTCGGGTTTGCGAAACAAACTGCGCCTTCAAACCCTGTTGGCGGAGTTTCCCGAACAGTTTTTCGATGAGCGAACCGGTCGCGTCATGGAGCTGAACTATGATCTTCAGTACAACACCGGTTTTGGTCCGCTTCACGAAGACTACTGGGAGCGAAGTCTCCCATTGGAAGAGTTTCCTGCTGAGTCCGCACTGCACCTACATATAGCTGCGCCTATCGATATTGCTATCTCAAAGCTGGGTAGAGCCACGGATCAGGATGTGGGTGACATCATGGCGTTGCTCAGGGCGGGTTTCATAGTGACCACTGAACTCCGTCGGCTGGCAATGCAGGCGATTGATATGTATGTTGGCAACAAAGAACCGCCCAAATCCATCCTGACCAATATCTTGCACGATTATCTGGAGACTACAGATGGTGAAGCCTTTTAACGGTCCTCTCCTCTCATCCGCCCTGAATGCGTTGGTTAAAAATCCGCTGAATCAGGCTGATGACGATGCGCTTGTTAGTGCCGCGAAAGCAGTGTGGTACTCGGATGTGAATCTAGTGGGCGAAGTGAAGGATTTCCTGGACGGTCACTCCAGTGAGTTGGAGGTGCGTCGTGCGGGCTATCTGCTTGAACGCTTCACGCGGTTTTCGTGTGTAACGGATAGCCGAGTTTTGGAGGCACAGAAAGCACTGGAGCTGTTTTCGGCGTCTGCTTCCAAGCAAGTTGTGAAATCACTGGGCACTGTTGCGCTGCGTAATCGACGTGATGAGTTGGCTGTGTCTTGGGGGCTGAGCGAGGGGCTGGGCTTGAAGGTTCAGGCGTTGATGCCATTTCAGACCCGCCATTACGAGGCGCAACAGCGTGGGGCATCAGACTAGCTGTAGATATCGATTAAAGAACCCGGCCTCGGCCGGGTTTTTCTTGTCTGCAATATCTTCAACTCTCGGAAATTTCCGACGTGTCTTTCAGGTTGTCCCTCGGAACTTGCCTCACTAGTCTTCCCAGGTCGCTATCAATATGGCGACCGGGACTGCAAGCCTGAAATTGTCACCAGGAGCCTATTCCGAATGGAGTTTTACGATGGTCAGCAACGACTTACGATCTGATTCAAGCATTTCTGACGCCATGTCCCAGCCGGTTGACGATCAGCCCAACGACCAAATCTTCACCATCCGCCCCAGTCTCGACAGCGAAACCCTCCTTGCCAATGCCGCCCAGGATATTGCCTCAGTGCAGGCGCTGATGGGCCATTTGGCCTTTGAAGTCGACGGCGTTCAGCGAGATATCGCACTGGGCATTCACCGGATGCTTGAAGGCATCCAGTTGATGGTGGATCGGGTGTTGGATTTGAATGAGGTGCCTGAATTCAAATCATCCACCACCAGTTAAAACCCGATGAAGCCTAGGCAGGCGATGAAGATCTAGGCACCAGCCCCAATCTGCCGACCACTGACCAACCGCTCCAACACCTCACCCAACCCCGAAGCCTTGTCACCAATCAACAGGTGCCAAACCCCGCTGTCGAGCTGGGTGATACCCTGACATCCTAGCGCCACAAGCTGATCTTCGGACAACACCGAGTCATCCCCCAATTCCACCCGCAACCGGGTGATTGCCACCGCTTCCAACTGCCGCACATTGGCCCGGCCACCCAAAGCGTTCAGCCATTTTTCGCCTTCCTGGATATTCACCGCCGCCAGCTTATCCACAGGCGCAACGGCGGCGGGCTCGGCGGCTACAAACCCAGGCATCGCCAAGCGAATCTCATCGGCAATGCTGTCAGCCATCGGCCCGACCACCACCTGCAAACTCCCGCCATTGCCCGGCCTTACAACGGCCATGGCACCCAGTGCTTTCAACTCCGCATCCACCGCTTTGTTGCGATCCACCATGTCCAGGCGCAGTCGGGTTGTGCACGCCCCCACGCTCAACAGATTCGAAGCACCGCCCAACGCCCGGATGTATGCGCTGGCGCGCTGGTTATCGGTCATCACCTCAGCCTGCACCACCTGGATATCCTCACGCCCCGGCGTCTTCAGGTTGAAGCGACGGATGCAGTAGCTGAACACCGTGTAGTAGATCACCGAGTACGCCACCCCAACCGGCACCACCAGCCACCCATTGGTGGACTTGCCCCAACCGAGCACCATGTCGATAAACCCACCAGAGAAGGTAAACCCAAGGTGGATATTCAGCATATTGGTGACCGCCATCGACAGGCCCGTCAGCAAGGCATGCAGCAAATACAGAAACGGTGCGAGGAACATAAACGCAAACTCAATCGGCTCGGTCACCCCGGTCAAAAACGAGGTCAGGGCCATCGACAGGAATATCCCGCCCATCACCTTGCGCCGTTCTGGCAGCGCATTGCGATACATCGCCAGGCACGCCGCGGGCAGGCCAAACAGCATCACCGGGAACATGCCGGTCATGAACTGGCCGCCTTTCGGGTCGCCCGCAAAATAACGGGTGAGGTCGCCAGTGACCACTGCGCCTGTCACGGGATCGGTAAAGCTACCAAACACAAACCACGCCATATTGTTGAGGATATGGTGCAACCCGGTGACGATCAGCAGGCGGTTAAACACGCCGAAGACGAAGGCCCCCAGGCTGCCACTTTCCATCAGCAACACGCCAAAACTGTTGATGCCATGCTGGATCGGCGGCCAGATCAAGCCAAAGACCACCCCCAGCCCGACCGCCGAGAACCCGGTGACAATCGGCACAAACCGTCGCCCACCAAAGAACGCCAAGTACTCCGGCAGCTTGATGTCCTTGAAGCGGTTATACAGCCCACCCGCCATCAGGCCACTGGCGATACCGGCGAGCATCCCCATGTTGATGGTCGTATCCATCACCTTGAGGGTGGAGATCATCACCAGGTAACCAATCGCGCCGGCAAGCCCCGCCGTGCCATTGTTGTCGCGGGCAAACCCCACGGCGATGCCGATGGCGAAGATCAGCGCCAGGTTGGCGAAGATCGCCTGCCCGGCATCGTGCATCACCGCAATGTTCAAAAGATCGGTGTCGCCCAGGCGCAGCAGCAGGCCGGCGATGGGCAAAATCGCAATCGGCAGCATCAGCGCACGGCCGAGGCGTTGCAGGCCTTCGATAAAGTGTTGATACATGGCGAGTCTCCTTTTTTCTTGTTGTTAGCTCAACGGCCAGTGGTGTTGACAGGCTTGGCGAACGGCCTTGGCGCTGCTCAGGTCGAGTAGGCCTTGGCTGAGTTGCCGGCATTGCGCCGCGTCCAGGTGGCGGACGCGGTCCTTGATTTCGCCGATCTGTGGTGGGCTCACCGACAGCTCGCTGACGCCCAGGCCGACGAGTACCGGCGTGGCCAACGGGTCAGAGGCGAGGGCGCCACACACGCCGACCCAACGCCCATGTTTGGCCGCGCCCGCGCAGGTCTGGGCGATCAGCCGCAGCAATGCTGGGTGCAGCGCATCGACACGGGCTGCGAGGCCGGCGTGGTCGCGGTCCATCGCCAGGGTGTACTGGGACAGGTCGTTGGTGCCGATCGACAAAAAGTCTGCATGCTTGGCCAACTGCTCGGCCATCAGCGCGGCGGCGGGCACTTCGATCATCACGCCCAGTTCGGGGCGTTGGGTCAGTTCGAGCTCCACGCACAGTTCATCCAGTCGCTGGCGAATCTGCAGCAGTTCATCCACCTCACTGACCATCGGCAACAGGATGCGGCACCGTTCCAGCGGCGAGACTTGCAGCAGCGCACGCAGTTGCTGATCAAGCAACTCAGGGCGCACCTGAGCCATGCGAATACCGCGCAGGCCTAATACCGGATTCGCTTCGACGGGCAGCGGCAGGTAATCGAGTTGCTTGTCGCCGCCCACATCGATGGTGCGGATGATCACCGACTTGTCGCCCATGGCATCCAGCACGGCTTGGTAAGCCTGACGTTGCTCCTGCTCATCCGGCGCGGTACGGCGGTCGACGAAGAGAAATTCGGTGCGCAGCAGGCCTACGCCATCAGCGCCGTTTTCGTACGCCACCTGGGCCTCGGCACTGGAGGCGACGTTGGCGGCGATTTCAACCCTCAAGCCATCGGTGGTGTGTGCCGGTTCCTGCGCTTGGGCCTGTTGCTGCTGGCGCCGCAGTGTCTGCGCGTCGCGAATCTGGTGTACTTCGGCGTGGCGAGCCTCACTGGGCGCCAGTTCGAGGCGACCGTTGGCGGCGTCCAGAACCACGCGCTGACCTTGGGGCACGTCGAGTACTTCGGCGCCCAATGCGACCAAGCAGGGCAAGCCTTTGCCACGGGCCAGAATCGCCACATGGGACGTCGCGCCGCCTTCGGCCATGCAGATACCGGCCGCCTGTTGCGCACTCAGTTGCAGCAAGTCAGAAGGGGTCAACTCATGGGCGCTGACAATCGCGCCCGCTGGCAATTCGAAATGCCAGGCTTCACCGAGCAATGCCCGCAGTACCCGTTGTTGCAGGTCGCGCAGGTCATTGGCACGTTCGGCAAACAACGGCTTGCCCAGCGCCAGCAATACTGCGCATTGGGCCTGGATTGCATCACGCCAGGCGTGGGTGGCAGCGCTGCCGTGTTCGATGGCACGGGTGGCAGCGTCCAGTAAGGCCGGGTCTTCCAGCAGGGCGAGGTGGGCGGCGAAGATGTCTTCTTCTTCGACGTTCTTGCGCTGGCGGGCGAGGTTCAAGGTCATGCGGATTTCGCTGCGCACGTGCTCCAGGGCGGCGTCCAGGCGTTGCAGCTGCTCATCGGCGACATGGTTTTCAGTGTCTGCCGGCAGCTCAATACCGGTCAGGCGAAACAGGGGGCCGCAGGCCAGGCCCGGCGCGGCACATACGCCTTGCAACACACCCGCTTCGGTATTGACCCGGCGGGGCGTGTCGGTAAAGGCCGGGGCGTGGTGCTCTTCTTTTATGGCAGCAGACAAGGCAGCGACCAGCGCCTGCAGGGCGGCCTGGGCATCCTTGCCGCGACAGCTCACGCGTATTTCATCACCTTCGCCAATGCCCAGCCCCATCAAGCCAATCAGGCTGTCACACGGCGCGCTTTTATCGCCATAGTGCAGCTGCGCCTGGCTGCTGAAGCCCAAGGCAGTCTTGCGAATCAGCGCCGCCGGACGCGCATGTAAACCGCCACGATGGGTGATGCGCACAGTGGCGCTGCACTCGGCGAGCGAGTTATCCACAGACGATTGAGTCGGCGCCGCCGAGCGCGCAACGATTTGCAGTAATGGCTCGCCCACCTTGACGGATTTCCCGGCAACGGGCCGTAGCTCAAAGCGTTCGCCGTTCGTAAGAATTATCAGGCTGACCAGGCTGCGACACTGCCGCGCAATCCGGTCCAGATCAAACTGCACCAAGGCCTGGCCCTTGCTCACGCGCGCGCCGTCCTTGACCAGCAAGGCAAACCCTTCGCCATTCAATTCCACCGTGTCGATGCCCACATGCATCAGCACTTCGGCACCGTTGGCAGCGCGAATCGTCAGCGCATGCCCGGTGCGGGCGACATGGATGATCACCCCGTCACAGGGTGCGTGCAGGCAATCGTTAAGCGGGTCGATGGCGATACCGTCGCCCAGGGTGCCGCTGGCGAACACTTCATCGGGAACGTTGCCCAGGGCCAGCACCGGTCCGCTTAAGGGGGCACTGAGGGTCAATTCATTATTGTTGTTGGACATGGGCACGGTACTCATCAGGAAAACGCCACTCAGTGAGTGCGGGTAACTTTGCTCAGGTGACGCGGTTGGTCGGGGTCCATGCCTCGGGCCACCGCCAAACCTGCCGCCATCACGTAAAAGCTCTGGATCGCCAGGATCGGGTCGAGGCTCGGGTGTTCGGCGCGGCCCAAGGTAAGGTCGCGTTCGGCGACATCGTCCGGCGCGGCCAGCAATACGCGGGCGCCACGCTGGCGCATGTCGGCGGCCAGGCTCAGCAGGCCGGGTTGCTCGGCGCCGCGTGGGGCGAAGACCAGCAGCGGGTAGTTGTCGCCGATCAGGGCCATCGGGCCGTGGCGCACTTCGGCGCTGCTAAAGGCTTCGGCCTGAATCGCCGAGGTTTCCTTGAGCTTGAGCGCGGCTTCCTGGGCGATGGCAAAGCCGGCGCCACGGCCGATCACCATCAATTGCTGGCAGTCGCGCAGGGCATCAATCGCGCTGCTCCAATCCTGTTGGGCGGCTGAGCGCAAGTCATCGGGCAAGGCCTTGCAGGCTTGCAGCAGTTGCGCGTCCTGGTTCCAGTGGCCGATCAACAGCGCGCTGGCGCTGAGGGTGGCGATAAAGCTTTTGGTCGCGGCCACACTGAGTTCAGGCCCGGCGCACAGTGGCACGTGGAATTCGCAGGCGGCTTCCAGCGGCGAGTCTTCGGCGTTGACCAATGAGATGCTCAGGGCGCCGCGTTTACGCAGCAGGCGCAGGCTGTTGACCAGGTCCGGGCTTTGGCCCGACTGCGAGAACCCGAACGCTACCTGGCCGCTGACCTTCATCGGTGCTTGCAGCAAGGTCACCACCGACATCGGCAACGACGCTACCGGGATGCCCACATGCTGCATGGCCAAATAGGCGAAGTAGCTGGCGGCATGGTCAGAACTGCCCCGGGCGATGGTCATCGCTACTTGCGGTGGCTGGCGGCGCAGGCGGCCGGCAATTTCTTCCAGCAGCGGCTCCAGGCGTTGCAATTGGGTGGCGACGGCGTCGCAGGAGGCCAGGGCCTCTTCAAGCATTTTTGAAGTCAATGGTTTCTCCTTCGACCATTACGTCGGTGAGTGTCAGGGTGCGGTCCAGGCGCACGCAGTCGGCAAAGCTGCCGGGTTGCAGGCGGCCGCGTTCTTGCAGGCCCAGGTAATCCGCAGGAAATTGCGACAAGCGTTGTGAGGCTTCGCTGATGGGCAGGCCGATCTTCACCAGGTTGCGCAGCGCCTGGTCCATGGTCAGCGTGCTGCCGGCCAGGGTGCCGTCGGCCAGGCGTACGCCGCCCAGGCATTTGGTCACGGTGTGGCTGCCCAGCTTGTATTCGCCATCGGGCATGCCGGCGGCGGCGGTGGAGTCGGTGACGCAGTACAGGCACGGGATCGAGCGCAACGCCACGCGCATGGCGCCGGGGTGCACGTGGAGCAGGTCCGGGATCAATTCAGCGTATTTGGCATGCGCCAGCGCGGCGCCGACGATGCCTGGCTCGCGGTGATGCAGCGGGCTCATGGCGTTGTACAAATGGGTAAAGCTGGTGGCGCCGGCGGCGAGGGCGGCGACGCCTTCCTCATAGCTGCCCAGGGTGTGGCCGATCTGCATGCGCACGCCGCGCTCGCTCAGCGCACGGATCAGCGCATCGTGGCCGGCGATTTCTGGCGCAATGGTGATTACGCGGATCGGGGCCAGGCGCAGGTAAGCTTCCACTTCGGCCATCAACGCGGTGTGGGCGAAGTTGGGCTGGGCGCCGAGTTTTCCCGGATTGATGTAGGGGCCTTCCAGGTGCACGCCGAGTACGCGGGCGCTGCCGGTAGGACGCTGCTCGCAGAACGTGCCCAGTTGGCCGAGTACACGGGAGATCTCGTCCACCGGTGCAGTCATGGTGGTGGCCAGCAGTGAAGTGGTGCCAAAGCGCACATGGGTGCGGGTAATGGTTTCGAAGGCGTCCGCGCCTTCCATGATGTCCGCGCCGCCACCGCCGTGCACATGCAGGTCGATAAAGCCCGGCAGCAGGTAAGGCAGATCGTTTTCAGCCGGGTCGCACGGCGCGCCTTCGATGGCGATGACCTTGCCGTGCTCGTGCACCAGGCGGCCGCGAATCCAGCCGTTGGGCGTGAGGATGTTGTCTTCGGACATGGGCAGTTCTCTAAATTCGCAGTTCAGCGGAATAGTCGTGGCGGCGCAGCTCAGCGACGAAGTCGTAGTAGTCATTGCGGCAGTAGGTGTCGGTGATTTCGATCGGCGTGTTGTCGGCGGTGTAGCCGACCCGGGTCATCAGCAGCATGGCGGTGCCGGGGGCGATGCCCACCAGCCTGGCGAACTCATCCGAGGCGTTGATCGCCTGGATATGTTGCAGGGCACGCACCACAGGTTTGCCGATGCCTTCCAGGTATTCGTACAGCGAGTTGCCAATGGCTTGTGGGTGCGGCAGCACCGAGGCGGGCAGGGTGGACATTTCAATGGCCATCACGGTGTCATCGGCCTTACGCAAACGCTTGAGGCGCGCCACTTTGTCGGCGGGAGACAACCCCAGGCGAATCATTTCTTCGTGGGTCGGCTGGGTAATTTCACGCTCCAGCCACTGTGAGCTGGGCACAAAGCCCTTGAGCCGCAACATCTCGCTAAAGCCCGACAGGCGTGACAGTGGCTGTTCCAGACGCGGCGAAATATAGGTGCCGGAGCCTTGATTGCGGCGTATCAACCCTTGGGCAAACAGCACTTCCAGCGCCTTGCGGGCGGTCACTCGCGAGATGCTCAACTGCTCGCTGAGCACCCGCTCCGACGGCAGCGCCTGTTCGGAGGTCCACTGGCCGGCGTGGATCGCAGCTTCCAGCTTGCGCGCCAATTGCAGGTACAGCGGCGTGGATTGTGTGTCGTCGGGGCGCAGGGCCAGGATGGGGTTCATCTGTCAGGTTTCCGATGCGGTTATTGGAGTGTTGTCGCCCGGTAGTGGCCGGAAATTAATACCACTTAAATACCATGTCAATGCAGCCAAAACGGTGCAGGCATTGGTTTAGAGGCTCTGTAATAGGGCTTGGTATAAAGTGGTATTAGAGAGGTCTTTATCGCGCGCAGAACGGCGCAGCCCACCGGGATGAACTGGTATTCACCGGCAGGCATCAGCGAGGAGGGGAAATTTTTTTGAATTAATTTACGAACGGTAGGCGATTACGGACGAATTTCGATCAGCGTGCCGTCTTTGACCAGGTTCCAGACTTCGCGCATGTCGACGTTGCGCATGCCAATGCAGCCGTCGGTCCAGTCCAGGGTATGGAACCACTGTTCCGGGTAGTCCTCGGTGTCGGGGGTGCCGTGGATCATGATCATGCTGCCAGGCTTCACACCTTCGCGGCGGGCGCGTGCGGCGTCGCTGATATTCGGGTAGGAAATGTGCATGGCCAGGTTGAAACGTTCGCTGGTTTTGCGCCAGTCGAGCCAGTAAAGGCCTTCGGGCGTGCGGCGATCGCCCTCGATCAGCTTGTGGCCCTTGGGGTTCTTGCCCAATGAAATGCGATAAGTCTTGAGGGGCTTGCCGTCATTGATCAACTGCAACTGGTGGGCGGACTTGAGCACCAGCACTTTCTCGACAGTCTTGCCGCCCAGGGTTTCCTGGATGGCCGCTGGCGACAGGGTGGCGAACGACAGGCAGAGCAGAGCGAGCAACCAACGCATTGAAACGGTATCCCTGATGTTATGGAGCAGGCTTGCCCAGCGGCGGCACCGCCTCGCTGCGCACCGGAAATGACTGCTGCCGACGGTCGGCGAAAAAGTATTCCAAGGTGCGCCCAACCGTGCGGAAGGCCAGCTCGGACCAAGGGATGTCGGCCTCGTCGAACAGCTGCACTTCGAGGCTTTCGGGGCCGGCGGCGAAGTCCAGGTCAGACAGGTCGGCGCGGTAGAAGATATGCACCTGGTTGATATGCGGCACATCGATCAGCGTATAGAGGCTCAGGTTGTGCACGCGGGCGCAGGCTTCTTCCAGGGTTTCGCGGGCGGCAGCCTGTTCGACGGTCTCGCCGTTTTCCATAAAGCCTGCGGGCAGGGTCCAGTAGCCCAGGCGCGGCTCAATGGCACGGCGGCATAGCAGCACTTTGTCACCCCACACCGGCACGGTGCCAGCGACGATATTGGGGTTCTGATAGTGGATGGTCGAGCAGTGGTCGCACACAAAACGCAGGCGGCCGTCGCCTTCGGGGATGCGCTGGGTAACCGGTTTACCGCACTGGCTGCAGAAATTCATGCTGGGGTCTCTGGGAAGTGCGCCTATCTTGGCGTGGCGGGCAGGGCCCTGCAAGTTGTCGTTTAGCGACACCGCCCGGGTTTTGGGGTTGGGCGGCCGTGCGCTTTGGTGCATGATGCATGGTAGCCAACAGACCGAGATGACTCATGCTGGACGAGCTACTTCGCCGGGTAAGCAATCACACTCCCCACACGCTGGAAACCGACGGGCGTTTCCCCGAGGCCGCAGTGCTGGTGCCGATCACCCGCAGTGACGAACCTGAGCTGATCCTCACCCTGCGCGCCAGTGGCTTGTCGACCCATGGTGGCGAAGTGGCCTTTCCTGGCGGGCGCCGCGACCCGGAAGACCCTGACCTGGTGTTCACCGCCTTACGCGAAGCCGAAGAAGAAATCGGCCTGCCGCCTGGTCTGGTGGAAGTGATTGGCCCGTTGAGCCCGCTGATTTCCCTCCACGGCATTCGGGTTACGCCTTACGTAGGAATAATCCCTGATTACGTCGAATACCTGGCTAACGATGCCGAGATTGCTGCGGTTTTTAGCGTGCCCCTGGACTTTTTCCGACAGGACCCGCGCGAACATACCCACAGGATCGATTACCAGGGGCGCAGTTGGTACGTGCCCAGTTATCGATTTGGTGAATACAAGATCTGGGGGCTGACGGCGATCATGATCGTCGAGCTGATCAACCTGCTCTATGACGACGCCAAGATCAGCCTGCACCAGCCACCCAAGAGCTTCATCAATATCTAAAAAGCCATTGTTTAAATGGCATGCCGTGAGGAAACACCATGAAATACCGCCTGGGCGACGCCCGCGTCGAGACTCATCCACAGAGCTGGGTGGCCCCTAATGCCACGCTGGTGGGCAAGGTCAAGCTGGAGGAGGGCGCCAATGTCTGGTTCAACGCGGTATTGCGTGGCGACAACGAACTGATCCTGATCGGCAAGAACAGCAATGTGCAGGATGGCAGCGTTATGCACACTGACATGGGCTACCCGTTGACGCTGGGCACCGGCGTGACCATCGGCCACAACGCCATGCTGCATGGCTGCACGGTCGATGATTACAGTCTGATCGGTATCAATGCGGTGATCCTCAATGGCGCCAAGATCGGCAAGCACTGCATCATCGGCGCCAACTCGCTGATCGGCGAAGGTAAGGAAATTCCCGATGGTTCACTGGTGATGGGCTCGCCCGGGAAAGTGGTGCGGGAGTTGACCGAGGCGCAGAAGAAGATGCTTGAAGCGAGCGCCGCGCACTATGTGCATAACTCACAGCGTTATGCGCGTGACTTGGCTGAGCAGCAAGAATGAACCCGATTGAACGCCCCGTGGCGTCGCCGTGCGTGAGTATTTGCGCGCTGGATGAAGACGATGTCTGCACGGGTTGCCAGCGTACGGTGGATGAGATTACGCGCTGGAGCCGTATGGATAACGCCGAGCGCCGGGTGGTGTTGGGGTTGTGTCATGAGCGTGCGGTGGCGGGTGGGTTGGTGTTTATGGTTTCTGGGAAATCTGGCGGCTGATAGGCCGCCATCGGTGGCAAGCCACCTCCCACATTTTGATTTGTGAACACAGTCAAAGGTGGGAGGGGGCTTGCCACCGATGAGGCCCTCCCAGACGACATATTTCTAATTGTGAAGTACCCTGTGCGGCATAACCCACAGGTCCACTTTCCCATGCTCTTCCTCATCGCCTACATCAGCAGCGTCGTGCTGATCAACTTCGCTTTCTCCACCGCCCCACACCTGGATGTGATCTGGTCCGCCTGGGGTGGCTTGGTCTTCATCCTGCGCGACATGGTGCAAACCCGCTTCGGCCACGGCGCAATCGTCGCCATGCTGGCCGCGCTGGTGCTGTCATATATCACCTCCGACCCGTCCATCGCCCTGGCCAGTGCCACGGCGTTTGCCGTGTCCGAATGCATCGACTGGCTGGTGTTCAGCATCACCAAACGCCCGCTCCACGACCGCCTGTGGATAAGTTCGGCGCTGAGCATTCCCCTCGACACCTTTATCTTTTTCGGCCTTATCGGCGCGCTCACGCCTGCGGTGGTCGGCACTGCGCTGGCGTCGAAATTCGCCGGGGTCACGGCGGTATGGCTGATCATGGCTTGGCGTATCCGCCGGCGCGCCGTCGCCAACTGAGGCCAATTTTTACAGTTCATGTAAAATGCCGGCCTTTCTCCAAAACGATCCGCTCCCCTGAGGACCTGAGATGACCCGAATCGGAACTCCATTGTCGCCAACCGCGACCCGCGTTTTGCTGTGTGGCTGCGGTGAGCTGGGCAAGGAAGTGGTAATCGAACTGCAACGCCTGGGCGTTGAAGTGATTGCCGTGGATCGCTACGCCAACGCCCCTGCCATGCAGGTTGCGCACCGTAGCCACGTGATCAACATGCTCGACGGCGCCGCCCTGCGTGCAGTGATCGAGGCCGAGAAACCGCACTTTATCGTGCCGGAAATCGAAGCCATCGCCACCGCCACCCTGGTGGAACTGGAAGCTGAAGGCTTCACCGTGATCCCGACCGCGCGTGCCACCTCGCTGACCATGAATCGCGAAGGCATCCGCCGCCTGGCCGCCGAAGAGCTGGACCTGCCAACCTCGCCGTATCACTTCGCCGACACCTTTGAAGACTACAGCAAGGCTGTGCAAGACCTTGGCTTCCCGTGCGTGGTCAAGCCGGTGATGAGTTCGTCGGGCAAGGGCCAGAGCCTGCTGCGCAGCGCCGATGATGTGCAGAAAGCCTGGGACTATGCCCAGGAAGGCGGGCGTGCCGGTAAAGGCCGGGTGATCATCGAAGGCTTTATCGACTTCGACTACGAAATCACCCTGCTGACCGTGCGTCACGTGGGCGGCACCACCTTCTGTGCGCCGGTTGGTCATCGCCAGGAGAAGGGCGATTACCAGGAATCCTGGCAGCCACAGGCCATGAGCCCGATTGCACTGGCTGAATCCGAGCGCGTTGCCAAAGCCGTGACCGAGGCTCTAGGCGGTCGTGGTCTGTTTGGCGTGGAGTTGTTCATCAAGGGTGATCAGGTGTGGTTTAGCGAAGTGTCGCCGCGCCCGCATGACACCGGTTTGGTGACCCTGATTTCCCAAGACTTGTCGCAGTTTGCCCTGCATGCTCGTGCCATCTTGGGTCTGCCGATCCCTTTGATCCGTCAGTTTGGGCCTTCGGCTTCGGCGGTGATTTTGGTGGAAGGGCAGTCGACCCAGACTGCGTTCGCCAACCTGGGCGCGGCCTTGAGTGAGCCGGATACGGCGTTGCGCCTGTTTGGTAAACCAGAAGTGAACGGTCAGCGTCGGATGGGTGTGGCGTTGGCGCGGGATGAGTCGATTGAAGCAGCTCGGGCTAAGGCGACCCGTGCTTCCAAAGCCGTTGTTGTAGAGCTCTAAAAGCATCGGGGGCAAGCCCCCTCCCACATTTTGACCGCATTCTTATGTTGGAACTCGGTCAACTGTGGGAGGGGGCTAGCCCCCGATGGCGGTCTATCAGGCGACCTTGTTCAAATCATTATCCCGCGTCTCTTTCAAGCACAGCACCGCAATCAAGCTAAGCAACGCTGCCGCCGACACATACCCGCCGACATAACTCAGCCCACCCATCGCCACCAATTTGGTCGCGAAGAACGGTGCCGCCGACGCCCCCACGATCCCGCCCAGGTTATACGCCGCCGAAGCGCCGGTATAACGCACGCGCGTAGGGAACAATTCCGGCAACATGGCGCCCATCGGCGCGAAGGTCACCCCCATCAAAAACAGCTCCAGCGCCAGGAACAACGCCACGGCCCAGGTCGAACCGTGGGTCAGCAACGGCTCCATGGTAAAGCCCGACAGGATCGCCAGGATCGCGCCGACGATCAGCACCGGCTTGCGCCCGTAGCGATCACTGGCCAAGGCCGCCAGCGGTGTGGCCAAGCCCATGAACAGCACCGCAAAGCACAGCAAACCCAGGAAGGTTTCGCGGCTGTAGCCCAGGGTGGAAACCCCGTAGCTCAGGGAAAACGCGGTGGTGATGTAGAACAGCGCATAACACACCACCATCGACGCGGCGCCCAGCAGCACCGGCAGCCAGTGTTGGCTGAACAGCTCCACCAGCGGCACCTTCACTGGCGCTTCCTTGGCGACGGAATTGGCGAACACCGGGGTTTCGTGCAGCTTGAGGCGTGCGTAAAGGCCAACCATCACCAAGGCTGCGCTGAGGATGAATGGAATACGCCAGCCCCAACTGCGGAACTGCTCGTCGCTCAGGCTCATGGCCAGAATCAGGAACAAGCCGTTGGCCGCCAAAAAGCCAATCGATGGGCCCAGTTGCGGGAACATGCCGAACCAACCGCGCTTGCCCTTCGGTGCGTTCTCAGTGGCCAGCAGTGCTGCGCCGCCCCATTCCCCGCCCAGGCCGAGGCCCTGGCCGAAGCGCAGCACGCACAGCAGGATCGGCGCCCAGGCGCCGATGCTGTCATAGCCCGGCAGCAAGCCGATTAGCGTGGTGCACACACCCATCAATAGCAGCGAAGCCACCAGGGTGGATTTACGCCCGATCCGGTCGCCAAAGTGGCCGAACAACGCCGAGCCCATTGGGCGGGCGATAAAGGCGATACCGAAGGTCAGGAACGACGCCAGCATCTGCGCGGTGCCGGAGGTCTGCGGGAAGAACACCGGGCCGATCACCAGCGCAGCGGCTGTAGCGTAGATGTAGAAGTCGTAGAACTCGATGGCGGTGCCGACGATGCTCGCCGTGGCGACGCGGGCGGTCGAGTTAGTCGGGGCGGCGGCAGGCGCGGCCTCGTTATAAGTGGTGCTCATGGCAGTATCCCTGACGGTCATTGCGCGTTTGGACGCGGATTATTATTGGTCGAACACCCATGGATCAGGGTTGTGCGCGGGGCGGCTCGGGATGGGAGCAAACACCGGTCAGACACGGTAACGCGGTGCCTGAGCGCTGTATGTGCGGGTAGCACGCGCTCGGGCGGGGCTTTGGTAAGCCGCAGGGATTATAGGAAGGGGTTTGGCGATACAACAAGTGGCTAGGAGGGCCCAGATCAAAATGTGGGAGGGGGCTTGCCCCCGATTGCGGAGTGTCAGTCGCCAGATGCCTTCACTGATCCACTGCTATCGGGGGCAAGCCCCCTCCCACATTGGATTGTGTTTTGTCTGGGAGTTAGGCTGCGACGGGCATCCGGCTGGTGTGCCAGATCAGCACCTTGCTCACCCGGTTGTCCTCCGTCTCAAGGATCTCCAGGCGGTACCGCCCAATCTTCAGGCACACCGCGCAATCCGGAATGGTCTCCAGCGCTTCAGTCACCAAGCCATTGAGGGTCTTGGGGCCGTCGCTGGGCAGGTGCCAGTTCAGGCTCTTGTTCAAATCACGGATCGAAGCCGCACCATCGATGATGTAGCGCCCATCCGGTTGTGCTTCGATATGCGGGTTATCCCCACCTTGCTCGCTCTCGAATTCGCCGACGATTTCTTCAAGAATATCTTCCAGGGTGACAATGCCCAGTACTTCACCGTACTCGTCCACCACCATGCCCAAGCGCCGCTGCTGCTTGTGGAAGTTCAGCAATTGCAGTTGCAGTGGCGTGCTTTCCGGCACGAAGTAAGGCTCGTGGCAGGCGGCGAGCAACGCTTCCTTGGTCAGGCTGGCGTCCGGCAGCAGGTGCTGCACCTGCCGGGTGTTGAGCACCGCTTCGACCTGGTTGATGTCACTGTGGAACACCGGCAGGCGCGTACGCGGGGAGGTGCGCAGTTGTTCGATGATGGCTTCGATCGAGTCATCCAGGTTGATGCCGTCTACTTCACTGCGAGGCACTAGGATGTCGTTGACAGTGATGTTGTCCAGCGCGTGGATGCCGGGCATTCCGGGGCTGCGGTCTTCGTCGGCGTCGGGCTCAGGGTCGTCATCGTGATCGGGTAGAGGCTCGTCGCTCTTTTTCACGACGCCGGATTTGCGTGCGAATGGGCGCAGCAGTAACAGGCTGATGCCATTGAGCAGCCAAGCCAATGGGTAAAGGATCTTCAGCGGTACGCCCAACAGCGTATTGCCAAAGCCGAGCACGGCTTGCGGATAGCGCACGGCGAGGGCGCGAGGCAGGTAGTCGGCGAGTATCAGCAGGAGCGTGCAGGAGACCAGCCAACCCAGCCATGGGCCATTTTCTGCCCAGGCATAGATCGCCAGCAGTGTGCAGAGAATCACCACGGCCGCGCGGCACAGGCTGTTGCACAGAATCAGGCTATTACGTGGAAAACTCAGGCGTGCGGCGGCCTTGTCACCCTGGCGGGTGCCCGGGCGCAGGGCCAGCAGGTGCAACTGGGCGGCTTCGATGGCGGTAAACAGCCCGGCCCATAACACCAGCAGGGCGATGACGGCGAGCAGCGGTTCCAGGGGCAAGTTGTGCATGATCGCTGGCCGTCAGATATGCAGGATGTATTCGCGGACCAGCTTGCTGCCGAAATAGGCCAACATCAGCAGGCAGAAACCGGCCAGGGTCCAACGAATTGCCTTGTGCCCGCGCCAGCCGAGGCGATTACGGCCCCACAGCAGCACGCTGAATACCACCCAGGCCAGACACGCCAGCAGGGTCTTGTGTACCAGGTGCTGGGCAAACAGGTTTTCGACGAACAGCCAGCCGGAGATCAGCGACAGCGACAAGAGTGTCCAGCCGGCCCACAGGAAGCCGAACAACAGGCTTTCCATGGTTTGCAGTGGCGGGAAGTTCTTGATCAGACCGGAGGGGTGCTTGTGCTTGAGCTGGTGATCCTGCAGCAGCAAGAGCAGAGCCTGAAACACCGCAATGGTGAACATGCCGTAGGCGAGGATCGACAGCAGGATATGGGCGAGGATGCCCGGTTCTTCATCGATCACCTGCACCGTGCCGGTGGGGGCGAACTGCGCCATCAGCACGGTCAGCACGCCCAGCGGGAATAACAGCACCAGCAGGTTCTCGACGGGTATCCGATAACAGGCCATCAAGGTCAGCGCGATGACGGCGGCCGCGATCAAGCTGGCGGCGCTGAAAAAATCCAGGCCCAGACCGACGGGGGTCATCAGGTGAGTAAACAGGCTGGCAGCGTGAGCCAGCAGGGCAAGCACGCCAAGGCCGACCAGCAGGCGTTTGTCCGCCTTGGTGCCTTGGGCCAGACGAGTGCCCTGATAGAGAGTCGCAGCGGCATACAAAAGGGCGGCGGCGAGGCTGGGTAGCAAACTGGGTGACAAAGGGAGCATAAATCCTGTTAGGCAAGCCCGAAAGCCGCTGAGTTTGGCATACCCCCGCGTAACACGAAAGACTCTCAGGCCAGACAGCGGGTGTGCATGGCGACAGTCTTCGCTATAATCCGCGACCTGCCCACGCCGCAGGCTCGCCGAGCGCTGTTTTTAATAGCGATTTACCACGGCCTGGGCCGCCATTACCTCGGTCTTCCACTTCACTTCGATGAATAGGGCCAGAAAGGATCGCGCATGTTTGAAAATCTGACTGACCGTCTCTCGCAGACGCTGCGCCATGTAACCGGCAAGGCCAAGCTGACCGAGGACAATATTAAAGACACCCTGCGCGAAGTGCGCATGGCGTTGCTGGAAGCTGACGTCGCCTTGCCGGTGGTGAAGGACTTCGTCAACTCGGTCAAAGAGCGCGCCGTGGGCACCGAAGTGTCCCGCAGCCTGACGCCGGGCCAGGCGTTCGTGAAGATCGTTCAGGCCGAGCTCGAAAGCCTGATGGGCGCCGCCAATGAAGACTTGAACCTCAGCGCCGTGCCGCCGGCCGTCGTACTGATGGCCGGTTTGCAAGGTGCGGGTAAAACCACCACCGCCGGCAAGTTGGCGCGCTTCCTTAAAGAGCGCAAGAAGAAGTCGGTGATGGTGGTGTCGGCTGACGTCTACCGTCCGGCCGCTATCAAACAGCTGGAAATGCTCGCGGGCGAAGTGGGCGTGACCTTCTTCCCGTCCGACCTGAGCCAGAAGCCGGTCGACATCGCCAACGCGGCTATTAAAGAAGCCAAGCTCAAGTTTATCGACGTGGTTATCGTCGATACCGCCGGTCGCCTGCACATCGATGAAGAGATGATGGGCGAGATCAAGGCGCTGCATGCCGCGATCAACCCGGTCGAGACGCTGTTCGTGGTCGATGCCATGACCGGCCAGGACGCGGCCAACACCGCCAAGGCCTTTGGTGATGCGCTGCCGCTGACCGGCGTGATCCTCACCAAGGTCGACGGCGATGCCCGTGGCGGTGCCGCGCTGTCGGTACGTGCCATCACCGGCAAGCCGATCAAGTTCATCGGTATGGGCGAGAAGAGCGAAGCGCTTGAGCCGTTCCATCCTGAGCGTATCGCCTCGCGTATCCTCGGCATGGGCGACGTACTCAGCCTGATCGAGCAGGCCGAAGCCACGCTCGACAAGGACAAGGCCGACAAACTGGCCAAGAAGCTGAAGAAGGGCAAGGGCTTCGACCTCGAAGACTTCCGCGACCAGCTGCAACAGATGAAGAACATGGGCGGCCTCGGCGGCCTGATGGACAAGCTGCCGAACATCGGCGGTGTGAACCTGGCGCAAATGGGCAATGCCCAGGGCGCGGCAGAGAAACAGTTCAAGCAGATGGAAGCCATCATTAACTCCATGACCCCGGCCGAGCGCCGCGACCCTGAGCTAATCAGCGGTTCGCGCAAGCGTCGGATCGCCATGGGTTCCGGCACCCAGGTGCAGGACATCGGTCGCTTGATCAAGCAGCACAAGCAGATGCAGAAAATGATGAAGAAATTCTCCGCCAAGGGCGGAATGGCCAAGATGATGCGCGGCATGGGCGGTATGTTGCCCGGCGGCGGCATGCCGAAAATGTAAAGAATTCGAGCGCAGGTACGCTTGCGCTCCGCCCCACAAGGATGTGGGATCTCCAGCAAACCCGCGATTGGCGGGGGCTGACCTGCCGTTTTAATCGACGGCTCTATAGCAGATCTAAGTGGCTCGCTGATAGGCGCCAGAAAAAGACATTTGCAAAAGTCCGGATATTCCTTAGAATATGCGGCCTTTCGGGCACCTATGCCCGCTGTGCATTTAGATTTGCAGCACCGACTACAGGAACGATCTTCACATGCTAACAATCCGTCTTGCCCTCGGCGGCTCCAAAAAGCGCCCGTTTTACCACTTGACCGTAACCGACAGCCGCAACCCGCGCGACGGTTCGCACAAGGAACAGGTTGGTTTCTTCAACCCTGTTGCTCGTGGTCAAGAAGTTCGTCTGTCCGTGAACCAAGAGCGCGTAGCCTACTGGCTGAGCGTTGGCGCACAGCCATCCGAGCGCGTTGCAAAACTGTTGAAGGACTCGGCTAAGGCCGCAGCCTGAGCAATATGAACGCGACGCCAGCTGTTGCTGATGATTTGATCGTTATCGGCAAGATTTACTCTGTTCATGGCGTTCGCGGCGAAGTGAAGGTGTATTCCTTTACTGATCCGACTGAAAACCTGTTGCAGTACAAAACCTGGACGCTCAAGCGCGAGGGTAGTGTGAAACAGGTCGAGCTGGTCAGTGGACGCGGGAGCGATAAGTTCCTGGTCGCAAAGCTCAAGGGTCTTGATGATCGTGAAGAAGCTCGTCTTCTGGCCGGTTATGAGATCTGCGTGCCGCGCAACCTGTTCCCTGAATTGACCGACGGCGAGTACTACTGGTACCAGCTGGAAGGTCTGAAGGTTATTGATCAACTCGGGCAATTGCTCGGGAAAATCGATCACCTTCTGGAAACCGGCGCCAATGATGTAATGGTGGTCAAGCCTTGCGCTGGCAGCCTGGATGATCGCGAACGCTTGCTGCCCTATACCGGGCAATGTGTGTTGGCCGTCGACCTGGCCGCAGGCGAGATGAAGGTGGAATGGGACGCGGACTTCTAAGCGTGGCTAATTTGCGCATTGAAGTGATCAGTTTGTTTCCCGAGATGTTCTCCGCCATCAGCGAGTACGGCATCACCAGTCGGGCGGTGAAACAGGGGCTGTTGCAGCTCACCTGTTGGAACCCGCGAGACTACACGACGGATCGACATCACACTGTGGACGATCGCCCATTTGGCGGTGGCCCGGGCATGGTGATGAAGATCAAGCCCCTGGAAGACGCGTTGGCTCAGGCCAAGGCCGCCGCCGGGGAGAAGGCGAAGGTAATTTACCTGTCCCCTCAAGGCCGTCAGCTGAAACAGGCTGCGGTACGCGACATGGCGAATGAGGAAGCATTGATCCTGATTGCCGGTCGCTATGAAGGCATTGACGAGCGTTTTATTGATGCTCATGTCGATGAAGAGTGGTCGATTGGGGACTATGTCCTGTCTGGCGGCGAGCTGCCGGCGATGGTCCTGATAGATGCGGTTACACGACTGCTGCCTGGAGCTTTAGGGCATGCGGACTCCGCGGAGGAAGATTCCTTCACGGATGGTTTGCTGGATTGCCCGCACTACACCCGACCGGAGGTGTATGCGGATCAGCGTGTTCCCGACGTATTGCTAAGTGGCAATCACGCACACATCCGGCGTTGGCGTTTACAGCAGTCCCTTGGTCGGACCTATGAACGACGCGCCGATCTTCTGGAAAGCCGCTCGCTTTCTGGAGAAGAGAAGAAGCTGCTCGAGGAATACATCCTCGCGCGGGACGATAGTTAACAACGTATCGATGGTAGGTCCATTGACTTACCTTAGGAGCACAGCATGACTAACAAAATCATCCTTGCACTCGAAGCAGAGCAGATGACCAAAGAGATCCCTACCTTTGCCCCGGGCGACACCATTGTCGTTCAGGTGAAAGTGAAGGAAGGCGACCGTTCGCGTCTGCAAGCGTTCGAAGGCGTGGTAATTGCCAAGCGTAACCGTGGTGTGAACAGCGCTTTCACTGTTCGTAAAATCTCCAACGGTGTTGGCGTAGAGCGTACTTTCCAGACCTACAGCCCGCAAATCGACAGCATGGCCGTTAAACGTCGCGGTGACGTACGTAAAGCCAAGCTGTACTACCTGCGTGACCTGTCCGGTAAAGCAGCTCGCATCAAGGAAAAACTGGCTTAAGTCCAGCTTCCCGATGCAGAAAAAAGCAGCCTACGGGCTGCTTTTTTGTGCCTGAAATTTGTCTATTTGCCGGTATTGTTTATGACCACCCGTCTCGAAGAAATACAGCGTCGTACTGACCTGTCCGTTACCCATGTGACCAAAGCGGTATTCCCGCCTACCACTAACCACCACAACACCCTGTTCGGCGGCACTGCACTGGCTTGGATGGATGAAGTGTCGTTCATCACGGCCACGCGGTTTTGCCGTTTGCCGCTGGTGACGGTGTCCACGGACCGTATCGACTTCAATCATGCGATACCGGCGGGCTCTATCGTTGAGCTGATTGGCCGGGTGATCAAGGTCGGTAACACCAGCATGAAGGTTGAGGTGGAGGTGTTCGTGGAGAGCATGAGCGCCGACGGTCGTGAGCGAGCGATCCAGGGTGTGTTCAGCTTCGTGGCGATTGATGCCGATAAGCGTCCGGTGCCGGTGCTGCCTGGATTTGTAGATTGATCTGGAATGCATTTCCCTGTGGGAGCAGGCTTACCCGCGATAGGATGTCACTGACAACGCTTTTTCTGAACCCGAGCCCCCATGCCCGCCATTGACCATCCCTTGATCGACCGCTTCCTCGACGCCCTGTGGCTGGAAAAAGGCCTGTCGGACAACACACGCCAGGCTTACCGCAGTGACCTGGCCCTGTTCAATGGCTGGTTGCAGGAGAAAAATCTCGAGCTCATCAACGCCGGTCGCGAATTAATCCTCGACCACCTTGCCTGGCGCCTTGAGCAGAACTACAAGCCTCGTTCCACTGCGCGATTTCTCTCGGGTGTGCGTGGCTTCTATCGCTATCTGCTGCGGGAAAAGCTCATCACTCTCGACCCAACCCTGCAAATCGACATGCCGCAACTCGGTAGGCCTTTGCCTAAATCCCTGTCCGAAGCCGACGTCGAGGCCTTGCTCGCCGCACCAGACTTAAGCGAAGCGATTGGTCAGCGCGACCGCGCCATGCTTGAAGTGCTGTACGCCTGTGGCCTACGGGTCACCGAGCTGATCAGCCTGACCCTGGAGCAAGTCAACCTGCGCCAAGGCGTGCTGCGGGTGATGGGCAAAGGGAGCAAGGAGCGGCTGGTACCGATGGGGGAGGAGGCGATTGTGTGGGTTGAGCGCTACATGCGCGACGGGCGCAGTGAGCTGCTTGGCGGACGCCCCAGCGATGTGCTGTTTCCCAGCCAGCGTGGCGAGCAGATGACGCGCCAGACCTTCTGGCACCGTATCAAGCATCAGGCCAAGGTCGCCGGGATCGGCAAGAGCCTGTCGCCCCACACACTGCGTCATGCATTCGCCACCCATTTGCTTAACCACGGCGCGGATTTGCGGGTGGTACAAATGCTGCTTGGCCACAGCGACTTATCCACCACCCAGATCTACACCCATGTGGCGCGCGCGCGCTTGCAGGATATGCATGCCAAGCACCATCCGCGCGGTTGAAATATTTCAATTTAACCCACTGCGGGCTGCCCTGCGGCCCAACTGTGGTAGGCTTTGCCGGTTAGCAAAGGGGACGGTCCAAACCTGTGTTTTCAGTTCAGTGTTCCAGTACCCGTCCCTGCATCTGCCTTCAGGAGTTCCCATGCGCTTGACCCAGATTCTCGCCGCCGCAGCCATTGCGTTGGTTTCTACTTTTGCCTTCGCCGATGACGCCGCCGAGCAGACCATCCGCAAGAGCCTGGCCAACCTGTCACTCGACACGCCGATCGAAAGCATCAGTGCCAGCCCCATGGCCGGCCTGTATGAGGTCAAGCTCAAGGGTAGCCGCGTGCTCTACGCCAGCGCCGACGGCCAGTACATCGTCCAGGGCTACCTGTTCCAGTTGAAAGACGGCAAACCCGTCAACCTGACCGAGAAAGCCGAGCGCCTGGGCGTGTCCAAGCTCATCAACGGTATTCCTGTGGCTGAAACCGTGGTGTATCCGGCCATTGGCGAAACTAAGACCCACATCACCGTGTTCACCGACACCACCTGCCCGTACTGCCATAAGCTGCACGCCGAAGTACCTGCGCTGAACAAGCTGGGCGTTGAAGTACGCTACGTAGCGTTCCCGCGCCAGGGCCTTGGCTCGCCGGGTGATGAGCAGTTGCAGGCAGTATGGTGCTCGGCCGATAAAAAGGCTGCCATGGACAAGATGGTCGATGGCAAGGAAATCAAGGCCGCCAAATGTGCCAACCCGGTTTCCAAACAGTTCGCCCTCGGCCAGTCCATTGGTGTGAACGGTACACCGGCCATCGTATTGGCTGACGGCCAAGTGATTCCGGGCTACCAGCCGGCACCACAAGTTGCCAAACTGGCGCTCGGTGCCAAATAAACCAGCATCGTCTAAGCATCGACGATCAAGGCCCGTTGACGCGTCGACGGGTCGTTAATTGCAAGCCGCAGTCGTGCGGCTGTTTTCCACGGCCGACCTAGCGTCGGCCGTTTCATGGGGAGTTCTTCAGTGAAACCGGTCAAAGTAGGCATCTGTGGGTTAGGGACCGTCGGTGGCGGCACCTTCAACGTACTTCAGCGTAATGCTGAAGAAATTTCCCGCCGCGCAGGCCGTGGGATTGAAGTGGCGCAGATTGCCACGCGTTCGCCAAAGCCTCAGTACGAAACGACCGGTATTGCGATTACCAACGATGTCTTCGCCGTTGCC
Source organism: Pseudomonas viridiflava (assembly GCF_900583165.1). Lineage (GTDB taxonomy): Bacteria > Pseudomonadota > Gammaproteobacteria > Pseudomonadales > Pseudomonadaceae > Aquipseudomonas. The sequence goes on along the minus strand of NZ_UTKY01000087.1, from coordinate 24,329 downwards.
ACCAACCCTGAGATCGATATCGTCATCGAGCTGGTGGGCGGCTACACCGTGGCCCGTGAGCTGGTGCTCAAGGCCATCGAGAACGGCAAGCACGTGGTCACTGCCAACAAGGCACTGATCGCCGTGCACGGCAACGAGATCTTCGCCAAGGCGCGCGAGAAGGGCGTGATCGTGGCATTCGAAGCGGCCGTCGCCGGTGGCATCCCGGTGATCAAGGCGATCCGTGAAGGCCTGTCTGCCAACCGTATCAACTGGGTGGCCGGCATCATCAATGGCACCGGTAACTTTATCCTCACCGAAATGCGCGAGAAGGGCCGTACCTTCGAAGACGTGCTGGCCGAAGCCCAGGCGCTGGGTTACGCCGAAGCCGATCCGACGTTTGACGTGGAAGGCATCGACGCTGCGCACAAGCTGACCATCCTAGCGTCCATCGCCTTTGGCATTCCGCTGCAGTTCGACAAGGCCTACACCGAAGGCATCACCAAGCTCACCACTGCGGACGTAAACTACGCCGAAGCCCTGGGCTATCGCATCAAGCACCTGGGTGTGGCCCGCAGTACCCCAGCGGGTATCGAGTTGCGTGTGCACCCGACGCTTATCCCGGCCGACCGGCTGATCGCCAACGTCAATGGCGTGATGAACGCCGTGATGGTTAACGGTGACGCTGCAGGTTCCACCCTGTTCTACGGCGCCGGCGCCGGCATGGAGCCGACCGCGTCGTCGGTGATCGCCGACCTGGTGGACGTGGTTCGCGCCATGACCAGCGACCCGGAAAACCGCGTACCGCACCTGGCCTTCCAGCCGGACTCGCTTTCTGCTCACCCGATCCTGCCAATCGATGCGTGCGAGAGCGCTTACTACCTGCGCATCCAGGCCCAGGACCACCCGGGCGTATTGGCCCAGGTCGCCAGCATCTTGTCGGAACGGGGCATTAATATCGAGTCGATCATGCAGAAGGAAGTCGAGGAGCAAAACGGCCAGGTGCCGATGATCCTGCTGACCCATCGCGTGATCGAACAGCACATGAACGATGCCATCGCCGCCCTGGAAGCCCTGCAAGGCGTGGTTGGGCCAGTGGTGCGCATCCGCGTCGAGCACTTGAACTAACCGATTTGTTCCAGACGCCCCGTGTGTGCGGCGGCCTCTGTTCGAGAATGTTTTAGAGGAGCCAGTCATGCGTTACATCAGCACCCGCGGCCAGGCACCGGCCCTGAATTTCGAAGACGTCTTGCTGGCAGGCCTTGCCACTGACGGCGGCCTGTACGTGCCGGAAAACCTGCCACGCTTTACCCAAGAAGAAATCGCTTCCTGGGCCGGCCTGCCGTACCACGAGCTGGCGTTCCGGGTAATGCGCCCGTTCGTCACCGGTAGCATTCCGGATGCGGATTTCAAGAAGATCCTCGAAGAAACATACGGTGTGTTTTCCCACAGCGCCATTGCGCCACTACGTCAGCTGAACGGCAACGAATGGGTGTTGGAACTGTTCCACGGCCCAACCCTGGCGTTCAAGGACTTCGCCCTGCAACTGCTGGGTCGTCTGCTCGACTACGTACTGCAAAAGCGCGGTGAGCGCGTGGTGATCATCGGCGCGACTTCCGGTGATACCGGCTCGGCCGCCATCGAAGGCTGCAAGCACTGCGAAAACGTCGACATCTTCATCCTGCACCCGCACAAGCGCGTGTCGGAAGTGCAGCGTCGCCAGATGACCACCATCTTCGGTGAGAACATCCACAACATCGCTATCGAAGGTAACTTCGATGACTGCCAGGAAATGGTCAAGAACAGCTTTGCTGACCAGAGCTTCCTGAAGGGCACGCGCCTGGTGGCGGTGAACTCGATCAACTGGGCGCGGATCATGGCCCAGATCGTCTACTACTTCCACGCGTCCCTGCAGTTGGGTGGCCCGGCGCGTTCGGTGTCGTTCTCGGTGCCGACGGGCAACTTCGGCGATATCTTCGCCGGTTACCTGGCGCGCAATATGGGCCTGCCGATCAACCAGTTGATCGTCGCCACCAACCGCAACGACATCCTGCACCGCTTCATGAGCGGCAACCAGTACGTGAAGGAAACCCTGCACGCTACGCTGTCGCCGTCGATGGACATCATGGTGTCGTCTAACTTCGAACGCCTGTTGTTCGACATGCACGGTCGCAACGGCGCGGCGATTGCCGGCCTGATGGACACCTTCAAGAGCGGTAACGGTTTCAGCGTGGATGAAGAGCGCTGGACCGAAACCCGCAAGTTGTTTGACTCCCTGGCCGTGGACGACGCGCAAACCTGCGAAACCATCGCCGAAGTCTACGCCCAGACCGGCGAGCTGCTGGACCCGCACACCGCCATTGGTGTGAAGGCCGCCCGTGAATGCCGTCGCAGCCTGGACATCCCGATGGTGATCCTGGGCACCGCGCACCCGGTTAAATTCCCGGAAGCGGTAGTGAAGGCGGGCATTGGCAAAGCGCTGGAATTGCCGGTGCACTTGACCGACCTGTTCGAACGCGAAGAGCGTTGCACGGTGTTGGCCAATGACCTGAAGGCGGTGCAGGCGTTTGTGAGCCAGCATGGCAACCGGGGTAAGCCGTTGTAAGGCGAACTGCGTAGACAAAAACGCCGCTTTCCCTTCCTTGGGTCAGCGGCGTTTTTTGTTTCTGGGCGGCCCGATCTGCGCGATGTTTAGGTGAGTATTTTCAGCGCGATCGCCAGCACGCTGCTGAAAACCGTAAACATGGCCATGACGACGCCCATTGGGTACCAGAAATTCTCACGGGTAATCTTGTGAGCTTCGGCGTTGAGTTTGCGTTGCTCGGCGTAGATGCGTGAGATGTCAGCGTGAATCTTCTCAAGCGCTGCCTGTTCTTTGTTGTGTTCCAACATCATGTTCATCCTTCGCAATAAGGGCCTTTTGACATGCGCCCCTGTCTACAAGACAGAGTGATCGGCGCTCACCGAGTATAGGATTCACCTCGGGCCTCAGCCCTCGGCAACCCCCAAAACGACCGCCCATTGCGTAAGCAGTTATGTGCGCCGTTTTTTCCCTGTCATGTTGCAAGCGCATGCTGGAATCCGTCACCCCCGACGACCCCATAAAGACGATAAAGCGAACTTTCCTACGTCACAAACAGTCACTTAGGATAGATGCAGCTCCCGTTGAACCGATTGTTCCCGAACTATTGAGTGGTGATCGAGATGGAAAGTATCAGCCTATTGCTCGAAGAAGCACTGAGCCCTTATCAGGTTACGCTGACCACCTCTGGTGTGCAGGACGAGTGCCTGGTGACCGTGAAGAATCCTGCCGGCGCTATCGTGGTCGAGCGTGAAGTCGACCGGGCGCAATTGATGGATAAGCGCGTGTTGGTGGATGTCGTGGATTGCCTGCTGCGTGATATCAAAATCGCCGAAGGGCGTGTCGAACCGTCGGTTATCGCGGCCTTGCGCAATGCTGCGCAAACGCGCAACGGCGCTGTTGCATGAAGAATTGTTTATTGATGGAAACTTCTTAAAGCATGGCCGGTCAGATTTTTTAACAGCAAGAGCAAACATTGTGCTCCGGTGTTTGTGGCTTGCTGTACGGGTCTTTATTGGTAGGCCACGTTTAACCCCGAAGTGTCTCCCCACACTTCGGGGTTTCTTTTTGCCTGCGATTTGTTAGGGCTCGGGTGCATCCTGGAAAAAGCTCGGGTTGTCTTGCAGGTAGCGCTCGCGCATCAGCGGGTCCAGCCAGGAGGCGTAGGACTGTTGTACCTGCTCCAGGGGGATCTCGCGCATTACCTGGTTGATCCGATCGATGGCTTGACGCCCTTGGGGCGTGTCCGAGCAGCCGATGTGGGTGCGCTGGTAAGGCGCCGAGCCCATGATGGGGTAGAAGCTCAAGTCCTCGGAGGCAATGTTTTGTTGCAGCGCGTGATAGCGAATCTCGGGCCAGTACCCTAATACCGCTTCCAGCCGTCCCAAACGTTGCATCTGCAACAGGCTGCCCAACGCATCGTTGCCGTAGTGAAGCGCCAATTTGTGAGCGTCAGCGTATTTGAGGCGTTCATCGATGACCGGCCCATAGCTACGCTCCGCGATGGCACCCACTCGGGCTTTATGGGCGTCGAGAAATGCCTGCAGGTCAAAATGGCCCTCCGAGATGTAGGGCGACATTGCGTCCTGCTGGCTGCGCCGGATCGTGACCCCATTGCTGACGACCAAAAATGCCTGTTTGGAAAACACCACGTACTTCGCCCGTTCCGGTGTCCACAGTAACGATGGATCGCAGGTGAACGAAGGTTCGCGCAGCATCTGTGTGCCGCGCGCGCGGTTAACGTGCAATACCTGATGCTGATATTCCGGCATGCGCTCGATCAGCATCGGCAGCAATTGGTCCAGCGCGCCCTGGCCCTTGCGCGGCCCTTCAAAAATGGTCAGTGGCGGCAAATCGCGCAGCAACCAGATCAGCGTGTCCGCTGCGTGCGCAGGCAAGGGCAAGCCACCCACAAGAGTGGCGGTGAGGCACAGCTGCTTGAACCAGCCTATGCGCCGCATCAGATCGCGCCTTCCTCACGCAGGCGAACAATGGCGGCAGCGTCATACCCCAGGCCATTGAGCACCAGGCTGTTGTGTTCGCCCAACTGCGGGCCCACCCATTCGCAACTGCCTGGCGTTTCGGACAGTTTGGGCACGATGCCTGGCATCTTGAAATCCTTGCCGTCGGGAAGCTTGGCCTTGAGGAACATTTCCCGGGCGAGAAATTGCGGATCACCCAGCATGTCCTCGGCGCTGTAGATGCGGCTCGCCGGCACCTCGGCCTTATTCAGCGCCTCCACCACTTGGTCCAACGGCTGTGCGTTGACCCAGCGATCAATCACGCCGTACAGCTCATCACGACGGCTGTCGCGCCCGTCATTGCTGGCCAATACAGGATCGTTGGCCAGGTCCTCCCGACCGATGGCCAGCATGAAGCGCTTGAAAATTGCATCCCCGTTGGCGCCAATCTGCACATGCTTGCCGTCGGCACTGGTGTGGATCGAGGAGGGCGTAATGCCCGGCATGATGTTGCCGGTGCGCTCGCGAATAAAGCCGAACACGTCAAACTCGGGGATCATGCTTTCCATCATCGCAAAGATCGCCTCGTACAGCGCCACGTCCACCACCTGGCCGAGGCCGCCGTTGACCTCGCGATGACGCAGCGCCATCAGCGCGCCGATCACCGCCCACAGGGCGGCAATGGAGTCGCCGATGGAAATGCCGGTGCGCACTGGCGGGCGGTCCTCGAAGCCCGTGATATAGCGCAGCCCGCCCATGGATTCACCCACGGCACCAAACCCTGGTTGATCCTTCATTGGGCCCGTCTGGCCAAACCCGGAGAGACGCACCATTACCAGTTTGGGGTTTAACGCGTGCAGGGTTTCCCAGCTCAGGCCGAGCTTTTCCAGCACACCGGGGCGAAAATTTTCGATCAGGATGTCAGCGTCGGCCAGCAACTGTTTGAGGATCGCCAGGCCCTGCGGGTGTTTGAGGTTCAGCGTCAGCGACTGTTTGTTGCGCGCTTGCACAAACCACCACAGCGAAGTGCCCTCGTACAGCTTGCGCCATTTTCGCAGCGGGTCGCCGCCATCTGGAGATTCGACCTTGATCACCTCGGCACCGAATTCGGCGCAGATACGCGAGGCGAATGGGCCGGCAATCAACGTACCGAGTTCGACGACTTTCAGGCCAGCAAGCGGTTTGGCATTAAACGACATGAGGATCCTTGGCTGCGCAGGGCGTTGGTATGAAGCGTTTTAACATAGGCGAGCGGCCCGGTGATAAGGATGATGCAGCGCAGGATTCGTTGAATGACCTCGCCATCGGTTAGACTGGCCGCCTTTCCCTGTCTCTAGAAGCCCGTTCATGGCCCAGCCGTCCACGACCTACAAGTTCGAACTCAACCTCACCGACCTCGACCGTTCGGTGTACGAGAGCGTCAAACAGACCATCGCCCGCCACCCTTCGGAAACCGAAGAGCGCATGACCGTGCGCCTGCTGGCCTACGCCCTCTGGTACAACGAGCAGTTGGCTTTCGGTCGTGGCCTGTCAGATGTAGACGAACCTGCCCTGTGGGAAAAAAGCCTGGACGATAGGGTTCTGCACTGGATCGAAGTCGGCCAGCCCGATGCCGACCGCCTGACCTGGTGCTCGCGCCGCACCGAGCGCACCAGCCTGCTGGCCTATGGCAGCCTGCGCGTGTGGGAAGGCAAGGTGGTGCCGGTGGCGAACAACCTGAAAAACGTGCACATCGCTGCCGTCCCCCAGGAAATCCTCGAGGTCTTGGCCAAGGACATGCCCCGTGTGATCAAGTGGGATGTGATGATCAGCGAAGGCACCATTTTCGTGACTGACGACCGTGGCCAGCATGAAGTGCAACTGCAATGGCTGGTCGGCGAGCGCGGTTGACCCCTGTAGGAGCGAGCTTGCTCGCGAAAAACCTGAGGGCGCCGCGTTAAGCCAGGCAACCCGTGTCATCGTTAACGATTTTCGCGAGCAAGCTCGCTCCTACAGTTGCATTTAAGAGAGTTCCCCTGCGTCCCATGCGTATCGATCCCCGCCCGTTGCCCGCCGTCCTGCCATTTCTCGGTGAATTGCCACCGCTGTTGACCCGTCTTTACGCCGCACGTGGGGTGCAGTCCGAAGCCGAGCTGGACAAAAGCCTGGCGCGGTTGATTCCCTATCAGCAACTCAAGGGGATCGACGCAGCGGTGGACCTGCTGGTGACGGCCCTGGAGCAGCGCCAGCGAATCCTGATCGTCGGTGACTTCGACGCCGATGGCGCCACCGCCAGCACTGTGGGCACCTTGGGCCTGCGCTTGCTCGGTGCGGCGCATGTGGATTACCTGGTGCCCAACCGTTTTGAATACGGCTACGGCCTGACCCCGGAAATCGTCGCCGTGGCCCTGCAGCGCGAGCCGCAGTTGCTGATCACCGTGGACAATGGCATCTCCAGCGTCGAAGGCGTGGCAGCGGCGAAAGCGGCGGGGTTGCAGGTATTGGTCACCGACCACCACTTGCCGGGCGATGAGCTGCCGGCGGCGGACGCCATCGTCAACCCGAACCAGCCGGGTTGCGAGTTCCCCAGCAAGGCACTGGCCGGTGTGGGTGTGATCTTCTACGTATTGATGGCCCTGCGGGCGCGCCTGCGCAGCCTGGGTTGGTACGAGAACAAGCCGCAGCCGAACATCGGTGAACTGCTCGATCTGGTCGCCCTGGGCAGCGTCGCCGACGTGGTGCCCCTGGATGCCAACAACCGCATCCTGGTGCATCAAGGCCTGGAGCGTATTCGTGCGGGGCGTGCGCGCCCAGGGATCAAGGCGATCCTCGAAGTGGCCAAGCGCGACGCCGCACGCATCACGTCGACTGACTTGGGCTTTATCCTCGGGCCGCGCCTGAACGCCGCCGGGCGCTTGGATGATATGAGCCTGGGTATCGAATGCCTGCTCACCACCGACTTTGCCGCCGCACGGGAAATGGCCGCGCAATTGGACGGCATGAACCAGGACCGCAAATCCATTGAGCAAGGCATGCAGCGCGAGGCCCTGGCCCAGCTCAAGGACCTGCCGGTGGAGTCTATGCCGTACGGCCTGTGCCTGTTCGACCCGGAATGGCATCAAGGCGTGATCGGCATCCTGGCGTCGCGCATGAAAGAGCGTTACTTCCGCCCGACCATCGCCTTCGCCGACGCCGGTGATGGCCTGCTTAAGGGCTCAGGGCGCTCTGTGCAGGGTTTTCATATCCGCGACGCCCTGGCAGTGGTTGCGAGCCAGCATCCCAACCTGATCGCCAAGTACGGCGGTCACGCCATGGCGGCGGGGCTGACACTGCCCGAGGAAAACTTCCCACTGTTCGCTGAAGCCTTTGACGCCGAAGTGCGTCGGCAATTGCGCGAAGAAGACCTGACTGGGCGCTTGCTGTCCGATGGCACCCTCGCGGTGGAGGAGTTTCACCTGGAACTGGCCCGCGCCTTGCGCCACGCCGGCCCCTGGGGGCAGCACTTTCCCGAGCCGGTGTTTCACGGTGTGTTCCAGTTGGTGGAGCAGCGCGTAGTGGGCGAGCGGCACCTGAAGGTGGTGCTCAAGACCGAATGCGGGTCGGTGAAGCTCGATGGGATTGCGTTTGGGGTAGACCGTGAGGTCTGGCCGAACCCGACGGTGAAGTGGGTTGAGTTGGCCTACAAGCTGGATGTGAATGAGTTTCGCGGCAATGAAACGGTGCAACTGATGATTGCCCACATCGAACCGCGCTGAATCTAACCAACACCGCAAAACCAATGTGGGAGGGGGCTTGCCCCCGATAGCAGAGTGTCAGTCACTGAAGCTTTGACTGAGCCACCGCTATCGGGGGCAAGCCCCCTCCCACATGTTTTCTTGCGTACAGCCAGTGATTACTCAGCTTTGGCCTGATGCTTGACGATGATATCCACCAACCGCTTCGCCAGCGCCGGGTAGTTCTCATCGAAGTGGTGCCCACCTGGCAACTTCAGCGCTTCACCTACGGCAGTCTTGTCGGTGCAGCCACTTTCATCGACCTCTTCCTCACCGTAGATGCACACCACTTTCTCAGGGGGCAGCTTGGCCATTTCCGGCCCAGTGGCGGCTTCTTTGCCCGCATTGCCCAACCAACCTTCGACTTCGATCTCAAAGCTACCGGTACGGGCGAACGCCAGTAGGATGATTGCGTCCACACGCTGCTGCTCGTTCTCCGGCATGCGGTTGTAGATGGCCGGCAGTACGTCAGCACCGAACGAATAACCGGCCAGCACGAAGCGCTTGGTGCCCCACTTCTGACGATAGTGCTGCATCAGTTCGGTGAGGTCTTTGGCGCTTTGTTCAGGGCTTTTGTGCTGCCAGTAGTAGCGCAGGGTGTCGATACCCACCACCGGGTAGCCGATCTTGGCCATCTCGCCGGCCACATCACGGTCCAGGTCGCGCCAGCCGCCGTCACCGGAGAGGAACAGGGTGACGGTATCTTTCGCTTGGCCGGCGGGCACTTCGACCACAGGGATCGCCAGGCCGCCGTTGTCCGAACCTACCAGTTGCTTGCGCAGCTCGTTGTTCAGCACTTGCGGGTAATGAATGTCGTAGTCGCTGATGCTGGTGGTGGCGCGCGGTGTGTCGCGTACGAAACTGGCGCTTTCATCGTCAGGGTTATCGTTCCAGGCCACCAGCCAGTTGCCGTGGGCCGAGGTTTTCGGCAGCGGGTCTTTACAGCCTTCCTGTACCAGGGCGAAGCCGACGGAGATCGCGTTGGCCTTGTCGTCGTTCTGTGTCGCCAGCCAGCGCCATGCCAGTGCTGCGCCAGGGCCGATGCCGCTGACCAGCGTCGCCGGGCCCTTGAGCTGGCCCAGGGCGCTTTGCAGGGCTTGTTCCTGCAGCGTGCAATCATCCTTGGGCAGAATCACTTGAACAATCTGCGCCTTGCCGCCCTGACTCAGGGCAAGCAGTTGGCTGTCGGTCAGGGTTTCATCGGCCATCACGGCAACGGCCACGCGGGCTTTCGGCGTGCCGTGCGGGGTTACCAGGCTCATCACCGAGCCGTTGGCCTGGGGCAGTTGCTCCAGGGTTGGCTGCGGGGCAGGGCGGTTCCAGTACCAAAAGCCGCCAGCCGCAATGAGGGCGAGCAGCACTACAACGGCCAATACATACCGCCAGGAACGTCGAATCATCAGCGTTTCACCAATCCAGTCAAGCCGCCCGCGATCAGGGCGGCGGTATCGGCCAGTGCCACCAGCGGATCAAGTCCTGCGGGCACGGCCATGTAACGGGGTTCCCAGTCAGGCTGGAACTTGTCTTTGAAACGGCGCAAACCTTGGAAGTTATACAGTTGCTCACCGCGACGGAACACCATCGAACCCAGACGTTGGGTCAGCGGTGCGCCACGGCGCGGTTGCAGGCCCGACAACGGCACCATGCCGAGGCTGAAGCGGGCGTAGCCGTGACTCTTATAGTGTTGAATCAGGCCAACCATCATGAATTCCATGGTCAACTTGGGCGCCTCTGGATGAGCGCGCATCAGGTCCAGGCTGGCCAGGTCATGGTTGTAAGTTTCGAGCAGGTTGGCGAAGGCCACCGGGCGCCCTTCGAAGCGAATGATCGCGATGCGAAAGTGCTTGAGGTAGTCGTCGCTGAAGCGGCCCAGGGAAAAGCCTTTTTCCCGCACGTTCTTGCCGGTCAGCCAGGCGTCGGAGATGACTTTGAGCTCATCCATCGGCGCCATGCCTGGTTCATGGATCTCCAGGGACAGGCCGTCCCGGGTGCCACGGTTCCAGGTGTAGCGCAGGTCCTTCATCTCTTTGCCCTTGGCTTCCAGGTCAAAGCGTTTGAGATCCACGCGGGCTTCCTCGCCCAGCTTGATCGCGGTGAGGCCGATGTCCATGTAGTACGGCAGGTTCTCCGCTCGTACTTGATAGAACACCGGACGCGCATGGTGGATGTCGCACAGGTCGCGGAATTGCCAGATCATCTCGGCCCGTGGTTGGGTCGGGCCAATCGGGTCGTACAAGGCTACCAGGCTGCGCCCGCGGCGGGCGTACATGAGAAAAGCTTCATCATTGGGATGGAACAGCAGCGCCTTGTCGCCCGTCAGCGCAAGGCCGCCGTCGGGCTGTGAAGAGGCCATCAAAATCTTGGTGGCGCGCTCCAGTTCATCCGGTGTCGGCAAGTGAATCACTGGGCGCGCAGTGCGCAGCAGCCAGGTCAGCGACACGATCACCAACAGTACGGCAGCCCCCAGCAACGAGCGCAGGCCACGTGGGGCGTTGGCGTCGAGGGTGAACTGCCACCACAGTTGATGACTGTAGGGTACGTCTTGATAGGCAAACAGCAGCAGCCAGATCGAAGCCCCCAGCACGCAGATGCTGGCCACCAGGTACAGCGGCGAGAAGGGCAGTTCGGTGAGGCGGCTGGCGCGGTAGAACGAGCGCCGGAAGATAGCCAGCAGGATCGCGGTCATGGTCATCAGGCTGGCTTCTTCCCAGTCGAAACCCTTGAGCAGCGACAGCAGGGCACCGGTAAGCAGCAGCACCATCGTCAGCATCCAGGCGGCCGACAAGCGTCGACGCAGGCCCTGGGCAAGCAGCAGGCACAACACGCCGATCAGGCTGGCACCAAAGTGCGAGGCATCAATCAGGCGGTGGGGAATCAGGAAGCCGATGTTTTCCAGGCGTGAGTCGATTTCGGGCGTGGCGCCGGAAAACAGCAGGACCACGCCGGACAAAAAAACGAGTACGGCCAACACTGGCGCTGCCAGCCCCGAAGCAACCCGCAGGCTCTGTTGGGTTTGGAACAGGCGCTGGGCCTCGTTGACCAGCAGGAACACGCAGGCGATCAACAGCGGCAACACCACGTAGATCATGCGGTACAGCAACAGCGCAGCGGCCAGTGGCGCGGCGCCGAGCTTGTCGGCGAAGGCGGCCAGCAGGATCGCTTCGAATACGCCGACACCGCCCGGCACATGGCTGAGCACGCCGGCGGCCAGGGCCAGCAGGTACACCAGCAGGAATGGCCCGAACGGTGGCGCTTCGGGCAGCAGCATATAAAGGACGGTCGCTGCGGCGGCGACGTCCAGGGCGGTGATGATCAGTTGCAGGAAGGTCAGGCGGGCGCCGGGCAGGCGCAGGGTGCGGCGACCGACCTTGACCAGCAAGTTGTCGGCAAAAGGTTGCTCGGGCAAACGACGACGATAGATACCAATGCACAGTGCGACCGACAGCAACAGCACGGCACCGGCGACACCGCCGAGCAAGCCTTCGGATAAATTCAGTGCGCTGGCTGCGGCGGGCAGGTTGCTCAGGGTGGCCAACGCCGCCAAAGGGGGCAGGGCGCAACCGAGTGCCAGGCTGGCAAACACGGTCATGCGTGCGACTTCCGAAGCGCCGATGCCGTGACGAGCATAAAGGCGGTAACGCACCGAGCCGCCGGAAAGCATCGACAACCCTATCGCATTACCAATAGCGAAGGCCGTGAAACCGCCGTGGGCCAGGGTTTTGGCGGGCAGCTTCACGCCAGCGTACCGCGCGCCGGAAAACTCATAGCCCAATAGAATGATGAACCCGGCGACACCCGCAGCAAACGCACCCAGCAGGGCGGGTTTGGGCACTTCCAAAATGGAGTCGTGGAGCGCGTAGAGATCCAGTTCCAGCAGCAGGTGTCGGCAGGCGATCAGGGCGATAGCGAACAGCAATAAGGTGACGGCCAAACCGATGGGTTGGCGGTACTTGCTCAACAGATCCAGCCAACGCAAACGGGTGGCAGTGATCGGTTGTTCTGCTGTGACGGTGTCTTGTGGTTCAGACGAGTTGGCGCGCATCAATCACCTCGTGGATTGTGCGCGACAGGATGGAGGTATCCAGCCAAGTTACCAATCCCTATGGACAAAATAATTACAAATATTAACGCGGATCGCCGGGGGCGGCGACTGCGGCCATTGGTCGTAGAGGAGTAAGCATAGCGTGCGATGAGATGGACTCCACAAACCGTGAACGGTTTCATGAAAGATGCCATGTCATTGTTTCAGAAGAACTTTTTCGCCGGATACAAAAAAGGCCACTCTTTCGAGTAGCCTTCTTTGATGTTTGGTTGCGGGAGCCGGATTTGAACCGACGACCTTCGGGTTATGAGCCCGACGAGCTACCAGACTGCTCCATCCCGCGTCTGTGGGCGGCATTCTACAGCCAGACGGCGGGGTGTCAACCATTAATGTCCCAATGGGCTAAATAAGCCTGAATTATTCTGAAATCAACGTTTTATCCACATCCCTGTAGGAGCGAGCTTGCTCGCGAAGATCCTCAAGACGCTTCGGTCAACTAGATGCCCCGCGTTATCGTTGACGACCTTCGCGAGCAAGCTCGCTCCTACAGGGGAGGGCAAAAACAGACGCGCACAAAAAAGGCCACTCTTTCGAGTAGCCTTTTTTGATGTTTGGTTGCGGGAGCCGGATTTGAACCGACGACCTTCGGGTTATGAGCCCGACGAGCTACCAGACTGCTCCATCCCGCGTCTGTGTGTCGGCATTCTACAGAGGATCGCGAATGTGTCAACCTGTGAATTGAAGAAAAGCGCTTGTGGTTCAATCGGTTAGCTCTCCAAAGGCACGGGGATTAGTGCTTTGGGCCAGTGTGGCCAAGGGTTTCAGCTCTATTGGGAGGCTTGATTCGATTGAAAAAATAAATTCATCCGCGAAGAATCCTACCGCTCGAACGGAAGATTCAAACTACTGGTGCTATATACAGGGGTGGATGCGATACTGGCGGTCCGTTGAATCAACCCTCTGTTTATATGACGCAGCGCAAAATCATCCACGTCGACTGTGACTGTTTCTACGCCGCCATCGAGATGCGCGATGACCCGAACCTGGCGCAAAAGCCGCTGGCGGTTGGGGGCTCCGCAGACAGAAGGGGGGTGATCGCTACGTGTAACTATGAAGCGCGGGCGTATGGGGTGCGTTCGGCCATGTCATCGCGCCATGCCTTGAAGCTCTGCCCAGACCTGACCATCGTCAAACCGCGCATGGATGCCTATAAAGAAGCATCAAAAGAAATCCAGGCGATCTTTCGCGACTACACCGACCTGATCGAGCCGTTGTCGCTGGATGAAGCCTACCTGGACGTGTCCGACAGCCCGCACTTCGGCGGCAGCGCCACGCGTATCGCCCAGGATATTCGGCGCCGCGTCTCCAACCAGTTGCACATCACCGTGTCCGCCGGCGTGGCGCCGAACAAATTCCTGGCCAAAATCGCCAGCGATTGGAAAAAACCTAACGGCCTGTTTGTGATTACCCCGGATCAGATCGAAGATTTTGTCTCCCAGTTGCGGGTAAGCAAGTTGCACGGCGTGGGCAAGGTCACCGCCGACAAGCTGGCGCGCCTGGGCATCGAAGACTGTCTGCAATTACGTGAATGGAACAAGTTGGCGCTGGTGCGCGAATTCGGCAGTTTCGGTGAGCGACTGTGGAGTCTCGCCCGTGGGATTGATGACCGTGCGGTGCAGAACGATAGCCGTCGCCAGTCGATCAGTGTCGAAAACACCTACGACGTCGACCTGCCGGACCTTTCAAGCTGCCTGGCTAAACTGCCCGAGCTGATGGATACCCTGGCCGGGCGCATGGCGCGTATCGACAGCAGTTACCGTGCAGGCAAGCCGTTCGTGAAGGTGAAGTTTCATGACTTTACCCAGACGACCCTGGAGCAGGCGGGGGCGGGGCGGGATTTGGAGAGTTATGAGCAACTACTCACTCAGGCTTTTAATCGGGGTGGGAAGCCGGTGCGGTTGTTGGGGATTGGCGTGCGTTTGTTGGATTTAAGCAGCGGAAACGAACAACTCGAATTCTCCTGGTAGAAACCGGAAACAAAATGTGGGAGGGGGCTTGCCCCCGATAGCGGTGTGTCAGTCAGCAAATACAGTGACTGACACTCTGCAATCGGGGGCAAGCCCCCTCCCACATTTATATCTGAGGCAAACTTGAAATTTCAGCGAGCGCCGGGGTCTGCGACGAGTCGCCCAGCATCCTTGGTCAACGCCTGCAAAAACTCTTGCTGCAACTCAGGATCATTACGGGTCAATTCGATCAAGCTTTGCTCAAGCTCACTGGCTTCTTCTTCCAGGCCCAACTCCGACAGGCGCTTGACCCGGTGAACCCACTGGCTCACTTCGTCATCTTCCAGATCGTCATAGATCAGGCTGTGGGCTTCCAGCAGCTTGCTGCGCAAGGTGCTGCTGATTGCCAGGGTCGAGTCGGAATGCACATCGTCCTGACCATCTTCCACGCTGATCTTCAAAGTGCTGACGCGGTTCAGGTCTTGCTCGGCAAATGGGCTGTCCAACAGGTTCAGGCGCAGTACGCCGTTGCGGTCGGTGGTCAGCTCATGGATTTGCTTGCCAGCGGTGACCTGTACCGGGCGTTCGCTCCAAGGCAGGCTCGAATACTCCACGCGTTTGTCGCGCTGGACTTCATCAATACCCGCCAGGTTCTGTTGCGCACGGCCATGGGACTGTACGTTCATGAACGGGTTGAGGCCGTCCACGCCGTAGATCAGCCAGTCACGTGTCACGCTGGTCGGCAGGTTGCCAAGCGCGAAGATATTCACCACATTGGCGCCCGCACCGGCCACCAGGGCTACCGCGCCCAAGGGCATCTCGTAGACTTTGCGCCAGGGTTGGTAGGGGGTGTAGCGGTCGTAACGACGGGTGACTTCGAACTCGGTGACCTCGAAGGTCTTCTGCTCGTGAATGCGCACCCGACGTTGCGGCAGCTCCAGCACTTTAGGGTCGCCTACATCGATCTGCAGGCTGTGGTCGAGTAACTTACGCTCGACCCGCTCCTCGTGCTCACTGCGTTGCGACATCTGGTTGGCGCAGCCGCTGACCAGCAGGGCGCCGCACAAGGCGGCGCCCCCCAGGGCTCTGGTGTTTCGCTTGAACATGACTTCTCTTGATCTGGTTTTCAGCGACGAATACGCGCCTGAAGGAAAGACAGCACGTCAGCCACCGGCAACGGTTGGGCTTCGGCTTCGGTCCGGCTCTTGTATTCCAGATTGCCATCCGCCAGGCCACGGTCACTGACCACGATACGGTGCGGGATGCCAATCAGTTCCATGTCGGCGAACTTGATGCCCGGGCTGGTTTTCTTGTCCCGATCATCCAGCAGCACTTCAAAGCCGGCAGCCGTCAGTTCGGCGTACAGTTTGTCGGTGGCTTCGCGTACTTGCTCGGTTTCATAACGCAGCGGTACCAAAGCGATCTGGAACGGCGCCAAGGTGTCGCTCCAAATGATGCCTTTCTCGTCGTTGTTCTGCTCGATGGCAGCGGCAACCACGCGGGAAACACCGATGCCGTAGCAGCCCATGTCCAGGGTGATCGGCTTGCCGTTCTCACCCAGCACCTCGCATTTCATCGCCTTGCTGTACTTGTTGCCCAGCTGGAAGATGTGCCCGACTTCGATGCCACGCTTGATTTCCAGGGTGCCCTTGCCATCCGGGCTTGGGTCGCCGGCCACGACGTTACGCAGGTCGGCCACGGTCGGAACCGGCAGGTCACGCTCCCAGTTCACGCCGAAGTAGTGTTTGTCGTCGATGTTTGCGCCGATACCGAAGTCGCTCATCAGCTCGACCGAGCGGTCGATGATGATCGGCAGCGGCAGGTTCAGCGGGCCGAGGGAACCGGCGCCGGCGCCAATGGCGTCGCGCAGTTCGGCATCGGTGGCCATGACCAGCGGGCTGGCCACGCCAGGTTGCTGGGCAGCCTTGATTTCGTTGAGCTCGTGGTCGCCACGGATGACCAGGGCGATCAGCTTGCCTTCTTCCTCAGCGCGCACGATCAGGGTCTTGATGGTCTTCTCAATCGGTAGATTGAATTTTTCCACCAGGGCCGCAATGGTCTTGGTCTCAGGAGTGTCCACCAAGCGCAGCTCTTCGGCCGGTGCAGGGCGGGAAGTTTCCCGTGGCACGGCTTCGGCTTTTTCGATATTCGCCGCGTAGTCGGAGCCGTTGCTGAACACGATATCGTCTTCGCCGGACTCGGCCAGCACGTGGAACTCGTGGGAGCCGGCACCGCCGATGGAGCCGTTGTCCGCTTCAACCGGGCGGAATTTCAGGCCCAGGCGCGTGAACACGTTGCAGTACGCCTGGTGCATGCGGTCGTAGGTGGCCTGCAGCGATGCTTGGTCAGCGTGGAACGAGTAGGCGTCCTTCATGATGAATTCGCGGCCGCGCATCAGGCCGAAGCGCGGGCGGATTTCGTCACGGAATTTGGTCTGGATCTGATACAGGTTCAACGGCAGCTGCTTATAGCTGCTCAGCTCGTTGCGCATCAGGTCGGTGATCACTTCTTCATGGGTCGGGCCTGCGCAGAAATCGCGGCCATGACGATCCTTGAAGCGCAGCAACTCGGGGCCGTACTCTTCCCAGCGGCCCGATTCCTGCCACAACTCAGCCGGTTGGGTGCTCGGCATCAATACTTCCAGAGAGCCGGCAGCGTTCATTTCTTCACGAACGATCGCTTCGACCTTGCGCATCACCTTCAAGCCCATGGGCAACCAGGTGTACAGGCCAGAGGCCAGCTTGCGGATCATGCCGGCGCGC
The DNA here is from genome assembly GCF_900583165.1 of Pseudomonas viridiflava. Taxonomy (GTDB): domain Bacteria; phylum Pseudomonadota; class Gammaproteobacteria; order Pseudomonadales; family Pseudomonadaceae; genus Aquipseudomonas. Next base: position 7,246 of record NZ_UTKY01000087.1, on the reverse strand, counting down.
AGCATCAGCTGATGGCTGATCACAACCGCGTCGGAAGGCGTTTCTTTCTGTGTGGCGAGCAAATATTGACTGGTACGCATGGTAGGCCGTTGTCGGTTGCTTGGACTTGAAATGACTTGGGATTGTACGGGCGGTTGTCGCTCGCGTACAGGCATGAGCTATGTAGGAGCGAGCTTGCTCGCGAAGATCGTCAACGATGACGTGGGAAACCGGAGAAAACGCGGTATCTGTGAGTTCTTCGCGAGCAAGCTCGCTCCTACAAAGGACCCGTTTCTTCAGGGGGATTCAACCGCGCCCGCCGATTCTCCTGGAACCAATGCAGCGCAATCAGCACCAGCGTCGGTACACCCAGCATGCAGGTAATCAGGAAGAACGAGTGGTAGCCGAATTTCTCTACCATCACCCCCGAATACCCGCCGATCAGGCGCGGCAACAGCAGCATGATCGAACTGAGCAACGCATATTGGGTGGCAGAGAATTTAAGGTTGGTCAGGCTCGACAGGTAGGCCACGAACGCCGACGTGGCCATGCCCGAACTGAAGTTGTCCAGGGAGATGGTGAAAATCAGCATCTGCAAGTCCGGGCCCATGTCGGCCAGTGCCACGAACAGCAGGTTGGTGCCGGCAGAGAACACGCCGCCGATAAACAGGATCGGCAGAATGCCAAACCGCACAATCAGCAGCCCGCCCATACCGGCGCCCACCAGGGTCATGATCAGGCCGAAGACCTTACTGACACCGGCGATTTGATCCTTGGTAAAGCCCTGGTCGATATAGAACACGTTGGCCATCACACCCATGACCGTGTCGGACATGCGATAGGTGGCAATCAGCCCGAGCAGCAGCAAGGCCTGCCAGCGGTAGCGCAGGATAAAATCGTTAACCGGCGTCAGCACCGGCGCCAGGCCGCGGCGGCCCATGGCCGACAGGCACAGCGCGGTGAGGGTGATATAGAGGAGGGCGCGCAGGAAGGCGCGGTCGTCCATGAGCAAGTCCCACAGGCTCATGCCATGGAACAGCACGCTTTCGAAATCGGTGTTGAACAGTTGGGTAAACATCGCCGGCACGGACACCAGCAACACGATCAGCACAAATACCGACACCAGTTGATGCACAAAGCTATAACGCCCGGCCTGCAACTGGGTGCGCAGGGGCACGTTCGGTTCGCGCATGAGCAGGGTCGTCACCAGCGCCGGGATCATCAGCACACCAAACAGCACATAAGTGCCGAGCCATGCCGAGTGTTGATAGTTGAACCCCGTAGAGCCGAAGCCCTCGGCAAAGAACAACGCCCCCGCCGTGGCCAACAGGGCAGCGATACGGTAGCCGGACATATAGCTGGCAGCCAGCGCGGCCTGGCGGCTGTCGTCGGCGATTTCCAGGCGATAGGCATCCACCGCGATATCTTGAGTGGCAGAGGCGAAGGCAACGACTACGGCGATAGCGATCAGCCAGGACAGGTGTTTCTGCGGGTCGCAGAACCCCATGCCGATCAACCCGAGGATCACCAGCGATTGGGCCAGAACGAGCCAGGAGCGACGCCGCCCCAATTTGCCGAGCAGCGGCAGGCGCCATTGGTCGAGCAATGGCGACCAGACCCATTTGAACGCATACGCCAGGCCGATCAGGCTGGCGTAGCCGATGGTCTCGCGGGCCACACCGGCCTCACGCAACCACACTGAGAGCGTCGAGAACACCAACATGTAAGGCAAGCCGGCGGCAAAGCCGAGCAACAACAGGACTAACGTCGAAGGGCTGGCATAGGCAGCGAGCGCGGCGCGCCAGGTTTTACGGGGCATGGGCTGGAGTCTGCCTCAGGTTTGCGGAAACAAAGCGCGCACTCTAACCGCTGTGCTCTACCGGGCGCCAGCCATGGCGCTGAATATCCACGCGATTATTGCGGACAGTGACACCCTCGTCCCGCAAACGCGCACGCTGTTCGTCGCCCGAAGCGCTGCCCACCGGCAGGCTTATCCGACCACCGGCACCCAATACGCGGTGCCAGGGCAGCTTGGTGTCCTCCGGCAACTGGCTGAGCGTACGCCCCACCCAGCGTGCGGCGCGGCCCAGCCCGGCCAGGTGAGCCAGTTCGCCATAGCTCACCACGCAACCGGTGGGCACTTGAGCCAAGGTCAGGTACAACGCCGTGCGGCGCATTTCGGCGGGGCTTTGCGGGGGTTCGGCGGGTTGAGTCACGGTGGGATATATCCGTTGAGATCGTCAGTCATTTGTAAGAAATGTCTGTAAACATGCTGATGAGAATTGAACTCAACATAAATCCTTGAGTCAGTCCTAGCTATCTAACACGATAACGCGCCCTTTCCGCCAACCTTGAGCCCCCATCCGCTTATGTTGTCCAGAACCTTGCTGTGCCTTGCTGTTTTCAGCGCCTCCACGCCCTTGCTGGCCGACACCGTCTGGTTGAAAAACGGTGACCGTCTGACCGGCAAGATCAAAGTCTTTGACGGTGGCAAGCTGCTGATTCAGACCGACTACGCAGGCGCCGTTCCCGTTGACTGGAAACAGGTGAAAACCCTGGAAAGCGACCAGGAGTTGCTGGTCAAGCAGGACGCCTACACGGGCGAAAAGGCCAAGTCCTTGAAAGCGGCGGATGACGGTAAAGTCGTGCTGGCCAATGGCGAAGCGCCCAAGACTGTGGAATTGGCGAGTATCCAGCAGATCATCAAGCCCAAGCCTGTGATCGAAGACTTGGTGTGGAAGGGCAACGTCGACCTGGCGCTGGACTACAAGCGTGCCGAGAACGAGACCAACGATTACGACATCGACTTCAAGACCACCGCGCGTCATGGCCAATGGCGGCACACTGGGCAGGGCGAGTACAACCGCGAGTTCCAGGACGACGTCACCACCACTGACAACTGGGCCCTGGAATATGACCTGGACCGCTTCCTGACCGAGCATTGGTTCTGGCAGGGCCGTCTAACCTACAAGCGCGACAAGGTTGAAGACCTGGCCCGTCAGCGCACCGTCGGTACCGGCCCGGGCTACCAGTTCTGGGACGATGAGCTGGGGGCGTTTTCCCTGGGCTCGCTGGTCAACCGCACTGACTATGAATACGCCGATGGCGGTAAGGACAACTTCTATTCGGTAGCCATGAAGTGGAACTACAACCGCTACCTGGTGGGCAAGACTGTCGAGTTCTTCACCAATGGCGAGCTGGGCCGCCCGATCGACGGGCCGGTTGATTACTCGTTGGATGCGGAGATGGGCCTGCGCTACAAGGTCACTGAGTGGGCGTCCCTTAATCTAAAGGCTGAGCGCGATGATATCAGTGGCGATTCCGACAGCAGCCTGAGCAAGACGCGCTACACGGCAGGCTTTGGCGTAGCTTGGTAATGTAGCTTGGTAATAATGTAGCTGTAACAGGCTGAAAAACCCGCTTGGCAACCTTCGCCGATATTGATTACCTTGGGTTGAGATCCATTCCCATATGCCATGGGCAGGGCACTTCCCAAGGAGTCATACGTTGAGCACACAGGTTGCCAAGAACGCCCGCGAGCTGTTGCTCAAGGAATACCGCGGGGCGCTTTCCACACTTTCAAAAGCCATGCCCGGCTTTCCGTTCGGTTCGGTCGTGCCGTACTGCCTCGACGAGCAAGGCCGCCCGTTGATCTTGATCAGCCGCATCGCCCAACACACCCATAATCTGCAAAAAGACCCCAAGTGCTCGCTGCTGGTAGGTGAGCGCGAGGCCGATGACGTGCAGGCCGTTGGGCGTCTGACGTACCTCGCTGAAGCTGAACAGCTGCAGGACGGCGCCGCCATCGAGGCGGCAGCTGAGCGCTACTATCGCTATTTCCCTGACTCCGCCAACTATCACAAAGCCCACGATTTCGATTTCTGGGTGCTCAAGCCGGTGCGTCACCGTTATATCGGCGGGTTCGGTGCGATCCACTGGGTCGACCAACTGACCCTGGCCAACCCTTTCGCCGGCAAAGCCGAATTGAGCATGGTCGAGCACATGAACAGCGACCATGCCAAGGCGATTGCCCATTACGTCCAGCTCGCCGGTTTACCTGCCTCAGAGCCTGCGCAACTGGCCGGCATCGACAGCGAGGGCATGCACCTGCGCATTGGCCAATCGCTGCATTGGTTGCCATTTGCGCAGACTTGCAACACGCCGACACAAGTGCGCGAAGCCTTGGTTTCATTGGCCCACGCCCAGGCCTGGCCGAAAAAAGAAGCGGCCAGCGCTTGAATTCACGAAATGGCGACGTCATCTAAGGTGGACTGGCAAGGCATTCTTGCGTTGAGGAACCATTTGATGCGCCCTTTTTTATTGCTCTTTCTGCTGTTCCCGGTGCTGGAGCTGTTCGTATTCGTTCAAGTCAGCAGTGCGATCGGGTTTTTCCCGGCGCTGCTGCTGATCATTCTTGGCTCGATGCTCGGCGTGTTGGTGCTGCGTGTCGCCGGCCTGGCGACGGCGCTGCGTGCCCGTGAGAGCCTGAACCGCGGCGAACTGCCGGCTCAGACCATGCTCGAAGGCCTGATGATGGCCTTGGCCGGTGGCCTGTTGATCCTGCCGGGCTTCATCAGCGCTGTGATCGGCCTGGTCATGCTGCTGCCGTTCACCCGTAAGGTATTGGCGGGCAAGATGCGCCAGCGTGCTGAAGAGGCCGCGCTTCGCCAGCGTGCGTTCGCCGATGACCTGCAACCCCGTGGCGGCCCAGCACCGCGCCAACCGCTTGGGCGTGAGGGTGATGTGATCGAAGGCGAGTTCGAACACCGCGACAGCAAATAACCGCTCCATTGACACGGCACCTTCGGGTGCCGTGTTGCTTTCGGCCATCGGCACAGGTAAAAAATTTCCGCCGTGGCCCCTTGTAATAAGCTTATGCGCCCTTATGTAACGGTCACCGCAAGGTTTCTGGTGGCGACACCAGACAGACTTCCGCGTCTTGCTTGGCGAGCCGCGACCGGCACAGCCGGAATACAACCCGCCGGTACTGACACCGGCCGATGAAAAACACAATTAGGAGAGATCGACAATGAGCAAGCTTCGTCCTCTGCACGACCGCGTCGTAATCCGTCGCAGCGAAGAAGAAAAGAAAACCGCTGGCGGTATCGTTCTGCCAGGTTCGGCTGCTGAAAAAGCCAACCACGGTGTGATCGTCGCTGCAGGCCCAGGCAAGACTCTGGAAAACGGTGATGTACGTGCGCTGGCCGTTAAAGTCGGTGACAAGGTTGTATTCGGCCCTTACTCCGGCAGCAACACTGTGAAAGTTGACGGCGAAGACCTGCTGGTTATGGCTGAGAACGAGATTCTCGCTGTTCTGGAAGACTGATTTCCCCGCTCATTTTCCCGTTACTACAAAGTATTTAAGGAATATCGATCATGGCTGCTAAAGAAGTTAAATTCGGCGATTCCGCCCGCAAGAAAATGCTCACCGGTGTCAACATCCTGGCTGACGCAGTAAAAGCGACCCTGGGCCCTAAAGGCCGTAACGTGATCATCGAGAAGAGCTTCGGCGCTCCGACCATCACCAAGGACGGCGTTTCGGTAGCCAAAGAAATCGAACTGGAAGACCGTTTCGAAAACATGGGCGCGCAGCTGGTCAAAGACGTTGCCTCCCGTGCCAACGATGACGCAGGCGACGGCACCACCACCGCTACCGTTCTGGCTCAAGCCATCGTCAACGAAGGCTACAAAGCCGTCGCTGCCGGCATGAACCCAATGGACCTCAAGCGCGGCATCGACAAGGCGACCATCGCCATCGTTGCTGAGCTGAAAAACCTGTCCAAGCCATGCGCTGACACCAAGGCTATCGCTCAGGTAGGCACCATCTCCGCCAACTCCGACAGCTCCATCGGCGACATCATTGCCGAAGCCATGGAAAAAGTCGGTAAAGAAGGCGTGATCACCGTTGAAGAAGGCACTGGCCTGGAAAACGAACTGTCGGTTGTTGAAGGCATGCAGTTCGACCGTGGCTACCTGTCCCCGTACTTCGTCAACAAGCCAGAAACCATGGTTGCCGAGCTGGACAGCCCGCTGATCCTGCTGGTCGACAAAAAGATCTCCAACATCCGCGAAATGCTGCCAGTACTGGAAGCCGTGGCTAAAGCCGGCCGTCCACTGCTGATCGTTTCCGAAGACGTTGAAGGCGAAGCCCTGGCGACGCTGGTTGTGAACAACATGCGTGGCATCGTTAAAGTCGCAGCCGTCAAGGCTCCTGGCTTCGGCGACCGTCGCAAGGCCATGCTGCAGGACATCGCCGTATTGACCGGCGGTACCGTTATCTCCGAAGAGATCGGCCTGAGCCTGGAAAGCGCCACCCTGGAAAACCTGGGCAGTGCCAAGCGCGTCACCATCTCCAAAGAAAACACCATCATCGTTGACGGTGCTGGCGTAGAGCAGGACATCCAGTCGCGCATCACCCAGATCCGCGCCCAGGTTGCCGAAACTTCGTCCGACTACGACCGTGAAAAACTGCAAGAGCGTCTGGCCAAGCTGTCCGGCGGCGTTGCAGTGATCAAGGTTGGCGCTGGCTCCGAAGTTGAAATGAAAGAGAAGAAAGCCCGCGTTGAAGACGCCCTGCACGCAACCCGTGCAGCCGTTGAAGAAGGCGTGGTACCTGGCGGTGGCGTTGCGCTGATCCGTGCTCTGGACGCCCTGACGAACCTGACCGGCGACAACGCTGACCAGAACGTCGGCATCGCTGTACTGCGTCGCGCTGTTGAAGCGCCACTGCGCCAGATCGCGGCCAACTCCGGCGATGAGCCAAGCGTTGTGGTCAACGAAGTCAAGAACGGCAAAGGTAACTACGGTTACAACGCTGCGACTGGCGTCTACGGCGACATGATCGAAATGGGCATCCTGGACCCTACCAAGGTGACTCGTTCGGCCCTGCAAGCAGCGGCTTCCATCGGTGGCCTGATCCTGACTACCGAAGCTGCAATCGCCGACAAGCCTAAGGCTGAAGGCGCTGGCGGTGGCGGTATGCCAGACATGGGCGGCATGGGTGGCATGGGCGGCATGATGTAAGCCAGCCTTACCCCCGCTCTGAAAAAGCCCCGCCTGCAGTGATGCAGGCGGGGCTTTTTATTGGCTCTGGCTCTGGCTCTGGCTCTGGCTTTTGATTTGGCTTTTGATCTTGATCTTAGGCGCCCCGTTAACCACGCTGGCCGAACGCAGGCTTGAATCCGTGGGTAACCCGGCAGGACGCCGGGTTAGCCGTCCTGGGCCAAGGATGGCCCATGACGGCGGCCCACGGATTCAAGCCGGAGTG
>NZ_UTKY01000089.1 GCF_900583165.1 Pseudomonas viridiflava | reverse complement strand
CCCCCACCCGCAACACCCGATCCATCCCCAGCAACGACGGCAAATCCGCCGCATGGCTCACCGAATCCAAGGCGCGCGCATACCAGGCATTCATCTGCCGGCGATAGATCGCCAGGCTCTGATGAAAACCATCGAGTTCATGTTCGATAAGGGCAATGTGGGCGGTATTGGTCATCCTTGACGCCTCCCCGTAGGGGCAGCGTCGCAAAGGACCCGATCATCAAAAGCACCAAGAAGAAAACCCATCTGCAATCCCTCGCACTGTATTCAGGCGAGGGACTTTGCAGAGGTTTTTTACAGCAGGGAGTAGAGGTTATCCGGCGTTCGCGTGGGAAATTTCGACAGTTTTCGGCGCCGTGCGCCCCAGCACCAAACTGCACAGTGCTGGCAAAAACAACAGCGTCAACACGGTGCCCACCAGCACTCCGCCGATCAGCACGTAGGCCAGCGATGACCAGAACACCGACAGCGTCAGCGGGATAAACGCCAAGGCCGCCGCCAGCGCGGTCAAGATCACCGGGCGTGCGCGGCGCACCGTGGCTTCGATGATCGCTTCGCGAATCGCCATGCCCTGGTCTTGGTTCTGGCGAATCTGGTCGGTGAAGATCAGCGTGTTGCGCATCAAGATCCCGCCGATGCCGATCAGACCCAAAATGGCGTTGAACCCGAACGGTTGGTTGAACAGCAGCAAGGTCGGCACGGCACCGATCAACCCCAGCGGCGCGGTGGCGAAGACCATGAACATTACGCCGAACGAGCGCACCTGGAACATGATCACCGTGAGGGTCAGCAAAATCATGATCGGGAACAATGCCGCCAAAGCGACGTTGGCCTTGGCGCTTTCTTCCACCGGGCCGCCGATGTCGATCTGGTAGCCGGCGGGCAGCTTCGCGATCAGTGGTTGAAGGTCTTTGTACACGGCCATTTCCACATCGGGCGGTTGCACGCCGTCGATGATGTCGGCGCGTACTTCCACGGTGGTTGCGCGGTTGCGGCGCTTGAGGATCGGCTCTTCCATCACCGGCTGGAAGTGCCCGACCTGGGCCAACGGTACCGAAGTGCCGGCGCTGTTGGTGAGGGTCATGTTGTTCAGGTTGCCGAGGTCTTCGCGTTGACTGCCCTCAGCGCGGGCCACCACCGACACGGTGCGGTTGCCTTCGCGTACTTCGGTGATCGGGTTGCCGCTGAGCAAGGCGTTGAGCTGGGACTTGACCTCATTGGGGGTGAAACCCAACAGGCGCAGGCGGTCTTGATCCAGTACCAGGCGATAGCCGCTGGTGCGCTCGCCCCAATCGAGGAAGGCGTCTTTGGTCTGCCTGTTGGCAGCGACGACTTTGCGCACGTCTTCGGACAGGCCGCGCACGACCTCCACATTGGGCCCGCTGACGCGAAACACCACCGGGAACGGTACCGGCGGGCCAAACAGCAACTGGGTTACACGAACGCGTGCGGATGGGAATTCGCCGGCGGCAACACGCTCGCGCATCCGCACTTTCAGCGCGTCACGGGCGTGGGAATCCGGCGTCTGCACGATCAACTTGGCAAACGCCGGGTCGGGCAATTCAGGGTTCAGCGACAGGAAGAAACGCGGTGCGCCACCGCCCACGTAGGTGTCGACCATCGTCGTCTGCGGCTCTTGCAGCAGCGCCTTCTCCAATTGTGCGGCCACCGCTTCGGTGCTTTTGAACGCGCTGCCCGGCGGCATATACACCTCAAGGATCAGCTCGGAACGGTCGGAGTTGGGGAAAAACTGCTTCTTCACCACCCCCATGCCCAAGCCGCACACTACAAATGCGGCCACCACCCACCCGGTTACCCACCAGCGCCTGCGCACGCAGGCTTGCACCACGCTACGCAGTTTTTGGTAGTAACGCCCGGCGTAGATTGCATCATGGCCGCCGGGCACCGGCTTGATCTGCGGCAGCAGTTTCACCCCCAGATAGGGCGTGAAGACCACGGCCACCAGCCAGGAGGCAATCAGCGCAAAGCCGACAATCCAAAAGATATTGCCGGCATATTCACCGGCGCCAGAACGCGCAAACCCCACCGGCAGAAAACCGATGATGGTCACCAACGTGCCGGTCAGCATCGGTGCAGCGGTGGAACTCCAGGCGAAAGTAGCCGCGTGAATCCGGTCGAAACCTTCCTCAAGCTTCACCACCATCATCTCGATGGCAATGATTGCGTCGTCCACCAACAGACCCAGGGAAATAATCAGCGCACCCAAGGTAATGCGGTCAAACTCGCGCCCGGTGAGCAGCATGATCACAAACACCACCGACAAGGTCAGCGGCACCGCAGCCGCCACCACCAGGCCCACGCGAAAGCCCAGGGCCAACAGGCTGATCACCATCACTACGGCGAGCGCGACGAAGAATTTGAGCATGAATTCATTCACCGCCAGGCTGATGTTTTTCGCCTGGTCGGAGACCTTGGCGAAGTTCACGCCCAAGGGTAAGTCTGCCTGGATTTTCGCTTCCTGGGCCTTGAGGCTCTTGTCCAGTTCCAAGCCGTTCCAGTGTTTTTCCATGATCACGCCGAGCATCAGCGCCGGGTCGCCCTGGTGGCGAATGCGGTAGCTGGGCGGGTCTTCGTAGCCACGCGTCACCTTGGCAACATCGGCGATGCGCAGCACGCGGCCGTTGACTTCCAACGGCACGTTTTCAATCAGCGAGAGGCTGTCGAAAGCCCCGTCGATGCGGATGTAGGCCCGTGCTCCGGCCGTCTCGACAAAGCCTGAAGGCGCCACCGCGTTTTGTGCGGCCAGCGCCGAAAAAATCTGCTCCGGCTTGATGCCCAGCGTCGCCAGGCGCTCATAGGAAAACTCCACAAACACCCGCTGCGCCTGCTCGCCGAGGATATTGACCTTCTTTACACCCGGCAGGTTGAGGAAACCCTGACGCAGTTCCTCGGCCATCTGCACTTGTTGCCGGTGGGGCAGGTGCTCGGCTTCTAACGCGTAGAGCGCGAAGTACACATCGGAATATTCATCGTTGAAAAACGGCCCGATCACGCCCCTGGGCAGTTTCGCAGCCTCGTCGCTGAGCTTCTTGCGGGTCTGGTAGAACAGGTCCTGGATCTCGCTGGGGCGCGTGGATTCCTTGTAGGTCATGCGCATCGACACAAAACCCGGTTGGGCGATGGTCTCGACGCGGTCGTAATAGTCGAGTTCCTGCAGGCGTTTTTCCAGGCGATCGGCTACCTGGTCCTGCATTTCCTGGGCGGTAGCGCCGGGCCAGGCGGCGGTGATGGTCATGACCTTGACCGTGAACGAGGGGTCTTCGGCGCGCCCCAATTTGCCGAATGAGAACACCCCGGCAGCGAGGATCGCAATGATCAGGAACAACGTGACCGCGCGGTGCTTGACCGCCAGTTCAGAGAGGTTGATGCCGCGCATGCTCAGTGGTCCTGTTTACGATTGAGGGCCAGCACCTGGGCGGGCAGCAGGCGTACCGCATCACCGCTGTGCAGCAGGTGAGCGCCCAGTGCGACGATGATCTGGCCGGGGCTAACGCCACTGTCGAGCAGGGCGTCTTCCTGGCCGAGGCTGGCGACTTTTACTGGGGCGAAGCTGACGGTGTCATCCGCACCAATTATCCAGACGCCCGTGCCTTGCCCCGCATCGTGCAAGGCGCCAATGGGCACGCGGGTTTGTTGGGCCTGGCCGTTTCCTTGCAAGCGCACGGTGATGGTGGAACCGAGGGCGAAGCGTTCGACACTGCCGTGCAAGACGTAGCGGGCGCGGTAGGTGCGGGTGGCTGGGTCGGCGCTGGCAGACAGTTCGCGCAACGTGGCCGTCACCGCTTGGTCGGGAGCACCGAAAGGGAAGGCCAGGGCTTTCTGTGAGGCCTGGTCGCGCTGGTTTTCCGGCAGGTTGACGATGGCTTCACGGGCGCCGTCATGGGCCAGCCGCGCAACGATTTGCCCTTCGGCGACCACGTGGCCGCGATCCACCCGCACATCGGTGATGATGCCGTCGCCATCGGCCTTGAGCACGGAGTAGGTGCGGCGGTTTTCGATCTGGCTGGCGTCGGCTTGCGCCGCAGCCAACTCGGCTTCGGCCACCCGCAGGTTGGTTGCTGACTGGTCGAAGATCTGCCGCGACACCGCGCCGGTGCTGGCCAGGCGTTGGTAGCGATTTTCATCGTCACGGCGTTGGCGCAGTTGGGCCTGGGCGGCGTTGACACGGTTTTTGGCGGAGCGCAGGGCCAGTTCGAAGTCGCCGATATCCAACACCAGCAACGTGTCGCCACGGGAGACGTGCTGGCCGGGATCGACCTTGCGTTCGATCACCTTACCGCTGACGCGGAAGCCCAGGTCGCTTTCCGTGCGAGCTGCGACCACGCCGGTATAGGCGCTTTGCTGGGTGCCGGCGGCTTCGACCTTGGCGGCCAACACCGGACGCGGCGGGGCCATTTGAGCCGCGCTGTCAGCCTGGCTGTTGCAGCCGGTGAGCACAATCAACAGGGCCATTGGCGTCAGAAGACGCGAGGAAAGAGGATGCATGGCGAACTCCGGGGATGACCATTGGGCATAAAATTATGGACATAATTTTTCGCTAATATTATGGTCGAAATATAAATTAATCCAGCCCCGGATGATCCCCATGGCAAATGTCCCGACTCCCTCGCGCAAGCTATTGTTTTTACTGGTGGCCCTCACGGCGCTGGGTGAAGTCTCGACCCAGTTGATCATCCCTGGCCTCGGTGCCATTGAGCAGGCACTGGTGGCGCCGGCGGGTTCGGCGTTGATGGCACTGTCAGCATTTGTCGCGGCCTTCGGTCTGGGGCAGTTGTTGTTCGGGCCGTTGTCGGACCGCATTGGCCGTCGGCCTGTGTTGATTGGAGGACTCGCGTTGTACGTGGCGGCGACGCTGGCGATGTTGCTGGTCAACGACATTCATCAATTTATCGCCGCCCGCGTGCTCCAAGGCCTGGGCGCCTGTGCCGCACTGGTATTGGCGCGTACCGTGGTGCGGGACGTGTGGCAGGCCGAGGCGGGGCCAGCGTTGGCGTTGACCATGATCGGCATGCTCTACGCCATTGTCGTCGCGCCGATGGTCGGCGGCTTGCTGATCAAACTGTTCGGCTGGCATGCGCCAATCATGCTGGCGCTGGGGATCGGCAGCGTGGTGTTGTTGCTGGCTGTGCTGTTCTTCCGTGAAAGCAATCATTATCTGGACCCCAACGCCGGCCATTGGCGCACCCTCGGCGCGCAATACTTCGACCTACTTAAAGGCCGCCAATACCGGGCCTTCGCTGCGGCCTTGGCGTGTACCTATGGTGCGATGTTCGCGGTTATTGCCGGGTCATCAGCGGTATTTATCAACCTGCTCGGCTTCACTAGCCTGGAGTACGGCATCAACTTTGGTTTGATCGTGTCGATGCTGATCGTCGGTTCCACCTATACCCGTCGCAACATCATGCGTCTGGGCGCGCAGCGGATTGTGGCGATGGGCGTGACGATGGTAGCGGTCGGCGGGATTTCGGCAGCGGTGATCTATGCAGTCTTTGGCCTGTCGGTGGTGGGCCTGGATATCCCGATTGCCCTGGTGACCCTCGGCGGCGGCCTGGTCTTGCCCGGCTCGGTAACGGGCGGGGTGATGCCTAACGCCCACCGCGCGGGTTTGGCGGCAGGGTTGATGGGTTTTGCGCAGATGTTTGGCGCGACCTGTAGCGGCCTGTTGTTGAGTCAGCTGCGTGACGGCAGCGCCACGCCGATGATCGTTATCCAGGCGAGTTTTGCCGTAGCCGCCTTCGTCGCGTTTCACCTGCTGCGCGAGCGGCGCCCGGCGTGGGTGCCGACCGCTTGAGTTGTCACACTTTGTCCAAGTTATTGGAGGCTAGATGATTACGATTCTCTTTTGAGTCTTAATCCTAAGGTCCACGCCCATGCTTCCTGCTTTTCGCTTTACACCCCTGGCGCTGCTGGTCGCCGCTAGCTTTAACGCATATGCCGACGAGCCCGTTGCTCTGGAACTCAACGATGTAGTGGTCACCGCGTCTGGCTTTGCGCAAAGTGTGGAAGACGCGCCGGCCTCGGTGACGGTGATCGATGGCGAGGCGCTGCGACGCAAGTCTTACCGCGACCTTGGCGATGCGGTACGTGATGTGGAAGGTGTGACGGTTAACGGCGGCGCCAACGAAACCGATATCTCCATCCGTGGCATGCCGGCGGATTACACCTTGATCATGGTTGACGGCAAGCGCCAGAGCGCGCGGGAGTCGCGGGTCAACGGCAACAGTGGCTATGAGCAGAGCTTCGTGCCGCCGGCAGCGGCCATTGAGCGTATCGAAGTGGTGCGGGGGCCAATGTCCTCGCTGTACGGCTCGGACGCCATCGGCGGGGTGATCAACGTGATTACCCGCAAGGTCTCGCCGACCTGGGGCGGCTCCGTTGGCTACGACTATTCGGCACGCCAGCACAGCGACCAGGGCAATGCGCGCCAGACCCAGTTCTACCTCAGCGGCCCGCTGAAGGAAGATTTCCTCGGGCTGCAGGTGTGGGGCCGTTACCTGGATCGCCAGGCCGATGACGACATCGAACAAACCAACGGCTTCAGCAAGGCCGACCACCGTGACCACACCGCGGCACTGGCGTCCACCCGGACACCCGACAACAACGCCACAACCGAGACCACCGGCAGGCGTCTGAACACGGGCCTTCACCCCGACGGTCGACCACGACATCTTGTTGGAAGCGGGCGCCACGCGCCTGAAAAACGGCGATGGCATGAGCGCCAACTGGGCCACCCGCGAGCAGGAAAACAACCGTGATCACTGGTCGCTGTCCCATCAGGGCCGCTGGGGTTGGGCCACGTCGGACATCGCGTTGTCCCAGGAAACCTCCACCCGCGAGGGCAAGGCCACGCCCGCGCAAACCGACATCTACGGGCGCAAACCCGAGGTCAAGAACACCGTGTTCGACGCCAAGCTGGTGGTGCCCACTGCCCATAACGTCAGCACCGTGGGCGTGCAGTGGAACAAAAGCGAGTTGACCGACTGGAACCAGGGCTTGGGTGACCGGGTCGACTATAAATTCTCGGTGGTGCAAAAAGCGCTGTTTGCCGAAAACGAGTGGTCGGTCACCGACACGTTCGCCCTTACTACCGGCCTGCGTCTGGACGAGCACGAGGAGTACGGCGCGCATATCAGCCCACGGGTCTACGGCGTATGGCGCGCCACCGATCAATGGACGCTCAAAGGCGGTATCGCCCGTGGCTTCAAGGCCCCGGAATTGCGCGCTGTGGTCGAAGACTACGCCTACCTGCGTCGCAACCGCTTTGTGATGTTCGGCAACCCCGACCTCAAGCCCGAGACCAGCACCAACTACGAAGTCTCGGCACTGTGGAGCAACCGCGACAACCTGTCGGGGGGCGTGACGCTGTTCTACAACGACTTCCAGGACAAGCTCTCCACCGTCACCACCGACCGCGTCTGGAACGGCTACACCGTGATGGACCGAGTCAACGTTGATAAGGCGATCATTCAGGGCGTCGAGCTCAACGGCCAATGGGATGTCAGCGACAGCGTGCTGCTCAAGGCCAATTACACCTACACCGATTCGGAGCAAAAAAGTGGTGCCAACAAGGGCGCGCCGCTGGCGCTAACGCCGGAGCAGAAGGCCAATGTGCGCACCGAATGGACGATCAATGACCGCACCCAGGCCTGGGCGTCCCTGAGCTACTACGGCGAAGAAACCGGTAACACCGTCACCACCGACGAACCCGCACCGGGCTACACCACGGCCGACCTCGGTGGCTCGTTTGACGTGACTGATTCGTTGACCTTGAACGCCTCCCTCAACAACCTCACCGACAAGCGCCTGGATGATGAAACCTATGGCACGGTGAACTACGGCCGCACGCTGTGGATGGGCGCCACGCTCAACTTCTAAAGCGCCGCCGGCAATCGCACCACCGCGCACAGGCCTGCCGGTGGGCGATTCTCCAACACCAATTCACCACCATGGGCCTGGATGCACGAGCGTGCAATCGCCAGGCCCAGCCCCACGCCACCGTCGCTGACGCCCCGTTGCACGAAGGGCTCAAAGACCTTGGCCAGCCAGTCTTCGGGCAGGCCTTGGCCGTGGTCGAGAATCTCGATGCGCAGCCATCCGTTGTCCTCACGCACCAGGCTCATGTGCGCATCACCGGCATGGTGCAGGGCGTTGTCGATCAAGTTGGTGAGGGCGCGTTTGAGCGCCAGGGGGCGGCAGGTCAGTACCAATGGCGGCGCACCGTTCCAGGCCAGCGGCTGTTGCAGGCGCTGGTAACGCTTGGCCAGGTCATCCAACAGCCCACTCAGGGGCACCGTGGTGGTGGGCTCCTGCACCGCGTCATCGCGCACAAAATCCAGGGTTTCACGCGCCATCGCGCTCAGTTCCGCGAGGCTTTCGAGCATGTCGTCCCGGGCGTCGCCGGGCGCCAGCAATTCCACTTGCAGGCGCAATTCGGTGATCGGTGTGTTGAGGTCATGGCTGACCGCGGCGAGCATGCGCGTGCGGCCCTCGACATGCCGGGCCAGGTTGGCCTGCATGGTGTTGAAGGCGGCGGTGAGGTCGCGCGCTTCCTGGGGGCCGCGTTCGGGCAGCGGGGCGATCCACTCGCCACGGCTGACGCGCGCGGTGGCTTGGGCCAGGGTCTTGATCGGGCGCACCACACGGGTGATGAAGAACATCATGATCAGCAGCACGGGCAGGGTCGTCACCGGCAAGCTGTAGGCGAGTACGCGGCCCCATTCATAGGCACCGGCGGGGTATTGCACGGCATTCAGGTAAGTGCCGTTGGGCAGTGCGACGCTGGTACGCAGGCGTAGCGGTGCCCAACCGGCGGGGCTGAACACATGGGTGCGGGCATTGGCGCCGCTGACGCGTTCGAGCTGCATGCCGAGGGGCACGGCCTCGGGTAACTTCAGTTGGTTGCGCAGCTCGGTGGCCAGGCGACGTTCTTCGGGGCGCAAGTCGAAAGGCGCCACTTCTGGCGTCGCGGCAATCCAGAAACGCGTCGGTTGATTGCTCATCGCCGTCAGCAAGTGCTCGGTCTCGGCGGGCGTCAAGTCCAGCGCCGTATGATGGGCGGTGCTCAGGCGTTCCAGGCTGAAACTGCGGGACAGCGGGTGAATCAGGCTGCCGGTGCGCTGCAAAAGCAGCATCGCGACGGCATTGGAGGCCAACAGCGCCAGCAGCAGCAATAGGCACAACTGCCGCGCCAGGGTGCGCGGCCATAACCGGTTCAGGGCGTGCACTCATGCACCTCGGCTGCCAACAGGTACCCACCGCCCCAGATAGTGCGCAGCAGGTCGAGGGACTCATCAGCGTCGGCCAGTTTGCGGCGCAAGCGGCTGACCTGGCGATCGATGGCGCGGTCGCTCACGTCGCTGTCGGCAGCAGCCGTGAGGTCAATCAAGCGTTCACGGGGCAGCAGGGTGTTGGGGTGTTGGAGGAACACCTGCAGTAGGCGGCTTTCAGCGGTGCTGAGTTGAATAGGTGGGGTGTCGTCGCGCTTCAACGTGGCCGTGGCAACGCTGAACTGCCAGCCTGCAAACCGGTAAGTGCGAGCGCTCTTGATCGGCGTGACGGGCGCGGTATTGCGGCCCTGGCGGCGCAGCACGCTATTGATGCGCGCCACCAGCTCGCGGGGTTCGAAGGGCTTGGTGACGTAATCGTCCGCGCCCAAGTCCAGGCCGCGCACGCGGTCGGCGGGGGTGTCGCGGGCGGTCAACAAGATCACCGGGATGTGGCTGCGCCGGTGCAGTTGGTTGCACAGCTCGAAGCCATCGCCATCCGGCAGCAACACGTCGAGCACCACCACGTCGAAGGCCTGGGTCTTAAGCAATTGCCACATGCCGGCCGCATCCTCGGCGGTGCGCACATCGAACGTGTGGCGCCGCAGATAAGTGGCCAAGGGTTCGCGGATTTTGCGGTGGTCATCCACCACCAGCACACGCGGTGCGACGGTTGCTGCGGCAAACGGCATTGCAGCCCTCGGAAGGTTGGGTGGGAAAGCGGGGATATTACTACGAGTCATTATCATTAACGCGGATTTTTGTGGCGATTCGCCGGTATGCCGTTCCACCTATAGGACGATCAAGCGTGTTTTCGCCGGCTAGCGCGTTATTGCCGTCGGATTTAAGGTGTATGCACTTTGGAGGATCATCATGAAAAAACTCATCGGCATCTACACCAGTCCGCGCGGTCATTGGGTTGGCGACGGCTTCCCGGTGCGCACACTGTTTTCCTACGACAACCTGGGCAAACACATCAGTCCGTTTCTGCTGCTGGACCACGCCGGCCCGGCCGAATTCACGCCCACCGAGCAACGTCGCGGTGTCGGCCAGCACCCCCATCGCGGCTTTGAGACCGTGACCATCGTCTACGACGGCGAAGTCGAACACCGCGACTCCAGCGGCGGCGGCGGCAAAATCGGCCCTGGCGATGTGCAATGGATGACCGCCGCCAGCGGCATCATTCACGAAGAATTCCATTCTGAAGCCTTCGCCCGCAGCGGCGGCCCGTTGGAGATGGTGCAACTGTGGGTCAACCTGCCGGCCAAGGACAAAATGGCCGACGCCGGCTACCAGACAATCGTCGACGGCGATATCCCCGTGCTGCCCCTGGCAAATGACGCTGGCCACCTGCGCCTGATCGCCGGTGAATTCGCTGGCGCCTGGGGCCCAGCGCGCACCTTTACGCCCATCGACCTGTGGGACCTGCGGCTCAACGCCGGCAAGTCTGTCACCCTGGACCTGCACGCCGGACGCAACAGCGCCTTGGTGATTCTGCGCGGCACCGTGTTGGTCAACGGCGAGCAAATCGCACGCCAAGGCGACTTGGCCTTGTTCGAGCGTGACGGCAGCCAGTTGACGCTGGAGTCCAACGACGACGCCAAGGTGCTGCTGCTCAGTGGTGAGCCGATTGACGAACCGATCGTGGGGCACGGCCCGTTTGTGATGAATACCGAGCAGGAAATTCATCAGGCGTTTGAAGATTTTCAATCGGGCAGGTTCGGCCAGATGCGGAATTAACGGATGAGCACACAACCCATGTGGGAGGGGGCTTGCTCCCGATTGCGCTGTGACAGTCACCAGAAACTTGACTGACCCACCGCAATCGGGAGCAAGCCCCCTCCCACATTTTGTCCTGCGCTATACCCGCCATCTCTATTTCATGCGATCTTCTGGCCATTCGCCCTGGAGTCGCCTGGATGCCTTCACTTATCTCCGAACACCCGATGCTCTGCGCCCTGGCGCTGATCCTTATCGACATCGCCGTCTGGCGCCTGATTTCCCCCCAACTGGCGAATTGGAAACTGGGCGCACGGCTGGTGATATTTGCCGTGTACAGCGCCGTGTTGTTCAACGACGGCATGAACCCGATGCAGATTGCGCCTTACGGCGAGCACACCGCGTTGCACCTGGCCGCCACGGCGTTGCAGATTGGTTGGTGGCTGTTTGCGGCGCGTACGCTGACGGTATTGCTCGGGGCGTTGATGATGCAGCGGGTCGGGCATACCGGGCGGTTGTTGCAGGATTTGATGGGGGCGGTGATTTTCCTGATCGCCATCATCGCCGCCATGGCCTATGTGCTAGACCTGCCGGTCAAGGGCGTGCTGGCCACCTCCGGGGCAGTGGCGATCATTGTCGGCCTGGCGTTGCAGAGCACCCTCAGCGATGTGTTTTCCGGGATTGTGCTCAACACCACCAAGCCGTATCAGCTCGATGACTGGATTTCCATCGACGGCACCGAAGGCCGGGTGACCGATATCGATTGGCGCGCAACGCGCCTGCAAACCTCCCAGGGCAGCCTGGCGGTGATTCCCAACTCCTTGGCGGCCAAGGCCAAGATCATCAACTTTTCGCGTCCGGCGGACATGTTCGGCCTGGCGGTCAGCCTGCAAGTCAGCCCCCATGCGCGCCCGCAAACTGTAATCGAGGCGCTGGAACGGGCAATGCAGGGCTGCCGGCCGCTGTTGGCCAAGCCGGCGCCGAGCGTGGCGTTCAAGGCGTCGGTCAGTGGTGGCGTGGAGTATGAAATCAGCGGCTTTGTGCCGGCGATGGCGCTCAAGCGCGAGGTGCGCAACCAGCTTTATGACCTGGCGTTCCGGCACCTGCAGGCCGCCGGCGTCGGTTTGCTCTCGGCCACCGAAAGCAGCGCGCCGCCGGCGATGTCGACGGCGCGGGCGTTGCTGGAGCGCTCGTCGATTTTCTCCACCCTGCGCCAGGAAGAGAAAGAAACCTTCAGCCAGAACATGGTCCAGCACACCTACCGCAGCGGCGAGATGATCTTGCCGGCCGGGGAGGTCAGTGATCATCTGTTCATCATCGAGTCTGGCGTGGTCTCGGTGATGCTGACCAAGGCCGGGCACAAGTTCGAAGCGGGGCGCATGGGCCCTGGCGAGGTCATCGGCGAGGCGGGCATCTTGTCCGACCAGGCGGCCCTGGCGGATTTCTCTGCGAAGACCTTCTGCACCGCGTACCGCATCGAAAAAGAGTTCCTCACGCCGTGCCTGGACGCCCGGCACGACATCAGCGAGTCCATGAAAACCCTGCTGGATTACCGCCTGCATGCCGCCCAGGCATTGATCGAGGAATCGCCGGTGGTGCCGGTGAAGAAGGGCTTCCTACAGTGGTTGCGCAAGCGCCACGGCGGCTAGAAGTCGGCGATGAATTGCACGCCGCCCACTACCGCGCCGCGGGTTTGGGTCAGGCCGCCGGGGTACTTCACGTATTGCAGGTTGGGCCGCACCATCAGCCAGGGGGTGGTCTGCACGCCGTAGTTGATCTCGTAGCTGTACTCGCGGCGTTGCTCGGGTACGTACAACGGGTCGTCGAGGGCCGTGACGCCGTTGGCGGCGTTGAGCATCTGGGTGTTGCGCGTGTAGCGGTCGCTGACTTGCAACCTGGAGGCGCCGACGCCGAAGGTGTCGTCAGGGCGTGAGTCGAACGGGCCACGGTAGATCAGCCCGACCTGGATCAGGTTTTTGATCACGCTTTTGTTCGGGTCATTCACCGTGAGGTTGGCGAACACATTCAGGCCGCGCTTGTCATTGCCGTCCACCGTAGTCAGTTGCTGCTGGCCCGACAACCACCAGCCGCTGTTGCTGGAATACATTCGGTAGGGCTTCTGCGAGCTGGCGGCGAAGTTGCCGTCGGCATCCTTGAGCATGTCCTTGGTGTCGGCGTTGGCGTAGTAGTAACCGGCGTGGTACTCCGAACTCAGCCCGGCAATCCGGCCTTTCCAGATGGCTTCGATCGGGAAACTGGTGCCTTGGGAGCCGCTGATAAACGGCTTGAAGCCATTGCTGGCTTCGGCGTTGCCGGGGTTTTTGTCGTAGGCGCCCACCTGCATCGCGAATTCATCGGTGAACTGGTACTTGGCGCGCACTGCCCACTGGCTGATGGGGAAGCTGTTCCACACGCCGTTCCAGTTACCTTCCTGGGAGCCGCACAGGGTGACGTTCTGGAATTCGCAGGGGAATTGGTCGAAGTCTTCACCGTGGCCGAAGCGCCCCAGTTTCAGGGCGAACTTCCTGTCGAAGAATTTCTGCTCGTACCAAAACTGCGAAAGCCGCCAGGCATTGCCGCCACCGAAGACTTCCATGGTGGAGGTCAGGCCGGTGGCATTGGGGTGGTGCACGCGGTCGTTGGTGATGTCCTTGCCATGGCGCTCGCCGATGCCGATGCGAAAGCTCGCGTCTTGCCAGCCCAGCAGTTTTTGCAGGTCCATGGTCACGCCCAGGATCAATTGGTCACTCCAGCGCGCGGTGGTGTGGGAGTTGTAGCCGCCACCGAGGTTGGCGCCGACTTCGCCGACGTATTTGAGGGTGAAGTCATAGCCTTGCTCGGCCAGTTGCGGGCGTAGGCCGTTCCAGTCGCCGAGCATGGCGGGGGAGTTGGGGTCGAGCAAACCGGCGCTGTAGGCACAGGTGGACATGGCGCTGCACAGCAGGGCCAGGGGGAGAGTGGTGCGCATGGAAAAGCTCCTTGGATTGTTGTTTTTATGGAATTTCAGGCACAGAGATCCCCTGTGGGAGGGGGGTTGCCCCCGATAGCAGTGTGTCAGTCGGTAGATGTGTGACTGATGTACCGCAATCGGGGGCAAGCCCCCTCCCACATTGGAAATGAGGTTTTTGTTAGAAGGTTGGAGTTACTGGAGATTCACGTACAGGCCGCCATCCACCAGCAGCGACGCTCCAGTCACATAGCGCGCCATGTCCGAGGCAAGGAAAACGATCGGGCCGGCGATATCATCCGGTTCACCCAACCGACCCAGCGGCGTGCGCGAAGTCATATAGGCGAGCTTTTCCTCATCGGCCAAATCCTCCTTGTTGATATCGGTGGCGATAGTGCCCGGCAGCACCGAGTTGCAACGGATGCCATACGGCCCCAGCGCAATCGCGCAGGACTGCATCAACGAATGCAGGCCAGCCTTGGTCGGCGTGTAGTGGGTTTGCATACCGCCACCCACAAGCGCGCTGATGGAGCTGACCGCGATGATCGCGCCGCCACGGCCCTGGTTTTTCATCTGGTTGGCCGCCGCCTGCACGGCGAAGTAGGCACCGTTGAGGTTGGTGTTGACGGTCTTCAGGTAGACCTCGCGAGGCATGTCCAAAAACGAGTGGAACGGGCAGATGCCGGCGTTGTTGACGAACACGTCGACGCTGCCGAACGCCTTGACCGCGCCGGCCACCAGTTGGTCGCCGGTGTCCGGGTCGGCCGCATCACCCCCCACTTCGATGGCTTGGCCGCCGAACGCCTTGATCTCTTCGATCAGCGAATAGGCCGCTTCCGTACCCTGGCCGCTGCCACTGTGGCCGATCACCACGCGGGCGCCCTGACGTGCGCATTCACGGGCGGCGGCGCGGCCGATGCCACGGGAGGCGCCGGTGATGATCACGGTTTTGTCTGCAAGCAACATAAGAAACTCCTTCAAGAAATAAGCGGCATCAGCCGAGGTAATTGCCGTAGCCGACCATGGCGATGGCGCCAAGAATCACTGCAATGCCGGCTACCAGCACGCCCTTGTTGGCCGCACTGGTGCCGTGCCATTCGCGGAAGTAGAGGCCCCAGCAGTTGGACACGATGATGATGAACGACATGTGCAGCACCCACGAACTGGCGTCGTTTTGCAGGCGGCTTTCGCCCATGCCGTAGAAAAAGAACTGCAAGAACCACAGGGTGCCGGCGACGGCCACCAGCAGGTAGTTGCCCAGCAACGGCGTGCTGCGGTCGGTGTAGTTATGGAAAGTGCGGTTGCGCCAGTTCAACCACAGGCACCAAATACCGTTGGTGGTCAGCCCGCCCCACATGATCACCATAAAGGTCACGTTGTTCTGGAACAGGCTGTTGGCGCCATGCTCAACCGCCGCGGCGGCCAGCGGGCGCCCAGCCGAGATGCCGTAGCTGAAACACGCGCTCAGCACCCCGGAAATCACCGCCACCAGCATGCCCTTGCCCAGCGAGAACTCGCTGACACTGGCGAACTTCACCGCTTGGGACACTTCCCGTTCCTTGATCAGCCCGGCCTTGCCGCACACCGCGATACCGACCAATGACACCGCCACGCCCCACAACACCCAATGCCCGCCCTGGGAGGCCAGCATCGACGTTAGGGTACCTTCGGTCTCGGAAGTGAACAGGTCGCGGTACAGCGCTGGCATCAATGCGCCGAGCGCCGAGGTGAGGCCCATGATCAGCGACATGCCCAAGGACAGGCCCAGGTAGCGCATGGTCAGGCCGAACGTCAGGCCGCCAATGCCCCACAACACACCAAACATATACGTCCATAGCAGGGTGCTGGTGTCGGCATTGCGCAGGATGTCTACCCAGCCCGGTACCGTCAGTTGCGCGGCAATCAGCGGCACGATCAGCCAAGACACCAGGCCGCCGGTGATCCAATAACTTTCCCAGGCCCAGCCGCGGACCTTCTTGTAGGGGATGTAGAAACTGCCGGAAGCGAAGCCGCCGATAAAGTGCAGAATCACACCAAGGAGAATGATTTCCACGTAGTCGAATCCTTTTTATTGTTGTTGTGGGTCTGTTGGTTCAGGGGCGCGTCAGATGGAACATGGGCAGCAAATCCACACTGATCGGTGAGGCATCGGCATGGCTGGGCATGATGTCTTGCATGGCGTTCCACCAGCGTTGCATCAGCGCGGTGCGGGGCAGTTCATCCAGACCGTGGGCGTCCTCATGCGTCAGCGTGGCGAACAAGGCGTTGGCGTCTTCGTCGAGGAAGATCCGGTAATCCACCACACCAGCGTCCAGCAAGGCCTGCGCCAGTTCCGGCCATATTTCATCGTGACGCCGCCGATACTCATCGGCCTGGCCAGGGTTGAGGTTCATGCGAAAGGCTCGGGTCTGCATCACTGCGCTCCATGGGTGGGCGTATAGATACGCACCGCGTTATGCAGGAAGAACTTGGCCTGCGCCGCCTTGGGCTGGTCGGCCATGCAGCGTTTGACCAAGCCCAGGGTGGTGGCGAAATCCGCCAGGTGATCGCTGTTGGGCCAGTCGCTGCCAAAGAAGCAGCGGTCTTCGCCAAAGGCTTCCCACAAGACGGCCAGGCGGTCGTTGTAGAACGCGGTGTCGGTGATCAAGCCTTGCGGGCCGACCTGGGGGATTTCCGCCAGTTTGGCGAACACATTCGGGCGCTCGGCCAGGCGCAGCAGATCAGCGTGATACGCCGCTTCTTCACCCGCCGGTACTTGGGCATTGGGCAGGTGGTCGACGACGAGGCGCAGTTCGGGCAAGGCATCGCTCAGTTGCAACAAACCCTTGATCAGGCGCGGGTTCGGGTTGGCGCTGTCCAGGCTTCGGCCACAGGCGGCGAGGTGGCGCAGGCCGTCGATAAAGCCGGGGCGGACCTGATCGTGCAGCAGGTCGCGGTCCCACAGGTTGCCGTAGCGCAGCCCAAGGAACAGTGGTTCGTGCGCCAGCGCATCAAGGTCATTGGCGAAGTCGGCGTGCAGCGGGTCCAGGTTGCCGACGAAGCCGAGCATGCGCGGCTCGTTGCGCAAGGTTTCCAGCAGCCAGCGGTTGTCGTCGCGCCACGGGCTGGCTTCTACCGCAATCGCACCGACCACGTGATGAGGCTCGGCCAGCGCCCAGTAATCCGCCGGCAAATGCGCGCTATACAAGCGGTTGCCGGGTTCAGGCCATGGAATGCCTTGGGGCCGGCGCGGGTCGAACAGGTGCAGGTGGCTGTCGATAATCGGGCCGCTGTAGGGAGTCAGGGGCATGGGGCAGTCCTTATCAGAAGCACATTCGGAAGGGCCCGCACGCTACCGTGCCCAGGCCCGTTTAACCAGATCAGCTCTGCAGGTACACCACATGGGTGTGGGTGTATTCGTACAGGCCGTGCTTACCATCGGCGCCGCCAACCCCGGATTTACGCACACCGGCATGGAAGCCCTGCATCGCCTCGAAGTTCTCGCGGTTGACGTAGGTTTCGCCAAAGTCGATTTCGCGCACTGCATGCATGGCCTTGCCCAGGTCACGGGTGTAGATCGATGAGGTCAGGCCGTAGTCGCAGTCGTTGGCCAAGGCGATGGCTTCGTCCAAGTCATCGACAATCTGGATCGGCAGCACCGGGCCGAAGATCTCTTCGCGCATGATCTCCATGTCGGCGCGGCAGCCGGCCAAGACGGTTGGCTGGAAGTGAAAGCCCGCACCCAGGTCGGCAATCTGCCCGCCGCTGACCAATGTGGCGCCTTGGCTCAATGCGGTGCGCACCTTGCGATTGACGTTGTCCAGACCCTGGCGGTTAATCAGCGGGCCCATTTCTACATCAGCCTGGGCGATAGGGTCGCCGTAGCGCGTGGCCAACATGGCTGCGCTGATGCGCTCGATAAACTGGTCGGCGACCTTGCGCTCCACGTACACCCGTTCGGCGCAATTGCACACTTGCCCGGTGTTGATGATGCGCGAATCGCGGATGGCTTTGACGGCCAGCTCCAGGTCGGCATCCGCCAGCACGATGGCCGGCGCCTTGCCGCCCAGCTCCAGGTTGAGCTTGGTGATGTTCGGCGCGGCCGCGGTCATGATCCGCGAGCCGGTGGCGACACTGCCGGTGAAGCTGATCATGTCTACGCCCTTGTGAGACGTGAGTGCGCCGCCGACCTGGCCGTCGCCGCAGACCACGTTGAACACGCCGGCGGGCAAGTCGGTTTCGGCCACCAGCTTGGCGAATTCAAAGCAGTTATTCGGGGTTTCTTCGCTGGGCTTGATCACGATGGTGTTGCCGGTAAGCAGCGCCGGCGCCATTTTGCGGGCGATCAAGAAGAACGGGAAATTCCACGGCAGGATGCCCGCAACCACGCCCAAGGGTTTGCGGAACAGGAAGATGTTTTCGTTCTGGCGGTCGCTGGTGATGATCTCGCCTTCGATGCGGCGCGCCCACTCGGCCATGTAGTCGAGGTAGTCGGCGGTGAAGTTGACTTCCACTTCGGCCAGCCCTGTGACTTTTCCTTGCTCCAGCGTGATGGTGCGGGCCAGGTGCGCGACGTTTTCGCGCAGCTTGGCGGCGATGCGGCGCAGGTGCCCGGCGCGTTCGATGGCGGGTTTGCGGCCCCAGTCCTTTTGCGCCTGGCGCGCAGCGGCGAGGGCCTGGTCGACATCGGCGGCGGTGGACGCCGGCACCTTGGACAGCAGCGCACCGGTGGCCGGGTTGAGCACGTCAATGTGCGCTTCGCTGGGCGTGAAGCGACCGTTGATAAAGTTCTGGTACACGGGAACGGATGACATGGGCAGCTCCTTAGTAAGTACGCGATGGGGCTTTGCTTTCAGCCTGCGGGCGATAGCGGGCGAGGGTGGCCAGGGCGCTCTGGCGCAGCAGGCTGATGTCGATGGCCACCGCAATAAAGCGGCAACCCCAGGCCTGGTAGCGGCGTGCGTCGTCCTCATTGGGGGCGAGGATGCCGCAAACCTTGCCGGCGGCGAGGGTGGCGTCCACCGCGTGCTTGATGCGCTCCTGCACTTCGGGGTGACCGGGGTTGCCGGCGTGGCCAAGGCCAATGGACAGGTCGGCCGGGCCGATAAACACCGCATGCACGCCTTCGACGGCGGCAATCGCTTCGACGTTTTCCACCCCGAGGCGCGACTCTACTTGCACGATCAGGCACAGCTCTTCGTGGGCGGTGTTGAGGTAGTTGTCGACGCCGTCCCAGCGTGTGGCGCGGGTCAAACCGCCGCCGACACCACGAACGCCGTGGGGTGGATAGCGCATGGCGCGCACCAGGGCCTGGGCCTGTTCGGCGGTTTCGACCATGGGGATCATCAGCGTTTGCGCGCCAACGTCGAGCAGTTGCTTGATCAGGCTGGCGTCGCCGTTCACTGCACGCACCACGGGCGCGGTGGTGTACGGCGCCACCGTCTGCAATTGGTTGAGCACGCTGGGCACCGTATTCGGTGCGTGCTCGCCGTCGATCAGCATCCAGTCGTAACCCAGGCTAGCGACGATCTCGGCAGCGTAGCCGGTGGCGAAACCAGCCCAGATGCCGTACTGGGTGGCGTCTTGTGCCAGGGCGGCCTTGAAGCCATTGCGGGGCATATTCATGGCAGGTTCCCTCAGCGGTTATACGGACGGTGCAGTTGGCAATCCGGGTTCAGGTCAACGCCAAAGCCCGGCTTGTCCAGCGCCGACAAACGCATGCGGCCATTGACCGGCACCGGCTCGCCGAGCAGTTGCGGGTGGAACATCGGCACCACTTCATCAGCCTTGGGCGCCATCATCAGGAACTCGGCGAACGGGCTGTTATGCCGGGTGGCAACGAAGTGATAGCTGTAGACCGAAGAACCGTGGGGCACCACCATCGCGTTGTGGGCATCGGCCAGCGCCGAAATTTTCACCAGCTCCGTCAGGCCGCCACACCAGCCCACATCCGGCTGGATAATGTCGCAGCAGCCCATTTCCAGCAGCATGCGAAAGCCCCAGCGGGTGGCTTCGTGTTCACCCGTCGTGACCAACATGCCCTTGGGCACGTTGTTGCGCAGGGCGGCATAGCCCCAGTAGTCGTCTGGCGACAGCGCCTCTTCGATCCACTTGAGCCCGTGCTCGTGGGCACCGATGGCTAATTTGGTGGCGTAGTTCAGGTCCAGGCTCATCCAGCAGTCGAGCATCAGCCAGAAATCCGGGCCGACCCGTTCGCGCATGTCGGCCAATTGCTCGAGGTTTTTGCGCAGGCCTTCTTCGCCTTCGCTGGGGCCGTGGTGCAGGGGCATCTTGCCGCCGATAAAGCCCATTTTCTGCGCTAGATCCGGGCGCGCGCCGGTGGCGTAGAACTGCAATTCATCACGCACGGCGCCGCCGAGCAACTGGTGCACCGGCTCTTGGCGGATCTTGCCGAGCAAGTCCCACAGCGCCAGGTCGACGCCGGAGATCGTATTGATCACCAAGCCTTTGCGGCCGTAGTAGAGGGTGGACTGGTACATCTGGTCCCAGATCTTTTCGATGTCGGTGACGCGGGCACCTTCGATAAAGCGCGCCAGGTGCTTCTCGACGATATAGGCCGCCGGCTCGCCGCCGGTGGTCACGGCGAAACCGACGGTGCCGTCGCTGGCTTCGATCTCGACCACCAGGGTGCCGAGTACGTTAATGCCGAAGCTGCGGCGGCTCTGGCGGTACTCCGGGTATTTGCTCATCGGCGTGGCGATGTGGTCGTCGATCCAGTGGCCATCGGCCTGGTCGTGGTAATCGGCGCCGCCGCCTCGCAGTACAAAGGCGCGCACGTGTTTGATGGTGAGATGACCCATGGTATGACTCCTGGATTTAAACAGTGGCCGGCGTGTTCGACGCGTTGCGGCCGGGTGAATGGATGCCCAGTACCAGCAATGCCGCGAGTACCGTGGTTGCGGACAGCAGGTACAAACCCGCTGCCGGGGAATGGAAGGCGCCTTCAGCCCAATGCTTGAGCACCGGGGCGATAAAGCCGCCGAGGGCACCGAATGAGTTGATCAGCGCAATGCCGGCCGCCGCTGCGCTGCCAGCCAGGTAACTGGAGGGGAAGGTCCAGAACACCGGCTGCACGGCGATAAACCCCGACGCGGCGAAACACAGCGCGAGCATGCCCAGCAGCGGGCTGGCGAAGGTGACTGAACAGGCAATGCCGGCGGCGGCCATCAACAGCGTGAGGCAGGCGGTCTGGCGACGCAGGCCGGTGCGGTCGGAATAGGCTGGAATCCACCAGGCGGCAAACAGCGCGCACAGCCACGGGACTGCCGAGACCAGGCCGACCACCAAGCCGACTTTGGTGCCAAGCAGGCCTGCGACTTGGGTGGGCAGGTAGAACACCACGCCATACACACTGGCCTGGATCAGCAGGTAAACGAGGCACAGGTACAGCACCGACGGTTGGCACAGCACCTTCAGCAGGCTGTGACCGTGGGAGGTTTTGTGCTGGTCCTCTTGGTCGAGCAGGCGTTGGATTTGCTCGCGCTCTTCAGTGCTGAGCCATTGGGCGTCGGCGGGGCGGTTGTCCAAGTAAAAGTAGGCCCAGATGCCCACTGCCGAGGCCATCAACCCCTCGACTGCAAACAGCCATTGCCAGCCGTGAATACCGCCCCAGCCATCCATTTCCAACAACAGGCCCGACAGCGGGCTGCCGAAGATAAACGCCAGTGGCGCGCCAAAATAGAAGAAGCCCATGGCCTTGCCGCGCACGGCCTGGGGGAACCAGTAGGTGAGGTAGAGGATCACGCCGGGGAAGAACCCAGCTTCGGCCACGCCGAGCAGAAAGCGCAGGATGTAGAAGCTGGTTTCGTTATGCGCAAACACCATCGCCGCCGAGACCAAGCCCCAGCTGACCATGATGCGGCACATCCACAGGCGGGCGCCGACACGGTGCAGGATCAGGTTGCTGGGCACTTCCAGCAGTGCGTAGCCGACGAAGAATACGCCGGCGCCGAACGCGAAGGCGGCGTCGCTCAAACCGGTATCGGCCTGGAACGCTTGCTTGGCGAACCCGACATTGGCGCGGTCGAGGAAGGCCATGATGTACATCAGCAGCAGAAAGGGCAGCAGCCGCCAGGAAATCTTGGCGAGCAGGGGCGCAGGCAGGGTTTTCATTTGGGCAGTCCGATGTTTTGTTCTTATGGGCCGGACTGTACGGCGGGCGAGCAATGCGCTACAAATCGAATCTCGCTTACAAGTGATACCTTCAGGGTATCGATAAAAAGGAAAAAAATGCGTAGTCCCAGCTTGTTCAACCGCCTGCGCTACAAGCACCTGCATATGCTGGTGGCACTCAGTTCCAGCCAAAACCTGCACCGTGCTTCACAAGCCCTGAACATGTCGCAACCGGCCGCTACGCGCATGCTGCGTGAGATTGAGGACATGTTTGGCTGCGACCTGTTCGAGCGTTTGCCCAGGGGCATGCGGCCTACGGCGCTGGGCGCGGAACTGATTCGCTTCGCCGAATCGGCCTTGAGCGGCCTGGACCGTTGCGCCGAAGACTTGAACGCACGCCAGCAGGGCGGTTATGGCTACCTGTCGATCGGCACCATCATGGGCGCCGCGCCGGACCTGGTGATGGACTCCATCGCGCAGATCAAGACGCTAAATCCACAATTGCGTATCCGCATCATGGGCGACACCAGCGACCAGGTGATCCAGCTGCTTGAGCAGGGCCGTATCGATTTGGGCATTACCCGGCGCAACGCCGCCACCGACAGTGAGCATTACAGCTTCGAACCCCTGGGTAACGAACGCATGCTGGTCGTCGTGCACGCTGGCCACCCGCTGGTTCAGCGTGACCACTTGGAGCTGGCGGAATTGGTAAGCGATTGGCCGTGGATTTTGCAACCGCAGACCAGTCCGGCGCGGATCGGTTTTGACCAAGCCCTGCAGGACCTGGCGCTGCCCAGCCCGGCGGATGTGATCGAGTGCAGCTCGATCTATTCGATGCAGCAACTGATCCAACTGACCGACGCGGTGATGGTGCTCTCGGAAAGTGCGCTGCGTGATTACCTGAAAATGGGCCTGGTGGTGGCGCTGCCCGTGGCACTGGATGTGCGCCTTGCGCCGTTTGGCCTGTTGCTACGTAAAGGCGAGGGTGTAAGCCGCGAGCTGGGGCTGTTTATCGACCTGCTGCGCACTAAAGCCGCAATGTTATAAACCGAATGTTGAAAAGATCATGGTGTGCCGGCACGATATTAAATAGAATGAATCTCATTTGAGACTCAATCGCGCCGCGCAGGTTGCTCGCCATGAATGATGCTGTTGCTCCGACCCACGGCCCTGAAATGACCCTGTCGAGCCTGTACCGCGACCACCGCAGCTGGCTCGAAAGCTGGTTGCGCCGACGCCTGGGCAATGCCTGGGATGCGGCAGACCTGAGCCAGGACACGTTCTTGCGCGTGCTGGCCAGTGCCCAGCCGATTGCGCAGATGCAGGAGCCGCGTGCGTATCTGCTGACGGTCGGCAAGCGCTTGCTGGTTAACTTTCATCAACGGCGCAGCCTCGAACAAGCCTACCTCAATGCCTTGGCCAGCTTGCCCGAAGCCTGCGTGCCGTCGCCGGAACAGCGCTGGCTGATGCTCGAAACCCTACAGGCGTTGGACGAATTGCTCGATGGCCTGCCGGTGTTGGTGCGCCGCGCCTTTTTGTGGAGCCAACTCGAAGGCCTGGGGTATCGCGAGATTGCCGAGCGCCTGGACGTATCCGAGCGCACGGTGAAGCGCTACATGGCCCAAGCCTACGAACACTGTCTGCTGGTGGACCTGTGAGCCGCGACATTGCCCGCGCCGCTGCCCAGTGGTTGGCGCTGCTGGAATCTGGCGCGGCCACCGAGCGTGACCACGCCGCCTTGCAGCACTGGCGCGAGAGCCATCCCCAACACGAACAGACCTGGCAAAAAGCCCAGACTTTGCGCCAGCGTTTCAGCGGCTTGCCCCAGGCCTTGGCAATGGCCAGTCTCGACCGGCCGCAGCCGGGACGTCGTGCGGTACTCAAACGCGCACTGGGGCTGGCTGCGCTGGTGCCAACGGCCTGGTTGATCAGCCGGCAATTACCCATCGAAGGGTGGCGCGCCGACCTGCACACCGCGACTGGCGAACGCAAACGCATGCCGCTGGCCAATGGCGCCAGCTTGCAACTCAACACCGCCACGGCGGTGGACGTAGCGCCGGGTCGTATTCACTTGGTGGAGGGTGAGCTGGCCCTCACTGTACCCGGCACCCAGCCCATGGCCGTGCACACGCGCTATGGCGAACTCAGCGTCAGCCAGGCCGATGTATGTGTGCGACAACTGGCGAGTGGATGCCTGGTGTCGGTGCTCAAGGGCGCGGTGCAGGTACGCGATCTGAATGGCCGGTTGTCGACCTTACAGGGCGGCCAGCAAGCGGCATTGAAAACCAGCGCACTCGGTGCCTGGGTACCGTTTGACGTGTCGCAGCTGGGATGGCGAGACGGGGTGCTGACAGCGCAAAACCAAGCGTTGGGGGATTTTCTGCGGGAGTTGGAACGGTACCGGCCTGGGGTGTTGCGCTGGGACCCGCGCCTGGAATCGCTGCGTGTGACCGGCAGCTTTCGCCTCGACGACACCGACCGAATTCTTAACCTGCTGGCCTCGACATTGGGCTTTGAGGTGCAGGCGCGCACGCGCTATTGGGTCACCCTCACGTGAAGTCACCGAGGCTCAATGTGGGAGGGGGCTTGCCCCCTCCCACAGTTAGATCACATGCGCCCGTTACAGCTCGGTCAACGTCAGTGTCTTGAGCTGCGCGGGCTACAAATCTTGAAGTCACCGAGGCTCAATGTGGGAGGGGGCTTGCCCCCGATAGCAGTGGCTCAGACACTGCATGTGTAGCTGACCCACCGCCATCGGGAGCAAGCCCCCTCCCACAGTTAGATCAGATGCGCCCGTTACAGCTCGGTCAACGCCAGTGTCTTGAGCTGCGCCAGCTACAAATCTTGAAGTCACCGGGGCTCAATGTGGGAGGGGGCTTGCCCCCGATAGCAGTGGGTCAGTCACTGCATATGTAGCTGACCCACCGCCATCGGGAGCAAGCCCCCTCCCACAGTTAGATCACATGCGCCCGTTGCAACTCGGTCAACGCCAGCACTTTGAGCTGCGCCAGCAGCGGATCGCGCCGATCCCTTGGGTGCGGCAATACCACCGGCACTTCCTGGCGAATACTGCTCGGCCGATTGTCCATCACCAGCACCCGATCACTCAGGTACAGCGCCTCGTCCACATCATGGGTCACCAGCAGCAAGGCGATGGCATGGTGTTCGGCCAGTTGCAACAACAGGTCTTGCAGCTTCATGCGGGTAAACGCATCCACTGCGCTGAACGGTTCATCCAGCAGCAATACTTGCGGGCGTGAATATAACCCCCGTGCAATCGCCACCCGTTGCGCCATGCCCCCGGACAATTGTTTGGGCAGCGCCTGGGCAAACCCCTTGAGGCCGACTTCCTCGATCAGTTGCGTGACCCAGGCCTTGTCGTAGTGGCTGTCAGCGCTGAACCCGATGTTTTGCTCCACCGTGAGCCAAGGCATCAGCCGCGGCTCCTGGAACACAAACGCGACTTCTCCGTCGGGGCTGCGCAGTTCGCCCTGATAGTCCTTTTCCAGCCCGGCGACGATGCGCAGCAAGGTGCTTTTGCCACACCCGCTGGGTCCCAGCAGGGTGACAGCTTCGCGCGGTTGCAACGACAGGTGAACGTCCTTGAGTACCGTGGTGCTGGCAAAGCTTTTGCGAAGCACATGAATATCCAACAAAGGCTGCCCGCTCATTGCCCAGCTCCCTGGAAGGTGTCGCGCCACGCCAGGCAACGCTTCTCCAAAGTCGCAAGCAGGCCATCGCTGACCTTGCCCAGCAGCGCCAATACGATGATTGCGGCGAGCACGATGTCTGGCCGCGAGGTTTCGCGCCCGTCGCTAAGCAGGTAACCCAGGCCCTTGGTGGCCGCGATCAATTCCGCCGCCACCAGAAACATCCACGCCAGGCTCAGGCCACTGCGCAACCCGGTGAATAGGCCGGGTAGGGCGGCGGGTAATAGGACGCGGCGCACCAACCGGCGTCGGCTAAACCCGTACATCTGCCCGACTTCTACCAGCTTGCGGTCGATATCCCGTATGGCCGCGACACCATTGAGGTACACCGGGAAGAACGCGCCAATGGCGATCAACACGATCTTGGAGGTTTCGTCGATGCCCAGCCATAGCAGCAACAAGGGTACCCAAGCCAGGCTTGGGATCGAGCGCAGCCCGGCGAACGTGGGTTCCAGGTAGGCCTCGGCCTCACGGCTCAAACCCACCCAGGCGGCGAACATCAAGGCCAAGCTGGCGCCGATGGCAAAGCCCAACAAAACCCGGCCGAGGCTGGCACTGATGTGCTTCCACAGCGCGCCCTCGGCCAGTTGCGTCAGGGTCACGGCGATTTCGCTGGGGGCCGGCATCTGGTACGACGGCAGCCAACCGACGCGTACCACGCCTTCCAGAATCAACAGGATCAGCACCGGTACCACCAGACCCTTGAGCCGCCGTGGCCAGGCACTGCGGTGGGTCACCGCCGGCGCGGCCAGGGGCATTGCTTGGGTTTTGCTGGTCATCACACGCTCCTTAGTGCCCGAACGAGGTGTCGATCAACTGGTCGATCACTTGGTCCACATCCACACCACGGCGCACCAGCTCTTCAGACACCAGAATCGGTGCAGCAGCCTTGGACGACTCCACGTCCTTGCTGCTCAAAAACGGGGTGCTCAGGTCGGTGCGCGACAGTTGCAGCTTGGCCACTTCCAACGGCAGGCCGGACTCATCGGCGAGCAATTTGGCGAACTCATCCGGGTGCTTAACCGCCCAATCACGGGCTTTTTCGTAGGCGCCGAGCACCTTGGTAATGGTTTGCGGATGTTCCTTGGCGAACTTTTCAGTGACGCTCACCACGCCATAGCTGTTGAAGTCTTTGTTGCGATACAGCAGGCGCGAACCCGCTTGTATTTCACTGGCGGCCATGTGCGGGTCGAGGCCGGCCCAGGCGTCTACATCGCCTTTTTCCAGCGCAGTGCGACCGTCCGGGTGCTGCAAGTGCACCAGTTCCACGTCGTCCTTTTTCAACCCGGCTTTTTGCAAGCTACGCAAGGTGAACAGGTACGGGTCGGTACCTTTGGTGGCGGCGATTTTCTGGCCTTTGAGGTCGGTGACGCTTTTGAGCGGCGAGTCTTTGCGAACCACCAGGGCGGTCCATTCGGCACGGCTGTACACGTACACCGATTTGATCGGGCTGCCGTTGGCACGGCTCAACACTGCAGACAGGCTGGCAGAGGACGCGAAGTCGACGCCGCCGCTATTGAGATATTCCAGCGAGCGGTTGCTGCCCTGGCTCAATACCCAACCCACCTTGGATTGTGGCAAGGCCTGTTCCAGCCAGCCGAAGTGCTTGAGCACCAGGCTGACCGGCGAGTAGTAGGCGTAGTCCAGATTGACTTGCGCGGGGTCGGTGTCGGCGGCGAAGGCCTGGGGTTGCAGGCACAAGGCGAGGGCGCATGCGCCAAGTAGGCGTTGGGTGAATGGGGTCATGGAACAGCTCCGGCAAGGCATTGAGAGAAGGCTTTCTTATATTCAGAAAAGTAGATCGCATGTTCCATCATGCTTTTAAGGAATATGCAGGCTCTGTGCCAGTCGGTATCAGTCAATATTTGCGGGGGGTTAAGAGCTGAATGCTGTCAGGGGATAGGGCAGATTGTTGAAGCACTGTTGGCTGAGAAACAGTTGTCATATATCTATACGGAATAAATAAAGAGTTATTTATTCCTTTTAAGTTTTCACTCGGTACTGCATCTTGAGGGCCTGCGCATTCGTGCGGATTGACCCAACAGCCAAAAGGAAAGCCGACATGACCATTAAAGCGATCAACGTGCGCAATCAGTTCAAGGGCGTGATCAAAGAAATTCTGCTGGGGGAAGTGGTATCCGAAATCGACGTGCAAACGGCGTCCGGCATCGTCACCTCAGTGATTACCACCCGTTCGGTGCGTGACCTGGAATTGAAAGTGGGCAGTGAAGTGATTGCCTTCGTGAAGTCCACCGAAGTGTCCATCGCCAAGCTCTAAGCGATTGCCCCCGCACAGGGTGCGGGGGCGGCCCGTCAGCGACTGCGCAATGCAGCCTCCATGCGCTGCAACCCTTCCTCCAGCAATGCCCGTGGGCAGCCGAAGTTCAAGCGTACGAACTGCTGGCTGTCATCGCCAAACTCAATCCCCGCGCTTAAGCCCACCTTGGCCTGCTCCAGGAAGAATTGCTGTGGCTCATCCAGGCCCAAAGCACTGCAATCGAGCCACGCCAGGAAGGTGCCTTGTGGCGCATGCATCACCACGCCAGGCAGCCGGGTTTGCACGGCCTCAAGCAAGTAGTCACGGTTGGCTTGCAGGTAATGCTTGAGTGCGTCCAGCCATTCGTCGCACTGGCTGTAGGCGGCGCGGGTGGCTTCCAGGCCCAGTGGGCTGACACTGTCGACCATGCCGCAGCGGGCCTGGTTGAACCGCTCGCGAATCTCGGCGTTCTGGATCACTGCGAAACAGGTCTTCAAACCGGCGACGTTGTAAGCCTTGCTCGCCGACATCAGCGTGATGGTGCGCTCGGCAATTTGCGGGCTGAGGCTGGCCGTGGGGATATGGCGACGGCCGTCAAAGCACAGCTCGGCGTGGATTTCGTCGCTGATAATCAGCGCGCCGTGCTCCAGGCAAGCGTTGGCCACGGCCAGCAGTTCTTCGCGGGGGAAGACTTTGCCCATGGGGTTGTGCGGGTTGCTCAGCAACAGCGCGCCGGCACCCGCCAATGCGTCACGCAGGGCCGGCAGCGGGGTCAGGTATTCACCGTTGACGAGTTCAAAGGGGACTTCAATCTTTGGCAGGTTCCAGTTGCCTGGCGCCAGGCGGATCGGCCGGTAGTTGGGAGTTTGCAGCACCACCGGCTGGCCCGGCTGCACAAAGGCATGCAGCGCCATATTGAAACCCGGCTCGACGCCCGGCAGGAACAGCAGCTCTTCAGGCTGCACGCGCCAGGCGTACTTGGCCCACAGGTCGGCGACGATGGCCTCGCGCACGTCCGGGCCGGCCACGCTGTAGCCGAGAATCTGCTGGTCGAGCCGCGCGTGCAGGGCTTGCAGGATGGCCGGTGGTGCGGCGATGTCCATGTCGGCGATCCACATCGGCAACACGTCGGCTGGGTAGCGGTTCCATTTGGTACTGCCAGTGCCAAGGCGGGGATGGATCGTGTCGAAATCAAAGCTCATGGTGGGCTCGTGTCAGAGGTGCGGGCGCAAGAAGGATGCTGATTTTAGCGGCATAAATTTTATAGACCAGTGCTTATCGTCGGCGCCAGGTTGGCGGACTCCCTCGCAACAGTTGCAGCGCAATGCAACGAATAGCCCCTGTGCCCCTCATATGTCTACGAGCAACATTTCAAGACCACGGGGACAGGGCTTATGACGGCGGCTGAAAACAACCATGTGAACTGGCTGGTAGAACAATCGATGCTCTACGCGGCACGCCAGCGCGCCAAGCTGTATTCGGGCCAGGGTCGGTTGTGGCAACAGCCTTATGCGCATACCCGCCCACGGGACGCCACGGCGTTATCGTCGGTGTGGTTCACCGCCTACCCGGCGTCGATTGTGACCCGCGAAGGCGGTACGGTGCTGGAAGCCCTGGGGGATGAAAGCCTGTGGCACGCGCTGTCGAAGATCGGTATTCAGGGCATCCACAACGGCCCGCTGAAAAAATCCGGTGGCCTGAGTGGCACGCGGCATACGCCAACCATCGACGGCAATTTCGACCGCATCAGCTTTGAAATCGACCCTGAGCTGGGCACCGAAGCCCAATTGCAGGCGATGACGCGCATGGCGGCGGCCCACAATGCAGTGATCATCGACGATGTGATCCCGTCCCACACCGGCAAGGGCGCTGATTTCCGCCTGGCCGAGATGGCCTACGAAGATTATCCCGGCCTGTACCACATGGTGGAGATCCGCGAAGAAGACTGGCCCTTGCTGCCAGACGTCGCCGAAGGCCGCGATGCGCAAAACCTCAGCCCGTTGCAGGTGGATGCACTGCGCGACAAGCACTACATCGTCGGCCAGCTGCAACGGGTGATTTTCTTCGAGCCTGGGGTGAAGGAAACCGACTGGAGCACCACGCCGGTTGTGATGGGCGTAGACGGTAAGCCGCGTCGCTGGGTGTACCTGCATTACTTCAAGGAAGGCCAGCCGTCGTTGAATTGGCTGGACCCCACCTTCGCCGCGCAACAGATGATCATCGGCGACGCCCTGCACGCCATCGATGTGATGGGCGCTAAGATCCTGCGCCTGGACGCCAATGGTTTTCTGGGTGTAGAGCGTAAGCTCGACGGCACGGCGTGGTCCGAAAGCCATCCTTTGTCGATCACTGGCAACCAGCTGATTGGCGGGGCGATTCGCAAGGCCGGTGGGTTCAGCTTCCAGGAGTTGAACCTGACCGTCGATGACATTGCCGCGATGTCCCATGGCGGTGCTGACCTGTCCTATGACTTCATCACCCGGCCGGCATACCAACATGCGCTGTTGATGGGCGACACCGAGTTCCTGCGCCTGATGCTGCGCCAGATGCACAGCCTGGGCATCGACCCAGGCTCGTTGATCCACGCGTTGCAGAACCACGATG
Source organism: Pseudomonas viridiflava (assembly GCF_900583165.1). Classification (GTDB taxonomy): domain Bacteria; phylum Pseudomonadota; class Gammaproteobacteria; order Pseudomonadales; family Pseudomonadaceae; genus Aquipseudomonas. The sequence goes on along the minus strand of NZ_UTKY01000089.1, from coordinate 21,515 downwards.
AACTGACCCTGGAGTTGGTGCACTTCTGGACACTGCACGCCCATGACTCCTTCCTGTATCAGGGCCAGACCTTCCCCGGCAATATCCTGCGCGAACACATCCGCGAGCAGATGTACGAGCGCCTGGCGGGCGAGCATGCGCCCTACAACCTCAAGTTCGTGACCAATGGGGTGTCATGCACCACGGCCAGTATCATCACGGCCGCGTTGGGCATCCGTGATCTGGAGGCAATCACCCAGGCCGATATCCAGCAGATTCGCCAGATACACCTGTTGTTGGTGATGTACAACGCGATGCAGCCGGGGGTGTTTGCCTTGTCGGGTTGGGACCTGGTGGGTGCGCTGCCGTTGGCGGCCGACGAGGTCGGGCATTTGATGCAGGACGGCGACACCCGCTGGGTGCATCGCGGCGCCTATGACCTGGTGGACTTGAACCCGGACGCCGAACTGTCCGCCGGGCAAATGCCCCGGGCCCGAACCTTATATGGCAGCCTGAACAGCCAGCTTCAGGACCCGGACTCCTTTGCCTCGCAACTGCAAAAAATCCTGGCTGTGCGCCGCGCTTACGACATTGCCGCCAGTCGCCAGATTCTGGTGCCGGACGTGCAGCATCCGGGCCTGTTGGTCATGGTGCACGAATTGCCTGCGGGCAAAGGCACCCAGATCACCGCACTGAATTTCGGCGCCACGCCGATCACCGAAACCTTGCACCTGCCGGATATTGCCGCAGGTTTGGTGGTGGATATCATCAATGAGCGGGTCGAGGGGGATTTGACGGCAGAAGGGGAGTTCACCATTACGCTGGATGCGTACGAAGGTTTGGCACTGCGCGTGGTCAGCAGCACCCCGATGGTGTAACTACACACGGTCAAAAATGTGGGAGCGGGCTTGCTCGCGAAGGCAGAGTGTCAGTCAATATAGCTTTGACTGAACCAACGCATTCGCGAGCAAGCCCGCTCCCACAAGGCGTTCAGTGCAGCGCTTAGAGACCGGCCGCGTTGATCAGCGGGTTACCGCTCTGCCCAGGTGTACCACCGGATTTGTACGCGTTGACCACCACGCCTCGCTTGTCGAATTCCACCACGGTGTTCTCAAACTTGTTCGGCTGGAACGGCAGTGCCGGGATCAGCGTGTAAGTGTAGGTCCACACTTCCTTGCCCATGATCTCGGCTTTCTGCGGCGGGTTGCCGATGGCGGCGATGACGTCGGCCTGGCGGGTCTTGCCTTTCTGGAACGCGTCGACCTGCTGCTGGCTCACGTAGGTGCCGGTGCTGTAGTCGAGTTTGGAGGTGACTTTCTTGGCGGCGGCGCAACCACTGAGCAGCGCCACGCTGAGGGCGGCGGCGGCGAAAATGCTGACTTTGTTCAAACGATTAATTCCCTTTGACGTGCGGGTATGCATGATAGCGAAGTGATGCTATTGGCCGCGAATCCTAAAGGCTTTTATCCATAAAGTCATCTGTAATGCTTGTGCTAGAGCGGTTGAAGCTGAAACTGGGCGGCGACTGGCAATATCGGCTGCCGCCGTTTCAGTCGTGTCTGGGCTACTCAGCGTTTGGCAGCCGGCAGGGCAAAGTAGCAAGGCGCTGCGGGGTGATCGAAAAAGACCTCGGGCGCGCGGCGCTTGGACCGAGCCATGAACCATTCCAACATCAGATATTCGGGCAGGCCATAACGCCAGTAATGCTCGCCGTGGCGCACGAAGTGCACATCCTGGCTGTCGGCTGGGCGGCTGTAGATAAACGTGTTTTCGATGCCATACACCTCAAACCAAAAGCCGCCCGTTTCCGGCCGTCGCACCAGGTGATCAGCCGCCAGCAACACATCGAACGGCGCCTCCCCGGCACGGCTTAGTTTTAGCGCTTCGGTGGCACTGCCGGCGGTGGCAATTGCGTAATAGCCCATGCGGTTGAGCATCTTCTCAATCAGCAGGACATGGGCGTGCAAGGCGTCCACGATAAGAATGCGCAGCTGTTTGTCGATCATGGGCACTACCTGTCAGCGTACGGTTTGGAAGGCCGTAGCGTAGCGAAGACAGATACGGATTGAATTAAGACGCGTCTTAAAATGCTTACCGGCCCAAGTGTGAGAGGGGGCTTGCTCCCGATGGCTATGATCAGCCAAAGCATGTGCTGACTGACTCACCCCCATCGGGGGCAAGCCCCCTCCCACATTTGAATCTGGCCGGGCTCAGGAAATGGATACACCGCCAATCCCCTGTGGGAGGGGGCTTGCTCCCGATGACTGTGTATCAGCCAATGCATGTGCCAACTGACTCACCCCCATCGGGGGCAAGCCCCCTCCCACATTTGAATCTGGCCGGGCTCAGGAAATGGATACACCGCCAATCCCCTGTGGGAGGGGGCTTGCTCCCGATGGCTATGTATCAGCCAAAGCATGTGCCAACTGACCCACCGCTATCGGGGGCAAGCCCCCTCCCACATTTGAATCTGGCCGGGCTCAGGAAATGGATACACCGCCAATCCCTGTGGGAGGGGGCTTGCTCCCGATGACTGTGTATCAGCCATGCATGTGCTGACTGACCCACCGCCATCAGGGGCAGGCCCTCTCCCACATTTGAGTTTGGCCGGGCTCAGGAAATGGATACACCGCCAATCCCCTGTGGGAGGGGGCTTGCCCCCGATGACTGTGTATCAGCCATGCATGTGTTGACTGACCCAGCGCCATCGGGAGCAAGCCCCCTCCCACATTTGAATCTGGCCGGGCTCAGGAAATGGATACACCGCCAATCCCCTGTGGGAGGGGGCTTGCCCTCGATGGCTGTGTATCAGCCATGCATGTGCTGACTGGCCCACCGCCATCAGGGGCAGGCCCTCTCCCACATTTGAGTTTGGCCGGGCTCAGGAAATGGATACACCGCCAATCCCTGTGGGAGGGGGCTTGCCCCCGATGGCTGTGTATCAGCCAATGCAGGTGCTGACTGACCCAGCGCCATCGGGAGCAAGCCCTCTCCCACATTTCGATTTTGTCAGGCTCGGGAATGAGGTACACCGCCTATCCTGTTTACAAGGCAGCAGACTGCGCAGCCTGCAGCACCCTCAGCAAATTCCCGCTCCAGATGTTCGCCACCTGCTGTTCGGTATACCCCGCATCCAACAACCGCTGGGTAATCACCGGCAATTGGCTCACGTCCTCAAGGTCGGTCAGGCCACCGCCGCCGTCCCAGTCCGCACCGATGCCCACATGATCTGGCCCGGCCACTTCCAGCAGATGCAACAGGTGTTTCATAAACACATCCAGATCCGCCTTGGGTTGGGCAAAGCGCTCATTGATGGTGTCGCGCTCCTGATAGAGATCCTTGACCTGCTCCGGGCTCAGCGCCGCCAGGTTGTGAAAGCGCGCACCCAGCGCCGCCATGGCTTTGTTGCGCTCCGGGTTTTGCTTGAGGGGGATCAGGTAGTCGCTGTAGGCATTGACCTGTATCACGCCACCCTTGGCGGCCAATTGGCGCACGCGGTTGTCGTCCAGGTTGCGTGGATGCGGGTTGACCGCGCGGCTGCTGGAGTGGGACGCGATGATCGGTGCGCGGGACAACGCCAGCATCTGGTCAAACACCGCATCGCTGGCGTGGGACACGTCCAGCAGGATGCCCAGGCGGTTGGCCCGTTGCACCAGGTCGCGGCCCTTGGGGCTCAGGCCTTTCCATTCCGGCAGCGCAGTGGCGGAGTCGGCGAGGTCGTTGTTCATGAAGTGCACCAGGCCGAGCATGCGCAGCCCTTGGCGATAGTAGGTGTTCAGCAGCTCAGGGTCGGAGCTCAGCGGGTCGGCATTTTCCATGCTGATAAACACCACGCGCTTGCCTTGGGCCGCAATGCGCCGCGCATCGTCGGCGGTGAGGGCCAGGGCGAAGCTGTCGGGGTTGCGGTCGATCACATCGCGGATGCGGGTGAGGGTGGCGAGGCCATAAGCGCTGGCATAAGCGCGGCCTTCCTCGGTGCGTGGGCCTTGTGGCGTGTACACCGCAAAGAAGCCGCCGTCCAACCCGCCTTCGCGCATGCGCGGCAGGTCGACTTGGCTGCCGTCCTGGCGATACGCATGGCGCTCGATAATGTTCCAGCCGGGGCGGGTCAGGGTCAGCGGGGTGTCGAGGTGGCTGTCCAGCACCAGCAAGCGTTGGTGCAGGGCCAGGTCGCTGGGACTGACGTTGGTTTGGGCGTTTGCCAACAGCGGTAGCAGGGCCAGCAAAAGCAGGCGCTTGGTCATGTTCAGAACTCCATGCTCAAGGTGCTTTGGAAGGTACGCGGTGAGCCCGGACGGAACACAGCAGGGCCACTGGTGCTGGTGAGGATGTAGCCCAGGTAGTCCTTGTCGAAGAGGTTGTCGATGTTGAAGCGCAGCTTCACGTTTTTCAGCGGACCGTAATGCAGTTGCTCGCCACCCAGGTCCAGGTAGGCGTTGTACAGCGTGTAGCCCGGCACCGATTCGCTGTTGGTGAAATTGCTGTAGCGCTCGCCGATATAGCGTGCCGAGAAGTTCAGCAATGCCCACGGCGCCAGCTCATAGGTCACCCCGGCCTGGGCCAGCCAGCGCGGGCTGTCGGGCACATCGTTATCGCGGATCGACAGGCCGGCGGCGTCGTTCTGGAACGTAGACTTGTTGTAGGTCAGGTTGCCGTTGAGCACGAGCTTGTCCGACAGCACGGGCGGCTTCCATTGCCCGCTTAATTCAGTGCCATAAGCCTGCACCTTGCCAACATTCTGGTAGTAGGTTTCCACCTGACTGCTGCCGGGTACCGGTGACGCAAAGGCTTGCAGGCGGTTGTCGAAGTCGGTGCGGTACAGCGCCCACGAAGCATTGAACGTAGGACGATTGATGCGATAGCCCACCTCGTAGTTCTTTGCCCGCTCGGCATCCGGCGGCGGTGCGCTGGGGCTGGCGGCGCGGAAGATATCGTCGGCACCACGGGGCAGGGCCATGTTCTCTGAGTACGAGGCGAACACCTGGGTGTCGTCGGTCAGGTTGTAGACCAGCCCGGCCTGGGGCAGGAAGGCGTCGTTCCACTGGGTGCTGATACGCGGCTGGCGGTCGTTGATGTAGTCGCCGGCGTTGCGGTAGCCCTCGATGCGGTACTTGAGGTTCAGGCTCTTGAAACCGAACTGCAGGCGCAGGCGGTCATCGAGCAGGGTCCAGGTGTCTTTGAGGTGGTATTGCAGCGAGTTGCGCGTGGAGCTGAAATCCCCCTGTCGGTGTACCGGCTCGTTGAACAGCGGCGTGCCATCCGGGCTGCCATCGGTGAGGTTGTAGCGGGCTTGCTGGCGATTGAATACGTCAGTTTCGGCCCACAGGCCGGTGTCGATCTGGTGTTGGCCGATTTCCCATTGCAGCCCGGTACGCCCACCAAACCGATGGCCGCTGAGGGACGACAACCCGTATTGCACGCCCCGGGGCGCAAACAGGCCGTCCACATTGCTTTCGGCGTTATGCAGTGCCAACGAGGTGGCGTAGGCCTCGGGAGAGACGCCGAACCCCTTCTTGGCCTCGTAGTACAGCGTGGAATAGTTGAGCAGGTTGGGGCGGATCTCGAACTGGCCGCCGAGGCTATACAAGGTGTCGCGCCGCTGGTTGACCGCCTGTTTGTAGTACTGGTTGTAGCCCGTGTTGCTGTAGCGCACCCCCGGCACGGTTTCGGGCAGATTGGGCACGCTGCCCAGGTAAGGGAAGTCGCGACCAGAGCGGCCAAACGGGTCGTTGGCGTTGCCTTCGTACTGGGCGATGCTGACGTAGGGCGAGTCATAGTCATAGAACGAGTTGTGCACGGCGCGCAGCCAGACTTCGTCACGATCACTGAAGCGGTAGCGCACCTTGGCTTCCAGGTGTTCGCGATCAATGGTGCCGGGGCCACGCCACAGGTCGCCGTCGATTTTCGAGCGGCTGAAATACGCCGACAGGCCCTGATGCTCGCCGGTCTGCAACCTGACGAAACTGCGCCGCAGGCTGTCGCTGCCCAGGGTGTAAGAGAGGCTCACGCCGGGCTCCGGCGCCGGGTTGCTGGTTTGGTAATCCACATAGGGGCCCAGCGACGCGTAGCCCGATTGCGACACATCACCGGCGCCGGTGGAGGCGGTCACGCGTTCGGTGTTTTCATTGTCGACATAGCGATAGATCGGGCTGCCGCCAAATTGGTCGGTGCGCCCCAACGGCACGCCGTCGATGGAAAACCCGATCTGTTGCAGGTTGAACGCGCGCACAAACACCGAGTTGCCGAACTCATATAAACCTAGCGCATCGTTGACTTGCACGTTGAAGCCCGGCAGCGCTTCGAGCATCTTCAGCCCCGAGGTACCGGCCGGCGCCGATTGCAGCGCCTGGTGCGAAATCGCCAGGGTGTTGCTGATCTTGTCTTCGCCGATGGCGGCGCTGGCTTCGGTGACGCGTGCGCCCACCACCTCGACTTTGCTCAGTTGCGGTTCGGTGTCACGGGTGGCCTGTGCCGCCCAGGTTGTATCGGCCAGTAATAGGCTGGCAAGCAGGGTTTTGCGGTACTGAGCAATCATTGTCGGTCCTTGGTATACGCTTTTGTAGGAGCGAGCTTGCTCGCGAAAGACGCCAACGGTGACGCGGTAAACCAGATGCAACGCGGCGTCCTCAGGTTTTTCGCGAGCAAGCTCGCTCCTACAGATGAAGAGGTTTAGAGCCCGGCGTGGGCCTGGGCGAGAAACTCGGGCTGGGCCCATTCGTGCACGCTGAAGTCGTTCTGCAAGAAGCCGCGCTGCACCAGGAAGTCCTTTTTCAGCGCCAGGGCGGCGAGGTTTTGCGGGCCCAGCTGCGGCACGAAATCCAGCTCGGCGATGGCGCTGCGAATAAACGCGGCATCCGGCAGGAAGGTGACCCGGGTGAACAGTTCGGCAGCGGCATCGCGGTGTTGGTTGATCCAGCGCCCGGCGCGGATGGCGGCGCGCAGGAACGCCACCACCACCTGTGGGTGTTCCTCGGCAAAGGCACGGTTGACCGTGGTGGCGTACGGGCCGTTGTGGTTCTTGAGGGTCCAGTCCGGGTAGCGTTCCAGGTCTTCGATCACGCTGAACTCGCCGCTGGCCAGTAAGGCCGGTACATGCCCGGCAGCCACGTGGACTGCGTCCACACGGCCTTCAGCCAGCGCACGCACTTCATGCCCGGGTTTGCCATGCAGGCCATGCAGTTGCGACCAGAACGCCGAAGGTTTTATGGCCGGTTGCAAGGTGTGGGGGTCGCCTTCATCTTCCAACTCGGTCAAGCGCACCTGCGAGGGCTCCAAGCCCGCCAATCGCAAGGCGTTGAACAGGCCATGCTCGGCCAGGGCCTTGAGCACATCCACCCGCGCCTTGTTGCGGCTGACCGGTACGCCGATGCGCTTGCCGAACAGGTCGGCCACCTGGCGGATGCGCCCGTCGGCACGCACCAGCACCTGGCCGGCGCGTTGGGTGGCGGTGGTGGCCACCAGCAGCGTGTCGGCCTGGTCGGCACGCGCCCACAGCGCCGGCACTGCGCCGCCGTCGCGGATCAAGCGTGACTCGCCATGGGTGAAGTGCGGCAGCCAGCCCTGGTTGTCGGGCAGCGAGCGCAGGTAGATCGCCTCGGCGCCGACGCGCTGGTATTCCTCATCCAGCCAGCCGAGTTCTACGGCGATGTTGGACGCGACCAGCAGCGGGCAAATGCTGTAATGGGTGGGCAGTGGTTGGCTCATGGCAGGTTCCTTGATGAGGGTGGGGTATTCAGGTGTTCCAGGCCTTGTTGCAGGTCGGCGATTAGGTCCTCGACCGCTTCAAGGCCCACGTGCAGGCGCAGCAATACGCCAGGGGCGATCTGTGCCGTGGGGTGGGGCTTTTGGGTGCGGATCAGGCTTTCGAAACCGCCCCAGCTGGCGCCCATGGCAAACAATTGCAGGCTTTCCAGAAAGGTCTTGATAAGGGCCTCGGGTACGGGCTTGAGCACGACGCCGAACAGCCCAGTGGAACCGAGGAAGTCACGCATGAAGACGTCATGCCCCGTAGCCCCCGGCAGCGCGGGGTGCAGCACCTGGGCGACTTGCGGGCGTTGTTGTAACCACTGCGCAACGCTAAGGGCCGAACGCTCGTGCTGGCGCAAACGCACGCCGAGGGTGCGCAGGCCGCGCAGGCCGAGGTAGGCGTCATCCGCACTGGCGATATAGCCCAGTTGCCGCACGGTTTCGCGCACGCCGGCGTACAGGGGCTCAGTGGTGACGATCACGCCGAGCATGGCGTCGCTGTGGCCGACCAGGTACTTGGTGGCGGCATGGATCGAGATGTCCACACCGTGTTCAAAGGCCTTGAAGAACAGCGGCGTGGCCCAGGTGTTATCCAGCATCAATAGCGCGCCATGAGCGTGGGCGACGCGGGCGAGGGCGGGAATGTCCTGCACTTCAAAGGTGCTGGAGCCGGGCGCTTCGGCGTACACCAGGCGGGTGTTGGGTCGGATCAAGGCGGCGATGTCTGCACCGAGCATCGGCGCAAAATAGCTGGCTTGGATGCCATAGCGCGGCAGGATCTGGTCGAACACCTGGCGCGCATGCCAATAGCAATTGTCGGTCACCAGGATATGGTCGCCGGCCCGCGCCACCGCCAGCACCGCGCCGACAATCGCGGCCAACCCGCTGGGCATGATCAGCCCGCGAAAACCGCCTTCCAACAGAGCTACGGCATCCTCGAACGCGGCTGTGGTGGGGTTGCCGTTGCGGCCATAGATATGGCCGCGATAGTGCGGGTCGTCGGCGTTTTGTAGGTGATGCTCCAGGGTGCTGGTGTCGGGCCAGATAAACGTGGAGCTGCGATACACCGGCGTATTGACAGTGCCAGCGTGGTTGTCAGGGTCGCGGCCCAAATGGGTCAGTAAGGTATCGTCACGCATGCTTATTGCCGCTCCAGCCGCTTGGCCCAACGTGAAAGGGGGTAGATGTAGAGAAAAAACGCGATAAAGACCAAGCCGTAGGCGGGCAACAGCAGGTCGCTGCGCAACTGGGTCGAGAGGTGCGATTGCACGGTGGTCATCAACTCTTCCACGCCTAGCAAGTTGGCCAGGGAGGTGGACATGGTCACCGCGCAATACAGGTTCACCCACGGCGCCACCAGGCTTGGCAAGGTCTGCGGGATAATCACGTAGCGCAGCGCCTGCCCATGGCCCAAGCCCAGGGCCTGGGCCGCTTCCCACTGGCCCAGCGGCACCGCGCGCACGCCGCCGCGTACGATCTCCGAGACATAGCCAATGGCAGGCAACGCCAGGCCCAGCGCAACCTTGAGCCAGTCCGGCAACTGCCACCAACGCCCGGCCCAGTGCACTTCGTAGGGCAGCAGGTAGGCCACGTAGAACATCACCACCAGCCACGGCAGGTTGCGCAATAAGCGGCTCAAGTACCCCGCGCCCTGGCGCAGCCGCGGATGGGCGCTGACCTGCAAGCTGCCAAGCAGTACGCCGGCCACCGTCGCCACCAGCATGGCCGTGATGCCCATCAGGATATTCAGGCCAAAACCTTGCAGCAGCGCCGGCGCCCACTGCCACAGCAACACAAACGGCTCAGGCAGCATGGGGCAACTCCTGGCCGGGCAAGCGCAGGCGCGCTTCGAGGCGGCGCAGCAACCAACTGCTGGCGCCGATCAACAGCAGCCAAACCAGCAGCAGCACCTGCATCATCTCGGCGACATTGAAGTTATCGGACCAGATCCGGTTGCTCGCATAGAGCAATTCCGGCACGGCAATCGCGTAGGCAATCGAGGTGGACTTGATCGTCTGCACCACCGTGTTGCCCATCGCCGGCAAGCTATTGCGCAGGGCCAGCGGCAGCACGATATGCAGCAAGACCGTGCGCCCGTGCATCCCCAGGGCCGCCGCCGCGTTGAGCGTCGCCTGCGGGACGGCATCGATCCCGGCGCGCAGGTTCTGCGCCTGGAACGCGCCGTTGTGCAGGCCGATCACGATGATCGCCCACTGCGTGCCGTTGAGCAGGCGCACGCCGTCCACCATCGGCAGCAGCGCACCCACGCCGAAGTAGAAGAAAAACAATTGCACCAGCAAGGGGGTATTGCGAAACAACGCGACGTAGGCACTGCTGATGGCGCGCCACAGCGCACGCCGCGAACCCAGGCCAGCGGCGCCAAATACCCCGAGGACCAGCGACAGCCCAATGCTCGCCACCGACAACCCCAAGGTCAGGCCCAGGCCTAGCAAAAAACGCTCACGGTCCATCGGGTCCCACAGGATGCTCAACAGCAAACCGTGTTGCTCCAGCCACAGGCGCAGGTTGACCTCACTCATGCCGCGCCTGCGCATGCTGCTGCGCCACCCAGGCATTCGGAGCCAGACCGTAACGTTGTTCGAGCTGGATGATCAGCCCATTGGCATGCCAGCCCTCGACAATGCTCGACACGGCGGCCAATAACTCAGGCTGGCCCTTGCGCACTGCAATCCCCCAAGGCGCCGGCTCCTGGCCCGGCAGCTTCACCTCGTAATCGGCCCACTCTGGCTGGCGGGCGAGGGCGCTGTACAAGGCGTCGTCGCCCATTGCACCGAGGCAGCGGCTGTCGGCCACGGCTTTGCGCACTTCGGCAGTGCCGTTGAACGACGCGAACTGCACGCCGTAGCGGCTTTCGAACGGGCGGACCCACACACTGGTGGCGGGTGCGCACAGGGTCTTGCCGCGCAGGCTTTCCCAATCGGGGATGGCCGTGGCTTTGGGCGCGAAGACCGTGGCGGCAGAGCTATAGAAACCGGGGCTGGCGAAATCCACTTCGCGGCGCCGCGCCGGGGTGTCGAGCAGGGACGTGACCAGCACTTCGCAGCGGCCTTGATCCAGAAACAACAGGCGGTTCAGCGGGTTGACCTGAACGAGGGACAGTTTCAAGGGCTGGCCGATACGGGTGGAGAGTTGGTGTTGCAGGTCGACGATCAGGTCCATGATCAGGCCGGCGGGTTTGCCGTCTGCATCGAGGGTTTTGAAGGGCGGGAACTCGTCGCTGGTGCAGACGTTCAAGGTGCCGCGCGATTGGGCGCGTTCCAGAAAGGGTTCGGCGAAAGCGGGTTGTGCAACTGTAACCAACAGGGCAACCAGAGCCCAGGGTGTGCGCTTCATAGGTGCGGCGGGTTTGGGGGCCTTATCGGGGGCAAGCCCCCTCCCACATTTGGACGGCGGTGTGGTGGTCATGATGCGCTCCAGCCCAGGCGTGAGCGCTGCGCCGCGCCTTGGGGGAACGGTTGGGGTGTGCCCAGTTGAGTGGCCAAATACGTCAGGTACGCCGCTTCTTCCAGATTGATCAGCAAGCGCGTGGCCGCGAGAACGTCGCGCTCAGACCAGGCAAACGGCCCGTGATTGACCAACAACGCCGCCGGCGCCCGTGGGTGCTCACGCAAGGCATCCACCACCGGCTGCGGCGCATAACGCGGGCCCCAGGCCGTCAACGGAATCTCCTGGTCTTCATCCAGCACCCCCAGCAACTGCGTGGCATGCGCCCGTAACGGCCGCCCGGCAATCGCGAAAGCGGTGAGATACGGCGAGTGCGTATGGATCACCGCATTCACCTGCGGCCGCTCGCGGTAGATCGCCGCGTGCAGCACCGCCACCTCCTTGAGATTGTCCGTGAGGCTGCCTTGGCTGTGCTGTAAATCGAAATCCACAATCGCCGCCACGCCGCTGTCGGCTCCACTCAATGAGGCAATCACCAGGCGCTGCTCGCCGGGAATCCGCAGGCTGATATTGCCCGCCTCATTGGCCGACAACACCTGGTGCTTGATCAGCAGTTGCTTGGCCTGGGCAAAGTCTTGTTCGAACACTTGGATAAAACGCACAGGGTCAAAACTCATGGGAAGTCCTCAGAAGCGGTAGTCGGCTTTTACGTAGTAGAAGGCGCCTTCGGCACCCGCCGGGGAGATGCTCTGGTAAGCCACGCGCCCGCCGACAAAGCGGTTGGCCACGTCGATCTTGTCCGGGTAGCTGTCAAACACGTTGTTGCCGCCCAGGGTCAGGGTCAGGGCCTGGCTGATGTCGTAGGACACGCTGGCGTTGCTCACCCACTGCGCCGAAAAGGTCTGGTCGCGGGCTTCGCCGAGGTTGGAGTCGAGGTTGGAGTCGAGGGTGTAGGTGCCGTAGCGGATGGTGTTCCAACTTGCTTGCCACGGGCCTTTGCGCCAGTCGGCACCGAGGATCAGCTTGCTGTTGGGCGAGGCGCTTTCGACGTAGCTCAGGGCTTCGCGGTTGATCAGGGTGATGCCGGTGCCCGCCAAGGGGCCGGGGTTGTCCTTGATGTCGGTGACCTGGGTCTTGCTGTAGTTGAAGGCGCCATTGAGGGTCAGTTGGCTGGCGTCGGCCAGGTCCAGGCGATAGTGGGCGGCCACGTCGACGCCGCTGGTCTTGGTGTTGAGGGCATTGGTGAAAAAGCTCACGCCGGAGTAGTTGCCGTAGCCTTGGTTGGCCAGGATCTGGCTGACCTGGGTGCCGCTGAGGGTTTCGGACAGGGCGATGCGGTCCTTGATGCGGATGTGATACGCATCGACGCTGACGCTGGCGCGCTCGATCGGCTGCCACACCACGCCCAGGGACAGGCTGGTGGATTTCTCTGGCTTCAAGTCACTGGCGCCGAGGGCGCGGGCCACCGGTGTGTTCACGCTGACGGTGCCGACTTGATAGGCGGTGGGGTCGCCTGCCTTGAATTCGGTCTGGGTTGCCGACGTGCCAATCTGGCCCAAGGTGGGGGCACGGTAGCCACTGCTCACGGTTGAGCGCAGGCCCCACTGCGGGGTGAAGTCATAGCGCGCAGAGAACTTGCCTGTGGTGGTGGTGCCGAAATCGTCGTAATGCTCGCTGCGCCCGGCCAGGCCCAGCTGCAATTTTTCGGTAACCTGCTGCTCCAGGCCCAGGTAGCCGCCGAACACGTGGCGTGCATACCGGCCTTCGTCACTGTCCTGGGTGCCGGGGAAACCCTGGGCGCCGCCCGCGCGGGCGGGCAGGGCAGTGCCGTGGACCCACGAAGCGAGGTCACCGGCAATCACTTCATAAGACTCGTTGCGCCACGCCAGGCCACTGGAAAATACCAACGGCCCCGCACCCCAGCCCACCTGGAATTCCTTTACGTGGTCCAGGGCGACGTTGGTCTGCTCGTTGACCAGTGCGCCAGCATTGAAGCTGGTCGGGCTGGCCGCCCCGAGGCTCGCGTTAAGCGAGTCGCTGAGGTGATAGTCGATACGGTTGCGCCCGTAGTTGGCGCTCAGGTCGAAGGTGCCGAGGCGCTCATCACGAATCTTCACGCCGCCCGTGACCGACGCGTCCCGCGAGCGCACGTCCAACAGCGGCAGGAAGCCGTTGGGGTACACGTCTGTCAGGTTGTTGGCATCGATGGGGCGGCGAAAGGTGGCCTGGGATTCGCCGGTGCGGTCTTGGTAGGTGGCAAAGCCGTAGAGGTCGACGCTTTCGTTTAACGACAGGCCGGTGTTGAGGGCCAGGTTCCAGTCCTCAAGGCCCGGCGAGCCGTAGCGCCAGTGCCGGTCGGCATCCGCTTCGCGGGCGTCACCCGTGGGGTAGAACTGACGCCCATCGGTGCCGCCGGTGGACGTGCGCTCGGCGCGCAGGCCTTCGGCGCTGAGGGTGAGAAAACCATCGCCTGGCAAGGTGAAACCGGTCCAGCCGCCTACTGAGCGGCGAAACCCGTCGCCCTTGGTGTACTTGCCAAAGGTACTGGTGACGGCGCCGCCGTGATCCTGTTCCTTAAGCACAATGTTGACCACCCCGGCAATCGCATCGGAGCCGTATTGGGCAGACGCGCCGTCGCGCAGCACTTCAATATGGTCGACAGCGCTGACGGGAATGGTCGACAGGTCTACCGCTTGCGAACCACGGCCAATGGTGGCCTTGGTGTTGACGAACGCCGAGGCATGCCGACGCTTGCCGTTGACCAGTACCAGCACCTGGTCGGCCGCCAGCCCGCGCAACGAAACCGGCCGCTGCGACGACACGCCATCGGTGCCGTTGACCTGCGGGTAGTTGACCGAGGGCACCAAGGTTTCCAGGGCCTTGGCCAGGTTGTCGGTGCCGGCGCGCTCCAGCTGTTCGCTGCTGATCACATCCACCGGGGCCGAGCTTTGCAACGCGGTCACATCGCTGCGTCGAGTGCCGATCACCTCGACGGATTTAAGCCGGGGTGCCTGTGGCTCATTGTTGATCGCGGCGGCCGGTGAGGAGGGGGCGGCCAGTCGATGGATCAACACGGCGCCGCTGGCGGTCTGGCTGAAACCCAACTGTGAGCCGCTCAAGGCAATCCCCAATGCCTGTGCCTGGCTCAAGCGCCCCTGGATCGACCGGCTCGACCGGCCTTCAACTAAAGGCGGGTCGAACGCGATCGAATGGCCGCTCTGTTGGGAAATGCTCAGCAGCACTTCGTCCAAGGGCCCGGCAGGGATATTGAAGTCGATGACGTTTTGCACCGACGCCGCTTCAGTCTGGGCCAGCGCCAGTGTCGGCAGGGCCAGGCCGCCCAAGGCCAAGGCACACGCCAACGGTGCCAGGGTGAATCCTGTTTTCAACATGCAAATCTGCTCCGGGTCGTGATGTTCTTTACGACCTTGAGCAACTTCGCCGGCAGATTTTCACTACTAAGTTAGAACACTTAGTTTGGTGCCTAGATGATTGTGTTACGCGTATAAGCTTCGATCAAACTGATCTAAGTGCGCAGTGAAAATATAAGGGAGTATCTGCACAAGGGTACTGACAGCCAGCACCGGTTGTCCGCGCAAAGCCTGCAAAGTTCGCATCGCCGAACATGCAGAGCGGTCTGCACGCTTACGGAAAAGCTCATCAGGAGACAGATGCCCATGTCTGAAGTGCCAGTTTTACGGGGTTATGCCCGCTTACCTAGCCGTTCGGTCAGTAGCGGTAAGAAAACGTTTCAGCCTAGTGTGCCGGCCGTGATCAAAGGAGGCGATTACTATGTCTGAAGCCCTGGCTATACGTTGCGAAAACACCGTGCCGCGCAGCATGGTGCACCGCGCTGCTGTCAGCGAAGTATTCCTGACCGGTGCGGAGTTAGTGAAAGAAGGACACTTTCGCTGCAGTGCACAACTACCGCGCACCCACAGTTACTTTAGTGAACATACCCACCGCGCGGCGCACTACGACATGTTGTTATTGCTCGAAGTGTTTCGCCAGGCGTCGATCTATATCTCCCATGCGTTTCTCGATGTCAGTGCCCAGGACAAGTTTATCTACCTGGACAGCGTCACCCGCGTGACCGAGCGTAGTTTGCTGGTTGTGGGTGACCGCCCGGCATCGGCGCAGATTGATGTGTACGTGGTGGACGAATACCTGCGCCATGGCGTGCGCAGTGGCGTGACCTTGAATATGTCGCTGAGCATCAATGGCGAAGTGGCCGCCCGTCATGAGCGTATGAGCATCCGTTGGATGAGTGGCGCGGCGTGGAACAAAATGCGTGTGCGTGGCCTCGCGGCGATTCCCGCCGATGCCGACCCGTTGGCGCAGTTGCCACCGCCGTTGAGCCCCGCTGCGGTGGGCCGTCACTGGTTGAATAACGTCGTACTGGGCCGTGAGCTTGAGCAGGACGCCAACAGCCTGGTGGCGCCGCTGATCGTCGACCTGAATAACCCGGCGATCTTCGACCATCCCCTGGACCATATCCCCGGCATGTTGCTGCTTGAAGGCTTCCGCCAGGTCGCCCTGGTGGTGGCCGACCGGCAATTGCAGACCGGCCCGGAGCAACTGCTGTTGTCTAGCTGTCATGTGGTGTTTACCCGCTTCGGCGAGTTCGGCCTGCCCACGCGGGTTCGCGCCGACCTCACTCGCCTGGCCCGCGATGAGCACGGTCGCATCAGCCTTGCGCTGGAGGTGGAGCAGGGCGGTGCGGTGATCGCCACCGCTGAGCTTGAATTGCTGCCCGTCGCCAGTAGCCAGCCGTTGACGCTGGTGGCAGGGGGTGTGCGATGAGTGACCTGCACTTTATCTGGTTTGATTTTGGCGGGGTCTTGTCGCCGCCGATCCCGGCGTTGTTCGAACAGTACCAAGTCAAGACCGGCCTGGCCCCACGTGTGCTACAGCAGGCCATGAGTGATGTGGCCGATGAGTTGGGCGTGCCCATGCTGGCGCCGGTTGAAAGTGCCTTGCTTACTGAAAAGGACTGGGGCCAACGCCTGGAATTGGCGCTGCGCCGCCGTGACCCGCAGATCGACCTGAGCCGCGCCCGCCTGCAAACCTTCGGCGAACAATGGTTCACCGGCGTGCCAGCCAACGCACCGTTGGTGGCCGCAGTGCGGTCGCTCAAACGTGCCGGGTTTCGCGTCGGCATTCTCACCAATAACGTGGTGGAGTGGGAGCAGCACTGGCGCGCCATGGTGGGCCTGGACGCGGTGGCCGACCTGATCGTCGACTCCAGCCACGAACGCACCCGCAAGCCCGAAGCGGCATTTTTCCAGGCCGCGATTCAACGCTCCGGCGTGGCGGCCGAGCACAGCCTGTTGATCGACGATGTCGCCGAGAACATCGAAGCCGCCGCAGCCTTGGGCTGGCAGGTGCTGCACTTCATCGACAACCATCAAGCGCTCACTCAGTTGCAGCGCCTCACCGGTGTCAACCTGTTGCAACCCGCCGTGGAGCCTGCCTGATGAATAGCGCCGTGATTGCCGAACCCCAGGTTACCGTTGCGCGCATCCCCAACCTGGATGCGCCGCCCGCTTATCAACCCGCCAGCCCGGCCAATGGATTGCCGAGGATTCTGCTGCCCAGCGGCCACCTGGCGTTTCACCTGACACGTTACGAACACGTGCAGGCGTTACTGCTGGACAACCGCGCGATCCGTGCCCCGTGCAACGAAGAGGACGGTGCGAGTTTTCTGCCCACCATTACGCCGCCAGAGTTGCTGCTCAACAATGACATCCCCGACCACGGCCGCCTGCGTAAAGTGGTCGCCCGGGACTTCAGCCCCAGTGGGGTCACGGTGCTGCGGGAGAAGACCGAGCAAGCCACCCACGAGCGCCTCGACGTGCTGCAACGACAGGCCCCTGGCGCGGACTTGTTTGCCCAAGTGCTCGACCATATCCCGGCCACCGTAGACTGCCAGTTGCTCGGTATCCCGTTGACCGACCGCGAGTACTACCGGCCCCTGAGTCATACCGTGCAAGTGGCCTCGGATGCGGATGTACCGGAGCTGCTCAACCAATTCTGGGGTGTCTACAACTACCTGACCGACTTGGTCACCGGCGCCCGGCCTACCTACCCGGACGGTTTGATCCAACGCTTCGTCGACAGCCGCGCCGACAGCGAGCCGCCGCTCAATGACAAAGAACTGGTGGGCATCCTGCTCGGCGTGCTGATTGGCGGCGACCAGAACATCCTCACGGTGCTGACCAAGTCGGTGTACACCCTGTTGGCGGCTCCACAGTTGTGGCAGCAACTGGTGGACGACCCAGCGTTGATCCCCAATGCCGTCGAAGAGCTGTTGCGGGTGATACCGCTGGGCACTATCTCGACGTTTCCGCGCCTGGCCAGTGTCGATCTCGAAGGCCCGTGGGGGCTGATCCCCGAGGGCAGCATCATTTATGCCGATGCGTTCGCGGCCAACCGTGACCCGTTGGTGTTTCCCGAGCCCTTGGCGATTCGCCTGGACCGCAATGACGCCCGGCATTTGCAGTTCGGCTATGGCATGCACAACTGCATGGGCGCGGCACTGGCGCGCCTGGAAATCACCACGGTGTTGCAGATACTCGTGCAACGCTTCCCCAACCTGCGCCTGGCGGTGCCGGCCGACCAGGTGCCCTGGGTCGACGGCATCATCCTGCGCCGTCCTGCCCGCTTGCCGGTGCACGGCTTCACTTCAACCTGACCCTGGAAGGACCCATGAAAAACTCGTTTGCCGATACGGCTCTACTCACCATTATCCTGCTGGCGATCTTCGTCGTGCCCAGTTCCATCTCCGGCACGGCCTTGGCGCTGCCGGCGATTGGCGCGGATATCCAGGCGCCGTTGACCAGCCTGCAATGGGTGGTCAATGCCTTTAACCTGGCGTTTGCCTGCTTCACCCTGGCGTGGGGCGCGCTCGCCGATCGGCTGGGGCGCAAGCGCTGCTTCGTGGCCGGTGCGAGCTTGTATGTAGTGGCTTCAGTGCTGTCGGCCGTGGCCGAGAGCGCCTGGCTGCTGGATGCGGCGCGGGGGCTGGCGGGCATTGGGGCAGCGGCGATTTTTTCGTGCGGCATTGCCATTTTGTCCACCCACTTTGACGGCCCGGCGCGTCTGCGGGCATTCGCCTTGTTCGGCACCGTGGCGGGGCTGGGGGTGAGCCTGGGGCCGACGTTGTCCGGCCTGCTGTTGGACAGTGTCGGCTGGCGCGCGATTTTCTGGGCCCATGCCGTGACCTTGTTGATCGTGTTGCTGGGCAGCCCGTTGATCACCCGTGACGGCGTTCTGGCTGAACGTACTGCGCGTTTTGATGTGCCCGGCGCTACGTTGTTTGTACTGGCGTTGTTGGCATTGATGGTCGCGATTGTGCAGGGCTCGCAGTGGGGCTGGACCAGCCCTGGGGTGCTGGGCCTGGTGGTTGTGGCGGCGCTGTTGTTGGCGGTGTTCACCTGGCAGGAGCGCCGGCACTTGCAGCCGATGCTGGACCTGTCGCTGCTGTCGAGTGGGCCGTTTGTGGGGCTGGCGTTGGTCACCGTGGCGGCGTCGTTTGGCTTCGTAACGCTGCTGACGTACCTGCCAAGTTACCTGTTTGGTGTGCTGCAACTGAGCGCCACCCACGCGGGCCTGGCGATGTTGCTGCTGACGGTGCCGATGCTGTTTTGCCCGATTCTGGCGGGCAAGTGGGCGGCGCGAGGGGTGTCGGCGATCGGCATTCTCAAGGCCAGCTTGCTGGCGCTGTTGGTGGGCGTGGTGGCGTTGGCGCTGGTGAGCCAGGTCGGCGTGACATTGTGGCAGTTGGCGGTTCCGCTGCTGTTGGTGGGTGTCGGCATGGGCCTGTCCGCTGGCCTGGTGGATGGCTTGGCATTGAAGACGGTGCCGGAGCAAAAAGCCGGGATGGCGGCGGGGTTGCTCAACACCTTCCGCCTGGGCAGCGAGGCGATCGCGGTGGCGTTGTATGGCTCGCTATTGGCGACGCTGCTCGACAGCCAACTGCGCGGCGCGTTGAGTCGCCTGGCCCCCGACGCCAGTACGCTGCAACGCTGGATCGACGAAGTGGCCGCCGGCAATCTCACCGGTTCACTGCAAGCCCTGGGCACGGAACAGGCCGGCACCGTACACAGCCTGTTTATTGGCGGCTATGACAGCGCCTTCCACGGTGTGTTGTGGGCATTAGCGGCGATTCTGCTGGTGCTGACCGTGGTGGTCACTTGGTTGGTGCGCCCGCTGCGGCAACAAGAGCGTACTGAGGCACAATTGGCGACCCACTGACCGGGTTGCTACACCGCCTGCAACGGTGCAGGCGGTGTGTTCGCGCGCCTGAACGGTTGTCGGAGGTTATGCAAAAAACGCAGCGTGTTAACTGTTTTTATTCTTTTATCTGGTGAAGCCTACTGGGGCAAACTGGATTCACCTGCCAGGATGCAGGTCTACCTCAACCCGACAGGCCCACCACCACTTGTCCGCTGGCGTGTGCAGTCCATGAAGATTATGGACCTATGGACCCGAATGCCTTGCTCAAGACCCGACTCATCGGGCAGATCTTCCAACAGCACTACAGCTGGCTGTGTGCGCGCTTGTCGTACCGAACCGGTTGCAGTCACAGCGCTGAAGACATTGCCGCCGAGACCTTCCTCAAGGTGTGGATGCTGCCCGACCCCACGGCGATCCGCGAACCGCGAGCGCTGCTGACCACCATTGCCCAACGCCTGATGTACGAGAGCTGGCGCCGTCGCGATCTGGAAAAAGCCTACTTGCAGATTCTTGCCGAAGTGCCGGAACACGTGCACCCATCGCCCCAGGAGCAGTTGATCCTGATCGAGAGCCTGCTGGCCATCGACCGGCTGTTGGATGGGTTGTCGGGGCAAGCCAAGGCAGTGTTCGTGCACAGCCAGTTGGATGGCATGACCTACACCCAGATCAGCGAACGCTTGGGGCTGTCGCTGGGGCGTATCCACCAGTTGATGACCCAGGCCCTGCGTGCCTGTTACTTGGGGTTGAGCGAGTGAGCAAACGGCCGTTGAATGACCCGGTGGCCGAGGAGGCCATCGGTTGGTTGGTGCAGATCCAATCCGGTGAGTTCACCCCCGCGCAGCAACAAGCGCTGGATGAGTGGCGCAGCACCTCGGCCCATCACCGCCAGGTGTACCAGCAGCTCATCGCTGGCCTCGACCAGCTCAAGGCCTCGCCGTGGCGTGGGCGTTCCAGTACGCAGTTATTGCGCAGCCTGGAACAGCCCAACAGCCGTCGTGCCTTCCTGCGCACCAGCCTGTGTGCGATGGGGCTGGCGGCAGGGGTAGGGTGGGTATCGCGGTTTGAAGAAACGGGGCAAACCTACGCCACCGGCACCGCTGAACGGCGTACCTGGCAACTGGCCGATGGCAGCACCCTCAAGCTCAATGCCCGAAGCCAGGTGCTGTCCAAACCCTCAGCCGAACCGCGCAGCCTGGAGCTACGCGCCGGTGAAATGCTGGTGAATGCGCTGAGCCCGTTGCAGGTTGAGACGCGCGCCGCTCGCATTAGCGCCGCCAGTGGCCGGTTGATGCTGAGCGAGCAAGGCAATGCCATGCGCCTGGTCACTCTCGACAGTGAAGCCGTGTTGCATTTTGAAGGCGGGGCCCAGCAACGAATCGCCATGCACCAGAGCACGTTGTTCGATCACCAGCGCATCCTCACCCAAGTGCCCATGGCCACGACGGAGACTGCCTGGCTTGACGGCTGGCTGGTGGTGCGCAACCAGACGCTGGCCACGGTGGTGGAGGCGATCCGGCCGTATCGCAGTGGCGTGGTGCGGTTGGATGCCAAGGCGGCGGGGTTACGTGTGACGGGCCGGTTTCCGTTGGATGATGCGCGGCAGACCCTTGAAGCGTTGGAGCAGAGCTTGCCGATCACAGTGCGCCAGTGGGGGGGTGTGGTTGTGTTAATTGGAGCTCGAGCTTAAGGCACACAGTGACCACCTGTGGGAGGGAGCTTGGTCCCGATAGCGGTGTATCAGCCAATGCATGTACTGACTGACCCAGCGCCATCGGGGGCAAGCCCCCTCCCACATTTGGATCAGGTCAGGCTCAGGACACGGGTACACCGCCAATCCCCTGTGGGTGGGGGCTTGCTCCCAATGGCTGTGTATCGGCTAAAGCATGTGCTGATTGACCCTACCCCCTCCCACATTTGGATCAGGTCAGGCTCAGGACACAGGTACACCGCCAATCCCCTGTGGGTGGGGGCTTGCTCCCGATGGCTGTGTATCGGCTAAAGCATGTGCTGACTGACCCTACCCCCTCCCACATTTGGATCAGGTCAGGCTCAGGACACGGGTACCCCGCCAATCCCCTGTGGGTGGGGGCTTGCTCCCAATGGCTGTGTATCGGCTAAAGCATGTGCTGATTGACCCTACCCCCTCC
>NZ_UTKY01000083.1 GCF_900583165.1 Pseudomonas viridiflava | reverse complement strand
TATTTTCAGAAGCTTTCGAAGAATTCTTCAACAACTTCAACCACTTGCGCTTCAGATCTCTCATCAGCGGGAGGCGAATTCTACAGCGTTACACGCTGCTGTCAACACCTCTTTTTCAACTTCCTGACCGCTTCGATTAACTGAAGCAACCTGCTGCCGAAAACTGCGTAACTCATTGTTTACCAAGGAGTTTTCCGTTTCGACTGCGCCGGAAGTGGGGCGAATTATAGACAGATATAATTCGCCGTCAACACCTAATTTCAGACTTATTCGGATTTGAGCGTAATACGAGCAAATGCCTTCTTACCTGCCTGGCAAACGTGGGTAGCACCCAGCTCGTATATAAAGGTGCGATCCACAACCTCACCATCAATACGCACGCCGCCCGAGCCCAGCAAATCACGCGCGACCGCCGAGTTCTTTACCAAGCCTGCCTTATTAAGGACGGCAGCAATCGGCATAGCCTCGGCGGCAGTCAACTCAACTTCCGGCAGATCATCCGGCAGCTCGCCATCCTTCATACGGTTACCCGCCGCACGGTGAGCGCTGGCCGCAGCCTCTTCGCCATGGAAGCGCGCAACAATCTCTTCAGCCAGCTTGATCTTCACATCACGCGGGTTGGCACCTGCCTCAACATCAGCGCGCAATGCATTGATCTCATCCATCGAGCGGAAGCTCAGCAACTCGAAGTAACGCCACATCAAGGCATCAGGAATCGAAACCAGCTTGCCGTACATCACGCCCGGCGCTTCCTGGATACCCACGTAGTTGCCCAGGGACTTGGACATCTTCTTGACGCCATCCAACCCTTCCAGCAAAGGCATGGTCAGAATGCATTGAGCTTCCTGCCCATAAGCACGCTGCAACTCGCGACCCATCAGCAGGTTGAACTTCTGATCAGTACCACCCAACTCAATATCCGCACGCAGGGCTACCGAGTCATAACCCTGAACCAGCGGATAGAGGAACTCGTGAATCGCGATAGGCTGGTTGGTGGAGTAACGTTTGTCGAAGTCATCGCGCTCAAGCATGCGCGCCACGGTGTACTGGGACGTCAGGCGAATGAAATCCGCAGGCCCCATCTGGTCCATCCAAGTAGAGTTGAACGCAACCTCGGTCTTGGCCGGATCAAGAATCTTGAACACTTGAGTCTTGTAGGTCTCGGCATTATCAAGGACCTGCTCACGGGTCAACGGCGGACGCGTAGCGCTCTTGCCACTAGGGTCGCCGATCATCCCGGTGAAGTCACCTATAAGGAAGATGACCTGATGCCCCAGCTCCTGAAACTGGCGCAGCTTATTAATAAGCACGGTGTGACCCAAGTGCAGATCCGGCGCCGTCGGGTCAAAGCCGGCTTTAATACGCAGGGGCTGGCCACGCTTGAGCTTCTCAATCAGCTCAGCTTCCACCAACAGTTCTTCCGCACCACGTTTTATCAGCGCTAGCTGCTCTTCAACCGACTTCATAACAGACCCGCAAGGCTCAGATTCAAAAGGGAACCAACCATACAAGATCAGGGACTAATTACAAGTTTTGCCCTGCGCACGGACACCGTTCAGCAAGCCCAGCGTTCGCAAGCTTGCACCACAGATGATTTGGTTATATTTTATACAGTTATTTCATCTTCATCATGTCATTCATCTTTTCCATTTCATCTTCAAAGTCAAAATTACCTATGACCACAGAACCGTCTAAAGCGCCGCCGCTTTACCCGAAGACCCACCTGCTCGCCGCAAGTGGTATCGCCGCTCTTCTCAGCCTGGCACTCCTGGTATTCCCTTCCAGTGACGTAGAAGCCAAACGAACATCCCTAAGCCTTGACCTGGAAAGCCCAGTTGAACAACTGACACAAGATCAAGACGCTTCCGACGCACAACAAGCCACAAATGCCCCGAACGAATCGCCGTTCGCCCAGATAGAAAGCAGCCCCGAAGACACGCAACAAGCCACCAAACCCCAAGTGGCTCCGGTCGCTGACGTCGCCAAGAACCCTCAACACCGCGAAGTGATCGTGGCTAAAGGCGATACGCTGTCGACCCTGTTCGAAAAGGTAGGCTTGCCCGCCGCCACGGTTAATGATGTGTTAGCCAGCGACAAGCAAGCCAAGCAGTTCACCCAACTCAAACACGGCCAGAAACTTGAGTTTGAATTCACCCCCGACGGCCAACTGAACAGTCTGCACAGCAATACCAGCGATCTCGAAAGCATTACCCTGACCAAAGGCGCAAAAGGCTTTGCCTTTAACCGCATCACTACCAAACCGGTGATGCGTTCTGCCTATGTACACGGCGTAATCAACAGCTCCCTGTCGCAGTCCGCTGCCCGCGCAGGCTTGTCCCACAGCATGACCATGGACATGGCCAGCGTATTTGGCTACGACATCGACTTCGCCCAGGACATCCGCCAAGGCGACGAATTTGATGTGATCTACGAGCAGAAAGTCGCCAACGGCAAAGTGGTCGGCACCGGCAACATTCTCTCCGCGCGCTTCACCAACCGCGGCAAGACCTACACCGCCGTGCGCTACACCAACAAACAAGGCAACAGCAGCTACTACACTGCCGATGGCAATAGCATGCGCAAGGCCTTCATCCGCACGCCGGTCGACTTCGCACGTATTAGCTCGCGTTTCTCCATGGGTCGCAAGCATCCAATTCTGAACAAAATACGCGCACACAAAGGTGTCGACTATGCAGCGCCACGCGGCACGCCGATCAAGGCGGCTGGTGACGGCAAGGTACTGCTAGCCGGGCGTCGCGGCGGTTACGGCAATACCGTGATCATCCAGCACGGCAATACCTACCGTACGCTGTATGGCCACATGCAAGGCTTCGCGAAGGGCGTGCAAACTGGCGGTACCGTGAAGCAAGGCCAAGTGATCGGTTATATCGGCACTACCGGCCTGTCCACTGGACCGCACCTGCACTATGAGTTCCAGGTGAATGGCGTTCACGTCGACCCATTGGGCCAAAAACTGCCGATGGCCGACCCAATCGCCAAAGCCGAGCGTGCCCGCTTCATGCAACAAAGCCAGCCATTGATGGCACGCATGGACCAGGAACGCTCCACCCTGCTGGCCTCGGCGAAGCGCTAAGGCATGCCGCTCTATATAGGTGTGATGTCCGGAACCAGTCTCGACGGGCTGGACATCGCCCTGATCGAACAAACCTCGGCGATCAAGCTGATCGCCACTCACTACATTCCCATGCCTGACGCCCTGCGCACCGAGCTGCTCGGCTTATGCGCCAGCGGCCCGGATGAGATCGCCCGTTCGGCCCTCGCCCAACAACATTGGGTGACGCTCGCAGCCCAGGGCATTCATGCTTTGCTGGATGAGCAGAATCTCAAAGCTGAGGATATACGCGCGATTGGCAGCCATGGCCAAACTATCCGCCATGAGCCCGCCCGAGGCTTTACCGTTCAGATCGGCAACCCCGCTCTACTGACTGAGCTGACCGGCATTACCGTGGTCAGCGACTTCCGCAGTCGCGATGTGGCTGCCGGCGGCCAGGGCGCCCCACTGGTTCCCGCCTTTCATGAAGCACTGTTCGGCGAAAGCACCGGTAACCGTGCCGTATTGAATGTGGGAGGCTTCAGCAATCTCAGCCTGATCGAGACCGGCAAGCCTGTGGCCGGATTCGACTGCGGCCCAGGCAATGTCCTGCTCGATGCGTGGATCCACCAGCAACGCGGTGAACATTTCGATCGCGCTGGACAGTGGGCCGCCAGCGGCAAGGTCGAGTCACAGCTTCTCAATGCGTTGCTCGGTGACCCGTTTTTTGTGACCACGGGCCCTAAAAGCACTGGTCGCGAAGTGTTCAACCTTGGC
The DNA here is from genome assembly GCF_900583165.1 of Pseudomonas viridiflava. Taxonomy (GTDB): domain Bacteria; phylum Pseudomonadota; class Gammaproteobacteria; order Pseudomonadales; family Pseudomonadaceae; genus Aquipseudomonas. Next base: position 85,754 of record NZ_UTKY01000083.1, on the reverse strand, counting down.
TGGCTGCAACATCACCTTGGCCGGTTAACCACATTCGAACCCCAGAACGTACAGGCCACGCTGCTGGAGCTGACCGCCCTAACCATCGTCGAGTCTCTGCAAAGCGCTCAACCTCACACCGAAACCCTGCTGGTCTGCGGTGGCGGCGCTCATAACGCTACATTGATGGACCGCTTATCCGAGTTGCTACCTGCCACCCAAGTCGATAGCACCGCCAGCTACGGCGTAGACCCGGATTGGGTAGAAGCCATGGCCTTCGCCTGGCTGGCCCATTGCTGCCTGGAAGGCATCGCCGCCAACCGCCCCAGCGTCACCGGCGCGCGCGGGCTTCGAGTATTGGGCGCAATCTACCCGGCTTAAACCCCAGACAGCAAAACGCCGCTAGGCCTTTCAAAGCCAAGCGGCGTTTTTGTGCCCGCTCTCGATCAGATCGAAAACGAAGACCCGCAACCACACGTAGTCGTGGCATTAGGGTTCTTGATCACGAAGCGCGAACCTTCCAGACCTTCCTGATAATCCACCTCGGCACCCGCCAGGTATTGGAAGCTCATCGGGTCCACGACCAGGCTCACGCCCTCGCGCTCGACGAGGGTGTCGTCATCGGCCACATCTTCATCGAAGGTAAAACCGTACTGAAACCCTGAACAACCGCCGCCCGTAACGAATACGCGCAGCTTCAAGCGATCATTACCCTCTTCATCGACCAGGCTCTTCACCTTGTGCGCAGCACCGTGGGTGAATTGCAAAGCCGTGGGGGTGAAGGATTCAACGCTCATGCTGATAATCTCCCGGCGTAGCGCCGCCATATGCGTAATGGCGGGTATTATCCGCTTCTCCTAGAAAAGCGGTCAACTATTGTTACGGTATATCAATCTGCGCTGCGGCCATTAAAAACACAAAAGGCCCGATCAACGGGCCTTTTGCTGAACGACCTTGCCGGCTTAAGGCAGCATGCCCGCATGGGACAGGCCCAGCTTCTCATCCAGCCCAAACAGGATGTTCATGTTCTGTACCGCCTGGCCCGACGCGCCCTTGACCAGGTTATCGATCACCGACAACACCACCACCAGGTCGCCATCCTGCGGACGGTGCACAGCAATACGGCAGACATTGGCGCCGCGCACGCTACGGGTTTCTGGGTGGCTGCCAGCGGGCATGACATCGACGAACGGTTCATTGGCGTAGCGCTTCTCGAACAACGCCTGCAGGTCTACAGAGCGATCAACCACGGTCGCGTACAACGTTGAGTGAATACCACGGATCATCGGCGTCAAATGCGGCACAAACGTCAGGCCCACATCCTTGCCGGCAGCGCGACGCAGCCCCTGGCGAATTTCCGGCAAGTGACGATGCCCTTTTACCGCATAGGCCTTCATGCTTTCCGACGTCTCGGAGTACAGCGAACCTACCGCTGCGCCACGACCGGCACCGCTGACACCCGATTTGCAGTCCGCGATCAACCGCGAAGCATCCGCCAGCCCAGCTTCAAGCAATGGCAGGAAACCCAACTGAGTCGCGGTTGGGTAGCAACCCGGCACGGCAATCAGGCGCGCTTGCTTGATCTGCTCACGATTGACTTCCGGCAGGCCGTAAACCGCCTCTTCCAACAGCTCTGGCGCACCATGAGGCTGGCCATACCATTTGGCCCACTCATCGGCGTCCTGCAGACGGAAGTCAGCCGACAGGTCGATGACCTTGGTACCGGCGGCCAGCAACTCACCCGCCAGCGCGTGGGCAACGCCGTGAGGTGTAGCGAAAAACACTACATCACAGGCGCCCAGGGTCTTGATGTCCGGCACACTGAACGCCAGGCCGTCATAGTGGCCTCGCAGGTTCGGGTACATATCGGCCACGGCCAACCCGGCCTCGGATCGGGAAGTGATCACCACCACCTCAGCTTGCGGATGCTGAGCCAACAGACGCAGCAATTCGACACCGGTGTAACCCGTGCCGCCGACGATACCGACCTTGACCATAAACCTGCCCTCAACGAACCCACTGGAAAGCCGTCGATAATAGGGGCCGCATCGTCCTGCGACAACCGTCAACGTGACGTACGGGCGCATGAGCCACTACTATCTCGGCTACCGTGAACCTGGGAATAACTAAAAATGCTCTATCTATGGGTCAAAGCCTTCCACATCATCAGTATCGTCTGCTGGTTTGCCGGGCTGTTCTATCTTCCGCGCCTGTTCGTCTACCACGCTCAAAGCGAAGACACCGTCAGCAAGGAGCGCTTCAGTCTCATGGAGCGCAAGCTGTACCGCGGCATCATGGGGCCGGCGATGATTGCCTCCCTGGCGTTTGGTATCTGGCTGATCTACCTCAACCCAAGCATCTTTCAATCGGGCGCCTGGATTCACGCCAAATTGACTCTGGTAGTGCTGCTGATCGGCTACCACCATATGTGTGGCGCACAGGTAAAACGCTTCGCCCGTGGCGAAAACACCCGCAGCCATGTCTTTTATCGCTGGTTCAATGAAGTCCCGGTTCTGATATTGCTGGCTATCGTAATTTTGGTCGTGGTCAAACCGTTCTAACTTCAATCACACGGGGTACCTCCAATGTCGCTGCCCGCTTTGCTTGAACAACGTCTGCGCCTGCCAGTAGTGGCGGCGCCGATGTTTTTGATTTCCAACCCGCAACTGGTGCTGGCGTGCTGCCGCAACGGGGTGGTCGGGAGTTTCCCGGCGCTCAACCAGCGCGAAAGCAGCGGCTTCAAGGCCTGGCTGGAAGAAATCGAAGCGGGCCTGGCGCAGTTGGACAACCCCGCGCCCTATGCCGTTAACCTAATCGTGCACAACAGCAACCCCCGGCTGGAGGCCGACTTGGCGATTTGCGTGGAGCACAAAGTGCCCATCGTCATCACAAGCCTCGGGGCGGTGAAAGAGTTGGTCGATGCCGTGCACAGCTACGGCGGCTTGGTTTTCCACGACGTCACCACTCGGCGGCATGCCGAGAAAGCTGCCGAAGCAGGTGTGGACGGCTTGATTGCCGTGGCCGCCGGCGCCGGTGGGCACGCCGGTACGTGGAGCCCCTTCGCCCTGATCGCCGAAATTCGCCAGTTCTTCGATAAAACCCTGCTGCTGGCTGGCTGCCTCAACCACGGGCACGAGATTCTCGCCGCCCAACTGCTGGGGGCAGACCTGGCCTATTTCGGCACGCGCTTCATCGGTACCACCGAAAGCCATGCCCCGGATGCGTATAAAGAGATGCTGCTCACATCGCGCGCCGCCGACATCGTGCACACTCCCGCAGTCTCCGGAGTGCCCGCGAGCTTTATGCGCCAGAGCCTGGAAAACGCCGGTTTCGACCTCGCCGCCTTGCAAGGCAAAGGCGAAGTCAACGTCGGTTCCAAGCTCAAGCCGTTGGGTGACGAAGCCAAAGCCTGGAAGACCGTGTGGTCTGCCGGCCAGGGCGTGGGTGAAATCAACGATTTACTCAGCGTTGATGAACTCGTTGCCCGCCTGGATGCCGAATACCGCGCAGCTCGCGAGCAGGCCACACAACTGCGCTGGCCCCGCTGACACAATTGCAAGGCCTGCCATTTGAGCAGGCCTTTACCCCTTCCCTGATTAAGTGACAAGGATGCCCGCATGAGCGACAGCCGTTTCAAGATTGTGTTTGATGGAGCCTTGCTCCCGGGGGTCGAGAGCACCACTGCCAAACTGAACCTCGCCGAGTTGTTCAAGAGCGATGTCGAAGCCATCGAAAAGCTCTTCACCGGCCGTACGGTCGCGCTCAAACGCGACCTGTCCCGCCCGGATGCCGACACCTACCTGTCGGCGCTGAAAAACGCTGGCGTAGATGCCCGTATCGAAGCCGAACAACCTGTCGCCTTCAGCCTTGCCGAAACCCACGAGACGGATTCAGGCAACGCTGGCTTCTCCCAGCCTGCAGCTTCCCCATATGCACCGCCTCGCGCAGCGGTGGGCGACAACTTGCCCGAGTACGCAGTGCTTAAAGTCTTCACGATCAACGGACGTATCGGGCGCCTGCGCTACCTGGCCTGGACACTGGTACTGACCGTCGCGATGCTGGTCGCCGGCGGTATCATTGCTACCGCAGGTTTTGCTGTCGCTACCGCATCGCCAACAGCCGGCATGATTCTCGGCGTGCTGCTGGGTTTTGCGCTGTGCATTGCGATCATAGTGGTCAGCGTGCAAATCGGCGTGCAGCGCCTGCACGACCTGGGCTGGTCGGGCTGGCTGTACCTGCTGAACCTGGTGCCCCTCGTGAACAGCATTTTCCCGTTGCTGCTGCTCGTGATGCCGGGTAACCCAGGCGCCAACCAATATGGCGCCCCGCCACCGCGCAACACCACCGCAGTGAAAGTACTGGCCTGGATGTGGCTGGCGTTCATTCCGCTGATGCTGATTATCGTGGTCACCCTGGGCATGAACGGCTACCTCAACCAACTCGAAGCCAATGTCGACAGCAGCTACGAAAGCAGCTCCATGACCTCCGATGACGATACCGACCAAGGCGTGAGCGTTGAGGAAGACGAAGCGCAAAGTGCTGACGAGGCAGGCGAACCTGTAGACTCTCCAGAACAGTAAAGAAACGCCCGCCGCCTGTGATGCACTGTCGCAGGCCGGCGGCGTTGCGATGGAGAAAGGCATGACCCGTTACGCTCTGATCACCGGCGCCTCCAGCGGCATCGGCCTGGCTATGGCCGAAGCGCTGGCCCGGCGCGGCCGCAGCTTGATTCTAGTGGCCCGCCAGCGTGATCAGTTGGAAAGCATTGCAATCGAATTGACTCAACGCTTCGGCGTCGAGGTGCTTTTTCGTGCCTGTGACCTGGGCGAGCCGCTGCGTTTATCCGGGTTCCTGCTGGAGCTTGAAGAAGGTGAGCGGCAGATCGATCTGCTGGTCAACTGTGCCGGCATCGGCACCAGCGGGCCTTTCCTGGCCCAGGACTGGATGACCGAACAGGACCTGATCGAAGTCAACATCCTGGCCCTGACCCGCATGTGCCACGCCCTGGGCAACGCCATGGCGCTGTACGGTGGGGGGCAGATCCTCAATGTTGCCTCGGTTGCGGCCTTCCAGCCTGGCCCATGGATGAGCAGTTACTACGCCAGCAAGGCGTATGTGCTGCACTTCTCCGAAGGCTTGCGCGAAGAATTGAAAAGCTGCGGCATCAAAGTCTCGGTGCTCTGCCCCGGGCCGACACGCACTGCATTCTTTGGCACGGCGCAAATGGACACCGCCAAGCTTGATCGCAGCGAATTGATGAGCCCGGAAGAAGTCGCGCTCTACACCGTACGGGCCCTGGAAAAGAACAAAGCCATCATCATTCCCGGCAGGCGCAACCGCTGGCTCGCCTTCAGCCCCCGTTTGAGCCCACGCTGGCTCACCCGCAAAATCGCCGGCGCCATCAACAAGGCCTATTGCCCGCGCTGAGCGCCTGAGTACACTCACCCTGCACATTCATAATGGAGAAACAGCTGTGGATACTCTGTTCACCAAGATCATCAACCGAGAAATACCTGCCGATATCATCTACGAAGATGATCAAGTCCTGGCCTTCAAGGACATCAACCCGGCAGCCCCTGTGCATTTCCTGGTTATCCCGAAGAAACACATCCCCACCCTCAACGACCTGACCGAAGAAGACAAAGCCCTGGCGGGGCATATTTTGTTCACCGCTCAGCGTTTGGCGCTGGAACAGGGCTGCGAGGAAGGTTTCCGCGTAGTGATGAACTGCAACCCTAAAGGCGGGCAGACCGTTTACCACATCCATATGCATGTGCTGGGTCAGCGCCAGATGAACTGGCCGCCGGGCTGAGACAGCCCGCACACCACAAGGGCAAATTGACTCAGCGCAAACGCTTCACCTTTTCTTGCGGTAAACTGGCCGCCGAGAATCTTCCCGGAGGTCAGCATGACTACCCAACGTCACTACTCGCCGATTGACCGTCTGTTACTGCAAGCTGACATGGCGATGCGCACGCTGCTGCCCTTCAGCGGCCAGCCGTATCGCCCCTCGCCCGCCATCGTGCAACCCGATGCGCAGATGAACGAGACTGACACCCGCCATGTGGCCGGCCTGATGCGCATCAATCATACCGGCGAAGTCTGTGCCCAGGCGCTTTACCAAGGCCAGGCGCTGACCGCCAAGCTGCCACAAGTGCGTGCAGCCATGGAGCATGCGGCCGAGGAAGAGATTGATCACTTGGCCTGGTGCGAACAACGCATCCGCCAGCTCGGCAGCCATCCCAGCGTGCTGAACCCGCTGTTTTATGGTTTATCGTTTGGCATTGGCGCGGCAGCCGGACTGATCAGCGATAAAGTCAGCCTCGGTTTTGTCGCCGCCACCGAGCACCAGGTGTGCAAACATTTGGATGAACACCTTGAGCAACTACCGGCCGAAGACGAAAAGTCCCGGGCGATTCTCGAGCAGATGCGCATTGATGAAGAACACCACGCCGAGAGCGCGCTGGATGCCGGCGGCTTCCGCTTCCCGGCCCCGGTGAGGTTTGGCATGAGCCTGCTGGCCAAGGTCATGACCAAAAGCACGTACCGCATCTGAACCAAAAAAAGGGCGCTTTATAAGCGCCCTTTCTTTTTGCCAACGGTTGACCCATCAACCCAGTTCGATGATTTCGTAATCATGGGTAATGGCCACACCGGCTGCGCCGAGCATGATCGACGCCGAGCAGTATTTCTCAGCCGACAACTCGATGGCACGCTTGACCTGAGCCTCTTTCAGCGCCCGGCCCTTCACCACGAAATGCATGTGAATCTTGGTGAACACTTTCGGATCTTCAGTGGCGCGTTCGGCTTCCAGGAAGGCTTCGCAGCTTTCCACGGCCTGACGGGACTTCTTCAGGATGCTGACCACGTCGAAATTGCTGCAACCGCCCACACCAAGCAGCAGCATTTCCATCGGACGTACGCCCAGGTTACGACCACCGGCTTCCGGCGGACCGTCCATGACCACCACATGGCCACTGCCCGACTCACCGAGGAACATGGCTTCGCCCGCCCATTGGATGCGTGCCTTCATCGCCCAGACTCCACTGCTAAAAAAGGGTCGCCAGCTTAGCACAGGGCCCGATCACGACAGCGTTTCCCACTCAAGCCGATCAACAAAGGGTTTAACCAACAAATTGGCTAATCGAGTCAGGATGTGTCTGGTAAGCTGACGCCAAATCGATGGCGTATTGCTACCATTTATACAACATGTATCAATGCCGATACCGACACATACAACAACTCCACCCCCTTCGCGCTGTCTTTTCGGGATACAACCATGGTTGCCCTTACTCCCATACCCAAGATCAAGAATCTCGACAAGCTGCTGATGCATTGCCAGCGCCGTCGTCACCCGGCCAAGCACAACATCATCTGCGCAGGCGAGCGCTCGGAAACGCTGTACTTCATTATCAAAGGCTCGGTTACCATTCTGATCGAGGATGAAGACGGCCGTGAAATGATCATCGCGTACTTGAATACCGGGGATTTTTTTGGGGAGTTGGGGCTGTTCGAGCAGCCCGGCAAGGAACAAGAGCGCAGCGCCTGGGTGCGCGCCAAGGTTGAGTGTGAAGTCGCCGAAATCAGCTACACCAAGTTTCGCGAACTGGCCCAGCACGACCCGGACATTCTCTACGCCCTCAGCGGCCAAATCGCCCAGCGCCTGCGTGACACTACGCGCAAAGTTGGCGACCTGGCCTTTTTCGACGTCACCGGCCGTGTCGCCCGCTGCCTGCTGGAACTGTGCAAGCAACCCGACGCCATGACGCACCCCGACGGTATGCAGATCAAGGTCACGCGCCAGGAAATCGGGCGCATTGTCGGTTGCTCACGGGAGATGGTCGGCCGCGTGCTCAAGGATCTTGAGGAGCGCAACCTGGTCAACGTCAAAGGCAAGACGATGGTGGTGTTCGGTACCCGTTAACCCGGCAGGAAACTCGCCAACATCTGGCGGTACAACGTATCCAGCCTACCGATCGCATCCTGTGCGGGGAAAGCTTCATGCAAGGCGATATGGCTATCGGCACGCACACGTTGCTCAAGGCCACAGGCTTGGTTGAAGCGATTGACCGCCGCAATCAACTCTTCTCGGTCGTTATCCAGCAGCATTGCCCCGTGCACCAGGCCCACCGGGCGGCCGCCAGCTTGCCGCCAACGCTGGGCGGTGCCGACCATTTTGCGGCCGTTGAGGTTGACGTTGTAGCGACCGTCGCAGAAGGCGCCGTCGATTTCGCCGACTGAGGCATCGCCGCCCAACTCGATCAGCAAGTCGCAGATCGGTTGGCACAGGCGCAAGTATCCGGTTTCGATGCGACTTTGATCACCCTCGCTGCGTGGAGGGGCATAGACCAGGGCGATGTTGACCGTGGCCGACGATTGCGGCACCGGCTCGCCGCCGGTTTCGCGTAGGAGTACGGGCCAACCGGCGGCGGCACTGACTTGGCTGGCGGTTTCAAAGGCAGGTAGGCGGCTCAAACGACGTGGCATGACCAGGGCTTGATCACTGGGTTGCCAGAACAATAGACCGAACTCTTGTTCACCTGCGCAAACGGCAGCCAGGAGTTCTTGCTCAGCGGCAAGGCCAGCTTCAACAGTCATCGACAACGGCTGGATCATTGAACACCTACCTATTTGAATACACACAAACCAAATGTGGGAGGGGGCTTGCCCCCGATTGCAGTGGGTCAGTGAACATATCTGTTACTGATACACCGCTATCGGGGGCAAGCCCCCTCCCACATTTTGACCCCATTTCAAATGCTGACCTTATTTCAGTCAGTCGAGGGTCGAACCGCTGACAACCGCCCCACCCCGCTCCGGGAAGAACAGGCGCTGTAGCTCTGCCCCAGGATTCTCCGCCCGCATAAACGTCTCGCCCACCAGGAACGAATACACTTCGCTGATCTCCATCAATTCCACATCAGCGCGATTGACGATGCCGCTCTCAGTAATCACCAAGCGGTCACGGGGAATACGCGGCAGCAGATCCAGGGTGTTTTCCAGGCTCACTTCGAAAGTATGCAGGTTGCGGTTGTTGACCCCCACCAGCGGTGTGTCGAGGGTCTTCAATGCGCGTTCCAGCTCATCGCCGTCATGCACTTCCACCAAGACATCCAGGCCGACGCTTTTCGCCACGGCCGCCAGTTCAGCCATCTTCACGTCATCCAGTGCGGAGACGATCAGCAGCACACAGTCGGCGCCCAGGGCACGAGCTTCGACGATCTGGTACGGGTCAACCATGAAGTCCTTGCGGATCACCGGCAACTTGCACGCAGCGCGAGCCTGCTGCAGGAACAGGTCGCTGCCCTGGAAGTAATCGATATCGGTCAGCACAGACAGGCAAGTCGCCCCGCCCTTCTCATAGCTGACCGCGATTTCGGCAGGCACGAAGTGTTCGCGGATTACGCCTTTGCTCGGCGAGGCTTTCTTGATCTCGGCGATCACCGCCGGCTGCTTGAGCTTGGCCTGCGCGATCAAGGCATTGGCAAAGCCACGCGGCGCATCGGCGAGCTTCGCCTGGCTTTCCAGCTCGGCGAGGCTGACGCGGGCGCGGCGCTCAGCGACTTCTTCGGCCTTACGGGCCAGAATCTTTTCCAGAACGGTCGGCACACTCATCCTTCATTCTCCATCTTGAATACGGCGGTGAATGCTCCCAGCTCTTCGAGCTTTTCGCGAGCCAGACCGGTGTGCAGCGCATCGTGGGCCAATTCGACACCTTCCTTCAGACTATAGGCGTGATCGGCAGCGTAAAGTGCCGCGCCAGCATTCAGAACTATCATCTCGGCAGCTTTTTGACCGTTCTCGGTCTTGCGACGCCCCAGGGCATCACGAATCAATTCCAGCGACGCCGCCGGGCTTTCCACTGCCAAGCCATGCAGGCTCTGGCTCTTCATGCCGAGGTCTTCCGGCTCGACCCAATACTCGGTCACCTGGTCATTCTTCAGCTCCGCCACAAAAGTCGGGGCTGCCAGGCTGAATTCGTCCAAGCCGTCTTTGGAATGCACCACCAGCACGTGCTTGCTGCCTAGACGCTGCAACACTTCAGCCAATGGCCGGCACAGCGCCTGGCTGAACACGCCCACGACCTGATGCTTCACACCGGCCGGATTCGTAAGCGGGCCGAGCATGTTGAACAAGGTGCGCAGGCCCAAGTCTTTACGCGGGCCGGCGGCGTACTTCATCGCACTGTGGTGGGTTTGCGCAAACATGAAGCCGATGCCGACGTTGTCGATGCAACGCGCCACTTGGACCGGCGTCAGGTTCAGGTAGATACCGGCCGCCTCCAGCAAGTCGGCACTGCCGCTCTTGCCAGATACTGCACGGTTACCGTGCTTGGCCACGGTGCAGCCCGCCGCCGCCACCACAAAAGAAGAAGCCGTCGACACGTTGAAGATGTTGGCACCGTCGCCGCCGGTGCCGACCACATCCACCACACCGTCGAGGGTCTTGAGCTCAACCTTGTCGGCCAGCTCACGCATCACCGACACCGCGCCGACGATCTCGTCGATGCTCTCGCTCTTCATGCGCATCGCCATCATGAACGCGCCAATCTGCGCGTCGGTGCATTGACCGGTCATGATTTCGCGCATCACATCGCTCATTTCAGCGGTGGTCAGGTCCAGATGGCCGACGATACGGCTCAGGGCAGTCTTGATATCCATGGAAAGTCCTTAGCGCGTGCCGCCGCTCTGCTTGAGAAAGTTGGCGAACAGCTCGTAGCCCTGCTCGGTCAGGATCGATTCAGGGTGAAATTGCACCCCTTCGACATTCAGTGTCTTGTGACGCAGGCCCATGATCTCGTCGACCGAGCCGTCTTCCAGCTGAGTCCAGGCGGTCAGTTCCAGACATTCCGGCAGGGTTTCACGCTTGACCACCAGCGAGTGGTAGCGAGTCACGGTCACCGGGTTGTTCAGGGCCTGGAATACGCCCAGGTCTTTATGAAACACCGGACTGGTCTTGCCATGCATCACTTGGCGCGCGCGCACCACATCACCGCCAAACGCTTGGCCGATGGACTGGTGGCCCAGGCATACGCCCAAAATCGGCAGCTTGCCGGCGAAATACTGGATCGCCTCAAGGGAAATACCCGCCTCGGTCGGCGTGCACGGCCCTGGCGAAACCACGATACGCTCCGGGTTCAGGGCAGCGATTTCGGCCACGGTCATTTCGTCGTTGCGCACCACCTTGACCTCGGCACCCAGCTCGCCCAGGTACTGCACAACGTTGTAGGTAAAGGAGTCGTAGTTATCAATCATCAGCAACATGGGGGCAACCTCAGGAATTGGGGGTCTGTTCAGCCAGCGCAACGGCGCGGAACATCGCGCGGCGCTTGTTCAGGGTTTCTTCCCATTCGAGGGCCGGCACTGAGTCGGCGACGATCCCGCCACCGGCCTGCACGTGCAGCTCCCCGTCCTTGATCACGGCGGTGCGGATCGCAATCGCCGTGTCCATGTTGCCGTTCCAGGCGAAATACCCCACGGCGCCGCCGTAGACACCGCGCTTGACCGGTTCCAGCTCGTCGATGATCTCCATCGCACGGATCTTCGGCGCGCCCGACAAAGTGCCCGCCGGCAGAATCGCCCGCAGCGCATCCATTGCGGTCAAACCCGCCTTCAGCTCGCCGGTCACGTTGGAGACGATGTGCATCACATTGGAGTAACGCTCGATGACCATCTTCTCGGTGAGCTTCACCGAACCGATTTCCGAGACGCGACCGGTGTCGTTGCGGCCCAGGTCGATGAGCATCAGGTGCTCGGCGATTTCCTTGTCGTCGCTCAGAAGGTCTTCTTCCAACGCCAGGTCGGCTTCTTCGGTCGCGCCCCGTGGGCGAGTGCCAGCAATCGGGCGCACGGTAATCAGGTTGTCTTCGACCCGCACCAGCACTTCCGGCGAGCTGCCCACCACGTGGAAGTCGCCAAAGTTGAAGAAGTACATGTACGGCGTCGGGTTGAAGCAACGCAGCGCGCGGTACAGGTCAATCGGCGCGGCCTTGAAGTCGATGGACATACGCTGCGACGGCACGACCTGCATGCAGTCACCGGCGAGGATGTATTCCTTGATGGTGTCGACGGCGCGCTCGTAGTCATCCTGGGTAAAGCTTGAACGAAAGATCGGGTCGGCCGCGGGCGGACGGCTGAGGTCCAGGCCGCGACGCGGGGTGATCGGCTGGCGCAGTTTTTCCAGCAGCGCTTGCAGGTTGGCCTGGCCTTGTTCGAACGCGTCTGCCTGGGACGGGTCGGCAAGCACAATCGCGTGCATCTTGCCGGCCAGGTTGTCGAAGACCACGACCGCGTCCGAGACCATCAACAGAATGTCCGGCACGCCCAGCGGGTCTGGGTTCGGGCACTTGCCCAAGCGTTTTTCCACGTAGCGCACACAGTCGTAACCGAAATAACCCACCAAGCCGCCGTTAAAGCGCGGCAAACCGGGGATGGTCGGTACGTTGTAGCGCGCCTTGAAGGTTTCGACGAACGCCAGCGGGTCTTCTACGTCATGGCTTTCGATCTCGACGCCATCATGGGTGATGCTCACATGGTGGTCGTGAACGCGCATGACGGTGCGGCACGGCAGGCCGATGATCGAATAACGGCCCCATTTCTCGCCGCCTTGTACCGATTCCAGCAAATAGGAATTCGGCTCGTCGGCCAGTTTCAGGTAGATCGACAGCGGCGTGTCGAAGTCGGCCAGGGTTTCGCAGGCCAGGGGGATACGGTTATAGCCGGCAGCGGCCAAACGCAGGAATTCTTCGCGGATCATAGGTGCCTCGTGGCGTGAGGGTCTAACGGTCAGGTATGCAAACGTGCCGCAGCGCGGCCAGGATCAGTCAGGCGCGCCAACGCCAGCGGGCCAGGGCCTTGATGACTTTCATCCAGAGTTTGCGAGTGACCACCACGATGGAATTTCCAGAAGGGGACGGATCGGAGTCGGGCAACGTTATCTCAGCGCCGGTTCCCAAGCAACCGGGGATTAGCAGTCGCAGGTCATCAATCACCAGCGACGGTGACTCTTCGGCGATGGGCCGCCCATGGTTATAGCCGTAAGTGAGGGCCACGCACTGCACGCCAGCGGCCTTTGCCGCCTGCACATCACTGCGTGAATCGCCGACAAACAGCGACTGCGAGGCCGGGATATTGGCCATTTTCATCACGAAAAACAGTGCCGCCGGGTCAGGTTTTTTCTGCGGCAGCGTATCGCCGCCGATGATCCAGCGGAAATACCGGCCGATTTTCATTTGGTCCAACAGCGGCGCGACGAAGCGCTCCGGCTTGTTGGTGATCAGCGCCATTTCCACGCCCTGTTTGCTCAACCATTTGAGGGTGTCGCGAACGCCAGGGTAAACCACGGTCAGTTCGTGGCCGTCTTCATAGGCGGCGTTGAACAGTTCAAGGGCGTGCTCGGCCTCCACCTCATCGACACCTTCGGCATCGATGTGGTTGGCCAGGGCCCTGCGCACCAACATGTGTACGCCGTTACCGACCCACTCGCGCACCGACTCGATCCCCGCAGGCGGGCGCCCCAGTTTGAGCAGCATCTCGTCCACCGCCGCCGCCAGGTCGGGCACCGAGTCGATCAAGGTACCGTCCAGATCGAACATCACCAACCGTGGCAATTTGCCGGGAAACAGCTGCTCAAAGCCGCTCATGGACGTGCCAGCGCCAGCTCGGCGCGCATCGTGTCGATGACGTCCTGATAGTTTGGCGCGTTGAAGATCGCCGAGCCGGCCACAAAGGTGTCAGCGCCAGCGGCAGCGATTTCGCGGATATTGTTGACGTTCACGCCACCGTCGATCTCGAGGCGGATATCCCGGCCCGAAGCATCAATCAGCGCACGAGCTTCGCGCAGCTTGTCGAGAGTGCCAGGGATGAACTTTTGCCCGCCAAAGCCTGGGTTGACGCTCATGAGCAACACCATGTCGACCTTGTCCATCACGTACTTGAGCACGTCCAGCGGGGTCGCCGGGTTGAACACCAGGCCCGCCTTGCAGCCGCCCTCGCGGATCAGTTGCAGGGTGCGGTCCACGTGCAGCGTGGCTTCCGGGTGAAAGGTGATGTAGGTCGCGCCGGCTTCGATGAAGTCACCGATGATGCGATCGACCGGGCTGACCATCAGGTGCGCATCAATTGGCGCAGTGATGCCGTACTTGCGCAGTGCCGCGCACACCATCGGCCCGATGGTCAGGTTGGGTACGTAGTGGTTGTCCATGACATCGAAGTGCACGAAGTCGGCACCGGCGGCCAACACCTTGTCCACTTCTTCGCCCAGGCGGGCGAAGTCGGCGGAGAGAATCGATGGAGCAATGACGAAGGGCTGCATGACGCACCTTTTTTGAGCTAAATCACGATGGCGCGCATTGTATACCGCATGCTTTGCCGTGCGCACCGTGACCTAGCTCAATGGCTAGTACGCGGCCCGGTAGATTTTCTCGATATCGGCGGCACTGAGCTTGCGCGGGTTGTTGCGCATCAGGCGCTCGATGCCTGCCGCTTCCGTGGCCATCGCAGGGATTGCATCCTCGGGAACCCCGAAGCTGCGCAGGCCCGCCGGGATCTCAACGGCGGCACACAGTCGCATCATCGCCTCCACAGCCTGGTCGGCAGCATCGTTAACGCTCAAGCCAGTGACATTCACGCCCATGGCCTGCGCAATCTCTTGCATACGCTCAACGCACGCCAGCTTGTTCCAATGCATCACATAGGGCAGCAACAACGCATTGCTGACCCCATGGGCAATATTGAACCGCCCACCCAGCGGGTATGCCAACGCGTGCACCGCGCCAACGCCGGCATTCCCGAACGCCATGCCCGCCATCAAGCTTGCCGTGGCCATATCGTCACGGGCCTGCAGGTTGGCGGGGTTGGCGTAGGCCTTGGGTAATGCGTTGGCGATCAGCTTGATCGCACCGATGGCCAGGGTATCGGTAATCGGTGAAGCATTCAGCGACAGGTAGGACTCAATGGCGTGCACCAGCGCATCCACACCACTGGCGGCGGTGACGCTGCGGGGGCAGGTCAGGGTCATTTGCGGGCTGATCAGCGCCACATCCGGCAATAGATAGTCGCTGACAATGCCTTTTTTCAGCTGCGCAACCTTGTCGGAAAGGATCGCCACATTGGTCACTTCCGAGCCGGTACCGGCCGTCGTAGGGATAGCGATCAGCGGCGGGCCTTTGCGCGGCACCTGGTCGACACCAAATAAATCCGCCAGGGCGCCGTGATAACCGGCGTAGGCCGCCACGCTCTTGGCGATATCGATGGCACTGCCGCCGCCCAGACCAATCAGGCCATCATGCCCACCGTCGCGGTAGACCTGCATGCAGTCTTCGACGATGGCAATTTCCGGGTCAGGCAGTACGCGATCGAAAATCTCATAGCTGCGCCCGCCGAGGTGTTCGAGCGCCAGCGCCACGGTGCCGGACTTGACCAGCGCAGCATCCGTGACGATCAGGGGGTTATCCACATCCAGGCGGGTGAGCTCGGCAGCCAGTTGTTCGATGGCGCCTGCGCCGGTAAGCAGTTTGTGGGCGATCTTGAATGAGGAAGTACTCATGTGCGCGGCCTCTTATTGGGAAATGGGCTGGCACAAGAGTAGCTGGGGATTTTGGGTTGTCAGCTATTCAGGATTTGAATGGTCATTCCTGACTCAACACAGAACCAATGTGGGAGGGGGCTTGCTCCCACATTTTGATCTCCAACAGGCTTTAGACCTGTGCAGTACGCAGTTTTTCGCTACGGCCGCGCAGCCATTCCAATGTCAGCAACAGCAGCACCGAGAACGCGATCAATAAGGTTGCGGCGGCAGCAATCGTGGGGCTGAGGTTCTCGCGAATCCCACTGAACATCTGGCGCGGCAAGGTCGCTTGCTCCGGCCCGGCGAGAAACAGCGTCACCACGACTTCGTCGAACGAGGTCGCAAACGCAAACAACGCGCCGGAAATCACCCCCGGAGCAATCAGTGGCAAGGTCACCCGGCGGAATGCGGTCAGTGGTGAAGCCCCCAGGCTGGCGGCCGCCCGCACCAGGTTGTGGTTAAACCCCTGCAAGGTCGCCGACACGGTGATTATCACAAAAGGCACACCCAACACCGCATGTACCACGATCAGCGAAAAGAAGCTGTTACCCAGGCCCAACGGCGCAAAAAACAGGTAACTGGCCACGCCAATGATCACCACCGGCACCACCATCGGCGAGATCACCAACGCCATCACCAGCGCCTTGCCACGGAAATTGCCCCGCGTCAGCCCAATCGCCGCCAGGGTGCCAAACACCATGGCCAGCACCGTGGCCGCCGGGGCGACGATGATGCTGTTCTTCAGCGCACGCATCCATTCGGCCGAGGCAAAAAAGTCCTGGTACCACTGCAGCGAGAAGCCTTGCAGCGGGTACACCAGGAAACTGCCGCTGTTGAACGACAGCGGGATGATCACCAGCACCGGCAATATCAAGAACAACAGAATCAAGCCGCAGAGAATCCGCAAGCTGTAGAACCACACCCGCTCAACGGGCGACATATAAGGGCTCAGCATCGCAACGGTCTCCTTAGCTCAGGCGCAGGCGGCTGGCGCCCACCAGCCGGTTGTAGATCAGGTACAGCACCACAGTGGCCAGCAGCAACAAGCCGCCCAGCGCCGTGGCCATGCCCCAGTTGATGCTGGTGTTGGTGTAGAAGGCCACGAAGTAGCTGACCATCTGGTCGTTCGGGCTGCCCAGCAGTGCCGGGGTGATGTAGTAACCAATCGCCAAAATGAACACCAACAGGCAACCGGCGCCTACTCCGGCGTAGGTCTGCGGGAAGTACACGCGCCAGAAACTGGTGAACGGGTGGCAACCCAGGGAAATCGCCGCGCGCATATAGGTAGGCGAGATGCCCTTCATCACGCTGTAGATCGGCAAGATCATGAACGGCAGCAGGATGTGCACCATGGAGATGTAGACCCCAGTGCGGTTGAACACCAACTCCAGGGGTTTATCGATCAGCCCCATGCCCATCAGTGCGCTGTTGATCAGCCCGCCGGATTGCAGCAATACGATCCACGCTGCCACCCGCACCAGGATCGAAGTCCAGAACGGCAGCAACACCAGGATCATCAGCAGGTTGCTCTTGCGCGCCGGCAGGTTGGCCAGCAGGTAGGCCAGCGGATAGGCCAACACCAGGCAGATGGCGGTGATTACCAGGCCCATCCAGAAGGTACGGGCGAAAATATCCAGGTAAATCGCCTGATCCGGGGTGGCCGGGGCCACTTCGCCGAGGTCGTCGATACGATGATCGACGGCCGCCAGCAGGTAGAACGGCGTCAGGCTGCTGGTATTGCGCCGAATCGCCTGCCAGTACGCCGGGTCGCCCCAGCGTTCGTCGAGGTTTTCCAACGCTTCTTTATAAGAGGCCGGCGCTTCGGTAAACGGCAGCGCCCGCGCGGTTTTGGTCAGCAGGCTGCGATAGCCGGCCAGTTCCATGTTCAAGCGTTTGGACAGATCGCCCAGGGTCTGGTTTTTGCGTGCTTCGCCCAAGTCTTCACTGAGGGCTTGATACACCGGCTCACCCGGCAGGCCACGGCCGTCCCAAGCGGTAACCGCCACCACGGTACGTGGCAAACCCGCCACCACTTCCGGGTTGCCGACGCTCTTGAACAGCAGCGCAACGATAGGCACCAGGAACACCAGCAGCAAAAACAGCACCAGCGGCGCAATCAAGGCCTGGGCCTTCCAGCGGTTGAGCCGCTCGGCACGCGCCAGGCGCTGTTTGAGGGTGGGGCCTGGAATGGCGATGTCCATGGCAAACTCCGATTCTTGAAATTGAATGCAATCTACTGAACACAGAAGATCCATGTGGGAGGGAGCTTGCTCCCGATAGCAGTCTGTCAGTTGATGAATGTATCTACTGATGCACCGCTATCGGGAGCAAGCCCCCTCCCACAGGGGTTACAGGTACGACAAGAGTTACTTGGCAGCCCACGAGTTGAAGCGTTGCTCCAACTGCTCACCGTTATCCGCCCAGAAGCTCACATCGATCTGCACCTGGTTGGCGATGTTTTCCGGGGTGGTCGGCATGTCCTTGAGGATGTCCTTGGCCAGCAACGGTACGGCTTGGGTGTTGGCCGGGCCGTAGGCGATGTTTTCCGAGTAGGTCTTCTGCTGCTGCGGCTGCACCGAGAAGGCGATGAATTTCTTCGCCGCTTCTGCACGGTCCTTGGCCAGGCCTTTAGGAATCGCCCAAGCGTCGAAGTCGTAGATGCCGCCGTTCCACACCACTTTGAGGTTGCTCTCTTTCTGCACAGCGGCGATACGGCCGTTGTACGCTGAGCTCATCACGACGTCCCCGGAGGCAAGGTACTGCGGCGGTTGTGCGCCGGCTTCCCACCATTGGATCGACGGTTTGAGTTCGTCGAGCTTCTTGAACGCACGGTCCTGGCCATCTTTACCGGCCAGTACTTTGTACACATCCTTCGGCGCTACGCCGTCGGCCATCAAAGCGAACTCCAGGGTGTACTTGGCGCCTTTACGCAGGCCACGCTTGCCCGGGAATTTCTTCGTGTCCCAGAAATCCGCCCAGCTGGTTGGCGCGCTGGTCAGCTTGTCGGCGTTATAAGCCAGCACGGTGGACCACACGAAGAAGCCCACGCCGCACGGCTGGATTGCGCCTTTTACGTAGTCCGCGGTGTCGCCGAACAGTTTCGGGTCCAGGGGCTCGAACATGTCTTCGTCGCAGCCACGGGACAGCTCTGGCGATTCCACTTCAACCAGGTCCCATGACACGCTTTTGGTGTCGACCATGGCTTTGACCTTGGCCATTTCACCGTTGTACTCGCCCGCAACGATCTTACCGTTGCCCGCGCTTTCCCACGGTGCGTAGAACGCCTTGACCTGGGCCGCCTTGTTCGCGCCACCAAAGGACACAACCGTCAGGTCCGGGCCGGCCATGGCCTGGGTCGCGCCCATCAAACCGAGGGCCAGCGCTGAATACTTCAAGGATTTCAACATTGTTGTTCTCTCCACGTGCAGGGTTGGTGAAGCCATGGGGGCGATTAATTCGCCTCTAGAAGTGGGTCGAGTGCGCGAACGTGCTCGACTTGCCAGCCAATCGGTACCACGTCGCCAACCGCCAGCGCTGGGTCCAGCTCGGCAATCGGTTGTTTCACAAAAAAATCGGCCTTGCCGCAGACTTCCAGGCGCACGCGCACGTGGTCGCCCAGGTAGATGAATTCCGCCACCCGCCCGGAGAAGCGGTTGGCGCAGCTTTCGCTGGAACCATTGAGGCTGACACGCTCGGGACGCACCGACAGGGTCACCGGGCCGCCGATCTGGCCGACGTTCACCGCCAGCGCCTCGACCTTTTCGCCCCGCGCCAGCTCCACCACGCAGCGATCACCGGTGTGGCTGTGCAAGCGGCCATTGAGGCGGTTGTTCTCGCCGATGAAGTTGGCGACGAAGGTGTTCTTCGGTTCTTCATACAAGGTGCGTGGTGCAGCGATCTGCTGGATCTCGCCTTGGTGGAACACCGCTACGCGGTCAGACATGGTCAGCGCCTCGCCCTGGTCGTGGGTCACGTACACCACGGTCACGCCAAGGCGTTGGTGTAGGTGCTTGATCTCCATCTGCATGTGTTCGCGCAGCTGCTTGTCGAGGGCGCCGAGGGGTTCGTCCATCAGTACCAGCTGGGGTTCAAACACCAACGCACGGGCCAACGCCACACGCTGTTGCTGGCCACCGGAGAGTTGCGCCGGGTAGCGCTGGGCGAAGGCGTCGAGCTGCACCATGCTCAGCACGCGTTTGACCCGCTCGCTGATATCGGTCTTGCTCAAGCCCCGTACCGACAACGGGAACGCCAGGTTCTCGGCGACCGTCATGTGCGGGAACAGCGCGTAGTTCTGAAACACCATGCCGATGTCGCGTTTGTGTGGCGGCACGTTGTTGATGGAGCGCCCGGCCAGCTGGATTTCACCGGCGGTCGGCGTCTCAAAGCCGGCTAGCATCATCAGGCTGGTGGTCTTGCCTGAACCGGAAGGCCCGAGCAGGGTGAGGAACTCGCCCTTGCGAATCTCCAGGTTGAGGTCTTTGACGATCAGGTTCTCGCCGTCGTAGCTCTTTTGCACGCCACGAAAGCTGACCAGTACATCATTTGAATCCACCTCGCTCATACCCGCACCTTTGTGTTTTGGACTGCTGTGGCACAAGCGTAGTCCAGGTGCGAGGCCCCGGAAATCGGGGGCTGGGAGAGATTTGCATCAGCCGGATGGAAGGTTGGGGGTAGGGAACGCCCTACACGGATGGCGCGCACGGGACGGTGCAACCGCAAGGGGTGAGCTGCAGGCGGCAAGAATGGGGTCGGCGGTGTTTTTGGCGTGTCGTTATTGGGTACGTGGTTAGAGCAACTTGTGCTCCATGGCGTACTTCACCAGCTCCGCCAACGAGGTGATATTGAGCTTTTGCATCAACCGCGCCTTGTGGGTGCTGATGGTCTTGCTGCTCAGGGCCAGTTGCTGGGCGATGTCGTTGACGTTGGCGCCCTGGGCCAGGCGCTCGAATACCGAGAACTCACGCTCCGATAATAAAGAATGCAAGGGCCGGGAGTCGGTGAGGCCGACTTCGAAGACCATGCGGTCTGCCAGGTCCGGGTCGATATAGCGCCCGCCGGCCGCGACCTTGCGAATCGCCGTGAGCAACAGCGCCGGGTCACTGTCTTTGGTGGCGTAGCCGGCTGCGCCGACCTTCAAGGCACGGGCGGCCATTTGCGCTTCGTCGTGCATCGACAGCACCAGGATCGCTGGCGGGTTGATCAACGCGCGAATCCGCGCGATGGCTTCCAGGCCGTTGACACCGGGCATCGAGATATCCAGCAACACCACCTCGCACGGCACATGGCGCAAGGTTTCCAGCAATTGCTCACCATTGCTCGCCTCACCCACCACCAGCAGGTCTTTGGCCAGGCCGATCAATTGCTTGATGCCTTCACGAACGATGGTGTGGTCTTCGGCTACCAATACGCGGATCACAGGGGCTTCCTCTTATCGTTATGCATCCAACGGCACCGTGACGCTCAGGGTGGTGCCCTCCCCCAATTCGCTCTGCAGGCTTAACTGCCCGCCCATGATCAGCACCCGCTCGCGCATGCCCACCAGGCCAAACGAAACGGCGCGGCCCTGGGCCTGGACGAAACCGACGCCGTCATCGCTGATGGTCAGGCGTAAATCCGTGCCTTCCACCGCCAGGGTCAGCTCGACAGTATGCGCCTGGGCATGGCGCATCACATTGGTCAGCGCCTCCTGCAGGATACGGAACAGGCCAATGGCCTTGGCGTCGCTCAGGGCCGGCAGGTTATCCGGAACCTGCACCAGGCAGGGGATTTGTGTGCGCGCCTCAAAGCGCCGTGCCTGCCATTCAATGGCCGAGGCAATACCCGCGTCGAGAATCGGCGGGCGCAGTGCAGTGGCCACGTCGCGCACCAGTTGGAAGAGTTGAGCGATCAGGCGCTTCATGCTGTTCAAACGTTCGTGCAGGCCTGGGTCCAGCTGGGCGTAGGCCAGTTCGCACATGGAGGTTTCCAGCTTGAGCACGGTGAGCATCTGCCCGAGCTCGTCGTGCACTTCCCGGGCGATACGGGCTTTTTCTTCTTCGCGCACGGTTTCCAGGTGAGCGGACAGCTCGCGCAACTGCGCCTCACTTTGCAGCAAAGCAGCCAACGTGCGGCGCAGTTCGGTGACATCGTTGAGGTAGACCACCAGGTATTCCGCGTCGGCAAACCGCAGAAAGCTCAAGGAAACGTTAACGGGCAATGTGCTGCCATCTGCCCGCCGGCAATCGGTGGCAAAGTTTTGCGGGCCGTCTTCGCTGGCGCGGGCGCGCTTCCACAGGTTGAGCCAGCGGTCCATGTCCAGGCTTGGGTCAAGGTCGGCCAGCGGGCGCTCGATCAACGCGTCAGGGCTATAGCCGAGCATGCTTTCAGCCGCGCGATTGGCGTACCGCACATGGCTGTCCCAATTCACCCACAGGATGCCGACGGTGCTCTGGTCGATAGAAAACTGCGTCAACCGCAGCGCTTCGGCACCGGCGGCGCGGGCAGCGCTTTCTTCGCGGGCGGCGAGCAGGCCATGTTCCAGCGTGCGTTGCTGGCGGCGCTGCCAAAACACCACTGCCAGGCTGGCGAGCAGCAGCAGCCCCAACAACAGGCTGATGTTTTGCCACAAACCTGGGGATTCGGTCAGCCGCGGGTATTTAGGTTGCAGCCAGCGGCTATGCAGTTGGTCGAGGTCGCGGGCGGGGATGGCACGCAGGGCGCCTTCCATGATACCGGACAGCTCAGGCCAATCCCGCCGCGTGGCCACCCGCAGCAACTGCGGCAAGCCGATATCCCCCACCACCGCCAACCCGGCGAATTCAGCCTCGCCAGACAACCGGCTCAACTGGGCTTCGTCCACCACGGCATAACGCGCCTGCTGGCTCACCAGCAATTGCAGGGCCTGGCGCTCGAGGGGCACGCCTTGCAGATTGAGGCTTGGATAAGTGCTGCGCAGGTAATCGGCCACGGCGCTGGGCATGCGCACCGCGACGCGGGATTGGTCGTCGAGTTTTTCCAGTTCGACCGCGCCGCCGCCATCACGGATACCGACGATATGCTGGGGCACGCGCATATAAGGGTCGGTGAATAACCACAGGCGCAGGCCGGAGGGGGTTTGTTGCAGACCGGGGGCCATGTCGATCTCGCCGTCGCGCAGGGCGGCTTCCAACTGGTCCTGATTGGGAAAGTTACGCCAGGTCAGCTCGATATTCAGGGCTTTGGCCAGCCATTGCATCAACTCCACATTGGCCCCGGACAAGCGTTGCAGACGCCGGTCGTATTGGGCGAAGGGTGCTTGCAACACCACGCCTACCCGCAATTCCGGGTGCTGGGCCAGCCATTCGCGTTGCTGTGCAGTGAGCTGCGCCTGCGGCACGACGGGCACAGTCGCGGCGTTTGCCATCAAGGCAACACATAAACAGCCGATAACCAGCAGACAGCGAAAACCCATGATCCACGTCTCACATCACTGACAAATACTGACCAACCCATTAGGCTGCTGGAATCTCTTCTGGCCGGGAATTAACGATGCCCTTTATTCACCGCTCGGCACTGCCAGCATTGTGCCTGTCGCTGCTGTTTACCAGTGCCTTTTCTGTACACGCCGAGGACGCACCGGCGCCGGCTGCCGAAAAACCGGTCGAACGCCAGCCTTTGCCCGAACGCAGCCAGGAAGAAGCCAGTGCCCTGGAGCGCAAAATCCCACAACAAGAACAGCAACAGCTACAGGCCGGCAGCGATTCATTCCTCGCCCTATGGAAGCCGGCCAACAGCGCCGAGCCCGAAGGTGTGGCGATTATCGTACCGGGCAACGGCGAAAACGCGGACTGGCCGCAAGCAATCAGCCCACTGCGACACAAATTGCCGGATGCCAACTGGGGCACCCTCAGCTTGTCACTCCCGGATGTCAGCGTAGACACCCTGCCGCCCCGCGTGATGGAAGCACCCAAGGCCACCGTCGACACCAGCAGCAAAGAAGCCAGCACCGCTGACAAACCTATCGAGCAAGCCGCCAGCGCCGAAGCCGAGGGCACTGACCCTTCGGTGGTGCCGGGCGCAGACGAACAAGACAAGACCGATGCGTCGCGCATCTTCGACCGTATCGACGCCGCCGTGGCCTTTGCCCAAACCCAGGGCGCACGCAGCGTGGTGCTGGTCGGTCATGGCACTGGCGCTTGGTGGGCCGCGCGGTATTTGACAGAGAAGCAGCCGTCCCAGGTACAGAAACTGGTCATGGTTGCCGCGCAGACCCCGAACGGTCGCCATCCAGATGTGCAGCAATTGGTGCCGGCGTTGAAGTTGCCGACCGCCGATGTCTTCTACCAGGACAATGCCCAGGCACGCAAAAACGCCCAGGCTCGGGGCCAGGCGGCCAAGCGGTTGAAGAATGAGGGGTATAAGCAGGTGTCGCTCAAGACCGTGCCTGGCAACAGCGCGGCCGAGCAGGAGCAGTTGTATCGAAGGGTTCGTGGGTGGTTGAGCCCGCAGGCGGTTACAGACTGATAAACACCGCAGGGTAAATGTGGGAGGGGGCTTGCCCCCGATAGCTATCTGTCAGTTGATACATGTGTTGACTGACACACCGCCATCGGGGGCAAGCCCCCTCCCACATTTGATTGGGTTTGGATATCCAATCTGTCAGCGGAAATCCCGACGCTCACGAATCAACGCATAAGCACTGTGCAACTCCCGCGTACGTTCGGTCGCCTCACGCACTTGCACAGGGCTGGCCCCACTGCCGGCCACCTTGTCCGGGTGGTGACGGCTGAGCAACCGCCGATAAGCCCGCTTGATCGCCGAAGGTTCAGACGTGGCCGTCACGCCCAGCAAGCGCAACGCGTCCTGATAACTGCCCCCTCGACTGACCAACGGCTTGCGCTCCGGCGTGAAGTCTGCGGCCAGCGCCTTGAGCTGTTGGGGCGTCCAGCCCAGCCACTTGCCCCACAGGTCAATCAGGTCGCGCTCGGCGTCACCCGCCTTGCCGTCCGCCCACACCATGCGCCAGCACGCACGCAACACACCTTCCGCCGCATGAGGCTGGGACTTGAGCACACGCAAATAACTGCGCACCCGGTCAGAGCCAGACTTGCCGCGATTGAACGCCGCAATCGCACGGCGCTGGGCCGGCTCGGTCATGTCCAGCGAGCGCATCTCTTGACGTGCCTGCTGGATGTGCCCATCCACCACGCGGCCATTGCTCTTGGCCAGGCGCCCCAGCAACACAAACAACAACTCGTCATTGCGCAACGCCGGGCGCCCGCCCAGACGCTCACGCAGTTGCGCCCAGCTGTGCAGTTGCAGGCGACGATCCAGCGCTTGCCCCAGCAATGCACCCAACAAGGCCCCCGGGATGCTGGCAATGGCAAAGCCAGCCCCGGCGCCGATCAGCGTCCCTGGCCACAACATGTTACTGCCCCGCTGTCAGCAGGGTTTCGACTTGCGCCAGGCGCTCCAGCGTGCCGACATCGATCCAGCGTCCTGCCATGTGCTCCCCCGTCACCAAATCGTTAGCCATGGCCGCCCGTAGCAACGGCGCCAGCTTGAAGGCACCCGCGCTGCAACCCGCGAACAGTTTGGGGTCGAGCACTGATATGCCACTGAAGGTCAGGTTATCGGCACCGGCGGCCGCATCATGAAGCAAACCCTGATCAAGGTAGAAATCACCGCCTGAAGGGTGATGCGCCGGGTTGTCGACCATCACCAAATGGGCCAACCCCGGCAACGGGCGCTTGAGCTGGGTGAAGTCGTAGTCGGTCCAGATATCGCCATTGACCACCAGGAACGGCTCATCTCCCAGCAACGGCAAGGCCTGGAAAATCCCGCCGCCGGTTTCCAGCGGCTCACCTTCCGGCGAGTAGCGGATGCGCAGGCCGAACTGCGCGCCGTCCCCCAAGTAACTTTCGATCTGCTGACCGAGCCAGGCATGGTTGATCACAATGTCGGTGAAACCGGCCTTGGCCAGTGCCTCCAGGTGATACTCGATCAAGCGCTTGCCGCCGGCCTGCACCAGCGGCTTGGGCGTGTGCAAGGTGAGCGGACGCATGCGCTCGCCTTTGCCGGCAGCCAGGATCATGGCCTTCATACGGTTGCCTCGGCGGGTTGGCGCAGGCTGCTGAACAGTTCAGCCAGGTCGCTCAGCTCAGGGCGATCCGCCAGTACCGCTTCTATATAAGCAAAGAAACGCGGCACGTCGGCCAGGTAGCGCGGCTTACCGTCGCGATGGCAAATGCGCGCAAAGATGCCGATGACTTTGAGGTGACGTTGCACGCCCATTAGGTCGCTGGCTTGCAGAAAGTCTTCGAAGTCGGCCTGCACCGGGATGCCAGCCTGACCTGCACGCTCCCAATAGCCCCGCTGCCAGTCGCGAACGCGGGCTTGAGGCCAGCTTAGGAACGCGTCCTTGAACAGGCAGGTGATGTCGTAGGTCACCGGGCCGTAGACCGCATCCTGGAAGTCCAGCACGCCGGGGTTCGGTGCGCTGATCATCAGGTTGCGCGGCATGTAGTCGCGGTGCACCAAGACTTTGGGTTGTGCCAGGGCGCTGTCGATCAGCAAATCACTGGCACGCTGCCAGAGGGCTTGCTGGCGGGTATCAAACTCGATGCCCAGGTGCCGACGCACGTACCACTCCGGAAACAGCTCCAGCTCGCGGCGCAGCAACGCCACGTCGTAACTGGGCAGCGGCGCGTCCATCGGCAACTGCTGGAAAGCCAGCAACGCGTCGATGGCATCGGCGAACAATTGATCGGCGTTTTGCTCGTCGATGACGTCCAGATAAGTTTTTCTGCCCAGGTCATTAAGCAAAAGAAAGCCGCGAGGCAAATCTTCTGCATAAATTTTTGGCACATTTATGCCCGACTTCGCCAGCAAATGAGCGATATCGACGAAGGGTTTGCAGTTTTCCTGGGGGGGTGGAGCGTCCATCACCACGAAAGTATGGCCACCGCCTTCCCAACGGAAGTAGCGCCTGAAACTCGCGTCGCTGCTGGCCGCAGTCAATGTGGCCGGGGGTACGGCACCCCAGTCTTGAGCGTTGAAAAGGATCGGCAACTGCTCATCCAGCCAGACTTCCAGCTGTTGTAAACGTAGATCTTGGTCGGGCATTACAAGGGTCTCCGACGGCCCTAGCCGTCAAGCGGGTCATGCTTTATTATCACGCATCTTTTTCAGACCATCGAGAGTCGTGCGGCCCACACCGCGGGCAGATGGCACGCAGGAAGCCCGGACTAATAAGATGGCATTGAAATCCCCCGCGTTTCGTAGAAAATTTCCGTTGCTGGTAACCGGCAGTCTGCTGGCCATGCAACCTTTCGCCACTTCATTCGTGGTCGCCGCGGAACAGTATGACTGCTCAGTCTCTGCTTCGGGTGCCTGGGATTGCGCGCCGAAAACCGCCGCCGCCCCGTTGCCACCGCGCCCAGTGCATGACGGTGCTGCCGTCAGCTCAGCCAATGACACGGCGCAAGCCGCTGCCACTGGCGGCAAAGCCGAGGCCGTGCCGCAGACCGCGCTGGTTACCGATTCCAAGGGCCGTGGCCTGCGTTCGCGCAGTGCCGACTACAGCCACCTTGACTGGGTACCTCGCGACAAGCTGACCGCTGCCCAACTGGCTGAAACCGGCCCGTATTGCGGCGGTGCGTACATCGAGCCGACGCGTCCTGGCATGAATGACAAGACGAACAAGAGCGACGCGCCGACCTTCATCGGCGCCAAGGCCTCTCGTTACGAGCAAGAGCAACAAGTCGCAACCCTGGCCGGTGACGTCGTCATGCGCCAGGGCAGTATGCAGCTTGAAGCCGAAGAAGCGAGCCTGTACCAGGCCGAAAACCGTGGCGAGCTGAACGGCAACGTCCGTATGCGCGACAACGGCGCCCTGATCGTCGGCGATCACGCCCAGGTTCAGTTGGACACCGGCGCAGCAGAAATCGACAACGCCGAATACGTTCTGCACAAATCGCGCATCCGCGGTAACGCGCTTTACGCCAAGCGGGCCGAAAACGCGATCATCCGTCTCAAGGACGGCACGTACACCACCTGCGAGCCAGACAGCAACGCCTGGCAGCTCAAGGGCAACAACATCACGTTGAACCCGGCCACCGGTTTCGGTACCGCCACCAACGCGACGTTGCGGATCAAGAACATTCCGATCCTGTACACCCCTTACATCTATTTCCCGATCGACGACCGTCGCCAGTCTGGCTTCCTGCCGCCGAGTTTCAGCTCTGCCAGCGAAACCGGCTTCACGTTGGTAACGCCGTACTACTTCAACCTGGCACCGAACTACGACGCCACGTTGTACCCGCAATACATGACCAAGCGCGGCATGTTGATGGAAGGCGAATTCCGCTACCTCACCAAGTCCAGCGAAGGCCAGTTCGGCGGTGCGTACCTGAACGACGACAACGACGAGCGCAAGCTGCAGACCGACTACGAAAAAACCCGCTACATGCTCAACTGGCAGCATAGCGGCGGGCTTGATTCGCGCCTGTCTACCAAGGTCGACTACACGCGCATCAGCGACCCGTATTACTTCCAGGACCTCACCTCCTATCAGGAAGGTGTCGAGAGCCGGACTTACCTGAACCAGCAAGGCGCTGTGACGTATCGGGGTGATTCGTACCAGGCACGCCTGAATCTGCAGGCGTACCAGCTGGCGACGATTTCCCAGATCACACCTTATGACCGATTGCCGCAGATCACCTTCAATGGTCAGCTGCCGTTCCATCCAGGTGGCTTGAATTTCAGCTACGAGACCGAAGCTGTACGTTTCGAGCGCGACCTGGAAACCGGCACTTTCACGGATCAGGACGGTGTGCCAACCGCTCGCCTGGATACCAACGTCAGAGGCCTGACCCGTGCAAACGGTACTCGCCTGAATCTGGCGCCTGCTGTCGACTACCCGATGAACTGGACCTACGGTTTTGTCACGCCGAAGCTCAAGTACGTTTACACCAAGTACGATCTTGATCTTGACGCTGTAGGTAAAAACTACATGATCGCCAATGATCAGAAGTTCAAGAGCTCGCAAGATCGCGGTGTGCCTGTCGCCAGCGTAGACAGCGGCCTGTATTTCGACCGTGATACCAACTGGTTCGGCACCAACTATCGCCAGACCCTTGAGCCGCGTGCGTTCTACCTGTACGTGCCGGACAAGGACCAGAGCGATCTCCCGGTCTTCGATACCAGCGAATACTCGTTCAGCTACGCATCGTTGTTCCGCGACAACCGCTTCAGCGGTTCCGACCGTATCGGCGACGAAAACAAGCTGTCCCTGGGCGTGACCAGCCGCTGGATCGAAGAAAACGGCTTCGAGCGTCAGCGCGTGGCCGTGGGCCAGGCGGTGTACTTCAAGGATCGTGAAGTGCAACTGCCGGGTGTACTGGCCGCTGACCGTGCAGATGCACAGTCGGATGTTTCACCTGTCGCCCTGGACTACGAGTTCCGCTTCAACCGCGACTGGCGCGCCACTGCCGACTACAACTGGGACACCGAGGAACACAGCCCTCGTTCCGGCAGCGCAATGCTTCACTACCAGCCGGAAGACAACCCGAACAAGATCATCAACGTTGGCTATCGCTATCGTAACGACCAGGTTGTCTACAACCAGCTCACCGGCAAATGGCAGTTCGGTGGCGACTATGGCACGCCTGGTGCAGATAACTACGTGAAGGATTACTACAAAATCCAGCAGCACGACTTCTCGATGATGTGGCCGATCGTTCCTCAGTGGAACCTGATCACCCGCTGGCAGTATGACTACGCACGCAACCGTACCCTGGAAGCCTTTGGTGGTTTCGAGTACGACAACTGCTGCTGGAAACTGCGCGTCATCAACCGTTACTGGGTTTCCAACGACGAATACAGCCAGATCGCCCCGCTTAACGAAAAGGGTGACCACGGGCTCTTCCTGCAGATCGTCCTCAAAGGACTCGGCGGCCTGACCGGCGCCAAGGTAGAGAGCTTCCTCGACAAAGGCATTGAAGGTTATCGTGAACGTGAAGACCAAGCTTTCTGAGTGTCTGCGCCCGCTAGTGCTGGGCGCACTGTTCCTGGGTACCGCATCGGCGCACGCTGCGGTTCAAGAACTGGATAAGGTAGTGGCCATCGTCGATAACGACGTGATCATGCAGAGCCAACTGGACCAACGCGTCAAGGAAGTCCAGCAAACCATCGCCAAGCGTGGCGGTGGCGTGCCACCCACCAGCGTGCTGGACCAACAGGTTCTGGAGCGTCTGATCGTCGAGAACCTGCAGCTGCAGATTGGTGATCGTTCCGGCATCCGTATTTCGGACGAAGAACTGAACCAGGCCGTGGGTACCATTGCCCAGCGCAATAACATGAGCATTGATCAGTTCCGTGCAGCCCTGGCTCACGACGGTTTGTCCTATGAGGACGCCCGTGACCAGATCCGCCGTGAAATGATCATCAGCCGTGTGCGTCAGCGCCGTGTGGCCGAGCGGGTTCAGGTGTCCGAGCAGGAAGTGAAGAACTTCCTGGCTTCGGACCTGGGCAAGATGCAGCTTTCCGAAGAACTGCACCTGGCCAATATCCTGATCCCTACCCCGGACAGCGCCAACTCCGAGCAGCTCAATGCAGCCGCAGCGAAAACACAGGCTGTCTACGATCGCCTCAAGGCCGGCGCTGACTTTGCCCAGACCGCTATCGCGGTATCGGGCAGTGACAACGCCCTCGAAGGCGGCGACATGGGCTGGCGTAAAGCCGCTCAATTGCCACCTCCGTTCGACCGTGAGCTGAGCGCCATGGAAGTCGGCGGCATCACCCAGCCAGCCCGTACTCCAGGTGGTTTCATCATCCTGAAGTTGCTGGAGCGTCGCGGTGGCGAGACCTCGCTGAAAGACGAAGTACATGTTCGTCATATCCTGGTCAAACCAAGCGAAATTCGCACCGAAGCCCAAACCAAGGAACTGGCCCAGAAGATCTATGACCGCATCGAAAGCGGTGAAGACTTCGCCACCCTGGCCAAAAGCTTCTCGGAAGACCCGGGTTCTGCCCTCAATGGCGGCGACCTGAACTGGATCGACCCGAAGGCACTGGTACCAGAGTTCCAGGACGTGATGGCCAAAACCCCGCAAGGTGTTCTGTCCAAGCCGTTCAAAACCCAATATGGCTGGCATGTGCTGGAAGTCCTTGGCCGTCGCGCCACCGACAACACCAGTCAGGCCCGCGAGCAACAAGCACTGAACGTACTGCGTAACCGCAAATACGACGAAGAGCTGCAAACCTGGCTGCGTCAGATCCGTGACGAAGCCTACGTAGAGAACAAGCTGCCAGGCGCCGAGCAAACAGGCACCGACCAGGCAACTCAGTGAAACCCCAGCGTTTCGCGGTAACACCCGGCGAGCCGGCCGGCATTGGTCCAGACCTGTGCTTGCTGCTCGCCTCGCACGCCCAGCCACACCCCCTGATCGCCATTACCAGCCGCGACCTGCTCCTTGAGCGGGCCGCGCAACTGGGCGTGGCTGTCAGCTTGCTGGATGTGTCACCAGGCAACTGGCCTGACCTGCCCGCCCCTGCCGGCAGCCTGTACGTGTGGGATACCCCACTGCAGGCCAAGGTGGTTGCCGGGCAACTGGACAAAGCCAATGCGGCGTTCGTGCTGCAAACCCTGACCCGCGCCGGGCAAGGCTGTATCGACGGCGATTTCGCCGGCATGATTACCGCCCCG
The DNA here is from genome assembly GCF_900583165.1 of Pseudomonas viridiflava. Taxonomy (GTDB): domain Bacteria; phylum Pseudomonadota; class Gammaproteobacteria; order Pseudomonadales; family Pseudomonadaceae; genus Aquipseudomonas. The sequence goes on along the minus strand of NZ_UTKY01000083.1, from coordinate 54,541 downwards.
GTGCACAAGGGCGTGATCAACGAATCCGGCATCGCCTTTTCCGGGCATACCGAGTTCCTTGCCGAACTGACGCATACCGAACAAGTCGTGATGATGTTGGCCACCCGTGGCCTGCGCGTCGCCCTGGTGACCACGCACCTGCCACTGCGTGAGATTGCCGATGCCATTACCGTCGAGCGGTTGGAACGCGTCACGCGCATCCTGCATGCTGACCTGCAACAGAAATTCGGCATCGCCCAACCGCGCATCCTGGTCTGTGGGCTCAACCCCCACGCCGGTGAAAGCGGCCATTTGGGCCATGAAGAAATCGACATCATTGAACCAACCCTGGAGCGTCTGCGCCAAGAAGGCATGGACCTGCGTGGCCCGTTGCCTGCAGACACTCTGTTTACCCCCAAATATCTGGAGCACTGCGACGCAGTGCTGGCGATGTACCACGACCAGGGGCTGCCGGTGCTTAAATACAAAGGCTTCGGCGCCGCCGTCAACGTGACACTGGGCCTGCCGATCATCCGTACCTCCGTCGACCATGGCACTGCCCTGGACCTCGCGGGCAGCGGCAAGATCGATACCGGCAGCCTGCACGTGGCCCTGGAAACCGCCTATCAGATGGCCGAGACCCGTATATGACCGAGCATTACCAACACCGGGCGCGCAAGCGTTTCGGCCAAAACTTCCTGCACGATGCGGGCGTGATCGACCGCATCCTGCGCTCCATCCACGCCAAGCCCGAAGACCGCCTGCTTGAAATCGGCCCGGGCCAGGGCGCACTGACCCAAGGCCTGCTGGCCTGCGGCGGACAACTGGACGTGGTGGAACTGGACAAAGACCTGATCCCTATCCTCAACCAGCAGTTCGCCGGCAAGCCCAACTTCAACCTGCATCAGGGCGATGCGCTGAAGTTTGACTTCAATAGCCTCAACGCCGCGCCTAACAGCCTGCGGGTGGTGGGTAACCTGCCGTACAACATCTCCACACCGCTGATTTTTCACCTGCTGAACAACGCCGGGATCATCCGCGACATGCACTTCATGCTGCAAAAGGAAGTGGTCGAACGCCTGGCCGCAGGCCCTGGCGGTGGTGATTGGGGCCGTCTGTCGATCATGGTTCAGTACCACTGCCGTGTAGAACATCTGTTCAACGTCGGCCCTGGTGCGTTCAACCCGCCGCCGAAGGTCGACTCGGCCATCGTGCGCCTGGTGCCCCACGCCGTACTGCCGCACCCGGCCAAGGACCACAAGTTGCTGGAGCGCGTCGTGCGCGAAGCCTTCAATCAGCGCCGCAAGACCTTGCGCAACACCCTTAAGGCGCTGCTGAGCAACGCTGAAATCGAAGCCGCCGGCGTCGACGGCAGCCTGCGCCCCGAGCAATTGGACTTGGCCGCATTCGTGCGCCTGGCCGACCAATTGGCTATCCAGCCAGCGCCCACCGCTGACTGACACCCCGGAGCATGGCCAGACACATGTCTGGCCTAGTGCCCACCTCATGGCCTAGACTGACTCGCATCTGCTGTCCTCTGCTTTTAAGGCCTCTTGCATGTCCGATCCTCGCTATCAGATCGACGTCAGCGTCGTCACCCGCTTCCTGGCGGACCAATCCCAACCTGAACAGAACCGCTTCGCCTTTGCCTACACCATCACGGTGAAGAACAACGGGCTGGTGCCGGCCAAGTTGCTGTCACGCCACTGGGTGATCACCGACGGTGACGGCCAGGTCGAAGAAGTCCGCGGCGCTGGCGTGGTTGGCCAACAGCCGCTGATCGACAGCGGCGCAAGCCACACCTACAGCAGCGGCACGGTGATGACGTCCAAGGTCGGCACCATGCAAGGCTCGTATCAGATGAAAGCCACCGACGGTCAACTGTTCGATGCCATCATCGCGCCCTTTCGCCTTGCCGTGCCCGGAGCCCTGCACTGATGGCGACGTATGCGGTCGGCGATCTGCAAGGCTGCCTGGCCCCTCTGAAGTGCCTGCTTGAGCGCGTGGCCTTTGACCCGCTGCGTGACCGCCTGTGGCTGGTCGGTGACCTGGTCAATCGTGGCCCCGAATCCCTGGCGACCTTGCGCTACTTATATAGCCTGCGTGATTCCCTCGTGTGTGTGCTGGGCAACCATGACCTGCACCTGCTGGCCGCAGGCAATAACATCGAGCGCCTGAAAAAGGGCGATACCCTGCGGGAAATCCTCGAAGCGCCAGACCGTGCCGAACTGCTTGACTGGCTGCGCCGACAAAAGCTCCTGCATTACGACGAAGGCCGCAACATGGCTCTGGTGCATGCGGGCATCCCGCCCCAATGGACATTGAAGAAAGCCCTCAAGTGCGCCGCCGAAGTCGAAGGCGTGTTGGCCGATGACAACCTGTACACCACCTACCTCGATGGCATGTACGGCAATGAGCCCGTGAAGTGGGACAACGACCTCACCGGCGTCGCGCGCCTGCGGGTGATCACTAATTACTTCACGCGCATGCGCTTCTGCACCGCCGAAGGCAAGCTGGACCTCAAGAGCAAGGAAGGCGCCGACACCGCCCTGCCCGGCTATAAGCCATGGTTCGCCCACAAGGACCGCAAGGCCGGCGCTACGCAAATCATCTTTGGCCACTGGGCAGCCCTTGAAGGCAAGTGCGATGAACCGGGCGTGCACGCCCTCGACACTGGCTGCGTGTGGGGCGGCGCCATGACCCTGATGAACATCGACACTGGCGAGCGCCACCGCTGCGAGTGCGAATCCCCCCTTTCCGATACACTGCCGGCCGCCAAGCCCTAGGAGCCCCCATGAGCGAATTCAAACGTATCCCCCCCGAACAAGCCCAGGTCCTGCGCGAGCAAGGTGCCGTTGTGGTTGATATTCGTGACCAACCGACTTACGCCGCTGCCCACATCACTGGCGCCCAGCATCTGGACAACGTCAACATCGCTGATTTCATCCGCGCCGCCGACCTTGACGCGCCAGTGATCGTGGCCTGCTACCACGGCAATTCCAGCCAGAGTGCAGCGGCCTATCTGATCAGCCAAGGCTTCTCCGACGTCTATAGCCTGGACGGTGGCTTTGAACTGTGGCGTACGACTTATCCTGCGGAAATTTCGTCAGGCGATTCGCAATAATTTTTTTCAAACCCCGCAACCCCGCGTGACGCTTGGGCTCGCGCCGATTCTGACGAACGGCGCAGCCAAACTAATTACGCATCGCACCTTGACCTCCCGGATTCCGAACTATCCTTAAGCGCAGGCCATCCGAATCAGGGGAGAGCCGGTACACCGGCGTGCGGGTCATCGGTAGCGTTTCAGGGTGTTCTGGGGGGAAAACGGCCATTGGCGCATGCCAATGGCTGCCAGCATCGACTGATTGATCCGGCGTCGGCTCCACGTATCGAGCGAGGTGACGACGTCATGAGTATCTTTAGCCACTTCCAACAACGCTTCGCGTCCACACAGGAAGAGGAACTCACGCTGCAAGAGTATCTCGAGCTGTGCAAACAGGACCGCAGTACCTACGCGTCTGCCGCCGAACGCCTGCTATTAGCAATTGGTGAGCCGGAGCTGGTAGACACCTCGAATAACTCGCGCCTGTCGCGAATATTTTCCAACAAGGTGATCCGGCGCTATCCGGCCTTTGAAGACTTCCATGGAATGGAAGAATGCATCGACCAGATCGTCTCCTACTTCCGCCATGCCGCCCAAGGCCTGGAAGAGAAGAAACAAATCCTTTACCTGCTCGGTCCCGTCGGCGGCGGTAAGTCGTCCCTGGCTGAAAAGCTCAAACAACTGATCGAGAAAGTACCCTTCTACGCCATCAAGGGATCACCGGTCTTCGAGTCGCCCTTGGGCCTGTTCAACGCCACCGAAGATGGCGCGATACTCGAAGAAGACTTTGGCATCCCACGCCGCTACCTCAACACCATCATGTCGCCGTGGGCCACCAAGCGCCTGGCCGAGTTCGGTGGTGATATCAGCCAGTTCCGCGTGGTGAAACTCTACCCGTCGATTCTCAACCAGATCGGCGTGGCCAAAACCGAACCGGGGGATGAGAACAACCAAGATATCTCTGCACTGGTGGGTAAGGTCGATATCCGCAAACTGGAAGAATTCCCACAGAACGACGCCGACGCCTACAGCTACTCGGGCGCACTGTGCCGGGCCAACCAAGGCCTGATGGAGTTCGTGGAAATGTTCAAGGCACCGATCAAGGTGCTGCACCCACTGCTCACAGCCACCCAGGAAGGCAACTACAACAGTACTGAAGGCCTGGGCGCGATCCCGTTCACCGGGATCCTGCTGGCCCACTCCAACGAATCGGAATGGCACACCTTCCGCAACAACAAGAACAACGAAGCCTTTATCGACCGGATCTACATCGTCAAGGTGCCGTACTGCTTGCGCGTCAGCGATGAAATCAAGATCTACGACAAGCTGCTGTTCAACAGCTCCCTGGCCAAGGCCCATTGCGCACCCGACACCCTGAAGATGCTCGCCCAATTCACGGTGCTATCGCGTCTCAAGGAGCCGGAAAACTCGAACATCTATTCAAAAATGCGCGTATACGACGGCGAGAACCTCAAGGACACCGACCCTAAGGCCAAGTCGATCCAGGAATACCGCGACAGCGCCGGTGTGGACGAGGGCATGAACGGTCTTTCGACCCGTTTCGCGTTCAAGATCCTGTCCAAGGTCTTCAACTTCGACCCTCACGAGATCGCCGCCAACCCGGTTCACCTGCTCTACGTGCTGGAGCAGCAGATCGAACAAGAGCAATTCCAGGCAGAAACCCGCGAACGCTACCTGCGCTTCCTGAAGGAATACCTGGCGCCGCGCTATATCGAGTTTATCGGCAAGGAAATCCAGACCGCGTACCTGGAGTCCTACAGCGAGTATGGCCAGAACATCTTCGACCGCTACGTGCTGTACGCCGACTTCTGGATTCAGGACCAGGAATACCGCGACCCGGAAACCGGCGAGATCCTCAACCGCGTGGCGCTCAATGAGGAACTGGAGAAAATCGAGAAACCGGCCGGCATCAGCAATCCGAAGGATTTCCGCAACGAGATCGTCAACTTTGTATTGCGCGCCCGTGCCAACAACAACGGCAAGAACCCAACCTGGCTCAGCTACGAGAAGCTGCGGGTGGTCATCGAGAAGAAAATGTTCTCCAACACCGAGGATCTGCTGCCGGTCATCAGCTTCAACGCCAAGGCCAGCAAGGAGGATCAACAAAAACACAACGACTTCGTCACACGAATGGTCGAGCGTGGCTACACCGACAAACAGGTACGGCTTCTGTCGGAATGGTACCTACGGGTCCGGAAATCGCAGTAAGAGAGCAGCTGCAAGCTTCTAGCTCCAAGCTGCAAGTGAAAGCCCACACGCTCTTGCTTGCAGCTTGATGCTTACGACTTGAAGCTCCCCGGAGGGGCCCATGAGCTATGTGATCGACCGACGCCTCAATGGCAAGAACAAGAGCACGGTAAACCGCCAGCGTTTCCTGCGGCGTTACCGTGACCACATCAAAAAGGCCGTAGAAGAAGCCGTGAGCCGCCGTTCCATCACCGATATGGAGCACGGCGAACAAATCAGCATTCCTGGCCGGGATATCGACGAACCGGTGCTGCACCACGGCCGAGGCGGCAAACAGACCGTTGTGCACCCGGGTAACAAGGAGTTCACTACCGGCGAACATATCCAACGCCCCCAAGGCGGTGGCGGCGGTAAAGGCCCCGGTAAGGCCGGCAACTCCGGCGAAGGCATGGACGAGTTCGTCTTCCAGATCACCCAGGAAGAATTCCTCGAATTCATGTTCGAAGACTTGGAGCTGCCCAACCTGGTCAAGCGCAACCTCACCGGCACCGACACCTTCAAGACCGTGCGCGCCGGTATCAGTAACGAGGGCAACCCGTCCCGCATCAATATCATTCGCACCTTGCGTTCGGCCCATGCCCGGCGTATCGCCCTGTCCGGCAGCAGCCGCGCCAAATTGAAAGAGGCCAAGGAAGAACTGACGCGCTTGAAGCGCGAAGAGCCAGACAACTTCGGCGATATCCAGGAGATCGAAGCAGAAATTGAGAAACTCAGCGCGCGTATTCACCGCGTGCCGTTCCTCGATACCTTCGACTTGAAATACAACCTGCTGGTCAAACAACCCAACCCCAGCTCCAAGGCCGTGATGTTCTGCCTGATGGACGTGTCCGGTTCCATGACCCAGGCGACCAAAGACATCGCCAAGCGTTTCTTCATCCTGCTGTACCTTTTCTTGAAACGGAACTACGACAAGATCGACGTCGTGTTCATCCGCCACCACACCAGCGCCCGGGAAGTCGACGAAGAGGAATTCTTCTACTCGCGGGAAACCGGCGGCACCATCGTTTCCAGCGCACTGAAACTGATGCAGGAGATCATGGCCGAGCGCTACCCGGCCAACGAGTGGAACATCTACGCCGCCCAGGCCTCGGACGGCGATAACTGGAACGACGACTCGCCGATTTGCCGCGATATCCTGATCAACCAGATCATGCCCTTCGTGCAGTACTACACATACGTTGAAATCACCCCCCGTGAGCACCAGGCCCTGTGGTTCGAATACGAGCGTATCGGCGAAGCCTTTGCCGACACATTCGCCCAGCAGCAACTGGTCTCGGCCGGCGATATCTACCCGGTCTTCCGTGAACTATTCCAGCGCAGGTTAGTGACATGACCGCCAAAAAAGAGCAAAAGCGCCAACCTATCTCCACGGGCTCCGAGTGGACCTTTGAACTCATCCAGGCCTACGACCGGGAAATCAGCCGTATTGCGGCGGGATATGCCCTGGACACTTACCCTAACCAAATCGAAGTGATCACCGCCGAACAGATGATGGATGCCTATGCTTCGGTGGGCATGCCCCTGGGCTATCACCATTGGTCCTACGGCAAGCACTTCCTCAGCACTGAGAAATCCTACAGCCGCGGCCAGATGGGCCTCGCCTACGAAATCGTGATCAACTCAGACCCGTGCATTGCCTACCTGATGGAAGAAAACACCATCTGCATGCAGGCACTGGTGGTGGCTCATGCCTGCTATGGGCATAACAGTTTCTTCAAGGGCAACTACCTGTTCCGTACCTGGACCGATGCCAGCTCAATCATCGATTACCTGGTGTTCGCCAAGCAGTACATCATGCAATGCGAGGAGCGCCACGGCATCGACGCAGTGGAAGACCTGCTCGACTCCTGCCACGCCCTGATGAACTACGGCGTGGACCGCTACAAACGCCCTTACCCGATTTCTGCCGAGGAAGAGCGCCTGCGCCAGAAGGAACGTGAGGAGCACCTGCAAAAGCAGATCAATGACCTGTGGCGCACCATTCCTAAAAAGACTGGAAAAAACAGCGACAAGGACAATGCACGCTTCCCCGCGGAACCTCAGGAAAACATTCTGTATTTCCTGGAAAAGCACGCGCCATTGCTCGAGCCCTGGCAGCGAGAAATCGTGCGTATCGTGCGCAAGATCGCCCAGTACTTTTATCCACAGCGCCAGACCCAGGTGATGAACGAAGGCTGGGCAACGTTCTGGCACTACACCTTGATGAATGACCTCTACGACGAAGGCCTGGTCACCGACGGTTTTATGATGGAGTTCCTCACTTCTCACACCAGTGTGGTATTCCAGCCAGGCTTCGATAGCCCCTATTACAGCGGCATCAACCCGTACGCGCTGGGTTTTGCCATGTACCGCGACATTCGCCGCATGTGCGAACACCCTACCGAGGAGGACCGTCGCTGGTTCCCCGAAATCGCTGGCAGCGATTGGCTGTCCACTATCAAGTTCGCCATGAGCAGCTTTAAGGATGAGAGTTTCATCCTGCAATACTTGTCACCCCAGGTGATTCGCGACCTCAAGCTGTTCAGCATCCTCGATGACGACCTCAAGGACGATCTGGTGGTACCGGCGATCCACGATGAACCGGGCTATCGCACCATCCGAGAAACCCTGGCGGCGCAATACAACCTGGGAAATCGCGAGCCCAACGTGCAGATTTACAGCATCGATGTACGCGGCGATCGCTCTCTGACCCTGCGCCACCAACAACACGACCGTAAACCCTTGGGCGAATCCACCGACGAAGTGCTCAAGCACCTGCATCGGTTGTGGGGCTTCGATATTCACCTGGAGACCCTGCAGGGCGACCAAGTGATGAAAACCCATCACGTGCCACCGCGCAGCGATCACAGCGACAACGACTACGGCCGCCTGGACATGGCCGTCGTTCATCTCTGAAACAGCAAAGCCTCCATTGGCCAGGCACAGGCGGTATCCTGTGGCGCTAATGGAGGCTTTTTCATGAAAATCTACAAAGTCGGCGGCGCAGTACGTGATCGCTTGCTCGGCATCAAGGTCACCGATATCGACCGCGTCGTCGTTGGCACGACGGCCGAAGAGATGCTCGCCAAGGGCTTCAAGCCGGTGGGCGCAGACTTCCCGGTGTTCCTGGACCCTAAAAACGGCGACGAATACGCCCTCGCCCGCACCGAACGCAAGAGCGGCCGGGGTTACGGTGGCTTTTTGTTTTATGCCAGCCCCGACGTTACCCTGGAAGAAGACCTGATCCGCCGCGACCTGACCATCAATGCCATGGCGGAAGACGACGAAGGCAATATTACCGATCCGTACCACGGCCAGCAGGATCTGGAAGCGCATATTCTGCGCCACGTTTCCCCCGCGTTCGCCGAAGATCCACTGCGAGTTCTGCGTGTTGCCCGCTTTGCTGCGCGCTATGCTCACCTTGGATTTACCGTCGCGCCCCAGACCCTGGAGCTGATGCGCCAACTCAGCGAATCCGGCGAACTGGAAGCGCTGACGCCAGAACGCAGTTGGAAAGAAATCTCCCGCGCTCTGATGGAAGATCAGCCACAGGTGTTTATCCAGGTACTGCGCGATTGCGGCGCCTTGAAAACCTTGATGCCGGAAGTCGATGCGCTGTTTGGCGTACCACAACCCGAGGCCCATCACCCCGAGATAGACACCGGCGTTCATACCCTGAGCGTGCTGGAACAGGCCGCCCTGCATCAACAACCACTGACCGTACGCTGGGCCTGCCTGCTGCATGATCTGGGCAAAGGCCTGACGCCTGTGGATAAGTTACCGCAGCATATTGCCCATGAACATACGGGCTTGAAGCTGGTAAAGGCGGTCAACGAACGCTTCAAGGTGCCAAAAGACTGCCAGGAATTGGCGCTGTTGGTTTGCCAATATCACACCCACGGCCATCGCGCCTTGGAGCTGAAAGCTTCGACAGTGCTGGAGTTACTGCAAAGTTTTGACGTGTACCGTCGGCCGCAGCGCTTTGAAGAGTTTGTGGTCGCCTGCGAAATGGACGCCCGTGGCCGAAAGGGTTTGGAGCAGCGTAGTTATCCACAGGCGGATTATTTGCGCGGGGCAGCCAAGGCTGCGCGCGAAGTGGCGGTGGCTCCACTACTGGAGAAAGGGTTCAAAGGCCCGGAACTGGGCGAGGCGCTCAAGCGCGAACGGCTCAAGGCGCTAAAAGCCTACAAGGAACACAACCCCCTGTAGGAGCGGGCTTGCCCGCGAAGATCGTCAACGATAACGCGGGCAGCCTGACGATACGCCGCGCCCTCAGATTTTTCGCGAGCAAGCTCGCTCCTACAGGGCGGCGTTCGGGGTGAGCTGCTGGCCCCGCCACTCAAACGCGACGGGCGCCAGCACCTGGTCGATCTGCGCATCGCGCCACAGTTCGGCCAAGGTCTTGCCCGCTTCCGGGTGCACGCGCTGCGGAGCCATCAGCGACAACGGCCACAACACGAAAGCATTCTTCAGGATCTCTGCGCGCGGCAGGATCAGGCCGTCGAAGTTACCGACCAAGTCGCCATACAGCAGCACGTCGATATCCAGCGGCAGGCCCTTGCGATCCGGCGCGTAACGACCGTTGTCGGCCTCGATAAACTTCAACCGGCGGTCCAGCTCCATCAACGGCAGATCGGTATAGGCCGACACCACTAAATTGAAGAACGGCCCGCTCTTGATCCCCACCGGCTGGCTTTCGAATACCGCCGAGCAACGCACATCCGTCAAGAAACTCGCCAACGCATCAAGACCGGCGCACAGATGGCTCTCGCGCTCGATATTGCTGCCAAGGCCAAGGTAAACCTGAGTTAGCGACATCCGCGCTCGATCTCCACGCCCACGCCCTTGGCGGCCGGTACAGCGCCGGGCTTGGTCAACTTGAGGTGCAGCCAAGGAATCTGGAATTCGCGCATCAATACTTCAGCCAGACGCTCAGCGAAGGTCTCCACCAGTTGGTATTGGGATTGCTCGGCAAAGGCCTGGATGCGCGTGGAAACGCTGGCGTAATCCAGTGCCAAGGTCAGGTCGTCACCGGCCGCAGCCGGGCGGTTGTCCCAGGCAAAGCTCAGGTCCAGGCGCAGGCATTGGCGGATTCCGCGCTCCCAGTCGTAGGCCCCGATTACGGTGTCGACTTCCAGGCCTTCGATAAACACTCTGTCCAAGCACTCTTCTCCGCAGCACGACAAGGGCGCGATGCCCCGTTAGAATCAGGGCGTCCTCGCCCGGAATAGTTAGCATGTTTTGGTTACTGGCGACTCTCGCCTACCTGCTCGGCTCGCTGTCCTTCGCCATTTTGCTCAGCCGCCTGACGGGAAACCCCGACCCGCGAATGAGTGGTTCAGGCAATGCCGGCGCCACCAATATGTTGCGCCTGGCCGGCAAGAAACTTGCCGTACTGACGCTGCTGGGTGATGTGTGCAAGGGCCTTTTGCCCGTGCTGATCGCCAGCCTCGCCGGCCTTACCCTGCAACAACAGGCCTGGGTTGGCGTGTGCGCCGTCCTCGGCCACTTGTTCCCCTTGTACTTCCGCTTTCGCGGCGGCAAGGGTGTCGCTACGGCGGCCGGCATGCTGCTGGGGATCTACCCACCCGCAGCGCTGCTGGCCGTACTCGCCTGGCTGTTGACGTTCTACCTGACCCGCACCAGCTCACTCGCCGCGTTGATCGCCACCCCACTGACCCTGCCATTGCTGGCCTGGCAGGAGCCGGCGGCGCTGTTGCCGATGAGCGTGTTGACACTGCTGATCGTCTGGCGCCATCGCGGCAATTTACGCGACCTGTTTGCCGGGCGCGAACGGCATTTTTAAATACGTTCGATGAGCCCGGCTCACGTTACACCCTTACAAGGGCGACAACTGCTCCATCGGCCAGCGCGCCTGTACGCTGATCGCCAGGCTTTCGTGCTGACCCGCCTGTAAGCGCTGGCAGCCCGCATAGGCGATCATTGCGCCATTGTCGGTGCAAAATTCGGGGCGTGCGTAGAACACATCGCCCTTCATGTCGCCGAGCATTTTCTCCAGCGAAGTGCGCAACGCCTTGTTGGCGCTGACGCCGCCGGCGATCACCAGACGCTTCATACCTGCCTGTTTCAGGGCCCGCTTGCACTTGATGGTCAAAGTCTCCACCACGGCTTGCTGGAACGCCAGTGCGATGTCGCAACGGGCTTGCTCACTGTCGTCCCCGGCGCTGACGCTGTTCTGCCACGTGTTCAACGCAGAGGTTTTCAAACCGCTGAAGCTGAACATCAGGCCCGGGCGATCACACATCGGACGCGGGAACGTGAAGCGACCGGCCACGCCCTTTTCGGCAAGGCGGGCGATTTCCGGACCGCCGGGATAATTGAGGCCCATCATCTTCGCGGTCTTGTCGAACGCTTCGCCGGCGGCGTCGTCCAGGGATTCACCCAATAGGGTGTATTGGCCGATGCCATCTACCTGAACCAGTTGCGTATGGCCGCCCGAAACCAACAAAGCGACGAACGGGAACTCGGGCGGTGTTTTTTCCAGCATAGGGGCCAATAAATGGCCTTCCATGTGGTGCACACCGAGGGCCGGAATGCCCCAGGCAAATGCCAGCGCCTGAGCGCAAGAAGCCCCAACCAGCAGGGCTCCAACCAATCCGGGGCCTGCGGTGTAGGCAATCGCGTCAATCTCGGTCGGCACGCAGCCGGCCTCATCCAACACCTGGCGAATCAGGGGCAGCATGCGTTTGACGTGATCACGGCTGGCCAGCTCCGGCACGACACCGCCATAAGCACGGTGCAGGTCGATCTGACTGAACAGTGCATCGGCCAGGAGCCCGCGTTCACTGTCGTAAAGTGCGACACCGGTTTCGTCGCAGGAGGTTTCAAGTCCCAGTACTAGCATGGGTTTGCGCCTTGTAGAGGCTAGATTCGAAGGCGCGCATAATAGTCGCCGCTCCCCCTCCCGACTAGCGGTTTTCGATCAGAGGCTTTGCATTCCGGTCAATGAGGGGTTAACATCCGCAACCCTTAAAAACCGACGACCTCAGCCGCGAATTTCTTGCGACGAGAACGTTGATCCCGGTAATGAAAGAAGGTAGCTCTGGATGCCAGCCGTCAAAGTTAAAGAGAACGAACCCTTCGACGTAGCTCTGCGTCGTTTCAAGCGCTCCTGCGAAAAAGCCGGTGTACTGGCTGAAGTTCGTAGCCGCGAATTTTACGAGAAGCCAACTTCTGAGCGTAAGCGCAAAGCAGCAGCCGCTGTTAAGCGTCACGCGAAGAAAGTTCAGCGCGAACAGCGCCGCGCCGTTCGTCTGTACTAATACACAGACGTTCGTAGCAAGCTTCTGCCAAGCCCGGCCCTCAGCCGGGCTGTTGGCATTTGCGGATATCGCTTGATGCTTCACTGTTGACGCCGCACACGCGACCGAGACAACTGCTTCACACGTCAGGACTGGCTCTTCTGCCAGCGGTGCACGTCTCTTCTGACGAGTCTAACAAGGCTACTGACGAGCACACTTATTCAACAGACAGGCGATCAACAGGTCGGCTGTGCCCGAGATTGAGCTTCCGAGGCCTACCATTGGCCAAGACCGGATGCCAGGGCGACATTTCTACGCCAAAGACTGATCAGAAACTACCGTCAGTGAATGTTCGGCAGATACACTTCCATGCAGCCTATGCAGACAATTGAAGGTCGAGCCGCACGACACCTGCGCTTGAATACTTTGCGGGCCCTCATTTACACGCAGTGATGACGAGAACGCCATGGCCGGGCTAATTCCCCAGAGCTTTATTGACGACCTTCTGAACCGCACCGACATCGTCGATGTTGTCAGCTCGCGCGTGCAACTGAAAAAAGCCGGCAAGAACTACACCGCCTGCTGCCCGTTCCACAAAGAAAAAACCCCGTCATTTAGCGTTAGCCCCGACAAGCAGTTCTACTACTGCTTCGGCTGCGGCGCGGGCGGCAATGCCCTCGGCTTCCTGATGGACCACGATAACCTGGACTTCCCCCAGGCTGTCGAAGACCTCGCCAAAGCCGCCGGCATGGAAATCCCCCGCGAAGAAAGTGGCCGCCCGCACAAACCGCGACAGCCCACCGATTCGCCGCTGTACCCGCTGCTGACGGCCGCTGCCGACTTTTACCGTCAGGCGCTTAAAAGCCATCCGCAGCGTAAAGCCGCCGTCGAGTACCTCAAGGGTCGCGGCCTCACCGGCGAAATCGCCCGCGACTTCGGCCTCGGCTTCGCGCCGCCTGGCTGGGATAACCTCTACAAGCACCTGAGCAGCGACACCCTGCAGCAAAAAGCCATGATCGACGCCGGCCTACTGGTGGAAAACGCCGAGACAGGCAAGCGCTACGACCGCTTTCGCGACCGCGTGATGTTCCCGATCCGCGACAGCCGCGGGCGCATCATCGCTTTTGGTGGCCGCGTGCTGGGGGACGATAAACCTAAGTACCTGAACTCCCCCGAAACCCCGGTATTCCACAAGGGCCAGGAGCTTTACGGGCTGTTCGAAGCACGCAAGAACAACCGCAACCTCGATGAAATCATCGTGGTTGAAGGTTATATGGACGTGATCGCGCTCGCTCAACAAGGCTTGCGCAACGCTGTTGCCACCCTGGGCACGGCCACCAGCGAAGAGCACTTGAAGCGCCTGTTTCGCGTGGTGCCGAGCGTGTTGTTCTGCTTCGACGGCGACCAAGCCGGCCGCAATGCCGCATGGCGCGCCCTCGAAGCCACGTTGTCGAGCCTGCAGGATGGCCGGCGTGCGCGCTTCTTGTTCCTGCCAGAAGGCGAAGACCCAGACACCCTGGTGCGCTCCGAAGGCACCGACGCGTTCCGTGCGCGCATCAATCAACACGCACAGCCGCTGGCCGATTATTTTTTCCAGCAACTGACCGAAGAAGCCGACCCGCGCTCCCTCGAAGGCAAGGCCCATATGGCCACCCTCGCGGCGCCACTGATCGACAAAGTGCCGGGCGCCAACCTGCGCACCCTGATGCGTCAGCGCTTGCTGGAAATTACCGGCCTGAGTGGCGAAGCCGTCAGCCAGCTGGTGCACAGCGCACCGCAGGATGCGCCGCCACCGACCTACGACCCAGGCATGGATTACGACGCCATGCCGGACTATTCCGACTTCCACCAACCGCAGGAGGCCTACGCGCCCCAGCAAGAGTGGACACCGAAGAAACCCGGCGCCGGCGGCAAGCAATGGGACAAGAAACCCTGGAGCAAGAATGGCAAGCGCGGCGACCGCGACGAAGCCTATGCACCCCGTACACCGGTGGCCGTGGAAGCGCCAACGCTGATTGCGTTGCGCACGCTGATCCACCACCCGCAATTGGCCGGCAAGGTTGAAAGTGCCGATCATTTTGCCAACGAGAGCAATACCTATGCACAGGTGCTGATCGCCCTGATCGAAGCCGTGCAGAAAAATCCTAAGCTAAACTCTATTCAGCTAATGGCTCGTTGGCACGGCACCGAACAAGGCCGCTTGTTGAAAGCACTCGCAGAAAAGGAGTGGCTAATTGACGGCGATAACCTTGAACAACAGTTTTTAGACACCATTACTAGGTTATCTGCGGGTCAGCACACGCAGACCCTCGATGAGCTAATCAAGAGAGCAAGGCAGCCGGGATTAACGGCTGAAGAGCAAATTCAGATAGCAAAACAGATGCGCGACCTCTTAAAACAGAATGTTTCCGCATCAAACCCGACCTCAGCTGGCGTGTGAGGTCATAGCTCGGGTATAATCCTCGGCTTGTTTTTTGCCCGCCAAGACCTTCAGTGGATAGGGTGTTATGTCCGGAAAAGCGCAACAGCAGTCTCGTATCAAAGAGTTGATCACCCTTGGTCGTGAGCAGAAGTATCTGACTTACGCAGAGGTCAACGACCACCTGCCTGAGGATATTTCAGATCCAGAGCAGGTGGAAGACATCATCCGCATGATTAATGACATGGGGATCCCCGTACACGAGAGTGCTCCGGATGCGGACGCCCTTATGTTGGCCGACGCCGATACCGACGAGGCAGCCGCTGAAGAAGCCGCTGCCGCGTTGGCCGCGGTGGAGACCGACATCGGTCGCACGACTGACCCTGTGCGCATGTATATGCGTGAAATGGGTACCGTCGAGTTGCTGACACGCGAAGGCGAAATCGAAATCGCCAAGCGTATTGAAGAGGGTATCCGTGAAGTGATGGGCGCAATCGCGCACTTCCCTGGCACGGTTGACCACATTCTCTCCGAGTACACTCGCGTCACCACCGAAGGTGGCCGCCTGTCCGACGTCCTGAGCGGTTATATCGACCCGGACGACGGCATTGCGCCGCCTGCTGCCGAAGTACCGCCGCCTGTCGATGCAAAAGCCGCGAAAGCGGACGATGACACCGAAGACGACGACGCTGAAGCCAGCGGCGATGACGAAGATGAAGTCGAAAGCGGTCCAGACCCGATCGTCGCTGCCCAGCGTTTCGGTGCGGTTTCCGATCAGATGGAAATCACCCGCAAGGCATTGAAGAAGCACGGTCGCGCCAACAAGCAGGCGATCGCCGAACTGCTGGCCCTGGCTGAGCTGTTCATGCCGATCAAGCTGGTACCGAAGCAATTCGAAGGCCTGGTTGAACGCGTTCGCAGCGCCCTTGAGCGTCTGCGTGCACAAGAGCGTGCGATCATGCAGCTCTGTGTCCGTGATGCACGCATGCCGCGTGCTGACTTCCTGCGCCAGTTCCCGGGCAACGAAGTTGACGAAAGCTGGTCCGACGCCCTGGCCAAAGGCAAGGCGAAGTACGCCGAAGCCATTGGTCGTCTGCAGCCGGATATCATCCGTTGCCAGCAGAAGCTGCAAGCATTGGAGACCGAAACCGGTCTGACGATTGCCGAGATCAAGGACATCAACCGTCGCATGTCGATCGGTGAGGCTAAAGCCCGCCGCGCGAAGAAAGAGATGGTAGAAGCGAACTTGCGTCTGGTGATCTCCATCGCCAAGAAGTACACCAACCGTGGCCTGCAATTCCTCGACCTGATCCAGGAAGGCAACATCGGCTTGATGAAGGCTGTGGACAAGTTCGAATACCGTCGCGGCTACAAGTTCTCGACTTATGCCACCTGGTGGATCCGTCAGGCGATCACTCGCTCGATCGCCGACCAGGCCCGCACCATCCGTATTCCGGTGCACATGATCGAGACGATCAACAAGCTCAACCGTATTTCCCGGCAGATGTTGCAGGAAATGGGTCGCGAACCGACCCCGGAAGAGCTGGGCGAACGCATGGAAATGCCTGAGGATAAAATCCGCAAGGTATTGAAGATCGCTAAAGAGCCGATCTCCATGGAAACCCCGATTGGTGATGACGAAGACTCCCATCTGGGTGACTTCATCGAAGACTCGACTATGCAGTCGCCAATCGATGTCGCCACCGTTGAGAGCCTTAAAGAAGCGACTCGCGACGTACTGTCCGGCCTTACTGCCCGTGAAGCCAAGGTACTGCGCATGCGTTTCGGCATCGACATGAATACCGACCACACCCTTGAGGAAGTCGGTAAGCAATTTGACGTGACCCGCGAGCGGATCCGTCAGATCGAAGCCAAGGCGTTGCGCAAGTTGCGCCACCCGACGCGAAGCGAGCATCTGCGCTCCTTCCTCGACGAGTGATAACAGAACCCCCGGCCCAGGCCGGGGGTTTTGCTTTCTATAGACGGCTTTCTATAGATAAACCTCCCCGCAATACCCCTCCCCCCGCAATGCCCGTCTACACTCGAACCATTCCCCGTGCCATAACGAGACCGTTATGCCCAGATTGCCGACCGTGTTACTGCTGTCGCTGCTGACCTGGACCGCAACGGCTGGCGCGTTGACTCTCTCTGATGATGAGCGTGCCTGGCTGTCGGACCATCAGGAGCTGCGGCTGGGGGTGGATGCGTCTTGGCCACCCTTCGAATACCGTGATGAAAGTGGCCGCTACCAAGGCCTTTCAGCCGATTATGTGCGCCTCATTCAGGATCGCCTGGGTGTCAGGGTCAAGCTGATTGAGCCACCGACCTGGGGGGCCGTGCTGGAGCTCGCCCGCACCAACCAGCTCGACCTTATCCCCAGCATCATGTCGACGCCCGAACGGCAGAATTACCTAGCGTTCACTCGCCCTTACATTGACTTCCCGATGGTCATTCTTGCCCACGAAGGTGGCCCACGGCCGCGAAACCTCAAAGACCTTTACGGCCTTAAAATCGCCGTGGTCGAGAACTACGCCCCTCACGAGTTGCTGCGCACTCACCACCCTGATCTCAATCTAGTAGCTATGCCCAATGTCAGCTCAACGCTACAGGCCCTGGCAACCGGCGAAGTGGACGCCGTGGTCAGCGATTTGGCCTCCAGCGTCTGGAGCCTGCGCGAACTAAAGTTGGACGGCCTGTACGTCAGTGGCGAAACGCCGTATCGCTATCAATTGGCAATGGGCGTGCCGCGTGATGACAAGATGCTGGTGGGCATACTCGATAAGGTCCTGGCCGATCTCAGCCCGGAAGAAACCAACGCCATTCAGAAACACTGGGTCGGCAGCTTCATCGATAACCGCGCATTTTGGACAGACCTGCTGCTATACGGCCTGCCCGCCGTGTTGCTGTTGGTCACCGTGTTGGCCATCGTGATTCGGATCAATCGTCGCCTCAGCTCAGAAATTTCCCGCCGAGTCGCCCTGGAACAGGAACTGCGCAGCAGCGAATACCACTATCGCGGACTGGTGGAGAGCCTGTCCGCCATCGCCTGGGAATCCAACGTCACCGACTTCACCTACAGCTACGTATCACCCCACGCCGAAGAACTGCTGGGTTATCCCCGGGCCCATTGGCTGATCCCAGGGTTTTGGCGCAACATCATCCACCCCGCCGACCTCACCCGCACCGAAGCCTTTTGCATGCGCGAGACCCGCGCCAATCGCGACCACAGCGTCGACTACCGGGTGATCACCGCTGATGGCCGTTGCTTGTGGATACGCGATATCGTCAGCTTGATCGAGCACGGCCATGAGCCTGTGCTGCGGGGCCTGATGATCGACATCAGTGAAGCCAAGCGCACGGAAGAAGCCCTGCAACTGTCCGAGCAGAAGTTTGCCTCGGTGTTCCAGCAATGCCCCGACATTTTGGTGATCGCACGGCTTTCCGACGGCTGCCTGCTGGAGGTCAACAAGGCGTTTGAGGATCAGGTTGGCCTGAGCGCACAAGAGGTCGTTGGCAAAACCGGCACTGAGCTGAAGATCTGGGGGGACGAGGGTACCGGTCCAGATTTATTGCAGCGGGTGCAGACGTCCAGCATCCGCAATCTGGAGATGCGTTTTCTACGCAGCAATGGCCAGGCCTTTACCGGCCTGATTTCCGCCGAGCCGTTCCAGCTCGACACGGTCGAAGCCATCGTCGTCGTGGTGCGGGATATCTCCCAACTCAAAGAAACCCAGCAGCAACTGCAAACCTCCGAAGAAAAATTCGCCAAGGCCTTCCACGCCTCTCCGGACGGGTTGTTGTTGAGCCGCCAGCGTGACGGCCTGTTGATAGAAGTCAACGATGGATTCAGCCGTATAACCGGCTTTACCAGCGCAACCTCCCTCGACCAATCGACTTTGGACTTGGGCATCTGGGTCGACCTAAACGAACGCAAGCACATGTTGGAACTGATGCAGCGTGATGGTTTCGTTCGCGACTTCATCTGCCATATCCGCCGCAGTGATGGGCAGATCCGGCTCTGTGAACTGTCCAGCCGCCCTCTGCCCATTGGCGATGACGACTGCATGCTGACCATCGCCCGGGACATTACCGAACGCCAGTTGATGCAAGAAAAACTGCAACAGGCCGCCACCGTATTTGAAAGCACTGCCGAAGGCGTGCTGATCACCGACACCCGGCAGAACATCAGCGCCGTCAACCGCGCCTTCAGCGAGATTACTGGCTACAGCGAAGCCGAAGCCCTCGGCCACACGCCGCGCCTGCTGGCGTCTGGGCTGCATGACAGCGCGTTCTACGCGGCGATGTGGCATCAGTTGACGGCCCACGGGCACTGGCAGGGCGAGATATCCAACCGGCGCAAGAACGGTGAGCTGTACCCCAGTTGGTTGACCATCAGCGCCGTGCGCAATCGCGAGCAAGTGATCACCCACTTCGTCGCGGTATTCGCCGACATCTCCAGCCTCAAGCTGGCCCAGGCTCGCCTCGACTACCAGGCGCACCATGATCCGCTGACCGGGCTGCCCAACCGCACCCTGTTCGAAAGCCGCCTGCAATCGGCCCTCAACGGCCACCAGGAAACCGGCAAACAGGGCGCCGTGCTGTTTCTCGACCTGGACCGTTTCAAACACATCAACGATAGCCTCGGCCATCCGATTGGCGACCTGCTGCTTAAAGACATCGCCGTGCGCCTCAAAGAACAACTGCGCGACATCGACACCGTGGCGCGCCTGGGTGGCGACGAATTCATCATCCTGCTCCCGGGCTTGCAACACGCAGGCGACGCTGAACACCTGGCAAACAAGCTGCTGGCCTGCTTCACCCCGCCGTTCCAGGCCGGTGAACATGAGTTCTTTATCAGCGCCAGCATCGGCACCAGCCTCTACCCCCAGGACGGCACCGACGTCGCCACCCTGGTCAAGAACGCTGACGCCGCGATGTACCGCTCCAAGGCCAAAGGGCGCAACCGAGTCGAATGCTACACCCAAGACCTCACCGCCCAGGCCAACGAACGCGTGGCGCTGGAACATGAACTGCGCCGCGCCATCGAGCGCGACGAACTGAGCCTGTGCTATCAACCCAAACTGAGCCTGGTCACCCAAGAGCTGATCGGTGCCGAGGCGCTGATCCGCTGGCACCACCCCACCTTCGGCGACGTGCCGCCCGAACACTTCATCGCCCTGGCCGAAGAGAACGGCATGATCCTGCAGATTGGCGACTGGGTGCTGGAACAAGCCTGCCAACAAATGCATGCCTGGCAACGCACCTTCGACGACTTTGGCACCCTCTCGGTCAACCTCGCCGGCGCCCAATTGCGTCACCCCAACCTGCTGGCGCGCATCGAGCAGCTATTGCACGACTACCAGCTGGAGCCCAGCCATCTGCAATTGGAGATCACTGAAAATTTCATCATGAGCCAGGCCGAAGAAGCGCTGGAAGTACTGCACCAACTCAAACGCCTGGGCGTGCAATTGGCGATTGATGACTTCGGCACCGGCTATTCATCCCTCAGCTACCTCAAACGCCTGCCGCTGGACTTCCTGAAGATCGACCAATCCTTCGTCCGCGGCCTGCCCGACGACCCCCACGACGCCGCCATCGTGCGCGCCATCATCGCCCTGGGCCACAGCATGCAATTCACCATCATCGCCGAGGGCGTGGAAAACCCCGCACAACAGGCATTCCTGGCGGCAGAGGGCTGCCAACAGATGCAAGGCTACATCGTCAGCCTGCCACTGCCACCCGAGGTTTTTGCTGCTACCTTCCTTCGTAGGCGCATTGAGGATTTTTCGGATAGCACAGCGGGTAAACCATCGCTATAATCCGCGTCCAGTTAAGGGCCTATAGCTCAGTTGGTCAGAGCAGAGGACTCATAATCCTTTGGTCCACGGTTCAAGTCCGTGTGGGCCCACCAACTTCAAGGCCACGTTTTACGTGGCCTTTGTCGTTTCTGGCGATCAGAAATCTCCCTTCCAGAATCGCAGAAAACCGCTTTCCGTCCACAAATCGTCCACACTAGGATCGAAGCAATCAGAGTGGTTCCACTGCGTGAAGCCATTGAGCACGCAGCACACGTCCTCGACTGCGCCCCCCCCCTCTCGCTTGAAGGCACTCGCAGTAACCGCGCATGGCGGGAGCCCGATGTGACTGTCGGGCGCTCGCCGTAAATGCTGCTAAGCCGTCATCTGCATTGAGGTCTCACCCTTCTTCGCCGCCTTCCGGCTCTTTGGCATAAACAGATAATGCTGACAGCAAGCGTGTTGCAGCCACCGTTACGCTTCGGCTCATCGCCATCAGGATGACAGCAATGCGTTTAATGCATCGAAACGACCTTGAGCGCTCAGGCATAGATTTCAGCCAGGTCGAATCCCCCTTTTTTGCGGTGTCGAACGTTAGGCGCGCGCTTCACGGTCTTTCTTCCACATACATATTCAGCCTGGATGTCCGCACGAGCGGAACCCCTTGGACTGAGCAGCAAATCCTAACGGGGGTCGAGCGCGGTCAACTATTACTGGTTTGCGACAGGCCCCTCAGCCCTTTGAGCGACGACACCTCTGGCAACTTACGCAAGCGGCCAACCAGCGAGTCGCCTGCAATCAGGCCTGCGCCTGGAGTAAAACCGCAGGAGCCCGGTTTTTACATCGTGCCCAAAAGCACGACGCCGGATGCATTGAAACGAACGCTGTTTCAATCACCCGACGCCGCCGTGCTGGATAAATTTCACTCGCTAAACCCGGACCTCACCGAGGTTAAAGCGGGCTCAATGATCGCTCTCAGCGACCCGAACAACGTTCAATGTACCCGCGAAGAACGCTGGTTGATGGAAGCGGCGGCACACACTAAAAACGCTATCGCTCCCCTGAGTGCGAACGATGCCGACTTCATGATGCGTCACCGTGAGCAGATCCAAAGTTTCCTGGCGCTCAGTTCAACCTCAATCGGTGCAGGGGAAGCTATGCTGGCCGGGAACCTGAACAATTTGAAGAATATTCTTAAGGAGATTGAGGCACTGCATCAAAGGGCATTCCTTAAGGATGGGCATTTACGATCACCAGAGTTCTTCGCTGAACGCAAAAGGCTGCTTGGCCAGCTCGATACTCACCTCACATCCCTGACCCGCAGAAGCATGGGCATACCCGACCACCCCAGCCTCAAAATCGCATTGGGGATATCGAGCCGTAGCCTTGTTCACCGATGGACACAGGCAGGTGCTCCAGGCCAGATACCTGGGTACGCTACCCACATTCAGAAGCTGGCAAAGGCTTCGACGGTGATTAAGCACGGCGGCTGGGTCGGCACCTCCATAGGTGGGGCCGCTTCTTACATGAAGGTACAAAACGTTTGTTCCGCAGGCGACAGCGACGCTTGTGTGAAGGTCAAGTTTACGGAAGCGGGTAGCTTTGCAGGCTCACTCGGTGGCGGCGGCGCTGCGGGAGCGGCCCTATCGGCGGCCGTCGTAGGCGGTTTGTGTGTTGGGCTGGGCATACCGACGATGGGCGCAGCCACTCTGGCATGCGGCCTGATCGTGGTGGGTGCAGGTTCTGTCGCGGGTGGCGCCGTGGGTGGCGCAATAGGTGGATGGGCAGGCGAGAAGATCTACGAGGCCGTTAAATGACACTGAGTACGAGCGATTCGGTTCTCTTGACCATAGCTCTAACCGACCTCACAGGAATTTTTGTTTGGATTGGCGTCTGCCTGCATTTAGCCTATACCAAAGCGGACATGATGCTGGACCACCTTAAAAATAGCCCTGCCATTATGATGTGGGCACCCATGCAACACGGTGGCCCCTGGGGCAAACTGCTTTTGATCGGTGGTATTTCCGGGCTCATTACATTTCCAAACTACCAGCTCAAAAAGGGCAACTTAAGCGCAGAAGATTTCGCGCAGTTCCCCACTGGGCTCAAGCGAAAGTTGGTCACTTTACAGTGGAGCTTGATTGGGCTCTTGTTGGTAATGGTCAGCTTTGGCAGCGCAGTTATGCTTGGCGTGATTTAGATAGAGCTATTTCCAAGCAACACGCCGCTCACGCCTTAGCCGCTGGGTGACCCGCAAAAATAACTGCCTGATCGGCCTCAGTTTAAGGCAAAGAGGTGTCTACGAAACCCGGGGCGATTCAGCCTTGCTCGCAAAAGCATGGGCATTCCCGACCATCCCAGTCTAAAAACCGCGCTGGGCCTATCAAGCCGAAGCCTCGTTCATCGATGGACACAAGCAGGCGCATCGGGCCAGATACCGGGATACGCCACCCATATTCAAAAGCTGGCCAAGGCTGCCACGGTGATCAAGTACGGTGGCTGGGTCGGCACTTCGATTGGTGGGGGCGCTTCTTATATGAAAGTCAAAAATGTCTGCTCCGCTGGCGATGCTCAGGCGTGCGAGAAAGTTAAATTTACAGAAACCGGTAGCTTTGTTGGGGGCGTTGGTACGGGGGCAATAGTGGGCGCGACCTTATCCGGCACTGCCGGCACCGCACTGTGCGTTGCCCTCGGGGTACCCACCGCCGGTGTTGCAACCTTAGCGTGTGCGGTCATTGCAGTGGGAGCAGCTTCCGCCACCGCGGGGGCTGTAGGTGGACTGGCTGGCGGGTGGGTAGGGGAAAAGATTTATGAGGCGGCAAAATGAGCCTGGCCGTAGGCGATAAAGTGCTTTTGGCCATAGCCTTGGCTGACTTCGCCGGTATTTTTCTATGGATTGGTATCTGCCTACACCTTGCTTACACAAAGATGGACCTCATCCTGGAACACTTGAAAAATAGCTCGGCAATCTCAGCCTGGGCGCCATTGCGGTATGGGGGGCCATGGGGGAAATTGCTGTTGATTGGCGGTATTTCTGGAATCGTCGCCTTTCCAAAACGCCACATCAAAAGGGGTACGCTGAGTACCGAAGATCTGACGGGCTTGCCTGCCGTGCTCAAACGTAAATTCGTGCGCCTGCAATGGAGCGCGCTTGGCCTCATAGGGGTCATGATGATTTTTGGCATAGCCGTTAAGCTCGGTTTAATTTAGCAACCTCAAGCGCAACGCCTAACGACCCCCAAACCCGGCCGCGTTCTCCGGCATGCAACCTACCAACACCGGGTTCATGCGCCAGCTCCACGCGCCAAGTCCGTGTCAGCCTAACCAACAAGAAAGCCGCGCATTGCGCGGCTTTTGCCTGTCTGGCCACTTCACTTCGCAAACAACTGCCCGATATCCCTAAACGCCTTGAACTCCAGCGCATTCCCGCACGGGTCAAACAGAAACAACGTCGCCTGCTCCCCCACCTGCCCCTTGAACCGGATGTGCGGCTCCAGCACAAACTGGGTCTTGCGCGCCTGCAAGCGTTCGGCCAGCGCATGCCAATCGTCCCAGCCCAGCACCACGCCGAAATGGGGTACGGGCACATCATGGCCGTCGACTGCGTTGGTATGGGCTGACACTTGGGATGCAGTTTTCGGGTGTTCGTGAATAACCAATTGGTGGCCGAAGAAGTTGAAGTCGACCCAATGGTCGCTGGAGCGGCCCTCCTCTAGGCCAAAGACGTCACCGTAGAAGTGCCGTGCAGCGGCCAGGTCGTATACCGGGATTGCCAGGTGAAAAGGCGCGAGTGTCATCAGGTCAAACCTCTGGGGGCGTTAAGTTCTTCGAGTCTAGCCTTGCTTGCTTGGATGAAAAGACGATAGTTTTCCCAAGTAGACGCCGGCGAGCTGGACTCGGCAATCATCATCCGCCCGCCCTTCGACCTGCCCAAGGAGTTGCGTATGCAGGTGGTGCGCAAAGAGCCCTTCGTACTGATCGTGCCTGACTCGATAGTGGGTAACGACCCTTTGCACCTGCTCAACACTCAACCCCTCGTGCGCTACGCACCGCGCCTCGTTTGGCGGTCGATTGGTCAGCCACTTCTTGCGCGAGCAACGGCTCGATGTACAGGTGGCACTGGAGCTGGATGAACTGGAAGCCATCGTCAAGATGGTGGAATGTGGCCTGGGGGTGTCGCTGATTCCTCAGGCAGGCTTGTGGCTTGAACACTCGCCCAAGGTACGAATCATCCCGCTGGGCAGTCTGACGTTTTACCGCGAGATCATCCTGCTCAGTCGCTATAGCCATCGCCATTTGCCGGTGCCGCAACTGTTTGCCCGCTGCCTGCTGGCCGATACAAGCCTGTAACATGCCTGCCCATTGCCGCCCGTACTGGAGCTTCCCTTGCCCGTCCTAGATGAAATCGACCGCCAGTTGATCGCCGCTCTGCAGATCAACGCTCGTGAAAGCGTGGCCATGCTTGCACGCCAGTTAGGCATTGCGCGCACTACGGTGACGTCGCGCTTGGCGCGGTTGGAGAAAACCCAGGTGATCACCGGCTACGGCGTACGCCTAGGCCAACGCGTCGTCGACGGCGGTTTGCAGGCTTATGTGGGTATCACCGTGCAAGCGCGTTCGGGCAAGGAAGTGCTGCGCAGGCTCAGTGCCATGGCGCAAGTTCAGCAGCTGTGCGCCGTCAGCGGTGAGTTCGATTACGTGGCCTGGCTGCGCACCGACTCGCCGGAGCAACTGGACCAATTGCTGGACCAAATCGGCAGCGTCGAGGGCGTGGAGAAAACCACCACCTCGATCATCCTCAGTAACAAATTGGATCGCGGCCAGCCAGTCTGACCACCAAGCTCGTCACTCTGACTAAAAACAATTCATTCCGACGACACTTTGCGTCTTATTAACGAACGCTATGCTCCCTAAACTGGCTGCCATCTTTTCCTATACTCAGCGGGTCGTGCCCCGCCGGGTATTCAGCAAGGTCAGCCATGAATACGTTCAACAAAAACAATCGCCACCCTGCAGACGGTAAAAAACCCATCACCATCTTCGGCCCGGACTTTCCGTTCGCCTTTGATGACTGGATCGAACACCCCGCCGGCCTGGGCAGCATTCCCGCCGTCAACCACGGCGCCGAAGTGGCGATCGTCGGCGCAGGTATCGCCGGCCTGGTGGCCGCCTATGAGTTGATGAAGCTGGGCCTCAAGCCGGTGGTGTACGAAGCGTCGAAGATGGGCGGCCGCCTGCGTTCCCAAGCCTTTGAAGGCGCCGAGGGCATTATTGCCGAGTTGGGCGGGATGCGTTTCCCGGTGTCATCCACCGCGTTTTACCACTATGTCGACAAGCTCGGCCTGGAAACCAAACCCTTCCCCAACCCACTAACCCCGGCCTCTGGCAGCACGGTGATCGACCTCGAAGGCCAGACCCACTACGCGCAAAAGCTCTCCGATCTGCCGGTGCTGTTCCAGGAAGTCGCCGACGCCTGGGCCGACGCGCTGGAGGCCGGTTCGCAGTTCGGTGATATCCAGCAGGCCATCCGCGACCGTGACGTGCCACGTCTCAAGGAACTGTGGAACAAGCTGGTCCCGCTGTGGGATGACCGCACCTTCTACGATTTCGTCGCTACCTCCAAGGCGTTCGCCAAGCTCTCGTTCCTGCACCGCGAAGTGTTCGGTCAGGTGGGTTTCGGCACGGGCGGCTGGGACTCGGACTTCCCCAACTCCATGCTGGAAATCTTCCGCGTGGTAATGACCAACTGCGACGATCACCAACATCTGGTGGTCGGCGGTGTGTCGCAGGTGCCCATGGGCATCTGGCGTCATGTGCCGGAACGCTGTGCCCATTGGCCAGCGGGCACCAGCCTCAGTTCGTTGCATCGCGGTGCGCCACGCGCCGGCGTGAAGCGCATTGCCCACGCCGCCGATGGCCGCTTTGCCGTCACCGACAACTACGGCGACACCCGTGAGTACGCAGCAGTGCTCACCACGTGCCAAAGCTGGCTGCTGACCACCCAGATCGAATGCGATGAAAGCCTGTTCTCGCAAAAGATGTGGATGGCCCTGGACCGCACGCGCTACATGCAATCGTCGAAAACCTTCGTGATGGTCGACCGTCCGTTCTGGAAGGACAAAGACCCGGAAACCGGCCGCGACCTAATGAGCATGACCCTCACCGACCGCCTGACGCGTGGCACCTACCTGTTCGATAACGGTGACGACAAACCTGGGGTGATCTGCCTGTCTTATGCGTGGATGAGCGACGCGCTGAAAATGCTGCCGCAACCTATCGATAAGCGGGTAAAACTGGCGTTGGACGCGTTAAAAAAGATCTACCCGAACGTCGACATCAAGGCCCGCATCATCGGCGACCCGATCACGGTGTCGTGGGAAGCCGACCCGCATTTCCTCGGGGCCTTCAAAGGCGCACTGCCCGGCCACTATCGCTACAACCAGCGTATGTATGCGCACTTCATGCAGAAGGACATGCCCGCCGAACAACGTGGGACTTTTATCGCCGGTGACGACGTCTCCTGGACCCCAGCCTGGGTCGAAGGCGCCGTGCAGACCTCTTTGAATGCGGTGTGGGGCATCATGACCCACTTCGGTGGCAGCACACACCCTGAGAACCCAGGCCCTGGCGATGTATTCGCCGACATCGGCCCCATTGCCCTGCCCGAGTAAGGAGTTGACCATGCGTGTCGCCCTGTACCAATGTCCGCCTTTACCATTGGATGTGGCCGGCAACCTCACGCGCTTGCATCAACTGGCGCATGAAGCGTCGGATGCCGATGTGCTGGTGCTGCCGGAGATGTTCCTCAGCGGCTACAACATTGGCGCCGAAGCCGTTGGCGCCTTGGCCGAAGCGCAGGATGGCCCCTCTGCGCAAGCCATTGCCGAACTGGCGCAAAGCGCTGGTTTGGCAATTGTGTACGGCTACCCGGAGCGGGCCGAGGACGGGCAGATCTACAACGCCGTGCAGTTGATCGACGCCCACGGCCAGCGCCTGTGCAACTACCGCAAGACCCATCTGTTTGGCGACCTTGACAACTTGATGTTCAGTGCCGGCGGCGATGATTTCCCGCTGGTAGAGCTCAACGGCTGGAAACTCGGATTGCTGATCTGCTACGACCTAGAGTTCCCGGAAAACACCCGCCGCCTGGCCCTGGCCGGTGCCGAGCTGATCCTGGTGCCGACCGCCAACATGGTGCCCTTCGATTTTGTGGCGGACGTCACCGTGCGGGCACGAGCCTTCGAAAACCAGTGCTACGTCGCCTACGCCAACTACTGCGGGCACGAAGGCGACATTCATTACTGCGGGCAAAGCAGTATCGCCGCGCCGAATGGCCAACGCATCGCCCAGGCAGGCCTGGATGAAGCCTTGATCGTCGGCACGCTGGATCGCCAGTCGATCCTCGACGCTCGTGCCGCCAATCACTACCTGCAAGACCGTCGCCCCGAGCTCTACGGCGCGCTGCACAAGCCCTGATCCAGCGGGTTTGTTAGCATAGGCGCTTCCTACGTTCTGGAAGTGCCCATGCCTGCGCCGGCCCACCCTCATCACCTTCACCTGACCCTGGCCAACGGCCTGCGGGTTTCCCTGCGTCACGCACCGCGCTTGAAGCGTTGCGCCGCTGTGTTACGCGTGGCTGCTGGCAGCCATGACGTGCCATTGGCCTGGCCGGGGTTGGCGCATTTTCTTGAGCATCTGTTGTTTCTGGGAACCGAGCGGTTTCCTGCCGATGAAGGGGTGATGGCCTACGTGCAACGCCAGGGTGGCCAGGTCAATGCCAGCACCCGTGAGCGCACCACGGATTTCTTCTTCGAGCTGCCGGAGTCGACCTTCGCGGCTGGGTTGGAACGCTTGGTCGACATGCTGACTCATCCGCGCCTGGCCCTGGAAGACCAACTGCGTGAGCGGGAAGTGCTGCATGCAGAGTTTGTAGCCTGGTCCCAGGATGCCAAGGCGCAGCATCAGGTTGCGCTGCTGCAAGGCCTGTGCGCCGATCATCCGCTGCGCGGCTTCCATGCAGGGAACCGCGACAGCCTGCCCGTAGAGCGTGAGGATTTTCAGCAAGCACTGCGGGAATTTCACCAGCAGTTCTACCAGAGTGGCCAGATGACCCTGAGCCTTGCCGGCCCACAGTCGTTGCAAGCCCTTGAAACCCTGGCGCAACAGTTCAGCGAAGCGCTGACCTCTGGCCCACAACGCCCACAAGCCGCGCCGCCAGCGTTGATGCCCGATCAGGCACAACGTTATCAACACCTCGCAGGCAATCACCTGCATCACGTGATTGGCTGCAACGCGCCCCGTGAAGCCCTTGAGTTCCTCTGCACCTGGCTTAACGCCTCGGCACCGGGCGGGTTGCTGGCAGAACTGCAAGCCCAACAATTGGCCACTGCCCTGCACGCGACAGTGGTGTATCACTACGCCGGGCAAACGGTGCTGGATATCGACTTTACGCTCAACGAGCAGGGTGAATCGGCGACGCAGATTGAACAGCTGCTGCACGACTGGCTGAGCTTTTTCGCACACAGCGAGTGGGCTTCGCTGCGAGAAGAGTTCGCGCTGCTGGCGGCTCGGCAACAACAGATCCAGGGTGCCCTGGCGTTAGCCCGAAATGACCACGAAGACCTGTCGGAACAGGCCGTGGTAGCGCTCAAGTCCATGCTCGACGCCTTGCACCTGCCGCCATCACAGCTGACGTGGCAGCTCACACCCAATAACCCCTTCCTACGCCCTGCGGCGACGCAAGAGCGCGCCGGCCTGATTCGCGGCCAGACCAGCGCCCACCGAGGCTTGCGCACATTTGCGCAGGATCGCTCACGCGGGCGCAAGGACGTCTCGGCGCTGACCTTCAGCCAAGCCTTGGCAACTGATGGCGATGAAGGAGCGCTGTACCTGCAATGGCGAAGTGCACCCTGCGGCCTGGAAGACGCATTGCAGCCGTTGCGCGAGCAGGCACGCCAAGCGGGTGTCGACCTGTCATTCGAAACCATCGGCCCTGACTGGCAGGTAAAAATGGTTGGGCTACATGAGCCGATGCCCGCAGTGCTCGACGCGTTGGCGCAGCAGCTCACTCAAGCGCAGCCAGCGGCGCAGGCTTCGACGACGCCCATGATCGCCATCCGCGAATTGCTCAAGGCGCTGCCGACCTGCTGCGCGACAACTGCACCCCAGGACAACGAGCGGTCATGGGCCTCTGCACGCTGGCAGGGATTGGGGCTGGGGTTTCCTGCCGCGCTTGAAGCGGCGATCAAGACCGCAGCGGCCCGCCTGCCTGGGCAACCTGCAAACATCGAACACCAGTTACCAAGCCTCAGTGGTCAACGTATCTGGCACGACGTGAATACCGCTTCCAATGAAGCCGCGGTGTTGCTGTTTTGCCCACCCCCTAGCCAAACCCTTGCAGATGAAGCCGCGTGGCGACTGCTCGGGCACTTTGTGCAGGGGCCGTTCTACCAACGTCTGCGGGTAGAGCTGCAAATCGGCTACGCCGTGTTCAGCGGTGTCCGACAGATCAACGGGCAAACCGGCCTGTTGTTGGGCGTGCAGTCTCCCAGCGTGTCGTTGGAGGGCATCATTGATCATCTGCAAAGCTTCCTGCGGCAATTGCCTGCGCTGATCAGCGCCAGCGACTTGGGCAACCTGCCCCTGGCGCAGCAGTTCTCAGCGCAGACACTGCCCACCCCCCAAGCCGCCGAACTGCTGTGGCATGCCCACCTGGCTGGCCATCCGTCGGATTATCTGGCCGAGCTTCAGCGGTTGATCCAAACCCGTACTCACGATGACTTGCAGCAGGCGGTCCGGCAGTTGAACGACGCCATAGGCGGCTGGCATTGCGTTGCTAACGGCCCGCCCATCACGACTGCCTGGCTAACGGGAAGCTGATCATTGCCAACCCTGCAACAGGCTTTTTCCACCGAGACAGCGCTAACTTGAGCAGAACTGAGTAATATTCACACGCACACATCTGAACATCTCCGACAGGAGGTGGACTATATGTATTACTTAGTAGTGAACGTCCCATCCCTTGGTAGGAGTAAGAATATGACCTGGTCCAAACCTGCTTACACTGATCTGCGAATCGGTTTCGAAGTCACCATGTACTTCGCCAGCCGTTAATCCGCTGGGTAATACAACGCCTCGGTTCGCCCGGGGCGTTTTAGTTTTTGAGCTTTGCTTGATGGAGCGACCATGTTTGTCCAGATTCTAGGTTCCGCCGCCGGCGGTGGTTTCCCGCAGTGGAACTGCAACTGCGTGAACTGCGCAGGTTTTCGTGATGGCAGCCTGCGGGCCCAGGCGCGTACCCAGTCGTCCATCGCGATTTCCGACGATGGCGTGAACTGGGTGCTGTGCAACGCCTCGCCGGATATCCGCGCGCAACTGCAAGGTTTTGCGCCGATGCAACCTGGCCGCGCCTTGCGTGACACCGGCATCAGCGCGATCATCCTGATGGACAGCCAGATCGACCACACCACCGGCCTGTTGAGCCTGCGCGAAGGTTGCCCGCACCAGGTGTGGTGCACCGACATGGTCCATGAAGACCTGAGCACCGGCTTTCCGCTGTTCACCATGCTTACCCACTGGAACGGCGGCCTGGCCTGGAACCGCATCGAGCTGGATACCAGCTTCACCGTGCCAGCCTGCCCCAACCTGCGCTTCACCCCACTGCCACTGCGCAGTGCCGCCCCGCCCTACTCGCCGCATCGCTTCGACCCGCACCCCGGCGACAACATCGGCCTGATCGTCGAAGACCTGCGCACCGGCGGCAAACTGTTCTACGCCCCGGGCCTGGGCAAGGTCGACGCACCGTTGCTCGAGATCATGGCCGGCAGCGACTGCCTGCTGGTGGACGGCACGATGTGGGACGACGATGAAATGCAGCGCCGTGGCGTCGGCACCCGTACCGGTCGCGAAATGGGCCACCTGGCGCAGAACGGCCCCGGCGGCATGCTCGAAGTGCTGGAGCAGTTGCCCGAGCAACGCAAGGTGCTTATCCACATCAACAACACCAACCCGATCCTCGATGAAGACTCCCCCGAGCGAGCGGAACTGGTGCGGCGCAATGTCGAAGTGGCTTACGACGGCATGAGCATTGAACTGTAAGAGCGGGCTTGCCCGCGAAAAACTCAAGGACAACGCTTTCATCCAGATAATCACGTCATCGTTAACGACCTTCGCGAGCAAGCTCGCGCCTACAGGGGACCTCATATGACTGACAGGCCGATGAACACCGAAGAATTCGAAGCTGCCCTGCGGGCCAAGGGCGCGTTCTACCATATCCATCACCCGTACCACGTGGCGATGTATGACGGCCGTGCGACCCGCGAGCAGATTCAGGGCTGGGTCGCCAACCGCTTCTACTACCAGGTGAATATCCCGCTCAAAGACGCCGCGATCCTGGCCAATTGCCCAGACCGCGAGATCCGCCGCGAATGGATCCAGCGCCTGCTCGACCACGACGGTGCCCCCGGTGAAGACGGCGGCATTGAAGCCTGGCTGCGCCTGGGCCAGGCCGTCGGCCTCGACCCAGACCAATTGCGCTCCCAGGAGCTGGTATTGCCCGGTGTGCGTTTCGCGGTGGATGCCTACGTCAACTTCGCCCGTCGCGCCAGTTGGCAGGAAGCCGCCAGCAGCTCGCTGACCGAGCTGTTTGCGCCGCAGATTCACCAGTCGCGGCTCGACAGCTGGCCGCAGCACTACCCGTGGATCGACCCCACCGGCTACGAATATTTCCGCACCCGCCTGGGCCAGGCCCGCCGCGATGTGGAACACGGCCTGGCAATCACGTTGCAGCACTACACCACCCGTGAAGGTCAGGAGCGCATGCTGGAAATTCTCCAGTTCAAACTGGATATTTTGTGGAGCATGCTGGACGCCATGAGCATGGCCTACGAACTCAAACGCCCGCCGTATCACAGCGTCACCGAGCAGCGGGTTTGGCATAAGGGAATCACCCTATGAGCTTTGATCGCAGCAAAAAGCCCACGTGGCGCCAGGGTTATCGTTACCAATACGAGCCTGCGCAAAAAGGCCATGTGTTGCTCTACCCCGAAGGCATGATCAAGCTCAACGACAGCGCTGCGTTGATCGGTGGCTTGATTGACGGCGAGCGGGATGTGGCGGCGATCATCGCTGAGTTGGATAAGCAGTTCCCCGGCGTGCCTGAGCTGGGCGCCGACATCGAGCAATTCATGGAGGTCGCCCGTGCAGAGCACTGGATTACCCTTGCCTGAAAAACCGGCGATCGGCCTGCCGCTGTGGCTGCTCGCCGAGCTGACGTACCGCTGCCCGCTGCAGTGCCCGTATTGCTCCAACCCGCTGGATTTTGCCGAGCAGGGCAAGGAGCTGAGCACCGAGCAGTGGTTCAAGGTGTTTCGTGAAGCACGGGAAATGGGCGCCGCGCAGTTGGGCTTTTCCGGCGGCGAGCCTTTGGTGCGCCAGGACCTTGCCGAACTGATCGCCGAAGCGCGCAAGCTGGGGTTCTACACCAACCTGATCACCTCAGGGATAGGCCTCACCGAGCAGAAGATCAGCGACTTCAAAAAAGCCGGCCTGGACCATATCCAGATCAGCTTCCAGGCCAGCGACGAACAGGTGAACAACCTGCTGGCCGGCTCGAAAAAAGCCTTCGCGCAAAAGTTGGAAATGGCCCGTGCGGTGAAAGCCCACGGCTACCCGATGGTGCTGAACTTCGTCACCCATCGGCACAATATCGACAAGATCGACCGCATCATAGAGCTGTGCATTGCCCTGGAAGCCGACTTTGTCGAGCTCGCCACCTGCCAGTTCTACGGCTGGGCGCAACTGAATCGTGTGGGGTTGCTGCCGACCAAGGAACAACTGGTGCGCGCCGAGCGCATCACCAACGAATACCGCGCCAAGCTCGAAGCCGAAGGTCATCCGTGCAAGCTGATTTTCGTGACACCGGACTACTACGAGGAGCGCCCGAAAGCCTGCATGAACGGCTGGGGCAGCATCTTTCTGACCGTCACGCCGGACGGTACCGCCTTGCCCTGTCACGGCGCCCGACAAATGCCGGTGCAATTTCCCAACGTGCGTGACCACAGCATGCAGCACATCTGGTACGACTCTTTCGGCTTCAACCGCTTTCGCGGCTACGACTGGATGCCGGAGCCGTGCAAGTCATGCGATGAAAAAGAGAAAGACTTCGGCGGCTGCCGTTGCCAGGCCTTCATGCTCACAGGGGATGCGAGCAATGCCGACCCGGTGTGCAGCAAGTCCGAGCAGCACGGCATCATCCTGCAAGCGCGCGAAGATGCCGAACACGCCACCCAGACCATCGAGCAGTTGGCCTTTCGCAACGAGCGCAACTCACGGCTCATCGCAAAAGGCTGACGGCCTCAGCGCTTGGCGATGATGTACACCGCATGCACGATGCCGGGGATGTAGCCGCACAGGGTCAGCAAGATGTTCAACCAGAACGCACCGGCGAAACCCACTTGCAGGAACACACCCAGTGGCGGCAACAGAATGGCGATGATGATACGAATGAAATCCATGGGTCAGCTCCAAAAAATCGGCTCGTGTGAGCCGTGTAGCTAATCGACCGTGGGCGTTCGTGAGGGTTCAGTAGGATCTGGCATAGCGCCATCTTTTAGACGCGCACAAAAAAAACGCCCCCAGCCAAAAGAATCAGGCCGGAGGCGCCGCGTATACCGCGAGACGGTTCAGGAAATCAGGTTAAACGGCAATGCCCTTGCGGCATTGCAGCTGCGCAGTGCGCACCCGGGAAAAGGCACGGGCTAAGCGCAGGAGCATTTCGTCGATATTGCTTTTGCTCACCGTCAGCGCCGGGGTGAAGCGCAGGCAGTTGGGTTGCGCAGCGCTGAGGATAAGGCCTTCGTGCAGCGCTGCTTTTACCACCGCATCCGCAGAATCATCCGACAACGTCAGGCCCCACATCAGGCCGTGTCCGCGCAGTTGACCGTGCTCGTAACGGTATGCCAAGCGGGCCAGGCCTTCGCCGAGATAAAGGCCGGACTCACGCACCCGTTCAAGAAAACCGTGCTCCAGCACCGTATCGATCACCGCCAAACCGGCAGACGCCATCAGTGCATTGCCGTGATGCGTGCCCTCCAACTCGCCCACCTCAAAACAACACGCATTGCCTCGCGCCAGCAGCGCCGCCAGTGGCACACCGCCGCCCAGGCCTTTGCCGAGGGTGATGATGTCGGCGCGTACACCGTATTGCTGTTCGGCGAGCAAAGTGCCGCAACGGCCGATGCCGGTCTGTACTTCGTCGAGGATCAGCAGGATGCCCAGCTCACGGCACAGACGCTCAACCCCTTTAAGGTAGTGCTCGGTCGCGGGGATCACGCCGGCTTCGCCCTGGATAGGTTCGAGCAGGATGGCAACGGTTTGCGCATCGACAGCAGCGTGAAGGGCTGCCAGGTCGTTGAACGGCACATGGCTGAAACCCGGCAATTGTGGTTCAAAGCGGTTCTGCGGGCCGCCTGCCGAGGCCGACATCGCCGCAAAACTGCGGCCATGATTACCACCGCTGGCACTGATGATGCGGTAGGCGCCGCCGCGATGGAGTTGGCCCCATTTGCGCGCCAGTTTGATCGCAGCCTCGCAGGCTTCGGCGCCGCTGTTGAGCAGGTAGGCCTGGTCGCTACCGGTGCGATGGCACAGGCGTTCAGCGAGGTTGAGTTGAGCGCGGTTATAGAAGCCATTGCCGGGGTTAATCAGTGCTTGGGTTTGGTCTGCCAGGGCGTTGATCAACACCTGCGGGCTGTGGCCGAGGCTGTTGGCGGCGTTGCCCTGACTGAAATCCAGGTAGGCACGATCTTCACTGTCCCACAGCCATGAGCCCTGCCCCCGCACGAACACGTGAGGGGGCCGCGCCACGGTGGGCATCAGCGATTCGCTCGACGCGTCATCGCGGGGCTTGTCCAAGATCAGGTCGTCCAGGCTCGGCGCCGAGCGGCGTAGGCTGAACAGATTCACAGCTCACCCCCAATAGCAACCGGACCTTGGTCGGTACAACGCACCCATACTGCCCTGATGTTTATTGCCTTGCCTATGTAAACGCTATCAACAAAAACGCTGTTCATTGTCCGATCTGGCCCTGTAAGCCCTGCGAATAGGCGCTAGACTAGGCCCCTCCGAGGCCGGCGGCCATTTCGATTTTCCAGCTTTTTCGATAAGTAAGCCTTATGGATTTCAAGCAACTGCGTTATTTCGTCGCGGTGTATGAGGAAGGCCACGTCGGCCGGGCCGCAGAGCGTCTTTCTATCTCTCAACCGGCGCTGTCCCAGCAGATTCGCCAATTGGAACAGAACCTGGATGTGAGCCTGTTCGAGCGCAGCAGCAAACGCCTGTTGCCCACCCTCGCCGCTCATACACTGTACAACCACGCCCTGCCGCTGATCGATGGCATGCAGCACGCCGTCGAAGCCCTGCGCAACTTCAAGGGCCAGGCGATGCGCACCTTAGCGATCGGCGTGCTGCAAACCGTGCACACCAGTTTGGTGCCGCAGATGCTCGAGCGTGTGCGCAAGGCCCAACCGCATTTGGTGGTGCAAATCTACGAACTGACGGGGCTTGAGATTGAGCGACGGTTGCTCAACGGCTCGCTGGACATCGGCATCAGCTACCTGCCGCCACGCCAGCCGGGGCTGCATGGCGTGTTGCTGTACGAAGATGAGTTGAAGGTGGTCATCCCCGATGACCATCCCCTGCGGGAATTCAAGAAGGTCTCGCTGAAACAGGCAGCCGAGTTGCCGATGTTGTTGCTCGGGGAAGAGTTTCAGGTACGCCAGATCTGGCAAAGCCAGCTGTCCAACCTGGGGCGGCGCCCGCAAGTGCAGGCGGAGTTGAATACGATGGTGGGGATTCTCGACAGCCTGCCTCATACCAAGCTGGCCACCGTGCTGCCGGGGCGCTCACAGGATGAGCACAACAGTCAGTCGTTGCTATGGAAACCCTTGAGCGAACCCAGGGTGCCTCTGAAAGTCGGTTTGGTATGCCGAGATCTACAACGCCAGCAAGCAACCGTCGCGCTGCTGCGCACCCTGCTGGAAGACGTGATGAATGCCCCGCAGGCAAGCGCCTGACTTTTTCGCGGGCAAAAGAAAACCCCGCCGAAGCGGGGCTTTGCAGACTGTTTCCCTGACATCCATTTCACTCCGCCGTCCTGGCAGAATCCTACGTGTCCGTGTTGTTGCTTTTGCGCTTCCTGCGCGACGTCCATGTGAAGTAGATTATCTGTGGATCCAATTTGGCGATAGAGGACGATTAGCAGCACGTCATGTAAGAGAATGCTTACACGCCCTCTCCCCCCTTAAAACAGTGCCTCATCCAACAAGAACAGCGATTCGCTACCGGCTTTTACCGACGCGCTCAGCGAGTGAATACGCGGCAGCAGACGTGCAAAGTAGAATCGCGCGGTGCCCAACTTGCTGGCGTAGAAGTCTTCTTCAGCCTCTTTGCCCAACGCTGCCTTGGCCATACGAGCCCACATGTAGGCGTAGGCCATGTATCCAAATGCATGCAAATACTCCACCGAGGCCGCGCCGATTTCGTTCGGGTTAGTCTTGGCGCGGTCCAGTACCCAGGCGGTCAATTCGTCCAGGTTATCCACCGCCGCGCTCAGCGGTTTGGTGAACTCAGCCAGCTCGCTACCCGCAGAGGCAATGAATGCACGGATCTCTTCGGCAAACAGGGTGTAGAACGCCCCGCCGCTGCCGACGATTTTGCGGCCCATCAAGTCCAGCGCCTGAATGCCGTTGGTGCCTTCGTAAATCTGGGTGATGCGCACGTCGCGCACCAACTGCTCCTGGCCCCATTCACGGATATAACCGTGGCCGCCAAACACCTGCTGGCCCAGCACCGTGGTTTCCAGGCCCAGGTCGCTCAAGAACGCCTTGGCCACTGGTGTCAGCAGTGCCACCAGGCTATCTGCACGTTCGCGGGCAGAAGCATCCTCGCTGAATTTGGCGATATCCAACTGAGTCGCCACGTACGTGGAAAACGCTCGGCCACCCTCGTTCGCCGCTTTCATGGTCAGCAGCATGCGACGCACGTCGGGGTGGACGATGATCGGGTCGGCGACCTTGTCTTTAGCCTGTACACCCAGTGGGGAGCGGCTTTGCAGACGGTCACGCGCATATTCAATCGCGTTCTGGTACGAGCGCTCACCGGACGCCAGGCCCTGAATGCCCACCCCCAGACGCTCGTAATTCATCATGGTGAACATCGCCGCCAACCCACGGTTTGGCTCACCCACCAGGTAACCCACCGCTGCGTCGAAGTTCATCACGCAAGTTGCAGACGCCTGAATGCCCATCTTGTGCTCAATGGAGCCACAGCTCACCAAGTTGCGCGCACCCAGGCTGCCATCGGCATTGACCATAAACTTCGGCACCAGGAACAACGAGATGCCCTTAGGGCCCGCCGGCGCGTCCGGCAGCTTGGCCAGCACCAGGTGGATGATGTTTTCAGTCAGGTCGTGTTCGCCGCCGGTGATAAAGATCTTGGTGCCGCTGATCGTGTAGGAACCGTCCGCCTGAGGCTCGGCCTTGGTGCGGATAATCCCCAGGTCAGTACCGGCATGGGCTTCGGTCAAGCACATGGAACCCGACCACTCACCGGAATACATCTTCGGCAGGTAAGCCGCCTTGAGCTCATCACTGGCGTGGGTATTGATCGACACGCAGGCGCCAGACGTCAGCATCGGGTACAGGCCAAAAGCCAGGCTCGACGAGTTGATCATCTCTTCAACCTGGGCCGACACCGCCTTGGGCATGCCCATGCCACCGAAGGCAGGGTCACCGCCTACGCCTACCCAGCCACCTTCGGCGTAGGTTTTGTAGGCCTGTGGATAACCATCGGGGGTAAACACCGCCGTGTCTTCCCAACGGCAGCCCTGTTCATCGCCATTGCGGCTGATCGGGGCAATCGACTTGGCGGTGACCTTGCCGGCTTCTTCGAGGATGGCCTCCACGGTTTCGGCGTCAACGGTGTCTGCCAACGCCGGCAATTGGGCCCAAGTGTTGGCAACCTCAAAGACTTCGTTGAGGACGAAGCGCATATCACGCAGCGGCGCTTTGTAATCAGCCATGGCAAACCTCGTGAGAACGTGAAAAGTAATTCGGTAGGTGTCGGTTTTACAGGCTCCGAGTGTACCCGAACAACTTTTCAGACACATAGGGTCCACTTGTGACTGATTGGTATTTTTAAGTCATCACAGGGCAAAAGCCTCCGCTGGCAGACTCATCAGGCATTCGCTGCCCGCTTCCACAGCGGCGCGGTGCGTCGCCGTACGCGGCAACAGGCGCTTGAAGTAGAACTCGCAGGTGGCCAGCTTGGCCTTGGCGAAGTCGGTGTCACGCTCCTCAAGGGCAGCGATTGCCATGCGCAGCCAGAGGTAGGCGAGTATCACGTAGCCGCTGTACATCAAATAATCCACCGCCGCCGCGCCGACCTCATCGGGATTTTTCATGGCTGCCATACCGATCTGGGTGGTCAGGTCGCCCCATTCCCCATTCAGTTGATTGAGCTGAGCAACATAGGCCTTGAGTTGCGGATGCTCGGCATTCGCAGCACAGAACTTATGCACAACCTTGGTAAAGCCGCGCAGCAGCTTGCCTTGGCTGCCCAATACTTTGCGCCCCAGCAGATCGAGC
This sequence comes from Pseudomonas viridiflava, assembly GCF_900583165.1. GTDB lineage: Bacteria > Pseudomonadota > Gammaproteobacteria > Pseudomonadales > Pseudomonadaceae > Aquipseudomonas. The sequence goes on along the minus strand of NZ_UTKY01000083.1, from coordinate 15,092 downwards.
GCCTGGATGCCATTGGTGCCTTCATAGATCGGCGCAATTCGCGCATCGCGGGCCAACTGTTCCATGCCCCATTCGCGAATGTAGCCGTGGCCGCCAAAGATCTGCATGCCGTGGTTGGTCACCTCAAAGCCGGTATCGGTCATGAAGGCTTTGCAGATGGGCGTGAGGAAGGCCAGCAGGTCTTCGGCTTCCTGGCGTTGGCCGGCGTCGCTGCTCAGGTGCGCCGTGTCGAGCAATTGCGCAGTGAAATAGGTCAGCGCCCGATTGCCTTCGTTGAAGGCTTTCATGGTCAGCAACATGCGACGCACATCGGCGTGCACGATGATCGGGTCGGCGGCTTTTTCCGGAGCCTTGGCGCCGGTGAGCGAGCGCATCTGCAGGCGATCGTTGGCGTATTTGATCGCGCCCTGAAAGCTCGCTTCGCCATTGCACAGGCCCTGCATGCCGGTGCCCAGGCGCGCATGGTTCATCATGGTGAACATGCAGTTGAGACCTTTGTTCGCCTCACCGATCAGAAAGCCCTTGGCGCCGTCGAAGTTCAGCACGCACGTAGCGGAGGCCTTGATGCCCATCTTGTGCTCGATGGAGCCACAATGCACCGCGTTGCGCTCGCCGGAATCGGCGTGGAACTTGGGCACGATAAACAACGAAATCCCTTTGGTGCCCGCTGGCGCATCCGGCAGCTTGGCCAACACCAGGTGAATGATATTGGCGCTCATGTCGTGTTCACCGGCCGAGATGAAAATCTTGCTGCCAGTGACCGCGTAACTGCCGTCCGCCTGGGGCACGGCGCGGGTCTTGATCAGGCCCAGGTCGGTGCCGCAATGGGCTTCGGTGAGGCACATGGTGCCGGTCCATTCGCCGGCGGTGAGTTTGCTCAGAAACGTGTCTTTTTGCTCAACGGTGCCGTGGGCGTGGATCGCTGACATCGCGCCGTGGGTGAGGCCGGGGTACATGCCCCAGGAGGTGTTGCTGGAGCCGATCATTTCGCTCAGCACCAGGCCCAGGGATTGGGGCAGGCCTTGGCCACCGTAGGCCGGGTCTGCCGCCAGGCCGTGCCAACCGCCTTCGACGTATTGAGCGAAGGCTTCCTTGAAGCCCTCGGGCGTGGTGACGACACCGTTGTCAAAATGGCAGCCTTCTTCATCACCGCTGCGATTGAGCGGTGCCAACACGTTTTCGCAGAACTTGGCGCCTTCCTCGAGGATCGCGCTGACCATGTCCGGGCTGGCGTCGGTGGCGCCCAGCGCGGCGTAATGGCCGTGAAAATCAAACACGTTGTCGATCAGAAAACGAATGTCGCATAGGGGGGCTTTGTATTCAGGCATGGCAATGTCTCCGGCAGCAGATGGTTTAAACCTACTGCCGGTCAACGCCGTGGACAATCACTGTAGCGCTGCTGAATACAGCGCCATTACTCAACCGGCAGCGCTTTCCATGCGCACCGCGCCACGCCGGGTTTGCCCGGCCGCGATCACACAGTTGCGCCCCGCGCCCTTGGCGGCATACAGCGCCTGGTCGGCAGATTTGAGCACTTCTTCGGGGGTGCGCTGCTCGGCCTGGCGCTCGGCCACGCCGATGCTCACGGTCACCGACACACTCGTCGCACCGCTGCCCGCCCGGCGCTGGCGCCCTTGCTGATCGTCCTGGGGGCGGTCCGGGTTGCGCAGCTTGATGTCGTAGTTGGCGATGATCTCGCGGATCTCCTCCAAGTGCGGCATGCATTCATCCAGGGTCTTGCCGGCAAACACCACGGCAAACTCTTCGCCGCCGTAACGGTAGGCGCGCCCGCCGCCATTGACCTTGGACAGTTTGCTCGCCACCAGGCGCAACACCTGGTCCCCCACGTCATGGCCATGGGTGTCGTTGAAGCGCTTGAAGTGATCGACGTCAGTCATCGCCAGCACATAGTTGCGTCCCAGCCGCTGGGTGCGCTCGTTGAGGGCTCGGCGCCCCGGCAGGCCGGTCAGTTCATCGCGGAAGGCCATTTGATAGGCCTCGTGTGCAACACCGGCGGCGATCATCAACATCACCTGGCTGCACATGATGTTGAGGGTAAACGGCAGGATGAAGGTTTGCGGCAACATCCAGAACAGCCCGACAAAACCCACCAGCTGCGCCGCGTGCAGCGGTCGCGGCTGGTACCAGTACTGTGCTGCGAGGGTCAGGAAGCCGATCAGGAACATCGGGTACGAGAGTTGGATCAGGCTCATCCAGGTGCCATGCAGCGCCGGCCAGCGTATCTCCGCCAGCCAGTTGAGCACAGCCTCGGGGTAACTTTGCTCGAGGGCCAGCGCGACGCTGCCTATCGCCAGCAGTACTGCGCACCGTGCGACAAAGTCGCGGAACAAGTGAGTCTTTTCCTGCCAGAGCGCATAGATGCTGAACAGCAGCGGCAACAGCAGGCAACACAGATGGAACACCACGGCGGCGTCTTCGCGCACGCGGCCGTTGTCGCGGTAAAAGTCGGTCTGGGTATCGAGCAGGAAATAGGCAACGTACACCGTGATCATCAAGAACAGTTCGCGCTGACGGCGATACACCGCGCAATACGCGCCGCCAAGCAGCAACACCAGGGTCGGCAGCACGTTGAACAGCGAGGTGAAGAAGACGTTGAGATCTTTGACATACGCAGCAGAGAGCCCGGCCAGCAACAGCAGCAACGAAGGGAGAAAATGACTGAACCGTACAGCGGACGCGCGTGACAAGGGTAAAACTCCAACCCGCAAAAGAATGATGGCGCAATGCCTCTACGCAGCCAGTTAAGCACAATCTGGCACGCATGTATCACATTGCCATCACTGTAACGGCAGGCAGCGACAATCCCTGAGCGCTGTACTGGGGTTTTTTCATCGCCCATAAAAAAACCGCCGCTCCCCACAGGGGCGCGGCGGTTTTCAAGAGAACCCGGTAAGGCTTAGTAAGCCAGGCCGAAGTCTTCTTCTTTCATGTCCATCAGGTTGTTGGCGCCCGACAGCATGGTGGCTTTATGGGCCAAGGTGCGCGGCAGGATACGCTGGAAGTAGAAGCGCGCGGTCTGCAGCTTGGCGGTGTAGAACGCCTCTTCAGTAGTGCCGGCCGCCAGTTTCTCGGCCGCCAGGCGTGCCATGTCAGCCCAGAAGTAAGCCAGGCAGGCGTAACCGGAGTACATCAGGTAGTCCACCGAAGCAGCACCGACTTCTTCACGGTCTTTCATCGCGGCCATGCCGACCTTCATGGTCAACTCGCCCCACTCTTTGTTCAGGGCAGCCAGCGGTGTCACGAACTCCTGAACGGCCGCGTTGCCTTCGTTGGCCTGGCAGAACTTGTGCACGATCTTGGTGAAGCCCTTGAGCGCTTCGCCTTGGGTCATCAGCACTTTACGGCCCAGCAGGTCGAGGGCCTGGATACCGGTGGTGCCTTCGTACAGCATCGAAATACGGCTGTCGCGCACGTTCTGCTCCATGCCCCACTCGGCGATAAAGCCGTGGCCGCCGTAGATCTGCACGCCGTGGTTGGCGGATTCAAAACCGACCTCGGTCATGAACGCCTTGGCGATTGGGGTCATGAACGCCAGCAGGCCGTCGGCCTGTTTCTTGGCTTCGTCGTCGGTGCCGTATTTGACGATGTCCACTTGCTTGGCGGTGAAGTACACCATTGCACGGTTGCCTTCGGCGAAGGCTTTCATGGTCAGCAGCATGCGGCGCACATCAGGGTGCACGATGATCGGGTCAGCGGCTTTGTCTGGCGCTTTCGGGCCGGTCAGGGAACGCATTTGCAGGCGATCACGTGCATATTTCAGGCCGCCCTGGAAGCCGATTTCGGCATGGGACAAACCTTGCAGCGCGGTACCCAGACGCGCGGTGTTCATAAAGGTGAACATGCAGTTCAGGCCTTTGTTCGCCGGGCCGATCAGGAAACCAGTGGCCGCGTCGAAGTTCATCACGCAGGTGGCGTTACCGTGGATGCCCATCTTGTGTTCCAGGGAACCACAGGTCACCGCGTTGCGCTCACCCACCGAACCGTCGGCGTTGGGCATGAATTTCGGCACGATAAACAGCGAGATGCCTTTAGTGCCAGCCGGTGCATCCGGCAGGCGGGCCAATACGATGTGGACGATGTTATCGGCCATGTCGTGTTCACCGGCCGAGATGAAGATTTTGGTGCCGGAGACTTTGTACGAACCGTCCGCCTGAGGCTCGGCCTTGGTGCGCAGCATGCCCAGGTCGGTGCCGCAGTGTGGCTCGGTCAGGCACATGGTGCCGGTCCACTCGCCCGACACCAGTTTGGTCAGGTAAGCCTCTTGCTGCTCAGGGGTGCCGTGCTCGGAGATGGTGTTCATCGCGCCATGGGACAGGCCCGGGTACATGCCCCACGACCAGTTGGCCGCGCCGACCATTTCGCTTACTGCCAGGCCCAGGGATTCCGGCAGGCCTTGGCCACCGTGCTCCACGTCGTGGGCCAGGCTTGGCCAGCCGCCTTCAACGAATTGTTTGTAGGCTTCTTTGAAACCCGTAGGGGTCTTAACGCCTGACTCACTCCAGGTGCAGCCCTCGATGTCGCCCACGCGGTTCAGCGGCGCCAGCACTTGCTCACAGAACTTGGCGCCTTCTTCAAGGATGGCGTCAACCATGTCCGGGGTAGCGTCCTGGCAAGCCGGCAGGCTCTGATAGTGCGCTTCATAGCCAAGCAGTTCGTCACGAACGAAGCGAATATCACGCAAGGGGGCCTTGTAGTCAGGCATAGCGATAAACCTCTGCTGATGTATCTGGAATGAACAACCGCGTGGATTTGTTATGGCGGTCAAACAGGTGTTTGAAACATACGTTTACGACCTGGGGATGTCAAGACGCCGTTTGTCATGACGCGGATCAATGGCGCACACGGGGACGCTTGCGTCGGGTTGCCACAGCAAAATGAGTGTAGAAGTTCTAGAAGACGACACAGGGCAAATGTGGGAGGGGGCTTGCCCCCGATGGCGGTGTATCAGTCGATCAAGATGTCGACTGATACCCTGTCATCGGAAGCAAGCCCCCTCCCACACAAGAGCCGGGTTGCTGCACAAAGAAGGGTTTAAGCGTAGGTATCGATCAGTGTACCGAGCATTTCATCCGAAGCCTTGGCCACTTTGGCACCCAGCTCCACTTGAAACTTGCCTTCAGCCATCTCGACCATATTGCTCGCCGAGTTCGAAGGTTGGGCACGGTCATTGGCGCGAAGACGATCAACCTGCGCATCTGAAGGCTGGTTGGTCGCGGCGCTGGCGATTTTGCCGGCGGCCTGGTCGACACGGCTTTGCCCGGTCTGAATGGTGCTCAGGCCCGAATAAAACGCGCTGCTTCCAGAGATGTCCATGGCGTAAGCCTGCCTATAGAGAATCGTGAAGGGTGATTGAAGCAGAGATCCTGGCAAAACACCCGTCAAAAACACTAATGGCATAGTGCCTTAGCGATAGCCAAAATCAGTCGAGCTGCCTCAGTCCAGTAAGTCCAATTGCAGGTAAGCCGCCACAACCTCAGCTCCCGCATGCTTGAGCTTCGGCACACGCCCCAGGCACGGCGCGGGCAAACGCTCGGCCAGGGTGGCGAGGTTTTCCTCCAGACGGGAGGTCTTGGGGTCGATGATATTGGCCACCCAGCCCGCCAACTGCAAACCGTCCCGAGCGATGGCTTCGGCGGTGAGCAAGGCATGGCTGATGCAACCCAGGCGCACGCCCACCACCAAAATCACCGGCAGTTTGAGGGCCATGGCCAGGTCCGAGAGATTCGCCTGGTCTGCCAGGGGCACGCGCCAGCCGCCCGCGCCTTCGATCAGGGTGAAATCCGCGTCCTTGGCCAGCACCTGCTGCATCGGTTTGAGCAATGACTGCACCGTCAGCGCCACACCCGCCTCCCGCGCCGCCAAATGCGGTGCGATGGCCGGTTCGAATGCTACCGGGTTCACCTCGTCATAAGTGAGCGGCAACGAACACTCGGCCAACAACGCCAAGGCATCGGCATTGCGCAGGCCCTTGGGCGTTACCTGACAACCAGAGGCAACCGGTTTTCCAGCGACGGTGCTTTTGCCTGCTTGCCGCGCCGCATGCAGCAGGCCTGCAGCGACGGTGGTCTTGCCAACATCGGTATCGGTACCGGTGATGAAATAAGCGGCGCTCATAGCGGTTTCTCCAATACGGCATACACCACTTGATACGTGGCGGGCAGGCCTAGGGCCTGACGGAATTGCTCGTAAGCGTCCACCAAGGCAACAATCCGCGCGCGCCCCGTCAACCCTCCCGGCCGGCCAGGGTTCAGATTATGAGCGCCCAACGCTTTCAACTCATGGGTCAGGCTGCGCACATCCGGGTAGTGCAGCACATGGGGGCGCCGCTCCAGGCTCACCACCCGCAGGCCGCTGGCCGCGCACAATTGTTCATAAGCCTCAAAGGTGCGGAAGCGGTTGACGTGCACCAGGCCATCGGCCGCACGCCAGCTTTCACGCAGCTCATCCAGCGTGCCCACGCACAGACTGGCAAAAGCCAACACGCCCCCCGGTTGCAAAACGCGATGGGCCTCGCTGAGCACTGCGTCGAAATTTGCGCACCATTGCACTGCCAGGCTGGAGAAGATCAGCCCCAAGCTGTCAGCCTTGAGTGGCAAGCGTTCTGCGTCGCCCGCGATGAAGTGATGAGCACCGCCCAAAGGCCGCGCATGGTTGAGCATCCCTTCGGCGATATCCAACGCCACGCCTTGGCTGGCCGGTAATAAGTCACGCAGCTCCCGGCTGAAATACCCCGTGCCGCAGCCCATATCCAGCCAGCGCTGGGGGGCGATGTGGGACGGCAAACGGCCCAGCAACTCATGGCCCACCGCACGCTGCAACTCGGCAACGCTGTCATAGCTGGCGGCGGCGCGGGAAAACGACGCCGCGACCTGACGCTTGTCCGGCAGGCCGCCCGGCAAAGGAGGATGGGATAAATCAGTCATCAACACACTCATGCAAAAAAGCCTGGATGGCCCCCGCTACTCCGTGGGGGTCTTCCAGTAAGAAAGCGTGACCGGCCTGTTCAATCAGGCCGATTTCAACATCAGGCAGCAACGTCAGCAGGTGACCGGCGGCTTCGGCGGGCACCAACTCGTCCATACCGGCGAACAGATGCAACTGCGGGCCACGGTAGGCCAGCAACGCTTCGCGAGTGTCCAGTTGCGCAAGCAGTTCGAGACCGGTCATCAACGCCCTGGATGGCGCATTGGGAGCTCCGCTGACCAACAGGCGCGCCAACCCGCGCGGGTCTTGCGCGCCCTTGGCACACAACAGGCCGAAGCGTTTAAGGGTGACCTGGGAGTCGGCATGGCAACCGGCGAGGAAGGCATCGAAGGTCTCGGCCGGCATCGCGCTTGGCCAGCCGTCATGGGCAACGAAACAGGGGTTGCTGGCCAGGGTGAGCAGGCCGCAGCAACGCTCGCCGCGCCGCGCTGCCAACTCAGAAGCGAGCATGCCGCCCAACGACCAACCGCCCAGCCAGGCATTGTCCGGCAAGGTGGCGTCAAGCTCATCCAGCCATTCATTCAAGTCGCTGGACTCCAGCGCAGGCAACGGCTCGATCTGCACCCGCAGGTGCTCATCCAACCCTTGCAAGGCGGCGGCCAAAGGCTCCAGCGGGGATACACCGAGGCCCCAGCCGGGCAGCAATATCAGTCGATCACGCATGGTTGGGCTCCGTGGCGCCTAACAAGCGGAAACACTCTTCCAATGCATTTAACAATAGCTGCACCTGCGCCTCGGTGTGGGCCGCCGTCAACGTCACCCGCAGACGGGCACTGCCGGCCGGCACGGTCGGCGGGCGGATCGCGGTCACCATCAGCCCGCGCTCGCGCAGCATCTGCGACAGGCGCATGGCCTTGGCGCTGTCGCCGATCAGGATCGGCTGGATCGGCGTAAAACTGTCCATCAAATCCAGGCCCAGTCGCTCGGCGCCCTGGCGGAACTGGCGGATCAGGCCGTTTAAGTGCTCGCGGCGCCAATGTTCGGTGCGCAGCAACTCCAGGCTTTTCAACGTGGCGCAGGCCAGCGCAGGCGGCTGGCTGGTGGTGTAGATATACGGCCGGGCGAACTGGATCAGGCTTTCGATCAGATCGTCACTGCCCGCCACAAACGCGCCAGCTGTGCCGAAGGCTTTGCCAAGCGTACCGACCAGTACCGGCACATCCTCCTGGCTCAGGCCGAAATGCTCGACGATCCCGCCGCCGGTAGCGCCTAGCGGGCCAAAACCGTGGGCGTCATCCACCATTAACCAAGCCCCCCTGGCACGCGTTTCTCGAGCCAGGGCCGGCAGGTCGGCCAGGTCGCCGTCCATGCTGAACACGCCATCGGTGACCACCAGCGTATTGCCGGTGGCTTTCTCCAGGCGCTTGGCCAGGCTATCGGCATCGTTGTGCAGGTAGCGATTGAAACGCGCACCTGATAACAAACCGGCATCCAGCAGCGAGGCATGATTGAGGCGGTCCTCCAGCACCGTATCGCCCTGCCCCACCAACGCCGTGACCGCGCCGAGATTGGCCATGTAACCAGTGGTAAACAGCAAGGCGCGTGGGCGACCAGTGAGGTCAGCCAGCGCTTCTTCCAGTTCATGGTGCGGCGTGGCGTGCCCGACCACCAGGTGCGACGCGCCGCCGCCCACGCCCCAGCGGGACGCACCGGCGCGCCAGGCTTCGATCACTTGCGGGTGATTGGCCAGACCGAGGTAATCGTTGTTACAGAAGGCGAGCAGCAGCTGGCCGTCGACCACCACTTCAGGGCCCTGGGGGCTCTGAAGCATCGGGCGTTGGCGATAAAGGTGTTCGGCACGGCGGGCAGCGAGGCGCGCAGAAAGATCGAAAGACATGCAGGCCTCGGATTTCAGGGGGAACGCGGTCAATCAGGCGGTAAGGGAGCCAATGTGGGAGGGGGCTTGCCCCCGATGAGGTGTATCAGACGACACACCTGTGACCGGTCCACCGCCATCGGGGGCAAGCCCCCTCCCACACAAGCCCTCTGCCACACTCGGGCTGAATTTCAATCACACCACAGCGTTGTAGAACTGCTCGCTGCTCTTCTGCTCCACCAACGCCTGCTCGATCGCCGCCTGATGCACTTCATCAGCGTGCTCTTCACGCGCCTCCGGCAAGATCCCCAGACGCGAGAACAATTGCATGTCCTTGTCAGCCTGCGGGTTGGCAGTGGTCAGCAGTTTGTCACCGTAGAAAATCGAGTTGGCGCCAGCAAAAAACGCCAGGGCCTGCATCTGCTCGTTCATCGCTTCACGGCCAGCCGACAGACGGACGTGGGACTGCGGCATCAAGATGCGCGCCACCGCCAGCATGCGGATGAAATCGAACGGGTCGATGTCTTCGGCATTCTCCAGCGGCGTGCCCGCGACCTTGACCAGCATGTTGATCGGCACCGACTCCGGATGCTCCGGCAGGTTGGCCAGTTGGATCAGCAGGTTGGCGCGGTCATCAAGGGACTCGCCCATGCCGAGGATGCCGCCCGAGCAGATCTTCATCCCCGAATCGCGCACGTAGGCCAGGGTTTGCAGGCGCTCGCTGTAGGTGCGGGTGGTGATGATGCTGCCGTAGAACTCCGGCGAGGTATCGAGGTTATGGTTGTAGTAGTCCAGGCCGGCCTGGGCCAGCGCCTCGGTTTGATCCTGGTCGAGACGGCCGAGGGTCATGCAGGTTTCCAGGCCCATGGCCTTCACGCCTTGCACCATCTGCAACACGTAGGGCATGTCTTTGGCCGATGGGTGCTTCCAGGCAGCGCCCATGCAGAAACGGGTCGAACCGATGGCCTTGGCGCGGGCAGCCTCTTCGAGGACCTTCTGCACTTCCATCAGCTTTTCTTTTTCCAGGCCGGTGTTGTAGTGGCCCGACTGCGGACAATATTTGCAATCTTCCGGGCAGGCGCCGGTTTTGATCGACAGCAGCGTCGACACTTGCACACGGTTGGCGTCGAAATGCGCGCGGTGCACGGTCTGCGCCTGGAACAGCAGGTCGTTGAACGGCTGCACAAACAGCGCTTTGACTTCGGCGAGGGACCAATCGTGACGCAGGGTGGCGGTGGTGCTGGCGCTCATGGGCGATTCCTTGATTATGCTTTGGCAAGCGCTGCGGGAAGGGCAATACCCACAGGCACGACACGGATGCTCGGCATATTTAAGGAAGATTCATGCACTGTCAACCTGACAACAAACACCAGGTTTACATCTGGTTAAAAAACGAACAATTCTGTTTATTATGCGATGAGGTCACAGATTCAAGCGATTGTGTGTGCAACGTCTGCGAAACCGAACTGCCTTGGCTGATGGAGCACTGCGAGATGTGCGCGCTGCCCCTGCCGATGGACGGGCTGATTTGCGGCCAGTGTTTGAAAACGCCCCCTGCGTTTAAACAAGTGATCGCCCCTTGGACCTACAGCTTTCCGGTGGACAGCCTGATCAGCCGCTTCAAGCACCAGGCCCGCTGGCCGCTTGGGCACCTGCTGGCAAGTTTGATGGGCCGCCACCTGCAACATCGCTTCGACAACACCGGGCTCAGCCGCCCCGACTGCCTGTTGCCAGTGCCCATGGCCCGTAAACGCCTGCGCGAACGCGGCTATAACCAGGCCTTGATGCTGGCACGCTGGCTCAGCGCAGACCTCAATATCCAACACGATGAACACCTGTTGTTACGCCCCCATGAAACCGCCGCGCAACAAGACCTCGATGCCAAGACCCGCAAACGCAACCTGCTGGGCGCCTTTGCCTTGGCGCCCGACGCCCACGTGCAAGACCGCCACTTCGCCCTGGTGGACGACGTGCTCACCACCGGCGCCACCGCCCACAGCCTGGCGCGGCTATTAATGAATGCCGGCGCGCGGCAAGTCGACGTGTATTGTCTGGCCCGCACGCCGAAGCTGACTTGACGCCAGCCGCCCCTTGCCCGCAACGTTCGACTCATCTCACCGAAGCGTATCGCCATGTCTCTGCCCACATCCCTCAGCCAACACATCATCCGTCGCCCCCAGCGCATTGCCTTGCTGGGGCATATCGCCGAGCAGGGTTCCATTACCCGCGCCGCGAAAAGCGCCGGCCTGAGTTACAAGGCCGCGTGGGACGCCATCGATGAGCTGAACAACCTTGCGCAACAACCTTTGGTAGAACGCAGCGTCGGTGGCAAGGGCGGCGGCGGCGCGAAGTTGTCGGCCGAGGGCGAGCGGGTATTGCGCCTCTATCAACGCCTGCAAGTGTTGCAGGCCGAGATACTGGGCTCGGATGAAGCCGCCAGCGACTTCAACCTGCTGGGCCGTCTGATGCTGCGCACCAGTGCGCGCAACCAGTTGCATGGGCAGGTCATGGCTATCGAAAGCCACGGTCGTAACGACCTGATCCGCCTGCAACTGGCCGGAGGCCTGAGCCTCGATGCTCAGATTACCCATGACAGCACCCAACGGCTGGAACTGGAGATTGGCGTAGAAGTGGTCGCGCTGATCAAAGCGGGCTGGTTGGAATTGCTCGCCCCTGGGCGCACAGCAACACCTGGACACAATTGCATGAGCGGCGTTATCGAGGCCCTGCTTGACGCCGACGACGGCCCCAGCGAAGTACGGATCGCCTTGCCCAACGGCCAGGTGCTTTGCGCGTTGGCGCCGGCCGAGGCCCTCAAAGCCCTGAGCGCTGCCAAGGGCCAAGCCATTCAAGTGCAGTTCGCCCCCAGCAACGTGCTGCTGGGAACACCGGCGTGAAAAATCGCCGTCTTTAAACTGCAACCATTTCGTCACGCGCGCTCCTTATGGTGTCTGCAAAAACCACAGGGAGCCCGTGATGAGCCTATTAGAAGAAAACCAAGCCACCGACCTCGAACAGATGGTTGGCCTCACCCGCCGCCGCTTTATCGGCGCCGGCGCCTTGTGCGGTGCCGCAATGTTCCTGGGGGGCAACCTGCTGAGCCGCAGTGCCATGGCAGTCAACGCAGCAACCGCCAGCCCACTGTTGGGTTTCAACAGCATCGCCGCTGCTACCAGCGACGCCATCACCCTGCCGCCGGGCTATAGCGCCTCGGTACTGATCAGTTGGGGCCAACCGCTGAGCAAGACCGCACCGGCCTTTGACCCGTCCGGCAACGGCACGGCGGCGGCACAGGAACAACAGTTCGGCGACCACAACGACGGCATGAGCTTGTTCCCCTTCCCCGGAGACAACAACCGGGCGCTGATGGCGATCAACAACGAATACACCAACTACCGCTACCTCTTCCCCCACGGCGGCGCGCCGCAATCGGCCGAAGAAGTGCGCAAGGCACTGGCCAGTGAAGGCGTGTCGGTGATTGAAGTGCGGCGCCAGGGCGACACTTGGCAATTTGTGCAGGACTCGCGCTACAACCGACGTATCCACGGCAACTCGCCGATCCGCCTCAGCGGCCCTGCTGCTGGGCATGACTGGCTGAAAACCAGCGCCGATAAATCCGGCACAAAAGTGCTAGGCACTTTCCAGAACTGCGCCAATGGCATGACCCCGTGGGGCACTTATCTGACGTGCGAAGAGAACTTCACCGACTGCTTTGGTAGCAGCAACCCACAGCAAACCTTCGACGCCGGGCAAAAACGCTACGGCGTGGTGGCTGCCAGCAAAGACATCAACTGGCACCCGCACGACCCGCGCTTCGACATGGCCAAGAACCCCAACGAACTCAATCGCCATGGCTGGGTAGTGGAAATCGACCCGTTCGATCCAAAATCCACCCCGGCCAAGCGCACCGCCCTGGGCCGCTTCAAACACGAAAACGCCGCCCTCGCCGAAACCCGCGACGGCCATGCCGTGGTGTACATGGGCGACGATGAACGCGGCGAGTTCATCTACAAGTTCGTCAGCCGCGACAAGATCAACCACAAGAATCCCAAGGCCAACAAAGACCTGCTCGACCACGGCACCTTGTTTGTCGCGATCTTCGACGCGGGCGACGGCAACGCTGACCACCCCAAGGGCAAAGGCCATTGGGTTGAGCTGACCCATGGCAAGAACGGCATCGACGCCAGCACAGGTTTCGCCAGCCAGGCCGAGGTTTTGATCCACGCACGCCTGGCTGCCAGCGTGGTCAAGGCCACGCGCATGGACCGCCCGGAATGGATCGTGGTCAGCCCCACCGACGGCCAGGTCTATTGCACCCTGACCAACAACGCCAAGCGCGGTGAAGACGGCCAACCCGTCGGTGGGCCGAACCCCCGCGAAAAGAACGTGTATGGCCAAATCCTGCGCTGGAAGGCCGATGCCGATAACCACGGCGCCTCGACCTTCACCTGGGACCTGTTTGTGGTTGCCGGCAACCCCGGCGTGCATGCCGGTACGCCAAAAGCCGGTTCATCGAATATCAACCCGCAGAACATGTTTAACAGCCCCGACGGCCTGGGCTTCGACAAGGCTGGGCGCCTGTGGATTCTTACGGATGGGGACTACAGCAACACCGGCGACTTTGCCGGCATGGGCAATAACCAGATGCTGTGCGCCGACCCGAGCACCGGGGAAATCCGCCGGTTCATGGTCGGGCCGGTGGCGTGTGAGGTGACAGGTATCAGCTTTTCGCCGGATCAGAAGACCTTGTTTGTGGGGATTCAGCATCCAGGGGAAACCGGGGGCTCGACCTGGCCGGAGCATTTGCCGAACGGTAAGCCGCGGTCGTCGGTGATGGCGATTCGGCGCGATGATGGTGGGATAGTCGGCGCCTGATAGGGCCTCATCGCAGGCAAGCCAGCTCCCACACTGACGGTGTTCACAAATTTATATAGGTGAATACAGTCAACTGTGGGAGGGGCGGTGCGACGATTCGACTTGCCCCCGATAGCTATGGCACAGACACCACCTATCCCAAGCCTGGTGCGTTACCATACCCGGCCGGACGCGGCGCCCTGCTGCGCGCAGGAGTTCGCATGGCCCATCCGTTTGAAACACTCACCCCCGATCTCGTTCTCGACGCCGTCGAAAGCATCGGTTTTCTCAGCGATGCACGGGTTTTAGCGCTCAACAGCTACGAAAACCGTGTGTATCAGGTGGGTATCGAAGACTCAGAGCCGCTGATCGCCAAGTTCTACCGCCCCCAGCGTTGGACCAACGAAGCGATCCTGGAAGAACACCGCTTCACGTTCGAACTGGCCGAGTGCGAAGTCCCCGTAGTAGCGCCGCTGATCCACAACGGCGAAAGCCTGTTCGAACACCAGGGTTTTCGCTTCACCCTGTTCCCTCGCCGTGGCGGCCGTGCGCCGGAGCCGGGCAATCTGGACCAGCTCTATCGCCTCGGGCAATTGCTTGGCCGCTTGCACGCCGTGGGTTCCACCCGCCCATTCGAGCACCGCGAAGCCCTGGGCGTGAAGAACTTCGGGCACGACTCCCTCAACACCCTGCTCGAAGGCAACTTTATCCCCAAAAGCCTGCTCCCGGCCTATGAGTCCGTGGCGCGCGACCTGCTCAAACGCGTGGAAGAGGTCTACAAGGCCACCCCGCACAAAAACATCCGCATGCACGGCGATTGCCACCCCGGCAACATGATGTGCCGCGACGAGATGTTCCATATTGTCGACCTGGACGACTGCCGCATGGGCCCGGCGGTGCAGGACCTGTGGATGATGCTCGCCGGTGATCGTCAGGAATGCCTGGGCCAGTTGTCAGAATTGATGGACGGCTATCAGGAATTCCACGATTTCGACCCCCGCGAACTGGCACTGATCGAACCGCTGCGCGCGTTGCGCCTGATGCATTACAGCGCTTGGCTGGCGCGGCGCTGGGATGATCCGGCGTTTCCCCATAGCTTCCCGTGGTTTGGCAGTGAGCGGTACTGGGGCGATCAGGTGTTGGCGTTGCGCGAGCAACTCGCGGCACTCAATGAAGAACCCCTCAAACTGTTTTAACTGCTTTTTGCTCTATGTGGGAGGGGGCTTGCCCCCGATTTCAGTGTGTCAGTCAGCACATGTGGCAGCTGACACGCCGCTATCGGGGGCAAGCTGATCTGGTCAAGTAATCCCGGACACCGATTACGGTGTTTATGCTGCTTTTTGCTCCATGGCTATTGGCGACAGGTAGTCGTTGTAGCTATGGAGTCTTGTACGGTTGTAGTACATGAAGAAGCGCA
>NZ_UTKY01000081.1 GCF_900583165.1 Pseudomonas viridiflava | reverse complement strand
ACCCTGCGGGGTCAGGTGCTTGCCATTGGTGGTCTGAAGGAAAAACTTCTGGCTGCACACCGGGGTGGAATCAAGACGGTGATCATTCCTGAAGAAAATGTACGCGATTTGAAGGAAATTCCTGACAATATCAAACAGGATCTTCAGATAAAGCCGGTTAAATGGATTGACGAAGTCCTGCAAATTGCGCTGCAATACGCGCCGGAGCCCTTGCCGGATGTGGCTCCCGATCTTGTTGCAAAGGATGAAAAACGCGAGTCTGACTCTAAGGAAAGAATTAGCACGCATTAAGTCTGGCAGGCTTCCTTGACAGCTTTTTAGAGCCCTTGTTATAAAGCGGCTCTTTGAAGCAAGTCCGGCAGGCCTTCCAGCGCTCGTTTTGCTTAACACCTAAAGCTTAGAAACATACTCAAAATAGAGATAAGGGGACTTAGAG
>NZ_UTKY01000080.1 GCF_900583165.1 Pseudomonas viridiflava | reverse complement strand
GGCTGGCCACGTCCGGCCAGCACGGCGACGGTCATGAACAGCGCGAATGCCGCCGAGCTGTGCCCGCTCGGCATGCTGTAAGTGGTGAGCGGATCGAGCAGCACTTCCGGGCGAGCCCGCGCAAAGAATGCTTTCAACGTGCCATTGGCAATAGCGGTGCCCAGTGTGGTCGCCGGCGCGAACGCTGCATGACGCCATTGTCTGGCGATCAGCAGCACAACGATCAGCAACGCGGCAGCAAACAGCTGAGTCCTGAAGTCGCCCAGTCCAGTGACCAGCACCACAATGTGTTGAGCCGTTTCGCTGCGGTGCTCCTGCACCAGCGTCATGAGTCCGTTATCGAAATCCTTCAG
>NZ_UTKY01000095.1 GCF_900583165.1 Pseudomonas viridiflava | reverse complement strand
AGCGGGAGGCGAATTCTACAGCGTTACACGCTGCTGTCAACACCTCTTTTTCAACTTCCTGACCGCTTCGATAAACTGAAGCAACCTGCTGCCGAAAACTGCGTAACTCATTGTTTACCAAGGAGTTTTCCGTTTCGACTGCGTCGGAAGTGGGGCGAATTATAGGCTTCCAGAATCTGCCGTCAACACCTTTCTTCATATTTCTGTCACATCGGTCAAAAAGCCTCAAAAACGCAAAAACCGGCCCCAGGGGGCCGGCTTTCAGTACTACTTACAAACTAGGAAAGGCGAATTGAGATGCCTCATGAGTAGCACGCTGTGGCCAACGCTGGGTAATCGCCTTGCGACGCGTATAGAAACGCACGCCATCAGGCCCATAGGCATGCAAGTCGCCAAACAGCGAGCGCTTCCAGCCACCAAAGCTGTGATACGCCACCGGCACCGGCAATGGAACGTTGACCCCAACCATGCCTACTTCAATCTCATCACAGAACAAACGCGCCGCCTCACCATCACGAGTGAAAATGCAAGTACCGTTGCCGTACTCGTGATCGTTGATCAGTTGCATCGCTGCTTCCAGGCTATCCACCCGCACCACGCAAAGCACAGGCCCAAAGATCTCTTCTTTATAGATACGCATCTCAGGCGTCACATGATCAAACAGGCTGCCACCCAGGAAGAAGCCCTCTTCATGACCAGCAACGCTCAGACCACGACCATCAACAACCAACTTGGCGCCCGAAGAAACACCGTCTTCTATATAGCCGCTTACCTTGTCCCGCGCCTGCCCCGTCACCAACGGCCCCATGTCGAGGCCGCAGGAAGTGCCCGCACCAATCTTCAGCGCCTTGACCTGCGGCACCAGCTTGGCAATCAACGCATCCGCCACCTGGTCACCCACGCATACGGCCACCGAAATTGCCATGCAACGCTCACCGCACGAACCATACGCAGCACCCATCAAGGCGCTAACCGCGTTATCAAGATCGGCATCCGGCATCAGCACCGCATGGTTCTTCGCCCCGCCCAATGCCTGGACGCGCTTACCGCGCTTGGTCGCTTCGGAATAAATGTACTCGGCAATCGGCGTTGAGCCCACGAAGCTCAGTGCTTTAACTTCTGGCGCTTCGATCAGTGCATCCACCGCGCCCTTGTCACCGTGCACAACGCTCAGCACGCCTTTAGGCAGACCCGCTTCCTGCAGCAACTGTGCGATCAACAGCGTCGAGCTTGGATCACGCTCCGAAGGTTTCAAGATGAAGCAGTTGCCGCAAACAATCGCCAGCGGGTACATCCACAACGGCACCATCGCTGGGAAGTTGAATGGGGTAATACCGGCCACCACGCCCAACGGCTGGAAATCCGACCATGCATCAATGCTCGGTCCTACGTTACGGCTGTACTCGCCCTTCAGAATTTCTGGCGCCGAACACGCGTACTCGACGTTCTCGATCCCACGCTTCAACTCACCGGCAGCATCTTCCAATGTCTTGCCATGTTCTTCACTGATCAACTGCGAGATACGTGCTTCGTTCTGTTCCAGCAATTGCTTGAAACGAAACATCACCTGGGCACGCTTGGCCGGCGGCGTATTGCGCCATGCCGGGAAAGCAGCCTTGGCCGCATCAATCGCCTGCTGAATGGTTTCGCGACTGGCCAACGGCACCTGGTGGATCACTTGGCCGGTAGACGGGTTATACACATCGGCGCTACGGCCGCTGTCATTGACCAACTCGCCATTGATCAAATGCTGGATAAGGCTCATGCAGGGCTCCTGAAAATTGTTCTATATAGAAGGAGAAATCAGTCGATCTTGTTCAGCACTTCGCCGACCGCATCAAACAGACGATCCAGGTCCTGCGGCTTGCTGTTGAACGTTGGCCCGAACTGCAGGGTGTCACCGCCAAAGCGCACGTAGAAACCCGCTTTCCACAAGGCCATGCCCGCCTCAAAGGGACGCACGATGGCATCACCGTCACGCGGAGCAATCTGGATAGCTCCGGCCAAGCCATAGTTACGAATGTCGATCACATTTTTGCTGCCCTTCAATCCGTGCAGCGCATTCTCAAAGTGCGGAGCGACTTCGGCTACGCTCTGCACCAGGTTTTCCTTCTGCAGTAGGTCCAATGCCGCCAGGCCAGCGGCGCAGGCCACCGGGTGGGCCGAGTAGGTGTAGCCGTGCGGGAACTCCACCGCGTATTCGGGCGTCGCTTGGTTCATGAACGTCTGGTAAATCTCGCTGCTGGCAATCACCGCACCCATCGGGATCGCACCGTTGGTGACTTGCTTGGCGATGCACATCAGGTCGGGTGTCACGCCAAAGCTGTCGGCGCCGAACATTGAGCCGGTGCGGCCAAAACCGGTGATCACTTCGTCGAACACCAGCAGGATGTTGTGCTGGTCGCAAATTTCACGCAGACGCTTGAGGTAACCCTGCGGCGGCACCAACACGCCAGCAGAGCCTGCCATCGGTTCAACAAACACGGCGGCGATGTTCGACGCATCGTGCAACTCGATCAGCTTGAGCAACTCATCAGCCAAGGCAATACCGCCCTGCTCCGGCATACCACGGGAAAACGCATTGCTCGCCAGTAAGGTGTGCGGCAGATGGTCAACGTCCATCATCGCCTGGCCAAACATCTTACGGTTGCCGTTCACGCCACCCAGGCTCGTACCGGCGATATTCACACCGTGATAACCACGGGCGCGGCCGATCATCTTGGTTTTGGTGGACTGGCCTTTTAGACGCCAGTAAGCACGTACCATTTTCACGGCAGTGTCGGCACACTCAGAACCCGAGTCGGTGAAGAACACGTGGTTCAGGTTGCCCGGGGTCAGGTCGGTAATCTTTTCCGCCAGTTGAAAGGACAGTGGATGACCGTATTGGAAGCCCGGCGAGTAGTCCAGAGTGCCCAGTTGCTTGGCAACCGCTTCCTGGATTTCCTTGCGCGTGTGCCCGGCACCGCATGTCCACAAGCCCGACAACGAGTCGTACACCTTGCGCCCCTTGTCATCCGTCAGCCAACTGCCCTCGGCCGCCACGATCAGGCGCGGGTCACGCTGGAAGTTACGGTTGGCGGTGTAAGGCATCCAGTGCGCATCCAACTTCAGTTGGCTGGCCAGGGACGATGGGGCGTTTTCGGGCATGTTCATCAGCAAAACCTCGCAAGGCAAAAGGCAGCGTCGGGATTGAAAAGCGTTGTTGCAGCTAAATTGCCACGGCGATAAAGTCGATGAAATTCAACTCTTCTAACCTTCAGTCAGGCCTTCACTAAACTATGAGCAGCCGTCGACCCGACCCACTGGCCCAAGTCAGCGACTTCGATATACGCCTGTTGCGCATCTTTCGCAGCGTAGTGGAATGCGGGGGGTTCTCGGCGGCAGAAACCGTGCTCGGCATTGGCCGCTCGGCCATCAGCCAACAAATGAGCGATCTTGAACAACGCCTAGGGCTAAGACTCTGCCAACGCGGCCGTGCTGGTTTCTCCCTCACCGAAGAAGGCCGCGAGGTCTACCAATCCGCTCTACAACTATTAAGTGCCTTGGAAAGCTTCCGCACCGAGGTCAACGGGCTGCACCAGCACTTGCGCGGCGAGTTGATCATCGGCCTCACCGACAACCTCGTCACCTTGCCCCATATGCGAATCACCCACGCCTTGGCGCAACTGAAAGAGCGTGGCCCGGATGTGCAAATCCAGATCCGCATGATTGCCCCCAATGAAGTGGAACAAGGCGTACTCGACGGTCGCCTGCATGTTGGCGTTGTGCCCCAGGCCAGCGCCTTGTCCGGCCTGGAATACCAGCCGCTGTACAGCGAACGCTCGCTGCTCTATTGCGCAGTCGGCCACCCGCTGTTCTACGCCGACGATAAGCAACTGGACGACACCCGACTCGACACCCAGGACGCCATTGCTCCCACCTTCCGCCTGCCCGCCGAGATCCAGGCTCACTATCAGGCGCTCAACTGCACCGCCAGCGCTTCGGACCGTGAAGGCATGGCGTTTCTGATTCTCACCGGCCGCTATATCGGCTACCTGCCTGATCACTACGCCAGCCTGTGGGTGCAACAAGGCCGACTACGCGCGCTGAAACCGGCTACACGTTTTTACGATTTAAGCCTCGCATCGGTCACGCGTAAAGGTCGTCGCCCCCATTTGGTGCTGGAAAGCTTCCTGGACAGTCTCGCCGCAACCCGCTAACTCAAGTCCAAAGCAAAAAGCTGAGCAGTTGGACAGCTTTTTGCAAGAGCACAAGCACACAGACCTTGAGCTTGCCCACCATGCCACCAGAATCCGCCAGCCAGAGTGACCTGATCTACGGCCTCAACGACCGCCCGAAACCCGCACCAGCATTGCTGGCAGCACTGCAACATGTGCTGGCCGCATTCGTCGGCATCATCACGCCACCACTGATTATCGGGTCGACCCTAGGCCTAACCGCGCACTTGCCCTACCTGATCAGCATGGCGTTGATGGTGTCCGGCGTCGGCACTTTCATCCAGGCGCGTAGGCCATTTGGTATTGGCGCCGGAATGATCTGCTTGCAAGGCACAAGCTTTGCGTTTCTCGGCGCAGTCTTGTCGGCGGGCTTTCTGGTGAAGCAACGTGGCGGCAGCCCGGAGGACATCATGGCGATGATCTTCGGCGTGTGCTTTTTCGGTGCTGTGGTGCAGATCGTCCTGAGCCGCTTTATCGGGCAACTGCGCCGAGTGATCACACCGCTGGTGACAGGGATTGTGATTACGCTGATCGGCATCAGCCTGATCAAGGTCGGCATCACCGATCTCGGCGGCGGTTTTAATGCACCGGACTTCGGCGCCCCCACCAACTTGGCATTGGGCGTGTTCGTCGTGCTGACGATCATCCTGCTCAACCGCTCCAACACCCCGTGGGTACGCCTCTCGGCGATTATCATCGGCCTCGCCCTGGGAAGCCTGGCCGCCTGGTTCAGCGGCAAACTCGTGCCCCAAGCCCTGCCGGATTTACCGCTGGTGAGCCTGCCGATCCCGTTTCGCTTTGGTTTCAACTTCGACTGGAGCGCTTTCCTACCGATCGCGCTGATTTACCTGATCAGCAGTATTGAAACTGTCGGCGATCTCACCGCCAACTGCATGATCGCCCGCCAGCCCATCAGCGGCCCTTCTTATATAAGCCGGCTCAAAGGCGGCGTGCTCGGCGATGGCGTCAGTTGCATGATCGCTGCCACCTTCAGCGCGTTCCCCAACACCACCTTTGCGCAAAACAATGGCGTGATCCAACTCACGGGCGTAGCCAGCCGTTACGTCGGCTTATATATCGGCGTGGTGCTGTTTTGCCTCGGTTTGTTTCCATTGATTGGCGCAGTGCTGCAGCAAATCCCCAAACCCGTGCTGGGCGGCGCCACCCTGGTGATGTTTGGCAGCGTGGCGGCCGCCGGCGTGCGCATCCTCGCCCAGGCGCCATTGGACCGACGCAGCATGTTGATCATCGCTACCTCATTTGGCGTAGGCCTTGGCATCGCCGCCCAACCGAACCTGCTGCACTTGATGCCGACACTGGTGCAAAACCTGTTCGACTCAGCCATCACCAGCGGCGGCCTGACCGCGATCGTGTTGTGCCTGCTATTACCGGAGCCCAAAGCCAGCAGCGTTGGCGCAAACCACACCGCGCAAAGCGACACACTCGAACCGCTTTGACGGTTTTATTGCATCGGGACTTGTCTGAGGCTTGAGGGTGGGTTATCTGTGCACACGTCGTCTCTATCGATCAGCACGGAAACCTCCATGAGCCTCGAAGTTCCTGCCCACAGCAACCCCACCGGAAAACCCGCCAGCCGCATTCGGCAAAAGAACGAACAAGCGATTCTGCAGGCTGCTGAAGACGAATTCGCGCGCCATGGCTACAAAGGCACCAGCATGAACACCATCGCTGCCAGTGCCGGGCTGCCAAAAGCCAACTTGCATTACTACTTCACCAACAAGCTGGGGCTGTATATCGCAGTGCTCAGCAATATCCTCGAGCTGTGGGACAGCACCTTCAACACGCTGACCGCCGAGGATGAGCCGGCGACGGCCCTTAGTCGCTACATCCGCACCAAAATGGAGTTTTCACGGCGCCATCCCCAGGCCTCGCGGATTTTTGCCATGGAGATCATCAGCGGCGGTGAATGCCTTACCGAATATTTCGGCCAGGACTATCGCGCCTGGTTCAGTGGCCGGGCAGCGGTGTTCCAGGCCTGGATCGACGCCGGCAAGATGGACTCTGTCGACCCCGTGCACCTAATCTTCCTGCTGTGGGGCAGCACCCAGCACTATGCGGACTTCGCCACGCAGATCTGCCGCGTTACCGGTCGCACCAAGTTGACCAAGCAAGACATGGAAGACGCTGGCACCAACCTGATCCACATCATTCTCAAGGGCTGCGGCGTCAAGCCAGCCCTTTAAACGAAGCGACTTATGCCTTTCACCCTTACCGGCCTTTGCGAGTTTCGTGAAGACATACGCAAAAGCCGCTTCATCACCCTCGCCGCGCCAATCACCAGCCCGCAAGAGGCCCAGGCGTTTTTTGAGCAGCACAGCGACCTGAACGCCACGCATAACTGCTGGGCCTGGAAACTGGCCGACCAATACCGCAGCAATGACGATGGCGAACCCGGCGGCACGGCTGGGCGCCCCATTCTGGCGGCCATCGAAGCGCAGGGCTTTGACCAGGTCGCGGTGCTGGTGATTCGCTGGTACGGCGGCATTCAGCTGGGCACCGGCGGCCTGGCCCGCGCGTACGGTGGCGGTGCCAATAAATGCCTGCAAAATGCCGAACGCATCGAACTGATCAGCCGCGTGCCGCTGAGCTGCGCCTGTGGTTTCGCCGAATTGAACCTAGTGAAACTGCGTGTTGCCGAACTGGGCGGGCTAGTAGTGGAAGAATCCTTCACCGCCAACGGCGTCGAGCTACAGCTCGCTGTGGGCGAAGCGCATATCGACACCCTGCAAATTCAACTCGCCGACCTCAGCCGTGGGCGTATCCTGCTACACCGCTGAACTCCCTGAACCGCGACTCTAAAGGAAGCTTTTCATGTCTACGCCAAAAACCGCACTGATCATCGGCGCCTCCCGTGGGCTGGGCCTCGGCCTGGTCAAGCAATTGCTCCAGGACGGTTGGGATGTGACCGCTACCGTGCGAGACCCAAGCAAGGCCGATGCCCTCAAAGCTGTAGGCCCGGTGCAGATCGAGAAACTCGACATGGACGATCAGCAAGCCGTGATCGCCCTGAGCCAGCGTCTCAAGGAACGCACCTTTGACCTGCTGTTCGTCAATGCCGGCGTCAAGGGCCCTGCGAATCAGGAACCTGGCCACGCGACCCTGGCCGAAGTCGGCCAGCTGTTCTTCACCAACGCCGTGGCGCCGATCAACCTGGCCCAGCGTTTTGTCGGGCAAATCCGCAAAGACAGCGGCGTGCTCGCCTTTATGAGTTCGGTGTTGGGCAGCGTGACCATCCCCGACGGTTCGGACCTGGCGCTGTACAAGGCCAGCAAGGCCGCGCTCAACTCCATGACCAACAGCTTCATCACTCAACTGGGCGACCACAAACTCACGGTGTTGTCGCTGCACCCGGGTTGGGTGAAGACTGACATGGGTGGCGAAAATGCCCACATCGACGTCGAGACCAGCGTTCGCGGCCTGGTGGGTCAGGTGAATGCCTACACCGGGAAGGGCGGCCATCACTTCGTGGACTACAAGGGCGACACCATCGCCTGGTAACTAAAATGTGAGAGGGGGCTTGCCCCCGATGGCGGCCTTTCAGTTAAAAATACACTGCCTGACACACCGCTATCGGGGGCAAGCCCCCTCCCACACTGACCGCTGGACCCTACCTCGAACTACACGTAATCTACCCGCTCGCCGTCACCGGCGACCCTGGATCAGCAGACAGGGCAACACTGAGCTGGCAAACCTGAACCCATCATTCAGAGGAGCCGGCCAATGCCTGCGACCCGTATCTGGTTAAAAAACCCCCTCGCGATTTTTACTGCCAATAGCCTCGACGCCCGTGGCGGCCTGGTGCTGCAAGACGGTGTCATCACCGAAGTGCTGCCCCTGGGTCAAGAACCCGCGCAGCCCTGTACGCAAGTATTCGACGCCCGCGAGCATGTGGTCCTGCCGGGCCTGATCAACACTCACCACCACTTCTACCAAACCCTGACCCGCGCCTGGGCGCCGGTAGTCAATCAGCCGCTGTTTCCCTGGCTGAAAACGCTGTACCCGGTCTGGGCACGCCTCACACCCGAAAAACTCGCACTCGCTACCAAAGTCGCACTCGCTGAGCTGTTGCTCTCGGGCTGCACCACGGCGGCCGACCACCACTACCTGTTTCCCGACGGTCTGGAAAATGCCATCGACGTGCAAGTGCAAAGCGTGCGCGAGTTGGGGATGCGCGCCATGCTCACCCGCGGTTCCATGAGCCTGGGCGAAGCGGACGGCGGTTTGCCGCCCCAGCAAACGGTGCAACAAGGCCAAGTGATCCTGGATGACAGCCAACGCCTGATCCACGAATACCACCAGCGCGGCGACGGCGCGCAGATCCAGATCGCCCTGGCGCCCTGCTCACCGTTTTCCGTCACTCCGGAAATCATGCGCGCCAGCGCCGAATTGGCCGACACACTCGATGTACGCCTGCACACCCACCTGGCGGAAACCCTCGACGAAGAAGACTTCTGCCTGCAACGCTTTGGCCTACGCACCGTGGACTATCTCGACAGCGTCGGCTGGCTCGGCCCGCGCACCTGGCTCGCCCATGGCATTCACTTCAATCCTGATGAAATCGCACGCCTGGGCGCCGCCGGCACGGGTATCTGCCATTGCCCAAGCTCGAACATGCGCCTGGCCTCCGGCATCTGCCCGACCCTGGACCTGCTTGCCGCCGGTGCGCCTATCGGTTTGGGTGTGGACGGCTCGGCCTCCAACGATGCATCGAACATGATTCTTGAAGCGCGCCAGGCCTTGTATATCCAGCGTCTGCGTTATGGCGCCGAAAAGATCACCCCTGAAGGCGTGCTGGGCTGGGCGACCAAAGGTTCGGCACAGTTGCTGGGGCGGACAGATATTGGCGAATTGGCCGTAGGCAAACAGGCCGACTTAGCGTTGTTCAAGCTTGATGAGCTGCGGTTCTCTGGTAGCCATGATCCGATTTCGGCGCTGTTGCTGTGCGGTGCGGATCGGGCGGACCGGGTGATGGTGGCGGGCAAGTGGCGGGTGATTGATGGCCAGGTCGAGGGCTTGGACCTCAAGGGCCTGATCGCCGATCACACCCAGGCAGCCCGCCAGCTGATCGTCGGCACCTAAGCCAAGCACAGTTCCAATGTGGGAGGGGGCTTGCCCCCTCCCACATTGGGTTCAATGGGTGCTTACAGACCGAGTAACGACAACATAATAAAGGTCGCAAACAACACGAAATGTGTCATGCCCTCAATGGCATTGGTCTCCCCATCATTCAGATTAATCGCGCTCACAATCAACGTAATAAACACCATCACCGTTTGCACCGGCGTCATGGCCATCTGAAACGGCTGGCCAGTGTAGAGCGCCATGGCTTCCATGACCGGCACCGTCAGGATCACCGTCGACAACGACGCGCCCAACGCGATGTTGACCACCGACTGCATCCGGTTGGCCAACGCTGCACGCAACGCCGTCAAAATCTCCGGCGCCGCCGAAATGGCTGCCACCACAATTGCCGTGATCACCGGCGGTGCGCCAGTACCTTCAAGGCCCAAATCCAACGTCTTGGACATCACCTCGGCCAGCGCGCCAATCACAATCACGCCAAACACCAACGTGCCGATGGAAAACGCCAGGTTCACCGGCGGCGACTGCTCCTCTTCGGGCGTTTTCTTACGACGTTTTTCCGGGTAGCTGTAGCTGAAGAAGTAACTGTGGGGGCCCACCTGCATGCGCAAGAACAAGGTGTACAACACCACCATCGCGCCAATGGTGAAGGCCGAGTAAATTTTCCAGTCGGCCTCGGGGATAAATTCCGGCACCACCATCGACACGCCCATGGCGGTGAGGATCATCACACTGTAAGTGCGCGCAGAGTCATCGTTGTAGGACTGTTCACCGTGCTTGATACCACCCATCAGCGCAGCCAGGCCGAGGATACCGTTGATATCGAGCATCACCGCTGAATAAATCGTGTCACGCACCAGGGTCGGTGATGGCTCATTACTCATCATGATCGCCAGGATCACCACTTCGACCAACACGGCGGCGAGTGTCAGGATCATGGTGCCGTAAGGGTCGCCGACTTTTTCCGCGAGCTGCTCGGCGTGGTGGGCCACGCGCATCGACGCCACCACGATAAAGCCGATTAACGCTACACCAGCCAACAGCGCCACTATTTGCCCGCTGTGGAGCATCCAGTGCTCCAGCGGGTACGCGGCGACGGCGGCAATAAGCGCCAGCAGCATGAATTTTTCTTGCTTGAGGGATGTGAGCATTACGGGCCTTTTCGTACAACAAATCAGTCATTGATGGGGTACAGACTACGGCACGCCGCTAACGTTTCGTTACACCTTAGTTCACGCCGCCCTTGCGTGAATTCAATAAAAACGATCCTGCTGGTCAGGTTTTACCGATTATTTCGGCCATGGCCTGTAGAATGCCGCCATTGCACCTGATGAGATTTTAGACATGTACGATTGGCTCAACGCCCTGCCCAAGGCTGAACTGCACCTGCACCTGGAGGGTTCGCTGGAGCCTGAGTTGCTGTTTGCCCTGGCCGAGCGCAACAAGATTGCGCTGCCGTGGAACGACGTCGAAACCCTGCGCAAGGCCTACGCCTTCAATAACCTGCAAGAGTTTCTCGACCTGTACTACAAGGGTGCCGATGTGCTGCGCACCTCCCAGGACTTCTACGACCTGACCTGGGCCTACCTGCTGCGCTGCAAAGAACAGAACGTGATTCACACCGAACCGTTCTTCGACCCGCAGACCCACACAGACCGCGGCATTCCTTTCGAAGTGGTGCTCAACGGCATCGCTGCGGCCCTTAAAGATGGCGAGCAGCAGTTGGGCATCACCAGTGGTTTGATCCTCAGCTTCCTGCGCCACTTGAGCGAAGCCGAAGCCGAAAAAACCCTCGATCAGGCGCTGCCGTTCCGTGATGCGTTGGTGGCCGTGGGCCTGGACAGCTCCGAGATGGGTCACCCGCCGAGCAAGTTCCAGCGCGTATTCGACCGTGCCCGGCACGAAGGCTTCCTCACCGTGGCTCACGCCGGCGAAGAAGGCCCGCCCGAGTACATCTGGGAAGCGATTGACCTACTGAAAATCCAGCGTATCGACCATGGCGTGCGTGCTATCGAAGATGAGCGTTTGATGCAGCGCATCATCGACGAGCAGATCCCGCTGACGGTCTGCCCACTGTCCAACACCAAGCTCTGCGTGTTCGACGACATGGCGCAGCACAACATCCTTGATATGCTTGAGCGGGGTGTGAAAGTCACAGTGAACTCCGATGACCCGGCGTACTTCGGCGGTTATGTCACCGAGAACTTCCACGCGCTCTACACCAGCTTGGGCATGACCCAGGACCAGGCCAAACGCCTGGCGCAGAACAGCCTGGATGCGCGGCTAATCAAGCCATAACTGAACAAATGCAATTCAAAATGTGGGAGGGGCGGTGCGACGATTCGACTTGCCCTCGATGGCAGGGTGTCAGTCAGCACATGTATTGCTGATCCACCGCTATCGGGGGCAAGCCCCTCCCACATTAGTAACATGGCGCCTTTTAGATTTCGGTGAGTTCTTCCAGCGTCTTGCCCTTCGTCTCCATCCCAAACACCCACACCACCACAGCCGCTACCGCAAAACACAGCGCCCCCAAGGCAAACACCCCACCCTGCCCCGTAACCGGAAACACCAACCCGGTCACCATCGGCCCCAGCAACGACCCGACCCGCCCAATCGCCGAAGCAAACCCCGAACCCGTCGCCCGCGCCGAGGTGGGGTACAACTCGGGCGTATAGGTGTACAGCACCGCCCACATGCCAAACAAAAAGAACTGCATCAACAAGCCTGACGTAATCAGCAGGCCAACGTTGCCGCCAAACACCGCGCTCTGCCCATAAAGAAACGCCATCACCCCGCCGCCAAGCAAGGTCACGACGCACACCGGTTTACGCCCCCATCGCTCCACCAGCCAGGCCGCCATCAAGAAGCCGGGGATCCCGCCCAGCGAAATGATCACCGTGTAGTACACCGACTGCGTCACCGCAAAACCCGACTGCTGCAACAGCGCGCTTAACCACGAGGTCAGCCCATAGAAGCCAAGCAAGGCAAAAAACCACACACTCCAAATCATCATCGTGCGCTGGCGATACTGCGGCGACCACAGTTGCTGGAAGGCCGAGAAGAACGTCCCCGGCGTGCTCTCGACCCGTGGCAGCCGGATCGGCTCCGGCAAGTCAGCTCGGCCTGTTGAGTTGCGAACCTTCTGCTCGATGCCCTGCAACACCTTATCGGCTGCCTCATGCCGCCCGGCCTGCTCCAGCCAGCGCGGAGACTCGGGAATAAAGAACCGGATCGCCAGTACAAACACTGCCGGCACCGCCAACACCAGGAAGATGTCGCGCCAGCCAATCACCGGCAGCAAGAAGTACGACAGCACCCCCGCCGCCACAAAGCCCAACGGCCAAAAACCATCCATCAACGCGATATACCGCCCGCGCCCCTTGGCCGGAATCAACTCCGAGAGCATCGACTGTGCAATCGGAAACTCCATGCCCATACCAATGCCCAGCAAGATCCTAAACAGCGTCAACGTTTCCACTGTCTGCGCGGTGGAACACAGGTAACTGGCGAGTCCCCATAACACAATGCTCCACTGGAACACCGGTTTGCGGCCAAAGCGATCGGCAAGCATGCCGGACAGCGACGCGCCCAGCACCATGCCGAAAAAACTCGAACTGGCCAGCAATCCCGCCTGGGCTGTACTCAAACCGAATTCGGTTTTGATCGAGCCCAACAGGAACGTCATCATCGCCAGGTCCATGGAATCGAAGAAAAACGCCAAAGCGATGATGATAAAGATCACCCGGTGATACCCGCTGATGGGCAACCGTTCCAGCCGTTCCGCCGCGCTATAGCCTTGCATACTCATCCCGCACCCCCAGTGTGAAAAAGCCCCTCGGCGAGTGTGCGGCATCGTTTTGCCGGGTAATTGCTGGATACGACCTGATTGAAACCCTGAACGACGCCACTGGGGCTAGGGTTGCTCGACCGCGGCCAATCGTGAAATTTCCACCTGCCCCGCATCGTGGACCACCAACGCCCGGGAGTCGCTGACCACGCTGATCCAGCTCGACTGCAAAAAAAGTTGCAGCAAACCCGCGCCCAGCGCTCCACCCAGGTGCGGGTACTGCTGGCTCCAGTCGAAACAGTCACACATCAGCGGCGTAGCCAGCGCCTGGGTAAAAATGCCCAGAGCGGCCAACTGCTGCGTGCCCTTGAGCGTGACGACGGTGCGATGCTCATGGCGCTCGACCCATCCAGCCGCCAGCATGCGCTCATACAACCCCGCCGCCAGCTCTCCGCCCAGATGCCCATGACACAAGCGCGCACGGCGCAACGACGGTGGCGCCGCCAAGGGCGAAAGTAATACGTTTGGTGTGCTGCGTATCGCACTGGCCACGGTGGTGCTGGCCAAGGCGTCGATGGCCGCGCTGACATCCGGGGCCGCCACGCGAAACAGCCGCTGGCCACGTCGGCCTTCGGTGCGCAGCAAGCCGCTGCCGGTCAGCCGGGCCAGATGAGCATTGGCCGACGCCAACGTCAGCCCGGCAAGGTTAGCCAGGTCCTGCGACGACTTGGACGAACCATCCATCAAGGACCAGAGCATGGCGGTGCGTTTAGGATCGGCCAGGATGCTGGCGATCTGACTGATGCAAGGTGCTTCTTCCATCTATTCACTCCCTGTTGAATCACTTATCTGCTGTGGTTGGCGTCAAAGTATAGGAGCGCAAATCACCATTTCCGCGTGGTCCTACAGCGCAGAGGTGGACAGCAATTGAGTGAAACTTCCGGTTATTTTTGAGGCTATTGGCCAGCGCTCATTCGCTCCGGCAACTGCGCACTCAATGTCGCACAACGCGAAACGAGCATTTCCCGGAGCAGGTTGATCGGTTTGCTCAACTGGGCGCGATGGGCGCACAACAGGTTGAGCGGCGTGCGCTCACCGCGCAGCTCCGGCAGGATCAGGCGCAGGCGCCCGGCCAGCACATCGGTGCTGACATCCAGCCAGGATTTGTAGGCGATGCCCACCCCAGCCACCGCCCAGCGACGCACCACATCGGCGTCATCACTGAACCGGTCGCCGCTGACCGTCAGGCTGACTTCGCGCTTGCCATCGTGAAAAGCCCAGTGGTCATGCACCCGGCTGCCGAGCATATAGAGCAGGCAATTGTGTTGGGCCAGTTGCTCCAGGTGTCGCGGCTCGCCATGGCGTGCAAGGTAGCTGGGCGCAGCGCACAGCACGCGCACGTTTTGTGGGGCGACGGGTAGCGCGATCAAGCTCGAATCCTCCGGTTCACCGTAGCGCAGGGCGATGTCTACCGGTTGGCGAAAGAGGTCGGCAATACGGTCGCCCAATAACAAGCGCACAGAGAGTTGCGGATACTCGCGCTGGA
The DNA here is from genome assembly GCF_900583165.1 of Pseudomonas viridiflava. Taxonomy (GTDB): domain Bacteria; phylum Pseudomonadota; class Gammaproteobacteria; order Pseudomonadales; family Pseudomonadaceae; genus Aquipseudomonas. The sequence goes on along the minus strand of NZ_UTKY01000095.1, from coordinate 418,016 downwards.
ATTCGTCCAGCCAGGGCAGCAACTGGTTACGGCCAAAGTCCGAAGGGGCTGACAGTTGCAATACACCACTGACATGATCCTGGCCGCTGGCCAATAAACGCCGCCCTTCATCCAGCGAGCTCAGCGCAGCGCGGGCATATTCAAGGAACCCTTCCCCCTCGGCGGTCAGGCGCAGGCTGCGGGTGGAGCGGGCGAGCAGACGGGCGTTCAGTTGTTGTTCGATGCGCTTCAACGCCGCGCTGGCCACAGCCGGTGACAAGTCCATCACTCGCGCGGCAGCCGACAGGCTGCCCAGGTCGGCGGCACGTACAAACAACTGCAAATCATCAAAACGCAACATGCATTCGCGCTCACTATCAAAAATTTATTGAAACAGCCCTCTGTTTTAGCCGCTTTTATCTTCATGGGAAATAGCCAATCATCTGCCCATCCCGTTTATCACGTGTCTGGAGTTGAATATGTCCACCGCCTTTAACGTCATTGCCACGCTGATCGCCAAACCCGGCCAACAGGCCATCTTAGAACCCCTGCTGCGTGGCCTGCTGGAACCCACCCGCATTGAGCCCGGCTGCGAGCAATACGACTTGCATCAGGATCTGCAACACCCAGAGACTTTTTACATGCTCGAACGCTGGAGCGATGACGCAGCCCTGGCCGATCACGATCAGAGCGCGCATATCCAGGATTTTCGCGCCAAAGCCGCCGATGTGATCGAACACTTCGAACTCAAGCGCCTGAAATTTCTGGCCTGATCACCACCCTTTTCCGGAGCCATCATGAAAGCCATTGCCTACTACGCGTCACTGCCGATCAACGATCCCGCCGCCCTGCAAGACATCGAACTGCCAGCGCCGGTTGCCGGCCCGCGCGACCTGTTGGTGGAAGTCAAAGCCATCTCGGTCAACCCGGTGGACACCAAGGTGCGCCAGAACGTCGCCCCCGAAAACGGCGCCGCCAAGGTGCTGGGCTGGGATGTGGCCGGTGTGGTCAAGGCCGTCGGCAGCGACGTAACCCTGTTCAAGGCCGGTGACAAGGTGTTCTACGCCGGCTCCCTGGTACGCCCAGGCGGCAACAGCGAACTGCACACCGTGGATGAACGCATCGTCGGCCATATGCCCAAAAGCCTAGGTTATGCCGACGCTGCTGCACTGCCTCTCACGGCCATTACCGCCTGGGAGCTGCTGTTCGAGCGCCTGCAAGTCAGTGAAGGTAAAAAGGATGAAGGCCAAAGCCTGCTGATCGTCGGCGCCGCCGGCGGTGTGGGTTCGATCCTGACCCAACTGGCGGCCCAGCTCACGGCACTCAAAGTGATCGGCACCGCCTCGCGCCTCGAAACCCAGGAGTGGGCGAAGGCGCTGGGCGCCGACCTGGTGATCGATCACAGCCAGCCGTTGAGCGAAGCGCTGAAAAATGCCGGCCATCCACAGGTCACCCACGTCGCCAGCCTGACCCAGACCGACCTTCACCTCGACCAATTGGTGGAAGCCCTGCAACCCCAAGGCAAGCTGGCACTGATTGACGACCCCAAGGCGCTGGACGTGAGCAAGCTCAAGCGCAAGAGCTTGTCGCTGCATTGGGAGTTCATGTACACCCGCTCGATGTTCGAGACGCCGGACATGATCGAACAGCACCACTTGCTGAACCGCGTCGCCGAACTGATCGACGCCGGCACACTGAAAACCACGGTTGGCGAGCACTTCGGTGTGATCAACGCGGCCAATTTGCGCCGAGCCCATGCGTTGCTGGAAAGCGGCAAGGCCAAGGGCAAGATCGTGCTGGAAGGGTTCTGAACAACGTCTGTCGGTGTCGTCGGTTACTCCTGTGAGTAATGGACGACACCATTAGTCCGAGAGTTGACCTTCGTCATCTTTATGCGCGGATTCGGGTTTATATTGGCCGCCTTTGCCACGATTCTTTTACGTGAGGAAGTCAGCAATGAAGATCCTGATAAAAGCGTTAGCAAAATCCCAATGGGAAGTCCGGCTCGATCAAAAGGCTATTACTTTCCACACCGAGGCCGAGGCGCGTGCCTTTGTCGACACGCTGCAAGCCCGTATCCAGGCTCCCCATCGTTTTCCCGTCAACCAGCAACGTTCCGCCGCTGGCTGACTGATTCACTAGACCTGCGCCTGCGCGGCCCTCGCCCGTTGCAGGCGCTGGGTCGACACCGCAAACGTCACCGCCAATACACCGCACAGGCTGATCACCATGGCCATCGGCATTGCGGTGCCGTCGTGCAACACCCCCACCAATGAAGCCGCCCCCGCTGCCACACCGAACTGAATGCAACCGAGCAGCGCCGAAGCGCTACCGGCCCTCGCGCCCTGCCCGCTCATGGCGCACGCCGAAGTATTGGGCAGAATGCAGCCCAGGCTGGCGATGCAGATAAACAACGGCACCAGCAATGGCCACAACGCATTAGTGCGCAACGCCGCAATGCCGAGCAACGTCGTCGCCGCCAGCAGATACACCCACACGCTGCGCGACAACAGAAACGCCGGGCCGTGCTTGGAGAGCAAGCGCGCATTGACCTGCGCCACAAGGATAAAACCTGCCGCATTGGAACCGAACAGCCAACCGTAATGCTCGGCGGGCACGCCGTAGAGCTGGATAAACACGAACGGGGAACCGGCGATATAGGCAAACATTCCGGCAATCGAAATACCGCCCGTCAGCGCATAACCCAGGTAAACCCGATCAGACAAAAGCGCTCCGTAGCGACGCAGCGAGCCGGACAACGGTTGGCGCGGCTGATGGGCCGGGAAGGTTTCTGGCAAGCCGACCGCCACGGCAATCGCGGCCATGACACTGAAAAGCGTCAGCACCAGAAAGATCGACTGCCAACCCCACAGCCCTACCATCACCCCGCCGGCCAGTGGCGCGAGGATCGGCGCCAAGCCCGTCACTAGCATCAGCTGGGAGAACACCTTGGCCGAGCCCACGGCATCACACTTATCGCTGACCACGGCACGGGAGATCACCATGCCCGCGCAACCGCCCAAGGCCTGAACGAAGCGTGCGCCGATCAGCCACTCCAACGACGGCGCGAACGCGCAGGCAAACGAGGCCAACGTAAACAGTGCCACCCCACTGAGCAGCGGGCCGCGCCGACCAAAGCGGTCTGCCAGCGGGCCGTAGATCAACTGGCCGATGGCCAAGCCGGCGAAATACACGGCCAGGGTCAACTGGATATGTTTTTCATCGGTGGCGAACGCCGTCGCCATCGCCGGGAAACCCGGCAGGTAAAAGTCGATCGCCAACGGCGCAAAAGCGCTCAAGGCACCCAAAATCAGAATAATGCGCAGGTTCATCAGGCACCCAAGTCAGTCGGCAGCCCAACAGTCTAGCCGCGCTTGGGGGCCTTGAACATTAAGTTAGCTCGCTAACTATTAAAGATCAGGCGACGGTGTAGCCTTCTTCGCGGATCAGGTCGGCAATGACCTCCGGGCTCAGTTGGCTTTGCACACTGACTTGCTTGGCGGCCAGGTCCACCTTCACGTCGGCGGTCGGGTCCTGGCTCTGCACGGCCTGGGTCACGGCCCGAACGCAATGGCCGCAGGTCATTCCTTCAACGCTGAATACTTGCATGACATGACTCCTTTGATGAGGTTGAACACACTTTCGACCTTGCCACGATGGCAAGGTCAAGTTCTGTCATCTTCGGCCGGGCTGGTATTCGGTGCAATCAAAGGCCAAGCTTGACCCATCTTGGATATAAACCATGGAGCATTCGCCATGCGCTGGTCGTTTTTTGCCCTTGCGGGCTTGATGAGCTTGTCTGCCGCTGCGCCACAGGCCTTCGCCGCAGAAGACTATGCGGTGCTGATCATTTCCCGCGAACGCCTCGAAGTGCCCACCAACTGCGAGATCGGCCTGTACCTTAATGACCAGTTGGCCGGCCGGCTGTTCCAGGAACAAGCCACCTCGTTCAACTTGCCGGCGGGCGACCTGTCGCTGCGCTTGAAGTTGTTGCCAGGCCAAGCCCCAGGCTGCCTGCCGGGCTTGCTGGCGCCGCCGGCGCAGAACATCACCCTCAAGATGGGTGACGTGCGCAAATTGCGCATCGCCCAAGGGCCGGATGGGATGTATCTCAAAGCCGCCGCATTGGAGTATTAAAGCGGCTTGACCTTACCCATAGGTCAAGGTTGATCCTAGGGCCAACTTCTTCAGGAGGACTGCCCCATGAATGGATCAACCACCTTTGACCTGCCCATCAGCGGCATGACCTGCGCCAGCTGTGCCGGCCGGGTCGAGCGCGCGCTGGGCAAGGTGCCGGGGGTGCAAAGCGTCAGCGTCAACCTGGCCAACGAACGCGCCCACGTTGAAGTCTTGGGCCAGATGGACCCCAGCGTACTGATCGCCGCCGTCGACAAGGCCGGCTATACCGCCACTCTGCCCCAAAGCGAAACCGCCACCGATGCGAGCCAGGCCCAGCGCTTGCACCGAGAGCGCTGGGCGCTGCTGCTGGCCATCGCGCTGGCACTGCCGTTGGTGCTGCCGATGCTCGTGGAGCCCTTCGGCCTGCACTGGATGCTGCCGGCGTGGGTACAGTTCGCCCTCGCCACCCCCGTGCAATTCATCTTTGGCGCCCGCTTTTATATCGCCGCCTGGAAAGCCGTGCGCGCCGGTGCCGGCAATATGGACCTGTTGGTCGCCATCGGCACCAGCGCTGGTTACGGCCTGAGCATCTATGAATGGCTTACCGCCCACCCTGGCATGGCGCCGCACCTGTATTTCGAAGCCTCGGCCGTGGTGATCGCCCTGGTGTTGCTGGGCAAATACCTGGAGAGCCGTGCCAAACGCCAGACCGCCAGTGCCATCCGCGCCCTGGAAGCGCTGCGCCCCGAACGGGCGATTCGGGTGTTTGACGGTCGTGAAGAAGACGTCGCCATTCATGCGCTGAAGTTGGGCGACCAGGTCATGGTCAAACCCGGCGAACGTTTCCCCGTGGACGGTGAAGTGGTCGAGGGCCAAAGCCATGCCGACGAAGCGCTGATCAGCGGCGAAAGCCTGCCGGTGCCAAAGCAGCCGGGGGACAAGGTCACCGGCGGTGCCATCAACGGCGAAGGCCGCCTGCTGGTGCGTACCACCGCCCTGGGCGCTGAAAGCGTACTGGCGCGAATCATCCGCTTGGTGGAAGACGCACAAGCGGCCAAGGCTCCCATCCAAAAGTTGGTGGACAAGGTCAGCCAGGTCTTCGTCCCTACCGTGCTGGTACTGGCGTTGATCACTTTGGTGGGCTGGTGGTTGTACGGTGCATCGCTTGAAACCGCGATCATCAACGCCGTCGCGGTGCTGGTCATCGCCTGCCCCTGCGCCCTGGGCCTGGCCACGCCGACGGCGATCATGGCCGGTACCGGCGTCGCCGCACGCTACGGCATCCTGATCAAGGACGCCGAAGCCCTGGAGCGCGCCCATGAAGTCAGCGCCGTGGTGTTCGACAAGACCGGCACCCTCACCTCCGGCGCGCCGAAGATCGCCCATCTGGTGGCGGTGGATGGCAACGAAGCCCTGCTGTTGCAACAGGCGGGCGCGCTGCAACGCGGCAGTGAACACCCGCTGGCCAAGGCGGTGCTGGATGCATGCCGCGAACAAGGGCTGCACGTTGCAGACGTGAGCGCCAGCCAATCCCTGACCGGGCGCGGCATTGCTGGCACCCTTGACGGTCGGCCACTGGCCCTTGGCAATCGCCGACTGCTGGAAGAAAGCGGCTTGAGTACCGGCGACCTGGCCGCGTCAGCCAAGGACTGGGAGGCCGAAGGTCGCACCTTGTCCTGGCTGATCGAACAAGGCCCGCAGCCGCGGGTGCTGGGGCTGTTTGCCTTTGGCGACACCCTCAAGCCCGGCGCTCTGGAGGCGGTGGAACAACTCAAGGCTCAACACATCAGCAGTCACCTGCTCACCGGCGACAATCGCGGCAGCGCCCATGTGGTCGCCCACGCCTTGGGCATCGACGATGTGCACGCCGAAGTGCTGCCCGCCGACAAAGCTGCCACCGTCGCCGAGTTGAAAAAAACCGGTGTGGTGGCCATGGTTGGCGACGGCATCAACGACGCCCCGGCCCTGGCGGCCGCCGACATCGGCATCGCCATGGGCGGCGGCACGGACGTGGCCATGCACGCGGCCGGCATCACCCTGATGCGCGGCGACCCGCGCCTGGTGCCGGCTGCGCTGGAGATCAGCCGCAAGACCTACGCAAAGATCCGTCAAAATCTGTTTTGGGCCTTTGTGTATAACTTGATCGGCATCCCCCTGGCGGCCTTCGGCCTGCTCAACCCGGTGTTGGCGGGCGCGGCGATGGCCTTGTCCAGCGTCAGCGTGGTGAGCAATGCTTTGCTGCTCAAAACCTGGAAACCCAAGGATCTGGAGGATCAACGCCCATGAACATCGGCCAAGCCGCACGTCAAAGCGGGCTGAGCGCCAAGATGATTCGCTACTACGAATCCATCGGCCTGCTCAAAGCCGCCCACCGCACCGACAGCGGTTACCGCGTCTACGGCGCGGATGATTTGCACACCCTGGCGTTTATCAAGCGTTCGCGGGACTTGGGGTTTTCATTGGAAGAGGTCGGCAAACTGCTGACCCTGTGGCAAGACCGGCAACGGGCCAGCGCCGACGTGAAAGCCTTGGCGCGCCAGCATATCGAGGCGCTGAACCAGAAGATCCTGGAGCTGGGGCAATTGCGCGATACGTTGCAGGATTTGGTGGAGCACTGTCAGGGCGATGATCGCCCGGACTGCCCGATTCTCAAGGAGTTGGCGTCGGGGAGTTGCTGCACCTGAGCAATGTGTACACCAAACCAATGTGGGAGGGGGCAAGCCCCCTCCCACATTTTGATCTTCAACTATCCAAGGGTTATTGCATCCACGGCGGTGGCGGCGGCTCATCGGGCACTTTGCTCTGCGGCGTATCATCCGCCGCCCGAATCGCCTGGCGACGCTCTTCATCCAGCCGCGCCGCTTCAATCTCGCGAATCACACCGCCCACGTCCGCCAACTCTTCCGGCTCATCGAACTCACCGGTCAATACGCTGGCCGGGTGCAAGGTGCCGGCTTCGTACAGCGCCCACATTTCCTTGGCGTACTTGGTCTTCTTCAACTCTGGGGCAAAGCGCCCGAAGTACGAGGCCATGTTGCCCACATCTCGCTCCAGCATGCTGAACGCGTGGTTATTGCCCGCTGCATCCACCGCCTGGGGCAGATCGATGATCACCGGGCCGGTTGGCGTGAGCAGTACGTTGAACTCGGACAAGTCACCGTGCACCAGGCCGGTACACAGCATCAGCACGATCTGGGAAATCAGGAAGGCGTGGTATTCACGCGCCTGGTCAGGCTCGAGCGTCACGTCGTTCAGACGCGGCGCCGCATCGCCGTACTCGTCGGCCACCAGCTCCATCAGCAGCACGCCTTCCAGGAAGTCGAACGGCTGAGGCACGCGAACGCCCGCACCGGCCAGGCGGAACAACGCCGCCACTTCGGCGTTCTGCCAGGCATCTTCGGTTTCTTTCTTGCCGAACTTGGAGCCCTTGGCCATGGCTCGGGCCTGACGGCTGTTACGCACCTTCCGGCCTTCCTGGTATTCGGACGCCTGACGAAAACTTCGTTTGTTCGCCTCCTTGTAAACCTTGGCGCAACGCAATTCATTGCCGCAGCGCACCACATAAACAGCTGCTTCTTTACCACTCATGAGTGGGCGCAGCACTTCGTCGACCAGACCGTCTTCGATCAGGGGTTCAATGCGTTTAGGAGTCTTCATCAGCTTTTATTGTGGGTCCTTTATTACCAAATACGCGTATGGCACTCGTTATACGGCAATCGGCTCGCCGGTGGGAGAGGCTACCGACCGTTGATTGCTTAAGAATGCATCCAATATGCCAGTTTCAGCGCTCAATGATCGCGGTAACGCCCTGCCCGCCCGCAGCGCAGATCGAAATCAGCCCGCGCCCCTTGCCCGCGGCATCCAGCAATTTGGCCAGGTTGGCGACGATACGCCCACCGGTGGCGGCGAACGGGTGCCCAGCGGCCAGGGAACTGCCTTTCACATTCAAACGGCTGCGGTCGATAGCGCCCAGCGGCGCGTCGAGCCCCAGGCGCGATTTGCAGTAGTCCGCATCCTCCCAGGCCTTAAGTGTGCACAACACTTGGGCGGCGAAGGCTTCGTGGATCTCGTAGTAATCGAAGTCTTGCAGCGTCAGACCATTCCTTGCCAACAGGCGTGGCACTGCATACACCGGTGCCATCAGCAGGCCTTCAGCGCCGTTGACGAAATCCACCGCCGCCGCTTCGCCATCGCGCAGGTACGCGAGGATCGGCAAGCCACGTTCCTGGGCCCACGCCTCACTGCCCAACAGCACCAGCGACGCACCATCGGTGAGCGGCGTGGAATTGCCGGCGGTGAGCGTGCCCTTTTCGCTGCGTTCGAAGGCGGGTTTGAGGGTGGCGAGTTTTTCCAGGGTCAGGTCCGGGCGCAGATTGTTGTCGCGGGTCAGGCCCAGAAATGGCGTGAGCAGGTCGTTATGCCAGCCTTCGGCGTAGGCGGCAGCCATTTTCTGGTGACTTTCCAGAGCCAGTTGGTCCTGCTCGGCACGGGGGATCTGCCAGGTCTGCGCCATCAGCTCGCAATGCTGGCCCATGGACAAGCCGGTACGGGGTTCACCGTTGCGCGGCAGTTCCGGCTTGAGGTGATGGGGACGAAGTTGTAACAGAAGTTTTAATTTTTCCCCCAGGGATTTGCTGCGGTTGGCCTGCAGCAAAAGCTTGCGTAGCCCTTCGTTGACGCCAATCGGTGCGTCGGAGGTGGTGTCGACCCCGCCAGCAATGCCGCACTCGATCTGGCCCAGGGCAATTTTGTTGGCCACCAGCAGCGCCGCTTCAAGCCCGGTGCCGCACGCCTGCTGGATGTCATAGGCTGGGGTCTGCGGCGACAGGCGCGAGCCGAGCACGCACTCACGGGTCAGGTTGAAATCGCGCGAATGCTTGAGCACCGCGCCGGCGGCCACCTCGCCAATGCGCAGGCCATGCAGGTTGTAGCGTTCGATCAAGCCTTCCAGCGCCGCCGTCAGCATTGCCTGGTTGCTCGCCGTGGCATAGGGGCCATTGGAGCGGGCAAACGGAATACGGTTACCGCCGATGATCGCTACGCGGCGCAATTGAGTCATGGAATGCTCCCTGATGGTTGTGGGTGGAATCATCCAGCCTAGCCTAGGCTGATCGAACGACTACCGCCCAGGGGTGGTCAACCCTTTGAACCCCAGCCTTCGGAGAGCGTTCCATGTCTGACCGTTATATCGACTTCGCCAACTCAAGCCTCGGCCATCGCCTGGTCGCCGCCATTGGCCTGCCGTCACCGGTACGCCTGGAGCGCTGGCAAGCCGGACGCCTGCGCCCGGTGGAAGGTGCGCTGCTGCTAGGTGGCGGTGCCCTCACGGCCAGGGTGCAGGCATTTGCCCACAAACTCACCGACGCCACTTATACCTATGGCGCCGAGGGCTCGACCTGGATTCCCGGCCACGGCCCCAGGCTCAAGGCTGTCGTCTTTGATGCCAGCGAGTTGCAGCACACCGACCAGCTCAAGCAATTGCGCGAGTTCTTCCAGCCGTTGCTGAAAAACCTGGATAACAGCGCGCACTTGGTCATCCTTGGCCGTGCCCCCGAAAGCCTCGACGACCCGTTCGCCGCCAGCGCCCAACGTGCGCTCGAAGGGTTCAGCCGCTCGCTCGCCAAAGAACTGCGCAACGGCGGCGTGTTGCAACTGCTTTACGTAGGCGACGGTGCTGAAGATCAGTTGGAAGGCGCGCTGCGTTTCTTCCTCTCGCCCAAAAGCGCCTATATCTCGGGCCAGGTCATTCGCCTGCAAGCCTGCGCCACCCCGGTTGAGGATTGGACTCGCCCCCTGGCCGGTCGCAAGGCGCTGGTCACCGGCGCCGCCCGTGGCATCGGCGCGTCCATCGCCGAAACCCTGGCCCGCGACGGTGCAGAAGTGATCCTGCTGGATGTGCCCCAGGCCAAGTCCGACCTCGAAGCCCTCGCCGCCCGCCTGGGCGCGCGCACCGTCGTGCTGGATATCTGCGCCGAAGACGCCGCCAGCCAGTTGATCGAACACTTGCCCGACGGCCTCGACATCCTGGTGCACAACGCCGGTATCACCCGCGATAAAACCCTCGCCAACATGACCCCGGAATATTGGGACGCGGTACTGGCCGTGAACCTGAATGCGCCACAGGTGTTGACCCAGGCGCTGCTCGATAGCGGCACCCTGCACGACAACGCCCGCGTGGTGTTGCTGGCCTCCATCAGCGGCATTGCGGGTAACCGTGGGCAAACCAATTACGCAGCGAGTAAAGCTGGGTTGATTGGCCTCGCGCAGGCCTGGGCACCGCGTCTTAAGGAGCGCGGCATCAGCATCAATGCCGTGGCGCCTGGGTTTATCGAAACCCAGATGACTGCGCACATTCCGTTCGCCCTGCGTGAAGCCGGGCGCCGCATGAGCACCCTGGGCCAGGGCGGTTTGCCCCAGGATGTCGCCGAAGCGGTGGCCTGGCTCGGCCAGCCGGGCAGCGGTGCGGTCAGCGGGCAAGCGCTGCGGGTGTGTGGGCAAAGTCTTTTGGGAGCGTAAGCATGCAATGGCAAACATTAGGCAGCGCGCCGTCTTTACCGCCGCTGTACTGGCGCGCGGCGCTCAAGCGCAAGATCACCGGTAACACCCTGCCCGAAACGGGCTTGCGTTGCCGGGTGCGTATTAATCCCCAGGACGTGGCCGCGTATCGCAAGGTCTGCGGCTTTGCCGACAGCCCGATTTTGCCGGCGACTTATCCGCATATTCTTGCGTTCGGCCTGCAGATGCAGGTGCTCACTGACAAGTCGTTCCCCTTCCCACTGCTGGGGTTGATCCACCTGAGCAATCGAATCCGTATTCATCGCCCCCTCGGTGGCCTAAGCGACCTGACCCTCGCCGTGCACGCGCAGAACCTCAAGCCCCACCCCAAGGGCGCGACGTTTGACCTGGTGACCACCGCCGAAGACAGCCTCGGCCTGCTGTGGGAAGCCGAGAGTCGCATGCTGTGCCGTGGCGTGAAGCTCGAAGGCGAAACCACCGATGAAGCGCTGCCCACCCCCACCCACATCAGCGAACTGGCCCGTTGGCCTGCCGCCGCCGATATCGGCCGGCGCTATGCCCGGGTGTCCGGCGACTACAACCCGATCCATCTCAGCGCGCTTACGGCCAAGTTGTTCGGGTTCCCTCAAGCTATCGCCCATGGGCTGTGGAACAAGGCGCATACCCTCGCCGCCCTGGGCGAACACTTGCCCGCCGCCAACATTGAAATTTCTGTTGAGTTTCGCAAGCCCGTACGCCTGCCCAGTGAAGTCAGGTTATTGGCCAGCGCGGCTGGTTCCAGCGGCGAGTTATTGCTCAAAGGCACCGGGGAGATTGAACATATGGTCGGGAAGTGGCAGCCAATCGCATGAAATAAACTGGTTAATTGTATATATACACCCTAAGTATTAGCGGGCTTTTAGAAGCCCGCTTTTCTTATTCAAGCTACTGATTTTTAACATATATACATCTTGAAATATCCCTTAAGTACATCATTGGCATTAACCGTAAAGCCCGAATCTAGCGCCAGTATATAAATCGTTAATACCAAGTTGAGAATGGTTACAAACCGCGCTTGCGATTCTTATGACCTTACGGACAAACGCATCGCTGCCCCAAGAAGCAGCGAGGGTTTGAAGACAACCAAGGTTGTACAGGTGCAAGGAACTCACATCATGAAAACTCAATTCGTGTTTTGGAGAGCAAGTAGCGTATTAGCCCTGGCAGTAGCCCTGGCACTCGGCGGTTGCAGCAGCGGTGGTGGCGGACATAGCAGCGGTGGTTCTTCCTCTTCAGCTGGCGCCGGTGGTGGCAGCGGTGGTGGCACCGACCCGGGCACTGATCCAGGTACTGATCCGGGCACAAATCCAGGTACCACCACAAGCACGCTGGTCACCGCCAATGTCGCCGACACTGTCGGCGATACGGTGACCGACCTCGGCGGCACCGTCAGCAGCCTGGGCACCACCCTGGGCAGTTTGCCGATCGTAGGCGCCACCACCCGCGGCCTGGTGACCGCGACTGGCACCGCCGTCAGCAGCATCGGCACCGGCCTGTCAGACGGGCTGGGCTCGCTGGGTACCGACAGCAATGCCCTGGGCAAAACCGTCGCCGGCGTGGCCAACGGTGTATCCGACCTGGGCGATGGCGTGACCGTTACCGGTTCGAACGTCGCCACCCTGCTCGGCCAAGTCCCGGTAGTGGGCACCGCAGCGCCAGCCGTGGGCCAAGTGGTCGGCAAAGTCGGCAACGTGGTGACCATGCTCGGCGACACCCTCAGCACCGCCAGCACCACCGGCCCGCTCGGTTCGGTGACCAACACCGTAGGCGCGAAAGTGCTGGTACCGGTGGTATCCCTGGTAGAGAACACCACCGGTAAAGTCGGCACGGCCACCGGCCTCGACAGCCCTGTGGGCGGCCTGCTGGAAAAAGTCGGCACGACCGTTGATGGGCTGGGCGATAAGGTCGCCAGTGCCGGTGGCGCCAACAACCCTGTGACCGGCGCCGTGGGCGACGTGCTCAACGGTGTAGGCACCGTGGTCGGCAAGGCCAGCGGTTATGTCGATCCTTCGGCAGACGGCAGCGGTGGCAGTGGCAGTGGTTCGGGCGGCAGCGCCAATCAACTGGGCCTGGCTGAACTTATCGGCGGCGTGATCGCCGGTGCCAGCAACGGCCTGGATGCAGGCAACACCAATGGCCTGGTCAGCGCAACCGGCATCACCGGCGCCAGAGCCGGCGGCACCGTGGCCTCTCTGGGCACGCTCCTGGGCGGCAGCGGTGTGCCCAACACCGCAGCGGGCGCACCGATTGCACAAGTGACCAGCGTCCTGGGCAATGGCCTCAACCCTGTGACCAGCGGCGTCACCAGCCTCACTCAAAACGTCGGCAACGCTACTGGCCTGGGCGCCCCGGTCAACGGCCTGGTGACTAAGGTCGGCGGTGCGGTCAGCAACCTCGGCGGCGCCATCAGCGGCACCCATGCCAACCCGGTCACGAACGCCCTGGGCGGCACCGTGACCGCAGTCGGCGGCACCGTTGCCTCCATCGGTGGCTTGGTCACTGGCGGCACCGGCACCAGCGGTGGTCTGCTCGGTGGCGGCCTGGCCCTGGGGGGCAGCGCATCAGCCTCCGCCGGTGCAGGTACCACCACCAACGGCGGTCTGCTGGGCGGTCTGCTCGGTGGCCTGAAAAAATAGAATCGCACCTGGCCGATTAGACGGCCTCACCTACAGCGCCTACGCTTGGTTGAGACGAGAGACCTGATAAGCCTCTCGTCTTTTTTATGGGCGAATGAAGCGCCCTAGAAAAACCCGAACCGCGCCCTCAGAGCCCGGCGGGCATCTGCGAAACGCTGCTGCAGTTTTGACCATGGAGTGTCCTATGCGCGCTTTTACGCCGTTGTTATTGCTCTCCCTCAGTACCTACGCCTGCGCCGATACCCTACCCAGCTTCCTCAATAGTAACGATACGGTCCGCACCCTGCCGGTGCCCAACCTGCCCGCCGATGCCTACCGCCCCGTTGCCCCGCAAACTCAACTGCCGACGCCCGCCGCCACCGAGGCCCAACCCCTACTGATGGACACCAAAGTCACCATCCGCAAACTGCAGATCGACGGCGGCACGGTGTACCCGCTCACGGAAGTGGCCAAGGCCTTCGAACCGTTGATTGGCCGTGAGACCAACCTGGCGCAATTGATCGAAGCCACGCGCAGCATCACGCGCCGCTATCAGGAGGACGGTTACCTGCTGTCCTATGCCTTTCTGCCCCAACAACAGTTCGAAGGCGGCCTGGTGCATGTGGTGCTGGTGGAGGGCTATATCCGCGACTACCAACTGCAAGGCGACATTGGCTCGGTATCGGCCTACGTGGACAAGCTGGCGGAAAAACTCAAAGCCGAACGCCCGCTCACCCGCAAGACCTTCGAGCGCTACACCACCCTGATGAGCGCGATTCCCGGCGTTACCTTGCAAGCCCAGGTGCCACCGCCTGGCACCACCGACGGCGGCACCCGCATGCAGATCACCGCCAGCCGCAAACCCTTCACCACCAGCATGAGCCTCACCGAGTCCAGCCGGGGCAGCACCCAGGCGCTGCTGACCGGCACCAGCAACTCGCATACCTCGGTGGGCGAGCAACTGAGCATCAGTGGCCTGTTCCCACCGGGGGATGACAAAGAGCATTACTACCGCGCGGCCTACAGCCAATTCATCAATGCCGAGGGCACCCAATTGCTGCTGTCGGGCGAGCGCTACCGCGCCGATCCCAGCACCAGCGTGCAACTGGACAACGGCCTTAAGCTCAAGCCGCACCAGGCCATCGACCGCTACTCCATCGGCGTCAGCCACCCGGTTATTGCCTCACCCAACGAGTCCCTCACCCTGGGCACACGCCTCTACGCCGTCGACCAGACCAACCGCTACCAACTGGAAGGTTTCCCGCAACGCTTCGAACTGCAAACCAACCTGCGCGCCCTGGCCGTCGAGGGCGACTGGCGCAAGGCCGACACCACCCAACTGCGCATCCTCAGCGCGGGGGTGTACCAAGGCATCAACGGCATGGGCGCCAAGACTCACACCGACTTTGGCGGGCTCAAGCCAGACCTGGACTTCTTCCGTGTGCGTCTGTCCGGCGTGCAGAGCAACAAGCTGTTCGACAACTGGCAAGGGGTGCTGTCGGGCGCGTTGTACTGGAGCAACGACAACCTGCCCGACAGCGAACACGCCACCTTCGGCGGGCAGAATTTTGGCCGTGGCTACCCGGACGATCAAGGTACTGGCGACAAGGGCTGGGGCGTGGCCTATGAGGTCAACTACAGCTACAACCGCGCCGGTGACTGGGTGAGGGTGCTGCAGCCGTACGTGGTCTTGGATCGCGCCAAGACCTGGTACAACGACCTGCCCGTCAAAGGCAACGACATGTCCTCGGCGGCGGTGGGCCTGCGTTTTGGCGATGCGAAGTACTACAACATTGCGCTGGAAGCGGCCAAGCCGATGTCGGATGTGGCGCTGGATAACTTTGACCGGCGGCCGCGGTACTCAGTGAGTTTCAGCTATCAGCTGTAGTGAGTGGGCTTGCTAGAGATAGCCATAAGCATGAGCGTTGCGCTGAGCCTGTGGGAGGGGCTTACTCCCTCGACGGCCTGACAGGCGACTGACTTTGATGGGTTGTAAACCGAATCTACTGTGGGAGGGGGCTTGCCCCCGATGGCTATGTGTCAGGCGCTAGAGGGATTTTTGTCGGAGTACATATCCGTTATTTAGGTAACGGCTGATTATGGTTCCGCCCTTACGGCGGCTCACTTTTGGAAAGGCCCAAAAGTAAGCAAAAGGCCTTCGCCCCACCACTCGGTGCCTCGCCTAGGCTCGGCATGCCCTCACTCCGGCCAGCGTGGTTAACGGGGCGCCTAAGATCAAGATCAAAAGCCAAGTCAAAAGCCAGAGCCAGAGCCAGAGCACGGCGGGGTTGGTCAGGGGCGATAGTGTTGGGTCAGCCAACGAATCGTTGGCAGATTGCATTTCAAAAGAATGGGCGCGGTGCGCCCACGGCTAATAACGGGGTTTGGCGAGGGGGAAGAGGCTGTTCAACGTATCGATCAACCGCACCAGGTAGATGGGTTTACGAAACAGGTCGAGCACCTGCAAGCGCAGCATATCGCTCACATCATCCATCTCGGCATGACCCGACATCACGATCACCGGCAGGTGCTGGCGCGAGGTGTGTTCACGCAGGCGCTTGATCAAGGAAATGCCGCTTTCCTCGGGCATGCGCAGGTCGGTGATGATCAGGGCGATATCGGGGTTGAGTGTCAGTTCTTGCAACGCGAAGGTGACAGAGACAGCGGTGAAGCACACGAACCCCTCGTTTTCGAGGGATTCGGCGAGTTCGATCAGGGCGTCCTCTTCGTCGTCCACCAAAAGAATTTGTTGGCGGCTACCCGAAGCGTGAGTCATAGCGCCTACCTAGTGGGGAAAGTTGCCGAGTTATTACCTGATGGCCCATCAAATCAAGCGGCCGCTGGTAACGCATCAGATACTTTCTGGAATACGCCTTTGATTTTATCGCCCAGCCCGGTACCAAATCCGATAATGACCAACGCGACAATAGCCACAATAATCACGTATTCAATGGCTGACGCTCCGTCTCTACGACGGAAGAACAATTGTGTCTGAATGTACATCTTCAAGATCAGGTCAAGGATCATAATACTTCTCCCTAATTCGACGCAGAGTGCCGGTCTAGCCGGCCCGCACAGGATTGCCGCGTGCCACTTGAGCATTGTCAACAAACCGCAGGCTCACAACTGTAATAACGAATTAATGCCAAAGTATTAGTCGTAACGTTGTCGCCAAAACAGCCGAAATGGCGCAGCCATAACTAACGTTCAGATAAATTTTTAGTTGGCTAATGGCGTTTCGTCCTAGCTGGGCTACCTTCAAATAGCGAAATGGTTAGATGTTCATAATAGGCAAGTTGCGCAGTAGTTCGTTTGGATTAACGGGCAGTCATGCAACGTGAAAGGGAGAGCCGTCATGAACAGTCGCGTCAGCATGATCGTTGCCGGCTTGCTGTTGATCGGGGCATTGATCGCTGGTTATTGGGGCCTGGTGCTTAGCCGTCCGCCAGCGCCTGTGGTAGCACCTGTCGCTGCTCCAGCCGTCACCGTGGAAAAAACCCTTGCCGCCGTTGAGGATCAAACCCGCCAGCCGGTGATTGTGCTGGTGCGTGACGTGCCGGCCTTCGCCCCGCTTACCGCCGAAGATGTGGCCGTTGAAAGGCTGCGTACCGTACCCGCAGGGAGCCTGACCACCGTAGAGCAAGCCATCGGCCGCATGCCCCTGCGCAACCTGGCGGCAGGCGCCTGGCTCAATGAAGAAACCTTCAGCGCCGGTGGCCCACTGGCCCGCATGATCCGCCCCGATGAACGCGCCCTGGCGGTCGCGGTGGATGAGGTGATCGGCGCCGGTGGTCAATTGAGCCCGGGGGATTACGTCGATGTCTTGTTGTTCCTGCGGCGCGACGTCGATAACGCCGAGCAATCGGCGCAGATTGTTGTCCCCGCCATCCGTGTGCTGGCCGTCGGTGAGGAGATGGGCCTGGCCAATGACGGCACGCCCGCCGCACGGCCGCCGGCGACGATCGAGGAGCGTGCGCAGGCCGCCCAACGCCGCGCAGCGGCCCGCAGCGTGGTGCTGGCCGTGCCCGAGCCGTTGTTGAGCCGGCTGATGCTTGCTGCGCAAGCAGGCGCGCTGCGCCTGGCTGTACGCAGTGCCGATGAAAAACTGCTCAGCCGCTACTGGGCGGGTGAAAGCAGCTCCCCGGACAACGTGCAAAACACCAATCGCGACCTTTACCAGTTCACCCAACTGGCACTGACCACCCCACCCAAAGCCGTCGCCCCGCGAGTTGCCGAAGGCGGTCGGCCGCGCGGCATCGAAGTGATTCGCGGCGCCGGCGCGACCCAACCAACACCCTGATTGAACAAGGATGCACTGAATGCACCAGCGCTTCGCTCTAATGGCCTGGGCCATGATGTTGTCGAGCTTGCCCCTGGGCCTTGCCGTAGCGGCACCGGGCGATTGCAGCAGCCTGGGCCAACTGCCCGCCGTGATCGAGGTAGGCGAAGGCCTGCAACAGTCACTGCAGTCACCTGTAGCAATCACACGCCTGGCCATTGGCGATCCCAAGATCGCCGACGTGCGGGTAAACGGCGACCGCAGTTTCTTGCTGACCGGTGTGGGCAGCGGCGCCACCAGCCTGTTGGTCTGGACCCGTTGCTCAACCACGCCGCGCCAAAGCATGGTGTTCGTCAAGGGCAAGGCCACCTCGGCGCTGACCAGCCAATCGCTGTCGCCTTCCCAGGACCCGACGCTGCCTGACCAGGTGCAGACCGATATCCGCTTTGTCGAAGTCAGCCGCACCAAGCTCAAGGAGGCCAGCACGTCGATTCTTGGCCAGGGCAAAAACTTCTTCTTGGGCAGCCCCAATCTGCTCTTCCCCACGACCACCACCCAGGCCCTGCAAATCAGCAGCTCCAACTTCAATATCGGCTTTGGCGGCGGCCGCGTCTCGGCCATGATCAACGCGTTGGAAAGCAGTGGGTTTGCCTACACCCTGGCGCGTCCCAGCCTGGTGGCCATGAGCGGCCAGAGCGCAACCTTCCTGGCCGGCGGCGAAGTGCCGATCCCGGTGCCCAGCGCCGGCAGCGACACCATCACCATCGAATACAAGGAGTTTGGCATTCGGCTGACGCTGACCCCGACGGTGATCGACCACAATCGCATCGCCCTCAAAGTCGCGCCGGAAGTCAGCGAGCTGGACTACGTCAACGCGATCCAGATCCAGGGCATTCAAGTGCCGGCCCTGACCGTGCGCCGCACCGACACCAGCGTGTCCCTGGCCGATGGCGAAAGCTTTGTCATCAGCGGGCTGATCAGCAGCAACAACCGCTCCACCATCAGCAAGTTTCCAGGCCTGGGCGATCTGCCCATCATCGGCGCGCTGTTCAAAGATTCTGAAATCAGGGCCGAAGAAAAAGAACTGCTGATGATCGTCACGCCGCACCTCGTGCAACCTCTGGCCGCCAACGCGAAACTGCCGTCGCTGCCGGGCGAGAAACTGCGCAATTACGACCCCAATTGGTACCGGCTGTTTTTCCTGGAAACCGGTAATTTCGACCGTCGCAGTGGACTTTCCCAATGAGCGATAGCCTGAGCCAGACGTTTCTGGCCATCACCCGCAACACCACCGACCTGGAATGGCTCCAAGGCGCCCTCGCGCCGCTGGGCCAAGTGGTCAGCGCCGGCACCGGCAGCCTTGACGAGCTGCTGGCGCTGGTGGACGTAACCTTCGCCAGCCTGGTGTTTGTCGGCCTCGATCGCGAGAACATCGTCGCCCAAAGCGCGCTGATCGAAGGCGCCCTGGAAGCCAAGCCGATGCTCGCTGTGGTCGCCCTCGGCGATGGCATGGACAACCAGTTGGTGATCAACGCCATGCGTGCCGGCGCCCGAGACTTTGTCGCCTATGGTTCACGCTCCAGTGAAGTGTCGGGCTTGGTACGGCGCCTGAGCAAACGCCTGCCGGCGGTGACCTCCAACGCGCAACTGGGTGGCCTCACCGTACTGTTCGGCACCCAAAGCAACGCCGACGGCGCCATCCTGGCGACGCACCTGGCGCTAGTGGTGCAAAAAAGTGGTCAGCAAACCCTGTTGCTCGACCTCGGTTTACCGCGGGGCGATAGCCTGGCGCTGATGGGTTTGGAGAGCACGTTCAATTTCGGTGACTCGCTGCGCCATCTACGCCGCCTCGACAGCACGCTGATCAACAGCGCCTTCACTAAAACGCCGGAGGGGTTGCGCATCCTGGCCTACGCTACGGGTGATGAACCCCTCAAACTGACCAGCGCCGCTGAGCTGTTCATGCTGCTCAGTGCCTTGCGCCAACACTTCCAGCATATCGTCGTGAACATCACCGGCCAGCCTGACAGCGAGGCGCTGCGCACCTTTGTCAGCCACTGCGACAAACTGCTGTGGTGCACCGACCAAAGCGTGCTGGACTGCCGGCGCAACCTGGCGATCTTGAATCGCTGGCGCGAAAAAGGCATGAAACTGGACCACGCCAAATTATTGGTGGACCGCTATATCAAAGCCTGCGCCCCCGATACCGAGGCGCTGGAAAAAAGCTTCGGGCTTGAATGTGTCGCCGTGCTGCCGTTGAGCGCTGAACTGCGCCTGAACGTGAAAAACCAGGGCAAGACCCTGTTCAGCCTGGCCCCGCGCGAGCCCTTGACCCAAGCCGTGAAAACCCTGGGCGAGCGCCTGGCAAAACGCTCCGAAGGCCTTGAGAAACCGTCGATGCGCTGGTTCGAGCGCTTGCTGGGGGCTGGACGATGAGCGGCGAAAAACTCTTCGGCGGCCCGGCCCGCAGCACCGCCGGCAACACCGATCACGACGGCCTGAAACTGGTGCTGCACCGCTACATCATCGATGCCATTGAAGAGTCGGGGCAGAACCTGCTCGAAGGCACGCGCCAGACGTTGGCGCAGTTTGTGATCGACAAGGTGTCTGAATACATCATGCGCATGCGCCTGGCGATCTCGCGTTATGAGATGGAGCGCCTGGCCGAAGAAATCGTCGACGAGCTCACCGGCTTCGGCCCGCTGGAGGTGCTGCTGCGCGACCCAGCGGTGACCGAGATTTTGGTCAACGGCCCGCACCGGGTGTTTATCGAGCGTGAAGGCCTGCTGCATCAAAGTGACCTGCGTTTTATCGACGACCACCACGTGGAGCGGGTGATGCAACGAATCCTGGCGCCCCTGGGTCGACGCCTGGATGAGTCCTCGCCGATGGTGGATGCCAGGCTGCCCGATGGCAGCCGGGTCAACGCCATCATCCCGCCGATTGCACTGGACGGCCCCTGCCTGTCGATTCGTAAGTTTCGCAAGGACATGCTCAAGAGCAGCGACCTGGTGGCGATGCAAACCATCGATCAAAGTATTTTCGAGTTCTTCCGGGAGGCCGTGGGCAAGCGCTGCAACATCCTGATCAGCGGCGGTACGGGCACGGGTAAAACCACCTTGCTCAATATTCTCAGCCAGTTGATCAACCCCCATGAGCGGTTGGTGACCATCGAAGACGTCGCCGAACTGCAACTGGGCCACCCCCATGTGGTGCGCCTGGAAACGCGCCCGCCCAATGCCGAAGGGCACGGCGAAGTGCGCTCCAGCGACTTGATCCGCAACGCCCTGCGGATGCGCCCGGACCGCATCATCCTCGGTGAGATTCGCGGCGTCGAAGTGCTCGACGTGATGACCGCGATGAACACCGGTCACGATGGCTCCATGAGCACAGTGCACGCCAACAACGCCCAGGACGCGCTGCTGCGCCTCGAAACCCTGGTGGGCCTGACCGGCCGCGTGATCGCCGAAAAAACCCTGCGCCAGATGATCTGCGCCGCCCTCGACGTGATCATCCAACTGACCCGCATGCCCGATGGCCGGCGCTGCGTCAGCGAGGTGGTGGAAGTGGTGGGCATTCGTGATGACGTGTATGTGACCAATACCCTGTTCCGCCTCGACCGACGCACCGGCTTCGGTTTCCTGCGCGAAGCGATCAACCCGGCCGGCGACAAATTGCGCCGCGAGACGGCTTTGCCGCATTAGGGAGGACGCATTGATGACCGGGCCCATCCTGCTGCTGATCTGCATCATTCTGATCGCCCTGTCGTTGCGCATGTTTCAATCGAGTGTGCGCCAAGCCAACACCAACCGCGTGCTCGAACGCCTGGGCGACGGCCAACCGGTGGCGCAAGAACTCAGCAGTGCCTGGGCACCGCTGGAGCGTATGTTTTTGCGCGCCGGCATGGGCAAGCCCACCGAACATCTGGGCCTGTGGTTCACCGGCTGGGCAGTGGGCGTCCTGCTCGGCTACGTAATGGGTGACTGGCTGGGGTTGCTGGCGATGTTAGTGCTGCCGCCCTTGCTGTTGCGTGTCTACATCGGCTGGCGCTATCAACGGCTGGTGCAGCGCATGATCGAGCAATTGCCCCAATTGCTGGACCATAGCGTGCGCAGTCTCAAGTCGGGCCGAACCCTGGCGGATGCAGTGCTCGGCGGCATCGAAAGCACCGAAAACCCGCTCAAGCAGGCCATGAGCCGCATCCAGCGCAACGTGCAAATGGGTGTCAGTTTGCCGGAGTCTGTCAGTGACTTTGCCGAGTTCTACGAGCAGGACGAATTCCGCTTGTTTGCCCTGGGCCTGAAGGTCAACCACCGCTACGGCGGCAATGCCAGCGAGCTGCTGGAAAACCTGATCAAGATGATTCGCGAACGCGAACAAGGCGCCCGCCAACTCAAGGCCATGACCGGTGAAACCCGCATGACCGCCTACGTACTGGCGGGTTTGCCGGTATTGATGGTGGGTTACTTTTTGGCGGTCAACCCGGGCTACCTGATGACCATGTGGAACGATGGCACCGGGCGCTATCTGCTGCTGGGCGCGCTGGCCATGGACCTCACGGGGACCTGGCTGATGTGGCGCATGTTGCGGAGTATTTGAGATGGCCCTGCTGATCTGCGCCTTATTGTTGCTGGCCGCCGTCGCGCTGCTGGTCGGCCAGGTGATGCAACGGCGGCGCAATGTGCGCCTGGTCACCCAGCGCTTGCAGGGCAAGCTGGCCCGTGAGCGCAAGTTTGGAAGTTTTATGCGCCAGCTGGGCGCCAGTACTCTGGCCCAGCGCTCGGTCAGCCTGGACAACGAAACCCAGACCCTGCTCAACCGCGTAGGATGGAGAAAAGCCAACCAGCGCTCGATGTTCGCGGCCTTCCAGATTGGCCTGCCCATCGTGCTGCTGGGCGTCACGATCATCGCCCAGGAACTGATCTTTCCTGACAATGAAGCCACCTGGGTCGCCCCCATCATTGCCTTGGGCATCGGTTACCTGCTGCCCAAACGCGTGCTTGCTGCGGCCGCAAAAAACCGCCAGCAACGCATTGCCCGCGAAATCTCCACCTTTATCCCGTTGCTGCGCATCCTCTTTGAATCAGGCATGGCCGTTGAACAATCGCTGCGGGTGATGGGCACCGAGGCCCAGCGCCTGCTTCCCGATGTCACCCATGAACTGCGCCTGATCCTGGCCCGGGTCGACTCCGGCCTTGAGCTGAGCGAAGAGCTGGGCAAGACCGCCCGCCTGCTGGAGGTGGAAGAGTTCACCGATACCACCATCATCCTCCAGCAGTTGATCCACCAGGGCGGCGGTGCAATGAAGTCGCTGCTGGCGCTCAAGCAACTGTTGGATGACCGGCGCCTGACCCGCCTGCAGGAGTTCATCTCGAAAATGTCGGCGAAAATGTCGGTGGTGATGATGGTGTTTTTGTTTCCCGCTTTGCTGACGGTGCTGGGCGGCCCGGCGTTTATCGCCATCGCCCGCGCCCTGAATAACCTGTGAGGACTGCCGGATGAAAGTACTGATTGCCGCCTTGAGCCTGATGCTGCTGGCCGGCTGCGCCAGCAATGGGCAAACACCCTGGTCTGCGTTGATGACCCCCAGCAGTTGCTCCAAGCCCAGCGCCGACCAGCAGTTGTCGCTGAGTCTGGCCGATGACATGGCCAACGAAGGCAAGCTGCATGCAAGCCTGGCCAACCTGCAGAGCCTGCCCGATAGCCTGCCCCAGGTGCGCCAGCGCAAAGCCCGCGCCTATCGCTTGCTGGGGCGCAGCGAAGCCGAGCCGTTGTACCGCAGCTTGCTCGGCACCTGCCTGGCCGCCGACGGTGAACACGGGCTGGGGCAACTCGCCTCGGCCAAGGGCGATAACGCCCAGGCCACGGCCCACCTGCAACGCGCCGCAAAGCTGGCGCCGACCGACGAAAAAATCCGCAATGACCTGGGGGTGGTGTACCTCGACCAACGGCGCCTGGAAGAAGCACGTTTTGAGTTTTTGACGGCCATCGAACTCAAGCAGAGTGACCAGCTGGCCGCCGTCAATCTCGTGACCTTGTTGATCTACCAGGACAACTGGGGGCAGGCGGCGCAATTGGTCAGCCAGCTCGGCCTGAGCCCCGAGCAGGTCACCCAGGCGCAGGCCCGGGCCGAACGGCTCAAGGCCTCAATCCCTGCGCCCGCACGCACGCGCAAGGATCAAGTCGCCGTGGTTGGCGATACTGCGCCGGCTAGCGTGAAATAGGAGTTGATGATGAAAGCCCACTACCTCGCAGGCCTGGCCCTGCTCCCCCTGATGGCTCACGGGATCGAGCCCGGCCCTTCGTCCCCGCAACAGGCCGAGACCGAGAACTGGATGGCCTTGCAGCTCAGTGGCCGAGTGGCCTCGCCCATCGTGCAAAAGACCACCCCCGCCGAACGCGAGCAGGCGCTGCAGCGCTGGCTGGACAGCAACAAGCATCCGATTCCGGAATATTTTGAGCAGAAACAGGGCGGGACTTCACAGGGCGGCAAGTAGGAGCGAGCTTGCTCGCGAAGATCGTGAACGATAACGCGTGCATGCTGAATGAACGCGTTGGCTGAACGGCCTTCGCGAGCAAGCTCGCTCCTACAGGTCAGTGCAGGTCAGTGCGCAGTGACACGCTGGCGCATCACCGACGTGCTCGGCGAGAGCGCCAGCGCGAGTTGAGTGCGGTTGTGCATATGGGTCAGGCGCAGTACCTGTGACACGTAGAGCTTGACCGTGTTTTCGGTAATGCCCAGCTCACAGGCGATTTGGTAATTGGTCTGCCCCTTGCCCACCAGGCGTGCCACGTCCATTTGCCGAGGTGACAGCTGAGTGAAAATGGTCGGCGGTTCGAACAGTGCTTCCTCCTCAACGGCGCGCTCGCCGTCGATTTCAGCCAGGGCCACCGGGCTGCGGCGTACTTTGTCGAGGTCCTGATACAGGTCATCAATCGACTCGGACAGGTACTGCAATTTCTGGTTCAGATGCCCCAGGTGCAGCTCCTTTTGCCGATCCTGCAGCGCCACTTCCTGGCGTTGCAGGCCTTCGAGCAGTTCGTCGAGGTCAATCGGCTTCTGGTAGTAGTCGGAAATGCCCGCGCGCAGCGCCTTGATCACGTCTTGCTTGTCGGCCTGGCCGGTCAGCATGATCGCTTCAAAGGCGCGCTGACGCCCCGCCACACGCTGCATGGCCTGGACCAGCTCGATGCCGTCCATGTCCGGCATATGCAGGTCACACAGCACCAGGCCAATCTCAGCATCTTCGCTGAAACGCCGCAGTGCCTGCTGGCTGGACTCGCAAGGCACACAGCGATAACCGCTGCTTTCGATAAACTCACACAGCTCTTCAACGATCAGCGGCTGATCGTCGACCACGAGCACTTTGATTGCAGAGGTAAGCTTGTTCACGCGCTACTCCATGCCTGGCAAGCCAATGAGGTTGACCTATCCTTTATGACGACAAATCCTACGCACTTACTTAATAAAACTAGCCCTACTTTCCGACTATGTACATAGCAGTAGAGCGGTCGTGCGACTAATGGATCCAAAGCCAATACAGCGCAAAACCTGTCAATACAAACGGTGCAAAGGGCTGTTTTATTGACACCTTCGCCGCAGTTGCCCAGGCATACCGATTAAGCCCTTGAACTATAAGCCACCACCCTCCTAGTGCTAGCCCCGCCCCCACCAGCGTGACCAGTAAACACTCGACGCCAGAGGCCAATGCCAGCGCGGCCAGCAGCTTCACATCGCCCGCGCCAAAATGGCCGAGCGCGTAACCCGGCAGCGTCAGCAACAGCACCAATGCAAATGCCCAAGCGGCATCGCTGGGGGGTAAGCCCAGCCAACTCACACCGACCCAGAGCAGATAAATCAAGGCCAGCAGCCCTGCACTCAAGGTCAGCCCATTGGCAATTTGCCGCTCACGCAGATCCTGGATCGCACACAGCGCCAGCCATACCACTACCACCCAGCCCTGGATCACGTAAAAAACATCCCTTTTCGGCAAATGATTCTATGCTGATATCAAGCAGTAGCCGTCAGGGTAGACGCAGTCATGACATCGGGCCTCCCCAAATCGCAAAAAGGTGCCGCGGCGATCGAATTCGCCTTGGTATTCGTGATTTTTTTCGCCGTGCTCTACGGGTTGATCAGCTACAGCCTGCCGTTGCTGCTGATGCAGTCGTTCAACCAGGCCGCGGCAGACGGCGTGCGCCGCAGTGTCGCGCTGGACCCGGCAACCACGGGCTACCCGGCCCTGGTGATCCAGCGCGCCAAAACCACCGCGCTGTTGCAACTGAACTGGATCCCCGCCCAATTCAAGTTTCTGCCCGAACACGTGACCGCCACCTACGACGGCACCACGCTGACCGTGAAAATCAACTACCCATCCGCCAACCTCAATGCGGTGCTGCCCGCATTGGTGCTTCCGGGGATTGGCAAAGTGCCTAACCTGCCGGCCAATCTCACCGCACAGTCGAGCCTGCAATTTTGACCTTGGGGAATACCATGCTCGAACGTTTGCTGGGGCACCACACCACGCTGCCACTGGACACTCCGCCCCTGCCCGTCGCCGGGCTGCAATTGCAATTGGATGACCAGGGTCACGTGTTGAACATTGCCGGCACCCTGCGCGCGCAGTTAGCGCCGCTGACGGGTGGAGATGCCCCTGCGGCCTTGCGCACCCTGCTCTGTGCCCAAAGCGCCCTGAGTATCGAGGGCGAGCCCGTCGATTGGTCCCGTCAGAGCCTCGACCTGGACTTCCAGGGCGTTGGCGGTCGCGTGCTGCATACCCGTGGTGGCGTCGAGCGCAACAACGCTGGCTGGCTGTTGCGGCTGCTCGACATCGGCGACCTGATGGCCGAGCGACAACACACCCAACAGCGCGCGTTCACCCACCAGTTGGCGTTCCAGATCAGCCATCAACTGCGCATATGCACCCTTGGCCGTCTGCACGACGTGTTCGACGAACACTTGGGCAGCGTTGCCGAGCACTGGCATATCCCGTGCCTGGCCATGGCCCTGCGCGACGCCGACGGGCAAGGTTGGCGCATTTACGCGCAGTACACGGCGCACGATGCTCCCGCCCTGTGGCATGCGGGCCAGCACCTGGGCAATAGCCTTGAGCACTTGAGCGCGCCCGTAAGGCTGGATATCCATCATGGCCACAGCGACCACCCGCAATTGCACAGTCTGTTCGGCAGTAGCAGCGCGTTTCTGGTGCCCTACCATGATGATCATGAGGTGGCCGCCTGGCTGCTGTGCGGTGTCTACACCGGTCAGGCCCAGACCCCCGACAGCGACTGGCTGAACCTGACCGCCGCACTGGCCGCGCCCCTGCTTGCACGCTTGCAGGAACAACGCCACCAACAGCATCAGGACCGGGACGATGCTTTGCAGGGCCTGCTGGGCACCGGCTGGTGGGAACTGCTGCCCGCGTCCGGCGAGATACAGCTTTCACCCCAACTGCTGCACGGCCTGACACTGGAAGAAGGCGCGCCCCGCCTGGCCTTGGACGCCTGGCTGGAGTTGATCCACCCGGCCGATCGCCAGGAGCTCGACAGTCGCCTGCAAGACCTGCTGACCCTGGGCAAACCGCTGCTCACCAGCGTGCGCCTGCAACGCAGCGACGCCGAGCAGAACCCCCTGTGGTACCGCGTACAAGGCCAACAGTTGGGCGCTGCAAACCAGCGACGCTGGATCGGCGTCATGCTCGACATCAGCGACATCAAGAACCAGCAACTGCACGCCGCCGCCGCCCATGCGCGCCTGGACAACCTGATCGCCAGCTCGCCGGCAGTGATCTACGTGCAGCGCTACGTCAGCGGCGCGCTGCATCCGGTGTTTTTCAGCGACAGCCTGTTGCCGCTGCTGGGCTGGACTCTTGCCGAATGCAACCACGACAACCTCGCTGCGCTGATCCACCCCCAGGACCGCGACCTGTATTTCGAGCGCACGCGCCAGTTGCTGCGTGAAGGCACGGCCCGCAGTCGCTACCGCGTGCGGGATAAGCAGGGCCATTACCACTGGCTGCTGGACGAAGCCAAACTGCTGCGTGACGACCTCGGCCTGCCGGTGGAAGCCGTAGGCCTCTGGCTGGATGTCACCGAAGCCACACTGGCGGGCGAACAGGTCAAGCAAAGCGAAGAGCGTTATCGCATCCTGGTGGAAGACTCGCCGGCGATGATCTGCCGCTATCGTCCGGACCTGACCCTGACGTTCGGCAACACCCCCCTGGCAAACTACCTTGAATGCCAGCCCGCACAGCTGCCCGGCCTGAACCTGGGGGACTGGTTATCAGACGAGCAACAGCAAGCCTTCGTGCAGCGCATTAGCCGCCTGACCCCGGAGTTTCCGGTCAGCACCGCCGAAATTAACCTGCAACTGCCCGGACGCGAGCACGCCTGGTGGGTGTGGTCGGACCGTGGCGTGTTTGACGAACAAGGCCGTCTGATGGAAGTGCAGGCCGTGGGCCGCGACAACACCGAAGTGCGGCGCTCCCAACAGCAACTGACCCAGAGCGCGAAAATGGCCACCCTCGGCGAGATGGCCACCGGCCTGGCCCACGAGATCAACCAGCCGCTGAACGTTATGCGCATGGCCATTACCAATGTGCTCAAGCGCTTGAGCAAGGGCGATATGCAACTGGACTACCTCACGGAGAAACTCCAGCGCATCGACGCTCAGGTGCATCGTGCCGCCCGCGTAGTCGACCATATGCGCGTGTTTGGCCGCCGCTCGGAAATCGAGCAACAACCCTTCGACCCGTCGCAGGCAGTGGATGGCACGCTATCGCTGCTCAGCGAGGGCCTGCGCGGCAAAGGCGTGGAAGTGCGCCACACCCCGGCGGACGTAGCGGTGCAGGTCAATGGCTACGCCGACCAGTTGGAACAGGTGCTGATCAACCTGGTGGTCAACGCCCGTGACGCGCTGTTGATCCAACGGGACAAACAGCCAAATTTTCACCCCTGGATCGCCGTGCACACCGAACACGACAGCCGCCACCTACGCATTTGGGTCGAAGACAACGGCGGCGGTATTGACCCGCGCTTGCTGGAGCGAATCTTCGAGCCGTTCTTCACCACCAAGCCGATTGGCGTCGGCACAGGCCTTGGGCTGTCGGTGAGCTACGGGATTATCGAAAACATGGGCGGGCACCTGAGCGTCACCAACGGCAACGAAGGCGCCCGGTTCTGCGTGGAGTTGCCACTGGCCCAGGCTTAGATCACAAGGTACGCACGGCCCATATGGCAGGTGAGGTTGGCGCCGACTTCGGCGTTGCCCAGGCTGATGCCGAGGCCGCTAAGGAGTGTATTGACGATAGGGTCAAGGATCGGCGCCAGGACACTCTGGATGAGTGTAACCAGCGTATTGGTGATGGTGGTCAACAGACCTGCAACCCCAGCCAGGGCTCCGCTGGATACACTGCCGCTGGGAGGCACATAAGTCACTTGAAGCCCACTGACGGTAGCGCCCAGGCTATTCACGATATTGGCTGTGCCGGGTGCACTTTTGTAAGTCGGTGGGGCATTCATTTCAGCCACAGGCGAGTAAAGCAGTGAGCTGGTCTGAGCTCCAACGGTCGATAGCGCCTTCAGGGTTAAACCACCACCGACACCGGCAGTACGGGTACCGCATATCAACGTCGCAACAATGCAGAACTTCTGCCCAAAATCGATCAACCGTAACGGCTGGACTGCGACTGGCGCAGAAGAAGAAAAGGCAGCCGCTTGATCAATCGTCCCAATTCCCAACGTAGCGAGTGAGGTGGTGGCTGACACGGTCAAAGACTTGCTCGCAGGCGTTGCACAACTGTAAGCCGTAACATGGCTTTCGGCACTGGCGGCCTCAAGGTAGATAGATAACGTTTGTGTGACATCAACGTCAGTGACATTACACGCCACCAGACATAGAACACCGCCTACCACAGCAGGAATGTTGAGATTCAACAGCCCCTTGACCACCTGAGACACCGGCGTCGCAAGCCCTGTCAGCAACGAAGTAACGCCAGAAACTGTCTTGATTATTGGCGCCTGGACAGTGACCAGGGTTCTGACTTGCGCCGTACGAACAGATATCTGATTGGTGCGCGGCGTTTTTGCCAATCCTTCCACTGCAAGCTTTGGGTTGCCAATTGCTGAAAACTGCGGAGGCTCGATGACTTTGGTTTGGATCGATACGTTTCCTACCAACGGAATGCTTACCTGAGTGGCCGCACTTACAGCACTTTTGCTACTGGAAAGCTGCGCCACTGCCTCCAGCAACTGAAACAACTGCACATTGGTATTCAACGCCGCCGTGGGCGTACCGGTTGTGACGTTCAGCAGGTTTGCCAGGGTCAACACCTGGGTATTGGGCGCAATGGCTTTGATCGAAAGCACGTCATTGATCACCGCCGTCGCCACGTTGCCGTTTTTTTGCAGCACCTTGACCGCCGCATCGATCAACTGGGTCGCGGACAGTGATGTATTCAGCAAAGTGTTGTAGTCACCGGCCTGCAAGTTCAGGGAAACGGCCAATTGGTCGAGATAGCTGAGCAGGTTCACATTAGTACCCAGCAGGCCGTTCCAACCGGCCGCCGTAATCGACAGGCTACCGCCGAGCAGGTTGCCCATGACGGAGCTCATCAACGGCGACTTGGTGGAATCCACCGTGGCCAGGCTGCTGCGGATGGTCAACTGGGCTACCGGCGGGGGCAGTGCCGCAACGGCCGTGGCGCTGAGAGTGGTTTGCGCAGCGACCGGCGCGCCGCTGAAGAGGTTCCAGATGCCGTTCGCAACACCTGTAGTGACTTTGCGGCTGGCCACTACACGAATCGCATCGCTTTTGCTGGCATCGGCGGTAAATACGCGAACGTTGCTGGCATTGGTCGGTACGGTGCCGCAGTTCACCACCAGCGTGCGCGTGGCGTCACCGGCGGTGATGACAAAGCCATTACGCGCAGCGTTCTGCTTGGCATAGTCGTTGGCGGTGGTGCTCGCGCCACACTGCCCTCCCCGATTGGCCGCTTCAAGCGCCGCCGTATCGGCGACCGACTGCAATTTGCGCTTTTCGAGGTACAGACGACCGCTGTCCACCGCCAGCAGGGTAAATACCAAAGCCATCGCCAAGGTACCTGCCGCCATCAAGCCAATCGCACCGCGTTGCCTGGAACGAAGTCGGAAAGACATCGAGCACTCCTTAGCGCTTACTCTCCGTGGGTGAGTTGGAGTGTAGACAAGGCTTGGCGGGGGGTCAGGATTTTGTGCCTGCATAGGACAAATGTGGGAGGGGGCTTGCCCCCGATGGCGGTGTATCAGCCACATATCCAGTGACTGACACCCTGCTATCGGGAGCAAGCCCCCTCCCACATTTGTCCTGCGGTGTCTTCAGCGAGGTGGGTAGGTAGAGAGAATGTGTGTAACCGTGGTGCGAATGGCATTGCTGCGATCCTGCGGGTTCGGCGTGCTGCTCATCATTTGCTCGTCACTGCCGCGCCACACCAGTTTGCCGTCCTTGCCGTCGAGCAGGTCGATCTGAATGGTCGCTACTTTGTAGGTGATGTTGCGGGTTTCGTTGTACATCGGCGCGCCCCAATAGCCATTCCACGGGCCGCCCCAGGCGCCGCCGTAGTTGGTGGTGACTTGTTGCTGGCGGTCCTCGACGATCATGTAGGCCTGCACATTAAGGTCGGCCTTGGTGCCGGCGGCGGCCGGGCGCAGGCCGCGCTGGTCGAGTTGGTCGGCCACGGCCTGGCGGATACGTTGTTCGGTGAGGTCGCTCTTGATGCGCGGGTCATCCGGGCGGTATTGCAGCGCCGGGTCTTTCCAGGCCCAGTTGCGGTAGGCGACGAAGTCTCGGCTGGCGTCAAAATCGTGGTTGACCTGGCTGGTCTGGCAACCGCCCAGCAGCACGACAAAAGCGAGCGTAGCGATACGACGAAACATGGTTGTTCTCCAAAGAGCGAACGGCGCTTGAGTTGAGAATAGCGTCTAACTGGGCGGGTAAGCCGTCATGGCCTTCTGCACGGCCTGGCGCAACGCATCGGCCCGCTCACTCAGGCTGCCCTTGCTGACAGTTTCGGCGCTGGTGCTCCACACCGGCTGGCCGCTACGGGCGTCGAACAGGTTGACCCGTACCACCGCCACCGTGACTTCATAGGTGCGCACGATCGGCACCGAGTTATACATGCCGTAGCCATTGCCATAGCGGTTGTAACCGCCGTAACCGTAGCCGTAGTCATCCTGGACTTGCTTGAGGCGCTTCTCCTGACGCACGTCGGCGCTCACCAGCAAGTCGGGCTGACGCTTGTCGTGCAAAGGGCGCAGGCCGCGTTGGTCGAGGGCGCCACTGACGGCTTCGGCAATTTGCGCCGAATCCGCCCACGCCGAGCCCGCCGGAAGCTGGCCGTTGCGCCAGGCCCAACTGCGGTAGGCGCCATAGTCGCGCACCGGCGCCGGATAAGCGCTGGCATCAAAGGTAGTGGCCGCCTGGGGCGGTGCCGGTGGGATGGGCGCCGACGCGGCCACGTAAGGGTTGGGACTGGAGCAAGCCGCCAAACCGAGAGACAACAGGATCAAACAGAGACGACGCATTTCGACCTCCGCAGACTGGGCCGCTTAAACCGGACGGCAGATCCAGTGCAAATAACGCCCAAGTCCGGCAAAGCTTGGGTGACGACGGTGAGCGAGCTCCATCTCCAACAAGTCCTGAAGATCAGCGCGGGCCTGGAATTCCACCGGCATATAGTCGTGGAACACCCGCACACCACTTTGGCTTTCGACCTGCCAAAGCCCTGCGAGTTGCGCCGCCAGTTCCCGTGGGTCCAACGGTTGTTGCGGGGTGAGGCTTTGTTTCTCGCCGGCCATGTCATTCTTGCGCATTTTGCGGAAGTGGCCCTTGAGCAAATTACGGTAGATCAGCGCATCGCGGTTGTAGAACGCCAATGACAACCAACCGCCGGGCACCGTAAGTTGGTGCAGCACCGGCAGGATCGCATGGGGTTCGGCCAGCCATTCCAGTACGGCGTGGCACAGCACCAGGTCGTAGGGCTCGGTAAGTTGACCGAGCAGATCCTGCCAGGGCGCGTGGATAAAGGTTGCGCTCTGCCCGGCCTCGGCGAAACGTTGGCGCGCGCCCTCGAGCATCGGCTCGGCGGGTTCGGCCAGGGTCACGTCATGGCCCTGCTGCGCCAGCCACAGTGACATGTGACCCAGCCCCGCGCCGATATCCAGCACCCGCAGCGGGCGCTTGGGCAGCGCTTCGGTCAGGTCGGCCTGGAGCACTGCCAGGCGAATCGCGCCCTTGGCACCGCCGTAGATCTTCTCGGCGAAGCGCGTGGCCAATTGGTCGAAATGACGATCACTCATGGGCAAACCGCCGCTCGCTGTCGGCCAACTTGGCGCGCACCACCTCGTTCATGTCCAGGCCCAACTCACTGCACAGCAACAGCAGGTACAGCACGATATCGCCGACTTCCTGCCCGGCATGGGCGAGTTTATCGGCGGGCAACTGGCGGGACTGGTCTTCGGTGAGCCATTGGAAGATTTCCACCAGCTCGGACATTTCCACACTGGCGGCCATGGCCAGGTTTTTCGGGCTGTGGAATTGCTTCCAGTCGTTGTCATCGCGGATACGGTGCAGGCGTTCGGTGAGGTGTTCGAGGTTCATGCGGAGGCTCCTGAAGGTGAGTAGCTTCGGGGGGATTGGCCTTGAAGGCAAGTGAACCTTTAGGCCGATATCGGGGGCAAGCCCCCTATAGCGATTTAATCAACGACACTGAACTCCAGCCTGGCCGTCTGCCCCGCCTCATCCAACACACTCAACTGATACCGCCCCAACCGCTCAAAGCTGGCATTGATAAAGTCCTGGTTGGCGCTATCCCCCAACGGCGCACCATTGAGAAACCACCAACGCCGCCCGCTGCCGCCCAACGCAGAAAGTTTCAGGCGCAGCGCCTGCTGGCTCGCCGCCGGTAACCGCAATTGATCACCTTCGCGCACGCCGACAATCGACAGCGGTGACGAAGCCGCCAGCGCCGGTGGCGGGCAATCCGGGTCGGCCGCTGGAATGCGCGCTTCACGCCGCTCGATCCTGGGCAGCCAAGGCTCCAGCGGTGCAGGCCACAAAGCAACGTTTTTGCGCTCGGCGCCGGGGCAATGGGCGTCAACGCGCAAACCCTTGGCATTGACCCAGATGCTTTCCGTAAGCCCCACGCTCAAGGGTTGATCCAACGCCTGCAAGGTCGGCGGCGTGGTGTTGTCCAGCGTCCAGGCAAAGCGTTGGCGACGGCAGTTGGGGTCGCTGCGGCTCATGGGCTGGCCCAGCGGCCAACAGATCGCCGCTACGCCGACATTGGCCGGCACCGGTTTAACCGGCGCGCTGATGCCACGCTGGCTATCGCGGTTGGTCAGCACGTCATGCACCTGCAACATCAACGGCGCCGCCGACGCCAGGCCGAATTGCCCCGGCACCGGTGTGCCGTCCGGGCGACCGATCCACACGCCAATCAAATAACGCGGCCCTACACCAATCGACCAGGCATCACGAAAGCCATAGCTGGTGCCGGTTTTCCAGGCCAGTACCGGGCGCTGCACCAGTTCTGCACGCGGGTCGCGGTCGGGCCGTGCCTGCCCGCTGAGAATGCGCCGCACAATCCAGGCCGCGCCGGGCGACAACATCGGCCGCTCCCTGAGCACGTCGTCTGGCTGCAATCGAATCGTCGCGCTCTTGCCATCGCGGGCGAAGGCGCTGTAGCCGCTGACCAGGTCTTCCAGGCGACTGCCTGCGCCGCCGAGGATCAGCGCCAGATTGGGCTCGGCCAACGCCGGCAATGCCAGTGGCACGCCGCCGATGCGCATTTGCGCGGCAAAGCGCTTGGGCCCGTAGGCTTCCAGCAACTGCACCGCGGGCAGGTTGAGCGAGCTAGACAGCGCCGTACTCGCCGGCACCGCACCGGTAAACCCCATCGAGAAGTTGCCCGGCCGGTAATCACCGTAGCGCCGGGGCACGTCCTGCAACAGCGATTCGGAATGGATCAGGCCGTCGTCCAGGGCCATGCCGTACAGGAACGGTTTCAACGTCGAACCCGGCGACCGCAGCGCGCTGATCATGTCCACATGGCCAAAGCGCTTGGCATCGTTGATATCCACCGAGCCGAGGTAGGCGCGCACGGCCATGGTTTCTTCCTCTACCACCAGGATTGCGGCCGACGTGTGTTCCGGCAGGCGAGCGCGCCAGCCCAGCAGCAGGTCTTCGAGGCGGCGTTGCAGGGTGGCGTCCAACGTCGTGCGGATCAGTGGCGGGCTGTCGGGACGGTTCAGGCGGCGGGCCAGCAAGGGCGCCAGGCTGGGTTCCAGGCGTGGCGCGAGCAGCAGCGGTTCTTCCAGGGCTTCGTCGACGGCGGCTTGCGGCCACACCTGGAACTCGCCGAGGCGACGCAGCACTTTGTCGCGGGCTTGCTGGGCGCGCTGTGGGTGACGGTCGGGACGCAGGCGGCTGGGGGCCTGGGGTAATACGGCCAGCAAGGCGGCTTCAGCGTGGGTGAGGTGGGCCGGGGATTTGCCCAAGTAGGCCCAACTGGCGGCCGCAACGCCCTGCAAGGTACCGCCGAACGGCGCGCGGTTCAGGTAGAGATTGAGGATCTCGTCCTTGGACAGGTGCCACTCCAACTGCGCGGTGCGCCACAGCTGGCGCAGCTTGCCGTGGAAGGTGCGTGAATGCGGGTCCAGCAGGCGTGCGACCTGCATCGACAAGGTGCTGCCGCCCGACACCACCCGCGCGCCGGTGAGGTTCTGCCAGGTTGCCCGCACCAGTGCGAGTGGGTTGACGCCGGGGTGCTGATAGAACCAGCGGTCTTCGTAGGTGAGCAGGGCGTCGAGGTAGTAAGGCGAGACTTCATTGGTTTGTACCGGGTAGCGCCACACGCCGTTGGCGTCGGCGAATCGCCACAAGGGGGTGCCATCCTCGGCGAGAACGACGCGGGCCAGGTCGTCTTGAGGCAGCGGCAGAGGCCAGATGCGGTCGGCGAGCCATAGCAGCGCCAAAACTAACACCACTAGTCCCAAGGCCAAGCGCAGTAAATGTGGGAGGGGGCTTGCTCCCGATGGCGGTGGATCAGTCACATCTTTATTCACTGACCCACCGCCATCGGGGGCAAGTCGAATCGTCGCACCGCCCCTCCCACATTGGATTGTGTACGGCTGTCATTAATGATTAATCGCAAACTCAAACAGTCAAACCTCTATGCTTGTAGGGAACTAGCCGCCAGCAATCACAACCAAACACACAGATACGCCCACCTTCTAACAGGACGCACCTATGCAAGTAGATTTTTTCGGATGGCTGGGTCATGCACTCGGCTCCATCATCCATTACATCGTCGAGTTCTTCAGCGGGCTGTTCAACCTGCTATCCAGTGCCGGCGGTGATTTTGTCGAGGGCATGTCCCGTGCACTGGGCATGGACACCTCGATCATCAGCATCCTGACCCTGATCGTTGGCTTGTTGTTTCTGTATTCGGCGGTGCGGGCGTTTATGCGGGCGTCGATCATCTTGGGTGTGATCTGGTTGATGCTCGGCCTGTGGCTGCTGAGTTGGGTTGTGCACTGACCTCAAAAACACCTTAGATCCCCTGTGGGAGGGGGCTTGCCCCCTCCCACATTTGGCCTGCATTCCAAATTGAGAGGTCAGCGGCCTTTGATGACTAGGTCTGCCGGGGTCTCACCCACCGCCTGCCAGTTCGGCCGATACATCGACTCCACCTGCGGCGGCGGCACACGGTAAGTGCCCGGCGTCACTGCACGCGCCAGGTACAGCAGGTGCGTGGTGCCGCCCTCGTCCAGATTCATCGCCGCGACGTAACGGTCATCGCGAAATTCCTGATGCTTGAGGGACGCGTTCTGCATCGACTCGCGCCATTCCTTCACCTGGCTGCTGGCGTTTTCCAAACTCGCCGCGCTTTGCGCCAGGTTCTGGTTTTCCAGTTCCAGGCCCGCTGGCAGCAGGTCTACCACCAGCGCATCCGGCACGCGTTGCTTGGCGCTTACGGCTAAATGCACCAGCACCAGGTCGCCGCTGTCGAGGTTGCGCAGGTTCAACGGCTGGCCGTTCATGCCCAGGTATTCGCGGCGGATACTCAAGTTATCCCCACCCGCCGCCGGCGGCACTTGTGGATAACCCGAAAGGGTCAGTTGCTGGTACACCGGCGTCTCGCCCTGATTGCTGAGGCTGAGGTCGCTGGACAGCGCCGTGCCCGCCAGCGCCAGCGTCGACTGTTGGTTATTGAGCTCCTGCACACCGCCGCTGCCGGTGAGCGTCACTTGCCAGTTTGCATCTGGCTTGGCAAAGCCCAGGCGCCCGGCCAGGAATAGCGAATTACGCTCCTGGGTCGATAAGTACGGGCTGGCCGCCAGTTGATCGGACAGGGTAAACAGGCGCTCTTCACGCTTGCCCTTGGCCAGGTCGTTCTCTTCCAGCAACGCCAGGATCATCGCCTGGTCTCGCAGCGGGCTGCCGTAGTCGGCCAGCCATTCATTGGCCTTGCGCTGCGCCGACAGGCCGGCGAGCAACGCCTGGTCTGCCCGCGGTTGGTCACCCATCTTTTGCAACGCAATTGCCAGTTGCACCAGCGGTAACCCCGAACGCGCTTCGCTGCGGCGTTCAAAGATGCTGCGCAACGCCCCCAACGGCGCCTGCTGACTGCGCGCCAGCACCATACCGGCGTAGGCCTGTACGGCAAAGCGGGTGTGGTCGGCGTTGTCGCTGTAATCGACTTCGATCAGGTTGCGTTCTTGCACATAACGCAGCAGGCGTTCGCTGGCTTTCTTCAGGGCCTCGGGCGGCACCGCAAACCCCTGGTCGCGGGCGCGCAGTAGGAAGTCGGTAACGTAGGCCGTCAGCCAATATTCTTCTTCGCCATCGGCGCCCCACAATCCAAAGCTGCCGTTGTAGCGCTGCATGCCCAGCAGGCGTTCGATACCGATTTCGATCTTGCGCTTGCGCTCGGTATCCGACTCGCCCTTGATCGACAGGCGCTTGAGCAGCGCGTCATCGGCATACAGCGACGGGTACAGCCCGCTGGCGGTCTGTTCCAGGCAACCGTAGGGGTAGGCCTTGAGCGCACTGATCTGTGCACCCAGGTTTAGCGGCGGACGGCTCGACAGGCTCAGCAGCGCCTCGCGCCCCGACGCATCGAACTGATCCAGCGCGCCGGCAGGTAGGCTCCACGGCTGATCCTTGAGTACGGCGCGGTAATGCTTGAGCAACGCCGGGTACGCGGGGCGCACGCCCAGGGTCCATTCGCGGCTGAACGGCGGCAGGTTTTCACCCGGCAGCTCCAAGCCGTTGACGGTGACTTTGACCTTGCCCTGCCCCAACCCGCCCCAGGCTTTGACCGGGATGCGCAGGGTGGTGCGCTGGCCTTGTTTGAGCTCGACGGTTTGCGCGCCACCGTTGACCAATTCCAACTGCCCGTCGGCGCTCAGTTGCACCTCCAGTTTCTGCGCCTTGCCCGACAGGTTAGACAGGTCCAGCGCCAGGGTGGTGTGGTCGCCACCGGCCAAGAAGCGCGGCGCCGACAGCTCGGCAATCAGCGGTGCGGCAATCACCGTCTTGGCTTCGGCCATGCCGTAGCGGTCATCGCTCCAGGCTTGGGCCATCAGGCGCAGTTCGCCATTGAAGTCCGGGATATTGACGCTGACTTCGCCCTCGCCTTTGTCGTTCAAGGTCACTGGCGCGCTTTGCAGGGCGACGATAGTCACACTGGTGTCCGGCCGCTTGCCGCCCTTGGCCAGCGCTGCGTCGCCACCAAAGGCCAGGCTGGCCAGGCGACCCTGACCGGCTTCGATCAACTGACCGTAGATGTCGAACTGGTCCACGCCGTAGGCCTTGCGGCCGAACAGGCTGGAGTACGGGTCGGGCGTCGGGTATTCGGTGATATTGAGGATACCCACGTCCACTGCGGCGACCAGCACATGCACCTGTTTGGGCACGCTGCCATCGGCATTCTTGGCGGTAACGTTCACCGTCAGCGGTTGTTTGGGGCGCATTTTTTCCGGCGCGGTGAGGGTCAGGCCGAGTTTGCGCTGGGTACGATCCAGCGGCAGGTGCAGCAAACCCACCGCCCGTTTAGGCGTGATGTTGGCTTTGCGTTCACCGGGACGAATCACCAGTGCGCTCACGTACAAGTCATGGCGTGACCATTTCGGATCGAGCTTCACGGCGAAGCTTTTGCCTTCGGCCGGCACCTCGATTTCCTGCCACCACAGCGGGCCTTCGGCGGACTCCACCAGCAGGTAGCCTTTACCCGCAGCCGGCGGGGTGACGGTCACGTTGGCGGTATCGCCGTCGCCATAGGCGGGTTTATCCAGCGCGAGCTTGACCTGATCGGGCCGTACCGCGCCGCCTTCGGTGTTGTCCTGGGCCTGGTAGCCGGCCCAGAAACGCAGGCTGCTGACCAACCCGGTCTGCGGGTCTTCGACCTCGACGCGATATGGGCCCCACTCCACCTGGAAGCTCACCTTGGCGGTGTCACCGGCCTTGATGTTCAGGGTTTGTTCGTCGAGGTTGAGGAATTTCTCGTTGAAGTGGTAGCTCCAGCCATCGTTCTCGGAGTAGTTCCAATAGTAGTCACGGCGCTCGCGCACCAGGCGAACCTTGAGGTTTTGCGCGGCGAGTTTCTGCCCGTCCTGGTTGGCCAACAGCACTTCGAATTCCGCCGGGCCATCACCGTTGGTTTCGGTGCCGTCAAACAGCCCACGCAGGCCTGGCAATTGCGCAGCCGGCCAGATCGGCTGCACCAGACGACGCGTGATTGGCCGCCCGCCCGACTCTTGCAGGCTGGCTTGCACGATCAATTGCAGCGGCGATTTGGCGTCGGCCCATTTACTTTCCAGGGTCAGCGCTTCTTCGCCCTTGGCGTCGAGCACGCTTTCGTCGAGCTCAAAATCCTGGCTCAGTTCTTCTTCGGTGATGGAACCGAATTGATAGCCGGGCAGGGATTTAACCGCTTCGCGTAAAGGCCGCACATAGACTTGCCCACTGACACGATTGCCCGACGCCGGGGCGCCGTAGAGGTAGCGGCCGTTGACTTGGATGACCGGGTTGTCTGCCGGGCTTAAGGGGGTGTCACTGCCCTTGAGTTCCAGCGCCAGGCGCTCGGGCAGGAAGTCTTCGACGAGGAACTCATACAGCTGTGGTTTGCCGTCACCCAGGTCGAATACCAATTGCCAGCGCCCGGTCGGCGCTTCGCCGGCCAATTGCAGTTGGTATTGATAGAGACCGGAGGCATCGGCGTCCCATACAAACTTGCGGCTCACCTGCTCATCCGGGCGACGTACTTCGACGCTGACCGGCTGCGGTTTGACGGCGTTGCCATCCTTGTCCCGCAGCAGGGCGTTGAGCAGCACGGTTTCGCCGGGGCGATACAGATCACGCGGGCCAAATACAAAGAACTGCAAGGGGTGGGACGGTTGGCCGCCAATGTCGAATTCCGCCAGGTCCAGCGCGGCGCTGTCCAGTCGCAGCAGGCTGGTTTGTTCGCCTTGCTTGGCCAGCAACACCTGGGCCTTTTTCGGCAGCGGTAACTCGGCATGGCCACCGTTCTCGGTCTTGCCTTGGCCGACCACACGGCCGTCGGCGTCGAGCACTTCAAGGTCAACGCCATCCAACGCCTTCCCGCCTTCCAGCGCCTGGGTAAACACATCCAGGCGATTGGCATAGCGGTGCACCGACAGGCCGATATCACTCAGGGTGAACAGCGTGGCCGGTTGGGAATAGTTGTAGGTGCCGGACGCACGCATCACCGCCAAGTACACGCCGGGTTGCTGCAATTGCTTGAGGCCGGCGATAGGCAGCAACAAGGTTTCGCGGGTGTTGCGCGCCGGGTTCAGGTCGAAACGGCCGCCGTAGACCAGATCGGCCAGAGGCAGCAGTTCACGGGACTCATAACTTTGCAGGCTGGTATTGCGCCCCCACTGCGCCAGGAAGGTGGGCAGGGATTCGGGCTTGATGCGAAAGAATTCGACGTCGATCTTGTCGACGTTCAGCGCAATCACCGGCAGGCCTTCGGCCAAACGGGTCGGCAGCAAAGTGCCACGGCTGGCGAAACCAACGGTGGCTTGCAGGTCGCGGGTTTCCAGGCGAGCGATGTACTCGGCGGCGAGTTTGTTGTCATTGACCGCCTTCACACCGGGGTCGACCGTCAGCACGAGCTTGCGCTGCGGCTCCAGATGGCGCAGGCGCAGTTCCATCAGGTTATCGGAGAGTTCCCAGGCGCCATCGACCTTGCCGGACTTGCTGTCCACCAGATGGAGTTTGTCGGCGAACTTCTGGTCGGGGTCCAACGGGATGGAAAAACTCACGGAGAGCGTGCTGGCGCCGTCGAGTTGCACTTCGGACACGTCCACCACACTTAACTCACGCCCGGCGTAGCGCTGTTTCAGCGCGGCCACGTCCACCACCGCTTTGGCCGGTTTTGGCGCCGGTGCCACGGTGGGCGCAGGCGGTGCAGTGGGTTTTTCGGAGGAATCGCAAGCGCTCAGCAGGGCCAGCGCGCAGGCCAGGAACAGTCCTTTGTTAAGCATGGGGCACTCGAAGTGGGAGGGGCCGAAGGATGAACTATATATCAGCCTGCGGGAGGCCGATGTGGTGCTGGTCACATTGACCGACGGAGGGTGATTTGGTTCTTGAAAGGACATTAAGCAAGCCAAATCCCACAAACAACAGAGATCCAAATGTGGGAGGGGCGGTGCGACGATTCGACTTGCCCCCGATGGCAGTGGGTCAGCCAAATAGTCTGTGACTGACACACCGCTATCGGGAGCAAGTCGAATCGTCGCACCGCCCCTCCCACATTGGTCCTGTAGTGTTGCTGAGGGATGGTTACAATATCGGCCCCCAAGGAGCCCCTATGAAATCCCTGCTCACCGACTGGCGCCACCGCCCCACCCATCGCAACGTCTGGGCCCTGGCCGCGCCGATGATCCTATCGAACATCTCGGTGCCGCTGGTAGCCCTGGTCGACAGCATGGTCATCGGCCATCTGCCCCACGCCCACCAACTGGGCGCCGTGGCCGTGGGCGCCAGCCTCTATACCTTCCTGGCCTGGGCCATGGGTTTCCTGCGCATGGGCTCCACTGGGTTTGCTGCCCAGGCCGCCGGGCGCAATGATGGGGCGGCACTGCGGCAAATCCTGCTGCAAGGTTTGCTGCTGGCGCTGGGGTTAGCGATGTTGCTCGGCACTGTGGGCATCCCGCTGAGCCATCTGGCCCTGGAATGGATGCAGCCCTCACCCGAACTCAACCAACTGACCCAGGACTTTTTCCACACTCGCCTGTTCGGCCTGCCCGCCGCCCTGGCCAGCTACGCGTTGGTGGGCTGGTTCCTCGGCACGCAGAACGCCCGAGCGCCACTGGCTATTTTGCTGACCACCAACCTGGTGAATATCGCCTTGAACCTGTGGTTCGTGCTGGGTCTGGATTGGGGCGTGGTCGGGTCGGCAAGAGCCTCCGTGATCGCCGAATGGACCGGCGCCCTGCTCGGCCTTGCCCTCACGCAAAAAGCCCTGCGCGCCTACCCCGGCCATATCGCCTGGGCAGCATTGAAGCTATGGGCGAGTTGGCGCCCGTTGCTGGCGGTAAACCGCGACATCTTTATCCGCAGCCTGGCACTGCAATCGGTATTTTTCATGATCACGGTGCAAGGCGCACGCTTGGGCGATGCCACCGTGGCGGCCAACGCGCTGCTGCTCAACGGCTTGCTGCTGACCGCTCACGCGCTGGATGGCTTAGCCCATGCGGTCGAAGCCCTGTGCGGCCACGCCATCGGCGCCCATGACCGCCAGGCCTTGCGCCGCTCGCTGGTGGTGGCCGGCGGTTGGTCGCTGATCGCCAGCGTCGGCTTCGCCCTGTTGTTCACCCTCGGCGGGCACCTGTTTATCGCCATGCAGACCGATATCCCCAGCGTGCGCGAGACCGCTGACCGCTACCTGCCGTATCTGGCGGTGCTGCCGTTGATTGCGGTGTGGAGTTACTTGCTGGACGGCCTGTTCATCGGCGCCACCCGTGCGCGGGAAATGCGCAACGGCATGCTGCTCACGCTGTTGCTGACACTGCCCATCGCCTGGGCGCTGCAGGGCCTGGGCAATCACGGCCTATGGATCACCTTCCTGCTGTTTATGGCCCTGCGCAGCCTTACTTTGTGGGCGATTGCGTGGCGCTTGAACCGGCAGAATCAGTGGCTTGGATAAACGCCGTCACGCGGTCCAATACCGGCGCCAGCCAGCGCAACGGTTTTGAGACCGCGGCCACCAATGTCTGGTGGTTGGTCTTGCTGAAGTAGAACGTTTGCACGGGTACATCCGCTGCCCGTAATTTTTCGGCCAGCCCGCCGGTATTGCGCGTGGGGTTGACCAGCTTGTCGCCTGTCGAAGCGATCAACAAGGTGGGCGGTGCATCACGGCTGACGTGGTTGATCGGCTGGGAGTCGGATGGCGAGTCGGGGAAGAAAAACACCGGCTTTACATCCGGGTTTTCAATCGGCAAAAAGTCATAGGGCCCGGCCAGGCCGATCCAGCCTTTGAAGATCGACGGCGATAAACCGACTGCATTCAGCCAGCGCGCATCCAGCGCCAGCATCGAGGCGTTATAGGCCCCGGAGCTGTGGCCCATCACATAGAGCTGCTTGGGGTCGGCGCCGTATGCGGCAATATGCTGATGGGTCCAGGCCACCGCTTGGGCGCCGTCCTGGAGAAAGGCGGGGTAACGCACTTGCGGGTAGAGCCGGTAGTCGGCGATCACCACGACGATGCCGCGTGAGGCCAGGGCTTCGCCGACAAAACCGTAATCTTCTTTAGAGCCTGAGTTCCAGCTGCCGCCGTAGAAAAACACCACCACCGGGGCGTTGGCGATAGCAGGCGCAGGGCGGTAGATATCGAGTTTTTGGCGGGGGTCGGTGCCGTAGGCAAGGCCTGCGGTTTTGGTGAAGGTGCTGGAGGGGGTGAGTGCGTTGAGCACTTTGATGGGGGAGCAGGCCGCGAGGAATGCGGCGAATGCCAGGGTGACTGCTTGTAAGAACCTGCTCTGCATCACTGAGCCCTCATGTGTAAAGGTGATCCAAATGTGGGAGGGGGCTTGCCCCCGATGGCAGTGTGTCAGGCAACTAATCTGTTACTGATACACCGCTATCGGGGGCAAGCCCCCTCCCACATTGGATTACCGTCAGCTTGAATTATGAGGACAGGTACGAAGACCGCGTCAGCCCCAATCGCAACGCATCCAGGAACTGCGTCCGCTCCGACGCACTGATCTTCGCGCTTGCGCACTTGTCACGGTAATGCGTCATCAACTCTTCCGGCGACAAGTGCACATAGCGCAGCATGTCTTCGATAGTGTCGTGGGTCTCGATACCGGCGCTGTACACCGAGCCGTCTTCACGCTGGTAGATGTTCACCGAGTCGGTGTCACCGAACAGGTTGTGCATGTCGCCCAAGATTTCCTGGTAGGCACCGACCAGGAAGATACCCAGCAAGTAGTCTTCACCTTCGTTCAAAGCATGCACCGGCAGGCTGGTCTCGATGGACTGCTCATCGACGTACTGCTTGATCTTGCCGTCAGAGTCGCAGGTCAAGTCTTGCAGCACTGCACGGCGCAGCGGCTCTTCGTCGAGACGGTGCAGCGGCAAGATCGGCAGTACCTGG
This sequence comes from Pseudomonas viridiflava, assembly GCF_900583165.1. Classification (GTDB taxonomy): domain Bacteria; phylum Pseudomonadota; class Gammaproteobacteria; order Pseudomonadales; family Pseudomonadaceae; genus Aquipseudomonas. Next base: position 373,809 of record NZ_UTKY01000095.1, on the reverse strand, counting down.
CCGATGGCCCAAGTATCCGGCAGGCTCTGGAACACCGAGAAGTTGCAGATGTATTTGTCGGCCAGCTTGTCGTTGAGTTCGTCCAGCACCTGGCGATGGGAGCGCTGGCGGGCTTTCAACGAGTTGTGCAGGCGGCGGCACACAGCGAAGTAGCACTGCTCGGCCAGGGCTTTTTCCGCCAGGGTCAGCTTGCCGTCGGCGTATTGGGCGGCCACGTCGCTCATGTAGTGGGTGGCGCGCCAGTAGGTTTCGGTGACCATCTCGATGTCGGTCGGGCCCAGCAGGTCCACCAGCCATTGCACGGTTTCCGGCAAGCTTTCCTTGTTTTCGATGGTCGGGATTTCGTCGTTATGTTTCTCGACATCGGTAACCTGCACCACCAGCATGGCGTGGTGGGCGGTCAGCGAGCGGCCGCTTTCGGAGAAGATGTGCGGGTGCGGTAGGCTCTGCGCATCGCAGAATTCCTTGAGCATGCCCACGACCACGCCGGCGTAGTCGTCCATGTCGTAGTTGATCGAGCTGGCGTTACGCGAGTGGGTACCGTCGTAGTCCACGCCCAGGCCGCCGCCCACGTCGATGTGGTCGACCGGCAGGCCGAGGTTGCGCAGTTCGCCGTAGTAACGAATGGCTTCCTTGAAACCGTGCTGGTAGTCGGCCAGGTTGGCGATCTGCGAGCCCATGTGGAAGTGCAGCAGGCGGATGCCCTGGTCCAGGCCGGCGGCGCGGAAGCGCTCGACGACGGACAGCAGTTGCGCGGCCGACAACCCGAACTTGGATTTCTCGCCGCCGGTGTCCGCCCACTTGCTCGACGCCAACGACGACAAACGCACGCGCAGGCCAACCTGTGGCTTGACCTTGAGGCTGGCGGCTTCTTCGATCACCAGTTCCACTTCGGATTCTTTCTCGATCACGATAAATACGTTGTGGCCGAGCTTCTGGCCCATCAGCGCCAGGCGGATGAACTCACGGTCCTTGTAACCGTTGCACACGATGGTGCCGCCCTTCGGCGCCAGGGCCAGCACCGCCAGCAGCTCAGGCTTGGAGCCGGCTTCCAGGCCGATGGAGACGTTCTGGGTGGCAATGATGTTCTCGATCACCGCTTCCTGCTGGTTCACCTTGATCGGGTACAGCGCGGTGTACTGGCTCTGGTATTCCAGGCGCTCGATGTTCGAATCGAAGGCGCCGGTCAGTTGGCGTACACGGTCTTGCAGAATATCGGGGAAGCGCACCAGCAGCGGCAGCGACAGGCCGCTTTTGCGCAGTTCGTCGACTTGCTCGTACAGGTCAACCGGCGTGCTGTTCGGGCCGTTCGGACGGACTTCTACGCGACCGGCTTCATTGATCGCGAAATACCCGGCCCCCCAATGGCGGATCCCGTAAACACTGCGGCTGTCCGCAACTGTCCATTGGCTGCCATCGTCTTTGCGTGTGCGTCGTACGGACATCGAAGTCCCCTATAAATGAAGTCGAAAACACCGCCCCTATCAGAGGCTGGCGCAGTCTAAAGAATGAAAATGACGATTTGCCTGCGTGCAAGGTAGGACCCCACGCGCAGGACAGAGTTTAGACACAGGTCGGGAAGAGGCTTTCAGCCGCCGGACTTCTTGGCCTTGTACCCGAGCTTGATCAGCTCGGCCAACAGCAACTCGACGTGATCGCCTTGGATCTCGATGACGCCGTCTTTCAACGCGCCCCCGGTGCCACAGCGCTTTTTCAGCGTGGTGGCGAGTTCTTTCAAGGCATCCTCGGCCAACGGCACCCCGGTGATGGTGGTCACCGTCTTGCCGCCACGGCCTTTGCTTTCGCGTCGCACGCGGGCAATACCGTCGCCTTCAGGGATCAGGGTCTGTTTGCAGGTACACGAATCCACGGGCTGACGACAGTCCGGGCAGTGTCGACCTGCGTCGGTGGAAAATACCAAGCCACCAAGGGCGGCGAAGGATGCGGCTTTTTTGGCCACCGGCAATCCTCTTGGGAGGACAAAGACTGATCGGCACCCGCTAAAGGGTATGCCGACCGCGAAGCCCCACTCAGGCAGGGGCAGCGCTACCGAAACGCTCCTACAGTAAAGACAGGACGGCCCGGGTGAAAAGTCGCGCAGTGTAACGGCAAAAAGCCGACTTGCTAAGGGCCAAATGGCGCCAATTTATGCAACTTTAGCGACGTGAGGCCAGATAGCGGCGCAGGCCCTCTTGGGCGTCCGGGCAGTAAGGCTTTTGCTCGGCTTCTTGCAGGACGCTTTCGATGGGCAAAAAGCGCGCCTCCATGACCTCTTCGGGCTGCAAGCGCAGGGCACCGTCCCACACAGCGGAGTAGGACGTGCACCAGAGCCGACTGTCGCCATCCTCGAAATAGAAATGGTCATGCTCGACCAATTCCACCCCGCCCACACCCAGTTCTTCCTCCAACTCACGGGCCGCCGAATCGGCGTAACTCTCCCCCGCCGCCACCATGCCACCCGCCGCCGTGTCCCAAAAGCCGGGGTACATGGCTTTGCTCAGGGTGCGCCGATGCACGCACAGCTCGCCTTTGGAATTGAACAGGAAAATGAATGTGCAACGGCCGATAAGACCGCGCTGGCGCAGATCGGAGCGGACTAGGGCGCCGAGCAGGTTGTCCTGCTCGTCGACCCAGCAGATCAGTTCCGCGTCGGAGGCCGCGCGGTGGGCGGCCTCCTTTTGAGTAGCGTCCATCTTCAACCCTGGTTGAGGAGCTGACGCAAGTCGATCACTGCAGCGTTTGCCCGGGAAATATAGTTGGCCATCACCAGCGAATGGTTCGCCAGTACACCGAAGCCACTGCCATTAAGGATCATAGGGCTCCAAACCGGTTCCTGCGAGGCTTCCAGCTCACGAATGATCTGGCGCACGCTGACGGTGGCGTTCTTCTTGGCCAGTACATCAGCAAAGTCGACCTCAATGGCACGCAGCAAGTGGGACAAGGCCCAGGCCTGGCCACGGGCTTCGTAGAACACGTTGTCGATCTGCATCCATGGGGTTTCTACCACTTCCTCATCGACCTGAGGCACTTCACCTGGCGCCAGGGCTTCGGTTTTCAGTGCAGTGTTCAGTTTCACCCGGCCGACGCTTGCTGACAGGCGTTGCGACAACGAACCCAAGCGGGTGGCGACATCGCCCAGCCAGTTGTTGAGGTTGTCAGCACGAGCGTAGAACAGCGCGCCGCGTTGGTTCGGGTCGGAGAGACGCGCTTCATAGCGGCTCAGAGAGTTGATGCCCTCTTGGTATTCCGACTCGCTGGACGGCAGTACCCAGCTTTTGTTGTCAAAGTTGAAGCGCGGCTCAGCCTTGGCCAAGTCAGCGTCTTCAGCCGATTGCGACTGGGAGCGGGCAAAGTCTTTGCGCAGGGCGCGGGTCAGGTCACGCACTTGCACGAGCACGCCGTATTCCCAGCTCGGCATGTTGTCCATCCACAGGCCAGGCGGGAAACGGTCGTTGGAAATGTAGCCACCCGGCTTGTTCAGCAAGGTACCCACAACCGTCTTGAGGGTTTCGACGGTGGTGAAGCCCACCACCATCTGCTTGCCGTCTTTTTCAGCGGCAATCTGCGCATTTTGCTGGACCGGGAACAGCGCCGGTTCTTCGCTCCAGTACCAACCCAGGGCACCGGTGACCAACAGGTACAAACCCAACACGCTGAGCAACGCTTTGCTCATCAGCAGGCTGCGAACATAGCTGCGGTTGGCCGACTTGGCCTCAGGGGCGGGGCCTTTGGCACTGCCTGCACGGTTTTTCCAGTCCAGCATGGCGATATCCTTTCAATCACTTGAGTTCATGCACATCAATTGTCCGGGTGCGTTCAAACACTCCGACCACAACCCTACCCCATCGTGCCGCCAGTGCGGGGCTTTTATAACGAAACTGGCACCAGAGCGAGGTTGGACTATAAAGGATGCACGTTTTTTGCGCCGCGCGACCACCGAGTCACTAACTGAATCGCACAGAGATGCAGTTTATTGACGTACGACACTCATCCTATGGATAAGAGGTGCTAGCATAGAGCCATCAGTTCGACCTCAGCATGCAGCCTAACTAGTAGTCAGGATATGACCGAGTCAGAAGACCCCAGCCGTGAGCGTCTCAAGCACCATTTTGCCCAGCGGGTAATTCATCAGGCACGTCAAATTCTTGAGATCTGGCAGCGCCTGCAACGTAGCGAATGGTCCGGCGCCGACCTCTCCGAACTCAGCGAAGCCAACCTGCGCCTGCTGCGCTTTGCCGAGCGCTTTGAACAGCCGGAGCACGGCCAGTTGGCGCGGCATATCGGTGAGTCCCTCAAACAGGTGGACGACAATCGCGGCCGCCTCAGCAGCCAGCTGATCACCGAACTCAACCGCTTGATGCAGCGCTTGTCGCGCACCGGCTTGCGCCAGGGTGACCAGCTGGAACAAACCTTCCTGCCACCGATGCGCAAGCCGATCTACGTGATGCTCGCCGATCACGACCGCGCCGAACGCCTGGCCAAGCAGTTGGAATTCTTTGGCATGAGCGCTCAGTCCCTGGACAGCGTCGCCGCGTTTCGCGCCTCCATGGCCGAGCGCCTGCCGTCGGCGATTGTGATGGACGTGGATTTTTGCGGCACAGGCCTGGGCCTCAAACTCGCGGCCGAAGCCCAGGAAGGCCTGGAGCAAAAGCTGCCGCTGCTGTTTTTCAGCCTGCACGAAACCGACACCCCAACCCGCCTCGCGGCCGTGCGCGCCGGGGGCCAGGAATTCCTCACCGGTACGCTGGAAGCCTCAAGCCTGCTGGAAAAGATCGAAGTACTGACCTGCGTCGCCCAGTACGAGCCCTATAAAGTCCTGATCATCGATGACTCGCGCGCGCAGGCGATGCACACCGAGCGCCTGCTCAATAGTGCTGGCATTGTCACGCGCACCCTGATCGAACCGATCCAGGCCATGGCCGAGCTGGCGGATTTCCAGCCCGACTTGATCATCCTCGACATGTATATGCCGGCCTGTACGGGCACCGAACTGGCCAAGGTGATTCGCCATAACGACCGTTATGTGAGCGTGCCGATCATCTACCTGTCGGCCGAAGACGACCTGGACAAGCAACTGGACGCCATGAGCGAAGGCGGCGACGACTTCCTCACCAAGCCGATCAAGCCGCGCCACCTGATCACCACCGTGCGCAACCGCGCCGCCCGTGCCCGCCACCTCAAGGCGCGAATGGTGCGCGACAGCCTGACCGGCCTGTACAACCACACCCATATCCTGCAATTGCTCGAAGACTGCAGCTTCCGCGCCCGCCGCGAGAACAAGCCGTTGAGCTTTGCCATGCTCGACATCGACCACTTCAAGCGAGTCAATGACAGCCACGGGCACCCCATGGGCGACCGGGTCATTAAAAGCCTGGCGCTGTTTCTCAAGCAGCGTTTGCGCAAGACCGACTTTATCGGCCGCTACGGCGGCGAAGAGTTCGCCATCGTGATGCCCGACACCGACCTGGATTCGGCCTGCAAGGTGCTGGATGAGATTCGCGGGCGCTTTGCTGAGATCCACTACCCGGCCCAACCTCAGGATTTGTGGTGCACCTTCAGCGCAGGCTTAGTGGAACTGTGCGATGGCTCCGACAGCCTGATGATGGCCGCCCAGGCCGACGAGGCGCTGTACCGCGCCAAGGACGCCGGGCGCAACCGCGTACAAGCTGCGCGCGCATCAAAGCAAAGTGCCATCTTTTCACCGGAATCCACTGATTCGGTCATAACCCTGTAACGAAAACGCAATAACTTCAGGCACTTATCTTTTGCCGTCGGTTGAAACCCCGCATGCGCCTGAAGCTGCTGACCAATCTCAACACCCTTCTACTCGTCGCCGTGTGCTTGGCCCTCGGGGCGACGCTCTGGTGGTCGCAACGCGCGCTGGAACGCCCCTATCTGCTGATGGAGCGCTACCTGGGCCTGTCGCAGACCTTCCAAAACCAGGCGGCGCGCAATATCGACGACTACCTCGCCAGCGGCGACGCCCTGCGCTTGAGCAGCGCCAGCCAGAGCCTGGAAAGCCTGCTACAGCACCTGAATGAACTGCCCGCCGAGCTGGCGCAAAACCTGCGCCCAAGCCTGGTGGAGCTGGAGACCTTCAGCAAGACCGACCTGCTGGCCGCCGGCAAACTGGCCGGCGACCCCCAAGCCCTGCTGCTGCAAGCCGAACGTGAATTGGGCGCGAACCTGGAGCAATTGAGCCAGTACGCCACCGGCGTCACCTCCGCCGACGCTGCCCGCTACTTGCCGCCAGTGCTGGCCGCGTCCCAGCATTTGGGCAAATTGTCCCTGGCCCGCGACAAGCTGGTGAGCAGCGGCCGCGCAGAACTGGCCGATGATGTGGAGCGCGAAGTCAGCAATATCCGCAGCCAGGCTGATCTGCTTGAGCAACTGCCACTGCTGGGGGTGAAAGCCAGCAGTGAATCCAGCGCCGATGACTTCTCAGCCTTGATGGGCCTGGAAAACAGCGAAAAAGCCGAAGTTCAAGACACCGGTGTCGACCTCAAGCGCGAACTCAACAGCCTGCTCACCCGCTACCCCGCCGAACTCAAGCGCACCCGCGCACAGATCCAGCAGCGTGCCGACCTGGCCACTGCCACGCGCCTGAAAATCAACGCCGTGCAGCAAGCAATTGCTGGCCTTGAGCCGGTGGTGCGTGCGCAGCACGGCCAAATCCAGGGTGAAGTGCGTGTGATGCAAGGGGTGATGATCGGCCTGATCCTGCTGATCGCGCTGCTGATCGACACCCTGCAACGGCGCCTGGCCCGCGTGCTGACTAACCTCGCCCCAGCCCTGTCGACCTGGGCCGAGGGCGACTTCAGCCAGCCGATTGCCTTGGGCAAGACCAACCGCGAACTGCACGACATCGAAGCCTCGCTGAACCGCCTGCGTGCCTATCTGGTGGACCTGGTGGGCACCATTCGTGGCAATGCCGAGCAAGTCGCCGGCAGTAGCCGCGCCCTTGCAGAATTGAGCAGCGGCCTGCACGACGGCGCCGAGCGTCAGGCGGGGGATACTGCGCAGATCCGAGACTCGCTGGGGGAGTTGGAAGCCACCATTCAACAAGTCGCCGGCGATGCCAGCCAGGCTGCGGGCGCCAGCCGCAGTGCGGGGGATGCCGTGGAGCAAGGTCAGCGGGTGATCGGCCTCAGTCTTACCGGGTTGCACGCATTAGTTGGCGAAGTGCAGCAAAACGCGCAGATGATCGAGAAACTCGCCGAAGAGTCCGCCACCATCGGCGGCGTGCTTACGGTGATTCGCTCGATTGCCGACCAGACCAACCTGCTGGCGCTCAACGCGGCCATTGAAGCGGCGCGCGCCGGTGAAGCCGGGCGCGGTTTTGCCGTGGTCGCTGATGAAGTCCGCTCCCTGGCCCAGCGCACCGCCGGCGCCACGGCCGAAATCCAGACCCTGATCGCCGGCCTGCAAACCGCCGCCCATCAATCAGTAGAAGGCATGCGCGCCCAGGTCGAGCACGCCGAAGCCACCGCCCAGCAAGCCCAAGCGGCCGATGGCGCGCTGGATGAGATTGTCGGGGCTATCCAGACTATTTCTGACACGGCGGTGCGCATTGCCGATGTCACGGCGCAGCAGAGTGGCGCGGTGAGTGAGATTCGGGATAACAGTGAGCGGATTCATCGGTTGGGTGAGGATAATTTGCTCAGGATTGGTCAGGGCCGCAGCCAGGGTGAGCACTTGTTGGTGCTGGGTGGGCAGCTCAATACGGCCGTACAAGCCTTTCGCGTCTAGCTCAATCATGTGCCAAGTGAAGATCATAATGTGGGAGGGGGCTTGCCCCCGATAGCGGCGGGTCAGCCAAAAATTTTCCAACTGACACACTGCCATCGGGGGCAAGCCCCCTTCCACATTTGATCTTCATTGGATTCGAGACTGTGTTGCCAATGACCGGATTCGAGGCCCTAGTCACAAATTTTGCGCTATCCTCGCTAATCGTGCTGCCTACTGCATAGAACTGGACAGTCACAAAGGCTTTGCGGCATAGTCGCCGGGTTCTGCCGTACCCTAATCGATAACAAGGAACAGCCGATGGCGACCTTTCTGGTTCTACACGGACCCAACCTGAACCTGCTCGGCACCCGTGAACCGGGCGTCTACGGGGCAGTCACCCTGGAACAGATCAACCTCGATCTGGAACGCCGGGCCCGTGAAGCCGGCCACCATCTGCTCTACCTGCAAAGCAATGCCGAGTACGAATTGATTGATCGTATCCATGCCGCGCGCGGCGAAGGCGTGGACTTTATCCTGATCAATCCCGCCGCTTTTACGCATACAAGCGTTGCTTTACGTGACGCGCTGCTGGCGGTGAGCATCCCATTCATCGAAGTGCATTTGTCGAACGTGCACAAACGCGAAGCTTTCCGCCATCACTCTTACTTCTCCGACGTAGCAGTAGGCGTGATCTGCGGCCTTGGCGCCAGCGGTTACCGACTGGCCCTGGAGGCCGCCCTGGAACACATTGAACAACCGGCCAAGCGCCCCTGACCGACCCTTGGGAGTTGATGATTCATGGATATCCGTAAAGTTAAGAAACTGATCGAGCTGCTGGAAGAATCCGGTATCGACGAGCTGGAAATCAAGGAAGGCGAAGAGTCCGTACGGATCAGCCGCCACAGCAAGACTCCGGCCCAGCAGTTCTACGCGCCGCAAATGCAAGCACCGGCACCCGCCGCTGCCGCTCCGGCCGCCGCACCTGCCGCTGCCGCACCTGCTGCGCCAGCCGCTCCAGTGCTGAACGGCTTCGTGGTCAAGTCGCCAATGGTCGGTACGTTCTACCGCACCCCGGCACCGACCTCGCCAGCCTTCGTTGAAGTCGGCAAGACGGTGAAAGTGGGCGACACCATCTGCATCGTTGAAGCGATGAAAATGATGAACCACATCACCGCTGAAAAAGCCGGCGTCATCGAATCCATCCTGGTAGAAAACGGTCAGCCGGTTGAGTACGACCAGCCGCTGTTCACCATCGTTTGAACCGCGGAGCGCCTTCGATGTTGAAACCTGCGAAGAAACTGCAAAAAGTCCTGATCGCCAACCGCGGCGAGATCGCGCTGCGTATCCTGCGCGCCTGTAAGGAAGAGGGCATCAAGACCGTCGCTGTTTACTCGACGGCCGACACCGAATTGATGCACGTGAAACTGGCGGACGAAAGCATCTGCATCGGCCCGCCATTGGCCACGAATTCGTACCTGAAAGTGTCCAACATCATCGCGGCCGCAGAAGTGACCGGCGCTGATGGCATCCACCCAGGCTACGGCTTCCTCGCGGAAAACGCCGATTTCGCCGAACAGGTAGAAAAATCCGGCTTCGCCTTCATCGGCCCTAAAGCCGAGACCATTCGCCTGATGGGTGACAAGGTTTCTGCCAAGGACGCGATGATCGCAGCTGGCGTGCCAACCGTTCCTGGCTCCGACGGTCCGCTGCCGGAAGACGAGGAAACCGCTCTGCGCATTGGTCGCGAAGTCGGTTACCCGGTGATCATCAAGGCCGCCGGTGGCGGTGGTGGTCGCGGCATGCGCGTTGTGCACAAGGAAGAAGACCTGATCGAAGCCGCCAAGCAGACCCGCTCCGAAGCGGGCGCCTGGTTCGGCAACCCGATGGTCTACCTTGAGAAATACCTGACCAACCCACGTCACGTGGAAGTGCAGGTATTGTCCGACGGCCAGGGCCACGCCATCCACCTGGGCGACCGCGATTGCTCGCTGCAACGTCGTCACCAGAAGGTATTGGAAGAAGCACCGGCACCGGGCCTCGACGAAAAAGCACGCGCCGAAGTGCTGGCTCGCTGCGTCAAGGCGTGCATCGACATCAACTACCGTGGCGCCGGTACCTTTGAGTTTCTCTACGAGAACGGCCGCTTCTACTTCATCGAGATGAACACTCGTGTGCAGGTAGAGCACCCGGTTTCGGAGATGGTCACCGGTATCGACATCGTCAAGGAGATGCTGAGCATCGCCGCTGGCAACGTGCTGTCTTTCACCCAGGACGACGTTAAGATGCACGGCCACTCCCTGGAGTGCCGCATCAACGCCGAAGACCCGAAAACCTTTATCCCAAGCCCTGGCCTGGTCAAGCATTTCCACGCGCCAGGCGGCAACGGCGTACGTGTGGATTCGCACCTGTACAGCGGCTACAAGGTTCCGTCCAACTACGACTCGTTGATCGGCAAGCTGATCACCTGGGGCGCCACCCGTGACGAGGCCATGGCCCGTATGCGTAACGCCCTGGACGAAATCGTGGTCGACGGCATCAAGACCAACATCCCGCTGCACCGGGACCTGGTCCGCGATGAAGGCTTCTGCGAAGGTGGTGTGAACATTCACTACCTGGAACACAAGCTGGCCAACCAGTAAGTGCTCCACCCAACAAAACCGCCTTCGGGCGGTTTTGTTGTTTCTGGCACCCCTCTTTCAAGATCCACACAGGGCAAATGTGGGAGGGGGCTTGCCCCCGATGGCGGCGGGTCAGGCAACAGATTTATCACTGACAGACCGCAATCGGGGGCATGCACCCTCCCACACTTGATTGGTGTGCAGTCAGTACAGTCGTGTTATTACGCGCGCTCGCGTAAACTTGCGCGCTTTCGCAGCCCCTCCCCGCTGCACATTCAATTTTTTCAAAGGTGCCCGCCATGCCTTGGCTGCAAGTCCGTCTCGCCATCAGCCCAGAACAAGCCGAAACCTACGAAGACGCGTTCCTCGAAGTGGGCGCCGTGTCGGTGACCTTCATGGACGCCGAAGACCAGCCAATCTTCGAACCCGAACTCAACACCACCCCGCTGTGGTCCCACACTCATTTGCTGGCCCTGTTCGAAGACGGCACCGATGCCGCCGCCGTACTGGCCCATATGGAACTGCTCACCGGCGGCCCGCTGCCGGAGCATCACAGCGAAGTGATCGAAGACCAGGACTGGGAACGCAGCTGGATGGACAACTTCCAGCCAATGCGTTTCGGCCAGCGCCTGTGGATCGTGCCGAGCTGGCACGCCGCCCCAGAACCTGACGCGGTCAACCTGCTGCTCGACCCGGGCTTGGCGTTCGGCACTGGCACCCACCCCACCACCGCCCTGTGCCTGGAGTGGCTGGACGGCCAGGACCTGAACGACTGCAACGTGCTGGACTTCGGCTGCGGCTCGGGCATTTTAGCGATTGCCGCCCTGCTACTGGGCGCCAAAGAGGCCGTGGGCACCGATATCGACGTGCAGGCGCTGGAAGCCTCCCGTGATAACGCCGGGCGCAACAACATTGCTGAAGGCAAATTCCCACTCTACCTGCCCGAGGACCTGCCCCAGGTTCAGGCCGATGTGCTGGTGGCGAATATCCTCGCCGGGCCGCTGGTTTCCCTGGCTCCGCAGCTGTCGAGCCTGGTCAAGCCGGGCGGCCGCCTGGCGCTGTCGGGCATCCTTGCCGAGCAGGGTGAAGACGTGGCCGCTGCCTACGCGACAGATTTCGACTTGGACCCGATCGCCAACCGCGATGGCTGGGTACGCATCAGCGGTCGTCGGCGCTAGAATGAGCGCTTGCCTGAATCGGATGGCCGCATGACCGACAGTTTCGTCACCCAGTGCCCACATTGCCAAACGCGCTTTCGCGTCAGCCACGGTCAATTGAACGTGGCCCGCGGCGTGGTGCGCTGCGGCTCGTGCCTGCAAGTGTTCAATGCCGTTCGCCAGTTGATGGAGCAGCGCGCTGCCGCTGATGCAGCGCCGGAGCCGGAACTGCCGGCCATCACTGAGCCGGAGCCGCCACGGGCAATCAGCCAGAAACAATGGACCGCCGAAGAACTGGATCTGGACAACCTGGACCTGGATGAAGAACTGGCCAAGCTTGAACGCCGCGAAATTCAGCACACGCTGCCAGTGGGCGCTGAACGTCGCCAGCCCGGCACCGATCGTCGGCAAAAGGACGATGCCCTCAGCGCCAGCCGTAACACGGTCAAGGCCGAAGAAGAGCAGTGGGCCGCCAGTCTGTTCAGCGAGCCCCCCGAAGAGCGCGTCCCGCCTGTCGAGGACGAGCTTGAACCGATCCCTCCTGCGACCAAGCAGCGCACCGAGCCGTCCATGTCGTTCCACACGAACGAGCACGACGACGAACCGCCGCTGCACACCGCGCCGGAAGACGACGACATTGACCCGCCGTTCACGCCACTGACTCATGCCAGCGAAGAGGACGAACCGCAAGAACGCCCCCTGTCCCGCCGCAGACGCCCGCGGGCCGAAAGCAGCGCTCACGACGACTTGCTTCAGGACCTTGAAGACGACCCGCTGCACCTCTACGCGCACAAACGCCCGTCGAGCCTCGGCCGTCGCCTGGTTTGGATACTGCTGGTGCTGCTCGCCGCTGCGGGCCTCGCTGCCCAGTACATCGCCTATCAATTCGACGACCTGGCCCGCCAGGACGCCTACCGCCCGTGGTTCCAGCAGTTATGCCCGACCTTGGGCTGCGCTGTGCCATCGCGGGTGGATATCGCCCACATAAAGAGCAGCAACCTGGTGGTACGCAGCCACCCGGACTTCGCCGGGGCGCTGGTGGTGGATGCGATCCTCTATAATCGAGCGACGTTCTCCCAGCCGTTTCCCTTGCTGGAGCTGCGCTTTGCAGACCTGAACGGCGGCCTGATCGCCAGTCGTCGCTTCAAACCCGCCGAATACCTGAGCGGCGAGTTGGCCGGCGTCAGCGAAATGCCTTCGCAAACGCCGATCCACATTTCCTTGGATATCCTCGATCCAGGCAACAAAGCCGTGAATTACAGCCTGAGCTTCCACTCGCCCGAGTGAAACGCTGCCTGCCCTGAGATTTGACGGCGGATTGTTGACTGTGCGCCCGGCAACCAAACCGCTGGCGATAAAGAAATAACTGTTCAGATTTTATCCAATTCAGCCTTTATCCAGTCATCGAGAGCGGGTATCATGCCAACCCTTTTTCGAACTCTAATGATCCGGCCCCACAACAGGGAAGTCCTATGTCGGCGGTACGCATCGGCCCATATACATTGCACAACGGCTTGATTCTCGCCCCGATGGCGGGCGTCACCGACCAGCCCTTTCGTCAGCTGTGCAAGCGGTTGGGCGCAGGTCTTGTAGTCTCTGAAATGGTCACCAGCGACATGAGCTTGTGGAACACCCGCAAATCGCGGATGCGCATGATCCACGAAGGTGATCCCGAGCCCCGCTCGGTACAGATCGCCGGCGGTGATGCACAGATGCTGGCGGATGCGGCCCGGGCCAACGTGGAGTTGGGGGCGCAGATCATCGACATCAACATGGGCTGCCCGGCCAAGAAGGTCTGCAACAAGGCCGCCGGTTCCGCCCTGTTGAAAGATGAGCAGTTGGTTGCCGAGATCCTGCAGGCCGTTGTCGCCGCAGTTGATGTGCCGGTGACCCTGAAGATCCGTACCGGCTGGGACCGGGACAACAAGAACGGCCTGACGGTGGCGAAGATCGCCGAACAGGCAGGAATTACAGCGCTGGCGGTGCATGGCCGCACCCGCGCCGACCTTTATACCGGTGAAGCCGAGTACGACACCATTGCCGCGATCAAGCAGGCAGTGTCGATGCCAGTCTTTGCCAATGGCGACATCGATTCAGCCGAGAAAGCCCGGCGCGTGCTTGACGCTACCGGTGCCGATGGCTTGTTGATTGGCCGGGCCGCCCAGGGGCGGCCGTGGATTTTCCGTGAGATCGACCATTTTTTGCGTACTGGCGACGTCTTGCCGGCACCGGAGCTGATCGAGGTGGAACGTATTCTGCTAGAGCATCTGGCCGCCCTTCACACGTTCTATGGAGACGTGATGGGCGTACGTATTGCTCGCAAGCATGTGGGTTGGTATCTCGCAACCCTGCCGGGCGCCAAAGAGTTTCGCGCCGGGTTCAATCGTTTGGATGAAACGCAAGCACAGGTCGCCGCCGTTCGTGAGTTCTTTGCCGAACGAGACAAGAGCCTGAGAGCAGGGGACGCAGAAGGGGTGGCCGCATGACGATGATGACCGAGACTTTAGTGAGTGGAACAACACCCGTGAGCGACAACGTCAATTTGAAACAGCACCTGAACACGCCGAGCGAAGAAGGCCAGACCCTTCGCGGGAGTGTCGAGAAGGCGCTGCACAATTATTTCGCCCACCTTGAGGGCGCTTCCGTCACGGACGTGTACAACCTGGTGCTCTCCGAAGTCGAAGCGCCGTTGCTCGAAAGCGTGATGAACTACGTGAAGGGCAACCAGACCAAAGCCAGTGAGCTGCTGGGCCTCAACCGTGGCACCCTGCGCAAAAAGCTCAAGCAGTACGATTTGTTGTAAGCATTCAATCAAACCAGAAAGGCGCCCGCGTAAAAAACGGACGCCTTTTTTGCTGACTCCTTTGCTTTTGATGGAAATTGAAATGACCGACCAGACTACCCGCCTGCCGATCCGCCGCGCCTTGATCAGCGTTTCAGACAAGACCGGCATCCTCGAATTTGCCCGGGAGCTGGAAGCCCTGGGCGTGGAAATCCTCTCCACGGGCGGGACCTTCAAACTGCTGCAGGACAACGGCGTGGCCGCAGTAGAAGTGGCGGACTACACCGGTTTCGCAGAAATGATGGACGGTCGGGTCAAGACCCTGCACCCGAAAATCCACGGCGGCATCCTCGGCCGTCGCGGCACCGACGACGCCATCATGGCCGAGCACGGTATCAAGCCGATCGACCTGGTCGCCGTCAACCTTTACCCTTTCGAAGCCACCATCAACAAGCCAGGCTGCGACCTGCCGACCGCCATCGAAAACATCGATATCGGCGGCCCGACCATGGTTCGCTCGGCAGCCAAGAACCACAAAGACGTGGCCATCGTGGTTAACGCCAGCGACTACGCCAGCATACTCGAAGGCCTCAAAGCCGGTGGCCTGACCTACGCCCAGCGTTTCGACCTGATGCTCAAGGCGTTCGAACACACCGCCGCCTACGACGGCATGATCGCCAACTACATGGGCACTGTTAACCAGGCGGCAGAAACCCTGTCGACCGAAGGCCGCAGCCAGTTCCCGCGCACCTTCAACAGCCAATTCATCAAGGCCCAGGAAATGCGCTACGGCGAGAACCCGCACCAGAGCGCGGCGTTCTACGTTGAAGCCAAGCCGGCCGAAGTCGGCATCGCCACTGCGACCCAACTGCAAGGCAAGGAGCTGTCCTACAACAACGTGGCCGACACCGACGCTGCGCTGGAATGTGTGAAGAGCTTCGTCAAGCCAGCCTGTGTGATCGTCAAGCACGCCAACCCGTGCGGCGTTGCAGTAAGCCCGGACGCTGAAGGCGGCATTCGC
Source organism: Pseudomonas viridiflava (assembly GCF_900583165.1). Lineage (GTDB taxonomy): Bacteria > Pseudomonadota > Gammaproteobacteria > Pseudomonadales > Pseudomonadaceae > Aquipseudomonas. The sequence goes on along the minus strand of NZ_UTKY01000095.1, from coordinate 358,503 downwards.
CAGGCGTACGAACTGGCCTACGCCACCGACACCGAGTCGGCTTTCGGCGGCATCATCGCCTTCAACCGTGAGCTGGATGCCGAGACCGCCAAGGCGATCGTCGAGCGTCAGTTCGTGGAAGTGATCATTGCCCCGTCCGTAAGCGAAGAAGCCCGCGCCATCGTTGCCGCCAAGGCCAACGTACGCCTGCTGGCCTGCGGCGAGTGGTCGGCTGACCGCGCTGCGGCCTGGGACTACAAGCGCGTCAACGGCGGCCTGCTGGTACAGAGCCGCGATATCGGCATGATCGGTAGCGAAGACCTTAAGGTCGTGACCAAGCGCGCCCCCACCGAGCAAGAGATCAACGACCTGATCTTTGCCTGGAAAGTGGCCAAGTACGTTAAATCCAATGCCATCGTCTACGCCAAGAACCGTCAGACCATCGGTGTCGGCGCCGGCCAGATGAGCCGCGTGAACTCGGCGCGTATCGCCGCGATCAAGGCTGAGCATGCGGGTCTGCAGGTAGTGGGCTCGGTGATGGCGTCTGATGCATTCTTCCCATTCCGTGATGGCCTAGACAACGCCGCGAAAGCCGGTGTGACCGCCGTGATCCAACCGGGTGGTTCGATGCGTGATGCCGAAGTCATCGCAGCTGCCGACGAAGCCGGCATCGCCATGGTGTTCACTGGCATGCGCCACTTCCGCCACTAAACAGCACCGCTTTTCACCTACAGGAGCGAGCTTGCTCGCGAAGAACTTGAGGACGATGCGGGGTGTCAGGTTTCCCCCTTTATCGTTGACGACTTTCGCGAGCAAGCTCGCTCCTACAGAAAAGCACAGCGTTTCTCAGAGGTTTTTGAAATGAATGTTTTGATCATTGGCAGCGGTGGCCGCGAACACGCCCTGGCCTGGAAAGTTGCCCAGGACCCACGCGTCCAAAAAGTATTCGTCGCCCCCGGCAACGCTGGCACCGCCATTGAAGCCAAGTGCGAGAACGTTGCTATCGACGTGCTGGCCCTTGAGCAACTGGCCGATTTTGCTGAAAAGAATGTCTCGCTGACCATCGTCGGCCCTGAAGTCCCACTGGTTGCCGGCGTTGTGGACCTGTTCCGCAGCCGTAACCTGGACTGCTTCGGCCCAACCGCCGGCGCGGCCCAGTTGGAAGGCTCCAAGGCCTTCACCAAGGATTTCCTGGCGCGCCACAAGATCCCGACGGCCGACTACCAGAACTTCACCGAGATCGAGCCGGCCCTGGCTTACCTGCGTGAGAAAGGTGCACCGATCGTGATCAAGGCCGATGGTCTGGCCGCCGGTAAAGGCGTGATCGTCGCCATGACCCTGCAGGAAGCCGAAGACGCCGTTCGCGACATGCTCGCCGGCAACGCCTTTGGTGATGCAGGTTCGCGCGTCGTCATCGAAGAATTCCTCGACGGCGAAGAAGCCAGCTTTATCGTGATGGTCGACGGCAAGAACGTGCTGCCGATGGCCACCAGCCAGGACCACAAACGCGTCGGCGACGCCGACACCGGCCCGAACACCGGCGGTATGGGTGCGTACTCCCCTGCCCCGGTGGTCACGGCTGACGTGCACAAGCGCGTGATGGACCTGGTGATCTGGCCGACCGTGCGCGGCATGGCCGATGAAGGCAATGTGTACACCGGTTTCCTGTATGCCGGACTGATGATCGACAAAGCCGGCAACCCGAAAGTCATCGAGTTCAACTGCCGCTTCGGCGACCCGGAAACCCAACCGGTGATGCTGCGTCTGCAGTCGAGCCTGGTGTTGCTGGTGGAAGCCGCCCTGGCCCAGGCCCTGGACAAGGTTGAAGCGCAATGGGACCCACGTCCGAGCGTCGGCATTGTGCTGGCAGCCGGCGGTTACCCTGCCGACTACGCCAAGGGCGATGTGATTGAGGGCCTGGACGCGGCAGCTACGCTGGAAGGCAAGGTGTTCCACGCGGGCACGGCGCTCAAGGACGGCAAGGTGGTCACCGCAGGTGGCCGTGTGCTGTGTGCCACCGCCATGGGCGCCAGTGTCGACGCCGCACAGCAGCAGGCGTACAAACTGGCCGCGAAGATCGACTGGAACGGCTGCTTCTACCGCAAGGACATCGGCTACCGCGCCATCGCCCGTGAACGCGGCGAAGAGCAGTAAGCAGCGGCCTTCAGTAGCTATCCGTTCGGTTAGGCAAGGGCCTTTGGCCCTTGCCGTCTAAAGGCCTGCCGCGCATAGTTAACCCCGTGCATCAACCTACGAAGGGATTTCGCCGTGCGCTGGCTCAGGATCGCCATAGGTTTCACTGTCAGTCTGCTGACACTGCTCTGCTTGTTCCCGGCCCAGGCCGCCGCGCAAGGCAGTGGTTGGGCAGTATTGCTTGATGAACAGGCCGATCTGCAACTGAGTGACATCCGCTCTTCCCGCTACACCAATCAATTCAGCCCCATCGAACTGGACCGGATCACCGCCGCGCAGCCGGACGGTGCGCTGTGGGTACGATTCAAGCTGCAACCCGGCAAGCACGAGCAAGTGCTGCGCATATTCGCCCCGGACCTCGCCCACCTGAGCCTCTACGTACTCGACGGCGACACCCTGGTGGAACAACAGAGCACCGGCACGCGCCAGCCCCAGGCTGAACGCCCCTTGCCGAGCAGCGACTTTATGCTGCCGATGCCCCAAAGCCAGAAACCCCTTGAGGTCTACCTGCGCCTGGTTTCTGAACACGAACTGCGCCCCTATATCACCCTGGAACCGGCCGTGCTGGCCGCCGCCGACCAGACCCAAACGCTGATCTACGGTCTGCTGTTCGGCTGCCTGCTGATGCTGATCCTGCATAACCTCACACGCTTTGCCTACCATCGCTCCCGCAGCAGCCTATGGCTGGCAGCCTGCGAAGTGCTGTTGATGCTCAGCCTGGCGCTGCTGCTCAATGTAGTGGGCCCCTGGCTGCCAAACTGGCATGGGATCCAGACACCGGGCGCCTATCTGGCCCTGTTGCTGACCGCGCCCTGTGGGTTGATGTTTGCCTATCGCTTCTTCATGCCCCTGGGCCCGCACCCGCTGAACAAACTGTTGATGGGCGACATCCTGTTTATCGTGCTGTGCGGCCTATTGCTGTTGTTCGTTAACACCTTGCCGTTGAACTTCATCACCTACGCCCTGGTGGCATTGGCCGGCCTGAGCATGCTGTTTGTCTCGGCCTATCACTGGCAAAAGGGCTACCGCCCGGCGCGCCTGTTCGTGGCGGCGATGGTGGTATTCAACACCGGTACGCTGATCATTCTGCCTGCCCTGCTCGGCCTGACGCTGCTGGCACCGCAGGGCCTGATCATTACGTTGCTCGCCTTCATCTGCCTCAGCGGTTTGCTGATGAGCCTCGCCCTCGGTGAGCGCCAGCGTGCGATTGTCGAGGCTCGCTTCAGCCTCAGCCGTGACTTGGCCGCCAGCAATGCCGAGATCGCGGCAAAGGCTGAGTTCCTGGCCAAGATCAGCCATGAGATCCGCACACCCATGAACGGCGTGTTGGGCATGACCGAACTGTTGCTGGGCACGCCCCTGTCGGTGAAGCAGCGGGACTACGTGCAGACCATCCACAGCGCGGGTAATGAACTGCTCACGCTGATCAACGAAATCCTGGATATTTCCAAACTCGAATCCGGGCAGATTGAGCTGGACGATGTGCAGTTCGACCTCAATGCGCTGATCGATGACTGCCTGAGCATCTTCCGCGCCAAGGCCGAACAGCAGAACGTCGAACTGATCAGCTTTATCCAGCCTCAGGTACCCCGCGTCATCAGCGGCGACCCGACGCGCTTGCGCCAAGCGCTGTTGAGTCTGCTGGAAAACGCCCTGCAAAAAACCGACGAGGGCGAAGTGCTGATTGTGGTCGCCCTGGACGACCGCAGCACCAAGCCGCGCCTGCGCATTGCCGTGCAAGACAGCGGCCTGCCGATGGAAGCCGCCGAGCGCGATGCGCTGCTGCACAGCGAACTGCACAGCAAGAACTTCCTCTCGGCCACGCGCCTGAGCGGCCACCTGGGCCTGGTCATCGCCCGGCAGTTGATCCTGTTGATGAACGGCGAGTTCGGCATCAAGAGCGGCAGCCTTCAGGGCAGCACGTTGTGGCTGACCTTGCCGCTGGACCCTGAGCGCCTGGAGCACCCCACCAGCGACCTTGACGGCCCGCTCAAAGACGCCCGCGTGCTGGTGGTGGACGACAACGACACCTGCCGCAAAGTGCTGGTGCAGCAATGCAGCGCCTGGGGCCTGAACGTCAGTGCCGTGCCATCGGGCAAGGAAGCCCTGGCGTTGCTGCGCACTAAGGCGCACCTGCGCGATTACTTCGACGTGGTGCTGCTGGACCAGAACATGCCCGGCATGACCGGCATGCAATTGGCGGCCAAGATCAAGGAAGACCCGAGCCTGAACCACGACATCCTGTTGATCATGCTCACCGGCATCAGCAACGCGCCAAGCAAGATCATCGCGCGCAACTGTGGCATCAAGCGCATCCTCGCCAAACCCGTGGCCGGCTACACCCTCAAGACCACCCTGGCCGACGAGTTGGCCCAGCGCAACAAGGGCAACACGCAACCGCGCCTTGCCCCCACCGTGCCTGCGCCCGTAACCGTGCCTGCGGACTTCCGCATCCTGGTGGCCGAAGACAACAGCATTTCCACCAAAGTGATTCGCGGCATGCTCGGCAAGCTCAACCTCAACCCGGACACCGCCAGCAACGGCGAAGAAGCGCTGGAGGCGATGAAGGCCCAGCGGTATGACCTGGTGTTGATGGACTGCGAAATGCCGATCCTCGATGGTTTCTCAGCGACCCAGCAGCTGCGGGCTTGGGAAGTCAGTCATCAGCGGATTCGCACACCGGTGGTGGCGCTGACCGCGCACATTCTGTCGGAACATAAAGAGCGCGCACGGCAGGCCGGGATGGATGGGCATATGGCCAAACCGGTGGAATTGTCGCAGTTGCGGGAGTTGGTGGAGTACTGGGTAGCCCAGCGCCAACAGCGCCCCGAGCACGCCCCTTCTTAAGATTGAAATGCAGTTAACTGTGGGAGGGGGCTTGCCCCCGATAGCGGTGTGTCAGCCAATACATCTGTAGCTGACAGACCCTAATCGGGGGCAAGCCCCCTCCCACATATGATCTCCTTCGCCTGATAGACTCGACACACCTTCCCCGCCGCGAGCCGTCCTCATGCTCCACGTGTTATTCAGCGTCTACCTGAAAATGCTGGTGCTCTACAGCCCGTTCTTCGTGCTGTCCTGCTTTATCAGCCTCACCCGTGGCTATTCCAACAAAGAACGGCGCCGCCTGGCGTGGAAAGTGGCGTTGGCAACGCTGGTGTCAAGCGTGTTGCTCTACCTGTTCGGCCGGGTAATTTTCAGCGTATTCGGTATTACCGTGGATGCCTTCCGTATTGGCGCCGGCAGCGTGCTGTTCATCTCCGCCCTGGGCATGGCCCAGGGCAAGTCGGCCGTGCAAACCGACAATGTGCAGCAGGACGTGACCATCGTACCGCTGACCATCCCCCTCACTGTCGGCCCCGGCACCATCGGTGCGTTGCTGGTGATGGGTGTGAGCCAGCCCCATTGGGATGACAAGCTCACCGCCATCCTCAGCATTGCCCTGGCCAGCCTCACGGTGGGCGTGGTGCTGTACCTGTCCAACCGCATCGAACGGATTCTCGGTGACCAGGGCTTGCAGATTGTCAGCCGCTTAATGGGCCTGTTTGTGTGCGCCCTCGCCGCGCAAATCATCTTTACCGGCGTGCGCGGTTACCTGGTGCCTTAGATGCGGTATTTGGCGATTGCCAGTTGCACCTTGTCACCCGCACTCTCGCGCATCAGTTGGATGGTTTTTTCATTGACCACCGAGGTATTCAGCACCAGGCAGGTCTGCCCGCTGAAAGCCTCGAACGAGGCGCTGTCCCATTCCAGAAATGGCACGCCCACTTGCTTGTTCACGCCCCGTGAACTGTAGGTCACCAGCACCATCGTCACTTCGCCCGCCGCTTCAGCGCAAGACGCCAGGCCAAAATCACCGCCCTGATGCACCGTGCTGTTGCGTTTAAACAACTCAAACGTAGCCGGTTGCTGTTTGAGTGCCTCCAGCGCATCGGCGGCCAGCTTGGGCAGCGCAGCCATCAGAGGCCCTGCCAGCGACGTTGAAGCCAGCATGCCCGCAATCATGTTCAACGCCGCCCACTGCACCGTCAGCCCTTTACCCGCACTTGAAACCCGCTCAAAGCTGCTGCGCACCGGAAGCCAGCCCAGGCTGATCATCACTTTGATAAATTCGTCGTACCAACTCTCGGTGCCACGGTGGATCTTCAATACATCGCTGACGTAACTGCTCGCCAGCAGGTAGCTTTTGCGGATGTATTCGCGGTTCAGTGCAGACACACCCTCTACAAACGAAATGACGCCGTTGTTCACCACGGCCGCGTTGCTGTCATCCGTCGCGTCCACCGGCAACGCGGTATTGAGTTCCCGCGCCCCCGGTAGCTTGTACGCGGCAATCAACTTGCGCCGTTTCGCACCGACAATCCTTTTGTGATGTCGCTCCATTTCCAGTTCTCCACAAGCACCCCAACATGGGGCTCGCTCCAACACTAGACCAGCTGCCAGCGGGCTTTCCATGCCACAAACATGCCTTGCGCAATCCGCTCCCCCAGCGATCACTGGGCGCCTTTGAGTTTCGTCGACAGAAAAAGAAAAAGCTCCGGACAACAGTGGGCAATGACCCAGCATCATTCGGAGCTTTCCGGCGTTGGGCAAATCGTTTTCAGGAGACCGGCTTTTCGCCATACCAGCGTGGCGTGTACACCCACTCACCGCCACCCGCACGCGGGAAGGCGCAGGTGGTGGACGAGCCGATCAACACCATGGTGCGCATGTCCACCTGTTCGGGCGTCAATTGCCCAAGGGTGGTGACGCGCAGTGTCTGGCCCGGACGACCTATATCGCGACCCAGCACTACCGGCGTTTCAGGCGTGCGGTGCAATGCGACGATTTCCAGGGCGCGGCCCAATTGCCACGGGCGCGAGCGGGAGATCGGGTTGTAGAACGCCAACGCCAGGTCGGCCTGGGATGCGAGGTCCAGGCGCTTTTCGATGATCGACCAGGGCTTGAGGTTGTCCGACAGCGACATCACGCAGAAGTCATGCCCCAACGGTGCGCCTGCCTGGGCAGCGGTGGCCAGCGAGGCCGAAACGCCCGGCAGGATTTCCAGGTCGACCTGATGCCAGGCCGGGTCGCTGGACTCATGCAGTGCCTCGATCACCGCAGCAGCCATGGCGAACACGCCTGGGTCGCCGGACGACACCACCACCACCGATCGACCTTGGGCCGCCAGCTCAAACGCGTGACGTGCGCGCTGCATCTCCTCACGGTTATCGGTGCAATGCTGCACTTGATCGTCACGAAACGGGCCGGCCATGCGCACATAAGTTTCGTAACCCAGCACATCGGTGCAGCGCGCCAGTTCAGCCTTGACCGCCGGCACCATCAACTCGGCAGCGCCGGGGCCCAGGCCGATCACGGCGAGACGCCCACGTACGCGACCGACCTGCGACAGGTCCAGCGGCTGCTCAGCCACATCGATGACGATATCGGCAGCTGGGTGACCGCTGGTAAACCGCAGTGGCACGTTCAGGTCCAACGCCGCAGCATGCAACGATGCTTGCGCCATCTGCGTATCACTGGCGAGCAGGCACGCCAGGGATTGCACCGCGATGCCCGCCTCATGCAACGCCGTGCGCACACGCTCAGCCAGTTGCTCACCGGGCTTGCAGGTCACGCTGACGTTTTTCGGGTAGATCAGCAATTCATTGGCCGCAGGTGTGCGCTCGGCACTGCCTACGTGAATGGCCAAGCGTGCCTGCTCATCCTGCGGCAAATTGGCCTGATCCAGCCACGGCGCAGTGCCTTCGATGCGCACGCTTTCACCGGCCAGCAGGTCGCTGACGAAGCGCTTGCCCAATTCCAGGTCGGCCAGTTCATAGCCCTGCGGCGGGTTGAGCAGGCAGGTGCCAAACCGCAGCTCACCACTGGTGGTGATCGCGGCGGCGACATTCAATGCAGCGCCGATTTCCCGCGCCATCACATTCACACCGCCCAGGCCACCGAGCAATGGCACCACGGCACTGCCGTCTTCGGCGACGGCCAGCACGGCGGGCTCTTCACCTTTCTCCAGCAGCAGCGGCGCCAGGGTGCGAATCACGATGCCAGCGGCACACAGCGCAATCAGCGGCGTGCCGTGTTGATAGAGCTGACGCAGGGTCGCACCGAACTCGTTGTAGCCCAGGTCTGCGCCTTCAACGCGGCCCGCCAGGCCATGAATCAACGCACCTGGGTAAACCTGCTGGATCTTGCGCGCAGTCGCCAGGCTGCCCTGGCCGAGGATGACAATCGCCGGGCGCATCAACCTTGCCACCGTTCACCGGGCACGATGATCAGCGAGAAATACGGCGACGACGATGGGTCGACCTGATCCAGCGGCACGATCTTTTGATTGGCCATGGTGGCGCGTTCCACATACAGCGCGCGCCCGGCCAAGCCGAGTTCTTCGAGCACCTGGCGCACTTTGGGGAAGTTGCGCCCCAGCTTCATGACCACCGCCGCATCAGCGTCTGCCAGACGGCGCTTGAGGTCGTCATGGGGCAACACGCCCGAGAGCACCGACAAGCTCTGGTTGCGATACACCAGCGGCGCGCCAAGCACCGAGGCGCCGCCGAGCATCGAGCACACGCCCGGAATCACTTGCGCTTCGTAGCGCTCGGCGAGGCGGTCGTGCAGGTACATGTAGGAGCCGTAGAAGAACGGGTCACCTTCGCAAATCACCGCCACATCGCGGCCGGCATCCAGGTGCGCCGCGACGTCGACCGCCGCCGCGTCGTAGAAATCGCTGATCACTTGCTCATACGACATCGGTGCGGGCAACACTTCGGTGGTCACCGGGTACACCAGCGGCATCAAGGTCTGCTGCGCCACCAAGTGATCTTCGATGATGCCGAAGGCGTTACCCTTCTTGCCCTTGGCCACGAAGTACGCCACCACCGGTGATTCGCGCAGCAGGCGCAGGGCCTTGAGGGTGATCAATTCCGGATCGCCGGGGCCCACGCCCAGGCCGATCAAACGTCCGCGAGCCTGCATTATTCGACCTCCGTGGCCAGGGCGTTGACTGCCGCAGCGGCCATGGCACTGCCGCCCAGGCGACCTTGCATGATCACGAACGGTACGCCACGGCTGTCGGCGGCCAGCATCGCCTTGGATTCGGCCGCGCCGACGAAGCCCACTGGGAATCCGAGGATCAACGCCGGTTTCGGCGCGCCTGCGTCAATCATTTCCAGCAGGTAGAACAAGGCGGTCGGCGCGTTGCCGATCACCACCACGCTGCCTTCCAGGTGCGGGCGCCACAACTCCAGCGCGGCGGCGGAACGGGTGTTGCCCAGTTCGCGCGCCAGCTCCGGCACGCTGTCGTCGCGCAGGGTGCAGATCACTTCGTTATTGGCTGGCAGGCGCGCACGGGTCACGCCTTCGGAGACCATCCGCGCATCGCACAGAATCGGCCCGCCGGCGGCCAGCGCATCGCGCCCGGCCTTGCCGGCGCCTTCGGAGAATTGCAGGCCATCGATCGCATCGACCATGCCGCAAGCGTGAATCACCCGCACCGCGAGTTTTTCCAGGTCAGCCGGGATACGGTCCAACTTGGCTTCCGCGCGAATAATGGCGAAGGAGTTGCGATAGATCTCCTGACCGTCGCGGATGTAATCAATCATCGGTGTTGCTCCGTGGGCGGGCGCGCAGCAAGGCGCCCGTCGCTTCAATAGAAAGGGCGTGCGCGTGCAGCCGGCCGAAGCCTGGGTGGGCTGCATCGCGGAAATAGAGGTCGTAGTGGCCGGGGCTCACTGCCAACAAGGTGACTGGCGCGGTGTGCGCAGCAGCGCAGGAACGGGGGCAGCCGGACAGATGCACCTCATAGTCCGGATGCAGCGCGGCCAGTTGCACGGCGTCGGCCTTGGTGTCGGCCAGGGCTTTGCCGCAGCCGCTGGAACCGGTGCAGGCGGTCATGCGCGCCAGGGGTTGGTCGACTGAACACAGAAAACCAAGCTGCGCCAGGCGCTCGGTGACGGCGTGGGGTTTTTCGATGTTGGGAAACAGCACGCCCTGCCAGGGAGTGAAGCGCAGGGTACCGTCGCCGTAGTCGCTGGCCAATTGTGCGGCGCCCTTGAGCATCGTCGAATCCAGGCGGCCCAAGGGGGCGATGGCAGCCACGTAAAACTGATTTTTTTGCACCTGTGGATAAGTGCCGAGGTGTAACAAAGCCCCACTGGGCGCGCGCTTGAAGCCATCCGGCGGCAGCAACGGCAGGCTGAGGTGGCTCAATAACTTATCCACAGCCAGATGACGCATACGGGTTTGCTCTGGCGTGGCGAGGTTGAGAAACGCCTCCAGCACAGCCACCACCAGTGCGTGGCCCTGCTCCAGCGGCACAGCGGCTACCGGCGCATCCAGCCCCGGGCAACCGGCAAGACCGAACGCAAGCAGCGTCTGGCCATCTCGCACAAATGCCGACAGCCAAAGGTCATGATGATGTTCGAGCATCGCCAGGTCTTCGCCGCCATCCAGCTGCACGGCGAACTTGGCCGACAGTTCATGGAAGCGCGGGTGGCTTTGCAGGGTATTGAGGATCTGCTCGGCCAGCGGACGGGTGTCGAAGAGCATCTGCGGGTCGATACCGGCGCTGGGGCTGAGCATCAGGTTGCGCACGTCGTCGCCGGCGGCGTTGTTGGGGCCGAGACCGGCCGTCAGCAGCCTCGCGATCAACGCGTCCTCTTCAGCGCCAATCCCGCGAACCTGCAGGTTGGCGCGATTGGTCGCCTCGATCACCCCGCCCGCGTAGGCCTGGGCCGCATCCGCCACCGCGTGGGCTTGCTGTGCGGTGATGGAACCACCGGCCAATTTGATCCGGCAAATGCCGCCATCCAACGCCTGGACGATACGCAACAACCCCGGACAAGCCGAGGGGCGCAAGGTATTCACAGCGGGCATTGGTTTCACGGGGCTACCGGTTGACGGGTAAAGGCGCGGTATTATGCCTGCTTTGTCCGGTGGCATGAAAAGCCTGCCCGTCGGATGTCGCTCAAGGAATCTTTATGTCGCCCTGGCTGACGGTTGTAGGCATCGGTGAAGACGGCTTCAAGGGCCTGGGCAGGAATGCCCGGCACGCCTTGTTGCGCGCCACGCGGATTATAGGTGCTCAGCGCCAGTTGGACCTGTTGCCGGTGTGTATTCGAGGCGAACGGGGGTTGTGGCCGAGCCCGTTTTCCCTGGAGCCGGTGTTGGCGCGGCGTGGTGAGCCGGTGTGCGTACTGGCGAGCGGCGATCCGATGTTTTATGGCGTGGGCGCCAGTTTGGCGCGGCAAGTGACGGCCGATGAGCTGCTGATTTTGCCGGCGCCGTCGTCGGTATCGTTGGCGGCAGCGCGCTTGGGCTGGCCGTTGCAGGAGGTGGTGACGCTGTCCGTGGTGGCCCGGCCGTTGGCGGCGCTCAATGCCCACCTGGCCAGTGGCGTTCGGCTGTTGGTGTTGAGTAATGATGGCAGCAGCCCAGCGTCGATTGCGGCCCTATTGGCTGAATCCGGGTTTGGTCCAAGTCGTGTGAGCGTATTTGAACATTTGGGCGGCGCGGATGAGCGGCGTCTCGATGGGCTGGCTGTTGATTGGCAACACACTGGCATCGCTGACTTGAACCTGGTCGCCATCGACTGCGTGGCTGACGCGAATACTCCACGGTTTTCCCGCGTCGGCGGCTTACCCGACTGGGCCTTCAAACACGACGGCCAACTCACCAAACGCGATGTACGCGCCATGACCCTGGCCCGCCTCGCCCCCATGCCCGGCGAATTGCTGTGGGACGTCGGCGCGGGCAGTGGTTCCATCGGTATCGAATGGATGCGCACCCACCCCAGCTGCCGCGCCCTGGCGATTGAAGCCGACGAGGGTCGCCAAGGCCTGATCGAACACAACCGCGACGCCCTCGGCGTGCCCGGCCTGCAACTGATCCGAGGCAAGGCTCCGGCTGCCCTGCAAGGCCTGGAAGCCCCAGACGCCATCTTCATCGGCGGCGGCGTCACCCGCGACGGCGTGCTCGACACCTGCTGGCAACACCTGCGGCCCGGTGGCCGTTTGGTCGCCAACGCCGTGACCCTGCAAAGCGAAATGACCTTGATGAACTGGCGCGCCCAACATGGCGGCGAACTGACACGCATCCACGTGGCCCAGGCGCAGGCGTTGGGGGCGTTCGATACCTGGCGCCAGGCGCTGCCGATCACCTTGCTGGAAGTGGTCAAGCCGCTATGAAACGCATCTTGCTGCTGGGCGGCGTCACAGAAGCGCTGGCCATCGCCCGCACCCTGGGCCCGGAACATATCTACAGCCTGGCCGGAGTTGGACGGGTGCCGACCGACCTGATCTGCCAAGTGCGCGTCGGCGGTTATGGCGGGGCTGAGGGCCTGGCACGGTGTATTCGAGATGAAGGTATCAGCCTGATTCTAGATGCGACCCACCCGTACGCGGCGCAGATCAGCCGCAATGCGGCCGAGGCTGCACGGTTGAGCGGCGTGCCATGTTGGGCGCTGCGCCGCCCGGCGTGGCAGCCGCAGACGGGGGATGATTGGCGAGAAGTCAGTGATTGGGCGTCGTTGATCGAAGCGTTGAAGCCGTTCAAACGACCGCTGTTCACGTTGGGCCGCGAGCCGTTGCAGCACCTTGATGAAATCCCGCCGGAGCAGTTCTGGACGCTGCGGGCGCTAGATGTATACCCAGGGAATGAGCGGTGTGAAGTGATAGGCGCACGCGGGCCGTTTCTGATCGAGGATGAGCGGGTGTTGTTCGAGCGCCGTGGCATTGATGTGTTGATCAGCAAGAACAGTGGCAGCACCGCGACGGAGCCGAAGCTGGAGGTGGCGCGGGAGTTGGGGGTGCCGGTGTTGGTGTTGAAGCGGCCGTTGTTGGCAGCTGTAGATCAAGAATTCACTACCGTGCCTGCATTACTACAGGCAATCACCCATATCTAGACACCACAGATCCAATGTGGGAGGGGCGGTGCGACGATTCGACTTGCCCCCGATAGCGTCAGTCCAGTCAACAAATCAGTGGCTGATCCACCGCCATCGGGGGCAAGTCGAATCGTCGCACCGCCCCCCCACATTTTGAGCTACGTTGTTAGCAGCTAGCGGCGTACTCCCGCCCAATGCCAGTGTGCACACGATCAGCCAACAACTGCGCCAGCTCAATCAACTGCGCAACGCCCAGCAACTCCTCTCGTTTAGAACCTTCCAGACCAAACGCAAGATCACAGCTCAGTGCATTGACCGAGGCGAGAGTTTCGCTGAGGTTGACCAGCAGGTCTTCGTTGCTGATGCCATCGGCTACGGTGAATAGCCGGATGGGGGGATTGGGGGTGGGTTTGATCATCGTGAAGCTCCTTAATCCAAATGGAGCTGACACGCATCGCCGCGACGCGATGGGGTGGCAGCTGTGCGCAGGTTCGCGGACCGGGGATCAAGGAAACCGGCATACCCGAGGGTATCCCGCACACAGCCACCATAGCGCCGCACAGTAGACGATAAAAAAGCGTCAACTGAAAGGAGGCAATGCTTGATCAATCCGGGCCGCGACGCCCGACCGCTGAGTTTGCAGCGGTGTACGGAGACTAGAGATCGAGTGTCCTAGGGACAACCTCAAAGACTTGTCGGAAATTTCTGCTTATTCAATTAACCCGCCTAACCGACACCCACCTGGCCTCGCCTCGAAAAGCCGAATCCCCCTACAAACCCTTCCGAACTAGCTGGCTAGCTCAGCCAAAAGCCCCCGCCCTAACCTCCCCGCTCGCGGTTTTGAGTCAACCAGCCGCAGTGGGGATGCCTGCTTTTGCAGCGCATCGTATCTTGCCAAGATGTATCCCAAGGAATACGATTCGAGATGATTGAATTCAATGAATCCGTTGAGTTTGTCAAATGGCTGGACGCCGTTCGAGATCCATTCGCAAAAGTGCGTGTTATCAAGAGAATACGCATGGCAGAAGCAGGTAACTTCGGTGACTGCAAACCCGTAGGTAACGGCGTGTCCGAAATGCGGATCCACTATGGTCCGGGGTATCGCGTTTACTTCACTCGTCGACACGCGGTGGTTTACCTCCTGCTGATCGGTGGTGACAAATCAACACAAGATCCGGACATCAAGCTTGCAAAACAACTGGCATTTAATCTTGGAAATGAGGACTGACTCATGAGCGAATCCTTTACCCGCTTCGACGCGGCAAAATACTTGAAAACCCCACTGGAAATGGCCGCGTACCTAGAGACCTGTTTCGAAGACGATGCAGGTGACGGGCTTTTGATTCGCACCGCGCTCAACGATATCGCTCGCGCCCAAGGCATGACCCAAGTAGCCCGCGACGCCGGCCTCGGCCGCGAAAGCCTATACAAAGCCCTCTCCACCACTGGCAACCCCGAGTTTGCGACTATCATGAAAGTCATGAAAGCGCTGGGCCTCAAACTTCACGCCACGGCGGTCTGATACGACTGCGACACCAAACCACACCGCCCCTTTTTACTTATCCCCACCGATCAGGCTAAATACTCGCCTGATCGTTTAACCCTACGGATTGTCCGCCATGGCCCGTCAACGCTTTGCAATCGTCTGGATCGCCTGCTTTGCAGTGTTGTTCAACGCCTTTGCCATGCCGATGGCCAGTGCGATGCAGCAGTCGGATGACCCGGTCAAGCAACTGATGTGGGGCAGTTTCTGCTCCTCCAATGGCGCCAGCCTCAAGACCATTGCCCTGGGCAAGCTGGAAAGCCCGACGCCGCCGCAGGACGATCACTCCACCATGCAGCATTGCTGGTGTTGCTCGGGCTCGGCGCCGTTGGTGGCGTTGCCGGGCCATGTGCCGCAGTTGTATCTCACGCAATTCAACACCTCACAAAGCTTGCCGCCACCCCAGCTGCAAAACCCTCCCCCGCGCCAGCAATGGCCGAGTCTTAACCCCCGCGCCTCTCCCACGGTCTGATCTTCTTCGCAAGTGAACTGCGTTTAGAACCGTTCCGGAGAACTGCCATGCTCAAATCTTCCCTGCTTCTGGCCGCGTTGTTGCTGCCGGTGTTCAGTGCCGCCAATGCCGAGGACTACAAGGCCGGCGACCTGCTGGTCAGCGAACCCTGGTCCCAGGAGTTGCCGCCAAATGCGCCGACCGTCGCGGCGTACTTCGTGATTCATAACACCGGTGAAACGCCGGACCGCCTGCTCAGCGTCGAGACGCCTGTGGCAGATAAGGCCGAGTTGCATGAACACGTCATGCAGGGCGACTTGATGAAGATGCAGCAAGTGCCCAGCGTGGCTGTGCCGGCCAAGGGTGATCTGACCTTCGCGCCGATGGCCTATCACGTCATGCTGCTGGGTCTGAAGGACCGCAGCCTGTTGGCCGATGGCAAGCAATTCCCACTGACCCTCACCTTCGAAAAAGCCGGCAAGGTCGAGGTAGAGGTGTCGGTACAGAAAGTGCCGCCGATGGCCAGCCGCGCGCACAAGCACCCTCAATAGGCTGACACTCGATGGGCGCCCCTCGCGCCAGGTTGTCTCCACGCCCCCGCTTGATGCGCGGCAGTTGGATCAGCCTGTTCGCCATGCTGATGATCTTTATCGGTCCGCTGATTTCCCAAGCGATGCCGATGGATCATCACGCCGGTATGTCCATGGACATGCCGATGGAACACGGCGAATCCCATCACCCCAAAGCACCGGACGAACATCACGCCCTCTGGTCCAAGTGCGGCTACTGCGACCTGCTCTACAGCTGCCCCGCCCTGCCCGGTGGCGTTTCAACGTTCACCCTCAACCCCCCACCCCCCGCCAACGCCCTCACCCCCGCCACGCGCCTGGGCCATGCCCGGCAGAGTATCTTCCCCGGCGCTCGCAGCCGCGCGCCCCCCATCAACGCGTAAGCACTTCACATAGCGCTACTTCACACCGGCCGACTTTAGATAGACAGCCGCAGGCTGCTGGCCGTGTTGTTTACGATTGATTGATGGAACGTGTCATGTCCAGATTGACTGCTGACTCCCGTTTGGGATGTACCCCCGTGCTCGCTGCCCTGTGCGGCGCGCTACTGACCCCCTATGTTCAGGCTGACGAGCACGCCGAGCATGAACTGACCCCCACGGTGATCACTGCGATTGCCCCCAGCTCGCCGCTGACCGTGGTCACCAACCCCAAGGACCCACGCCAACCGGTGCCCGCCAGCGATGGCGGCGACTACCTCAAGACCATCCCCGGCTTCGCCCTGGTGCGTAACGGCGGCACCAATGGCGACCCGGTGCTGCGCGGTATGTTTGGCTCGCGCCTGAATATCCTTACAAACGGCAGCATGATGCTCGGCGCCTGCCCCGGTCGGATGGACGCGCCCACGTCGTACATTTCCCCAGAGACCTACGACACGCTCACCGTGATCAAAGGCCCGCAAACCGTGCTGTGGGGCCCTGGTGCATCGGCGGGCACGGTCCTGTTCGACCGCGAGCCGGAGCACTTCGGCGAGCTGGGTACACGCCTCAACGCCAGTGTGCTGGCCGGCTCCAATGGGCGCTTCGACAAGGTCATCGACGCCGCCGCCGGTGGCCCTCTGGGCTACGTGCGGGTGATCGGCAACCAGGCGCACGCCGATGACTACAAGGACGGCAACAACGACACCGTCGCGTCGCGCTACGACAAGTGGAACGGTGACGTCGCCGTGGGCTTCACCCCCGATGCGGACACCCTGCTGGAGCTCACCGCCGGCCGTGGCGATGGCCAGGCGCGCTATGCCGGGCGCGGCATGGACGGCTCGCAGTTCCTGCGCGAAAGCCTGGGGCTGCGGTTCGAAAAGTCCAACCTCGGCGAGGTGCTGGACAAGGTCGAGGCCCAGGTCTACTACAACTACGCCGACCACGTGATGGACAACTACAGCCTGCGCACGCCGTCAGGCACCGGGATGATGGCCGGCCCGATGGCGTCCAACGTCGACCGCCGCACCCTCGGCGCACGGGTCAAGGCCACCTGGCGCTGGGAAGACGTGCAACTGATCGGCGGCCTGGATGCGCAGACCAACGAACACCGCCAGCGCAGCAGCATGGGCGTCGATACCTACAAGGCATTGCCGCGCACCAAGGACGCCAACTTCCACAACTACGGCGTGTTCGGCGAACTCACCTGGTACGCCGCCGACCGCGACCGGCTGATCACCGGCGCCCGCCTGGACCGTGCCTCGGCCAAAGACTTCCGGCAAACCAGCGCCACCGCCGACAAGACCCGGGCCGACACCTTGCCGTCCGGTTTTGTGCGTTATGAGCACGACATCAATGACACCACCCTCTACGCGGGCCTCGGCCACTCGGAACGCTTCCCGGACTACTGGGAGCTGTTTTCGCCCAACACCGGCGCAGTCGGTTCAGTGAATGCCTTCGACGGTGTGAAGCCGGAGAAGACCACCCAACTCGACTTCGGCGCGCAGTACAAAGCTGACGACCTCGAAGCCTGGGCCTCGGGCTACATCGGCCGCGTGCAGGACTTCATCCTGTTCGACTACCGGTCCGGGATGATGGGCACCACCTCCCAAGCGCGCAACGTCGATGCGCGGATCATGGGCGGCGAACTGGGGGCGGCCTACAAGCTGACGCGCCATTGGAAAGCCGACGCCACCCTCGCTTACGCCTGGGGCAAAAACAGCAGTGACGGCAAGGCCCTGCCGCAAATGCCACCGTTGGACGCCCGCCTGGGCCTCACCTACAGCGAGGACGACTGGAGTGCCGGCGCGCTGTGGCGCGTGGTCGCCGCGCAAAACCGCATCGACCAGAACAAGGGCAACGTGGTCGGTAAAGACTTCGACAAGAGCGGCGGTTTTGGCGTGTTCTCGCTGAACGCTGCGTACCGCATCAATAAAAACTTCAAGGTCAGCACTGGCGTCGACAACCTGTTCGGCAAGGCCTATGCCGAGCACTTGAACCTGGCCGGCAACGCCGGGTTCGGCTACCCGGCCAGCGACCCGCAGGCCATCAAGGAGCCGGGGCGAACGCTCTGGACTAAAATCGACATGAGTTTCTAAAGCACCGCAGTAGGCGTCGGCCTTACCGACAAAGGGGTTGCCTGGCAGCCCCACTTACAAGATCCATCACCTTGCGGAGCACAACCTGATGAACACTCAAAAAATCTCTTTCTACAACCTGGCCTGGCGTTGGCATTTTTATGCCGGGCTGTTTGTGGCCCCCTTTATGGTGCTGCTGGCGCTGACCGGCATCATCTATCTGTTTAAACCCCAGCTTGACCCGTTGATGTACGGCGACCTGCTCACCGTCCCGGCCGCCGAGCATGCGCTAAGCGCCGATGAGCAACTGGTGCGCGCCAAGTTGGCGTATCCCCAGGGCGTGGTCAGCCAATACCTGCCCCCGGTCAGCCCCACCCGCAGCGCGCAATTCGTGGTGCACAACGATGGGCGCGAACTGACGGTATTCGTCGACCCCTACCGTGGCACCGTGCTGGGCGAACAGGATGCCAAGTACAACCTGCAAGCCATCGCCCGCGCACTGCACGGCGAGTTGATGATCGGCACCACCGGCGACCGGCTGATCGAGCTCGCCGCTGGCTGGGGCGTGATGCTGGTGGTGTCCGGCCTGTACCTGTGGTGGCCGCGCGGCAAGGCGTCGGCCGGGGTGCTGTGGCCACGCTTGAGCAGTCGAGGCCGGGTGTTCTGGCGCGACTTGCATGCGGTCACCGGTTTCTGGGGCGCGGGGCTGTTGCTGGTGATGCTGCTCAGCGGCATGACCTGGACCGGTTTCTGGGGTAAGCAATACGCCGAACTGTGGAATAAATTCCCTGCCGCGATGTGGACCGACGTGCCGAAGTCGGACCAGCAGGCGGGTGCGCTCAATAGCGCCCATCAACAGACCGTCCCGTGGGCCATGGAAAACACGCCGATGCCCGTGTCCGGCGCCCACGCCGAACACATGAACCATGGCGCGATGCACTCAGGCCCAGCCGCGCCAACCGTGCGCCTGCAACAGGTGGTCGACCTGGCCACCTCGCGCAAGGTCGAGCCCGGCTACAGCATCACCTTCCCCACCACCGCCGAGGGCGTTTTCACCATCGCAGTGTTCGCCGACGACCCTCGCAATGACGCCACCCTGCACGTAGATCAGTACACCGGCAAGGTGCTCGCCGATGTGCGCTGGGAGCACTACAACCTGGTGGCGCGGGCCACCGAGACCGGCGTAATGCTGCACGAAGGCAAGATGTTCGGCTGGGTCAACCAACTGATCGTATTGCTGATCTGCCTGATGATCCTGCTCAGCGCCGTCAGCGGTGTGGTGATCTGGTGGAAGCGTCGCCCACAAGGCGGCCTTGGTGTTCCACCGTTGCGCCATGACCTGCCGAAGTGGAAAACCGCCATGGTGATCATGCTCGCATTGGCGATCATTTTCCCGTTGGTGGGCGCTTCATTGATCGCGGTGTGGGCCTTGGATCGCCTGGTGCTGTCGCGCTTTTTCCCGCAACGTGAATCCGCCTCAGGTTCGGCATGAACCTGGTGAGATGCCCGATACAGAGCACTTCTGTAGCCTTGCGCGACTTTTGTCCCGCAGCGAATAAGTGTTAACTTATAACATTTACTGCGTTATTGTTGCCCGCCGCGCACAGCGGCGGGCAACCCTCCAAGAAGACTGACCGACCCATGACCAAGTACCTCGCGTGCGGGCTGTGCCTGCTCGCCCTGCATAACAGTGCCCTGGCCCTGACCCTGCCCGCCAGCGCCGTCAATGCGACAGCGGTGGACGACGAACACGTCGACCCCAAGACCCCAACCACCGCCGGTTCGCGCCTGAACCTCACGGCCCTGCAAACCCCCGGCAGTGTCGAAAGCCAGACCGGCACACAAATTCGCGAACGCGGCGACGCCAGCGTACAGGACGCCATCTCCCGTGCCACCGGCATCAGCCGCACGGGCACACCGGGCGATGGCGGCACCTCACTGTCGGCCCGTGGGTTTACCGGCCAGGGTTCGGTGATGCAGCTGTATGACGGCAACCGCATGTACATGGGCATGGGCACCTCGACCTTCCCGGTGGACACCTGGTCGGTGGAGCGGGTGGACGTGCTGCGCGGCCCCGCCTCTGTGCTGTACGGCGAAGGTGCCACGGGGGCGGTGATCAACACCGTGCCGAAAAAACCGTTTGAAGGCGAGATCGAAAACCACATCCGCCTGGGCTACGGCTCTTACGATCGCCAGCAACAAGCACTGGACAGCGGCGGTTCGCTGACCGACACCCTGAGCTATCGCCTGAACCTCAACCGCCTGCGCAGCAATGGTTTCATCGACCGTGGCGACTCCAGCAGCGACTTCGTCAGCGGCGCATTGCGCTGGCAGGCAGCAGACAACCTGAGTTTCACCCTGGCCAGCGATTACGGCGACCAACGCCCGCAGAACTACTTCGGCACGCCGCTGATCAACGGCCAATTGCACAAAGGCCTGCGCGACAAAAACTACAACGTCAGCAACGACACCCAGCACTACAACGACCAGTGGACGCGCCTGACCAGCGAGTGGCAGCTCACCGACAACATCAGCGCCACCAACGAGTTGTTCTACCTGAAAAACCAGCGCCGCTGGCAGAACGCTGAGAACTACAACTTCACCGACGGCCAGCTCACCCGCAGCGGCAACTTCGGCATCAAGCACAATCAGGAGCAGGTGGGTGACCGTCAGACGTTCACCTTCAAGCACAGCCTGTTCGGCCTCGACAGCCAGACCGTGGCCGGGGTGGAATACAACCGTATTCGCTTTCGCCTGGCCAGTAACTCGCCGTTCACCGACAGCTTCAGCGACGGCCAAGCCATCGACGTGAACCACCCGGCAGCCGGGCAGTTTGCGAGTAACGATCCGTTCAAGCCGCTGTTCGCGACGACCACCAAAACCGTCGCGGCCTTCGCCGAAAACCGCCTGCAACTCACCGACAAATTGGCACTGGTCACCGGCATCCGCCGCGACTATGCCCACGTCGACCGCGACGATCTGCGCGATGGCAGCCAGTCCGACAAAACCCTCACCGGCAACAACTGGAAAGCCGGGCTGGTGTATGCGCTCACCCCGGACCTCTCGATCTATGGCCAGCAAGCCACCAGCACCGACGGGGTCGGCGGCTTGATTTCCTTGAGCCAGGGCCAGCAACAGTTCGACCTCTCTACCGCCAAGCAGACCGAAATCGGCATCAAGCAAGCCTTCTGGGACCAGCGCGGTGAATGGACCCTGGCCGCCTACCACATCGTCAAAAAGAAACTGCTCACCGACGTACCCGGCAACCCGGACCTCAAGCAGCAGGTCGGCCAGCAATCCTCTCGTGGCCTGGAGGCCAGCCTCGACCTGCAACTGCCCCATGCCTGGCAGCTGCAAGCCAACGCGGCCATCGTGCATGCGCAGTACGACGACTTCGACCAGGCGGTGAACGGTGTGCAGGTCTCCCGCAACGGCAACCGCCCGGTGGATGTACCCCGGCGTACCGCCAACCTGTGGTTGAGCAAAGCGGTGACCGACGATGTCCGCGCCGGCGCCGGTGTGCGTTATGTGGATGCGCGGTATGCCGACATGGCCAATCAGAACGAGCTGCCGAGCTACACCGTGGTGGATGCCACGGTGTCGTGGCAGGCCCTGCGCAATACCACCCTGGGCCTGCAAGTGAACAACCTGTTCGACCGTACCTATGCCGTCAGCCAATACAATGATGGGCAGCAGTGGATCCTCGGTGAGCCGCGCTCGTTCTTCGTCACGGCGGACTACACCTTCTAACCACACTTAACACAGTTCAAATGTGGGAGGGGGCTTGCTCCCGATGGCGGATTACCTGTGCAGGATGTGTTGACTGACACACTGCTATCGGGAGCGAGCCCCCTCCCACATTTTGATCGGTGTTGAGCCAGAGAATACTGATGAGCTCACTCACCCTGCGCGACCTCAACTGGTCTCCTTTAAGCCACTGCCACCACCAGTTCCACCTGCGTGACGCCAGCCTGCAGGTCGGTGCGGGGGAGTTCGTTGGGCTGATCGGGCCCAATGGCAGCGGCAAGACCAGCCTGCTGCGCTGCGCCTATCGGTTCACTAAACCGGCACAGGGTGACGTGCTGCTCGAACATCAAAACGTGTGGAAACAGAGTGCGAAGTGGTGCGCCCAGCGCATCGCCGTGGTGCTTCAGGAGTTCCCCGATGCCTTCGGGCTGCGAGTAGACGAAGTGGTCGCCATGGGCCGTACGCCCCACAAAGGCTTGTTCGATGGCGATACGTCGCGCGACCAACAGTTGGTTCAGCAAGCGCTCCAATCCGTAGGCATGCAGGGCTTCGAAGACCACGCCTTCGCCACCCTCTCCGGCGGTGAAAAGCAACGCGTGATCCTCGCCCGCGCCCTGGCCCAAGAGCCGCAATTGCTGATCCTCGACGAGCCCACCAATCACCTCGACCCGCGCTACCAACTTGAGCTACTAGGGCTGGTCAAGCGCCTGAACATCGGCACCCTGGCGAGTATTCACGACCTCAACCTGGCCGCTGCATTTTGTGACCGGCTGTACGTGATCCACCACGGACGCATCGTCGCCAACGGTACGCCCCACGAAGTGCTCACCGCCGAGTTACTACGCGATGTCTTCGGCGTCGAAGCGTTGATCGACACCCACCCCTTGTCCGGCTACCCCCGCCTCACCTGGATAACCCAACCATGATCCTGCGTACTCTCCTGGCTGTAGCCCTGCTGTCCGGCGCATCTGAGGCCTACGCCGAAGCCACCCGATACCCGCTGACCGTCAACAGTTGCAACCGTGAAGTGACCTTCCAGGCAGCACCGAAACACGCGGTCAGCCACGACATCAACATGACCCAGATGATGCTCGCCCTCGGCCTCACCTCGCGCATGGCCGGCTACAGCGGCATCACCGGCTGGAAGTCCGTCACCCCGCAGATGGCCTCGCTCCTCGACGGCCTGCCGGAGCTGGCGAGCAAATACCCCTCGGTGGAAACCCTGCTCGACGCCAACGTGGATTTCTTCTTCGCCGGCTGGGACTACGGCATGCGCGTGGGCGGCGACCTTACGCCGAGTACCCTGCAACCGTTGGGCATCAACGTGTACGAGTTGACCGAGTCATGCGCATTCGTGATGAAGCGCCCGGCCGCGACCCTCGACGACACCTACAACGACCTGCGCAACCTGGGCAAGATCTTCGACGTGCAGGACCGCGCCAACACCCTGATCGCGCAAATGCAGGCCCAGGTCGATGAAGTGCAAAAAGACCTGCCTGAACACAAACCGCGCGTATTCCTCTACGACAGCGGCGAAGATCGCGCCATGACCTCCGGCCGCCTGGGCATGCCGCAGGCGCTGATCGAAGCCGCCGGCGGGCGCAATATCCTCGATGACGTCGACGCCAGTTGGACCCGCGTCAACTGGGAGACCGTGGTGGAGCGCAACCCGCAGGTGATCGTGATTGTCGACTACAGCGAAATCACCGCCGAACAGAAGCAGCAATTCCTGTTGAATAACCCCGCGTTGCAAGCGGTGGATGCGATCAAGAACCAGCGATTTATCGTGATCCCGTACGTGCAGGCCACGCCGGGGATCGACAACGTGCTGGCCGTGCAAACCCTGGCCAAGGGGTTTCACGGCGAATGATCACGCGTCGCTATGCCCTGCTGCTCGCCGCGCTGGCTGCGCTGTTGCTGGTTTCCTGCGTAATCTCACTGGGCTTCGGCCCGGCACGGGTACCGGTAGAGGTGGTGTGGCGGATCGTGCTCTACAAGGCGCTGGGCATCGGCGAGGTGAATTGGCCGGCGGGGCAGGAACATATCGTCTGGCTGATTCGCGTGCCGCGCCTGTTGCTCGGCGCGCTGGTGGGCGCTGGCCTGGCGTTGGTCGGCGCGGTGTTGCAGGCAGTGACGCGCAACCCCTTGGCTGATCCGCATCTGCTCGGCGTCACCTCCGGCGCCACGCTCGGCGCAGTGATTGTGGTGCTGCACGTTGGCGAAGTCATCGGCCTGCTGACACTGCCCATCGCCGCCTTTATCGGCGCCCTATTGAGCATGCTGGTGGTGCTGGCAGTAGCCAGTCGCAATGGGCGGCTGGAGAGTGATCGCCTGCTGTTGTGCGGGGTGGCGGTGTCGTTCGTGATGATGGCGGCGGCCAATCTGTTGCTGTTCATGGGCGACCATCGGGCGGCGTCGGCCGTGATGTTCTGGATGCTCGGCGGCCTGGGCCTGGCGCGCTGGGAACTGCTGGCGATTCCTGGCGCCACCGTGCTGCTGGGCCTGCTGGTCTTGCTCGGCATGGCCCGCCCGTTGAACGCCTTGATGGCCGGCGAGCAGACCGCCGTGACCCTGGGCCTGAGCGCGCGCGCCGTGCGCCTGAAAGTGTTCCTGGTGGCGTCATTGATGACCGGCGTGCTGGTGTCCATCAGCGGCTCCATCGGCTTTGTCGGGCTGATGGTGCCACACATTGCCAGGCGCCTGGTGGGTGCCGAGCATCGCCGATTACTGCCCGTCTGCGCGCTGCTCGGCAGTCTCTTCTTGGTGTGGGTGGATGTTGCCGCACGCACCCTGATCGCCCCCGAAGACCTGCCCATCGGCGTGGCCACGGCGGCGATTGGCGGGGTGTTTTTTATTGGGTTGATGCGCAGGCGCTGAAGACATCAAAGCTCATCTTTTCGATGCCCGTACCAGGGTTCAACGTCATCTGAATTCGGCTCAGCCCACTCCTCGCCCAAGGTCCCCCGCCGTCTCCAAAAGGTGTCGGTAACCAACACCGACAGATTGCCCAACCGGCGCAACTGGCTGACCAGTGCACTCGGTGAGGCAACCGGCCCAACACTCAGCATCGTCGACTCTGCGCTCGTCAGCGCAGGTACGTACTTGAGCAAGGCACCGCCTCGACAGGACAGGTAAATGCACTTGGCGTCCGGGAGATTGTCGGTGACTACCTTCACGTAACTATTAAGGTCCTGAGTGGAGACAAAATTGGGCAGCAGTCGAGCATCCATTGGTTTGAGGCTGCTGGCATAAGCGATTGCCTTGTGGAAGGCGTGCACTGCTGCAATTTTGTAATCGTGTAAGTCATGACTCACAGGGACATCAAACCCCGCATGCCCTGACCAGAAAAACCACTCCAGCGTACTGTCGCCGAAGCCCGGCCGATCTTCCACCGGATCAATCGCAACAAACGTCGATAACCGCGGCGGCACTAGCACTGCCCCCAAATACGTTTTCGCGCTGAACGGCCCGATCAATTGCTGAGCATAGCGAGCGGCGTCATCGGCATAGAAAAAATGCGGCCCACAGAACGAGTGATAATAGGGGTCGTCGGTAACCGTGTGCGGGGCCAGCCGAGCCTGCCACTGCGCGTTGACTCGTTGCTTGCGCCCCCATATTTTACTCGTGAGTCGGATGCGCAACTCACCTGCCGCAGCCAGTTCGAGTACATAGTCACGCACGGTTGACGCGCCATTGCGCAGTTGCAGGGTGTACTGGGACACCTTCTTGACCAGTTCTGACACGCTCACTGTCTTGGGCAACTGATACCAGAGCAATGCACCGTCAGCGCATAGCAAATATAACGGCAGCGGCGACACCAGCGGCGGCACGGCGCCATTCCGTGGCTTGGTGATGAACAACAGCGCTTTGGCGATGTAATCCGGTGCAAAGAAGTGCTCCGACATTTCATCACCGGCAGCGCCGATCGCCTCAGCAGACCCGCACAGGTAGACGCCCAACACAAAGAACCCCTGAGGTATTTTGCCGTCAACAAAGAACGGCCTCAAATCCTCGAAGCTTTCTCTACGAAGGGGCCGCGTTACCGTGTAATGCTCCCGCCCGAATGCACGCAGCACATAACCGATTTCGACATGGGCGTCCGATGTCCGCCGGCGTTGAAGGTCTCGTACGGCATCCAGCGCTCGGCTAAATACAGGGCCACACGGCGAGTTGGCAGACACTTGGGCAACTTCCCACGGATTGGGGCGATAGGGATTCAGCGCAAACCTGATTTTTAACCGCCTCGGGCTGCCCCATAAGGTGTCGCCCTGAACCACGCGCAAGTCGCCGGCTTGGGCGACAATATCTGTGAAATCCTTGGGCAGCAGGGTTTGCATGCGCAGCTGCTGCTCGACAGGATTGTCAACAAAATCGTCCCTGAGCTGCTCATGCGCGCCAAGGCGCTGCTTGAGCAGTGCTTCATCGGTGGAGTCGGACGGCTGATAGCTGAGTATAGAACCCGTGGGGCCGAAGACGTATAGGCGTTTGGCGACAGATGTCTGCTGCAATAGATGAGCCATGACCTCAGTGGGCACCATGCTCTGGTAAACCGCTTTTTCCGTCGCAGAGAGCAGTATCGGCACCTCTCGCTTCGGCAAGGATCGGTAAGTGGCCACGAGGGTGCTACCGCCGGGGAAGAGCCCGGTAGCAATTGTGGGGTCAGGAAAGATCCAGTCTAGTGTCGCCCCATAAGGCGGAACCAACACGGGCTCTGTCGCTACAAACAGCCCATTGACCAATTGCAGAATGACCCCGCCATAGGTGCGCTTATGTCCATTGCCTACCGATAACTGCGCGTGGCGCGCGGCATCATCAGCAAACGCAAAGCAGGGGCTCAAGCGGCGTGGCGCAATGTGCTCATAACCGCTCCAGGCAGTACCCACCAGCCCGAGCTTGTCCCAGTACTGGCTGATACGCACAACTTGCAGGTCGCCTCTGGCCGCCCAGTCTTGGATAAACGCCAGCGGGGTCTTCACGCCGGAAGCCAGTTGGGCCGATGCATCGCCCAGTAACCGGTCGGCGATGCCATCCTTCTCCACGCTTATGGGGGACGGTTTGAACCGTAACAGCGCGCCATCGAGCACAGAAAAGTAGATCGCCAAGCTTGTCCTTCTAGCCTCCAGTGCTTGAGTGAGCGAGGCCAACAATACGTTTGGAACGACGAAATGCTGCGTCAACCAGCCAGAGGCTCCCGCAAGCAAGTTGGATGACCATTGCTGTGACCGGAACAAGGCATGCAGCTCAAACCCCTTGGGCAGTTGATAGATGTCCCGGCGGCGTGCAAGGGGAAACAGGCTATCGAGCTTGAACAGCCTCTCTAAAGAGCGCGATCCAACCACTTCGGTCGCGATGAATTGCGCTCGGCTTTCATGCTTGAGGATAAAGGCAAAGCACACCGGCTGAGGCAACCGACGTTCTTGCAACCGCCGTTGCAGGTCACGTGCCGCTTCATCGGGGCTGGCGAAGATGCCGCCATAGGTCACGTAATCAGGCGGCGTCGTTCGTGGTGCGTAGGCAAAGTTGGGTGACCAATCACTGTAGACCACCGACCGCGGCCCCCACAGCGCATTGCCCAGAACGATCTTGAAATCCCCTGCCACGGCCAGGCGCCGCACCCAATCGTCAGGCCGGATATCGCCACGATCCAGGCGCCGCTGCAGGCTGTTCTCCCCGGCACTAGGGGCGATATTGGCCAGCAGCACTGCTTCTTCGGACGACTGATTCGGCGTGTACTCCAACAAGCAATCCTCAGCCCCGGACAAATACGCCACCCGTCGGTCTTGAATGATCGAGTACATTTCTTCAGTGGAAAACACCTGCAAGTTGATCAAGACTTCGTCCCGTGACCAGCCCCGCTGCCTGACCCATTCAGGATCGACCATCGACAGCGCCGTGTGTGAGCCATACCGCGCATGCAGCTCATAGGATTCTGGCGGAATCAGCGGGCCGAGTGCGCTCACCGGGAAAAACAGCGTGGACGCAAAAGGATGCATCGCACTTTCGAGCGGCTGGGTAATCACAAAACGACCATCGGCGCCCTTTAGTACGTAGCCACCGTAGTAGAGACTGCGTTGATGGCCGACTTGCTCATGGGCATACACCGCCGCATCACGGGCGGAAAAAAACGAGTGACTCAGTGTTGCCGAGTTGATTTTACTCAACAACGCTGAGCGGTTGTCCACCGTGCCGACCTCTCGCCACAGCCCTCCGGGCTGCACCACCCACAGCTGCGTGGCATCGATCACCCTGCGCACATAGTTGCGCGGGCTCAAGGTGCCTGCATTCAGCGCTGCCTGGGCGCCATTATCATTGATTGTGCCGTCACTCTCCCGCTTGAACAGTTCGGTGGACAAGGCCGTCGACGGTAACTTGAGTTGAAGTAGCGTATCGTCCAAGGCACGCATGTACAGATCCAGCCCACGACTGGGAGCGTGCAACGCCTCAGTGCTATGCCCCTGTTGAATCGCCGCGATTACCTGTGCCGGGGAGAAAAACGCACTGGCGAGCCAGTCTTCCACGACCGGCGCCTCTTCTTTCACATACCAGTCGCTGAAGTAGATGGCCTCCAGGCGATACTCGGCGGGCAGTTGTGGCGAACCCTCAGGCCCCTTGGGAAATACGGCGTCCACCGCGAACAAAGGCGCGTGCCTGGGGGATGCCAGCGTTGCCACGTAGCGATCCAGGGTGAGGTGCTTGAGTATAAAACCGACCTGACCCTGCGGCGACTGCGAAGGGATTGCCTCCATCACAGCCAACTTCGCCTGGTCATGGACACTTGAGCACAACGGTTGCTCGGTGATCTCAGAGGAGGCAAAGGGTTCGAACACCGCCCAGTCGGCCGGCACCCGCCCGACGGAGCCGCCCCACCATTCGGTTGACACGATAAAGCTCAGCGAGCCGAAGCTGGCAACCTTCTTGATGAACTCATCGAAGGGGCCGTAAACCCCTACGGGGTTGTTGGCTGGCTTTCCGGCCTGCACCCACAGCGCAAAACTGAGTTCCTCTCGCGAACCGCTGGGGGTGTGGCGAATCAGGGAGCCGTCCGGGCCGGATAAATAAGCAGATGGGAAAAAGCTTCGCTCATGCACATCCGAGTAAAAGTCCGTACCTGAGAAAAACCCAAGAAATGCCTTGATCATGCGCTCATCGAAACTGGGGTTCAGGCTGCGGATATGCGCATGTCGCGCAGGGTGGGAGTGGTAACTGGCCACACAGGTATAGCCCGTCGGCTGCAGAAAGAAGCCATCCTCCCCCACTGCCAGTACATCGCGCAGATCAAACTGCAGGGTCCCACCTTGAAACGGGTAACTCGCAAAATACAGTCCGTCCGAATCGCGCACGATCACCCCGCCGTATTCCACATCACGGCGTTCGCCGATGTGTAAATGCGCCCAGTAAGCTGCATCGGCCTCCTTGGTAAACGCCGGGCTCAGCGTGGGTAGCCTGCCGGCCCCGCGGTTTGAACTGGCAGCCCGCTCTTCGCGTGACAATCTGATAGCCATGACAACTCCTTGAAAGAATGCCGAGGCACAACGCTCGGCACCTTGATTTTCAAGGCAGGGCGCTGGTTCAGATCGGTAGATACATAGTGTGAGACGTCAGCGACCGTTACTGCAGGAGCGGGTCTGCGTGATGACGACCTCGTTGCAGTGTTCGCAAGCGAATAAACCCCAGCACCATAAACGCACACCCGCGTGCCCGCCCGCTCAATCGAGCGCCACAATGGTGCGCTCGGCGCCTCGCGTGCCGAACTGCACCCATTGCCTGCGGCCCTTGCCCACTTCGGCACACCCTTTGCTATCTCCTGAGCATCCTCATCCAACAAGGTCACGGAGATCGCACCATGAAGCGTCGCAGCTTGATTAAGGCTTTCACACTGTCGGCATCCATTGCCGCCATGGGCATGACCTGGACTGTCCAGGCGGCCGAGACCATCAAGGTCGGCATCCTGCATTCGCTGTCCGGCACCATGGCCATCTCCGAAACGTCGCTTAAAGACATGGCGCTGATGACCATCGACGAGATCAACGCCAAGGGCGGTGTGAACGGCAAGATGCTCGAACCCGTGGTGGTGGACCCGGCGTCCAACTGGCCGTTGTTTGCGGAAAAAGGCCGCCAGTTGCTGACCCAGGACAAGGTCGCCGTGGTGTTCGGCTGCTGGACCTCGGTGTCGCGTAAATCCGTGCTGCCGGTGTTCGAAGAGCTCAATGGCCTGCTGTTCTACCCGGTGCAGTACGAAGGCGAAGAAATGTCGCCCAACGTGTTCTATACCGGTGCCGCGCCTAACCAACAGGCGATTCCTGCAGTGGAATACCTGATGAGCGAAGAAGGCGGCGCGGCCAAGCGTTTCTTCCTGCTGGGCACCGACTATGTGTACCCGCGCACCACCAACAAGATTCTGCGTTCGTTCCTGCATTCGAAGGGCGTAGCGGATAAAGATATCGAAGAGGTCTACACCCCGTTCGGTCATGCCGATTACCAAACCATCGTGGCCAACATCAAAAAGTTCTCGGCTGGCGGCAAGACAGCCGTGATCTCCACGGTGAACGGCGACTCCAACGTGCCGTTCTACAAAGAGCTGGCCAACCAGGGCCTGAAGGCCACCGACGTACCGGTGGTGGCGTTCTCTGTGGGTGAAGAAGAACTGCGCGGCATCGACACCAAGCCGCTGGTGGGCAACCTCGCCGCCTGGAACTACTTCCAGTCGGTAGAGAACCCGGTGAATACCAAGTTCGTCGCCGACTGGAAAGCCTACGCCAAGAAACACAACCTGCCGGGCGCCGACAAAGCCGTGACCAACGACCCGATGGAAGCCACCTACGTGGGCATTCATATGTGGGCGCAGGCGGCGGAGAAAGCCAAGTCCACCGACGTCGACAAAGTGCGTGAAGCGCTCGGCGGGCAGACCTTTGCTGCGCCGTCCGGTTTCACCCTGACCATGGACAAGACCAACCACCACCTGCACAAGCCGGTGATGATCGGCGAAATCCAGGCCGACGGGCAGTTCTCGGTGGTGTGGCAGACCGAAGCGCCGATCCGCGCCCAGCCGTGGAGCCCGTACATTCCGGGTAATGACAAAAAACCGGATCACGCGGTGAAAAGTAACTAAGCCCCACCACGGATCAAATGTGGGAGGGGGCTTGCTCCCGATGGCGGTGTGTCAGGCAATACATCTGTCACTGAACCACCGCCATCGGGAGCAAGCCCCCTCCCACAGTTTGACCGCGCATGATCAGGACACTTTAGTTATGCCTACTGCCCTTCATCGCTATTTCCTGGCTTTGCTGCTCTTGCTGCCATTGGCCGCACACGCCAGCGACGCCGAAGACTTCCTGTCCGCCAACCCCAGCCAACAAGCCAAGCTGCTCCAGGACTGGGCCGCCCAGCCCGACCCGGCACGCATCGAGTGGGTGGACGCCCTGCAACAAGGCCAGCTCACGGTCAACGGTGAAACCAAGACCGTGCGCCTGAACAACCGCCTGCGCGGCCTGATCGACAACGTCCAGGCCAGCCAACGATTGCTCGCCGCTGACCCCAAGGTGCGTTTGGCTGCCGCGCAAACCCTGCAAAAAAGCGCACAACCGGCGCAGCTTAAATTCCTCGACCAACGGGTCGCCGCCGAAACTGATGAAGACGTGCATACGGCACTGAGCCTCGCCCTGGCCAACCTGCAACTGGTCGACACCGACCCCGCAGTGCGCCTCACCGCCGTGCGCCTGCTGGGCAGCACGGGCGACCCACTGGCCCGCACGCGCCTGGAAGCCTTGCTCGCCCCCGGCGTCGAAACCGATGCTGCGGTGCACACTGCCGCCGAAACCAGCCTCGCTCAAGTCAAACGCAAACTGCTGTTCGGCGAGATCCTCGGCCAGGCCTTCAGCGGCATGTCCCTGGGCTCGATCCTGTTGCTGGCGGCCCTGGGCCTGGCGATCACCTTCGGCCTGCTCGGCGTGATCAACATGGCCCACGGCGAGATGCTGATGCTCGGCGCCTACTCCACCTATGTGGTGCAGTTGATGATGCAGCGCTATGTACCGCAAGCCATCGAGTTCTACCCGCTGATCGCGCTGCCGGTGGCGTTTTTTGTCACCGCCGCCATCGGCATGGCGCTGGAACGCACGGTGATTCGCCACCTCTACGGCCGGCCGCTGGAGACCCTGCTCGCCACCTGGGGCATCAGCCTGATGCTGATCCAGTTGGTACGTTTGGTGTTCGGTGCGCAGAACGTTGAAGTGTCTAACCCCGAGTGGCTGTCCGGCGGTATCCAGGTGCTGCCCAACCTGGTGCTGCCGTACAACCGCATCGTGATCATCGCCTTCGCGCTATGTGTGGTGGTGCTGACCTGGCTGCTGCTGAACAAGACGCGCCTGGGCCTCAACGTGCGGGCCGTCACTCAAAACCGCAACATGGCGGCGTGTTGTGGCGTGCCCACCGGGCGCGTGGACATGCTCGCGTTTGGCCTGGGCTCCGGCATTGCCGGCCTGGGTGGCGTCGCGCTGAGCCAGATCGGCAACGTCGGCCCAGACTTGGGCCAGAGCTACATCATCGACTCGTTCCTGGTGGTGGTACTTGGCGGCGTCGGCCAGTTGGCCGGTAGCGTCATGGCCGCGTTCGGCCTGGGTATCGCCAACAAGATCCTGGAGCCGCAGATCGGCGCCGTACTCGGCAAGATCCTGATCCTCGCGCTGATCATTCTGTTTATCCAGAAACGCCCGCAGGGACTCTTCGCACTGAAAGGACGGGTGATCGACTGATGAACCAGCCATTGATGCTCACGGCTACGCAAAAGGCCGGCCCCAAAGTGACGATTGCGGTGGGCGTGGTAATTCTCGCGCTGCTGCTGGCACTGCCGTTGTTGTCGCTATTGCCCGCCGACAGTGCGTTGCATGTCTCGGCGTATACGCTGACGTTGGTGGGCAAGATCCTGTGCTACGCCATCGTCGCCCTCGCGCTGGATTTGGTGTGGGGTTATGCGGGGATGTTGTCCCTCGGCCACGGTTTATTTTTCGCTCTCGGCGGTTATGCGATGGGCATGTACCTGATGCGCCAGGCGTCGGGGGATGAGTTGCCGGCGTTCATGACGTTTTTATCGTGGACCGAACTGCCCTGGTACTGGGTCGGCACCGAGCACTTCCTCTGGGCCATGTGCCTGGTGGTGCTGGCGCCGGGTTTGCTGGCGTTGGTGTTCGGGTTCTTCGCCTTCCGTTCGCGGATCAAGGGCGTGTATTTCTCGATCATGACCCAGGCCCTGACCTTCGCCGGGATGCTGTTGTTCTTTCGCAACGAGACCGGCTTCGGGGGCAACAACGGCTTCACCAATTTCCGCAGCATCCTGGGCTTTGGCATCACCGAACCCTGCACACGGGCGGTGCTGTTCGTGGCCACGGTGCTGTTGCTGGTGGCAAGCCTGTTCATCGGTTGGCGCCTGGCCCAAAGCAAGTTCGGCCGGGTACTGACCGCACTGCGCGATGCCGAGAACCGCCTAATGTTCTGCGGCTATGACCCGCGTGGTTTCAAGCTGTTCGTGTGGGTGTTGAGCGCAGTGTTGTGCGGCTTGGCCGGTGCGCTGTATGTGCCGCAGGTGGGCATCATCAACCCCAGCGAGATGTCGCCGACCAACTCCATCGAGGCCGCTGTGTGGGTGGCGCTGGGTGGGCGCGGCACGCTGATCGGCCCGCTGCTGGGGGCCGGCGTGGTGAACGGCATGAAGAGCTGGTTCACCGTGGCTTTCCCGGAGTACTGGCTGTTTTTCCTCGGGGCGCTGTTCATCATCGTCACCCTGTACCTGCCCAAGGGCGTGATCGGCCTGCTGAAAAAACGAGGTGATTCATGAGGTACCTGGACATGCGCGCCGCCGGCGCCACTGCCGAATTCATGCTCGAACCGATTATGGACGCCGGCAGCAGCCGCGATGCCATCGGTATCGGCCAGGCCGCAGGCCCGGGCCTGAACACCCGCCACGGCACCATCCTGAGCCTGGAAGACATCAGCGTCAGCTTCGATGGCTTCAAGGCCCTCAACGACTTGAACCTGTACATCGGCGTCGGTGAACTGCGTTGCATCATCGGCCCCAACGGCGCGGGCAAGACCACGCTGATGGACGTGATCACTGGCAAGACCCGCCCCAGCCACGGCACTGCCTGGTTTGGCGAAAATCTGGACCTCACGCGCATGAGCGAAGTTGAGATCGCCCAGGCGGGCATCGGGCGCAAGTTCCAGAAGCCCACGGTGTTCGAAGCCTTGAGCGTGTTCGAAAACCTCGAGCTGGCGCAGAAGGCCGACAAGTCCGTGTGGGCCAGCCTGCGTGCACGCCTGAGTGGAGAGCAGAAGGACCGCATCGACGAAGTGCTCGACACCATCCGCCTGACCGCTTCGGTACAGCGCCCGGCGGGGTTGTTGTCCCACGGCCAGAAGCAGTTCCTGGAAATCGGCATGCTGCTGATGCAAGACCCGCAACTGTTGCTGCTGGACGAACCGGTGGCGGGCATGACCGACGCCGAGACCGAATTTACCGCTGACCTGTTCAAGCGCCTGGCAGGCAAGCACTCGCTGATGGTGGTGGAGCACGACATGGGGTTTGTCGGCTCGATTGCCGACCATGTGACCGTGTTGCATCAGGGCAGCGTGCTGGCTGAAGGGTCGTTGGAGCAGGTGCAGGCCGATGAGCGGGTGATCGAAGTCTATCTCGGTCGCTAAGTTCGCTTTTCTGTAGGAGCGAGCTTGCTCGCGAAGATCGTCAACGATGACGCGGGCATCCTGAATGCACGCAGCGCCCTCAGGTTTTTCGCGAGCAAGCTCGCTCCTACAGGGACATGAGGAGAATTTAGATATGTTGCAAGTCGAAAAATTGCACCAGTACTACGGCGGTAGCCACATCCTGCGCGGGCTGACTTTTGACGCGAAAATCGGCGAAGTCACTTGCCTTCTCGGCCGCAACGGCGTGGGCAAGACCACCCTGCTCAAATGCCTTATGGGCTTGCTGCCTTCCAAGGAAGGCGCGGTGAACTGGGAAGGCAAGGCCATCACCGGGTTCAAGCCACACCAGCGTGTGCATGCCGGCATCGCCTATGTGCCCCAGGGCCGGGAGATTTTCGGGCGACTTACGGTGGAAGAAAACCTGCTGATGGGCTTGGCGCGCTTCCCAGGTTCAGAGGCCAAGGAAGTACCGGCCTTCATCTATGAACTGTTCCCGGTGCTGCTACAAATGAAACATCGTCGTGGCGGTGACCTGTCCGGTGGCCAGCAGCAACAGCTCGCCATCGGTCGCGCCCTGGCCAGCCGCCCACGTTTGCTGATCCTGGATGAGCCTACCGAAGGCATCCAGCCGTCGGTGATCAAGGAGATCGGCGCGGTGATCAAGCAGCTTGCCGAGCGCGGCGACATGGCAATTTTGCTGGTGGAGCAGTTCTACGACTTTGCCGCCGAACTGGCCGATCAGTACCTGGTGATGTCCCGTGGGGAGATCGTCGCGCAGGGCCGTGGCGAAAATATGGAAAGCGAAGGTGTACGCGGCCTGGTTACCATCTAATCTGTAGCCTCCTAACGATAAGCACTGCCCATGAACCTGCCCGTGACTCCCACCCTGTTCACCCCCAGCTGGCATGCCGAACTGGAACTCGGCTACGCGCGTTTCGGCGACACCACGCGCCCGGTGATGCGCCGCCACCTTGGCCCGCTGCGGGTGCAAAAGCACCTGTACGCCGAAGGCCCCGAGGTGTGCCAGCACATCATCGTGCACCCGCCTGGTGGCATTGCCGGCGGTGACCGCCTGGATATCCGCGCCCATGTCGGTGCGGGTGCCTGGGCGCAACTGACCAGCCCTGGCGCGGCCAAGTGGTACCGCGCCAAGGGCCCTGCCTTTCAGCAGTTGGACCTGACCGTGGAGGCCGGCGCAACGCTGGAATGGTTGCCCCAGGAAACCATCGTATTCAGCGCCGCACAGGCCGAACTCACCACACGCATCGAGCTGCAAGGCGATGCGCGACTGTTCTACTGGGACGTGGTCGCCCTGGGCCGCCCGGCCAGTGGCGAACGTTTCGACCTCGGCCACTTCCAATCGCACCTGGATATCCGCCGCGACGGGCAGTTGCTCTGGCATGAACGCCAGCGCATCGTGGGCGACGACGGTTTGCTCGATTCCCCTATTGGCCTTGACGGGCAACCGGTATTTGCCACGTTGCTGCTGACCGCCGATATCGACCCTGAATTACTCGAAACCTGCCGCGCCCTGCCCCACGCCGTGCGCGGCGACCTGACCCAACTACCTGGCCTGCTGGTCGCACGCTGCCTGGCCAGCGAGGCGTTGCATGCCCGCGCCTGGCTGATCGATTTATGGCGCCTGCTACGCCCCGCAGTGCTGGGCCGTGAAGCCGTATCCCCCCGAATCTGGAGTACCTGAACCATGGACCTGACCCCACGGGAAAAAGACAAACTGCTAATTTTCACCGCCGGCCTTGTCGCCGAGCGCCGCCTCGCACGCGGTGTAAAGCTCAACTACCCGGAAACCATCGCCTACATCTCCGCCGCCCTGATGGAAGGCGCTCGCGATGGCCGTACCGTGGCTGACCTGATGCACTTCGGCACCACCCTGCTCAGCCGCGAACACGTGATGGAAGGCATCCCGGAAATGATCCCGGATATCCAGGTGGAAGCCACTTTCCCCGATGGCACCAAGCTGGTGACCGTCCACCAGCCGATCGCGTGAGTACCGATGATGATTCGTGACGCAACCCAACACGACTTGCCGGCGATCCGCGATATCTACAACGACGCGGTGCTCAACACCACGGCGATCTGGAACGAACAACCGGTGGATCTGGGCAACCGCCAGGCCTGGTTCAGTGCGCGGCATGCCCAGGGTTATCCGATCCTGGTAGCGGTGGAAAACGGTGAAGTCACCGGCTACGCCTCCTACGGCGACTGGCGCCCGTTCGAGGGTTTTCGCTACAGCGTCGAGCACTCGGTGTATATCCGCAGCGATCAGCGCGGCAAGGGCCTCGGTCCGCGTTTGATGCAAGCGTTAATCGAGCGCGCACGTGAAGGCGGCAAACACGTGATGGTTGCCGCCATCGAGAGCGGCAACCAGGCCTCGATCCACCTTCACGAGCGCCTGGGCTTCATCACCACCGGGCAGATGCCGCAGGTGGGCATCAAGTTCGGCCGCTGGCTAGACCTGACCTTCATGCAACTGGCCTTGAACCCGGGCGCCGAACCGCCCAAGGAGTGAGAGCGATGAGCGCTGCACAACTGCGTCGAGTCAATGCGGAAAGTTTTGCCCATTACCGTTTGGGGTTAGTCGAGCTATTGCTGGATGCGGTCAAGCACGGCGCTAGCGTCGGCTTCATGGCCGACTTCGACGAGGCCCAGGCCGGCGCTTATCTAAACGGCGTGCAGGCCAGCATCGAAGACGCCAGCCTATTGTTGTGGGTGGTGGTGCGTGATGAAGAGGTGATCGCCAGCGTGCAATTGGCGCTGTGCCTGAAAGCCAACGGCCTGAACCGCGCCGAGGTGCAAAAACTGTTGGTGCATAGCAGTGCTCGCCGCCATGGCCTCGGGCAGCAATTGATGAACACCCTCGAACTCGCCGCGCGCCAGCACAAACGCGGCTTGCTGTACCTGGACACTGAGGCCGGCTCACCGGCCGAAGCCTTCTACCAGTCGCTGCGCTACACCAAGATCGGTGAACTGCCCGACTACTGCCAAAGCCCGGACGGGCGCTACAGCCCGACCGCCATCTACTTCAAGACCTTGGGGCAACCTGCATGATTCCGGGTGAATATCAGATCCAGCCTGGCGACATCGAACTCAATGTCGGCCGTCGCACCGTCACCCTCAACGTGGCCAACAGCGGCGACCGGCCGATCCAGGTGGGCTCGCACTATCATTTTTTCGAAACCAATGACGCGCTGACGTTTGACCGGGCCGCGAGCCGGGGCATGCGCTTGAATATCCCGGCGGGGACGGCGGTGCGGTTTGAGCCGGGGCAGAGTCGGGAGATTGAGTTGGTGGATTTGAGCGGGGGCAGGCGGGTGTTTGGGTTTGCCGGGCGGGTTATGGGTGACCTTTAGGGCCTCATCGGGGGCAAGCCCCCTCCCACAGTTGACCGTATTCACACATTTGAATGTATGAATACGGTCCAGTGTGGGAGGGGGCTTGCCCCCGATAGCGGACTCACATTCAACACACATTTTTCAGGGCACACACACATGAAAATCACCCGCCAAGCCTACGCCGACATGTACGGCCCCACCGTCGGTGACAAGGTGCGCCTGGCCGATACCGAGCTGTTTGTCGAAGTCGAACAGGACTTCACCGTCTATGGCGAAGAGGTCAAATTCGGCGGCGGCAAAGTGATCCGCGACGGCCAGGGCCAGAGCCAGTTGCTCGCCCATGAAGTGGTCGACACCCTGATCACCAACGCGCTGATCATCGACCACTGGGGCATCGTCAAGGCGGATGTAGGCCTCAAGAACGGCCGCATCCATGCGATCGGCAAGGCCGGCAACCCGGACATCCAGCCCGGTGTGACCATGGCCATCGGCGCCAGCACCGAAGTGATTGCCGGCGAAGGCATGATCCTCACCGCAGGCGGGATCGACAGCCACGTACATTTCATCTGCCCACAGCAGATCGAAGAGGCGCTGACCAGTGGCGTCACCACCATGATCGGCGGCGGCACCGGCCCGGCGACGGGCACCAACGCGACTACCTGTACGTCGGGCCCCTGGCACCTGGCACGCATGCTCCAGGCCAGCGATTCGTTCCCGATGAACATCGGCTTCACCGGCAAGGGCAATGCGAGCTTGCCTGAGCCGTTGATCGAACAGGTCAAGGCCGGCGCCATCGGTTTGAAGCTGCACGAAGACTGGGGCACCACCCCCGCCAGCATCGACAACTGCCTAAGTGTGGCCGATCAATACGACGTGCAGGTGGCGATTCACAGCGACACCCTCAACGAGTCCGGCTTCGTCGAAACCACCCTGGCCGCGCTCAAGGGACGCACCATCCACACCTACCACACCGAAGGCGCGGGCGGCGGTCACGCACCGGACATCATCAAGGCCTGCGGCTTCGCCAACGTGCTGCCCAGCTCGACCAACCCGACGCGCCCCTTCACCCGCAACACCATCGACGAACACCTCGACATGCTGATGGTCTGCCATCACCTCGACCCGAGCATCGCCGAAGACGTGGCCTTCGCCGAAAGCCGCATCCGTCGCGAAACCATTGCCGCCGAAGACATCCTGCACGACCTCGGTGCATTCTCGATGATCAGCTCCGACAGCCAGGCCATGGGCCGCGTCGGCGAGGTCATCACGCGCACCTGGCAGACCGCCGACAAGATGAAAAAACAGCGCGGCCCACTGCCCGGCGATGGCCCCGGCAATGATAATTTCCGCGCCAAGCGCTACATCGCCAAGTACACCATCAACCCGGCGATCACCCACGGTGTGAGTCATATTGTCGGCTCGATTGAAGTGGGCAAGTGGGCCGATCTGGTGCTGTGGCGCCCGGCGTTCTTCGGCATCAAGCCGACCCTGATCCTCAAGGGCGGTGCGATTGCTTCCAGCCTGATGGGCGACGCCAACGCCTCAATCCCGACGCCGCAACCAGTGCACTACCGCCCGATGTTCGCCAGCTTCGGCGCCTCGCTGCACGCCACCAGCCTGACCTTTATCAGCCAGGCCGCCCAAGACGCCGGCTTGCCCGAAGCACTGGGTTTGAAGAAGCAGATCGCGGTGGTGAAAGGTTGCCGCGACGTGCAGAAAACCGATCTGATCCACAACGATTACCTGCCGGAAATCGACGTAGACCCGCAGACTTACCAGGTCAAGGCTGACGGGGTATTACTGTGGTGTGAGCCGGCCGAGGTGTTGCCGATGGCCCAGCGTTATTTCCTGTTCTGAACCACCACGGGGTGAGGCTCGCGGCTCACCCCGGGGTCTCAGCCCAGCGGGTGCTCAACCAACTCCTGGCGCGTCAACGTATCGATCAGGGCCGCTTCTTCCACCGCTAATTGCGCCTGTATATCCCTGGCCTGAGTCTCGAATTCGGGCGTGGATAACGCCGGGGTACCCACCTGTTCATGCAGGGCCGCCAGTTTCTCGTGATAGGGCTTGCTCAGGGCATCGAATCGCGTCCGGTATTTGCCGGTCACAAAGTCCTGCCAGAACTCCCTGGAGAGCAATGCCTGAATCTCCTGCGGCGAGTTGTTGAGCGCCAGTACCTTGGCCTGCGCGGCGTTGAGCATGGTCTGGCTGACATGCCCCAACGACGTGAAAAGCGTTCGGCTGGGCTGTCCTGGCAGATCCAGGCGTTGAGGGGCCTTGAGCCCGACGCGGTAGGCCAGCCGGATTTCTACTTCCTCCAGCATCTGGATTTGCCGTTGTTTTTGCGCCGCGCTCAGCCCCGGATTGTCGTTGATTGCAGCAGTGCGGGTAGCGATATCGTCCTGAGCGATTTTCTCGACCTCATCCAGGCGGAACAATCTGCGCGACAGTTTAATCAGGGATGCCGCCTGGGTCTGATCGCTCGCATTGGCGCGGGCGTTATCGACCATCGCCATGACCTCCACATTACTGAACGACAATGCCGCGCGGTCACAACACGCGGCGCGCCCGGCCCATTCGAACATGCGCTCGCGCAAGGCCTCGGATTCGGCATTGTGCTGGGTAATGCTGTCGATCACAGCCCAAACGCGCTGCTGAAGGTCTGCATGCTCGGCCCCCGCATTGGGCAGGTCAGCCAACATATCGAAAAAACCACCGGCGCCGGGTTGCGCCTGCAAGCTCTGCCACTGTCCTTTACGGCTGATGCGCTGGCCA
This sequence comes from Pseudomonas viridiflava, assembly GCF_900583165.1. Lineage (GTDB taxonomy): Bacteria > Pseudomonadota > Gammaproteobacteria > Pseudomonadales > Pseudomonadaceae > Aquipseudomonas. Next base: position 317,830 of record NZ_UTKY01000095.1, on the reverse strand, counting down.
CGGTCCAGGCCTGCGGTCCAGCGCTCGAACGGGGCGGCGTCAAACAGAATACGCACCGGGGCGGCGCGATTCAGGGCTGTTTCCACCAAGCTGTTGGGGCTTTGCTCCTCCACTTGCCCTGCGTAGTCACGGACCTGCTGCAACGTCGCCTCGGTAAATGGGTTGTCTCTGACCGAGGTGATCCTGCTGATTCGCCGACTCTGCTCCAGTTGCTCTGGCGTCGGTGCAATCAGTGTTTGCGGAAGACGGGTCAATTGGTTGTCGTCCAGGTCGATCACCTCCAGCAAGGGTTGTTCGCCCAGGCCAGCGGGCCATTCGGTGAGCCCGGTGTCTCTCATGCTTAACCCGCGCAGGTCGGTGAGCGCACTGAAATCCGGGTATACGCCCAAGGGATTACCGTCGAGCCACAGGATGCGCAAAGTGGTGCGGCTCGCCAGAATCTGCGCAGTCTGCTCACTCAAGCGAATCTGGTTGTCGTCCAACCATAATTTGGTCAACCCATGCATCTGCTCGAGCGCTGGCGGCAGCTCACGCAGTTGGTTGTTTTTCATCTGCAGCCAACGCAACCCGCGAAACGTGGCCAGGAACCCTTCCGGTGAAGCGCTCAGGTTGAGGTTATTCAATTTGAGCGAGCCCACGTGGCTGAAATCCGCCTCCAGGTCTGGCAGGCTCGGCAAATCCAGGCCACTGAGGTCCAGCTCCAGGCCAAAAGGCGTGCCGTCGTTGGCGTGCTGTACCGGGGTTTCCCGCAGCCAGCAACTCAGGATGCGTGCCTTGGCCGCATAGCGTGAATTGCGATTCAACGCATTGCCCCGAACCTGATCCTGCCGGATGTAACGCTGGCGTGCACCGCCCCCGGAGAACACCCAGGCGTTGAGCTGCTCGTGAAGCCGGTCGAACGCCTGGACCAACTGGGTCAGCCGAGCCCCGGCGCCATCGCCGAGGCTCCAGATCATTTCCCTGGCGCGCATGTATGTCATGTTGGGGTGAATGTGACGCACCTGGCTGATCATCGGCGAATCGACGCTGAAGCCATCGGTGATACCGCTGTTGAGCCATTCGGGGTGCTGTTGCGACAGGCGTCGCCAGTAATTGTCGACCTGCTCGCCCACTTCCGCCGGGAAGGGATTGCCGGTCATGGCGATGACGCCGTTGACGCGTACGGTTTGCTCAAGCTGCTCGGGGGCAGGCTCAAGCCTGTCGGCGGGCACTTCGCGCAGTTGGTTATCACGCAGATCCAGGCGTTTGAGCTGGCGATGGTCGGCGATACCTGTCGGCCATTGATCGAGGCCGGTGTTGTGCAAAAACAGGTATTCGAGCCGGCTCATGGCGCTGAAGTCCGGCACAACGCCCAGAGGGTTGTTGGACAGGTCCAGGTACGTCAGCGTGTCCAGCGACGCCAGCGCAGCGGCACTTTGCGCGTTCAGGCGCAAGCCATTCGACGCCAGCCACAGGAAGTCCAACTGGCGCATGGCGCCGATGGCCTCAGGCAATTGCGCCAGCCCCGTGCTGTGAACGGTCAGTCTCTTTAGCCCGCTGAAGCCCTTGAGAAAGCTGTCCGCCGAGGCCGACCAGGTCACCCGGTTCAAGCTCAATTCCTGGATATGGCTAAAGTCGGCGGCAAGCGTCGGCAGGCTGATCGACGGCGCCAGCACCAGCGACAGTTTGTACGATTGCCGCCGCCAGCAGCGGCGGATCTCGACGGCGGCGACCCGTGCGCAGGCTACATCCACATACTCAGCCGGGGCAGAGCCGGCAGGTGGGGCGTAAGAATAGACCCATTTATTGAGGTCTTGCCTGAGGGTCGCATATTCGGTTTCCAGACGCGTCAACCCACCGCGCACATCAGCCCCCAGGGACTCTATGAACGCGTCCACATCCCGGTCGCTGAACCCCTTGAACAACTTGCGGGCGCGCGCCTGGGGGGTGCGCAAAGTGTTGGCAGCGCTGGCCACCCACTGCCGAAGCCCGCGACCACCGCCCAGCAGGCGCATCGACGCATCGTAAGCCGGCTTGCGCAGGGGATGCTCCTGCAGCACGGTGAGCAACGGGCCACGCGGCAACGGCGCGCACACAATCGCGTGTTTGAGTTCGCTGGCGTCGCGAAAGCGCAGGGCCTGACGCTCGGTGGGGGTCAACTGGCGCCAGAGCGCCGAGTAAAGGTCCGGGAGGTCGTCGTATTCACCGCTGGCATTGAGCACAACGCTGCGAGATGTGCCGGTGTCGGGCGAGCCAATGGCGTCCAGCACCTCGCCGCCCGCCGAATACTGGCGCAACTCCACACGAGTGCCGCGCACCCAGCCGGGCAAGGTTTCCAGGGTGCGCAGGGCCAGGCGTTGGCTGTCCAGGGTTGCCAGTGTGTCGTGGAACAAGCCTTCGTAGGCCCGAGAGGCACGCGTTTGCTGCTCGGCCCAGCGCGCCTGGTCGTCGAGGGGCTGTGGCAGACGCTTGCCACTGCGCAAGGCGGCCAGCTCGGGGTCGCTCAAACGGTCGAGCAGCATGCGGGCGATGTCGCCGGGTAGCCCGGGAAAGTAGTGCAACACCCGTTGCACGTCTGCGTCATCACTGCGGGTTTGCGCGCGGTAACGCTCTTCGACCAGCGCACTTTTGAGACTTTGCGCCCGTTGCGCCAGGTACTGGCGCAGTTCGGCGGCGCGCTGGTCCAAGCTGTCGCTCGGCTTGCCGGGTATCTCTTTAAGCGCCGGGTCGGTGCCTTGCAGGTTGTGCAACACCTGCTTGAGTGTCTCGCCCCGCGCCCGTTGTTCAGCGCTGATCACCACTCGGCGACGCGCCGTGGCAGGTGGCGCCGGATCATCCCAAAGGACCTCACCTGCCGTGTCGAGGATTTGCATCGGTGGCGCGCTGCCGAACAGGCCGCCTTGCTGCATCAATTGCATCTGCAAATCCAGCTCGGCCTTGGCGTACACGGCCGGGTCGGCGCTGCCGAGTTGGTCGATAAACGTGCTGATCTGCCGATGCAGCCGAAAGCGCCGCAAGCTATCGGCCAGGAGCAGTGGCAGCGGTTGCTGGTCGACGTGCACGGCGCGCAGGGTGTCGGTGTCGATGCCCGAGGCAGTCTGCAACTGCTCGCCCCCTTCGGCCCCCAGTGCCTGAACCTCATGACCCAGCCGCCTGAGCAGCGTAGGCCCATCCCAGGTCAATGGCTCCTCCGCCTCGTGGGTCCAGGCGCCCTCATGGTTGTGTTCAAGTAGAGGCTCGTAGGCGGCAGGTCGCGTCGGATGCTGGATGCGGTACTGGCCGTTGTCCTCCTTGACCTGATAAGACTCGCCGTCCAGCCTCAACACTTTGCGCGCCTGATGTGAGTAGAGGCCCAACGCATCGGGTTGCGCGTCTGCCGCGAGGGTGATGTTGGCGGAATAAGGTGCAAGGTCCGGCTTCCATAGCTTGCGCTCACCCGTGGCGAGCGTGACCGGCCGAAGGTTGTCCACCACGCTGGACACCTGCACATGCGGCAGCACCTTGGCGCCCGTGCCGATAAACGCTACGTTGAGCGCCACGCTGGAAAAGTGCGCCCACATCTCACGGGTCTCGCCGTTTTCGTACGCTTCAAAGCCTTCGTAAACTTCATGGCACATCTGTATCGCCCCCACCGCCAGCATGATCGGCCCCAGGCCCGGCACCACGAAGGCGGCGAGGTTGAACACGCTGACGACTGCGTCCAGGTAGCTGTCCAAACGCTCCTGGCGTGCCTTGCTGTCCTCATCTTCGGTGGGCACGGCGACCGCGCGGGCATCCGCGCGGACCTTGGCGACCGTGGCCAGGCGCAGTGCCTGCCACAGCGGGCCATTGATCGCGGCTTCATCCAGCGGCAGCTTGCCCAGCTTGGTCACCAGCGGATAATCCGCACCGCTGTGGCTGCCTGAGGGTTGGTAAAGCTTATTGAATTTCTTGAAGAATTCGCCCTGCTGCCGAGTGGGGATGAACCGGCTGAAAAAACGCCGGTAAGCCGCGCTGTGCAGACGCGTGCGCAGGTCGGCCATAAAAGCCGCGCCATTGGCGTATTCCTTCAACGGCTGCTGTGGGTCATTAGGCAGGTACACCGTCAGGCGTTGCGGCTGGCTGGCGTCATCGCGCGAAGGCCCGATCAGCAAGGGGCCGACCAGTTCGATATCAAACACCGTGAGCGCCTTGACCATCACCGCACGGCCATCCAGGGTGGTGGTGAGCGGATCGACCAGTAATTGCTGGAGCATGCGATAGACATCATCACTGATGCCCGATTCGACCACCCGGCTCCCGGGTTTGAGCGCGTATTGCTGGCGGGCAATTTCAATACTCACCGCCAGGTGCTGGCGCTGGTGTTCTTCCAGCTGTTGTTCCAGCGCCGTGCGCTCAGCCGGGTCGGTCGGTTGCAGCACATCGTCGATGTGTTGCTGATAGCGCTTGCCCAGGTCGAGGGTGCGACACAGCTTGGCGAAATCATGGGGGGCAATCGGCTGGGCATAGGCGTTGACGGTGGGAAAATCGGCAATGATGTCGCCGTCATAACTGCCCCAACCAGTGATGATCTGGCAGTCGTTGCAGCGCGCCGGCCGGGCCTCTTGTGGTTCGAAGTTGGCCAACGCGGCTTCCAGCAACGAGATGCCCCGATACTCGTGGTTGAGGGCCGTATTCTTCTGCTGATCGAACGTCAGGAACCCGAAGAAATCGTCGCGCTCCTTGAAGGCGTACTTGCGTGCGAAATACACGTTGCGCACGTCCAGATCCAGGTTGAACTGCGCCTTGATGGCGTCCTTGAGCGGCTGTTCGGCAAAATCAAATACATCATTAAAGCTCGCCAACCGGGTCTCCAGTTGGTTCAGCGCTTCGCGAAACGCCGTGTGACGGCTCGATAGCGCCGCCTGTTGGGCGGGCGTGGCACTGCGATACCAGGACGGCAGATCCAATTCGTAGTTGCCAAGTTCGGTTTGGCGCTGCGGGCTGGCCTGGCTGAACCAGGCCGGCACGCGCGTCTTGAGCAAGTCGTAATGAGCACCGCGAAGGTCGGCATTGACGGTGCCGGCGGCGGGCGGGCTGAGCGTAGTCGGGTCGGGCATGGCAGGTCTTCCGTGATTAGGGTGAATGCCATCAGCCTACCTGCCGCCCCAACGCAAAAAGCTGGGTTATTTACCCCGCGCCCTACCCGTCACCGTGCGCGTCAATCAGGCTGAAACTCAGCCCTGACCATGGCCTCGGTGTACCCGTAGTCCAGGCGCAGCTCGGCCCCTGCCGGGATGTCCTCGGTGGCCCACACCGTGTTCAGCAGAAAGTCCTTCTTGACGGTTTTTAGCGCAGGCGCCACGCCCAGCAGCATGTCAGTCTCGACGTTGAAGGGCACGGTTTCCACGTTGTAGCCCACGCGAGCCTGGCGGATCGGGTTGCCCTTGGCGTCATACTCAAAACAGGTGTTGATCCTCGACAAGATGTTGTCGCCCGACAGGCTGACCGGCTCCGTGACGTAGGCGCCCTCTTCATACACCGCCCGGCTGCCCACGGTCATGGTGAACGCATTGCCGTCCGCTCCATACAGGCCACGGGGCAGGACCGTTCCCCCATACACGCCAACAATCTCGCCCTTGGCGATGCGTCGGTTGGCCACCACGGTCAACTGCCCGACCAGGGCTTTTTCGCCGGGCACCTTCACGTCTTGCGCGGTGAACGTGCGCACCTCGAGTTTTTCTTCATACAGCCGCCCCACGTTTTCATAGCCCTCAAATTGGAGGTAAGGCTTGACCTGTTCCGAGGTGTATTTAACCCCTGATTCGAGCAGCAGGGCTTCACGCTCCAGCTTTCTGATGCGAATCGGGCGGCCCTGGTAATCCCTGAGCGGGTACTTGCCATTGTTGGCACGGTTGTATGAACCGAGGGTATTTCGGCTGGCGGTGAAATGCTCGGTGCGCCGCATCGCGCTCAGCTCCCCCGCCGTGTAGGGAGCCTTGAGCATGGCTTCCGACGCCAGCTCATACTCATCGTCGGAGCCCGTCGTCACCATCCCGCCGGACAAGCCCCGACGCTTCCAGACGCCAGTGATATCAGGCCGGGCCACAATGCCACTGCTGACCAGCGCCGCCGGATCACTCGGGGCCGGCACCCACAATAGATAATGCAGCCCATCCCCCGCGTCCGGCATGCTCGCCACAAAATAGGGGCGGCCATTGAATTCAATGGCGGTTGCCCGGTCGCGCAGCAATTCAAGGCGTGCACCGCTGGCTCGTTCGTGCAGCACCTCAAGGTCAGGACCGTGCGCAGCCGGCGCAAAGGCGGCCTCTTCATCGCGGGAGAATTGCAGCAGGCTCAGGTTGCGCTCGGTTTCTTGCTCAATCTGCAACGTGAGCATCGCTTGCGCATAGGCCGGGTCGGCATAGTCAGTGTGTGCATCTTCGACCTGTTCTCTTTGCGCCTCACCCCGCTGTTTGAGTGCGGCGAAGGGCTGCGGGTATTTATCCTGAAGGTAGCGCACCCAATACGGGCGACTGATCAGCTCGGTGTAAAACGTATCAGTGGTTTCAGCCTGCTCCACCTCACGCAGTACGCTGTCGCGCAGCTCGTCCTGGATCGGGCGGGCATAACGCATGTAGAGGGGCTGGCCGGGCAATTGCAAACCATCGCGCCAACCACTGGCGGTGCCGATGCGGTAGCTCAGGCGCACTTCGGCCTTGTCGTGCCCGCGCGCGGTGTCCAGGTCAGCCAGCTTCTCCACCTGCCCCAGCCGAAATAACTGCCGGGACAGATTCAACAGAGCCCGCCCGCGCTGTTCCAGCCCCGCAGGAATATTGCGCAAGGCCTCATGCTCGAAGGTTTTGACCTCCAGGTCGCTGAACGCCAGGGTGCGGCCGTCCGCACAGGTGTTATGGGTTTTCGACATCTGGAACAGCACCTCGCGCAACTCAGTGTCACGCTCGGCCGACTCCAGCAAACTCCAGACCCTGCGCGTCAAGTCTGCACGCACCTGCCTGAACTCTTCGGTGTCTTGCATGAGCAGCAGCAAGTGGAAAAACGCCTCGTGCTCCGGTTCGGCCGTCAACCGCTGCCAGCGGCCGCGATAGGCTGGGCGGTCGGCTTCGGGCAGGGACTGCAGCCAGGGTTCGAGTTGGCCGGCCATTGCCTCGACAGACACCGGTGCAATATCCTCATCGGACTCTGGCGGCTCCTCGTCGGCATCGGAATCGTCCGTGCCCGGTTCACTCTCGGACCTCAGCTCGTCGCGGCTCATGCCCAGAACCTGATGGTCCATGGGTAGGCGATCGGCGTACTCTCGCACCTGCTGCCGACTGTGCGCAGAAAGCTCCAGGTTGTCACTCAGGTCGGTGCCCGCCAGCAGGGTTTCATGACTGCCGTCAAACAGCCCAGCGGGGAGGTCGGTGATCTCGTTGCCGCTCAAGTTCAGGCGGCGCAACTGAGGCGCTTGCAGTGCGCCTTCCGGCCAGCGCCCCAGCAGGTTGTGGCTCAGGTCCAGTTGTTCCAGATGGCCAAGTTGATCGACGCTGAATGTATTCAGGTTGTTGTAACCCAAGTCCAGCGCGCGCAAGTTCCGCAATCGGCGCAACACCGGGTACAACGGCGCCACGTCCGTCAGGTCGATACTCGCCAGGTCAAGCCGCTCAAGCAACGCCATGTCGGCCAGGGCCTCAGGCAACTCGGAGAGCGCCTGGCCATTGAGCGTCAGCGTGCGCAGGTTGGGAAAGGCGCGCAGGAACCCGTTGGAACCTTGGGTGGTGATCCGCACGCCCGTAAGGTCCAGGCGCCCCACCTGGGTAAAGTCGCGCGCAAGGGCAGGCAGATCGCCGGTTTGCAGACCATTGAGGTCCAGGGTGTAAGGGGCCATCCCCGGCGCGTCGAGTACACCTTGTCGCCAGCAGTCGATGATCTGTGCGGCAGCTTGGCTACGGCTCTGCGCGTTGATCTGCCAGCCTCTGCCGGACGATTGCCGAACGAACAGCCAGCCGTTGAGTTCTTGCGTCAGGGCATCTAAATCCAGGTTCGAATCGATCAACCGTGCGTCGATCTGCGCGTTGGACAAACCCTGCGCAGCCAGACCGCTGAGTTCGTGCTGTACCTGTTCGGCGGAAAGATCCGGGCGCAGGCGTTGCATGCATTGCGTGCGCCAGACCGGGCCCGATCCAGCGGGCAAGGGCGCAGTCCGTGGCAACAGGTTGGCCGCAATGGATGAGCCACTCTCCATGACCGGAAAACTATCGTCCCCCTCCTGGGCAAGAAACCGCTTCAGTGTCTCATCGGGCAACCCCAAGGTGCGCTCAAGGCGTTTGATCTCCTGGGTCAAGGCTGCTTGTGAGGCATCATCGAGACGGTCAACATCAAAACGACTGTTGAGTAACAACTCATCGCTGCTCAGTAGGCTTGCCGGCAGCGTCGTAAGGCCCGTACCGCGCACATCCAGCCACTTCAATTGAGGCAACTGCTCGATACCGATGGGCCATTGCGCCAGCGTGGCCCCCTTGAGATCCAGACGCTGGAGTTGACTGAAACCGCGCACATCGAGGGTGTTGAGAGTGGCGCCCGCGCAATCCAGTATCTCCAGCTGCGGCACGTCATCGGCGCTGATTGGCAGGGTTTCCAAGGTACTGTGGCTCAAATCCAGTTTGCGCAATCCGCGAAACACAGAGATGAATTCATGCAGCCTCGGGATGGGCTTATGGCCTCCCAGCAATCTTATTTCTTGCACGTTATCGAATCGGTTGGCGGGCAATATTGGAAGATCATCCAGCACACTTGCATCCAACGTCAGAACCGAGCGAGGCGTCAACTGCGTGTACTTTTGCATGAGGCCTTGGTACCAACAGACTTGGATATCCTCGGCCAACTCCACCCGTGCCGAGTGAATCTGCATTTTCTGCCGGGGATTGGCCAAGTTCATCAAGTCATCTGCAGTCACCAGTCGTTCGTCAGTCCAGGTGCCCAGGCGGGCGGTCAGTTCAGCGTGCTCAGTACTCAGCGCCTCAATGGCTTCGAACCGCGCCTGCGCCCCCGACCATTTGCTGAGGAAACCCTCATGAATAAGGCCCGAACCACTCATCTCTAGCCGATGCCTGGATGGGTTGGCTTCGCTTTTGAATCGCTCCAACGCTCCCCGGCAGTACTCGCTGACCATTTCCTCGAGGTCCACCCAATGTCCAGTCTGGCGACCGAGATAGTCATAGGCCGTCTTGAAGGACTGTCGATCAAGGCCTGACCAATCCAGCGAGAGGCCACGCCAGAGTTGCTCATGACCAGGGGTATAAAGCTCGGCAGGTAAGCTCTGAATAGAGGCCCTCTTGAGATTCAGACGTCGCAAATGGGGCAATTCAAGCACTCCGGTCGGCCAGTTCCCGTTGAAAAGGCCAGAGAGCGTGAGGCTCCGCAATTGCGTCAGTCGGGAGGCATCAAACCCACGACCGACCTCCAGGACTCTGTCCAGATCGAGGCTCTGTAACTGCGTCATTCGCTCCAGTTTTTCGACCTCGGCACTCGCAAAGGCCTCACCGGGCATATCCACGGAGATAGCCAGCTCAGTCAGCTGACTCAGGTTTTGCAGCGCATCGGGTATTCGCGTCATGCGCGCGTTGGTAACCGAGATTTGCAGCCGCTCCACCTTGGGGAAAGTCGCCAACAGCGCTTCAACATTGTTGTCCGCCAGACCATGCCCCCCTACCCGCAATTGCCGGATGTGAGAGAAGTCCACTTGCAGGGCCGGCAGTGGCTCACTGAAATACAGATCAAGCCGTGCAAACTGCGGCAAATCTGCCAGGGGCGCCATCTGCCAGCTGTTTTTGAGCGTGCTCACGATGCGCCGCCTGCCATATATTTCTTCGGCCATGCCTCTACGTGCTGGCGGTCCCTCGGCCACCCACTGATCCAGCGTGGCTTCGAGGGCTTGCCATTCTCGAATACGCGTATTAAGCAGGTTGACGATGTCCCGTTCGGATTTGCCATCCACCATTTGCCTTAAGAGAAACCCGCTCACCTGATCGTCAGTCAGTTGCGTGTATACCGCCTTGACCCTGGCATGCAGGTCGAGGCCTTCACCCGGCCTGCGGCCGCTGGCCGGGTAGCCGATCAGGGTGTCGCTGATGCGCTGCGGCGGCTTGAAACCAGCCCGCACGCGACTGCGCTCGGCGATGACCTGTGACGCCCGGTCGGGATGGGCAATGGCCTCGTCGATAATCAGCCGTTGCAACTGCGCGTGCTGGTTCACTTCAGGCACGCCGAGGGCGCGGCGGGTTTCGTCAGGCAGAGCCTGCATCAGCGCCGCGTAGAAATTCTTGCCGCCTGGCGTCACGCTGTGCAACGACTCGCCCTGTTCATCGAACGCCTGGTAGCCAGGCCCTTGCTTGACCAACACTTTGCGGCTCGCCGCGTCCTGTGGGCCGATGGCATCCAGTTGCGGTCCGCTGAACGTGCCTTCGCGCACCTCCAGGCGCAGCCCAGACGTCCACCCCGGCAGCTCGGCCAAGCTAGACAGGGCCAGCCGCCGGCTGTCGGCCGAGGCCATGTTTTCCAAGTGTAAGCCGGCATAGGCCTGGCCCAGACGGCCTTGCTGCGCATACCAGCGAGCCTGCTCCAATAAGCGCAGGGGGATTTTTCCGGTGTCTTGCATCCGGGCATGCTCTGCGCCGTCGGCATCGGCCAATACCGTTTGCGCGGCCGGCACGCTCAAGCCAGGGCATTCGCGCTGCAGCTTGGCCACCCAAGGGGATTGGCGCTCGGTGCCGGTGTAAAGGCTGTCGAAAATCGCCGGTTGGCGCGTGCGGGCAAAGTGTGCGAGTTGCTTGGCAAACTCCTGGGGCCGCGTCGCGGACACACGTGCCGGCTCGGCCCCGAGCAAACGGGTGATTTCAGCTTCGTCCAACTGCTCGATAATGCGCTGTGTCAGTTGGCCGCCCAATATATCGGCGCGGGTGATGCGCAGCGCCGCTTTGCGTTGGCCGGTGGCGATACGCAGCTCCGAGCCGTACTTGATCGAAGGCCCACTCAATTGGTCGCCTTCAAACACCTCCAACACACGGCCAACCGGCCAGCGCGGCATTTGCGTCACAAGGGGAAGGCTGTACAGATAACGGCCGTTGATCGGTCGTGCGCCTTCCAACTGCTCCAGCACCTGGTCAACGCCTTGGTCCGCGTCGAACAGCCGCATGGCATCGGTCAGTGCCGGGGGTGGCAAAGCGTTATCCACGTGCATCTTGCGCAGGGTGTTGTCGTCCACACCACTGACGTCTGCGATGCGCAGCAATTGCTCATCGGTGAACGCCTGCGTGACCGGGCCCATGCGTCGCAGCAGTGTCAGGCGGTCCCAGTCCAAGGGTCGCTCCAGGGTATGCCGCCAGGCGCCTGCGTGGTTATGAGTGAGCAAAGGCTGGTAAGCGTCGGCGTCAGTGGGGTGGCGCAGGCGCCAGCGCTTGAGGCTTGGGTCCCAAGTGGTTTCGTACACCTTGCCGTCGAGACGGATAAAGGTCTTGCCGTTGAGTTCATATTGACCGAGCGGGTTGGCATTGCCGGTTAGCGACACGCTGTGTTCGTAACCGCTCAAGTCGGCTTTCCACAGCCGTGTCTGGTCGTTGGGCAACGTCACCGCGTCAAGGTTTTCGATGACCGGTTCTGCCTTGACCCCCGCCAGTTTGGCAAAGGCCTTGCCGGCGCCGGCAGTGACCGCCAGCAGCGCGAGGTTCTCGGCCACATCCAGCAGGTGCGCCTTGGCTGCGCGTCGGTCGCCTTCACTCCATTCAAGCGCGCCCTCGAAGGTTTCGTACAGCAACTGTCCGGCCATGACCACCAGCATCAGCTCGCCCAATACCGGCACGAACATCGTCACGGCGGTGAACAGCAGCATGCCGATATTGAGCAACCGCGCGAATTTTTCCGAGCGGGCCTTGGCGTCGGCGTCCGCCGTGGGCACCGCGTGAGCGCGTGCGTCAGCGATGATCTTGGCGCGGTGCTGGTCGAACAGGTAGGTCCACAGGTCAACGTTTTCCGCCCACAAACCGTGGCCTTCGCGGGTCAGTTCCCGGGGGGCCAGGTAGGGGTCCGGGTTGGCCTTGCGCGACGCCTGGGGCAAGGGCGGTAATTTGCGGAGGCCGGTGAATAGAGAGAACGGGTTGAAACCTTTGGCGACTTCATTGAGCAAGGGCACATAGGCCGCCGCTTTGTGCTTGAACGACGGGTCGGGTACGTCTTCGGTCAGCTGGCTGAAGTAGTCCGGCAGGTCGGCATAGGCGACGAAACGGCTGAAAAACCGCTGGTAGGGTGTGGGGTTGCCGTCATCCGTCGCTGCGGCGTCGCGGCGAGTAAACCGCTGCTTGAACGCACTGGCCATGCTCGCACCGGTGTAGCGCTTGAGCGGCGACTGCGGGTCATGGGGAATGTAAAGAATCCACTCATCGGTGTAGCGGTATTTTTCGCTGATCATGAAGAGCACGCAGCCGGTCATGCGGTGCTTCATCAGGCTCAAGTCGCGAAACCACACCGGCTTGCCACCCACCGTTGGGAACTGCTCGCCCGCGACCACAGACAGGATCATGCGGTAATCCTCAGGCTGGATATCTTTTTTCAGCAGTGCGATTTCGGCTGCCGCCCGCAACGCGGCTTGCTGCGCGGTGATGAATTTTTCTCGCAGCACATGCTCGGCGACGGCGTCCTTGGGCAGCAGGTAGTTTTTCAGGTACAGCTGGTATTGCGCGCCGATGTCCAGGGTGCGACACAGCTGGGTGAATTGCGCAACCGTCAGCGAGGTGCTGACGGGGTTGAAGGCGCCGGTTGCAGGGTCTTGCTCGATGAACCCAGAAGACTCATGAAACGCCCCGTCCTTGCACTCCGAGGCTTCGAAGTTATGCAGCGCAGCTTGCAGCAGCGGCAGTTTCAACACGTCGTAGCTGGCGACATCGATGCCGAGAATGCCCACTTCGACAGGTTGCCTGAGCTGCAAGAGGGTCTTGTTGACGTCCAGGGTGACGTTGAATTGATCTTTCAACGCCTTGACCAATAGCGGCTCGGCGAAGTGATCGACGTCTTGCAGGGAAGCCATGGCCTTGTCCAGGCGAGTCTGGGCGGCGAAGCTGGCCACCGCCTGGGTGTGCAAGGCCTGGCGCTGGGCGGTACTCGCTTGTCGATACCAGCTTGGCGATTCCAGCGTTCCAGCCCGGAACGCGTCACGGCGGGTTTGGGTGGCGTTGATCAGCCAGTCGGGAATCGCTTGTTCGATGAACTCGCCGTGCAAGCTGCGAGAAATCGGCGGGCGGGGCTGCGCCCTGGCAGGCGTGACAGGGGAAATATCGGGCATGGCGTTGCTCCTTTGATTGGGAGCGTCAGCACACCATGCCCGACGACGCGACCCGCGCTAGATAGTTAGCGCGGGTGCTCGATGCCTCAGAAATGCTCCCGAGGATTGAACGCGGCCTTTTTCGCCAGTTCCTGCCACAAGGCGATGGTTTCGTCGTCGGCCTGCTTGGGCATCACGGCCTTGAGCTGGATATACAGGAAGCCGCGCTCCCCGGCCTTATTCAGCAAACCGTGGCCCTTGGCGCGCATGCGCTGGCCATTCTGGCTGCCGGCGGGCACCTTGAGGTTGATCTTGCCGGTCAGGGTCGGCACCGCCACTTCGGCGCCCAGCGCCAGTTCCCACGGTGCCAGCGGCAGGTTGATGATCAGGTTTTCGCCTTCCACTTCGAACTTTGAATGGGGCGCAAACTTGATGATCAGGTACAGGTCGCCATTGGCCCCACCGCCAATGCCCGGTGCGCCCTGCGCCTTGAGACGGATGCGCTCACCGTCCGCCACGCCGGCGGGGATCTTCACGTTCAGGCTCTTGGTGGTGTTGCTCACATGCCGGCCCGAGGCGTCGTATTGCGGCACCTGGAAACTGATCTGCTTGGACTCGGTGGACAACGTGTCCTCGAGTGAGACCGTCAGTTGCATCTCCACGTCCTGGCCCTTGCGCCCGGCAGGACGGCGCTGCCCACCGTCAAAACCACCGCCGCGCGAGCCAAAGATTGAACTGAAGAAGTCCGAGAAATCCTCACCGCCGCCACCACCGCCAAAACCGCCACGGCTCTGCCAGCCCGGTGGCCCCTGGAACGGTTGGCCATGCTGGCCGTATTTGCGCAGCTCATCGTACTCAGCGCGCTTGTCGGCACTCTTAAGCGCTTCGTAGGCTTCGGACGCATCCTTGAACTTGGCTTCAGCGTCTTTTTCCTTGCTCACATCGGGGTGATATTTACGCGCGAGCTTGCGATAGGCCGCCTTGATTTCCTTGTCGTCGGCCGTCGGCTCTACGCCCAATATCTTGTAGTAATCTTTGAAATCCATCGGCGGTTCACCATCCTTTATCGAGATCGCACAGCCCGGGGCACAACGTGCGCTGCTTTGCACCTGTTGAGTGATGTGGCCTGGGGGTGCGTCAAAGTGTTGTCGGCATTCGCCGTATGCAGCAGATGTGGGGGCGAATTCCCCGCTTTCAAGGCGCATTTATAGATAGCCGGCCTACGCATCCGCCTTCGACTGACATACACTGCGCGGCCGTTTTTCAACCGGAACCTGATTGTCATGGAAAACTCATCCCCAGCCCGTGCCTGCGGCATCGACTTTGGCACGTCCAACTCCACCGTCGGCTGGATCCGTCCCGGCGAGGAGACGCTTATTGCGCTGGAGGACGACAAGATCACCCTGCCGTCGGTAGTGTTCTTCAACTTCGAGGAGCGCCGCCCGGTGTATGGTCGCCTGGCGCTGCACGAGTACCTGGAAAACTACGAAGGCCGGCTGATGCGCTCGCTCAAGAGCCTGCTCGGTTCCAAGTTGATCAAGCATGACACCAGCGTGCTCGGCACGGCGATGCCGTTCACCGACCTGCTGGCGCTGTTTATCGGCCAACTCAAGAGCCGCGCCGAAGCCAACGCCGGCCGAGAGTTCGAAGAAGTGGTGCTGGGCCGCCCGGTGTTCTTCGTCGATGACGACCCGATGGCCGACCAGGAAGCCGAGAACACCCTGGTAGACGTGGCACGCAAGATCGGCTTCAAAGACATCTCGTTCCAGTACGAGCCGATTGCGGCGGCGTTCGATTACGAGTCCACCATCGAGAAAGAAGAGCTGGTGCTGATCGTCGACATCGGCGGTGGTACGTCTGACTTCTCCCTCGTGCGCCTGTCGCCGGACCGCCGTCACAACGACAATCGCCAGAGCGACATTCTCGCCACCGGCGGCGTGCACATCGGCGGTACCGACTTCGACAAGCAACTGAGCCTGCAGGGCATGATGCCGCTGTTCGGCTACGGCAGCCGCATGAAGAGCGGGGCCTACATGCCCACCAGCCACCACATGAACCTGGCCACCTGGCACACCATCAACTCGGTGTACTCGCAAAAATCCCAGTTGGCCTTGGGCAGCATGCGCTACGACATCGAAGACACGGGCGGCATTGATCGCCTGTTCAAACTGATTGAACAGCGTGCAGGCCACTGGTTGGCGATGGAAGTGGAAGAAACCAAGATCCAGCTGACTCACGAAGACAACCGCCATGTGGCGTTGGACCGTATCGAAGCCGGCTTGAGTGTAGACCTGAGCCGGGCGCTGTTCGAGTCGTCCATCGACGCCTTGCTGGAGCGTGTACGTGGCAGCGTGACCCAACTGCTCAACGACGCTTCGGTGAGCGTGGCGCAGGTGGACACGGTGTTCTTTACTGGCGGTTCGAGCGGGATTCCGGCGCTGCGTCACAGCATCTCGGCGATGCTGCCGAATGCGCGGCATGTGGAAGGCAATATCTTTGGCAGCATCGGCAGCGGTCTGGCGATTGAGGCCAGCAAGCGGTACGGCTACTGAGTTTTAGCTCAGAGACCGCAGCGACCCCATCGGGGGCAAGCCCCCTCCCACACTGACTGTGTTCACAAATCTAAATGTGGGAGGGGGCTTGCCCCCGATGAGGCCAGCCCAAACAACACAAGGCTTAAACCATCCCACCGAGCTTCAGCTCACTCTTGAGATACGCATAATAAATCGGCCCCGCCACCACCCCCGGCAACCCGAATGCCGCCTCAAACACCAGCATCGCCAACAACAATTCCCACGACTTGGCACTGATCTGCCCGCCAACGATCCGCGCGTTGAGGAAGTACTCAACCTTGTGGATCACGATCAAATACCCCAACGCCGCCACCGCCACCCAGATCGACAGCGATAGCGCGACGATAGTGATCAAGGTGTTGGACATCAGGTTGCCGATCACCGGCAGTAGCCCGAGCAGGAAGGTCAGTACGATCAAGGTCTTGGTCAGCGGCAGGTGAATCCCGCACAACGGCAGCACCACGGCGAGGAACACCGCGGTAAACGCCGTGTTGAGCGCAGCAATCTTGATCTGGGCGAAAACGATATTGCGAAAGGCCTGGACCAGCAGGTGCAGGCGGTCAAACAGTGCGGCGGCCAGGGGCTTGCGCTTAGTCAGGTCAGGCACGCGCTGCAAGGCGATGATGGCACCGAGCACCATGCCGATCAGCAAGGTGACGAACATGTGGGCGGCGTCTTTGCCAACAAGCTGCAGCTCACTCAGGTGCTTACTCATCCAGTCGCCGATGGCCACGCGAAACTCGGCAGCGCTGGCGGGCAGGTAGGCGTCGATAAACGGCGGCAACTGGCCCCGCGCGCGGTCGACCACGCCCATGAATTTGTCGAGGGAGGCTCCGGGGTTTTCTGCTTCGTGAAGCAAAAAACTGATGGCGCCAGCGAAGATCAGGGCCAGCACGCTGACAATCAGGGTGCCTAGCAAAGCCACCGCCAACCAACGGGCACGGCGACCTTCGATCAGCCGTTGCAGTTGCGGGGTGAGCATGTTGACCAGTTCATAGACCAACAGGCCGGCTAAGAGACTGGGCAGCAACTTGAGCGGTAGTACCAGCAGCAATCCGCCGAAAATAATGATGTAGCTGGCCAGCAACAACACATGACGCTGAGAAAACGTTGGCATACAGCCTCAAAACGAACGGCGTTAAAGGATGGGCAGTCTGCCAGCCTTGAGGGAATCAAGCGAGAGTTCTGAAAATTGTGAACACCGTCAATGTGGGAGCGGGCTTGCTCGCGAAAGCGATGGGTCAGACACTGATGTGTTGAATGACACACCGCTTTCGCGAGCAAGCCCGCTCCCACAGGGGATCTGCGTGAATTAACTGCCTTTGAGGCAGGTGCTCATAAATGTCTTGCGCGCATCACCCGTCAACGCCTTGGTTTTCGCCGAGGCATTGCAGTCTTTCATTTTTTGCTGTTGCGGCGTCAGCGTCTTGGCGGGGGCGGCCTTGAGGCAGGTGCTCATGAAGGCCTTGCGTTCATCGCCTTTGAGGGCCTTGGTTGAAGCCTCGGCATTGCAGGTGGTCATTTTGTTTTGCTGGGCGGTGTCAGCGAAGCTGTGGGAACACAGCAGCAAGCCCATCATCAACAGCGGAATTCGCAGCATCTTCATGGCGTTTTCTCCCGGTTACCGCGCCGGAAGGCACGGCCTACCCGCAGTGTAGTCAAAGCCCGTTACATCTTCACCGTGCACGGATATTCGACCGACGGTACTGCTCAGGCGTACAACCCGCGTGACGTTGGAACATGGCGATAAACGCCGATGCCGTGCTGTAGCCCAGGTCAAACGCCACATGCTGCACGCTGTGTTCGCTGTCCAGCGCTTCGATGGCGGCCAGGTAGCGCAGGCGCTGTCGCCACTCGCCGAAGCTCATGCCCAACTCCCGCACAAACTGGCGCGCCAGGGTGCGTTCGCTCACGTGCACTTGATCGGCCCAATGGGCCAGAGGACGGTTGTCGGCGGGGTCGGCCTGCAAGTTTTCCAGTACGCCAAGCAAACCAGGGTGGCGGGCATAAGGCAGGAAGCAATCGTGGATCGGCGCCTGTTTGAGTTGGTCCACCAGCACTTGGGCCAGGCGGATGTCGGCATCGGTCTGCGGGATATTCACGTCACGTTTGGCAAAGTCGCTGAGGATGGCCTTGAGAATGTCACTGATGGCCAGGGTGCACGGCTGCTGCGGCAATTGCTCACAGAGCGCCGGGGCCAGGCCCACCGAGTGATACACAATCGCCTCGGCGTTGTAGGAACTATGCTCGGTATGCGGAGGCACCCACACCGCGTACTGCGGCGGCGACATAAAGCGGCTGCCCGCCACTTCCATGCGCATCACACCGCTGGCCGAGTAATCCAGCGAACCCCAGAAGTGCTGGTGTGGGGTGCATTCGGTATCGGGCGCAAAATCCGAGTAACGGAAATACACCGGGCTGGGCAGGCTGCGGAAATCCGCGAGGCGTACGGTATGTCGGGCCATATTGTCTGGATACACAGCTCACTTGTCTGGATCGCAGTATAGGCTTCGATCCAGACAATGGATAATTCGGCCTCGTCAACACACCTGGTTTCTTTCGATGCAATACGCTTATCCCCTGCTGGCCATTTTTATCTGGGCTGGCAATACCGTCATCAACAAATTGGCCGTGGGTGCGATCTTCCCTGCCGAGATCGGTTTTTACCGCTGGCTACTGGCAGCGCTGCTGTTTACGCCTTTCATGTTCAAACCGGTGGTTGCCAACTGGGCGCTGATCCGCCCGAACCTGGGCAAGATCGTCATCCTAGGCGTGCTGGGCATGGCGGTGTACCAAAGCCTGGCGTACTACGCCGCCTCGCTGACCACCGCAACCAACATGGGCATCATCCTTTCACTCATGCCATTGATGGCGCTGACGGCGGCCATTATCAGCCTGGGCCAGCGCCTCACCTACGGCGCTCTGACGGGTGCGGTGCTTTCATTTGCGGGCGTCGTGGTGGTGGTGTCATCCGGAAGCCTCGGCGCCTTGCTGCAACATGGGGTCAACCTGGGCGACGGCATGATGTTGGTGGCCACCCTGGCCTATGCGGTCTACAGCACCCTGCTGAAAAAATGGCAGCTGCGCCTGCCGCCGTTGGTATTGCTGTATTTGCAGGTACTGGTGGCGGTGGTCGTGCTGTTTCCGCTGTATCTGTTTTCAGCGAAGGCCGGGCTGGGTTGGACGAATATCCCGCTGGTGCTGTACGCGTGTTTACTCGCGTCGATGCTGGCGCCGTTGGCGTGGATGCATTCGATAAAGACCCTGGGCCCGAGCCGCACCACGTTGTTTTTCAACCTGCTGCCCTTGATCACGGCGCTGATTGCGGCCGTGGTGTTGAAAGAAGAGTTGGCGCTGTATCACCTGGTGGGGGGGTTGCTGACATTGGGTGGGGTGATTTTGTCAGAGCGCTGGACCACGCCGGTGCGTGCTGGCTGAACGCCGTTCAACGTGTGGGAGGGGGCTTGCTCCCGACAGCGGTGGATCAGTCCCAGATTCAGTGACTGAAACCCTGCTATCGGGAGCAAGCCCCCTCCCACAGTCGCACTGAGTAAGCCCCTAGATCCCAGCCGCCTTTAGCCTTTGGGCGTGCTCGACAAACAGCCTGATCGGCTCGGCGCCCTTGCCCACCAGCCCCATCGACTGGTTGACGATATCGAAATGGTCCAGCGGGTAGTCATCGCCGATCACCTTGCCCAGGTGCGAGCTGTAGCGCCCAACCATACCGTCACACTGACCCTTTTCCCGCACGAAGCTGCGGGCGAACAGGCGACAGCTGCGGTGGGTGCCGTCGAACAGGTTGCGCCCTCGATCGGTGACACCCGGCTGCAACGTGCCGGACCACGAGTAATAGCGCACGCCATCGACCTCTTCAGCGCCCTGCCCGCCCCAGGTCGCGGGCAAGCCCTGGGGATAAGCACGATTGAACAGCGCCACACCGGCGCTGGTCAGGGATTGATGGGAGGCCTGCAAATCCGCCTTGAATCGCGGCCCGCGATAGCCGGTTTCCAGCACGCCCATGACCCAGGCAACCAGGTGAAACAGCGCGCTCATCAGCCGCCCCTTTACACCGTCGACGGGGTAGTGGGTGTGAATATGGTCCGCCAATTCGGAACCATGGTTAGGCCCGGCCACCGAAGTCACTGACGCCACCCAATCCGGGCGCTTGGCCGCGGCATACCGGGCAGTGAGCGCGCCCTGGCTGTGGCCGATCAGGTTGACCTTGTCGACGCCGGTCTCGCGGCGAATTCGCTCGATCTGCGTCAGCAACTGCTCGCCGCGCACCTCGCTGGAATCCAGCGGCGCCACCTGCACGGCAAACACCTGCGCCCCACCCGCCCGCAACGCCGGGACGATGCCGTACCAGTAGGGAAACCACCCCAGTCGTACGAACCCGAGCATGCCGGGCACCAGCACCAAGGGGTAGCGCGTGGCTGATAACTGCGCCATGGACCGAACGCCTTTGATCAAAAATGGATGCCAAGAGGCTAGCCCAGTCCCGCGACGAGGGTGTGACACACATTCGATAAAACTTTTTGCGTGACGCGACACTCACAACTTGGAGCGATCACGCCGGTAGAGCGTGGCGTAACCCGGATTAGCCCCAGGAGATTGAAATGACTGAAGCAAACTTGACTGACGTTGCGACCCTGCGCCAACGCGCCCGCCAGAACGTCGAGAACGGTGCCGTGACTGAGGGTTACGATGCCGATCGCGAAGAAATCATCCGCTTGCTCAACGGCTCGCTCGCCACTGAACTGGTCTGCGTGTTGCGCTACAAGCGCCACTACTTCATGGCCAGCGGCGTCAAAGCCCATGTAGCCGCAGAAGAGTTTCTGGAGCACGCCACCCAGGAAGCCGAGCACGCCGACAAACTGGCCGAGCGCATCGTGCAATTGGGCGGTGAGCCGGAATTCAACCCCGACCTGCTCTCGAAGAATTCCCACGCTCAATACGTGGCCGGCAACTCATTGAAAGAAATGGTCTACGAAGACTTGGTAGCTGAGCGGATTGCGGTGGATAGCTATCGCGAAATCATTCAGTACATCGGTGACAAAGACCCGACTACCCGCCGTCTGTTCGAAGAGATCCTGGCCCAGGAAGAAGAGCACGCGGACGACATGGCGGACATCCTCGAAAGCCTTTAACCCAGCGACACTGCAATACCATTGTGGGAGGGGGCTTGCTCCCGATGGCGGTGGGTCAGTTGATGAATATATCGACTGATCCACCGCCATCGGGGGCAAGCCCCCTCCCACATTGGGTCCTGCATTTAGGTCAGTTAGCCCTTCACGGTTTTCGGGGCTTTGCCTTCTTTCTCGAAAGCCTATAACCCAGCAACACTCCAAAACCATTGTGGGAGGGGGCTTGCCCCCTCCCACATTGGGTCCTGCATTTAGGTCAGTTAGCCCTTCACGTTTTTCGGCGCTTTGCCTTCTTTCTCGAAAGCCTATAACCCAGCAACACTGCAAAACCATTGTGGGAGGGGGCTTGCCCCCGATGGCGGTGGGTCAGTTGATGAATATATCGACTGATGCACCGCCATCGGGAGCAAGCCCCCTCCCACATTGGGTCCTACGTTTAGGTCAGTTAGCCCTTCACTGTTTTCGGCGCTTTGCCTTCTTTCATCTGTTGCAGTAACGGTGCGCATTCATTGGGCTCACCACCACTGGGTGCGACCAATGCAAGCAGGCCCGCAGCAGGCCCGGCGATTACACCCAGTGCCACCATCCCGGCGCCGCGCAATGCCAACGGAATTGCCTTCACACCCGCATTAGGCTTGATAAACGGGCCGTTGACGTACAACGGTGAACGCAAAGAGAACAGGCGGAAACCTTTCGATTCCGGCGTGATGGTCAGGTCCAACTGCTCCGTCGCCATATTCGCCGTGCCATCGATGTAGATGATGGCGTTCTCGGTATCGAACACAAACAACCGAGTGGTCGCCAAGCCGGTCTTGATGCCGAAGTCAGCGGCTGCGCAGTTAATCTTCACTTCCTTGTCGCCAAATAGGCGGCCCACCACGTAGTTACCCACGTTGAGCCCGGCAATCTCCATTAGGCTACGGCTGATGGCGCCATCGTTGATCAACATTTTCAGGTCGCCGTTGGACGTGCCCAGCAGCGCCGCCACGGAGTTGCCTCGCCCGGAAATATCCGCATCGCCGTTGAGCTCACCGAAACTGGTTTTCATTGGCTCAAATGTTGGGAACAGCTGTTTGAGCTTGAAGTTGCGCGCGGTGAGCTTGGCGCGACCTTCCATGGGCGTGGTGCGGCCGTTCAGGCGGATTTGCGCATCCAGCTTACCGCCGGCTACGCCAAAACGTAGGGGTTCAAGGCTGAGCACGCCATCGTTGAGCACCAGGTGGGTATACAGATCGGTGAAGGGCAGCTCGGCGCTGTGGACGATGCGCTTGCCGGTGAATTCAACATCGGCGTCCATGTCGCGCCAGCGCTCGGTGCGGAATTCTTCCACCGGCAGCACCTTGGTTGCCGGTTGTTTGCTTTCGCCGCCACGGGCTTTTTGCTTGGCGTTGGAATCGGCACCGATCAGCGGGGCAAGATCGGCCATCAGCAGTTGGTTGGAAACCAGCGAGCCAGTGAGTTTTGGCCGTGGCTGGCTGGCGACGTAGCCCAGGTTGCCGTGGATATCGCTGTTGCCAATCTTGCCGTTGAAGTTCTCGTATTTAAACGACGCACCGGTGGGTTCGTGCAACTTGGCGATCAAGTGACCGTCGGTGGAATAAGCCGGCGAATCCGGCAGTGTCACGCCGGTAAGCGGGTACAGGTTGCCCAGGCTGCTGCCGGCGAGCTTCAGGCGCAGGTCGAGGGCGCCGAGGTTGAGCGGGTCGGTGAGCGTACCGGCCAGGGCGATGCTGGTGTCGGCGATCTTGACTTGGGCTTGCAGTGGGAACGGCTTGGCCGCGTCCTGCAACGCAAGCAGGCCGCCGATCTTGCCGGTGCCGTCGAGTTTCTGGCCGTGGTACTGGCCTTTGACCTTGAGGCCGAATGCGTAGTCCTGAGGCTTGGAGCCTTTTTCCAGGGCCTTCTTGGCATCGGCATCGCCGACGATTTCGCCGAACGGAATAGGTTTGCCGAGCGGGTCGATGATCACGTCCAGCTGAGTCTTGAGGGTCTGATCGTCGAGGGTTACGTGGCCTTTATCGAAACCGATCGCGCCGATGTCCACCACCCAGCTGGAAGGCTCGGCATTGGGGTCTTTGGGGTCGAATTTGAACGTCCAGTTAGCGCGTCCATCGGCGAGGCGCTGCAACTGCGCGCTCGGTTCGGTGAGGTCGATACGCGGGATCACCACGCGTTGCGCCAGCAGGGCCAGGGGCGAGATGCGCAGCTCGACTTTCTTGAGGGTGACCATCTGCGGGGCTTTGGACCAGTCGGGGTTGCCCAGGGTCAGGTCTTCGGCAATCACGTGGGGCCATGGCACCCAGGCGCGCCAACCGCCTTCATCGAGTTCGCGGGCCCACACCACAGCCAGGTTGCCATTGATGGCGAACGGGCGATGCAACTCTTCGGAAACCTTGGCATTGATCTGCGGTTTGATGCGGTTCCAGTCGAAGAACACCAACACCAACACCACCACGGCAATTAATAGAACGAAGCTGGCGCAGCTCCAAGCGACGATTTTACGAGTGCGCGTCATTGCACAGGACTCCTGAATACGACTACTAGCTGAACTACAGCTCATAAGGGTACGACTGGCAAACCGCCTGGGGGTTTAACCCGATCACGGATTTAGTCGCAAAAAGCCATTTACCTGATCAAACAGACAGATTCGATCATCAGCGACGCACCATTGTTACCCAAGAACGTGTCGAAAATACCCACTACGGTGCAAAAGCGCGGGCTTGAGAGGCGCGTGCTAGAGCCTCCGCCGAGAACAATCAATTCTGTTGATTATTACCATTGTGTTTATGAACTTTTATATCGACATATCAAGAGTAGCATTAGCCCTGTACCCACTTTATCGCCCTCCCAAGGAGCAACCATCATGAAACGCCAAGTACTCGCTACCGTCCTCTTGTCTGTCCTGGCTTCCAGTGCCTTTGCCCTGCCAGCCGCCGAACAAGCGACCCCACAGAATAAAGCCCAAGCCGTTCAGTCCAGCCAAACTCTGGCCCGCAGCGGTTCGCAAGAAGAAGAGAACCGTGACTACGCCAAAGGCGTTGCTGAAAACGGTTCGGAACAAGCCAACAAACGTGCCTACACCGAAGGCCTGACCGAAGGTGGCCGTGATCGCCTGGAGCAGAAAGGTCTTGTTGAGGGCGGCGCTGAACAAGCCAACAAACGCGCTTACACCGAAGGCGTTGCAGAAGGTGGTGCTGATCGCCTGAAAGAACTCCACGAAGCCCAGAGCTAAGCCTGTGGTGGCCCATAAAAAAGCCCGATCCGCCGATCGGGCTTTTGCTTTCTTGTAGATTGCATCACGCACCTCCCCCGCCAAGTTCGACGCCGATGAAGCTGTTTTGCTAGAGTGCGTCGCTGTACTTGTCGACTAAGCCTGCCCGCCAATGCTGCCCCGCGCCGAACAGAAGCAACAGACCCGCCTCGCCCTGATGGACGCAGCCCGCCATCTAATGGAGTGTGGCCGTGGGTTTGGCAGCCTGAGCCTGCGGGAAGTGGCGAAGACGGCCGGCATTGTACCCACCGGGTTCTATCGCCATTTTGCCGATATGGACCAGCTTGGCCTGGTATTGGTCAGTGAAGTCGGCCAGACCTTTCGCGCCACGATCCGCCTGGTGCGCCACAACGAATTCGTGATGGGCGGCATCATCGATGCCTCCGTGCGAATCTTTCTCGACGTGGTGGCGGCCAACCGTTCCCAATTCCTGTTCCTGGCTCGCGAGCAATATGGCGGCTGCCTGGCCGTGCGCCAAGCCATCGGTGCCCTGCGCGAAGACATCACCCGCGACCTCGCGGCCGACCTCACGTTTATGCCCAAGCTGCAGCACTTGGACGCCGAAGGTTTGCATGTAATGGCCGACCTGATCGTGAAAAGTGTGTTCGCCACCCTCCCTGACATCATCGACCCGCCGGCCCAGGCCCTGCCTGCCCACCTCACGCCGCAGGCGAAAATCACCCAGCAATTGCGCTTTATCTTTATCGGCCTCAAGCACTGGCAAGGCCTTGGCAGTACCGAATAAGCCGATCACCCCGAGGTGTGAAAACGCTTGGCCGTGGTGTAGTGCTTGTTCCAATAGCTGTTGCTCAGCGAGTCGATACGGATGTTCTTGCCGGTGCGCGGCGAATGAATAAATTTGCCCTCGCCGATATACAGGCCGACATGGCTGACCTGACCGCGCCCATTGCCCTTGAAAAATACCGCATCACCGGGCTTCAACGCGCCGCGCTTGATGGTCACGGCCTTGGAACGGTGCATCGCTGCCGTGGTGCGCGGGATGAGAATGTTGGCTTCAGTCTTGAACAGATAGACCAGAAAACTGCTGCAATCAAAGCCCTGCTCCACCGAGTTGCCGCCCCACTTGTAGGGCGTGCCCAGCAACTCGTGGGCTCGGTCGATTACATTGCCGATCACGTCAGTGATTGCCGGTTCTTTGAGCGACTCGATGAACGTAGGGCGTGGCTTCAAGGTGGCCGAAGCCGAGGAAATAACCAAAGACAGGCAGACAATGACTAACCAATTAAGTGACTTGATCATGATGAACGTCGCAGTGAGTTAAACACGGCGAAAAGACTACGTTTCCCACGGGAAACGTTATGAACGGCAAATCCTGAGACGTCGTAGGACTAATCTGAAAACGCCCACGACGAGTGCGGCAAATGGAACCACGCACCACTTTGGCGCGCAGACGTATTCCGCCCACGCCCTGTTTAGTGGCGCTGGCGCCATGGCCGTCAGGCAATTCCTACTTATTCATAGGGTTGGCAAGCCCCTTGCTCTAGCACCTGTATCGCTCATAGCTGGAAGCTTCCTGATGCTGGTGATCCACCGTCGAATCGCCCCCCAAGCCCTCTGGGCTGCCGAGTTGCTGCTGAACTTCGAAGCCCGCAGCAAGAGCCGCCTGCGCTGTTTCAGTGCCGACGGTGAAGACGTCGGCCTTTTCCTGGAGCGCGGCCAGCCGCCGCTGCACGATGGCGAATTTTTGCAGGCTGAAGACGGACGCGTCGTACGTGTGCGCGCCCGCCCTGAACAGTTACTCCACGTCACGTGCAGCAGCGCCTTTGAACTGACTCGCGCGGCCTATCACCTGGGCAATCGCCACGTCGCCTTGCAAGTCGGCGATGGCTGGCTGCGCCTGCTCGATGACTACGTGCTCAAGGCCATGCTTGAACAGCTGGGCGCCACCACCGAAACCCTCGAAGCGCCCTTCCAACCGGAACACGGCGCCTACGGAGGCGGCCATCATCATTCACGCCATGGCGACGAAGACTTCAATTACCCGCCCAAGCTGCATCAGTTCGGCGTGCGTCTATGAACCCAGCCTGGGCGCTGCTGCGTCTGGCCAGTCCGCAATTGCCGATTGGCGGCTACAGCTATTCCCAAGGTTTAGAGATGGCCGTGGACAATGGCCGCGTCAATGACGCCGCCACGGCCCGCCGCTGGATCAGCGATCAGTTGCTGTTCAACCTCGCCCGCTTCGAGGCGCCGCTGTTGCTCGCCCACTGCCGCGCCGCTGCGGATGAAGACTGGTTGCGTCTCACACAACTGTGCGAAGAACACCGCGCCAGCCGTGAGACTCGCGAGTTGTATCAAGAGAGCCGGCAGATGGGCTATTCGCTGCAACAACTGCTCAATGGTTTGCCGGAACTGGACAGCACCGCCCGCACTTTTCTTGAGCAATGCAGTGAACCCCATCTTGCACTGGGCTGGGCCCTGGCCGCCCGTGCCTGGGCCATCAGCCCCGACGACGCCCTCGCCGCCTGGCTGTGGAGCTGGCTGGAAAACCAACTGGCCGTATTGATGAAAACCCTGCCCCTTGGCCAGCAAGCCGCCCAGCGCCTGACCAGCGAGCTGCTGCCGCTGCTGCAACAGGCCCAGCAGGATGCCGCGCGCATTGACCCTAACCATTCAGGCAGCGCCGCATTCGGCCTGTCCCTGGCGTGCATGGCCCATGAACGCCAATACAGCCGCCTGTTCCGTTCCTAGGAGAAGAAGCATATGAACACTCAACCTCTGCGCGTCGGTATCGGCGGCCCGGTGGGTTCTGGCAAGACCGCCCTGACCCTGGCCCTGTGCCTGGCCTTGCGCGATCGCTACAACCTCGCCGTGGTGACCAACGATATCTATACCCGCGAAGACGCCGACTTCTTGGTGCGCAACCAGGCCTTGGCGCCCGAGCGCATCATCGGCGTGGAAACCGGCGGCTGCCCGCACACCGCCATCCGTGAAGACGCCTCCATCAACCTCGAAGCGGTAGACCAGCTCAACCGCCGCTTCCCCGGGCTGGACCTGATCCTGGTGGAGTCCGGCGGCGACAACCTGTCGGCCACCTTCAGCCCCGAGCTGTCGGACCTGACCATCTACGTGATCGATGTGTCCGCCGGCGACAAACTGCCGCGCAAGGGCGGGCCGGGTATCTGCAAATCCGACCTGCTGGTGATCAACAAGATCGACCTCGCGCCGCTGGTGGGGGCTTCGCTGGAATTGATGAACAGCGACACCACGCGCATGCGCAACGGTAAGCCCTTTGTGTTCAGCAACCAGAAAACCGGCGTCGGGCTGGATGAGATCGTCGCCTTTATCGAACGCCAAGGTTTGCTGACCGCCGCCTGATCAACCCATAAGGAACCTGACCATGAGTCTCAAGAAACTCTTCGCCGCCGCCACCCTGCTGCTGGCCCCTGCCTTGGCCTTTGCCCATCCGGGCCATGGCGATAACGGCCTGGTGGCCGGTATCAGTCACCCGCTGGGCGGACTCGACCATTTGCTGGCCATGGTTGCCGTGGGGTTGTGGGCCGCCCAACAGAAAGGCGCTGCACGCTGGGCACTGCCTTGCACCTTCGTCGGCACCATGCTGATCGGCGGTGTGCTGGGCTTTGAAGGTATGCAGTTGCCGGCGATGGAAAGCGGGATTGCCGCGTCGGTACTGGCGTTGGGCCTGGCCGTGGCGCTGGCGGTGCGACCACCGTTGGTTATGGCGGTGGGTGCGACGGCATTGTTTGCGTTGTTCCATGGCGTGGCCCATGGTTTGGAACTGCCTGAAATGTCCAGCCCCTGGGCGTATGCGGCCGGATTTGTCGGGGCAACCGCTGTGCTGCACGCGGCGGGTTATGCGGTGGTGCGTTTCCTGCCGGCTGCAGCGGCGCCGTTGGTGCGGGTTGCGGGTGCGGCTTCGGCGGCGACTGGGGTTTGGTTGCTCGCAGGCTGATCTTCGGCGCCATCAAGGGCCTAATCGGGGGCAAGCCCCCTCCCACACTGACTGTATTCACAAGTCAAAATCTGTGAATACAGTAAATGTGGGAGGGGGCTTGCCCCCGATAGCGCCAGACCAGACACCACAGAACCCAAGCCTGCTACCATGCGCGCCTACACCCCTGCCGTGACGACGCCAGCCAATGCCCACCGCTCCAAGCTCTGCCCTGAATGCCGTGCTCACGCACTTCCACAGCCTGATCGTGCCGCTCTGGCAAGGCCCGGGCTGGAATGCCGAACTGGCGTTGCCCTATGAAGCGCTCGACGCCGAGCACCGGCCACTGCCCCCACAACGCTACCGCGCCATGGCGTGCGCCCGGCAGTTGTACCTGTTTGCCAGCCTGATCGGCGAGCCTGATGCAGCCTTCGCCGAAGAGCGTGCAGCGGCGTTATTCCGCTCGCTGCAACGGCATTTCCACGATGCCGAACACGGCGGTTGGTTCTACAGCATCGACCCGGCCGGGCAGCCTCTGGATAAACGCAAAGACCTCTACACCCACGCCTTCATTATCTTTGCGTGTGCGCATTACTGGGCCAAGGTGCGTGAGCCATTGGTGGAGTCGGTACTTAACGCCGCCCTCGAAGTGGTCGCCCAACGTTTTTCCACAGGCGACGGTCTGTATGAAGCGGTACTGGAACGCAACTGGTCCTCCCTCAAGTCCGGCCCGCTGCAGAACCCCTTGATGCACCTGGCCGAAGGTTTCCTCGCCACCCTGGCGGTGCGTGAAGACGCCGATGTGCAAGCCGACCTACTGACCTTGGCGACGGCCATGCAACAGCGTTTCATCGACCGCCAGCATGGCGTGATGATGGAAAAACCGCTGGGCGCTGTGGATAACTGGTTTGAGCCGGGGCACCAGTTCGAGTGGTTTTTCCTGCTGGAATCCTCGGATGTACTGCGCGGTACCCCGCTGCATGCCTCACTGACGCGAGCGTTTGCCTATGCCGAGCAGCACGGTGTGGATAAGTCGAGCGGCGCAGTCAGCGGCATGTTGGCACTGGACGGCAGTGTGCGTGATGGCACCCAGCGGATCTGGGCCCAGGCCGAGTACCTGCGGGCGCTGACCTTGCGGCCTGGTAGTGAGGCAGTGTTGCAGCGCCAGTTGCTGGCGTTGCAGCAGCACTTTTTGCATGGCAAAGGCTGGAATGAATGCCTGGATGCCCAGGGTATGGTGAGCCGGTGGGATATGCCGTCGACCACGCCCTATCACTTGGCGACTTGCTACCAGGGGCTGATCCAGCATCTAGGCTGACCTTTAGGGCCCTATCGCAGGCAAGCCAGCTCCCACAGTTGACCGCACCCAAACTTTGGAATGCGGTTGAATGTGGGAGGGGGCTTGTCGAATCGTCGCACCGCCCCGATGCAGGCGCCACGGTCTAAAGGCCTGTCACGCAATCCACTTACGATCCCCGGTAAAACTGATAGTCAGCCACCGCGCCGCATCCGGCTTGCCCAGCCCTGTGGATATCTCCTCGCGTAGCGCATCCAGCGTCGCGACGTTATCCACCGGGTAATCCGCCGGCAACACCACATGAATCTCGATAAACCGCGCCCGCCCGTGTTTTTGCACGTAGGACACGTAATCATCGAAACCATGCTTGGCCTGCGCCGCGTCCATCACCTCGCGCACGGTGTCGTCCAGGTGGTCCGGGGCAATCCCCAGCACCTCGCGCAACGCCGGGCGCAGGATCTTGAACGCCGGTGCCAGCATGCTCAGGGCCAGCAGGATCAGGATCAGCGGGTCGACATACACGGCCCACTCGCCGTAGCCCTGAGACTTGAGCAACAAGGCCGCCAAAAAGCTGATCAGCAAGCCCACCGAGAGCATCGCGTCCACCAGCCAACTGATGTTGTCGAACTGGATCAGCGACGATTTGAGCGTGCGATTGCGATAGCGCACATAGAAGAAGTAGGCGAACTCCACGACGGTAAACACCGCCGCATAAATGATCACCAAACCCAACTCGATCTCGCGCCCGCCATTGATAAGGCCGAACACACCGTTGAGGAACGCATAGATGGCGATCAGCAGCAGAAAGCTGCCTTCAATCAGCAGCACCATGGGCTCTAGGTGCCAATAGCCAAACTGGAAACGCTCGTTGCTTTTCTTGGCAATCAGCTTGGCCGTGATCAGCATCAACACCTTGATGGCGGTGGCGATCAGCGAGAAAAAACCGTCGAACAGAATGGATTGGGCGCCAGATATCACACCCGTGACAATCCCGGCGATCGCGACCGCGAACATCAGGATGGTCGATTGTTTGAGCAGGGCCTGCTCACCTCGGTTACTCACATTTCCTCCTGTCAAAACCTTTAACCCGCACAGTGCGGAGGGGCTTTCAGGCGGAGAGTGTACCTTATGGCCTGTTTTGGCCTATCTGACGCCATCGGGGGCAAGCCCCCCCCACATTCGACCGGGCTCTCACCTTGAAATACGGTCAAGTGTGGGAGGGGGCTTGCCCCCGATGGCAGCGACTCGGTTTAAAGCCTTACTGAGCGCCCCGCTCAATCGCAAACCCAGCCCAAGTCTGGCTCACCGGCATCAGTTCCAACCGGTTGATGTTCACATGCGCCGGTGTGTTCATGACCCAGAAGATCGTATCGGCAATGTCCTGCGGCTGAATCGGCTCGGCACCCGCGTAGGTCGCGTCATAGCGCGCCTGGTCCCCCCCAAAGCGCACCAGCGAAAACTCGCTTTCGCACAGGCCTGGCTCAATGTTGGTCACGCGCACGCCAGTACCTTGCAGGTCGCAACGCAGGTTCAGTGAGAACTGCTTCACGAATGCCTTGGACCCGCCATACACATGGCTGCCCGGATACGGGTAGTTACCGGCGATGGAACCCAAGTTAATAATGCCCGCGCCACGGCCGTGGGCGATCAGGCGTGGCAGCAGCAGGTGGGTGGTGGTCAGCAGGCCTTTGATGTTGGTGTCGACCATGGTTTCCCAATCGTCGAGGCTGCATTTGGGCGCCGGGTCAGTGCCTACGGCCAGGCCGGCGTTGTTGATCAACCCGCGCAGCTTGGCGAACGACGGCGGCAGGTTGGCGATGGCGTCTTCCATACCCTTGCGGTCACGCACGTCTACCACCAGGCCGTGCACTTCGGTTTGCTTGGAGAGCTCTTCGACCAATGCATTCAAGCGGTCGGCACGACGACCCGTGAGCACCAGTTTCCAGCCGGCTTCGGCAAAACGACGGGCGCAGGCTTCGCCGAAGCCTGAGGTTGCGCCAGTAATAAACAGCGTGTCGGACATGGTGTTCTCCTTGCGGGCATCGGGAAAAAATCAGCCAGCAGAATGCCCGTACCACGCGGTTGCGGCAACCGCTAAGCACACAACTTGATACATGGCTGGTCAGTTTTTAACCATATGTAGCTAAGCCTTGCAGACCGTGGCCTGTAGCGATATGCGCGCAGGTTATCCACAGCTGCGCCCACAGTCTTTGGGGGCAAGTGCAAAAAGCCTGAGGCCGCTGTATGCGGGGCTTGCAGGCGGTTTTAGAAAGTTTTTTGCTTGACCTTGGCGATCTCGTATGTAAACCCATCTGCGATAAAGAATATAGAACGATGGCTCCAGGCCAGTTGTTCCGGCCTCTGCGGCAGTCTTTCCAGAGTTTAGTCACAGACTTATCCACAGGCTGGAGGGACATAAATCGGTCATATACCTGTGACTTTAAACAGGTTGACAAACCCCGAGGGCGGTCTCAAAAAAAGGCCTGATCAAAAAACGATCACACGGCCGAAGGCCACGTATTTAAAGGCCTTCAGCCAAGTACCACCACGTTACCCACAGCCAGTTCCACAGCAGATGGGGACAAGTCAAAACTGTGACAAAACAGGGATTTGCGGCGGCTATATGTCGCGGTTTGGAGGGCGGCTGGATTTGTTTTCCACAATTTGGTGTGAGCCTTTGAGAACACCACAAAAAAATGTGGGAGGGGGCTTGCCCCCGATGGCGGTGGATCAGTTTCAGATGGACTGACTGACACACCGCTATCGGCGGCAAGCCCCCTCCCACAGGGGTTTTGCGGTGTTTACCGGGTCAGTGACCGCCCAAGTAAGCGTTGCGCACTTCCTCGTTCACCAATAGCTCTTTACCCGTGCCCGTCAGGCGAATCTCGCCGTTGACCATCACATACGCCCGGTCCGACAAGCGCAGGGCGTGGTTGGCGTTCTGCTCCACCAAAAAGATGGTCATCCCGGTGGCCGCCAGCTCGCGCAGGGTCGAGAAGATCTGCTTAACCACAATCGGCGCCAGGCCCAGGCTCGGTTCGTCCAGCAGCAACAACTTGGGCCGGCTCATCAGTGCACGGGCGATGGCGAGCATTTGCTGTTCACCCCCGGACATGGTCATGGCCCGCTGGGTACGCCGCTCCTTGAGCCGAG
The DNA here is from genome assembly GCF_900583165.1 of Pseudomonas viridiflava. Taxonomy (GTDB): domain Bacteria; phylum Pseudomonadota; class Gammaproteobacteria; order Pseudomonadales; family Pseudomonadaceae; genus Aquipseudomonas. Next base: position 285,233 of record NZ_UTKY01000095.1, on the reverse strand, counting down.
GAAACAGCTCGAACATGCGCTGCATGTCTTCCTGGGCGTACTTGTCACCGATGGGGATGGTGCCCATCAGCAGGTTTTCCTCGACGGTCATGTCGGGGAACACCCGCCGCCCTTCCGGCGATTGCGCAATGCCGTTAGAGGCGATGTAGTGGGACGACTTGTGGGTAATGTCGACGCCGTTATAGAGAATTTGCCCCGACTCCGCCCGTGGCTGGCCGAAGATCGACATCAGCAACGTGGACTTACCCGCGCCGTTGGAGCCGATCAGGCTGACGGTCTCGCCTTCGTTGATGTGCAGCGAGACTTTTTTCAAGGCCTGGATCGGGCCGTAATACACGTCCAGGTCTTTCATTTCGAGGATAGGTGCACTCATACCAGCTCCTCTTCGTCGGCGCCCAGGTAGGCGGCAATCACTTTCGGGTCGTTGCGAATCGCGTCCGGCCCGCCTTCGGCGATTACGTTGCCGTGGTCGAGCACCACGATGTGGTCGGAAATACTCATCACCATGCCCATGTCGTGTTCGATCAGCACCACCGTGAGGTCGTGTTCGTCGCGCAGCAGGCGAATCATCGCACTGAGGGATTCGGTTTCCTGGGGGTTAAGGCCCGCCGCCGGTTCGTCCAGGCAGATGATCTGCGGCCGGGTGCACATGGCGCGGGCGATTTCCAGGCGGCGCTGTTGGCCGTAGGAGAGTTCGCCGGCCAGGCGGTTGGCGCAGTCCACCAGGTCCACCACTTCGAGCCAATAGAAGGCGTGGTCGAGGGCGTCGCTTTCGGCCTTGCGGTAGCCCTTGGTGTTGAGGATGCCCGCGAGCATGTTGCGGTTTACCCACATGTGCTGGGCGACCAGCAGGTTTTCCAGCACCGACATTTCTTTAAACAGGCGAATGTTCTGAAAGGTCCGCGCCAGCCCGGCTCGGTTGACCAAGTGAGTACCGCCAAACATCTTGTAGTACACACGGCTGAGGAAGCTTTTGGGCGACACGAAATCGGTGGCCTTGAAACGCTCGCCCAACAGCTGGATCACGTTGGTCTGCTGACCGCGAATATTCAGTTCGATCTTGCCACCACTGGCTTTGTAGAAACCGGTGAGGCAGTTGAACACCGTGGTCTTGCCGGCGCCGTTGGGGCCGATCAGAGCGAAAATCGAGTTGCGTTCGACCTTGAGGCTCACATCGCTCAAGGCCTTGATGCCACCGAAGTGCATCATTAAATGTTCCACAGAAAGGACGACTTCCTTGCTCATGGCGCCACTCCTTTACGTGGTGTCACACCGGTACGAGCGATGCGGATCAGGCCACGCGGTCGCCAGATCATCATCACCACCATCAGCACGCCGAACAGCAGCACCCGGTATTCAGAGAAGCTGCGCAGCAACTCAGGCGCAACGGTCAGTACGAAGGCTGCGATCACCACGCCGACGGTCGAGCCCATGCCGCCCAATACCACGATGGCCAGGATCAGCGCCGACTCGAAGAAGGTAAACGACGACGGGTTGACGAAGCCCTGGTAGCTGGCAAAAAACACACCGGCCAACCCTGCGGTAGAGGCACCGATGGTGAACGCCGAGAGTTTGACTAGCACGTGGTTCAGGCCCATGGAACGGCAGGCGATCTCATCTTCGCGCAAGGCTTCCCAGGCGCGACCCACCGGCATGCGGGTCAGGCGGTGCTTGATGTACAGCACGGCCAGCACCACCAAAAACAGCACGATGTAGATGAACATGAACTTGATATTGGGGTTGTAATCGAGGCCGAAGAACTCGTGGAAGGGAATCCCGCCCTCCTTCGCCCTACGCCCGAACTCCAGGCCGAGAAAGGTCGGTGACGGCACCGGCATGCCGTTCGGGCCGCCGGTAAACGACAGCCAGTTGTTGAGCACCAGACGGATGATTTCGCCGAAGCCCAGGGTCACGATAGCCAGGTAGTCACCGTGCATTCGCAACACCGGGAACCCGAGTATGCACCCCGCTAACGCCGCCGCGATGGCCGCCAGGGGCAGCACGCTCCAGAAGCCCAGACCGAGGTATTGATAACCCAGTGCCAGGCCGTAGGCACCGATGGCGTAGAACGCTACGTAACCCAGGTCGAGCAGGCCCGCCAGGCCTACCACGATGTTGAGGCCCAAGCCGAGCAACACGTAGATCAGCCCGAGGATCACCACGGTCAGCAGGTACTTGTTGGCGAAGATCGGGAACACGATGGCAATCACGATCAGTGCCGGGATGATCCAGCGCAGCCGCGACTTGTAGTCCGGCGGCAGCACATGCACGCCCGAACCACTGCTCTCGAAGCCCTGCAGGATCTTCATGCCCTTGGGGGTTTGCAGGAACAGGCTCAGGGCAAACCGGCCGGCCATCACGATGGCGACCAGGATAGCCACGCGGGCCGGCTCCAAGTTGAAGCTGTAGCCGTCGAGGACCACGCCGACGATCGGACCGAACACGATCAACGAAATCAGCCCGGCAAGGATCGTATCGACGACGCTTTTCTTGATATCGATAGGTTTGGCAGCAGACATGTTTACACCTTAGCCACGAGTGGGCGACCCAGCAGGCCCTGGGGACGGAAGATCAGAATCACCACCAGCAGGGAGAAGCTGAACACGTCTTTGTAGTCAGAGTTGATCAACCCCGAGAACAGCGACTCGGAGATACCGAGGATGATCCCGCCAAGCATCGCCCCAGGCAGGGAGCCGATGCCGCCGAGTACCGCAGCAGTAAATGCCTTGATGCCGATAATGAAGCCGGCATAGAAGTCGAAGGTGCCGTAGTTGAGGGTGATGAGCACGCCGGCCAATGCGGCCATGGCGGCACCGATGACGAAGACGTAGGAGATAACGCGGTCGGTGTTGATACCCAGGATCGAGGCCATCTTGCGGTCTTGCTGGGTGGCACGGCACATACGGCCGAGCTTGGTGTACTTGATGATGTAAGTGAGCAAGGCCATGCCCGCGAAGGCGGCGACCAGGATGAAGACCTTGGTGTACGTGAGCTGCACGAAACCGGTGCCGATATCGACACGCCAGGCCCCGGCGAGCAGGGTTGGAATACCTTGTTGCTTCGCACCCTGGGCGATCTGCGCGTAGTTCTGCAGGATCAGGGAGATACCGATCGCACTGATCAGCGGTGCCAGGCGCGTGGAGTTGCGCAACGGTTTGTAGGCGACACGTTCGATGACCCACCCGTACACGCCAGTGACGACTACGGTGAAGATCAAGGTGCCGAGAATGAGCAGCGGGAAGGATTCGATGCCGAAGTAAGCCAGCAGTGCCAGACTGATCGCCGCGAGGTAAGCGGAAATCATATAAACCTCGCCGTGGGCGAAGTTGATCATGCCGATGATGCCATAGACCATTGTGTAGCCGATGGCGATCAGGCCGTAGACCGACCCGAGGGTCAGGCCGTTGACCAGTTGCTGCAGGAAAATACCATCCATAACGCAATCTCACGCGGTGAGCACCTGCACACCTGTGGGTGTGCGGCGCTTCTGGAGGAAAAGACAGATCTCAATCTCAATAACAGCACTGCTCAATGTGGGAGGGGGCTTGCCCCCGATTGCAGTGGGTCAGCTGAAAATCTGTTGACTGACACACCGCTATCGGGGGCAAGCCCCCTCCCACAAGGATTACTTCTGCTTATCGAGTTGGTGGTATTTACCGTCCTTGTCCCACTGATAAACCACATAGTCGGAGATTTTCAGGTCGCCCTTGGCATCCCAGGCTTTTTCACCCATTACGGTTTTCACCGGATTGGCCTTGAGCCACTTGGCAGCGTCTTCGCCCTTGTTGGACTTGGCGCCGTTGAAGCCGGCAGCCAGGGCCTGGATCGAGGCGTAGGCGTACAGGGTGTAGCCTTCCGGCTCGTAACCGCTCTTCTGGAACTCTTCCACCACGGTTTTGCTATCTGGCAGTTTGCGCGGGTCGGCACCGAAGGTCATGTAGACGCCGTCGACGTACTGCGCGCCGCCAGCGGTGGCTACCAGTTCGTCGGTAACCACGCCGTCATCGGACATGAACTTGACGTCTTTCAGACCGGCTTCGCGAATCTGGCGAACCAGTGGGCCGGCTTCAGGGTGCAGGCCGCCGAAGTAGACAACGTCGGCGCCCAGGGAACGGATTTTGGTGACCAGGGCGCTGAAGTCTTTCTCGCCACGGGTCAGGCCTTCTTCCAGCACCGGCTTGACGCCGCGCTTGGTCAACTGGGCAGCGGTGGCGTCGGCCAGGCCTTTGCCGTAGGTGTCCTTGTCGTTGATGACCGCGACCTTCTTGCCCTTGAGCACGTCGACAATGTAGTCGCCGGCGACGATGCCTTGCTGGTCGTCACGCCCGCACATACGGAACATGGCGCCCAGGCCACGCTCAGTCACTTGTGGGTTGGTGGAGCCTGGGGTGATGGCGATGATGCCCGCTTCGTCGTAGACCTCGGAAGCCGGGATGGTATTGGATGAGCAGAAGTGCCCGACCACGCCGATCACCTTGTCCTGGTCGGCCAGGCGGTTGGCCACGGCCACGGCCTGCTTGGGTTCACACGCGTCGTCGCCGGCCACCAGGACGATTTTCTCGCCGTTGATGCCGCCAGCCTTGTTGATGGTATCGGCTGCCGCCTGGGCACCCTTCATGTACTGCTCACCGAAAGCGGCGTTGGCGCCCGTCATGGGCCCCGCAACACCAATTTTCACATCAGCTTGAACAAACGTAGAAACACCCAGCGCCGCTGCAACGGCGAGGGCCAGAAAACCTTTCTTGTAAAACGTCTGGGACATGAGTGGTGCTCCGATATTTTTGATTTTTGGCACGACAACTTGCGTTCAAACTTTTCACTGAAAGCCCAGAGCAAGGCGCGTGCCATTACGTTTTTATTCTTCAAAAAGACACGGTGTCATTGGTATTGCAGGTGTTTGGCCGCCGTTCGTCGGGACGTGCAACCCTCTAGCTTCACGAGGTGCAACCGGACGACCAAAAAAGTACAACCTCAACAGGTCGCACCTGCAACCAGACGAATAAACGACAGTTCCTACAGCTGTAACAGACCGCGTAACGGAACTGCACATTTACAGTGCGTGATTGCTACAACTTGCACCAATACAGATTAGTAGCCTGCTAAGAAAATGCAGGCTTCTGAAGGGTATTTCGCTGATCAGATCACGATCCTCAAGCATTGGCCGGCGTGATACAGCGAGAACCCTGCCTCATAAAGACAGCTGCGCAAGCCCGGTGCGGCCAATGGCTGCATCGGCGCGAAGGGAATGGGCAAGGCCTGGGGATTCTGGTGACACAAATAGTCGGCGAATGCCTTGCCGACCACGCTGCCGGTGGTCACTCCGCGCCCGTTGTAGCCCGTGACGGCCACCAGGCCCGGCGCGGGCTCGAACAGGCGCATCAGGTGGTCGGGGGTGAAGGCGATGCAGCCAGTCCAGGTATATTCCCACTGCACCGATTTGAGGTACGGGAAGTAGTGTTGCTGCACCCGATCGGCCCACGACTTCAGAAACCATGCCGGTTTCTGATTGCCATTGCCCAGGCTGCCGAGCAACAAACGGCCATCGGCATCGCGGCGGATGCTACTCAAGACTTGGCGAGTATCCCAGGAGCCTTGCCCTCCGGGCAGGATTTGCTGGGCGGCTTCGTCCGTCAGCGGAGCCGAGGCAACCTGGTAGTAGTAGCCGGGGAAAAAATTGCGCCGCAACTCGGTCCACTCGCCTTCGGTGTAGGCATTGGAGGCGATCACCACTTGTGCAGCCTGCACCGAACCCTGGGCCGTTTGCACCGACCATTGCGCGCCTTGGCGCTCCAGCTGAGTGACGGGAGAATGATCGAATAACTGCCCGCCGAGGCTGGCCGCAGCGTTGGCCAAACCACTGGTATAGGCCATCGGGTTCAAGGTGCCGGCGCGCCGGTCCAGTAGGGCTGCTGCAATTTTTTGGGTGCCCGTGGCTTGCTCGCAGGCCTGGCCGGTGAGTAATTCCACTGGCGCGCCACGGCGCTTCCATTGCTCTTCACGACTGCGCAAGTCCGCCTCGCCACGGGCGTTGTGCGCCATGTGCAAGGTGCCCTCGCGGCGCAGTTGGCAGTCGATGTTGTATTTGTCGATAAGGCTGAACACCAGCGAAGGTGCCGCGCCCAGCATGCGGTTGAGTTGGCTGCCCACCGCCTCGCCGAAACCGGCTTCGATATCATCCGGCGGGATCCACAGGCCGGCGTTGACCAAACCTACGTTGCGCCCCGAACCGCCGTGGCCGGTGCGATGAGCTTCGAGTACGGCGACGCTTTTACCCTGTTCGAGCAAGTGAATGGCCGCCGACAAACCGGTGATGCCGGCGCCGATCACGCACACATCCACCTTGAGTTCGCCATTGAGTGCGGCACGGTCGGGGCGGCTGGGGGTGAGGTGTTCCCACAAACATGTTTCGCGTAGTGCCATTGCCAGACTCCGGTGAGACCTAACAAACATCTATTTCGAACTGCAAATGAGGTCAAATGTGGGAGGGGGCTTGCCCCCGATTGCAGTGTGTCAGTCAACAGATTTGCAATCTGATACACCGCCATCGGGGGCAAGCCCCCTCCCACACTTGATCCCATTCTGACTTGAGGGTTAGTCGAAGGTAATGCCCTGTGCCAAGGGCAGCTCCAGCGAGTAGTTCACGGTATTGGTCTGGCGACGCATATACCCACGCCATGCATCCGACCCTGACTCACGCCCACCGCCGGTTTCCTTCTCACCACCAAACGCACCGCCGATTTCGGCACCGCTTGGGCCGATATTGACGTTGGCGATACCACAATCACTGCCTACCGCCGACATAAATTGCTCGGCCTCGCGCACATCAGTGGTGAAGATGCACGACGACAACCCCTGAGGCACGGCGTTGTTCAAGCGCAGCGCCTCGGCGAAGTCGGTGTAGCCAACCACGTACAGAATCGGCGCAAAAGTCTCAGTGCACACCACGTCACTTTGCTCAGGCATTTCCACAATCGCCGGCGACACGTAGTAGGCATTCGGGAATGTATCTTCCAACTGGCGCTTGCCACCAAACACCCGGCCGCCTTCGCTCAAGGCTTGCTCAAGGGCGTCCTGCATATTTTCAAAGCCGTGCTTGTCGATCAGCGGGCCAATCAGGTTGCCTTCCAGTGGGTGGCCGATGCGCACTTTGGAATACGCGGCCTTGAGGCGGGTGACGATTTCTTCCTTCACTGACTCATGGGCGATCAACCGGCGCAGGGTGGTGCAGCGCTGGCCGGCGGTGCCGACGGCGCTGAACAGGATGGCGCGCACTGCCATGTCCAGGTCGGCGCTTGGGCCGAGGATCATCGCGTTGTTGCCGCCCAGCTCGAGTATGCTGCGGGCAAAACGCGCGGCAACTTTCGGCGCCACTTCGCGGCCCATGCGCGTGCTGCCGGTGGCGCTGATCAGGGCTACGCGCGGGTCATCCACCAGGGCAGCACCGGCGTCTCGGCCGCCGATGATCACTTGGCTGAGGTACGGCGGGGCATCGGTGAAATTTTTCACCACGCGTTCGAACAGCGCCTGGCAGGCCAGGGCGGTGAGCGGGGTTTTTTCCGAGGGTTTCCAGATCACCGCGTTGCCGCACACCAGGGCCAGGGTGGTGTTCCACGCCCACACGGCCACCGGAAAGTTGAACGCGCTGATCACGCCGACCACGCCCAACGGGTGCCAGGTTTCACGCATATGGTGGCCCGGGCGCTCGGAGGCGATGGTCAAGCCGTAGAGCTGGCGGGACAGGCCCACGGCGAAGTCGCAGATATCGATCATTTCCTGCACTTCACCGAGGCCTTCCTGGGTGATCTTGCCGGCTTCCCATGAAACAAGTTCGCCAAGGTCGGCTTTGTACTGGCGCAGCACGTCGCCAAACTGGCGCACCAACTCGCCGCGACGCGGCGCCGGCACTTTGCGCCAGGCCTCGAATGCATGCTCGGCGCGACTGACCTGTTGCTCCACCTCGGCGGCGCCTTCCCACTGCACGTTACCGATAACATTGCCATCGATTGGCGAATGCACGGGCTGTTTACCCGACTGGTACAACGCCGGGTTTACCCCGAGACGATCAAGCAATGCGGCAACCATGGGTCACTCCTTCAATCTGCAGACAGAAAATTGCGCCGCCGACAGACACGGCGATCGAGCGCTTATTTGTAGCGGGCCCAAGACTTGCCAACAAACGACGATTAGGCGAGATATCATTCCGTTTATTCATGCAAAGCCTAAAAAGAGGCACGCCGTGCTGAACAAAAGACATTTGCCCTCAATCACCGCACTGCAGTGTTTCGAAGCTGCCACCCGCCACCTGAGCTTCACCCGCGCGGCTGAGGAGCTCAACCTCACGCAAAGCGCGGTGAGCAAACAGGTGGCGCAGTTGGAAGAGCTGCTGCAACACCTGCTGTTTCGCCGCGTGCGCCGCCGCCTGCAAATGACTCCGGCGGGCGACTTGTACCTGGTGGAAGTGCGCAAGATCCTCACGCAAGTGGAGATGTCCACTCACTACCTGCGCTCTTACGGCGGCGAGACCGAAGTGTTGCGGGTGTCCACACCCTACACCTTCGGCGCACGCTGGCTGGTGCCGCGCCTCAAGGGCTGGCGGTTGCGTCACCCGCAGATCCATCTGGACCTGTGCAACGAGCAGGAGCCGGACGAACTGCTGCAAGGCAAGGCCGACATGGCCTTTTACTTTGGCCAGGGTTCGCGTCCCGGTACCGAGAGCGTGAAATTGTTCAGCGAGGAACTGGTGCCGGTGTGCGCCCCCGAGAGCCTGCCCGCGCAGCCGTTTACTGACCCTACGCAACTGAGCGAGCTGGTGCTGCTGCAAAATGCCTCGCGGCCCCAGGGCTGGCATGACTGGTTTGCAAGCCAGGGTTACCAGACCGAGCACAGCTATCATGGGCCGCGTTTCGACACCTTTTATATGTGCATTCGGGCGGCACAGGTGGGTTGTGGTGTGGCGTTATTGCCGCGTTTTTTGGTGGAAGAGGAACTGGCCGAGGGCAAGTTGGTGATCCCGTGGCAGCATGGGTTGCCGAGCCAGGATGCTTATTACCTGGCGTATCCGGAGCATTCGGCAGAAGTGCCCAAGGTGCGTGAGTTTGTGAAGTGGATGATGGAGCAAGTTGTTTAGTGCCTGGAATACCGCTATCGGGGGCAAGCCCCCTCCCACATTTACTGAGTTCACAGGTCAAAATGTGTGACTGCAGTCAGGTTGGAAGGGGGCTTGCCTCCCCCACATTTACTGTGTTCACAGGTCACAATGTGTGAATGCAGTCAAGGTGGGAGGGGGCTTGCCCCCGATGAGGCCAGTAGCCACAGCAAAAAAATCACTGGCAAAACCCCACAGGTCTATGCGCCACTAGCCCCCTTCCTTAATTGTGCGTAAAGGCCGGCGCCCAACGCCGACCCGTCTGGAGATTCCCGTTATGAGCGAGAGTGTGTTTGCCGATCGCATCGTGCAGAACCTGCTCGACACCGACTTCTACAAGCTGACCATGATGCAGGCGGTGCTGCACAACTACCCCAACGTGGAAGTTGAATGGGAGTTTCGTTGCCGTAACAGCGAAGACCTGCGCCCGTACCTGGCGGAGATCCGCTACCAGATCGAACGCCTCGCCGAGTTGAGCCTGAGCCCGGACCAGCTAGGTTTCCTGGAACGCATCAGCTTTATGAAGCCGGATTTTCTGCGCTTTCTGGGGCTGTTCCGCTTCAACCTGCGCTATGTGCAAACCGGTATCGAGAACGGCGAGTTATTTATTCGCCTGCGCGGGCCTTGGCTGCATGTAATCCTGTTTGAAGTGCCGATGCTCGCTATCGTCAGCGAAGTGCGTAACCGCTACCGCTACCAGACCGTGATCCTCGAACAGGCCCGCGAGCAGTTGTACCGCAAGTTCGACTGGCTGACGGCCAATGCCAGCAGTGAAGAATTGTCTGAGCTGCAAGTAGCCGATTTCGGTACGCGCCGGCGCTTCTCGTACCGGGTGCAGGAAGAGGTGGTCAGCGTGCTCAAGCATGACTTCCCGGGTCGTTTTGTCGGCACCAGCAACGTACACCTGGCCCGCGAATTCGACATGAAACCCCTGGGCACCATGGCCCACGAGTGGATCATGGCGCACCAGCAATTGGGCCCGCGCCTGATTGACAGCCAGATCGCCGCACTCGACTGCTGGGTGCGCGAATACCGTGGCCTGCTGGGCATTGCCCTGACCGATTGCATCACCACCGATGCGTTCCTGGGCGACTTCGACTTGTACTTCGCCAAGCTGTTCGACGGCTTGCGTCACGACTCCGGTGACCCGGTGCAGTGGGCTGAAAAAGCCATCGCCCACTACCATAAGCTCGGTATCGAGCCGATGAGTAAGACGCTGGTGTTCTCCGACAGCCTGTCGCTGCCCAAGGCGCTGGAGATATTTCGCGCGCTGCGCGGTCGCATTAACGTGAGCTTTGGTATCGGCACCAACCTGACCTGCGATATTCCAGGGGTGGAGCCGATGAGCATCGTGCTTAAAATGACCGCCTGCAATGGCCAGCCCGTCGCGAAAATCTCCGATGAAGCGGGCAAGACCCACTGCACCGACCCGAATTTTGTCGCCTATTTGCGACACGTGTTCAAAGTACCTGCCCTTTCCAGCAAGGAGTGAATCATGCAAGCCGTACAGCGTGAGATTGCGCAGCAGCTCAAGGTTCAAGCACCGTTCCAGGACCAAGCCGCCCTCGAAGCCGAGGTGGCCCGCCGCATCACTTTTATCCAGGATTGCCTGCGCAATTCCGGGCTCAAGAGCTTGGTGCTGGGCATCAGTGGGGGCGTCGACTCCCTCACCGCAGGCCTGCTGGCCCAACGCGCCATGCAGGAACTGCGTGCCAGTACCGGGGACGAGGCCTACCGTTTTATCGCCGTGCGCCTGCCTTACGAAACCCAGTTCGATGAGATCGATGCCCAGGCCTCGGTGGACTTTATCGAGCCCGACGAGCGCCATACCGTCAATATCGGCCCAGCGGTGAAAGCCCTGGCGGATGAAGTGACCGCGTTTGAAGGCAAGGCGGCAGTGTCCCGGGATTTCGTACTGGGCAACACCAAGGCGCGTATGCGCATGGTGGCGCAGTACACCATCGCCGGCGCGGCTGGCGGCCTGGTGATCGGGACCGATCATGCGGCAGAAGCGGTGATGGGCTTTTTTACCAAGTTCGGCGATGGCGCGTGTGACTTGGCGCCGCTGAGCGGGCTGGTGAAAAACCAGGTGCGTTCGATTGCACGGCACTTCGGTGCACCGGAATCGCTGGTGGAGAAAGTGCCGACGGCGGACCTGGAAGACTTGTCGCCGGGCAAGCCGGACGAAGCGTCACATGGCGTGACCTATGCCGAGATTGATGCGTTTTTGCACGGTGAAGCGGTGCGGGAGGAGGCGTTCAGGATTATCTGCGAAACCTACCGTAAGACCGAGCATAAGCGGGTAATGCCGTTTGCGCCTTGAGGTAGTCAGATAGTTTTGTGGTGATGGGTAGACCGCTATCGGGGGCAAGCCCCCTCCCACATTTTGAGTTGTGAACACAGTCAGTGTGGGAGGGGGCTTGCCCCCGATGAACGATAACGCGGTCTTACTTCAGAACCACAGCGCCCTTCATCATCGAGTTGTGGCCCGGGAACGAGCAGAAGAATTCGTATTCAGTCCCAGCCGCCAGCTTGGACACATCGAACGTCACCGAATCTTTCTCGCCCGCACCGATGATCTTGGTGTGCGCGATCACGCGGGTGTCGCCTTCTTTCAGGTAATTCTTATCGATCCCAGCAGCCATGCCATCGGTGGCAACGGCAGGCATGTCGGCTTTGGTGGTCAGTACCCAGTTATGACCCATCACGTTTTTCGGCAAGCTGCCCGAGTGTTCCAGGTTCACGGTGAAGGTCTTGCAGCTCTTGTCGATGGTGATTTCCTTGGTGTTGAAGGACATCTGGTCGGTGGAGTCGACAGTGACCGCGCACTCTGCAGCAAGCAACTGGCCGCTCGCCAGTGTCAGCAGGGAAACAGCAACGATTTTTGCAAACATGTGAATCTCCAAGGCAGGGTTTAGAAAACGCGTATTGGGACAAGGGTGCCTGATTCAGGCGCAAATTCTTATGATCTGTGTCAACGGATTGTATACAACTTTAGGCTATCAGACTTATCAACACAATCTAACAGCCAAAGTCGTACGACTTTTCTATGATCGGCCCACCCCCAATGGAGCCCGAGCCATGCACTTAAACCAACTGTTCAACGGCCTGCTTGCTGCATACGCCTGCGGTAAGTGAAGGCAAAGCACGGTACGAAACTGCTACCATGGCAACCCAAGGCAGCTGCGCGCCGCCAACCTCACCTTCGACCCTAGAGGATCGCCCATGGCCAAACCTAATTACTCCTTCGCCAAACGTCAGAGAGACCTGGCCAAGGAGCAGAAGAAAGAGGAAAAACTGCAACGCAAGAAGGCCGCTGCAGACGAAGAGGCCAATGGGCTGAACGCAGACGTCGACGGTGAAGAAACGAGCGACGAGACCGAAACACCAAAAGATCCGGCTGAATAATTTCCTTTGTGGTGAACTGGTTTGCCCGGTTCACCACAATCTGCCGCTATTGCAGCGGCATCACCGTTACCCGAACCTCCGGGTCATGGCTCCCTCCCCCCAGAATCACCCCCCGCAACGGCGAAACATCCGAGAAGTCCCGGCCCCAGGCCAGGGTGATGTGTTCCAGTGCCGGTTGCACATTATTGGTCGGATCAAAATCTACCCAGCCCGAAACCGGGCAATACACCGACACCCACGCATGGGACGCATCAGCGCCGATCAGCCGCGGCTGGCCGGGCGGTGGCTGGGTGAGCAGGTAGCCGCTGATGTAGCGCGCCGCCAGGCCCCGCGAACGCAGGCAAGCGAGCATCAGGTGGGCGAAGTCCTGGCATACGCCGCGACGGCGCTCCAGCACTTCCACCAGTGGCGTGGCGACTTGGGTGGCCTCGGCATCGAAGGTGAATTCGCTGAAGATTTTGTGCATCAGCGCCTGCGCGCCGAGCAATAACGGGCGCGCCGGCGGGAAGCAGCTTTCGGAGAATTCGACGAAGGTTTTCTTCAAATGCACGTAGGGCGACTCGAAGCGGTAACGGCATGCCTCGATCACCTCGTCGGTCATCGGCTGGCTGCTGTAAGTCAGGCTGTCACGGGTCTGGTCCCAGGCCGGTGACTGCTGGAAATCCAGTACCGGTCGCGCCAGGATTTCCACGGTCAACCCGGCATTCACCAGCAACTCGTCATGGGGCCGCTCAAACGCCAGGCGAGTGATGGGGTTGCCGAACACGTCCAGCTCATCGCGCCGCGAGGACGGCAGCGGGCTAATATCCAACTGCTGCGCAGTGCAGCGCTGCCAGGCACAGGGCCGGGGCCACAGGTGCGCCAACTGCTGGGCCAAGGACACCGGGCTGTCGTAGTGGTAATGGGTATCGTGGAAGATCTGGTAGCGCGCACTCATCACAGCGACACCGTTTGCTGGCTGACATCGTCCACATGGGCGAAATGGCGCAACGCCAAGCGGTCCGACACTTGCCCACTCTCATCGGCCACTGCTTGCAGCAGGTCGGCCAGGCCGTCCAGCGCGGCACGCACGCTGGACTCGCCAAACAACGGGTTCTCCAGGCAGCCCAGGTCGAACCGCGCCAGGCGCTCAACCAGCGGGCCGAGACCGGTTTCCCGGGGCACGCCAAAGTCATCGTTGAGACGGCGCAGGGTGCGGCTCACCAACTTCAGTTGAAACAGCACCGCATGGGGGTTCTGCTCGTCCAGCAGCAACAGGTCGAGCACCGGGATCAACTGCGGCACCGCAAGATACCGCGAGCGGTAGGTGATGCTGCTGTTGCCCAGTTCCAGCAACCACTCCAACCCGGCCTGATCGAACACCGCCACGCCGCGCAGGAAGGCGGCGAGACTGCTGCTAAGAAATTGCAGGCGCTCGATACGCCGGCCCATCATCAAGAAGCGCCAGCCTTCGTCGCGCGTCATATCGTCCAGGGCAAACCCGGACAGTGCCGCGAGCGACATCACCAGGCGGTTGAGAAAGTCGAGCAACTCGCCAAAGTCCGGCGCTTCGCTTTCCAGCTCCATGGCTTCGCGTTGCAGCTCCACCAGGGCTTGCCAGTTTTCGCGGGACAACTTGCCGCGCACCTGGGACGCCGCCCACTGCAAACGTTGCAGGTTGGCGCGCAGGCTCGACGGCCAGTCGTCACCAAGCAGCGCCGCCAGCAGGCGCTCGGGCAGCTCGCCCTCCTCTGGCAGCAGGCGCAGGGTTTCGCCCAGCTCGACGGCGGCCTGCAAGGCTTGTGGGTCATCGCCGTCGACATAGCGTGCCAGCACGATTCGCAGCCAGCGCGCACTGTCATCGCAGCGCTCGCAGTAACGGCCGAACCAGAACAGATTTTCGACCACGCGGGACGGCAGATAGGGGTCACGGCGCACCAGGTCATGGGCGCCGATCGTGCGCTGTGCGCGCCACTGCTCATTACCCGGCGCACGCTCACCCAGTACCCAAGTATCTTTACTGGCACCGCCGCGCTGCATCGACACCACTTCGGCATCCGCCTCGGCCGCCACGCGAGTCAAACCGCCAGGCAATACGCGATAGCCTTCATCACTGGCGACGGCGTATACGCGCATGCCGATGGCGCGGTGTTGCAGATGGTCTTCGACGGTGTGCCACACCGGCGCCTGGGACAGTTGCGCCAGCTCCTGGGCGACGTAGGCGTAGGGCCGCGCACGCATGCGTTCGGCCAGCGCCTGGCGCTGCTTCTCGTCCAGATCGCGGCCGAATACCGGGGGGAAACTTTGGGATGGGAATGCAGGTTTGATCAGCAGCTCCGGCAGTTTCTCCAACGCTTCTGCAAGTACGGGCGCTTCACCGCACCACCAGGTGGCGATGGACGGCAGGATCAGTTTTTCGCCGAACAGGAATTCGTTGATCTTCGGCAAAAAGCCGAGCAAACCCGGGGACTCCAATACGCCGCTTCCCAAAGCATTGGCCACCAGCACGTTGCCCTGGCGCACGGCGTCAAGCAGCCCGGGCACGCCGAGGGCCGAGTCGGTGCGCAGCTCCAGCGGGTCGCAGAAGTCGTCGTCCAGCCGGCGCATGATCGCATGCACCCGGCGCAGGCCGCTGAGGGTCTTGAGGAACACGGTGCTGTCGCGCACGGTGAGGTCGCCGCCTTCTACCAACGGGTAGCCGAGCTGGCGTGCGAGGTAGAGATGTTCGAAATAACTTTCGTTGAAGCGGCCAGGGGTAAGCAGCACGATCAGCGGTGGCTGGTCGTCGCTGGGCGCCTGGCGGGCCAGGGTTTCCTGCAAGGTGCGGAAAAAACCGGTGAGGTGCTGCACCTGCAAGTCGCGGTACAGGTCCGGGAAGGCGCGGGACACGATGGTGCGGTTTTCCAGCGCGTAACCAGCACCCGACGGTGCTTGGGTACGGTCGGCGGTGACCCACCAGCGACCGTCTGGCGTGCGCGCCAGGTCCACGGCGTAGAGGTGCAGGAACGCACCGTCCGGCGGCTGGATACCCTGGCACGGCCACAAAAAGTTGTTGTGCCCGAACACCAGCTCGGCCGGCAGCAAGCCTTCCTTGATCAGGCGTTGCGGGCCGTACAGATCGGCGAGCACGGCATTGAGCAAGCGTGCGCGCTGGGCAATCCCGGCAGACAAGTGCTGCCACTCTTCGGCCGCCAGCACGTGGGGCAGCAGGTCCAATTCCCATGGGCGGTCGGCACCCTTGGGGTCGGCGTAGACGTTGTAGGTCACGCCGTTTTCCTGGATCTGCCGCGTCAACAGCGCCTGGCGCTGGGCCAGTTGCGCCGGGGTGCTGCGTTGCAGGTGGTCGAGCAGGCGCTGCCAATGGGCACGTACTGCGCCGCTGTCGTCCAGCAGTTCGTGGTAAGTGCCCGCAGTCAGCGGGTAACGGTCGAGCAAGTCGGACATGGAACGCTCGGCAGAGGCAAGGGGGCTCAGATTAACCTACAAACACTATAAATCTCCTGTGGGAGGGGGCTTGCCCCCGATTGCAGTGTGTCAGCCAACAAATTTTCAACTGATACACCGCTATCGGGGGCAAGCCCCCTCCCACATTTTTAACCGCGCTCAGTCATTCTTATGAGGGAAACGCCGTAGATCCAAAGTCATTGGCAGCTCATCGTTGATGACAACCTGTGGCACAGGTTGCTTACCGGGCGTGTGCCCCAACCGGAAAAACCGCGCCATCCGCCGACTCTCCGCCTCATTGGCATTCACCGGCAGACTGTCGTAATTGCGCCCGCCCGGATGGGCAACGTGGTATTGGCAACCGCCCAACGAACGCTGCATCCAGGTATCCAGCAGGTCAAACACCAACGGCGCATGCACCGGGATGGTCGGTTGCAGGCAGTTCGCCGGTTGCCAGGCGCGGTAACGCACCCCGGCGACAAACTCTCCCACGCGGCCAGTGGCTTGCAGCGGCACCGGGATGCCGTTGCAGGTCAGCAGATAGCGCTGCGGGGGAAGCCCGGTCAACTTGACTTGCAGGCGCTCCAGGGACGAATCCACATAGCGCACCGTGCCGCCCACTGCGCCCTCTTCGCCCAGTACGTGCCAGGGCTCAAGGGCCTGGCGCAGTTCCAGTTCGATGCCGCTGACGGCGTAGTCGCCGACCTTGGGGAAACGGAACTCCAAGTGCGCGGCAAACCATTCGGCGCGCAGCGGGTAGCCGGCGGCGTTGAGTTCGACGATCACGTCGGCAAAGTCCTGCTCAATAAAGTGCGGCAGCAGGAAGCGGTCATGCAACTCGGTGCCCCAGCGCGCCAGCTTCGGCGGCGCATAGGGTTCACGCCAGAAGCGCGCAACCAGGGCGCGCAACAGCAATTGCTGGGTAAGGCTCATGCGCGCATGGGGCGGCATCTCGAAGGCGCGCAATTCCAGCAGGCCCAGGCGACCAGTGGCGCCGTCCGGCGAGTAGAGCTTGTCGATGCAGAATTCGGCGCGGTGAGTGTTGCCAGTCACGTCGATCAGCAGGTTGCGCAGCAGGCGGTCCACCAACCAAGGCGGGCACTCTTCACCGGGTTCGGGCATTTGCGCGAAGGCGATTTCCAGCTCGTACAGCGCGTCGTTACGGGCTTCATCCACTCGTGGCGCCTGGGAAGTCGGGCCGATAAACAGGCCGGAAAACAGGTACGACAGAGAGGGATGGTTGTGCCAGTAGCTGATCAGGCTGCGCAACAGGTCCGGGCGACGCAGGAACGGTGAGTCCTTGGGCGTCGCCCCGCCGAGTACAAAATGGTTGCCGCCACCGGTGCCGGTGTGGCGCCCGTCGATCATGAATTTTTCGGTGGTGAGGCGGGTTTGCCGCGCCTCTTCGTAAAGGAATTCGGTACGTTCCACCAACTCATCCCAGGTGGCGGATGGTTGCACATTCACCTCGATCACACCCGGGTCTGGCGTAACGCGGAAGTTGCTCAGCCGGGCATCAGCTGGCGGCTCGTAGCCTTCCAGCAACACCGGGCAATGCAGTTCTTCGGCGGTGGCTTCGATGGCGGCAACCAGCTCCAGGTAATCCTCGACCCGCTCCAGCGGCGGCATGAACAGGTACAGCCGCCCTTCACGGGCTTCGGCACACAGGGCGGTGCGGGTCAGCCAGTCGGCCGATTCGTCGATTTTCGGCGCGCGATCTTCGCTCAGCGCGGGTTCGCCATGGCTTTGCAGTTGGGTGGTGCTCGGCAGGTCTGGCTGATCCTGGTTCGGGTCAGTCGGATGCACAAACGGATACTCTGCCGCCGTCACCCACGGCTGTGACGCCAAGGGCAGGCGATAGCCCAAGGGCGAATCCCCCGGTACCAGTCGGCAGTGGTTATCCCGCAAGTACCAGCGCCCGCTTTGCCAGCGATCATTGGCGGCCGTGCG
This sequence comes from Pseudomonas viridiflava, assembly GCF_900583165.1. Lineage (GTDB taxonomy): Bacteria > Pseudomonadota > Gammaproteobacteria > Pseudomonadales > Pseudomonadaceae > Aquipseudomonas. Next base: position 267,307 of record NZ_UTKY01000095.1, on the reverse strand, counting down.
CGCCAGCGGCAGCACTTGGCCGATGACTTTATCCAGGCCTTGGCTGAACACTTTGCGCAGGCGCTCGCGTTCCAGGTCGTCGCTCAGACGCGGGTCCTGGGCGGTGACGTTTTGCGGCAGCGCACCATCGCGCCACAGGTAATAGAAGTTGTCTTCAAAGGCCGGGAATACAAAGCGCGCCGGCAACTTGAGGCGCTCGGCAACACTGGCCAGGAAGCGCCCGGCCATGGCGCCATCTGCACCGTACTCTTGCTGCTCATCGGCGATCAGCGCGCTGTTGTGCCAGATCGGCACGCCATCGCGGCGCCAATAACAATTGAGCGACCAACGCGGCAACTGCTCGCCGGGGTACCACTTGCCCTGGCCAAAGTGCACCAGGCCCTTGGGCGCGTAGTGCTTGCGCATGCGCTGGAACAGCTCGGCCGACAGGCGCCGCTTGTCCGGGCCGAGGGCGGCGGTGTTCCATTCGGCGCCGTCGGGGTCGTCGATGGAAACGAAGGTGGGCTCGCCGCCCATGGTCAGGCGCACGTCATCCTTGAGCAGGTCACCGTCGATCTGCCGCCCCAGGGCCTGGATCGCCAGCCACTGTTCTTCGGTGTAGGGCTTGGTGACGCGCGGCGCCTCCCAAATCCGCTCCACCGACATTTCGTGGGTGAATTCGCACTCGCAGGGTTCCACCAAGCCACTGATTGGGGCGGCAGACGATGGATCGGGGCTACAGGCCAACGGGATATGGCCTTCACCGGCAAACAGACCGGAGGTGGCATCCAGGCCGATCCAGCCCGCACCGGGCAAATACACTTCGCACCAGGCATGCAGATCGGTGAAGTCCACCTCAGTGCCGGATGGGCCGTCGAGGGCTTTGACATCCGCGGTGAGCTGAATCAAATAGCCGGACACAAACCGCGCCGCCAACCCCAAGTTGCGCAGCAATTGCACCAACAGCCAGGCCGAATCGCGGCACGAGCCGGAAGCGTTTTGCAGAGTGAATTCAGGGCTTTGTACACCGGGTTCCATGCGGATCAGGTAGCCGATATCGGCCGCCAGGCGCTGGTTGAGGCCCACCAGGAAATCCACCGCCGGCAACGGAGTGCGATCGATACCGGCCAGGTACGCGGCGAATTGCGGCGTGAGCGGCAGGGTTTCCAGATAAGGCGCCAGCTCGCGCTGCTCATCGGCGGCGTAGCTGAAAGGGATTTTTTCGGCGTAGGGCTCAAGGAAGAAGTCGAACGGGTTGAACACCGCCATCTCGGCGACCAGGTCGACTTCGATGCGCAGCTCGTCGGTCTTTTCCGGAAATACTAAGCGCGCCAGGTAATTACCCTGGGGGTCTTGCTGCCAATTGATGAAATGCTGCTCGGGCAGCACCTTGAGCGCGTAGGAGAGAATCCGCGTACGGCTATGGGCCGCCGGGCGCAAGCGCACGATCTGTGGGCCGAGTTCGACAGCGCGGTCGTAGCGGTAATGCGTAACGTGGTGCAACGCGACATGAATCGACACGGCGGCCTCCTGCGAGCCAGGGCATGGGTTTGACGCGCGCAAGACTTATGCCAGAGCGGCAGTCATTGCGCTTTATCGTAAGACCCGGTGCAGTACAGCACCAAAACGGCGCCAACGTACGGGCGTTGGTGCAAGAGCCGCACATATTTGTGGCATGAGGCGGTGAACCTACCCATTAGCGGGGTTTGTGCCGGACGGTTGATGCGACGGATTGCCGAATAAGTCGGATTCCCACGAGTTTTGCACGCATCTCTCGTTGAACCCTGCTGTTAAGTGTCAACAACCCCAGCAATGGGGATAACAGCGCTAACCCATAAAGGACTTTGTGAGGCTGGTATTGAACCATCGGTAACACAAACAGCAGGCAGGCGACGTAGATAGCGACCATCACCGATACCCAAGAGGGTTTGCCCCGCAGAATCATGAAGTTGCTATGAACCGTCAACAGAACGAGCAGCGCCCCGGCCAACATGATCTTGAGCCCCACTTGAGCAATGGGCACATCACGAAAATAGGTGACGAACGCCAGCGCCACAGCCAACGCCAAAGAAACATACGCAGCAAATACGCCGCCAATAAACGTTAGAAAGTAATGCCTGAAAAAGTCGCGCAGCGTCATCAATTCGCTCATTCGCTGACCTCCTCGTACAGCCCGATCGCGATGGTATTGACGTTTCCGGAGTAGGCACTCCCACCGAAGCCTACGCTTGCGCCCAAAACGTCTTTGATCTGGGTAGTGGTGCTGTGCTTGAGCTGCGTGGGGGTGAAGCGCTTGGAGAGTTCACCCGACGCCTGCCTTAACTTGAGCATCTTCGCGGTCAAGCCAGGATGGTTGATGCTCAACAACTCTTTCGTCAGCTTGGCTCTTTCCTGGCGATTCAAACCGCGAAGAACGTCACGCAGGCTCTTGCCCGTCGAAGCTTTCGCGGCTCTGACCAACTTGACTGTCGTCAGGGCCGTAGCGCCCACGCCTGCCAGTGATACTGCGTCCAGCACAATGGACGCATTCTGGTACCAGCCTTCACTGTCGAGCGAATCTTTGACCTCAGGTTTGGCGACTTCCAGCGCTGTTCGGGCAATGCCGTTGAAACATTGAAGCGAACTTGCCCCGGCGGCCGCATACCCCACCACCACGATGACGGAGCTAGCGCCGCCACTGAAAGGCACCAAAATTGTTCCACTGGCGATTGCCGCCCAACTGATGACAGCCCCCAAGCAGGAAATTCCGGTATTCACGGCTTCGCCAATCAGGCGGGACTCTCGAGGATTGCCCACTACCTGTTGAGCAAACTGCGTCGGCGCAATGTATTTCTGCGCTTCACGCAAAATGATGCGTTTGGGCTGGATGCTGCAGATGGGCTTGAATTCGCGCAGAGTGATGATATTGAAGTCGGCATCGATATACACCACGCCCGCGCCAACAATACCTGGGTCGGCATCGATAGCCGCAAACAGGCGCGGCAGGTTGATTTGGCTTTCGATGCGCTGACGCGCCATGAATTGGGAGCGGTTGGAGTCCATACCGATGCTGGCCAGGGGGTTGCCCATGGGGGTGTTCTTCCTTGAAAGGGGTGGTGACTGGACTGGCGCTATCGGGGGCAAGTCGAATCGTCGCACCGCCCCTCCCACACTTGACCGAGTTCCAACATGAGAATGCGGACATATGTGGGAGGGGCGGTGCGACGATTCGACTTGCCCCCGATGGCGGCCTGATGGGCGCCACCTTAACAAACAGACTCGCCACAGAACAGAAAGCAAAACGCCAGCACGAGGCTGGCGTTTTGCATATTAGGCTGCGATCAACGCGGCACTACCGGCTTGCGCGCAGGCTTGCCGCCCTTGCCCTTGGCCGCATCGCTGCGTTCCTTGGCAGCTTGCTTGTTGCGCGCCTGGGCGGCGGCCTTGGCTTGCTCGCGTTTGTCCCACGGGTTGCTGCCGTCGCTGCCACGAGGCGGCAGGCCGGTGTGCTGGGTGAGGATCTTGGTGGTGGTTTCCTTGGCGACCTTGTGGCTGCCCGCCGGCGTCGAGTTCTTGCGACGGGCGCTCTGGTAGCTGTCGGTGCTCGGCTGGTGCAGCGGGATCAGTTGGTCCTTACCCGGCCCGATCAGGTCGGCACGGCCCATGCGGGTCAGCGCTTCACGCAGGATCGGCCAGCCTTTAGGGTCGTGGTAACGCAGGAACGCCTTGTGCAGGCGGCGCTGGTCTTCACTCTTGACGATGGTCACCGCGTCGCTCTTATAGGTGACCTTGCGCAGCGGGTTCTTGCCCGAGTGATACATCGCAGTGGCGGTGGCCATCGGCGACGGGTAGAACGCTTGCACCTGGTCGGCACGGAAGCCGTTGCCCTTGAGCCACAGGGCCAGGTTCATCATGTCTTCATCCGTGGTGCCCGGGTGGGCCGCGATGAAGTAAGGAATCAGGTACTGCTCCTTGCCCGCTTCCTTGGTGTACTTCTCGAACATGCGCTTGAACTTGTCATAGCTGCCAATGCCCGGCTTCATCATCTGGTTGAGCGGACCTTCCTCGGTGTGTTCCGGGGCGATCTTGAGGTAGCCACCGACGTGGTGGGTAACCAGCTCTTTGACGTACTCCGGCGACTCGACCGCCAAGTCGTAGCGCAGGCCGGAGGCGATCAGAATCTTCTTCACGCCCGGCAATGCACGGGCGCTGCGGTACAGCTGGATCAACGACGAGTGGTCGGTGTTCAGGTTCGGGCAGATGCCGGGGAACACGCACGACGGCTTGCGGCACGCAGATTCGATTTCCGGGCTCTTGCAGGCAATGCGGTACATATTCGCAGTCGGGCCGCCGAGGTCGGAGATCACGCCGGTAAAGCCTGGCACTTTGTCGCGGATCTCTTCGATCTCGCGAATGATCGACTCTTCGGAACGGTTCTGGATGATGCGACCTTCGTGCTCGGTGATGGAGCAGAAGGTGCAGCCGCCAAAGCAGCCGCGCATGATATTCACCGAGAAGCGGATCATGTCGTAGGCCGGGATTTTTTCCTTGCCGTACGCCGGGTGCGGGATACGTGCGTAAGGCATGCCAAACACGTAGTCCATTTCTTCGGTGGTCATCGGGATGGGCGGCGGGTTGAACCACACGTCCACTTCACCGTGCTTCTGCACCAGGGCGCGGGCATTGCCTGGGTTGGTTTCCAGGTGCAACACGCGGTTGGCGTGGGCGTAGAGCACCGCATCGCCACGGACCTTTTCTACCGAAGGCAGGCGGATCACGGTCTTGTCGCGGGTCATGCGCGGGCTGGCCAGGATCTGTACGACCTTGGCCTCCTCAGGATCATCCACCGGGCCTTTCTCTTGCTCGATGGCACAGGCCTGGGTGTCCTGTGTGTTGACGTACGGGTTGATGATCTTGTCGATCTTGCCCGGGCGATCGATACGCGTGGAGTCCACCTCGTACCAGCCCGCTGGCGTATCACGGCGAATGAACGCGGTGCCGCGCACGTCGGTGATGTCTTCGATCTTGTGGCCCCACGACAGGCGCTGGGCAACCTCGACGATGGCGCGCTCGGCGTTGCCGTAGAGGAGGATATCGGCGGTGGCGTCGATCAGGATCGAGTTGCGCACGCGGTCTTGCCAGTAGTCATAGTGAGCGATGCGGCGCAGAGAGGCTTCAATGCCGCCGAGTACGATCGGCACGTTCTTGTAGGCTTCCTTGCAACGCTGGCTGTACACCAGGCTGGCGCGGTCGGGGCGTTTGCCGGCCATACCGCCAGGGGTGTAAGCGTCGTCGGAACGGATTTTTTTGTCAGCGGTGTAGCGGTTGATCATCGAGTCCATGTTGCCGGCCGCGACGCCGAAGAACAGGTTCGGCTCGCCAAGCTTCATGAAGTCGTCTTTGGATTGCCAGTTCGGCTGGGCAATGATCCCGACGCGAAAGCCCTGGGCCTCCAGCAGCCGGCCGATGATCGCCATGCCGAACGACGGATGGTCAACGTAGGCATCACCAGTGACGATGATGATGTCGCAGGAATCCCAGCCAAGCTGATCCATCTCCTCCCTGCTCATCGGCAGGAATGGCGCTGGACCGAAACATTCGGCCCAGTACTTGGGATAGTCAAATAACGGCTTGGCTGTTTGCATGACGGTGACCGGTGTTGAGATGAAAAATCGCGGGCGCGGAATATAGCACAAAATTTAACCAATTCCGACCTTTGCAGTCGGAATTGCAGACGCTTATTTACTCGTCGTCGAAGTTGTAACTGCCCGGCGCCAAGTTTTCGAAACGGGTGTATTTGCCGATGAACGCCAGGCGCGTGGTGCCAATAGGGCCGTTACGCTGCTTGCCGATGATGATCTCGGCAATGCCTTTGTGCTCGGTTTCCGGGTGATACACCTCGTCGCGGTAGACGAACATGATCACGTCAGCATCCTGCTCGATCGCTCCGGATTCCCGCAGGTCGGAGTTGATCGGGCGTTTGTTCGGGCGTTGCTCCAGGGAGCGGTTAAGCTGGGACAGCGCCACCACCGGGCAGTTGAATTCCTTGGCCAAGGCTTTCAACGAGCGGGAGATCTCGGAAATTTCGTTGGTACGGTTGTCACCGCCGGACCCTGGAATCTGCATCAGTTGCAGGTAGTCGATCATGATCAGGCCGACATCGCCGTGCTCACGCACCAGGCGTCGGGTGCGCGCGCGCATTTCCGAGGGGCTGATACCCGCCGTGTCATCGATGAATAACTTGCGGTCGTTGAGCAGGTTGACGGCCGAGGTCAGGCGCGGCCAATCATCGTCTTCGAGGCGACCGGCCCGCACTTTGGTCTGGTCGATACGGCCAAGGGACGAGAGCATCCGCATGATCAGCGATTCGCCTGGCATCTCGAGGGAGTAAACCAGCACGGCTTTTTCGCTGCGTAACACGGCGTTTTCCACCAGGTTCATCGCGAAGGTGGTTTTACCCATCGACGGACGACCCGCAACGATGATCAAGTCAGCCGGCTGCAAGCCGCTGGTCATGCCATCGAGGTCGGTGTAGCCGGTGGACAAGCCGGTAATGGCGTTGTCGGTGTTGAACAGGGTATCGATACGGTCGATAGCCTTGGTCAGCAGCTCGTTGACGCCCACCGGGCCGCCGGTCTTCGGGCGGGCTTCGGCGATCTGGAAGATCTGCCGTTCGGCTTCGTCGAGGATTTCTTCGGCCGTGCGCCCTTCGGGGTTGAAGGCGCTGTCAGCGATCTCTGTGGCGATGCCGATCAACTGACGCAAGGTGGCCCGTGCACGGACGATCTGCGCGTAGGCCTTGATGTTGGCGACCGACGGGGTGTTTTTCGCCAGTTCGCCGAGATAACCGAGACCGCCCACCTGCGAGGTCTGACCTTCCTTGTCCAATTGCTCGGCAAGGGTCACGACGTCGATGGGGGAGTTCAAGTCTGCCAGCTTGGCAATGGCCCGGAAGATCAGGCGGTGGTCATGGCGATAGAAATCACCGTCCGAGACTTGATCCAGCACGCGCTCCCAGGCGTTGTTGTCCAACATCAAACCACCGAGCACGGCCTGTTCGGCCTCGATGGAATGCGGCGGCACCTTCAGGGCAGCGGTTTGCAGATCGTATTGCTCGGGAGCTGAAATATCGTTCATGGCCACTTGGAATTAGGGGTGTGTAGAAAAACAAAAGGCACGACCTGTAAACAGGATCGTGCCCGATGTTAACCGCCTGACACCGGAGGTGCCAGTCAGTTAGGTGCGACTTAAGCTGCTACCACGACAACGCGTACGGTGGCTTCAACTTCAGCGTGCAGGTGCACGGCTACGTCGAATTCGCCTACGTTGCGGATGGTGCCGTTCGGCAGACGAACTTCGCTCTTCTGCACTTCAACGCCGGAGGCGGTCAGTGCATCAGCGATGTCGTGGGTGCCGATCGAACCGAACAGCTTGCCTTCGTCACCGGCGGTGGCAGTGATAGTCACTTCCAGCTCAGCCAGTTGGGCAGCGCGAGTTTCGGCCGAAGCTTTTTTGTCTGCTGCTGCTTTTTCCAGCTCAGCACGACGCTCTTCAAACGCAGCCAGGTTGGCAGCGGTTGCAGCGGTGGCTTTGCCGTATGGCAGCAGGTAGTTACGACCGTAACCGGCCTTAACGTTCACTTTGTCGCCCAGGTTGCCCAGGTTGGCGACTTTTTCCAGAAGGATCAGTTGCATGTGAAAATCCTCTAACTTTTAACCTTCACCGTTCGCGTTATCGGCGTCTTTCGGCGCCAGACGACCGCGAAAATCAATCAGGCCGTCGACAATGGCCAAAACCACGAGTAACGGATAGATCAGCTGCATGAACAGCACCATTGTGACGTACAACCCCACCAGCCAAAACTTGGCCAGGCGCTTATGCGCGACCAGCCCGTGAATCAAGGCCAATCCGGCAAACATCAGCGGTACGCTGCAAAACAGCATCATCAAGGCCATCTGCGAACCGAGGTTCGGTCCGATAACCATGAGAGCCAGCAGCAACATCGCTGGGCCCACGGGGATTCTGATACTGCGAAACTCGCGACCAAAACCACCCGGGTTGTACAACAACGCTTGCCAGTAACGCCCAAGCATCAGGCTCAGCACACTGACGATCTGCATCATTACCGCCATCAGGCCGATCAGGGCCGGTGCTATCAATGCTGCAAGACGCGCTCGCTCATCTACCGAAAACTGCTGGTAGAGTTCCCCGAGGGCCATCGGCAGGATCTTGACGATCTCCTGCGCCAGCGCCTCGATTTGCGGGCGGAAAGCCGCGTCAATCAACAGCGAAAACACCAACCCCAATGCCACGCTGACCAGCAGCGTGCGGACCCAGGACTCACTTGCGCGCAAAACCAACGCAAGGCTCGACGACCCCAATAGCACCAGAAGCACCTTGGGTTCGCCCAATTGCAGCCACCAGATCAAGGCGGCCAACAACCCCAGGGCCAGGACGCCAAAGGCATCCTGCAAACCGCGCCGCAGGAGCACAAGGCATCCAGCGGCAGCACCCAACCAATACAACAACGGCAATGCTGCACATCCAGCCACTACGAGAGTGGCCTGCACGCGACCGCGCATGATGAACTCAGCTAAGGCGCGCATGCATTCAATCCCTTACTACTTGTCGACTGCCCGGTCTCAGCGGCCGTGGCTGTCGGTGTAGGCCAGCAGGGCCAGGAAGCGGGCGCGCTTGATAGCGGTGGCCAGCTGACGCTGATAACGTGCTTTGGTACCGGTGATACGGCTTGGAACGATTTTGCCGGTCTCGGATACGTAGGCTTTCAGAGTGTTGAGATCTTTGTAATCGATCTCTTTCACGTCTTCAGCGGTGAAGCGGCAGAATTTACGACGACGGAAGAAACGTGCCATTTGATAGGCTCCTTAAAAGGTCCGTGGATTACTCGTCAGCGTTATCGCTGTTGTCGCTGTCATCACTATCAGCGCTATCAGCGCCTTCGTGCTCAGGACGGTCGCGACGCTCACGGCGCTCACTGCGGTTTTCTTCAGCCTTGAGCATCTCGGATTGGCCGGTAACGGCTTCTTCGCGACGGATGACCAGGTTACGGATCACTGCATCGTTGTAGCGGAAGTTGTCTTCCAGCTCGGCCAGGGCCTTGCCAGTGCACTCAACGTTCAGCATCACGTAGTGAGCCTTGTGAACATTGTTGATTGCGTAGGCCAGTTGACGACGGCCCCAATCTTCCAGACGGTGGATTTTGCCGCCGTCTTCTTCGATCAGCTTGGTGTAACGCTCAACCATGCCGCCGACTTGCTCGCTTTGATCCGGGTGGACCAAAAAGATGATTTCGTAATGACGCATGAATGCTCCTTACGGGTTGTAGCCTGCCGCTCAAAAACGGTCAGACAAGGAGTGAATGACACTTATGGATCTTGCCGAAGGGAGGCACATAGGTGCCCGCCATGAAGGCAAGGGGCGCAATTGTAGAGAAGGGGAAGAAGCGGCGCAAGGTGATTGGTGATTATTTGAACAATCTCCCAAACGCCACAAATCAATGTGGGAGGGGGCTTGCCCCCGATAGCAGTGTGTCAGTCACCACATCAGGGACTGATACACCGCCATCGGGGGGCAAGCCCCCTCCCACATTTAAATCACTTCTTCGGCTTGGCCTTGGCCTTGGCACCACGCTGACGCTGGGCTTCGAACAGGCACACACCGGTCGCGACCGACACGTTCAAACTGCTGACACTACCAGCCATCGGCAAATTCACCAGGTAATCACAATGCTCTCGGGTCAGGCGGCGCATGCCCTTGCCTTCAGCACCCATGATCAGGATGGTTGGGCCAGTGAGGTCCTGGTCATAAATGCTGACCTCGGCCTCCCCCGCTGTACCCACAACCCACAGACCGCGCTGCTGGAGTTTCTCCAGGGTGCGCGCCAGGTTGGTCACGGCCACCAGCGGAATCACTTCCGCTGCGCCGCAGGCCACTTTGCGCACCACCGGCGTCAAGGTAGCCGACTTGTCTTTAGGCACGATGACCGCCAATGCGCCGGCAGCATCCGCCGAACGCAGGCAGGCACCGAGGTTGTGCGGGTCGGTCACGCCGTCCAGCACCAGCAGCAGCGGAGCGCCTTCGGTGCGGTCGAGCAGCTCGTCAAGCATCGCCTCGCCCCAGACCTGGCTCGGGCTTACGTCCGCGACCACGCCTTGGTGAACGCCTTCGACCCATACGTCCATTTCGCGACGCTCGGCCTGGCCGATGGCGACTTTGTTTTGGGTCGCCAGCTCAACCAGCGCTTGTACGCGCGGCTCGCTGCGACCTTCTGCCAACCACACCTGCTTGACGCGCTTGGGGTGGTGACGGAGCAGTGCTTCTACGGCGTGCACGCCGTAGATTTTTTCCAGACTCATGACTTGGCCTTAGGTTTGCGCGACCCGCCGCTTTTGGCAGGGGCCGAACCCGCTTTTGGCGGGCCTTTACGATGTTTACTTGGCTTGCTCGACGGACTTTCCGCGCGGGACTTTCCCCCAGACGCCGCTTTACCACCGCTTTTGGCATCGTTGAGCAACTGCTGCTTCAACTCACGACTCTTGCGCAGCTCGGCGTTTTTCGCCGCAGCGTCGCTTGGGCGGTAGGCTTCCGGGGCCTTGTCCTTGCTGGATGAACGACGACCAGCCTTGGCTGGCGCAGGCTCGGCGGCCGCCGCCTTCGCGGGAGCGCCTTTGCCTTTGCTGGCCGGTGCAGTCGGTTCGCTGCCACGCTTTTTACGGCTGCCCGGTGCTTCAGCCGGCTTATCTGGCATGCCGAAGTCGATCTTGCGCTCGTCGAGATCGACGCGCATGACCTGCACCTCCACGGTATCACCCAGACGGAAGCTGCGACCGGTGCGCTCGCCCGCCAGACGGTGATGCACAGGGTCAAAGTGGTAGTAATCACCCGGCAAGGCGGTGACGTGCACCAGGCCTTCGACGTAGATGTCGGTCAGCTCCACAAACAGGCCAAAACCGGTCACGGCGGTGATCACGCCCGGGAACGACTCGCCCACGCGATCTTTCATGAACTCGCACTTGAGCCAGTTCACTACGTCGCGGGTGGCTTCGTCGGCGCGGCGCTCGCTCATGGAGCACTGTTCGCCCAACTGTTCCAGGGCCGCTTCGTCGTACGGATAGATCCGTGCCTTCGGAATGGTCATGGCACCGGCGCGCTTGACGTGCGGGGTGTTCTGCTTGGAATGGATCACACTGCGGATGGCGCGGTGCGTGAGCAAATCCGGGTAACGACGAATTGGCGAGGTGAAGTGGGTGTACGCCTCGTAATTCAGGCCGAAGTGGCCCTGGTTGTCGGCGCTGTACACCGCCTGGCTCAGGGAGCGCAGCATGACGGTCTGGATCACGTGGTAATCCGGACGGTCCTTGATGCTGGCCAACAGCGCTTGGTAATCCTTCGGCGTCGGGCCATCCTTGCCTTTGTGCAGGGACAGGCCTAGCTCACCGAGGAACGCGCGCAGCTTCTCCAGACGCTCCGGCGGCGGGCCGTCGTGCACTCGGTACAACGCAGGAATTTCATGCTTTTTCAGGAATTCAGCAGTGGCCACGTTGGCCGCCAGCATGCATTCCTCGATCAGCTTGTGAGCATCGTTACGCGTGGTCGGGGTGATTGCCGCGATTTTGCGCTCGGAGCCGAAGACGATCCGGGTTTCCTGAGTTTCAAAATCGATCGCGCCACGGGTATGACGTGCGCCCAGCAACACCTTGTACAGCGAGTAAAGCTGCTTGAGATGCGGCACCACGCCAGCGTATTCAGTACGCAGGGCCTTGGCTTCGCTGGTCTTCGGTGTTTCCAGGATGGTGCTGACCTTGTTGTAGGTCAGGCGCGCCTGTGAGTGGATCACCGCTTCGTAGAACTGGTAGTCGGTCATTTCGCCGGTTTTCGAGATGGTCATCTCGCACACCATGGCCAAACGGTCGACTTTCGGGTTCAGGGAGCACAGGCCGTTGGACAACTGCTCAGGCAGCATCGGGATCACGCGCTCAGGGAAGTACACCGAGTTACCGCGCACCTGGGCTTCGTTGTCGAGGGCCGAACCGATCTTCACGTAGCTGGACACATCGGCAATCGCGACGAACAACTTCCAACCGCCGGAGAACAGGCGCAGCTTGCCCGGCTTGGCTTCGCAGTAGACCGCATCGTCGAAGTCGCGCGCGTCTTCGCCGTCGATGGTGACGAACGGCAGATGGCGCAGGTCGATGCGTTTTTCTTTGTCTTTCTCTTCGACTTCAGGCTTGAGCTTGCCGGCTTCTTTGAGCACGGCCTCAGGCCAGACGTGAGGAATATCGTAGGTGCGCAGTGCAACGTCGATTTCCATGCCCGGAGCCATGTAGTTGCCGACCACTTCGACGATATCGCCCTGTGGTTGGAACCGCGCGGTTGGCCAGTGGGTGATTTTCACCTCGACGAACTGACCGACCTTGGCAGCGCCATTGCGGCCCGGGGTGATCAGCACTTCCTGCTGGACCTTCGGGTTATCCGGCACGACAAAACCGATACCGCCTTCTTCGAAGTAACGGCCAACGATGGACTCGTGAGCACGGGACACTACTTCGACGATCACGCCTTCACGCCGACCGCGACGATCGAGGCCAGACACGCGCGCCAGGGCACGGTCGCCATCGAACACCAGGCGCATTTGCGCCGGGCTCATGAACAGGTCGTCACTGCCGTCATCCGGGATCAGGAAGCCGAAGCCATCACGGTGACCGGCGATGCGGCCCAGGATCAGGTCAAGCTTATCCACAGGCGCGTAAGTGCCACGACGGGTGTAGATCAGTTGAGCGTCGCGCTCCATGGCACGCAAACGGCGGCGCAGGGCTTCGAGTTGGTCTTCGGTGGTCAGACCGAACTCTTCAACCAACTGCTCGCGGCTAGCAGGCGAACCCCGATCGGCGAGATGCGCCAGGATCAGTTCGCGGCTAGGAATAGGGTTTTCATATTTTTCCGCTTCACGAGCGGCCTCGGGATCGAGGGACTGCCAATCGGCCATTAGAGAGTTTTCACCTTGTCTATATGCGGGTTAGTTTGGCATACGCGTATTGAAACGGGAAATTTCAGACGCCAACAAGCCTTTAAAAGCCCTTCGCCGCCCCCCGACAGGCACCTTGCACGACCACTGGCGAACTTTTCCAGGCTTTTTTCGTGGCGGGGGTTTACAGCTCAATATCCCCTCCGTATAGTGCGCGCCATCGACGACGGCAACGTTGTTGATGTTGCCCAGGTGGTGAAATTGGTAGACACGCCAGCTTCAGGTGCTGGTGATCGCAAGGTCGTGGAAGTTCGAGTCTTCTCCTGGGCACCAAATTCAGATCAAACCCGCGAAAGCGGGTTTTTTCGTTTCAGGCCTTTGATTTTAAACGTAATTCTTGATTTATTTTTTTGAATCAGGGGTTTACAGATCAAAAACGCCTCCGTATAGTTCGCTCCATCAACAGCGGCAACGTTGTTTGATAATGCCCAGGTGGTGAAATTGGTAGACACGCCAGCTTCAGGTGCTGGTGATCGCAAGGTCGTGGAAGTTCGAGTCTTCTCCTGGGCACCAAATTTAGATCAAACCCGCGAAAGCGGGTTTTTTCGTTTCCGGGGTTTGAAAACATAAGTTTAAAAACTCCACCCGCAATTCGCCCCTTCGCCGCACTTGAGAAGTTTTATCGTTTATCCTTGCAATGATTTGTTGCACTCAAGCGAGGAAACCTCCGGATGATGATCCGCGATACCCGTCTCAAGACATCCCTTCTGCGTGGCCTGACCATCACTCTGCTCGGCCTGACCCTGCTCTCGCCCGCCGCTTATTCTGCCGACAAGGTTTCCCTGACCTTGTATAACGGCCAGCACAAAGAAGTCGGCGATGAACTCGCCAAGGCCTTCGAAGCCAAGACCGGCATCCACGTCAACGTGCGCAAAGGCAGCAGCAACCAGCTTGCCAGCCAGGTTGTGGAAGAAGGTGACCGCTCCCCCGCCGACGTGATCTACACCGAAGAATCGCCGCCACTGAACAAGCTCGGCGAACAAGGCATGCTGGCCAAGATCGACGCCAGCACCCTCGACGTACTGCCCAAGGATTATGTCGGCGCCAATGGCGACTGGATGGGCGTGACCGCGCGCACTCGCGTAGTGGCGTTCAACCCGAAACTCATTGCCGAGAAGGACCTGCCTAAATCGGTGCTGGATTTCGCTGGCCCCGAATGGCAAGGCAAAGTCGGCTTCGTACCCACCAGCGGCGCGTTCCAGGAACAAGCCGTGGCAATCATCAAGCTGCACGGCCGCGAAGCCGCCGAAGAATGGCTGACCGGCCTGCGGGCCTTCGGCAAGGTGTACAGCAACAATATGGTCGCCCTCAAAGCCGTCGAGAATGGCGAAGTGGCCACCGTGCTGGTGAACAACTATTACTGGTTCGCGCTGAAGAAAGAAAAAACCAACCTGGACTCGCAACTGCACTACTTCACCGATGGCGATGCCGGCGGCCTGATCACCGTGTCTTCGGCTGCCGCACTGAAATCCAGCAAACACCCGAAGGAAGCCCAGCAGTTGCTGGCGTTTATGGCCAGCGAAGAAGGCCAGCGTGTAATCACCAACACCTCGGCAGAGTACCCGCTGCGCAAAGGCATGGAGTCTAACCGTGGCCTCAAGCCGTTCAGCGAGCTGCAACCGCCGAAAGTCACGCCTGCGGACCTTGGCAATGCCGAAGAAGCCCTGGACCTGGAACGTGATGTTGGCCTGAACTGATGAACCCATCGCTCCCTGCCCCCGGCCTGCGCGGGGGCTTTATCCCCCGCCGTAAACGCCCATCGATCTGGCTGTTGTTGCCCGTCCTGTTTCTGGTGGGCCTGAGCCTGCTGCCGCTGGTGTACGTCGGGACCAAAGCCTGGCAGGCGGGCTGGCAGGAAGCGGTTCACCTGTTGTGGCGGCCGTACGTATTCGGACTGCTGCGCAACACCCTGGCACTGATGGTCGGCGTGACGGTAGCGTGCAGTGTGGTCGGCTTGTCCCTGGCCTGGCTGCTGGAGCGCAGCAACCTGCCGGGGCGACGGATCTGGGGGGTGATTTTGTGCCTGCCATTTGCGGTACCGGCATTTGTCAGCAGCTTTACCTGGGTCTCGCTGAGCGCTAATTTCGAAGGGCTGGGCGGGGCGATCCTGGTGATGAGCCTGTCCAAATATCCCTTGGTTTTTCTGCCGGTGGCGGCGACCCTGCGCAATCTTGATCCGTCCCTTGAGGAATCGGCCCGCACCTTGGGCATGAATCGTTGGGGCGTTTTTTTTCGCATTACGTTGCCGCTGCTATGGCCGTCACTGCTGGCGGGCGCGCTGCTGATAGCGCTGCATATGCTCGTGGAATTCGGTGCGCTGTCGATCATCGGCCTGCAAACGTTTACCACCGCGATCTACCAACAATTCGAACTGGAATTCAGCAACGCCAATGCTGCAATGCTATCCGCGGTGCTGCTGGTGATGTGCCTGACGCTGCTGTGGCTAGAGTTGCGCGTGCGCGGCAAGGGCCGGCACGTGCGCATCGGCCAGGGCGCAGCGCGGCATGCCGAGCCGGTTCGACTGGGCAAATGGGCACCGCTGGGCCAGGTGTATTGCCTGGCACTGGCAATCATCGGCAGCGGCATTCCGCTGGGGATGCTCGGGTATTGGCTGGCCGTGGGCTCGTCGGCAGCGTTTCCAGTCGCTGAGATCAGCGAGGCATTGCTGTCTTCACTGGCGCTGTCCTTGGGTGGCGCGGCGTTTTGCCTGGTGCTGGCGGTGCCGGTAGGCTTGCTGGTGGTGCGCTATAAGGGCCAACTGGCGATCTGGGCCGAGCGCCTGCCGTACCTGCTGCATGCCCTGCCCGGCTTGGTAATCGCGTTGACGCTGGTGTATTTCGCACTGCATTACGTGCCGGCGCTGTATCAGACCTCCGCACTGCTGCTGATTGCCTATGCGCTGTTGTTTTTGCCGCTGGCCCAAGCGCCGATCCGCACGGCATTGAACAAGGCCGCGCCGCAACTGGAAGAGGCTGCTCGTACGCTGGGGGCGTCGTCGTTCAGCGCGTTCTGCAGGGTCACCTTGCCGATTATCTTCCCGGCATTGGGGGCGGCGTTTGCGCTGGTGTTTCTGGATGCGATGAAGGAGTTGACGGCGACGTTGCTGCTGAGTCCGACCGGGTTGAATACCCTGGCGACAGCGGTGTGGGCGCATACCTCGAATGTGGAGTTTGCGGCGGCGGCGCCTTATGCGGCGTTGTTGATTCTGGTGTCGGGGTTGCCGGTGTACTTGCTCACGACGCGGATGTATCTGAGCCGCTGAGATCGCCATCGCAGGCAAGTCAGCTCCCACATTGGAATGCATTCCAATGTGGGAGGGGGCTTGCCCCCGATGAGGCCAGTGAAGGCGACACTAAGCCCTGAACTGTCCCAGGCTGGCCTTCAACTGCGCTGCCAACCCATCCAGCACCTTGCCACTGGCCGTCGTCTCCACCACCGCCTGCGCCGCACGCTCGGCCTGGGCATGGATCACCTCGACCCGCCCGCGCACCGCATGCGCACCCTGCGCCTGATGCTCCGCCGCACGAGTGGCCAAGCCAATCGCCGCATGCACCTGCTCTACCGACGCCTGCACCGTCTGCTGCAAGCGCACGCTGTCACGAAGCACCAGCAAACCTTCATTGGCCTGGCGGCCAGCCTTGCCGATGGTTTCTACCGCCTCACGCGCGCCCTGCTGCAACGCCACGATGTGCGCCTGAATATCCCCTGTGGAGCTTTGGGTCTTGCTGGCCAAGGCACGCACTTCGTCCGCCACCACCGCAAAGCCGCGCCCGGTCTCGCCCGCACGCGCTGCTTCGATGGCCGCGTTGAGGGCCAACAGGTTGGTTTGTTCAGCGATGCCGTGAATCACCGTCAGCACCACTTCAATCTGTTCGCTTTGCTGGGCCAGGCGCTCGATCACTTTGGAACCGGCCTGTACTTGCCCTGCCAACGCTTCGATCAAGCCACCGACTTCCGCCGAGGTACGCGAGTTTTCATCTGTAGCCTGGCGAATATCCACCACCTGCTGCAGCGCCGCCTGCATGGCATGGCTTTCGGCCTGGGCCTCGTCGGCCATTTGCGACAGCGCGCGCAAGCTCTCGGCGACCTCGTCACGCTGCAAGCCTGCCGCTGCGTCCGCCCCGGCATTGCGCAGGGTCATTGCACCGATTTCCACGCCAGTACGCTGAGCCACATCCCCGGCCTCGCGCACGATGGGCTGTAACTTATCCACAAATCGATTGACGGCCGAGGCCATGTCGCCGATTTCGTCTTTGCTACTGATTTGTACACGCTTGGTGAGGTCGCCCTCGCCCGCCGCCAGGTCGTCCATGGCCGCAATCAGCAGCTTCAGGCGATTGACTACGCGGCGGCCCAGGACGATGGCGATCAGCAACAGTACGCCGAAGCCGACGAGGGCCAACCCCATGCCGATGCGCCAGCGCAGGGTGCCGGCGGCCTCTTGTACGGCGCTGGTGGTGTTAGCGGTCATTTGGGTTGCGGTGGCTTGTGCCGATTGCAGGCGCGCGCCCATGGCGGTCGCGCTGTCGGCTGCGGCCCCTTTAAGGCTGTCGCCGACCAGTTGATCACCACTGGCAATCAGGGCGGCAAAACGCTTATCCAAGGCCTGTAAGTCGGCCTCTACGGACGCGGTCGAAACGCCCATCAGGACTTTGCCGATTTCCACGCCATTGGGGCTGATGGAGGCCTCAACGTAGTACACCGACGGATCGTTCTTCGCCGCATTCAAGACTTTATCCAACGCGCGGTCGCCCTGGCCTTTCTCCAAAAGTGCCTTGTTGATCGGGTTTTCCCGGTTGAGGTAGCGGGTCAGGTGCTCGCCGGCCGCATCATCGTAAACCACGAACAGCACGTTGGGATTGCGCTGGGCACGCCGCGCGAATTCCGACAGGGTCGGCACATCGCTGTCCCACATGGCACGAGGCGCCACCGAGGCCAGCAGTTGCGCCATGTCATTGGCAGAGTCCTTCAGGTCTTTTTCCAAGGTCGCACGCAGTTGCTTCTGCTCTTCCTGCAGGCGAGTGGAAAGCCCTGCAGTCAAGCGCTGGCGCGTGCTCGTCGACAAGCTATCGAGACTGGACGTGACTTCCTTGCCGGCTTGCGCTAGTTCGCCTGACAGTTTCTGACTGTCGATACCCAAGCGATTGCCCAGATCAGCCTCCAGCGCACCGACGGTGCTCCGCGTCAGGGCGACGGCCACCAGCACTTGCACCAAAAGAGCGATACCTAGGGTAACGAACACCGGCCGCAACAAACGGCTTTGTAACAATGAGAGAACGGCAGACATCGGGAATCCCTCGACCACGGGTGCCATTAATTTGATAGCACCGCGAAAGAAGGAATCGAAGCAAGGGTCGTGCCGCCCAGGCGGCAGATACGACAAAGGGCTCCGTAAGGAGCCCTTTGCTTTTTACATCAACAGCTTATTAAGCGAACGGGTGACGCAGAACGATGGTCTCGTTGCGGTCCGGGCCCGTCGAAATAATGTCGATTGGCGCGCCGATCAGTGCTTCTACACGTTTGATGTAGGCACGGGCGTTAGCTGGCAGCTCTTCCAAGGTCTTGGCGCCCACGGTCGATTCGGTCCAGCCCGGTACTTCTTCGTACACAGGCTGCAGGCCTACGTAGCTGTCGGCGTCGGTCGGGGCAACGTCATTGCCGTTTGCATCTTTGTAACCGATGCAGATGTTGATGGTTTCCAGACCGTCGAGTACGTCCAGCTTGGTCAGGCAGATGCCCGAAATGCTGTTCACATCGATAGCACGACGCAGGATAACGGCGTCGAACCAACCGCAGCGACGAGCACGGCCAGTGGTGGCGCCGAATTCGTGACCTTGTTTGGCCAGGTGAGCGCCGACTTCGTCGAACAACTCAGTCGGGAACGGGCCCGAACCTACGCGAGTGGTGTAGGCCTTGGTGATGCCCAGGATGTAGTCCAGGAACATCGGGCCAACGCCGGAACCGGTCGCAACGCCACCAGCGGTGGTGTTGGAGCTGGTCACGTACGGGTAGGTGCCGTGGTCGATGTCCAGCAGGGAGCCTTGGGCGCCTTCGAACATGATGTCTTTGCCAGCGCGACGCAGGTCGTGCAGCTCAGCCGTCACGTCGAGCATCAACGGCTTGAGCAGCTCAGCGTATTCCTTGCACTCAGCCAGGGTCTTTTCAAACTCGATGGCTGGCTCTTTGTAGTAACCCACCAGCATGAAGTTGTGGTAATCCACCAGTTCACGCAGTTTGTCTTCAAAGCGCGGCATGTTGAGCAGGTCGCCCACACGCAGGCCACGACGTGCAACCTTGTCTTCGTAGGCCGGGCCGATGCCGCGACCGGTGGTGCCGATCTTCAGCTCGCCACGGGCCTTTTCACGGGCCTGGTCCAGCGCAACGTGGAAGGACAGGATCAGCGGGCAGGACGGGCTGATACGCAGGCGCTCACGCACCGGTACGCCTTTCTCTTCCAGCTTGATGATCTCGCGCAGCAGGGCGTCAGGTGCAACCACCACGCCATTGCCGATCAAGCACTGCACGCCTTCGCGCAGCACGCCCGACGGGATCAGGTGCAAGACGGTTTTTTCGCCGTCGATCACCAGGGTGTGGCCCGCATTGTGGCCACCTTGGTAACGCACTACGGCGGCAGCATGTTCGGTCAGCAGATCAACGATCTTGCCTTTGCCCTCATCACCCCATTGGGTGCCCAGGACTACGACATTCTTACCCATAACACTTGTCCTCATTCGCGCAAACTTGGTGCCGGCGATGGCCGGCAGGAAAACTCAAGAAGCCAGTGGCGATACTTGCCAAAGCCCGTTCTGCAGAATCAATTGCTGGTCGCAGTCCGCATCACGGGCGGCGGCCAATGGCTGCCCAGGCAAAGCCTGGACGACACGCTGACCCTCACTGCGCAACTGGCAAACCTGCTGCCAGAGTGCTGCGTCCGTACTGTCGGGCATCCAGATGCCACCAGACGGCAGCTCGACCTCAGCACGCCCCAGGGTCACCAGGGTTTTCAAATCGGTGGAAAAACCGGTGGCCGGACGCGCACGACCGAAGTCGGCGCCGATATCGTCGTAGCGACCGCCTTGGGCGATGGCTTGGCCAACACCCGGTACAAACACCGCGAACACCACACCGGTGTGGTAGTGGTAACCGCGCAACTCACCCAGATCGAAATACAGCGGCAACTCAGGGAACCGCGCCGACAACTGCTCGGCAATCGCCAGTACGTCGTCCAATGCAGCCAATACCGGGGCCGGCGCATTCGCCAGGCGCTCACGCGCTGCCACCAGTACTTCACGGCCACCGCACAGGTTCACCAGCGCACGCAGCATGCCGGCCAAATCCGCAGGCACACCTTCGGTCAGGGCGATCACTTCATCGATAGCCTTGCGTTGCAGGGCATCGAACAATTGCTGCTCTACTTCACCGGACAAACCGGCCGCACGGGCCAGGCCACGGTAGATACCGACGTGGCCCAGGTCCATGTGGACATCCGGCACGTCAGCCAGTTGCAGCATGGCCAGCATCAAGCTGATCACTTCAACGTCGCTGCTCGGGCTGGCATCGCCATACAACTCGGCGCCCAACTGGATCGGGCTGCGCGAAGACGACAATGCACGAGGCTGCGCATGCAGCACGCTGCCGGCGTAGCACAAGCGACTCGGGCCTTCGCGACGCAGGGTGTGCGCATCAATGCGCGCCACTTGCGGCGTGATGTCAGCACGAAAACCCATTTGCCGGCCCGATTGCGGGTCGATGACCTTGAAGGTGCGCAGATCCAGGTCCTGGCCCGCGCCGGTCAGCAGGGATTCCAGGTACTCGATATGGGGGGTCACGACAAATTCGTAACCCCAGCTCTGGAACAGATCCAACACCTGGCGACGCGCTACTTCAATGCGCGCAGCTTCTGGTGGCAGTACTTCTTCGATGCCATCTGGCAGCAGCCAGCGGTCTACCGTTGCCATTACGCCATTCCCCTTTGATCCGGGCGGCCAGCCCTCGGCCGAGCCTTGAGTGAAGCAGAAAATGCCCGCCCCTTGCATAAACCACGCGCAAGAGCGACGTGACGAACGACCTGAAACCGGCCTCGTCGGGCACTTTCCTCGAAAAACCTGTCACGCCTGCCGAATCAAACATGCAGACGCAAAAAAGCCGGGAATTTCCCGGCTGCCGCATCATACACCCGTTTTCTGAAAGGATCACCCCGCCAGGCGTTTTAGCCGCCCGACGGGAATGACCCCTACAGAATCACAGGCTGATTACTTGGACTTTTCCAGGTAGCGGAAGAAGTCGCTGCTTGGATCCAGCACCAAGACGTCGGTTTTGTTCGCGAAGCTTTCACGATAGGCACGCAGGCTACGGTAGAACGCGTAGAACTCCTGGTCCTGGCCGTAGGCCTTAGCGTAGATAGCAGAAGCTTGAGCATCGCCATCACCACGGGCCTCTTCAGACTCACGATAGGCTTCGGCCAGCAGTACACGGCGCTGACGGTCGGCATCCGCACGGATACCTTCAGCCAACTCGTTACCCTTGGCGCGGTGCTCACGGGCTTCACGCTCACGCTCGGTACTCATACGCTCGAACACGCTGCGGTTCACTTCCTTCGGCAGGTCAATAGCCTTGACCCGAACATCGATGACTTCGATGCCCAGTTCTTTTTCAGCCATTGCGTTCAGCGAACGAGTGATGTCAGCCATCAGCGCGTCACGCTCACCGGATACCACCTCGTGCAGGGTGCGCTTACCAAACTGGTCACGCAGGCCCGATTCCAGACGGCGCGACAAACGCTCGTCGGCAATCTGCTTGAGGCCGGAAGTCGCGGTGTAGAAGCGCTCGGCATCCTTGACGCGCCACTTGGCGTAGGCGTCAACCATCACGGCTTTCTTTTCCAGGGTCAGGAAGCGCTGCGTCGGTGCATCCAGGGTCATCAGGCGCGCGTCGAACTTGCGCACCTGGTTGACGTAGGGGACCTTCACATGCAAACCCGGCTGGACGTCTGCCTGCACCACACGACCGAATTGCAGCAACACCGCACGCTCGGTCTGAGCCACGATGTAGAAGCAGTTCCAGGCAGCGATGACTACGACGACACCCACAATCAGGGCTGTCAGCGATTTATTGCTCATCAACGACTCTCCCTGGTACGTGTTTGCTGCTGCAGCAAGTCAGCGGCCGCACGGGCGCTCGCTTCGTTGGCAGCCGCATTCGAGCTGGTGGACGGCGCAGTGTTACCGCTACGGCCCCCTTCGATCATCTTGTCCAGCGGCAAGTACAGCAGGTTGTTCTGCCCACCTTTGCTGCCGGTCACGAGAACCTTGCTGGTGTTGCTGAAGACTTCCTGCATGGTGTCCAGGTACAGACGCTCACGCGTGACTTCTGGAGCCTTGCGGTACTCGGCGACCAATTTGGTAAAGCGATCCGCCTCACCCTTGGCGCGGGAGACCACTTCGTCGCGGTAACCATTGGCATCTTCGATGATGCGCTGGGCCTGACCACGGGCTTCCGGCACCACGCCATTGGCGTAGGTTTCAGCCTGGTTGCGCGAACGCTGCTCGTCTTCACGGGCGCGGATCACGTCATCGAAGGCTTCCTGCACTTCACGCGGTGCCGCTGCGCTCTGTACGTTCACCTGGGTAACGGTGATACCGGTGCGATAGGTATCGAGGAACCGTTGCAGGCGCTCCTTGATTTCGCTGGCCATCAATTCACGACCTTCGGTCAGCACCTGGTCCATCGCGGTAGAACCGACGACGTGGCGCAGGGCGCTTTCGGTGGCGTGTTGCAGGCTGATTTCCGGCTGATCAACGTTCAGCACGAAGTCCTGCAGGTTGCTGATCTTGTACTGCACGGTCAGCGGCACTTCGACGATGTTCTCGTCTTCAGTCAGCATCTGGCCCTGCTTGGTGTAGGCACGCTCACGCGTGACGTTCTCCATGTACTTCTTGTCGATCGGCGGGAAGTAGATGTTCAGGCCCGGGCCGACAGTCTCGTAGTACTTGCCGAAGCGCAGCACCACGGCTTGCTCCTGCTCGTCCACCACGTACACGGCGCTGTACAGCCACACGGCCGCGAGCACGACAAGACCCAGGCCCAGCAGGCCATAGCCGCCGCCCTTGCTGGTGCGACCGCCGTCGTCACCACCACGTTTTTTACCACCACCGAACAACCCATTCAGGCTTTCCTGCAGCTTTCGGAAGGCCTCGTCGAGATCTGGTGGCCCCTTGCGGTCGCCATTATTGCGGCGTTTACCACCCCAAGGATCCTGATTATTCGAGTTGCCACCCGGCTCATTCCAAGCCATAGCGCTCTCCATCTGATAAAGCAAAGACGCACCCACGGCGCGCCGACCAATGCTACAGAATGCCTGCCACTGCGGCACAACCGCTTTCGGAGGCTTTTATTGCAAAGTGTGTTGTTAGATGAACTCTGTCGGTACTACGCCCTCACGGCTGACCAGCCGATTGAGCTCCGAGCGCGGCAATCGAACGGCCAGCAAGCTGACCCCTTCTTCGTCGTGTTCTTCTTTCTGTACCGCGCCCAGCTCGAAAAACTGTGCACGCAGTCGAGCAAAACGCTGAGGCAAGCGCAAGGTGCCGACGAACAAATCACCGCCGAGTAATTCGGAGATGGCTTGTTCGAGCAGCTCCAGGCCACTGCCATCACGCGCTGACAGCCACACCCGTTGGGGCTTGCCGTTCTCGTCGCGCTGGATTTGTGGCTCAACGCCTTCAAGCAAATCGAGTTTGTTATAGACCTCGAGGATCGGCAAGTCCTGGGCACCAATCTCGCCCAACACCAGCATCACCTGCTCAATCTGCAGCATGCGATCCGGTTCAGCCGCATCGATCACGTGCAACAGCAGGTCGGAATTGCTCGACTCTTCGAGCGTAGACCGAAACGCCTCGACCAGCTTGTGGGGCAAGTGGCGAATAAAACCCACGGTGTCCGCCAAGACGATCGGACCGAGGTCGGCCAGCTCCAGACGACGCAGGGTAGGATCAAGGGTGGCGA
Source organism: Pseudomonas viridiflava (assembly GCF_900583165.1). Classification (GTDB taxonomy): domain Bacteria; phylum Pseudomonadota; class Gammaproteobacteria; order Pseudomonadales; family Pseudomonadaceae; genus Aquipseudomonas. The sequence continues at coordinate 243,300 of NZ_UTKY01000095.1, read as the reverse complement.
ACAGCTGGTCGGCCGCGTACACGTCGGATTTGGTCACGTTGTTGAACAGCGTGGACTTGCCGGCGTTGGTATAGCCCACCAGGGACACGGTAGGGATATCCGCACGGGAACGGCCCCGGCGCGATTGCTCGCGCTGGCTGCGGACTTTCTCGAGGCGGCCCTTGATCTGGCGCAGGCGCACCCGAAGCAGGCGTCGGTCGGTTTCGAGCTGGGTTTCACCCGGGCCACGCATGCCGATACCGCCACCTTGGCGCTCAAGGTGAGTCCAGCCGCGAACGAGGCGGGTACTCATGTGGTCAAGCTGGGCCAGTTCGACCTGGAGCTTGCCTTCATGGGTACGGGCGCGCTGGGCAAAAATATCGAGAATCAAACCGGTACGGTCGATCACGCGACACTCGAAAACACGTTCGAGGTTGCGTTCCTGACTGGGCGTGAGGGTGTGATTGAAGATCACCAGATCGGCTTCTTCGGCGTGGACCAGGTCGCGAAGTTCCTCGACCTTGCCGCTGCCGATCAGGAATTTGGCGGTTGGCCGATGACGCGGCACGTTAAAAAACGCAACGGTCTCGGCGCCGGCCGAATTTGCCAACTCCTGAAACTCCTGCGGATCTTCGCGCGCCTCAGGGTCCTGTCCATCCAAGTGAACGAGAATGACCCGCTCACCACCACCGTGGCGCTCAAAGAACAAAGGAGACTCCTATCAGGCGTTACCTGGCTCAGCGTCACCCACTTCGTCACCGGCTGCGCTTGGCAGACGAATCGGACGAACTGGAACCACTGTCGAGATAGCGTGCTTGTAAACCATCTGGCTGACGGTGTTTTTCAGCAGGATCACGAACTGGTCGAACGACTCGATCGTGCCTTGCAGCTTGATACCGTTGACCAGGTAGATGGAAACCCCCACTTTCTCTTTACGTAAAGTATTCAAGTAAGGGTCTTGTAGCGAATGCCCTTTTGACATGTGTCGCACTCCTTTAAGGATCAATAATAAAAAATCGGAAAAATAGATAGCTCAAGGCCGTCACACCCCCAAGGATAGACGGCAATTGCAAGGACTCAGCTCAATATGGAGACCGATCCCAAGTATTTCAAGGCGCGTGACAGATTGTCGCTGTCCAGGCTGTCCAGCCAGTGCAAATCGCTCCAGCTGCGCAGCCAGGTGAACTGGCGTTTCGCCAATTGGCGCGTGGCGATGATGCCGCGCTCCTGCATCTCAGCTGACGTCAGCTTGCCGTCCAGGTGATCCCAGACTTGGCGGTAGCCTACAGCACGTATCGAAGGCAACCCTGAATGCAGGTCACCTCTTGAACGCAGTGCTACGACCTCGTCCACAAACCCCTGTTCCAACATAATTGTGAATCTTTGTGCAATTCGGTCATGCAGCACCTGGCGATTTGCCGGAGCAATGGCCAGATTCGCCACAGTATAGGGCAATTGTGACTGACCAGATGCGCCTGCGTCGGCACTTTGCGCAGTTTGTTTCAGCCGATGTTCAGTCATGGTCTGGCCGCTCACACGCCAGACTTCCAACGCACGGGTGAGGCGCTGGGGGTCGTTGGGGTGAATTCGTGCGGCAGATACTGGGTCCACGGCGGCCAACTGATCGTGCAGGGCTTGCCAGCCAAGGCGTGCAGCCTCTTCCTCCAGCTCGGCACGCACCTGTGCATCGGCCGGTGGCATGTCTGCCAGGCCTTCCTGCAAAGCCTTGTAGTAGAGCATCGTACCGCCCACCAGCAGCGGGATATTGCCCCTCGCGGTGATGTCGGCCATGGCGGCCAGGGCATCGGTGCGAAAATCTGCAGCCGAATAGCTCTCGGAAGGGTCGATGATGTCGATCAGTTGGTGCGGATACTCGGCCAGCAGTTCTTTAGATGGCTTAGCCGTGCCGATGTCCATGCCCCGGTAAACCAGGGCAGAGTCGACACTGATCAGCTCGCACGGCAGCACTTTGGTCAGCTCGATGGCCAGGTCAGTCTTGCCAGCGGCCGTGGGGCCCATCAGGAAGATCGCGGGGGGCAAGGCACTCATCAGCGACCGCGCAAGAACAGTTTGTCCAGATCGTCCAGGCCCATTTGGGTCCAGGTCGGTCGGCCATGATTGCATTGGCCACTGCGCTCGGTGTTTTCCATGTCCCGCAGCAGGCCGTTCATTTCCGGCAGTGCCAGGCGGCGGTTGGCGCGGATCGCACCGTGGCAGGCCATGGTGCCGAGCAGTTCGTTGATATGGGCCTGCACGCGGTCACTGGTGCCGTATTCCATCAGGTCGGCCAGTACGTCGGCGACCAGCCGGTTGGCCTCGGCCTGCTTGAGCAACGCGGGAATCTGGCGGATGGCCAGGGTTTCCGGGCCCAGGCGCTGCAATTCAAAGCCAAGGCTCTGGAAGACGCTGGCATGTTCTTCGGCGCAATCGGCTTCACGTTGGCTGACCGCCAGGGATTCGGGCACCAGCAGCGGCTGGCCGCTGAGGCCTTCGCTGGCCATGGCGATCTTGAGGCGCTCGTACATGATCCGCTCGTGGGCGGCGTGCATGTCGACCAGCACCAGGCCGTGGGCGTTTTCGGCCAGGATGTAGATGCCCTTGAGCTGCGCCAGCGCATAGCCCAGCGGCGGAATGTCACCACCGCCTTCTGGCAGCGCCACCGCGCCAGGCTCGGCACCCGGCAACGGCGCGAAAAACTCACGATACGCCGCCTGAGCCTCAGCCACCGGTACCGCCGATTGCGGACGCGGGGTGTACTGATATTGATAACCCGCACCCGCGCCAGAACCCGGCGCCGCGAAAGACGGCTGCGGCGGCGTAGATTGCAGCAGGTTGCCAGCCAGACTCATTTCACCCTGAGGGCCAAACTCACCGGCGTCCGGACCACTTGGGCGCACCACTGCCGTCACAATGGGCGCAGACAGTTGGTCATCCGGGCGCACATCGCCCAACGCGCGGTGCAAGGTGCCGTAGAGGAAATCATGCACCATGCGCCCATCACGGAAACGCACTTCGTGTTTGGTCGGGTGCACGTTGACGTCCACCACCGACGGGTCGACTTCAAAAAACAGCACAAACGTTGGGTGGCGGCCATTGAACAGCACGTCGCGATACGCCTGACGCACCGCGTGGGCCACGAGCTTGTCGCGCACCGCCCGGCCGTTCACAAAAAAGTACTGCAAGTCAGCCTGGCTGCGGGAGAAGGTCGGCAAACCTACCCAGCCCCACAGGCGCAGGCCGTTGCGTTCGATTTCAATCGGCAGCGCCTGCTCCAGGAAACCGCCGCCACAAATCGCCGACACCCGGCGCGCACGCGCGGCGTCGTCATGGGCTTCGTGCAGGCTGAGGATAGTCTTGCCGTTGTGACGCAGGTGAAACGCCACGTCGAAGCGGGCCAGGGCCAGGCGCTTGATGACTTCCTGCAGGTGATCGAATTCGGTTTTCTCGGCCTTGAGGAATTTACGCCGCGCCGGGGTATTGAAGAACAGGTCACGCACCTCCACCGAGGTGCCCACCGGATGGGCCGCAGGCTGGACCCGAGGCGCCATGTCACGGCCTTCGGTTTCTACCTGCCAGGCCTGCTCGGCACTACGGGTGCGCGAGGTAAGCGTCAGGCGGGCCACGGAGCTGATGGAGGCCAGGGCCTCACCGCGAAAGCCCAGGCTCATCACCCGCTCAAGGTCTTCCAGGTCGCGAATCTTGCTGGTGGCGTGACGGGCCAAAGCCAGCGGCAGGTCATCGGAGGAGATGCCGCTGCCGTCGTCGCGCACCCGCAGCAGCTTGACGCCGCCCTGCTCCACATCCACGTCGATACGCTTGGCGCCGGAGTCGATGCTGTTTTCCAGCAACTCCTTGATGACTGATGCCGGGCGCTCAACCACCTCACCCGCCGCGATCTGGTTGGCAAGGCGTGGGCTGAGCAGCTCGATGCGCGAGCCGTTGTTCAATGCGGATTCGCTCATTATTGTGCCGCCAACTCAGTGCCGGGAATGGTCAATACCTGGCCAACTTTAAGCTCGTCGGTCTTCAGGTTGTTGGCGCTGCGCAACGTGGCCGCCGACACCTGGAAACGCACGGCCAGCATGGCCAGGGTATCGCCGGGCTGGACGCGATGGTCACGCGGGCCCTGGGCGATCTTGCCGGAGTCGCGCAGCCAGGCGATATACGTGCCCGGCGGCGGGTTTTGCTGGAAGAACTGGCGCACACCGGCGCTGATGGAGCGCGCCAATGCTTGTTGATGGCTGGCACTGGCCAGTTTGGAAGCTTCATTGGCGTTGGAGATAAACCCGGTTTCCACCAGGATCGACGGGATGTCCGGCGACTTCAACACCATAAATCCGGCCTGTTCCACACGCTGTTTGTGCAACGAAGTCACTCGGCCAATATTGCTCAAGACCTTCTGGCCTACGTTCAGGCTGGAGGTGAGCGACGCAGTCATGGACAGGTCGAGCAGCACGCCAGCGAGCATCTTGTCCTTATCATCCAGGGAGACGTTGCCAGCCCCGCCGATCAAGTCGGAACGGTTTTCGCTGTCAGCCAGCCAACGGGCGGTCTCCGACGTGGCGCCGCGATCCGACAAGGCAAACACCGAGGCCCCGAACGCTGCCGTGGAAGGCGCGGCGTCGGCGTGAATCGAAACGAACAGGTCGGCGCCTTTTTTGCGCGCGATTTCGGTACGACCGCGCAACGGGATGAAGTAATCGCCGGTGCGGGTCAGCTCGGCGCGATAGCCTTTCATGGCATTGATCTGGCGCTGCAACTCACGGGCAATTGCCAATACCACGTCTTTTTCATGTTGGCCGCGAGAGCCGGAAGCACCCGGGTCTTCACCGCCGTGACCGGCATCGATCACCACGATAATGTCACGCTTGCCCGCGGGGGCCGGTGGTGGTGGCGGCAACTTGACCTGCGGTTGCGACGGGTTGACCGGCACGGCAGGCACCGTCGCAACGCTCGGCGGTGGCGCGGGTGGTGGGTTGGCATCGGCGGCGTTGTCGAACAGGTCGACCACGAGGCGATTGCCGTACTGGGCATTCGGGGCCAGCACGAAGCTTTTCGGGGTCACGACCTTTTTAAGGTCGATCACCACACGCAGATCGGTCGGCGTACGCTGAGCCGAGCGCATGGCGGTAATCGGTGTATTAGCCGTAGACACCTTGAGCGGGGCGGCCAGGGTCGCACCGTTGATGTCGATCACCAGGCGATCAGGCGCCGTCAGGGTAAAGACGCTGTGCTGGACCGGGCCAGACAGGTCGAACACCAGTCGCGTGTTATCCGGCGCTCGCCACAGGCGCACACTTTTCACCTGTGAAGCAGCCAGAGCATTGACAGTCATTGCCGCAAGCAACACCCCTACGACAGCAACCAACGCGCGAAAGCGCATACCTAACCCCACCAATTATTTGAATTCCAATGCCAAAGCGGCGCACCACGACTGGCCGCGCGCGCTTTGGGGCAACAACTTCAGCTGACGTCCTGTTTCATGCGGCGTAATGGTAATGGTCAGGTCCGGCTTTGGCAAAAAGCCTGTGCCTTTATCTGGCCACTCGATCAGGCACAGCGCATCTTCATCGAAGTAATCACGGATGCCCATGTACTCCAGCTCTTCGGGGTCCACCAGGCGATAGAGGTCGAAGTGAAACGCACGCACCTCACCGATCTCGTAAGGTTCTACCAGGGTGAACGTCGGGCTTTTAACCGCACCGGCATGGCCCAACCCACGGATAATCCCCCGGGACAACGTAGTCTTGCCCGCCCCCAGGTCGCCTTCCAGAAAGATCAGGCCCGTCCCGGCCGTGACCTGGGCGATGCGGTGACCGAAGGCAACCATGGCCTCTTCATCGGCCAAAAACAGGATTACTTCAGACACGGCGACTGCTCCTCCAATAATTGACGAATGGCCGGTATCAGGTCGCTGGCCGCCAGCCCGCGACCAAAGGTGCCCTGACGATCGCCCGCCGTGGCGTGCAACCACACAGCCAGGCAGCCTGCCTCGTAGGCCGACATGCCTTGGGCCAGTAACGCGCCCACCAACCCGGCGAGTACATCACCCAGCCCCGCCGTTGCCATCGCCGGATGGCCTTGATCACATCGTGAAACGCGACCGTCCGGGCTGGCGATCAAACTGCCAGCCCCCTTGAGGCCAGCCCCCTTAAGGATAGCCACTGCATTGAATTTCTGGCTCAACGCGCGCGCCACCTTAAGGCGGTCAGCCTGAACCTCGGCTGTCGAGAGGCCCAGCAACCGCGCAGCTTCACCCGGATGTGGCGTGATGACCGAGTTGGCCGGCAAGCTCACGCCGCCTTTGGCCAACTGATTGAGAGCATCGGCATCCCACACTTGCGGCTGGTTGGCGTTGGCGGCAACAGACAGCAGGCTTTTGCCCCAGGCGGCTTCGCCCAGGCCTGGGCCGATAACAATCACCGAGACTTTTTCCAGCACGCCCATCAACTGGTTGGCTGAACTCACGCCAACCGTCATGACTTCCGGCAAGCGAGCCAGCGCCGCAGGCACGTGGTCCAGGCGGGTCGCCAGCGAGACCATGCCAGCGCCACTGCGCAGGGCACTTTCGGCACTCAGCAGCGCAGCGCCGCCAAAGCCGCGATCGCCACCGATGACCAGCAAGTGCCCAAATTGGCCTTTATGGGCGTCCAGGGAACGGGCAGCCAGTTGCGGCAAATGGCCGTGCAACAGTGGCTGAACGTCGGGAATTTCGTGTTTTGTCTGCGGCATGCGTCTTCAAGCTCCGATGTCTGGCAGAATTATACGCATCTAACCTGTGGTTTCCCGTGTCTCATGCCCGCTATTACCTCCGATCTGCCCGCCCTCGCCCAATCGATCAAAGACTGGGGCCGCGAACTGGGCTTTCAACAAGTCGGCATCAGCGGCCTGGACCTGGCTGAGCATGAACAACACCTGCAACGCTGGCTCGACGCGGGCTACCACGGCGAGATGGAGTACATGGGTGCCCACGGCAGCAAACGCTCGCACCCGGATGAACTGGTGCCGGGCACCTTGCGCGTGGTCTCGCTGCGCATGGATTACCTGCCCGGCGACACTCAAATGGCCCAACTACTGGCCCAGCCCGAAAAAGCCTATATCTCCCGCTACGCCTTGGGTCGCGACTACCACAAGCTGATCCGCAAGCGCGTGCAGCAACTGGCTGACCGCATCCAGGCGCAGATCGGCCCGTTTGGCTTTCGCGCGTTTGTCGACAGCGCGCCCGTGCTGGAAAAAGCCATCGCCGAGCAGGCTGGCCTGGGCTGGATCGGCAAGAACACGCTGGTACTCAATCGTAAGGCCGGTAGTTATTTCTTCCTCAGCGAGCTGTTTGTCGACTTACCGTTGCCGGTGGACGAACCCCACCGCACTGAGCACTGCGGGCGCTGCACTGCCTGCCTGGATATCTGCCCCACCAATGCCTTCGTCGGCCCCTATGTGCTGGACGCGCGGCGCTGCATTTCCTATTTAACGATTGAGCTCAAGAGCGCAATTCCCGAGGACTTGCGCCCGCTGATCGGCAATCGCGTGTTCGGCTGCGATGACTGTCAAATCGTTTGCCCGTGGAATCGTTTCGCCCGCCCTTCTGGTGAAAGCGATTTCAAGCCGCGCCACAACCTGGATAACGCAGAGCTGGCCGAATTGTTTATGTGGGATGAGGATAAATTCCTCAGCAGCACCGAAGGCTCGCCCCTGCGCCGCGCCGGCTATGAGCGCTGGCTGCGCAACCTCGCGGTAGGCCTGGGTAATGCACCGTCGAGCATCCCGGTGCTGGAGGCCTTGAAAGCACGGCGCGACTACCCTTCAGATCTAGTGCGCGAACATGTGGAATGGGCGCTGAACCAGCACGCCAACCGTTAATGCACGTCGTCGTTGTAGACGAACTTGGGCATTTCCCAGTGAAAGCGGATCGCCAACAGCCGTAAGAGAAAGCCGCTGAACAAGGTGAGCAAAATCGATTGCTCACTGGGAAGCTGCAAGTAGAGGCAAAGCATGTAGAACCAGGCAGCAAGGAACGACACGCTGGCATATAACTCGCGGCGAAAGATCAGCGGGATGTCGTTGCAAAAGATGTCCCGCAGAATGCCGCCGAACACGCCCGTGATCACGCCACTGACCGAGGCCACCAGCATGCCGTGGCCCATTTCCAGGGCGGTCATGCAGCCAATCAGGGTGAAGGCCACCAGCCCCACGGCGTCCAGCGCCAGGAACAGCGAGCGCAAGCGGCGCATCAACGGGGCGATAAAGATCGTCACCAACGCCGCGATTGAGGTCAGCACCAGGTATTCCGGATGCTTGACCCACGTCAGCGGGTAATGCCCCAACAACACGTCGCGCACCGAACCACCGCCCAGCGCCGTCACACACGCAATCAGCACTACGCCAAACCAGTCCATACCGCGCCGCCCGGCAGACAGCGCGCCGGTCATGGCTTCGGCGGTGATGGCGATGAGGTAGAGCATCAGCAGCATGATGGCGATCCTTGCATAGAGGCCGGCAGTCTAATCATTTGCTGATGGCACCAAAAGGGGGCGCCTGGCGAAAGACCGCGCCGACTGCATCGGGGGCAAGCCCCCTCCCACATTTTGATGTGTGGATACCGTCAAAGGTGGGAGGGGGCTTGCCCCCGATGGCGTCAGACCAGGCGCCGCTTGATCAGGCCTTGATGAAATGCTTGCGGTAATGCTGCAACTCGGCAATCGACTCGCGAATATCATCCAGCGCCAAATGCGTGCTGCCTTTATGGAAGCTGTCTTTGACCTCCGGCGCCCAGCGCGCAGCCAGCTCTTTAAGCGTGGACACGTCCAGGTTGCGGTAATGAAAGTAGCTTTCCAGCCCTTTCATGTGGGTATACAGAAAGCGGCGATCCTGGCAAATGCTGTTACCGCAGATCGGCGACTTGCCCTTGGGCACCCACTTTTCCAAAAAAGCGATGGTTTCAGCTTCGGCTTCAGCCATGCTGGTACGGCTGTCGCGCACGCGCTGGGTCAGGCCGGAGTTGCCGTGGGTGCGGGTGTTCCACTCGTCCATGGTGGCGAGTACGGCGTCGCTGTGGTGGATGGCGATCACCGGCCCTTCGGCCAAGGTGTTGAGGTTGCTGTCGGTGACAATGGTGGCCATCTCGATGATGACGTCGGTGTCAGGGTTCAGACCGGTCATTTCCAGATCGATCCAAATCAGGTTCTGTGGGTTTTGCATGGCTTGATTCTCTTGGCACCTGGGCGTAGCCGCGCAGTTTAGCAGGCGGGGGCGTGCTAGACTCGCGACCGTTTTACCCAACCTTTGCATTATCGACACGGAACACCAATGGCCAAACGCCAGCTCAATCGTCGCCAAAACTGGCGCATCGAAAAGATTCAGGGTGAACGCGCCGCGCGCGCCGCCAAACGTGAATCCTCCGCCGTGGAAGCGCTTGAGGGCGGCGACCTGGGCCCCGAACAAACGGGCCTGGTGATCGCGCACTTTGGTGTGCAGGTCGAAGTCGAGGCGCTCGAAGGCGAACTCGCGGGCCAGGTGTTCCGTTGCCACTTGCGCGCCAACCTGCCTGCGCTGGTCACGGGCGACAAGGTCGTGTGGCGTGCCGGCAACCAGGGCATCGGCGTGATCGTCGCGCAGCTGCCGCGTACTACCGAACTGCGCCGCCCGGACAGCCGTGGCCAGCTCAAGCCGGTGGCCGCCAACGTCGACATGATCGTGATCGTGTTCGCGCCACTGCCCGAGCCCCATGCCAACCTGATCGACCGCTACCTGGTAGCCGCCGAGCATGCTGGTATTCGCCCGTTGTTGCTGCTGAACAAATTCGACCTGATCGACGAGCAGAACGCCCCGGCACTCAACGCGTTGTTGGCGGTGTACCGCACCTTGGGCTACCCGGTGCTGGAAGTATCGGCGCATCACGGCAACGGCATGGAACAGCTGCAACAGCAGTTGGACGGGCGCATCAGCGTGTTTGTCGGCCAGTCCGGCGTGGGCAAGTCCTCGCTGGTCAACAGCCTGCTGCCGGAAGTCGAGACCCGCGTGGGCCCGCTGTCGGAACTGTCTGGCCAGGGCACCCACACCACCACCACCGCGCGGTTGTTCCACTTCCCTGGCGGCGGTGAACTGATCGACTCCCCCGGCATTCGTGAATTCGGCCTCGGCCACGTCAGCCGCAGCGATGTGGAAGCGGGCTTTATCGAGTTCAACGACCTGATCGGCACCTGCCGCTTCCGCGACTGCAAACACGACCGCGAACCGGGTTGTGCACTGCTCAAGGCGCTGGAAGATGGGCGCGTGCAGCAGCAGCGGATGAACAGCTATCGGTCGATTATTGCGAGTTTGCCGGAGAGCACTTATTGAGCTGCCAACTCTTGATACACATAAATCAAGGCATGGGGCGCTCTACTCCATTGATTTAATAGGGGTTGGCATCAAGAATTCGGCACAACTGGGTGGCTCGTCGACACAAGCCCGCTTGAATTCGGAATTTCTGATGCTCATAATCGCTCCGTCACCAGCGAAAGCTGGCAGGAGTCTGGGTCCTTTTCGGGGTTGATCCAGCGGCGCAGCAGGGGCGAAGCAAGCTCCACTGCGTGTCGAATGAAGCCGCCTTCGGGCGGCTTTGCTTTTTGTGGGGAATTCTCGATTGGCTCTCTACTACCATCCCAAACAAGGCGATGTGCTTCTCTGCGATTTCACTAGAGGTTTTGTTGCTCCGGAGATGCTCAAGATCCGCAAGGTCGTAGTGATATCTCCCACCGCCACTCATAGTCGCAAGCTCTGTACGGTGGTCCCGATATCTTCGACCGCCCCCGCGATACAGCACGACTGGCACCATTTGCTGCGCAACAACCCACTTCAGTCGGATGGCTATAAAGAACTGTGGGTGAAGTGCGACATGATTTACACCGTCAGCTTCGAACGCCTCGACAAACTTCATCGCAAGACCCGCACGAAAGGCCGAGAGTACTTCGTACCTCGCCTTGCCAGCGATGACATGCAAGGCGTCATCAGTGGCGTCAAAGCCTATCTGCCACTCTGACTTTCTCTGCAGGAGCGCATAAACAACAAGGCCGCGATCATCGCGGCCTTGTTGTATGTGCAGGTTAGGAGCCCGCCTTAGGAGCCGTAGGGTCCTTCACCCCACCATCATCAAACAGGTTCAGCTTCTGGCGCAGCTCATGGGCCGGCAGTGGCTCCTGACTCGGCGGCAGTGCGTTCGGGTCGACCGGGGCCGCACCTGGCGCAGTTGCACCTGGGGCTGGCGCCGGTGGCGGTTGATCACCTTCAATCGCGCGCTGGGCCTTTTTGGTCAGCACCACGATATCGATCCGGCGGTTGATCGGGTTGTACGGGTCTTCATGATCAAACAGCTGCGACGAAGCAAACCCCACCACCCGCGCCACTTGCGGGTCCGGGTAGCTACCGGCTACCAGCGCACGGCGAGCGGCGTTGGCACGATTGGCCGAGAGTTCCCAGTTGCCAAAGTCACCCTGGCCTGCATAAGGCTTGGCGTCGGTATGACCACTGATGCTGATCTTGTTCGGCACCGCCTTGATGGTGTCGGCCATGGCCAGCAGGATGTCTTCAAAGTACGGTTTCAAGCGCGCACTGCCGGAGTCGAACATCGGCCGGTTGGCGGCGTCGGTGATCTGGATGCGCAACCCTTCCGGTGTGATTTCGAAGGAGATTTGGTCCTTGAATTTCAGCAGTTGCGGGTTCTCGTCGACTTTGGTCTGCAATTCCTGCAGCAACAATTCCAGGCGTTCCTGCTCGACCTGTTCAGCCATGCTTTCGACGGTTTCGCGCTCGATCGGGATGTTTTCCTGTGGCGATTCGGTCTTGACCTCAGGGTTGATGGTGCGCTCAGGCGCCAGTTGCGGCGAACCGCCCAGGTCGATCACGAACGGCGTGCCGCTTTCAGAGAAACCAATGGGGTCTTTGAAGTAACCGGCGATGGCGATCTTTTGTTCCGGCGTGGCGGTGGACATCAGCCACAGCACCAGGAAGAACGCCATCATCGCCGTCGCAAAGTCGGCGAAGGCGATTTTCCAGGCGCCGCCGTGGTGCCCCGCAGCGAAGCGCTTGACGCGCTTGATGATTATCGGCTGGTTGTTTTCCATGGCTTAGCGACCGCGAACCGCTTGTTCCAGCTCAGCGAAGCTCGGGCGATGTTTCGGGTACAGCACTTTACGACCGAATTCCACCGCCAGTGATGGCGGCATGCCGGAAGCAGACGCTACCAGGCTGGCCTTGATCGACTCGTACAGATTGATTTCTTCCTTGGCATCATGGGCCAGGGAGGTCGCCAGCGGGCCAAAGAAACCGTAGGCCGCGAGAATACCGAAGAACGTACCCACCAGTGCCGCACCTACGTGCATGCCGATGGCCGCCTGGTCGCCTTCGCCGAGGGAGGCCATGGTCACCACGATACCCAGTACCGCTGCAACGATACCGAAGCCGGGCATGCCGTCGGCGATACCGGTCACGGCGTGGGAGGGGTGTTCCAGTTCTTCTTTGAGGCTGAACAGTTCCATGTCGAACAGACCTTCCAGCTCGTGGGGAGCCATGTTGCCGGAGGACATGATGCGCAGGTAATCACAGATGTAGGCGGTCATGCGCTCATCTTTGAGCACGGCCGGGTACTTGGCGAAGATCGGGCTGGCCGCGGCGTCTTCAATGTCGGCCTCGATAGCCATCATGCCTTCGCGGCGACTTTTATTGAGGATCTCATAGACCAGGCCCAGCACCTCCAGATAGAAGGTGTGGGTGAAACGCGAGCCGAACATCGCCAGGGATTTCTTGACCACGTGCATGGTCATGTATCCGGGGTTCGCTTGCAGGAACGCGCCCAGTGCCGCACCACCGATAATCAACACCTCGAAGGGCTGGATCAGCGCCGCGATTTTACCGTGGGACAGGACGTACCCGCCGAGCACGCTTGCGAAGACGACAATGATGCCGATAATTTTAGCCATAGGAGATGAGTACTTGCGCCGTCGGGTTCATGGACATATTGGGTGTAGCAGAAAACTCTTGTTCTACTTATCGGCAAAACTGCGCCAGACTATAGGCCGTTAAGGCGAAAAGCCAGTTCGGCCCGCTCCGGGCGTGTAGACCGCAAGTGATGATCGCGCCCCAACCATGGCTAATGAAACGACAGTCCCAACTGCAAGACCCACTTCTCTCGCCGCTTGGATCAAGCGCCTGGACGACGTGCTGCTGCCCGTCCCCCAGGCCAGTCACGAGCGTGTGTGCAAAGGCATCCGTGATAGCCGCAGTTCGTTGCGAGATATTGCCGAGCTGATGCAAAGCAGCCCGGCGCTGGTGCTCAGCGTCATGCGTGAGGCCAACAGCCGCACTCAAGGCAGCCTGGCGGAACCGGCAGAAAACCTTGAAGTGGCGCTCAACCGCCTGGGCCTCAAGCGCGCCGAAGAATTACTGGCACGCCTACCCTCGGTGCCTGCCCATGAGATTCCCGTGGCGTTGCGCCAATTGCTACTGGTGAGCCAGCACGCCTCGCAGCAGGCCAACGGCTTGTTCGGCAGCCGCCTGGCGCGGTTATGGCAAGACATTCATTGGGGCAGCCTGCTGTTTCTGTCGCCAATGTGGCCAATGGCAGTGGCCTATCCCAAGCTGCTCGAAGAATGGGAGCTGCGGGTTATCCATAAAGGTGAGCCCGCGCGCCAGGTCGAGCAGCACTTGTTCGGTGTACGCCTGCTCGACCTGTGCCTGGGCCTGACCGAGGCCTGGCACCTGCCGATCTGGGTGTCCCAAGGCTACAACCTGTTGTTGGGTGAGCAGCGCTTGCTGGTCAAGGCGCTGCATATCGCTCGCGAGGACGACCCGTTGCGTCACCAGCAACTGCTCGACGCCGAACCTAACCTGCGCCGCTGGCTGAACCAGCCGGCCAACACCGTACTGCTGGCCAATGGCTTGGCGATGTCGGCCCAGGAATCCTGGACTTGCCCGCACACCCAGCGCTGGCAATACCTCACCGCGCTGTACCTGCAACAGCCGTTGGGTGAGGTGCAGCAACTGGTTCACCAGCAGGCCGTCACCAGCGCGCGCACAGCGTTGATGCCCGATCTCTGGCACCCGGCGCTGTCGCTGATCTGGCCGTGGCATGTGCAAAAAATCCATCGCGGCCTGCTGCCTGCGCCGCCGCCCACCGCCGAGGCCCTGGCCATCTGGCGTAAGCGCTGCACCGAGCTGTTGGTGGAACCCAGCCGCTTTGCCAACGCCATGCACTTGACCACCTGCGCCAAGGAAGCGCTGGTGGCCAGCGGCATGCAGCGGGTCATGTTGCTGATGACCGATCGCGCCCAGAGCACCTTGCGTGTGCACCAAGTCGACGGCTTGCCAAAGGACGCCGCCAACCTGAGCCTGGACGTGGTCAACAGCACGCTACTGCAACGCCTGCTGGAAAAATCCGCCCAGGTGCGCCTCAATCCAGACAACCACGCGCAGTTCTCGGCACTGCTGCCGCCGATCCTGCGACGCTTGTTTACCGGCGAACACCTGCTGCTGCGGTCCCTGAGCTGCAACGGCAAAGTGGTGATGCTGATGGTGGCCGACCAAGGCGGCGGGCCGTTCTCGGAAACCACCGTGCAGGCCTTCGGCAAAACCGCCCAATGCATCGAGAAAGCCCTGCACTGCTTTACCAACCGCAGCGCCTGATGCTTGCGCTACAATCGCGGTCCTTTATCGCCAACATTTGTGCCCAGGAGACCTCACATGCCTGACTTCTCTGGCTTGCCGCTGGTGATCGAATCCAGCGACCTGCAAGGTCAACTGGCTGCCGAACACCTGATTCTGGTGGACCTCACCAGCGCCGCCCGCTACGCCGAAGGGCATATCCCCGGCGCGCATTTCGTTGACCCCAAGCGCACCCAACTGGGCCAGCCACCGGCACCGGGCCTGCTACCCAACAAGGCCGACCTGGAAAAACTCTTCGGCGAACTGGGCCACACACCCGACGCCACTTACGTGGTCTACGACGACGAAGGCGGTGGCTGGGCCGGGCGCTTCATCTGGATGCTCGATGTCATCGGCCACCAGAAATACCATTACCTGGACGGCGGCCTGCTGGCCTGGCTGGAAGAACAACGCCCGGTTTCGACCGAAGTGCCCGCACTCGCCGGCGGCCCCGTCAGCCTGACGCTGCATGATGGCCCCACCGCCACCCGCGAGTACCTGCAAAGCCGCCTCGGCGCGGCCGACCTGGGTATCTGGGACGCGCGCGGCCCGCTGGAGTATTCCGGCGAGAAAGTGCTAGCCGCCAAAGGCGGGCACATCCCCGGCGCGGTGAACTTCGAATGGACCGCCGGCATGGACAAGGCGCGCAACCTGCGTATTCGCCGCGACATGCCGCAGATCCTCGAAGACCTCGGGCTGACCCGCGATAAAGAAATCATCACCCACTGCCAGACTCACCACCGCTCTGGCTTCACCTACCTGGTGGCCAAGGCGCTCGGTTATCCGCGAGTCAAAGGTTATGCCGGTTCCTGGGGCGAATGGGGCAACCACCCCGACACCCCCGTTGAGATTTAAGGTTTAAGGACAGTTATGAAAAAGCAGTTGTTTATCCTCAGCCAATACTTGCTCCCGCACCACTTGCTGTCGCGCCTGGCCGGCTGCATTGCCGAGTGCCGCGTGCGCTGGTTCAAGAACGCCTTCACTGCCTGGTTCGCCAAGCGCTATCAAGTGGACATGTCCCAGGCCCTGGTTGAAGACCTGACCGCTTACGAGCACTTCAACGCCTTCTTCACCCGCGCCCTCAAAGACGGCGCCCGCCCGCTGGACCAAACCCCAGGCGCGGTGCTGAGCCCGGCCGATGGCGCGATCAGCCAGTTGGGCCCGATCGAACACGGTCGCGTGTTCCAGGCCAAAGGCCACAGCTTCAGCGTATTGGAGTTGCTGGGTGGCGATGCAGCCTTGTCGGCGCCGTTCATGGGCGGTGATTTTGCGACGGTTTACCTGTCGCCGAAGGACTACCACCGCGTGCACATGCCACTGGCGGGCACCCTGCGCGAGATGGTCTACATCCCGGGCAGAATTTTCTCGGTCAACCAGACCACCGCCGAAAACGTGCCGGAGCTGTTTGCCCGTAACGAGCGCGTTGCCTGCATCTTCGACACTGAACGCGGCCCGATGGCGGTGGTATTGGTGGGTGCGATGATTGTGGCGTCGATTGAGACCGTGTGGGCTGGCTTGGTAACGCCGCCGAAACGTGAGCTGAAAACTTTCCGCTATGACGAAGCTGCGCGTGCGCCGATCCATTTAGAGAAAGGTGCTGAGCTGGGCCGCTTCAAGTTGGGTTCGACCGCGATTGTGTTGTTCGGGCCGGATCAGGTGAAGTGGGCTGAAGAGTTGGTGGCAGGCACAGCAGTGCAGATGGGCCAAGGCATGGCACTGCCGAAAGCCTAATCTGAGACCAGTGAATATCAAATGTGGGAGGGGCTTGCCCCCGATGGCAGTGGGTCAGCTAATACATGTGCTGGCTGACACCCTGCTATCGGGGGCAAGTCGAATCGTCGCACCGCCCCTCCCACATTTTTGACCGCATTTATTCAGTTAGAGCTGACCATCCCGGTCACGAAAGCCCAGCAGATACAGCACCCCATCCAACCCCAACGTCGAAATCGCCTGCTTGGCCGACTGCTTCACCAACGGCTTGGCGCGGAATGCCACGCCCAACCCGGCAATTGCCAGCATCGGCAAGTCATTCGCCCCGTCGCCGACCGCAATGGTCTGCTCCAGACGCAAACCTTCCTTGTGGGCCAGCTCCTTCAGCAAATCCGCCTTGCGCTGTGCGTCGACAATCGGCTCCACGGCCACGCCCGTCACCTTGCCATCCACCACTTCCAGCTCGTTGGCGAATACGTAGTCGATACCCAGCTTGGCTTGCAATTGCTTGGCGAAGTAGGTGAAGCCACCGGACAGGATCGCGGTCTTGTAACCCAGGCGCTTAAGTTCAGCGAACAGGGTTTCGGCGCCTTCGGTCAGGCGCAGGGAGGCACCGATGGAATCCAGCACGCTGACGTCCAGGCCTTTGAGCAGCGCCAGGCGCTCCTTGAAGCTGGCGCGAAAGTCCAGCTCGCCGGCCATGGCGCGCTCAGTGATTTCGGAAACTTGCTCACCGACGCCGGCAGCCTTGGCCAGTTCGTCGATAACTTCGGCTTCGATCAGCGTGGAGTCCATATCGAACACCGCCAGGCGACGATTGCGACGGAACAGCGAGTCTTCCTGGAAGGCGATATCGACATTCAGCTCCTGGGCCACGCTGAGGAATTCCGCGCGCAAGGCTTGCGGGTCTGCGGGCTCACCGCGCACGGAGAACTCGATGCAGCCCTTGCCCTGGTCAGCCGGAGTGTCCAGCGGCATGCGACCCGACAGACGGTCGATGTGGTCGATATTCAAACCGTATTGCGCCGTGATCGAGCTCACTCGCTGCAATTGCTCGGCCGTCACCTTGCGGGTCAGTAGGGTGACGATGTGGCGTTTCTTGCCCTGGCCGGCCACCCAGTGCTGGTAATCGGCTTCGGATACCGGGGTGAAACGCACCTGTTGATCCAGCTTGTACGCCGTGAACAGGATGTCCTTAAGTACCGAAGACGCCTGCTCAGTGCTCGGGATCTCGACCAGGATGCCGAACGACAGCGTGTCGTGGATCACCGCCTGGCCGATGTCGAGAATGTTCACACCACCCTGGGCCAGAACACCCGTAATAGCCGCAGTCAGACCCGGACGGTCTTCGCCAGTGATGTTAATCAGGACAATTTCGCGCAAGGCGCACCCCCAGGCTGGAAAAAAACCGCATTCTACCCACTTTCAGTGACCATCGGGCACAGCCAGCGCTTTGCCGGTTCTAGGGCTGTCGCTATACTGCGCGTCAACTTCACGGACCAAGAGCCGAGCGCAAGTGAACCGGCCCACGCCAGTAAAAACCGATAACTTCTTCCTGCTGATCTTCCGGGCACTGCGCCACCGCCGTGTACCGATCGCATTACGCATCGCCAGCCATAACGTGATCCTGGTCGCCCTGGCCCTGGTGATCTACGCCTGCGTGATGGGTTTGCAGTTCAAACAGGCCATGCACGAGCAGGCCGACGCCCTGGGCGAGAGCCTGACCACGCAAACCGCCACCTCGGCGACTGAGCTGTTGGTGTCCAACGACATCCTCAGCCTCAACGTGCTGCTCAACAACCTGACCAAGAACCCGCTGGTGGCCCACGCCGCCATCTACAGCGTGGACAACCGCATCATGGCCGAAGCCGGGCAGCGCCCGAAAAATGGCCTGCTGGGTGAAGCCGAAGGTTTGTACCAGAGCAATATCACGTTTCAGGACGTGAAGGCCGGCCAACTGCGCATCAGCCTCGATATGCAGCAGTTCCAGCAGCCGATGACCATCAGCCTGCAAAGCATGGGCATCCTCAGCGCGATCCTGCTGGCATTAGCCCTGGCCTTGAGCCTGCGCCTGGGTCGGCATATCTCCACGCCACTGATGCAACTGCGCATCTGGCTGCGGGACATCGACGAACACACCCCGGCCACCGATCGCCAGGACGAAATCGGCGACCTCGCCCGCCAACTGCACGCCAGCTTTGCCCCTGAACCGGTGGTGCGTGAAATTGAGCCTGAGCCGGACTACGACGACGAACCCGAGTTCGACGCCGATGAGCCGAGCTTCGCTGAAAGCACCCCGGTTGCAGGCCTCAAGCCTGCGACCCGCAAGGCGATCCAGGCCGAAGAAGACGAACTGGACGACGAAGACCCCTTCGCCGACCTGCGCGACACCTCGGCCAGTACGCCTGCCGTGGCACCCAAGCCGGCCCCGGTGAAAAGCACCGAGCCGCAGTTCAGCGCCGTACTCGCCGTGCAGCTGGGCTCCCAGGACCAACTGCGTCGCCTACCCCGCGCCCGCCTGACCGAGTTGCTCGAACGCTACCGCGACTGCCTCGACCAGGCGGCGTCGCTGTACCAGAGCGAGCTGCACACCCTGAACGACGGCAGCACGCTAATGCTGTTCCACAGTGAAGACAGCGGCGAAGACTACCTGACCAACGCGATTTGCTGCGGTGAGTTGCTACGTGCCCTGGGTCATGAGTTGCAGATTGAAGTCGCCGACAGCGGCATCACCCTGCAGCTTCAACTCGGGCTAACCGTAGGCGACGATTTGTTTGGCATGAGCCAGATCGACCTGCTGCTGACCGAGATCGCCCAAGACGCCCTGGCCCTGTCGCAACACAGCCGCAACCTGTTACTGGTAGAGCGCAAGATCAGCGAAGACACGCTGATCCGCCAGCGCGCGCGCATCCGCCCGATTGCCAGCCCTGAGGGTGCAAGCTGTGTGGAGCGGTTGATGGAGCCGTATCCGTCGATGCTGGAGCGACAGTTGGCGCGGATGCATGAGACACGCAGCAAGCCCTGAAGAACACTGCCAAACCCACTGTGGAGTGGGCTTATGTAGTGGGCATATGTGGGAGGGGGCTTGCCCCCGATGGCTGACTGCCAGTTGACACATCTGTAGCTGACACTCCGCTATTGGGGGCAAGTCGAATTGTCGCACCGCACCTCCCACATTGGTTCTTCGCCAAGGCTCAAATCGCAGACAAACAAAAAGGCCCGCTGAGTCAGCGGGCCTTTTTTGTATCTGCGGTTCGGCTTAGAACCTAAACACTTCCATATCCGTGCGGATCGGCGTCGCCATCGGCATCTTCGGCTTCTGTGGCTCTGCCGGTTTAGCCTGTGTCGGGGCCTGCTTACGAGGCGCCTCGGCAATCGGCGGCTGGTTGGCCAATGGCTTTAGGGCCACCGACAACTGCTGCGCCAAGTGCTGCAACAACACGCCCTGGGCCTGGACCTGAGACGCGGTGGTACCCGTATGCTCTTCCTGCAAATGCACGATACGGCTATCGCGCACCTGACCACGGCGGTCGATCAATCGCCATTGAGCATCGAGGATCGCCGGCTGGGAAGTGCCGGAGTCCAGACGTGTAATCGTCAGCAAGACCTGCACGTCCGGGGAAAAACCCGCAGGCGCAGGTGAAAGGACTACGCGTTGGCTGTCCAAATGGCCAGCCACCTGGCGCAACATCAACTGGTTGATGTCGGACGACAAGCTGCCCGCCCAACGACCATCGGTAGCACCTTGCAGGCTGCCGTCGTTCTGACGTTGCAACAAGGTTTCGCGTTGCAGGTAGTCAGCAACGACTACCGGGCCCAGCAATACAGCCATGCCGGCCGTTTGGGCTGGCTGAGCCGGACTTCCGCTGTCCAGCTGGTACAGCGACACCGGCTGGTGTGTGCTGCAACCCGCCAACCCCAGAAGGCCAGCGAGTACAAAAATAAAAGGAAGGCGTGGAGCAGTCATCATCCCATCCAGGTGGCTGCCACAAGGCGAACCACAATGTAATACTAAAAATAACCTAAATACGCACGGCCACGCCGGCGCTGGAAAGGCCATATCATCCGTGAATATGCGCCATGACTCCAGCGCCAAAGCGTCGATCTACGCGTTAAATCGTAGATCGAGGGCTCTAAACCGCCTTAAACGGGCGTTTCGACCAATAAAGCATCCACACGCTGGAAACCACGTGGCAATTTATTACCACGTCGACCGCGCTCGCCCTTGTAGTGCTCCAGGTCGTCAGGCCGCAGCGACAGCGTGCGTTTACCGGCTTGCAGTACCAGCGTCGCGCCTTCCGGGATCACTGCGATGTCGGTCACATACTCTTCGCGACTGGCCACCCGCTCGCCAGGAATCCCAATAATCTTGTTGCCCTTGCCCTTACCCAGCTGTGGCAGATCGCTGATCTTGAACACCAGCAAACGCCCTTCGGTAGTTACCGAAGCCAGCCAATTGCTCTCGCGGTCGTCCACCGGCCGCGGCAGGATCACCTTGGCGTTGTTCGGCAGGCTCAACAACGCCTTGCCCGCCTTGTTCTTGGCCTGCAGGTCTTCACCCTTGACCACGAAGCCGTATCCCGCGTCGGACGCGATCACGTACAGCGAGTCATCGTCCGGCAGCAGCACACACTCAAAATTCGCCCCCGGTGGTGGCGTAAGACGCCCAGTCAGCGGCTCGCCCTGCCCTCGTGCGGACGGCAAGGTGTGAGCCGGCACTGAGTAACTGCGTCCGGTCGAGTCGATAAACACCGCAAACTGGTTGGAACGCCCGGCCGCAGCCGTCTTGAACCCGTCACCGGCTTTATACGACAAACCAGTGGCGTCAATATCATGCCCCTTGGCGGAACGAACCCAACCCTTTTCCGACAGAACGACGGTAATTTTCTCGTTTGGCAACAGCTCGGTTTCTGTCAGCGCCTTCGCTTCGGCGCGCTGCACGATTGGCGAGCGACGATCATCGCCGTAGGTTTCGGCGTCTTTGATCAGTTCGCTACGCACCAGCTTTTTCAGCTTGGCTTCGCTGCCCAACAGGGCTTGCAGCTTGGCTTGCTCCTTGAGCAGTGCGTCCTGCTCGTCGCGCAGCTTCATTTCTTCCAGTCGCGCCAACTGACGCAAGCGGGTGTCGAGAATGTAGTCAGCCTGGATCTCGCTAAGGTCGAAACGCGCAATCAGCTCGGCTTTCGGGTGCTCAGCGGTGCGGATGATGTGGATCACTTCATCCAGGTTGAGGTACGCAATCAGCAAACCGTCCAACAGGTGCAGGCGGCGCTCAACCTTATCGAGGCGGAACTGCAAGCGGCGGCGCACGGTGTTGACGCGGAACTCCAGCCATTCCACCAGCAGGTTGCGCAGGTTTTTCAACTGCGGCTTGCCATCCAGGCCGATGATGTTGACGTTAACGCGGTAGCTCGACTCAAGGTCGGTGCTGGCAAACAGATGCTGCATCAGCACTTCATGATCGACCCGGCTATTGGTCGGGATGATCACGATGCGGCATGGGTTTTCGTGGTCGGACTCGTCACGCAAATCGGCAACTTGCGGCAACTTCGACGGCTTGGCCTGCATCAGCGCGGCGATCTGCTCCAGCACCTTGGCACCAGACACCTGGTGCGGCAGCGCGGTGACGATAATGTCGCCGTCTTCGATGTGGTACACGGCGCGCATTCGCACCGAGCCTTTGCCGGTCTCGTACATCTTCAGCAGGTCGGCACGCGGCGTGATGATTTCAGCTTCGGTCGGGTAGTCCGGGCCCTGGATATGCTCGCAGAGCTGCTCGACCGTAGCCTTCGGCTCATCGAGCAAGCGAACGCACGCCGTAGCGACTTCCCGCAGGTTGTGCGGCGGCACGTCAGTGGCCATGCCCACGGCGATGCCGGTGGTGCCATTGAGTAGGATGTTCGGCAAACGTGCCGGTAATACCAAAGGTTCGTCGAGGGTGCCGTCAAAGTTCGGGCCCCAGTCAGCGGTGCCCTGCCCCAGTTCGCTCAGCAAGACCTCCGAATAACGCGACAGACGCGCCTCGGTGTATCGCATGGCGGCGAACGACTTGGGATCATCCGGCGCACCCCAGTTGCCCTGGCCGTCTACCAGCGTGTAGCGGTAGCTGAACGGCTGGGCCATGAGCACCATGGCTTCATAGCAGGCGGAGTCGCCGTGGGGGTGGAACTTACCGAGTACGTCACCGACAGTACGCGCCGACTTCTTGTGCTTGGAGTCAGCGTCCAGGCCCAACTCACTCATGGCGTAGATGATGCGCCGTTGCACGGGCTTCAGGCCATCGCCGATATGCGGCAAGGCCCGGTCCATGATCACGTACATGGAGTAGTTGAGGTAGGCACTTTCGGTGAAGTCAGCCAGCGACCGGCGTTCTACGCCATCTAAGCTGTCTGCGAGGATGTCACTCATGCGGGCCTCATCATTGGGTAAGGCGCAGCGGAAATGCCGCTGGGCCGGGTCAATTCAAAAAATACAGGGTTCATGGCTGGGCACTCCAGCCGCCGGCCGGGGCCGCAAAACGATAGACCACCGGGCGTTTTTCACCATCGGCACGCGAGCCGAAATTGTTGTCGATACCCAGCCAGGCGCCGTCTGCGTCCACCACCAAGGCTTCAGCCAGGCCATAAGGCTGGGCGTAACGCCGCTGCGGCGCCAGGGTTTCGTCGGCAAACGACCAGCACAGCTCGACTTTGGCCGTCACCGCGTCGCGCCGGCAAATCTGGAACGCATTGCGCTCCAGGGTAAACAGCTTGCCGTTGAACAGCGCCAGGTCGGCAAAATCCTTGGACACGGCCTTGGCATCGGTGAACGCGGCCGGCTGCACTTCCTGGCCGGCTTCGCTCAACAATACGCAGGCACCGTCACAATCCCACAGGGTTTGCCCGCGCTTGATGGCAATCAGCCCGCGTCGTTCACGCTCGGCCGCCAACCAGATCTGGTTGCCTTCAGGGTTTATGGTCAACCCCTCAAACAATGCGTTGAAATGCAGCAACATGCCACTGGCCCGGGCTTCACGCACCATGCCTGGGGCAATCTTCAACCACTCGGGCGCGCCCTCAACCGGCACTTTCAGCACCGCCGCATGGGCTTCACTGACAATGTAGCGGTTACCGGCGGCATCGCAGGTAATACCTTCAAAGTCCAAATCGCCACCGCGAATAAACGAGGCGGCCTTGGTGCGCGAGCGCAACCCCCAGGGCAGCCCGGACTCCGGCACCGGCGGCACGTCGATAGTGACCGCTTCGGCCTGCCAGGTCGGCGCGCTGATATCCAGGCGATAGATCTGGTCGTCGTCGCGGTCGGAAACCGTCCACAGCGCCTTGCCACAAAGCACCAGGCCCGACAGATTGCCGCCGCGCATGCCGTCCACCGGGTGTTCGGAGACCAGCTTGAGCTCAGCCACGGGCGCGGCAACCACCTCGGTGGCCGCCAACCCGCTCAACATCAGGATCGCCAGGGCGAAACCTGTGCGCATCAGCCCAGCACCTCGGCGAGGTTGCCTTTGGATTCCAGCCAGGACTTGCGGTCTGGTGCGCGTTTCTTCGCCAGCAGCATGTCCATCATTTCCGACGTGGCGGCGTAGTCTTCCAGAGTCAACTGCACCAGGCGCCGGGTGTTTGGGTCCATGGTGGTTTCGCGCAGTTGCGGCGGGTTCATTTCACCCAGGCCTTTGAATCGTGTGACCTGTGGCTTGCCGCGTTTCTTCTCGGCCACCAGGCGATCGAGGATGCCATCGCGCTCGGCTTCGTCCAGGGCGTAGAAAATCTCCTTGCCCAGGTCGATACGGTACAACGGCGGCATGGCGACGTAGACGTGACCGGCATCCACCAACGGGCGGAAGTGCTGCACGAACAACGCGCACAACAAGGTGGCAATGTGCAAGCCGTCGGAGTCGGCGTCAGCGAGGATGCAGATCTTGCCGTAGCGCAGCTGGCTCATATCGGCCGCGCCAGGGTCGACACCGATCGCCACGGCGATGTTGTGCACTTCCTGGCTGGCCAGCACTTCGCTGCCGTCGACTTCCCAGGTGTTGAGGATCTTGCCGCGCAACGGCAGGATCGCCTGGAACTCTTTGTCCCGCGCTTGCTTGGCGGAACCGCCAGCGGAGTCACCTTCCACCAGGAACAGCTCCGAGCGCATCGGGTCCTGCCCGGCGCAATCGGCCAGCTTGCCCGGCAGTGCGGGGCCTGCAGTAATACGCTTGCGCTCGACCTTCTTGCTGGCTTTGAGACGACGGCCAGCGTTGTTGATCGCCAGCTCCGCCAGGGCCAAGCCCAATTCGGGATGTTCGTTGAGCCACAGGCTGAAGGCGTCCTTGACCACACCAGAAACAAACGCCGCCGCCTCACGGGACGACAGGCGCTCCTTGGTCTGACCGGAAAACTGCGGCTCCTGCATCTTCATCGACAGCACGAACGCAATACGCTCCCACACGTCTTCCGGCGCCAACTTCACGCCACGCGGCAGCAGGCTGCGGTATTCGCAGAATTCGCGCATGGCATCCAGCAAGCCTTGGCGCAAGCCGTTGACGTGGGTACCGCCCTGGGCCGTAGGGATCAGGTTGACGTAGCTTTCCTGCACGCTGTCGCCACCTTCGGGCAGCCACAGCAGGGCCCAATCGACGGCTTCTTTATTACCGGCCAGGCTGCCGCAAAACGGCACGTTGGGCAGGCGTTCGAAGTCGCTGACGGAATCTTCCAGGTAGGAGCGCAGGCCATCTTCGTAGTGCCACTCGACCTTCTCGCCGGTGCCTTTGTCTTCAAAGGTGACCAGCAGGCCCGGGCACAGTACCGCCTTGGCCTTGAGCACGTGCTTGAGGCGGCTGATGGAAAATTTTGGCGAATCAAAGTATTTCGGGTCCGGCGCGAAGTACACGCTGGTGCCGGTGTTGCGCTTGCCAACGGTGCCGATCACTTCCAGGTCGGTGGCTTTGTAGCCATCGGCGAAGGTCATCTGGTACTCGTTTCCGTCGCGCTTGACCTTCACCCGTACCAATGTGGACAGGGCGTTGACCACGGAAATACCCACACCGTGCAAGCCACCGGAAAACTGGTAGTTCTTGTTGGAGAACTTGCCGCCCGCATGGAGCTTGGTGAGGATCAGCTCAACGCCCGGCACACCCTCTTCCGGGTGGATGTCCACCGGCATGCCGCGACCATCGTCGGACACTTCCAGGGAATGGTCAGCGTGGAGAATGACATGCACCGATTTGGCGTGGCCGGCCAGGGCTTCGTCGACGCTGTTGTCGATGACTTCCTGGGCAAGGTGGTTCGGCCGACTCGTGTCGGTATACATGCCGGGGCGTTTGCGCACCGGGTCGAGGCCCGAGAGGACTTCGATGGCGTCGGCGTTATAAGAGCTAGCGCTGGGAGTGGCCATGGGGTCTCGTCGTGAGTCGTTCGATTAAAAAGTGACCTGCGACTTTACAGTGCTGCAAAGTCGAAGGATTGATACTGATCTGCGCCAAAGCCGGCAAAGCTCAACAAAGCCGGCAATTGCTGGGCGAAACCCTGGTAACCATGGTCGCCACCGGCCTGGATGCGCAAGGCGCAGGCCCGGTAGTACTGCTGGGCGAGGCGATAGTCCAGGGTTTCGTCCCCGGTCTGCAGCCACACCTGATAACGCGCGGCATCTTGGGGCGCCGCCACTTCCAGCTCGGCCAATGCCGAGACGTGGTCGTGGGTCAATTCCCAGCTTTCATCGGTGTAGAGGTTCTTCTGGGTGCCCAGGTAACCGTCGAACATCCGATGAGGGCTGACCGCCGGGTTGACCAGCAGCGCCTTGAGGCCATGGCGTTCGGCAAGATGGGTTGCATAGTAGCCGCCGAGTGAGCTGCCGACTAGCAGTGGCCGTCCCAGTTCAGCGATAGCCGCTTCCAGTTGAGGAATTGCCTGACGGGGATGGTGATGCAGGGCCGGCACGCGCAGTTGGTCGGCCAGGCCGAGGGAATGCATCACGGTGATCAGTTGGCTGGCCTTTTTGGACGCCGGCGCACTGTTGAAACCGTGGATATACAGGATCGAAGCGGGCATGCCGGGCTCTCCGTGACTTAGGCCAAAGAGGCGCAGTTTACAGGGATCGGGGTGGTGTGTGAGCACTCGATCTCCCTGAAACCATAGAACCCATGTGGGAGGGGGCTTGCCCCCGATAGCAGAGTGTCAGGCACTGTATCTGTGGCTGACCCACCGCTATCGGGGGCAAGCCCCCTCCCACATTTTTGATCAGTATTTGCAGCTTTTAATAACCGTTGCTGCCGTAATCCACCGTAAAGGCAAAGTCTTGCACCCGCTCTACACCCGTCTCAAACCGCCCGTCGGCATGCAACCGCAACCACCGATACCCCGGCGCCTCGTCACTGACCTTGAAGTCATCACTGCCCGGCGCGAACTGGATACAGGTGGACGGCGACGCCAACAACCGTACGCCATTGCGCTCGCGGTCGATCTCTTGGTGCACATGCCCCCACAGCACTGCCTTGACCTGCGGGAAGCGATCCAGCACGGCAAACAGGGCTTCGGGGTTGCGCAGGCCAATAGGCTCCATCCACGCACACCCGATGGACACCGGGTGATGGTGGAAACACACCAGATGGTGACGGCTAGGCGCTTCGCTCAGTGCGCGGGCGAGCAATTGCAGTTGCTGGTCTTGCAGATAACCCGGCACCGAGCCCGGTACGGCGGAGTCCAGCAAGGTGATGCGCCAATTGCCGATATCGACCACTGGTTCCAGAAAATCGCTGTGCTCGGCGGCGTGGACCATGACCTGCGGCTCATCGTGATTGCCAGGAATCCAGCGCGCCGGCGCATCGATCTGCCGCGTCATGTCGCGAAATTGTTGGTAGGACTCGAGCGTGCCGTCCTGGGACAAGTCCCCTGTGGCCAGCATCAAGTCGACGCGGGGCTGCTGCGTGCGCACCCGCTCGATCACCTGTTGCAGGCTGTCGCGGGTATTCATGCCCAACAGCGTGGCATCGGCCTCGGCAAACAGGTGGCTGTCGGACAGTTGCACCAGCAACGCCGGCGCGTCGGGGGTCACGGTGGATACGCTCGGCAAGGCGCTCTCCCAAGGCAATCACAGGAATGGACGTGTGGCGTGATTATGCTGGGCAGCACACCAAAGAGGAAATACAAGGAATCAGATACAGTTCACATCTACCGCACGACTTCGAATTCATGCCCCAGGGCCAGGCAGTGGCTCAGCCATTCACCGAGGAACACATTGAGCTGCGCTTTCTCATCGGGCTGGTGCATGAACACATTGGGGTAAGGATAGATGCTGCGAAAGCGCCGCGCATGTTCAGCGCTGATCACTTCGGCCATACGCGCATCGTGGTACACCTGCACCTCCAGTTGTGGCACCGGCAGCCACGGCAGGCTGTGTTCCTGGCGTACGCGCAAGGTGGTGGTATACGGGCAGTTGACGATGACTTCCAGAGTCAGCACGCCGAGCATCTGGTCGCCGTGGGTCACCGCGATGCGCCGCGCCGCTGGGGCGTGGCGCATATCCGGCAGCAGACGCATCAGCCGCGCATAGTTGGCCTCGCACGCCGCTTGCAGCCCGATCAGGTCGACTCGGTATCGTTCTCGTGCCTTTACTGCCATAACCCCCTCACTTCCGCGCGATTAAGCGCAAGCCATTGCAGGGCGATAATGCTGGCTGCGTTGGAAATTTTACCGTCGCGCACCGCTTGCAGCGCATCCTCGAATGCCCAAACGGTGACGCGGATATCTTCGGCTTCTTCTTCCAATCCATGGACGCCCCCCACCCCGGTGCTGTCGCAACGGCCCAGGTACAGGTGGACAAATTCGGTGCTGCCGCCGGGCGACGGGAAATACTTGGTGATTGGCCATAGCGCGGAGAACGTCAGCCCAGCTTCCTCCTCGGCTTCGCGGTGCGCAACCTCCTCGGGTTGCTCATCCTTGTCGATCAGCCCAGCGACCATCTCAATCAGCCATGGGTTGTCGGTACGGCCCATGGCACCGATGCGGAACTGCTCGTTCAACACCACCTCGTCGCGCTGCGGGTCGTAAGGCAATACACACACAGCATCATGACGAACGAAGACTTCACGGTTGATCACCCGGCTCATGCCGCCGTCGAATTTCTCATGACGCAGTTGCAGGCGGTCGAGCTGATAGAAGCCCTTGAACGCATTGTCGCGCTGAACAATTTCGATTTTGCTCGGCGTCGATTTTGCAAAGTCCGTCATATCCCTTCCTCGTTGTGCCTGCGCAATTGGCGCCATCCTAACGCGCTCGCCCCCCTCGGTGCAGCCCCTTTCCAGTTGCCGGGATAGACGGCGGGCGTCAAACTCGCTCAAATCAGTTTAGTGGCGAACTGACTGCCACGCCGGTAGTCGAAGCTGCACAATTTCGCTCTTATCGTTAGACGAAGGACACCCATGTCGCTTTTAAAAATCGCCTCCGTGGCCTGCATTGCCCTGACCCTGGGTGCCTGCCAAAGCCTATTCCAACCAAGCTGGCACACGCCGCTGGAAGCCACCCGCGACGCCACCGAGCAAAGCAAGCCCGGTTGCGCCAGCGCCGACTGCCCACTGGTGAATATCGACACGGTGCATTTTGCCAAAGAGCCCAAGCTCGACGCCTTGATCGAACAACGCCTACTGGAGATGACCCAGGCCGACCCGCTGCCCACCAGCCTTGCGACGTACGCCGAGCAGTTCCTGCGCAGCGCCGCCCCGCGCAACAGCATGTACTTGCAGGCCAAGGTACGCGAGCAGCATGACGGCTTGGTGATCATCGAGTTGTCCAGCTACCTGGACCAGGGCGCCACCCACGGCGAGCCAGGCCGCGCGTTCATCAACTATTCGCGCCAGCAGCAAAAGGCCTTGTCGTTGACCGATATGCTGCTACCCGGCAAAGAGGACGCGTTCTGGAAAGCCGCCCAGGTGGCCCACAACAGCTGGCTGATCAGCACCCGCCTGAGCCTGGAACCGGAGTTTGTGAAAACCTACCCCTTCCAGAAAACTCCGAATGTGGCGCTGACCGGTGGTGGCGTGGTGCTCAAGTACCCCACTACCACCATCGCGCCCTATGCCCTGGGCCACGTCGAATTGCAGATTCCCTACTCGCGCCTCGACGGCGTCCTCAAGC
Organism: Pseudomonas viridiflava; assembly: GCF_900583165.1. GTDB lineage: Bacteria > Pseudomonadota > Gammaproteobacteria > Pseudomonadales > Pseudomonadaceae > Aquipseudomonas. Next base: position 213,823 of record NZ_UTKY01000095.1, on the reverse strand, counting down.
CTGAGCTGGTGCCCGCTCGCCAGTAAACGCCCGGCCAAGGATGAACTGCAGCAGCCCTGCCAGCACCAGCGCCGGCAGGGTTGCGCCGATATCCGGATACAGGTTGGCCAGCAGGTGGTAAGTCGCGATACCGCCCAGCCAGGCCAACAGCGCCGGCCAGCGTAGCGCGGCAACCATGCCCTGGCCGCGACGGCGCAGAATGAAGTGGTCCACCAGCACCACGCCAAACAGCGGCGCGAATACCGAGCCAATCAGCAGCAGGAAGTTCTGATACTGGGCCAGCGGCGCAAAGCAGGCGATCAGGGTGCAAATCACACCAATCGCCAACGCCAGGTGCTCGACCTTCAATCGCAGCAGAATGCCGCTGGATACCGCAGCCGAATGAATATCGGCAAAGGCGTTTTCCGACTCGTCCAGCAGGATCAGCAACAGCGGTATCCCCAGGCCCGCGCCCGCCAAGGCCAGTAACAACGCATTCACTTCACCGCTCGGCGCGAACGCCAGGGTGTAGGCCACGCCCAGGCTCATCAGCCAGAAGTTACCGATAAAGAAGCCCAATGCGGTGCCGCCGAACACGTTTTTGGCGCGTTTGCCGAAACGTGAGTAATCGGCGATCAGCGGCAGCCACGAGAGTGGCATGGCGATGGCGATATCAAAACCCACGGCAAACGGCATGGAACCGTCACCGGCCTGGGCCCACAGCGCTGCCAGGTCGGCTTTGGCGAACAGGTTCCAGGTCAGCCACAGGCACGCGGCGAGCAGCAGCCAGATGCCCCATTTGCGCAGGATCTGGCGCACAAAGGTCAGCGGGCCGCTGACGGCCAGCAGGGTGGCCAAACCGCCGAAAAACAACGTCCACAGCAACGGGCTGGCCAACAGGCTGCCGTCGCTGAACGCCCGTGCGCCCAACAGGCTGGCGGCGTCGCGCATCACGATGATTTCGAATGAGCCCCAGCCGATCAGTTGCAGCAAGTTCAGCAGCGCCGGCAGGCTGGCGCCTTTTGCACCGAGGCTGAGTTTGAGCGCGGCCATGGCGGACAGGCCGGTGTCGCTGCCGATCACGCCGACGGCGGCCAGCAATAGCACGCCTACAAGCGTGCCAAGGAAGATCGCCAGTAATGAGCCAGACAGGCCCAGGCCTGGGGCGAGCAAGGCGCCGGTCTGCAAGACCATCAGGCCGATGCCGAGGGAGAACCAGAGGGAGAAGAGGTCGCGGGCGCCGAAGACTCTTTTGTCGCTCGGCACGGCTATATCAGGAGAGTAGGTACTCGGTTGAATGCTCAAGGGTGTTATCTCTGAGGGGCATTTTTTGTTTGGGAGATTGCTATCGGGGGCAAGCCCCCTCCCACACTTGAATGTATTCACAACTCAAAATGTGGGAGGGGGCTTGCTCCCGAAGAGGCCGGCACAGCCTCCAACAATCCCGAGTCAGACCTTCTTGTACAACTGGCTACCTTCTTGCTTGAACCGCTCCGCCTGCTCCGCCAACCCCTTGGCCACATCCACATCCACCGCGTCAATACGCTGGTTGGCCGCGTACTCACGCACTTCCTGGGTGATTTTCATCGAGCAGAACTTCGGCCCGCACATCGAGCAGAAATGCGCGACCTTGGCCGAGTCTTTCGGCAGGGTTTCATCGTGGTACGAACGCGCCGTGTCCGGGTCCAGGCCGAGATTGAACTGGTCTTCCCAACGGAATTCGAAGCGCGCCTTGCTCAAGGCGTTATCGCGGATCTGCGCGCCCGGATGGCCTTTGGCAAGGTCAGCCGCGTGGGCGGCGATCTTGTAGGTGATGATCCCGGTCTTCACGTCATCCTTGTTCGGCAAGCCCAGGTGTTCCTTGGGCGTGACGTAGCAAAGCATGGCGCAGCCAAACCAGCCGATCATCGCCGCGCCGATGCCGGAGGTGATGTGGTCGTAGCCCGGGGCGATGTCGGTGGTCAGCGGGCCGAGGGTGTAGAACGGCGCTTCGTCGCAGCATTCGAGCTGCTTGTCCATGTTCTCCTTGATCAACTGCATCGGCACGTGGCCAGGGCCTTCGATCATGGTTTGAACATCGTGTTTCCAGGCGGTCTTGGTCAGCTCGCCGAGGGTTTCCAGCTCGCCGAACTGGGCGGCGTCGTTGGCGTCGGCAATCGAGCCAGGGCGCAGGCCGTCGCCGAGGGAGAAGCTGACGTCATAGGCCTTCATGATTTCGCAGATTTCGTCGAAATGCGTGTAGGTGAAGTTCTCTTTGTGGTGCGCCAGGCACCACTTGGCCATGATCGAGCCGCCACGGGAGACGATGCCGGTGACGCGCTTGGCGGTCAGCGGCACGTAGCGCAGCAACACGCCGGCGTGGATGGTGAAGTAATCCACGCCCTGCTCGGCCTGCTCCACCAGGGTGTCGCGGAACAATTCCCAGGTCAGGTCTTCAGCGGCGCCGCCGACTTTTTCCAGGGCCTGGTAGATCGGCACGGTACCGATCGGCACCGGCGAGTTGCGGATGATCCACTCGCGGGTTTCGTGGATGTGCTTACCGGTGGACAGGTCCATCACGGTGTCCGAGCCCCAGCGAATGCCCCAGGTCAGTTTCGCCACTTCTTCTTCGATGGACGAGCCCAGGGCGCTGTTGCCGATGTTGCCGTTGATCTTCACCAGGAAGTTACGGCCGATGATCATCGGTTCCAGCTCGGTGTGGTTGATGTTGGCCGGGATGATGGCGCGGCCACGGGCGATTTCTTCGCGTACGAACTCGGGCGTGATGATTTTCGGCACGCTGGCGCCAAAGCTGTGCCCGGCGTGCTGCTGGTCCAAAAGGCCTGCGGCACGGGCTACTTCGAGCTTCATGTTTTCGCGGATGGCGACGTATTCCATCTCGGCGGTGATGATGCCTTTGCGCGCGTAGTGCATCTGCGTGACGTTGGCTCCGGCCTTGGCGCGGCGTGGGTTCTTCACATGGGCGAAACGTAGCGCGGTCAGCTCGGCATCGCTCAAGCGCTGTTGGCCAAAGTGCGAGCTGAGGCCCGACAGGCGCTCGGTGTCGTTGCGCACTTCGATCCACGGCGAGCGCACGTCGGCCAGGCCTTTACGCACATCGATGATCACGTTGGGGTCGGTGTAGGGGCCGGAGGTGTCGTAGACCACCACGGGCGCGTTGATTTCACCGCCGAAATCAGTGGGGGTCACGTCCAGGCTGATTTCGCGCATCGGCACGCGGATATCCGGGCGAGTGCCCTGTACGTAGACTTTTTGCGAGCGGGTAAACGGCTGCACGGAGCCGGAGTCGACCTTGGCCGATTCACTCAGGTGCACGGTGTTTTTGAGTTTTGTACTTTTTATTTCTGTGCTCATCACGGGCTCTCCAACATATCCAGGCGGTGGATTTTTGTCGGAGTGAACCTGAGACGGACGGATGCACTGAAACCAGTGCTGTGCTTGGCGCACGAGGGCTGCTCAATAAATGAACAGCATCCCGGACGAAGCACAAGAGGACTCGCCGGGTGACGAGAAATCTTGTTCCCTACGCAGGCGCTAACCTGATCAGGTTCAACGGGATCCGGTATTTACCGATCTCAGCCTTCCAACAAGGCACCCCGACAAGAACGCGGCCAGTCTAGACCATGGCGTGGGCAAATTGCCAATAGCGGTGCATTCAGCGTGATGAATGGCGTAATTGCAGGATTGTTGTGCGGTGGTCGCGCTACTACACTCGGCTACGCCTGCAAGGCTTGACGCTCCGGACCTGTCGCCGTAGCCTTGGCCGACAAATTATCGCCGTAATATTTACTCAGGGAACGCCTCATGCTGCGCAAACTCTCACTGGCGCTTGCCGTGTCTTGTGCGACCAACGGAATGGTCTGGGCAGCTGAAGCGCCCTTGTCCGCCAAAACTGACTTGGTCAGCGTCTACCAGGAAGCGGTGGATAACAACGCCGACCTGGCTGCCGCCCGCGCTCAATATGGCGCGCAAAAAGAAGTGGTGCCCCAGGCCCGCGCGGGCCTGCTGCCCAACCTGTCGGGCGCTGCCGATATCAACAACGTGCGCACCCAGATCGACACGCCCGCCGCCACCGCCAACCGCGATGCGCACTCCTGGCGAGCGACCTTGAGCCAGCCACTGTTCCGCGCTGATCGCTGGTTCCAGCTGCAAGCGGCAGAAGCCACCAACGAACAGGCGGCGCTGCAACTGTCAGCGACTGAACAGAACCTGATCCTGCAAAGTGCCGAGAGCTACTTCGCCGTGCTGCGCGCCCAGGACAACCTGGCCTCTACCAAAGCCGAAGAAAACGCCTTCAAGCGTCAGCTGGATCAGTCCAACGAGCGCTTCGACGTGGGCTTGTCGGACAAGACCGACGTGCTGCAATCCCAAGCCAGCTACGACACCGCCCGCGCCAATCGCATCCTGGCCAACCGCCAGGTCGAAGATGCATTTGAGGCGCTGATCACCCTGACCAACCGCCAGTACAACTCGATCCAGGGCATTGTCCACACGCTGCCGGTGTTGCCACCGCTGCCCAATGACGCCAAGGCCTGGGTCGAAACCGCCGGGCGGCAAAACCTCAACCTGCTGGCCAGCAACTATGCTGTGACCGCTGCCGAAGAAACCCTCAAACAGCGCAAGGCCGGCCATGCACCCACCCTGGACGCCGTCGCGCAGTATGAGAAAGGCGACAACGACGCCCTCGGCTTCAGCAACCCGAATGCCTTCGGCACGCCCTACCGGGGTGACGTGGAGCAACGCACCATCGGCCTACGCCTGAACATTCCGATCTACAGCGGCGGGCTCACCAGCTCGCAGGTGCGCGAATCCTATTCACGCCTGGGCCAGACCGAGCAACAACGCGAAGGCCTGCGCCGCCAAGTGGTGGAAAACACCCGTAACCTGCACCGCGCAGTCAACACCGATGTGGAGCAGGTGCAGGCACGCCGCCAGTCGATCATCTCCAACCAGAGCGCGGTGGAAGCCACGGAAATCGGTTACCAGGTGGGTACGCGCAATATCGTCGACGTGCTCGACTCACAGCGCCAGCTGTATGCGTCGGTGCGCAACTACAACAACAGCCGCTACGACTACATCCTCGACAACCTGCGCTTGAAGCAAGCGGCGGGCACGTTGAACCCGGGGGATTTGCAGGAGTTGGCGCGGTATCTGAAGGCGGACTACAACCCGGATCGGGACTTCTTGCCGCCGGATTTGGCCAAGGCGGCGGCTGAGCAACTCAAGGCTCGCCCAAGCTATTAAACACACCGCCCCTCCCACATTTGACCTGTGTTGTCAGTGGGTGATGAGTTTGGCCAGGCCATCCAGCAGGCGCTTTAAAGCGCCTTGATTGGCCTGCATCACCACTAACCCCGCCTGCGCCATCTTGCGCGCATCCTGCGGCAGCTCAAACAACTGCCGCACCGCCTCAGCCAACCCCTCAGCATCATCCACCTGCCTCAACGCTCCGGCGTCACGCATCATCGCGGTGATTTCGAGGAAGTTGAACACATGCGGCCCCATGATCACCGGCTTCGCCAGCGCTGCCGGTTCCAGTGGATTGTGCCCACCGGTCGCCACCAGGCTGCCGCCGACAAAAGCGCTGTCGGCCAAGGCGTAGAGAAACAGCAACTCGCCCATGGTATCGCCGAGCAACACCGAGGTCTGCGCGCTAACGGCATCGCCGCTGGAGCGACGCACCGTGGAGAAACCTTGTTGCTGGCACAGCTCGAACATCGGCCCGAAGCGCTCTTGATGGCGCGGCACCAGGATCAGCAGGGCGTTGGGGTAGCTGTCGAGCAACTGACGATGGGCCGTCAGCACCACTTCATCTTCGCCTTCATGGGTACTGGCTGCGATCCATACCGGGCGCTCGCTGGCGCCCCATTGCTCACGCAAGGCGCCAGCACGCGCGGGCAGTTCGGGGTCGATGGTCAGGTCGAACTTGATCGAGCCGGTGACTTCGACGGTTTCCGGGCGGGCGCCCAGACTAAGGAAGCGCTGGGCTTCGGTCTGGGTCTGTACGGCAAACAGGCTCATCTCGGCCAGCATCGGCGCGGTGAGTTTGGCGAAACGCCCGTAGCCCTTGGCCGAACGGGCCGACAGTCGCGCATTGGCCAGCGCCACGGGAATACCGCGCTGGGCGCAGGCGTGGATATGGTTGGGCCACAGCTCGGTTTCCATGATCACTGCCAGTTTCGGCTGCACTCGATCCAGAAAACGCTTGGCCGCGCACGGCAAATCGTAGGGCAAATAGCAGTGCTGGATGCGCGGCTCATTGGCGAACAGCGCTTGGATGCGTTCGGAACCGGTCGGCGTCATACAGGTGACCGTAATCGGCAACTGTGGATAACGCTCCAGCAACCCGCGCACCATCGGCGCGGCAGCGATGCTCTCGCCCACCGACACCGCATGCACCCAGATCCCGCCGGGCTTTAATACCGGCAAACCATAGGAGAAACGCTCGCCGATGCGCTTGGCATAGGCCGGCGCCTTGCGCGCACGCAGCCACAGACGTAAAGCCACCAACGGCAGCGCCAGGTAAAACAGACAGCTATAGAGAGTTCTATTCATGGCGCCGGAGTTTATCGGCTTTTTCAGTCAATCGCCCGCAGACACTCGGCAAAACGTTCGGCCAAAAAGCGCGCAGCAGGGCCGAGGGGTTCGTCGCGACGCCAGACCAGCTCCACCACCAGCGCGGGCGGGGTCCATTCACTGTCCAGTTCGACCATTTGGTTTTGGTAGGAGGGGTACTGCACCACGTGCCGGGGCAACCACGCCCAGCCCAGGCCACGGGTCAGCCATTCGGCCAGTACGTAGAAACTGTCAGCGCGCCAGACCTGCGGGCTGGCAGCCTCGCTGCCGGGATAGACGCTGGTCTGGGTCGACATCAGCAATTGGCGATACTGCGCCAGGCCCTGGCAGTCCACGGTTTTCTGCCGGGCCAGCGGGTGATTGCGGCCGCACACGGTAACCATTTCCACACTGCCCACCACCCGACGCTCCAGCGCTTCGGGGATCTGGTCGTGGTAGAACAACATGCCCAGGTCCGCCTTGCGCTCCACCAACTTGCGTGCGACATCACCCTGGGCAGCGCTGGAAATCTGCACTTCCAGGTTGGGAAATTGACCGGCCAACGCGTCCAGACTGTCGAGCACGGGCTGATACAGCATCGCTTCGTCCTGGGCCAGGCGCAGGCAGGCTTCTTCACCGCGCATCAACGACAGTGCGCGGCCATTGAGGCGCTCGCATTGGCGCAAGACTTCCCTGGCCTCTTCAAGCAGCACCGTGCCGGCTTCGGTCAAGCGCGGCTGGCGGCCACTGCTACGCTCGAACAGGCTCACGCCGAGGTCGGCTTCCAGCAGCGCAATGCCCGTGCTGACCGCCGACTGCGCCTTGCGCTGGTCCCGTGCCACTGCTGAAAACGAGCGCTGCTCGGCGACGCTGACAAACAGGCGCATCTGTTCCAGATTCCACTGCACGCTCATGGCTCAACCCATCTTTTATTCGGATAGGTAATGACTTTACCCCATCTCCCCAACCGCTAAAATCCCACCCTAGTAGGAGCGAGCTTGCTCGCGAAAATCCCCCAGACACTGCGGGCAACCAGACAACCCGCGTTATCGTTAACGCTTTTCGCGAGCAAGCTCGCTCCTACAGGCTTGAATCCACTTTCGAGGAACGCACTATGAACCCCGCCTACTACTACCTGGCCATCGCCATTTGCTCGGAAGTGATTGCCACCGTGTCCATGAAAGCCATCAAGGGCTGGAGCACGCCCATCCCGCTGGCACTGGTGATAGTCGGCTACGGCGTGGCGTTCTGGATGTTGACCCTGGTGGTACGCACCGTGCCGGTGGGTGTGGCATACGCGGTGTGGGCGGGCATGGGCATTGTGATGGTCAGCATCGCGGCGCTGTTTATCTACGGGCAAAAGCTCGACCTGCCGGCAATGCTGGGGATGGGCCTGATCGTACTGGGCGTTGTGGTGATTCAGCTGTTCTCGAAAACCGCCGGGCACTGACCGCCACTCAACAGCCTGTATACTGCGCCTCTTGTCTTGAACACTGAGGTCGCCCATGCCATCCGTTATTTCCACCGACGTCCTGATTGTCGGCGCCGGGGTTGCCGGCCTCTGGCTGAACGCACGCCTGCGTGGCCAGGGGTTTTCCACGGTCGTGGTGGAAAGCGCCACCTTGGGTGGCGGGCAAAGCGTGAAGTCCCAGGGGATCATTCACGGCGGTGCGAAATATGCGCTGCACGGCGCACTCACCGGGGCGTCCGAAGCGATTGCCGACATGCCCCGCCGCTGGCGCGAAGCCCTGGCGGGTAACGGCGAGTTGGACCTGACCGGCGTGCGCTTGTTGTCCGAAGCCCATTACCTGTGGTCGCCGGGCACAATCGCGGGCAACCTCACCAGCTTCTTCGCCAGCAAGGCCGTGCGCGGGCGTGTCGACCAGGTCAAGGGCGACGACCTGCCACCGGCCCTGCAAGACCGTCGCTTCAAGGGCAAGGTCTATCGCTTGGCGGAGTTGGTAGTGGACGTTCCCAGCCTGATCGAACGCCTGGCGCAACTGGCCGGCGACAGTTTGCTCGCCGGCCAGCACATCGAGCCGCTGCTGGATGGCAACAAGCTGGTGGGCTTGAAGGTGGATGGCCGTGACATCCAAGCCCAGCGCATTGTATTAAGCGCCGGCGGCGGCACGGCGGATTTGCTCACCGCCCTGGGCTTGAGCAAGCCCGCCATGCAAAAACGCCCGCTGCATATGATCATCGCCAAAGGCCCAGGCCTGAAGCCGCTCTACGCCCACTGCCTGGGCGGCGGCACCAAGCCGCGTATCACCATCACCACGCACCCGGCCGCCGATGGCAACTGGGTGTGGTACATGGGCGGCGACATTGCTGAATCCGACGGCGTGGCACGCACGCCCGAAGCGCAGATCGCCACGGCCCGGCAAGAGCTGACGCAGTTGCTGCCGTGGATCGACATGAGCCAGACCCAATGGGCAACCCTGCGCGTTGATCGTGCCGAGCCATTGCAAACCGGCCTGAGCCGTCCCGATAACGCCTTCGTGTTTGAAGAAGGCCGTCTAATGGTGGGTTGGCCGACCAAGCTGGCCCTGGCGCCGGATTTCGCCGATCGAGTTATCAATAGCCTGGAGCGTGACGGCATCCGCCCAAGTGCCACCGAACCGCTGCCCGAGCTGCCAAAACCCGCCATCGGCTTACCCGCCTGGGAGCAACTGTTGCCATGAGCCTGCCAACCCTGCACGACCTGCATCGCCCCCTGGGCAGCACCGGTTTGCTGGTGTCGCCGCTGGGCCTCGGCACCGTCAAGTTGGGCCGTGACCAGGGGGTTAAATACCCCAATGGCTTCCAGATACCCGATGACGACGCTGCCCGTATGCTACTGCGCCAGGCTCGCGAGCTGGGCATCAACCTGATCGACACCGCGCCAGCCTATGGCCTGAGCGAAGAGCGCCTGGGGCCGCTGCTGCGCGACCAGCGCAAGTACTGGGTGATTGTCAGCAAGGTCGGCGAAGAATTCGAAAACGGCGTGTCCAGCCACGATTTCAGCGCGGCCCACACCCGAATGTCGATTGAACGCAGCTTGAAACGACTTGAAACTGATTTTATCGACCTGGTGTTGGTGCACTCCGACGGTAATGACCTGCACATCCTCAACGATTGCGAGGTCTACCAGACCCTGGCGGCGTTGAAACAGGAAGGCAAAATCCGTGGTTTCGGCTTGTCGGGCAAAACCGTCGAGGGTGGCGTGAAGGCTCTGGAACAGGGTGATTGCGCCATGGTCACCTACAATCTGAACGAACAGGCCGAGAAAGCCGTCATTGAGTATGCGGCGGCCCACGGCAAAGGCATCCTGGTAAAAAAAGCCCTGGCCAGCGGCCATGTTTGCCTTGAGCCGGGAGTGGATCCAATTCACTCCAGTTTTAGCCTGTTGTTTGCGCAAACCGGCGTTGCCAGTGCTATTGTCGGCACCATTAATCCGCTGCACCTGGCCCATAACGTGGCGACTGCTGCCAAGGTCATTCGTCAACTCTGATGCCGCCGACGCGGCCGACCCCGTCGCAAGAAGGAGCCGACATGCCGCGAACGCTCATAAGAAAAAACCCCAGCAACTTCAAGACACTGCCCCTGCACGTCGAAGCCACCCCCGAAGGCCTGAGTTACCAAAGCGTCGGCATGCCGCTCAATTTCGCCCAGACCCTGCAACGCCGCAAACCGGTCGAGGTGCCAGACGCCGAGCGCTTCGCTCTGGAGCTCGCGAACCTGGGCGTATCAGTGCGCCTGACCCTGCACTGGCAGAATCGCGACTATTGGGTGCTGGTGCGTCAACGCCGTCAAGACCGTGGCGACGTGGTGCTCAAGCTGATCTCCGGCTACGTCCCGGCCCACGAACTCAACCTGCCGCTGCACACCGCCATCCAGGAAATTGCCGAAGAGTGTCTGCTGGAGACGCCCGAAGGCTGGCTCAGCGGGCGCTTCAACGACACCTGGCTGCCCGCGCCCTACTCCGCCGCGCTGCATTACCGCGAAGCGCTGCCGTTTCGCTTAAGCCCGCTATCTGGCGCGGCGCGCCCGGTGCGTTGCGCAACCACCCAACTGATCGAGCGCCCAAGGGCCTACGTACACCTGCCCACCGCCTCCTTGCAGTTGATCTATGACCTGCGCCTGGAAGTGCCCAAGGAAGCCAAGTCCCTGAGCCTGTTTCATGTGGATGAACGGCTGGAAGGCGACCAATTGGTGGCGCGCCTGGACCGTCAGCGCCCCGACCTGTACCTGATGCCACTCAAGGACGGCCAACCGTTGGCCGAGCTGTATACCGTCAAGAAGGATCAGCTCTACCCGGCCAGCACACGGGGTTTGTACCTGGCAGAAAGCTTCGCCCAGCAAGAAGGCTGGCTGGTGCGTGACGAGCGGATACGCTGGAAGGATTGGCTGCGCCAACAGGGCCTGGCGGAGCCGGAGAAGGAGTCGAAGCTCAAGCGCCTGGCAAAGCGGGTATTGCGCAAGATAACGCCGAAGAAGAAGGCCAGCCATTAAGGGCAAATCTTGAGCCCAGCACATATCCAAATGTGGGGGCAAGCCCCCTCCCACATTTGGATCGCGTCAACCGTTGAGCAAGCGCTCCAGGCCGACCTTGAGCGGTGTCGGCTCGGGTAATGTGAAGCTCGCCAGCAACCGCTGGTTATTCGCCCGCGAATGCTTGATGTCCCCCGAACGCGCAGGCCCGTAAGTCACCGCTGGCAAACGGCCGACCACTTCTTCCAACGCCTGCAACACTTGCTTGAGCGTGGTGGTGCGGTTCCAGCCGACGTTGATCGCGCCCAACGGTGCGTCCGGTGCTTCGATGGCCTGCACCAGCAGGTCTACCAAATCGCCCACGTACATGAAGTCACGGGTTTGCTCGCCATCGCCAAACACGGCAATCGGCAGGCCCTGCTGGGCGCGTTCGCTGAAGATACTGATCACGCCGGAATACGGCGAGGACGGGTCCTGGCGCGGTCCGAAGATATTGAAGAAGCGGAAGATCACTGGCTCCAGGCCATGCTGTCGACGGTAGAAGTCGAAGTAGTGCTCACCGGCCAACTTGTCGGACGCATAGGGCGTCAACGGTGCCTTGGTGGTCTCTTCGTCAATCGAGGCACCTTCGCCGTTGTTGCCATACACCGCAGCACTGGAGGCATACACCACGCGCTTGACGCCAGCCTTGCGCATGGCTTCGCAGACATTCAAGGTGCCGACGAAGTTGCTCTGGTGGGTGCTGACGGGATCATCTACGGAGGCTTGCACCGACGCCACGGCGGCCAGGTGCACCACGGCCGTCGCGCCGACAGCGGCGCGTGCCACTAGCGCCGCATCCGCCACGTCGCCTTCGAGCAACTCGACATGAGGGATGTCCAGCGGCAGGTTGCTACGCTTGCCGGTGGACAGGTTATCCAACACCCGCACGCCATAACCCTTGGCAACCAACGCATCCACCAGGTGCGAGCCGATAAAGCCCGCACCGCCTGTAATCAGAACCCATTTAGTCATTGCCGCGGATCTTCTCGACAATCGCCGTGGTCGAGCTGTTCTCAACCAGGCCCAGCACTTTGACGGTACCGCCGTAGGCGCTGACGATATCGGCACCGACAACCTGGTCGACCGAATAATCGCCGCCTTTGACCAGCACATCCGGCTTGACTTGGGCCAGCAGGTTTTCGGGGGTCGCTTCCGGGAAGCTGATGACCCAGTCCACCGCACCCAAGCCTGCCAACACCGCCATGCGACGGTCGACACTGTTGATCGGACGGCCAGGGCCTTTGAGGCGACTGACCGATGCGTCGTCATTGACGGCCACGATCAGGCGATCTCCCTGGGCGCTGGCCTGCTCCAGGTAAGTCACGTGGCCGGCGTGCAGAATGTCGAAACAGCCATTGGTGAACACAATGCTTTCGCCATGGGCGCGGGCATCGTCAATCGCCAACAGCAATTGCTCGATGGTCAGCACGCCGCGTTCCGAGCCTTCGGAGCGCTGGATGGCACGGCGCAACTCAGGGGCGCTGATGGCAGCGGTACCCAGCTTGCCCACCACAATGCCCGCCGCCAGGTTGGCCAGGGCCACGGCGTGGGGCAGTTCTTCACCGGCGGCAATCGAGGCGGCCAGGGTGGAGATCACGGTGTCACCGGCGCCGGTGACGTCGAACACTTCACGGGCCCGCGCCGGCAGGTGCATGGCCGGGTGGCCAGGGCGCAGCAGGGTCATGCCGTGCTCGCCACGGGTCACCAGCAAGGCGCCCAGGTCGAGCTCGGCCATCAGGGCCGCGCCCTTGCTCACCAGCTCGTGCTCATCGGCGCAACCGCCGACGATGGCTTCGAACTCGCTGAGGTTCGGCGTGATCAGGCTGGCGCCGCGATAAATCGAGAAGTCGCGACCCTTGGGATCGGCCAGCACCGGGATACCCTTTGCCTTCGCCGCCTGGATCAGTACTTGGTGATTCTTCAACGCGCCTTTGCCGTAGTCGGATAGCACCAGCACCTTGATGCCTTCGAGCAACTCGTCGACCTGACCGCTGAGGGCCAGGGCGTCGGTAGCGAAGGGTTCTTCGAAATCGATACGCAGCAATTGCTGGTGACGGCTCATGACCCGCAGCTTGACGATGGTCGGCTGGTGGGCAATGCGCTGGAACAGCGCGCGCACGCCGGCACCGCGCAGGCTGTTGGCCAGGCTGTCGGCGGCTTCGTCGTCGCCGGTCACACCCACCAGGGAGGCCGGGGCGCCGAGGGCGGCTATGTTAAGGGCAACGTTGGCAGCGCCACCTGGACGGTCTTCGATTTGCTCGACCTTGACTACCGGTACCGGCGCCTCAGGGGAAATCCGTGAGGTACCACCATGCCAGTAACGGTCGAGCATGACATCGCCGACCACCAAGACAGGGGCTTGATCGAATCGCGGCATGGACAACTTCATGGAGCAACCCACATACAAAATGAACAGGGGCGCGATATTAGCACAGGGTGAGCGCTGGCTAGTTCGAGAGCTTTATCTGTCACCCATCGGGCTGCGCAACTGATCACTTTTTAAACAAAGTTGCCAGGATGTCGTCCACGGCTTGGCTGAGTTCGACTTCGTCGGTGTTGATCACACAGTCCGCCAGGGTCGGTGCTTCATAAGGGCTGTCCAGGCCGGTGAAGGCCTTGATGCGCCCTTCCAGCGCCAGGCGGTAAAGCCCCTTGGGGTCGCGCCGCGCGCACACTTCGAAGGGCGTGCTGATGTAGACCTCGAAGAATTGCCCCGGCCCGAACAAGCCCCTGGCAGTGGCCCGGTCGATGCTGAACGGCGAAATTGCCGAGACGATCACGATCAACCCTGCATCTACCATCAACCGCGCCACTTCGCCGATACGCCGGATATTTTCCTTGCGCGCCCCATCGCTCATGCCCAGGTCATTGCACAGGCCGCTGCGCAGGTTATCGCCGTCGAGCACGAAGGTGTGGCGCCCTTGCTCGTTGAGTCGCACTTCCAGGGCATTGGCCAGGGTCGACTTGCCCGAGCCAGACAACCCCGTCAGCCACAGGCAGCAAGGCTGCTGCTGTTTGAGCGCCGCACGCGCGGCCACCGATAACGACAAGGCAAAGGGACGAATAGAAGCAGAACCACTGGCAAGCGACTGGCTATTCATACCCCAACACCTCGTAGTCACGTTGATAGGCACGCCGGACCAGGCGGCGTGTACGCAGGGTGCAAAAGTGTTTGACCGGTTCGCTGCGCCGTTCAAGGGACACATTCAGATGAGGCAGGGATGCGTCCACGCCAAGGCGCTCACATAGCTGCTGGAAGTCTTGCTGCAACGACTCTTGCCGGCCCAGAAAGTCCATTGCCATCTGGCCCATCTGATCGACCAAAAAATCGGTCTGGGGCGCAAAGTGCAACTGGCGGCGCAGGTTGTCCGGGTGCAGCCAGCCAGCGATGAAGTGATCGAAGTCGCGGTACTGAGCGACCAGCGCCTGGGCTTGCAGGTCGCGCTCACCCATGCGGTTGTTGCGCAGGTAGGTGTAGGCCGAGTAGGCACGCTCCAGCGGGTCGCGCACAAAGGCAAACTTGAAACTGCGTTCGCAGTGCTGCGGGAATTGCTGCTCGTACCAGTGATACGGCAGATGCCCCGGCCAGCGCCCGTCGAGCAATGCAGAACATACGCTGCTGCCCGCGCATTTGGGCACGTGGATAAACACGCATTTGTGCCGCTCGAAGGCAGATGGCAGCGTGGTCAGCGCCGACAGGGACTTGTTCACCGCCTGCCGATCGACCACCGACAAACGCCCCAGCAAAAACACCCTCTGAGGCTTGGGAAGCAGTTTCCAGAACAGACGTTGCAACATTCCATTATCCACGCAAGAAGGTTAGCCCTCTCGTTCGTCATTCGAATCGAGGCGGCCAACATAACAAACGATAGGCGCAGAATTATTTGGCTTTGGTCAAGCCCGGTAAGGGGCCTGATACAAAAAACGGGGCGCATTGCGCGCCCCGTTCTATTAGGTGATGTTGGCCGTTGCCGGCTCATCCAACCCCATGGCGTGCAGGCGCGAGTAATAGCCCCCCAGCGCCAGCAACTCGACATGTGTACCACGCTCGACAATTTCACCGTGATCCATCACCAGAATCAGGTCGGCTTTCTCGATAGTGGACAGTCGGTGCGCGATCACCAGGGTGGTACGGCCCTTCATGACCTTGTCCAGCGCCGCCTGGATATGGCGCTCAGACTCGGTATCCAAGGCCGAAGTCGCCTCGTCCAGAATCAGCAGCGGCGCATTTTTCAGCAATGCCCGGGCAATCGCCAAGCGCTGGCGCTGGCCGCCGGACAGCAGCACGCCGTTTTCACCGACTTCGGTGTCCAGGCCCTTGGGCAACTCGGAGATGAAGTCCATGGCATAGGCGTCTGCGGCAGCTTTTTCGATGTCTGCACGCGGCGCGCCCGCCAGGTCACCGTAGGCAATGTTGTTGGCCACGGTGTCGTTGAACAACGTCACGTGCTGGGTCACTTGGGCGACGTGCTTACGCAGGTTGCGCAGGCGGTAGTCTTCGATCTCCACTTCATCCAGCAGAATCTCGCCGTTTTCGTGGTGGTAGAAGCGTGGGATCAGCGCAGCCAGGGTGGACTTGCCACTGCCCGAACGGCCAACCAACGCCACCATCTGGCCCGGCGCGGCGGTGAAGCTGATGCTCTTGAGCACTTCGCGCTCGGTGCCGGGGTAGGTGAAGCTCAGGTTGCGTACGTCAAGACGGCCGCTGACCCGGTCTTTCTCCACGGTGCCTTTATCGACTTCAGGCTCGACATCAAGTTGCTCGAAGATGCTTTCGGCACCGGCGACGCCCTTCTGGATGGTCGAACTGACTTCCGACAATTGGCGGATCGGCTTGGGCAGCAAGCCCGCCGCGGTGATGTAGGCCACCAGATCGCCAGCCGTCGCGTCACCGCGCAGGAACAGCACCAAAAACATCAGCGCCGCCATGGCGGTGTAGATGACCAGTTGCAGCATGGGCGTGTAGACCGCACCGGTCTTGGTCATGCGCATCTGTTTTTCGGTGTTGCTCATGCTCGCCTTGGCAAAGCGCTGCTCTTCGTAGGTTTCCCCACCGAAACTGCGCACCACGCGGTAGCCCTGGATCGTCTCCGAGGCCACATGGGTCACGTCACCCATCGCCACCTGGATCTTCTTGCTCTGCTTGCGGAATTTCTTACTGGTGCTGCCGACCATCATGGCAATGATTGGCAGGATCGCCAGCATCACCAGGGTTAGCTTCCAGTTCATCCACAGCAGGTAGCCGAACAGGAACACCACCGTCAGGCCTTCGCGGATCACGACCTTGATCGCATCCGTGGCTGCGCCGGTGACCATGGTCACGTTAAAGGTAATCCGAGAGATCAGGTGCCCGGAGCTGTGGGTGTCGAAATAGCGGTTGGGCAGCACCAGCAGCTTGTTGAACAACTGCACCCGCAGGTCGTGGACCAGCCCCAGGGAAACCTTGGCCAGGTAGTAGTTACCCAGGAACGACCCCAGCCCCTGCCACGCTGCGATCAGCACGATCAGCAGCGGCACGGCCATCAGCAGTTTCAGGTCTTTGAGGTAGGGGACGCTGGGGAAAAACACCACGTCCGGGTTGCTCAGGCCATCCACGAAATATTTGAGAATCCCGGCCAGCATGGGCTGGGTCGACGCGAAAATCACGAAACCGACGATGCTCACCAGGAACATGCCGATGTAGGGTTTCACATAGCCCAGCAGCCTGAAATAAATTTTCAGGCTGGATTCCTGTTCCGCTTTAGGCGGTGCATCACTCATTGTTGAGCTCACTGAATAGGTAGGGCAGCAACTTTATCACAAGCGCCGGGTTTGGCCCGAGCCCAGACTAATACGGTGGCCAGGGCAACCGGCAGCCAGGTGATGAACCATTCGGCACGCGGGGTACCGGTGATGCTTGCTGCATCGAATTGCATCGCCAGCGACGAGAATACCCAAATGCCGATAAGCCCCTTGCCGAACTGTGTAGCACGCGCCTTCCAGGCTTGCCACAGCACCCCCAGCCACAACCCGCACCACAGCAGCAGGCCTGGCAGACCGAGCTCGATCGCGATGTGCGTCAGTAGGTTATGGGAATGGTCAAAGCGGTGATCATTCCAATACACGTAGTAATTACCGCCCAGCCCAAGGCCGGTCCAGGGGCGCTCAGAAATCATTTGCAAAGAGGCCATGAAAATCTGCGGTCGGTACGACACGCCGCGCGAGAGCATCAATGCCTGCATGGACACAAACACCCCGACTGCCGCCACTACCGCCGCCAGCGCAATCAGGCTGCTGCGCCGGTCACGGCACCACAACGGCATCGCCACGACACTCAGCAGCAGGGCCAGCGCGGCGCCACGGCTTTGGGTCGCCACCACAAACAGCCCGAGCAGACCCAGCGCAACCACCCAGCCCAGCTGCATCCAACGCCCAGTCGGCACCCAGTGCAGCATCCACATAGCCGCCACACCGATCACATAGGCGCCCAGAATCTGGTGTGAGAGCTCGCCGAGCCCTTCAAGGCGGGTGTACAAGGCATGCCCTTCAATCCCATAAAACTTGATCATTGCCAGCAACGCCGACAGGGCCAGGCCAACGCCACCCCACTGCATCATCCGGATCACGCGCTCGGTTTGGCCTTGGGCAAACACCGGGAAAAACAACAGGAACACACCGATATAGAGCAGGCGCTTGGCTTCGCGGGAGGGGTCTTCAGCGTTGGTCCACAACAGACTGATCGAACCCCAGACCGCCATCAAGACCAGCATCAGGCAGATCCAGCGCTGCTCGCGCCAGACCTCCTTGAGGCGCTCACGGGACGACCAGGCGAACACCATCGCCGGCAACCACAGAAACAGCGTCAAGCCTTGCTGATAAATCTTGTTGCTGGGCGCGAACGCAATCGCCAGCAAAAACCAAAGCAACCCCAAACACATCCATCCCCGCGCCCAACGACTTGCTTGCATTCCCCACTCCTAATACGGCCAACCTGCCAACCCGGCATGGTTAAAATCCAAAACTTTCGGCATCATTGCCGATCACTGCGCCCGCGACTTTCACAAGGCTTTTCGACGATGCAATGCTCAAGGCTTTCCCAAGCCGCTTTAAATACGATGATTGCCGACGCCAGAATCCTGGAGAAGGACAGCTACGGCCCCAAAGTCTACCTGCTGACAGACGGGAACATTCTTAAACTGTTTCGCCGTAAACGGTTTTTTTCCTCGGCGCTGTTGCGCCCGTACTCCAAGCGTTTTATCGACAACGCGCTCGAGCTGCAAAAGCGCGGTATTCCTACCCTGACCGTACTTGAAAGCTACCAGTTGGAAGCGCCCGGCATGACGGCCGTGCTGTATCGCCCGTTGCCGGGCGAGACCCTGCGCCAGCTGTCCAACCAGGAAGGCTTCGACTGGCAAAACAATCTTGAGCCGCTGGTGGCGCTGATTCGCCGTCTGCATGAAGCAGGCATCTACTTCCGTTCACTGCATTTGGGCAACGTTGTCGTGACGCCCGACAACCAGATGGGCCTGATCGATGTCGCTGACATGCGCTTCCTGCGTGCGCCGCTGAGCCCGGCACTGGCAAGGCGCAACCTGCAGCACTTCGCACGCTATATTGCGCGCGAGAAGCTGAACGAACACTTTCCAATGCAAGCACTGGAACAAGCCCTGCTAGCGGGTTGAAAGCAGAAGGCAGGCGTTGGTGGTGAAATCCTGCCAGGCCTGCTCCGGCGCCAAGGCCTGAAGCTGACCCGCCGCGACAGCGCCCGCGTCCGCTGAAAAGGCGCGCTGCAAAAGCTGCGCCCACGCCTCGACGTCATCAGCCGGTGCGTACCAACCGGCTTCGGCCACTTGCTCGCGGAACACCGCCAGCTCGCTGGTCAGCACCGGCACACCGGCCATTACTGCCTCTTGCAACACCAGCCCCAAGCCCTCCGACGACGACGGAATCGCCATCCAGTCGAATGCCGGGTACAAGCTTGCCGCTTCGACCAAGTGCCCGGGGAGCAGCACTTTGCCATCAACGTTGAGACGTTTGATCTGCGCCTCAAGGTCGGCCCGCCCAGGCCCTTCGCCGATAATCACCAGTCGCGCTTCAGGTCGCTGCGCCGACACACGGGCAAACGCGTCCAGCAAACAGGCGAACCCTTTACTGTCCACAAACCGCCCAACGGCACCCAACACCGGCGCATTGCCCGAGGACAAGCCCAGACGCGTGCGCGCTTGATCACGGGGCAGCATGGCAGCGCGAAAGGCGTCAGGATTGAACGCACTGCGCAGCACCACGACAGGTCGCTGTAAGCCTTGTTGCAGGGACGCGGCCAGGGTATTCGACACCGCCGCCACCGTCAGTCGGGCCTCTGAAAACTGGGCAAACAGCTCACGATCGGTGCTACGCAGGCGCGTCTCACCATGGAACAGCACCACCACGCGCGCATCGGGCAAGGCTTTAAGCACCGGCAGCATCGCCCGTGCAACACCAATCCCATCCAGCAACACCACCTTCACATCATGCGGCAATGCACGGCGAAAACGCGCACGCATGCGGGGGACCAGCAGCTTCCACAGGTGTCGGCCCTTGAGCTGGGCAGAAGAGAGGTTCCACTCCACAGCTTCTTCTTCACCCTGTTGTGCACCGCCCTGCAAAAGCCAGGTATGAACAGGTGCATCGCAGTCGGTACTGGCGAGCACTTGCCGATGAACCTTTTGCACCGAGGCGAACGCAGAACCACCGGCCCACATAATATTAAGGATGCTCATTAACTAATCTGGACCTTCTGCGACGTTCTGGTTGCGTACGGTAAAAAAATCAATCGATAAACCAACCAATGCCGATGCCCAGCGCCAACATTACGACCAGCTTGATGCGCTCGCGCCGCTTGCGCCGCGCCTTGTTCAAGCGTTCAGCTGATGTCGATACATGCAGTCCAAAACCGGTGTGCAACACTGCGTCGCCCTCAAGGGTCACGGCCGTCAGGTTCAACTCGGCGTACCGCCGGGATAGCCCCTTTTCTCCTTCAAACCCTGCATAGGGTGCACACAACGCATATTCTCGAAGCCGACGCAGGCCGGGGTTCAGGGAGAATGCCTGCCATTCCGGCTTGTCGGAGATCAGCGGATAACACGGTACCGCGCCGATCAGTTCACGCGGCCCCAGGCGGATATAAGGGCTGTGCACCTGCAAGTCGTAGACAAAATTGCGCAGCCACACCTGAAGAATATCCGGACGAAGTTCCAACACCGTCTTGGAATCCTCGACAAAACCCGGCCGATAGAACTCCCAATCATCCTCGCAATGGAAAATATAGGGCGTGGTTACCGACGCATAGGCCAGATCGATGGATGCCAACTGCCCCAGTTTCGGGCGGTTGACGAAGAACGTGCAATGTTGCTGCCAATGGGCAGGGATCGCTTGGCGCACGGCGTCATCACCGGAGTCTTCGGTAATGAAGACCTCACGGATGGGCGCCGTATTAAACCGGTCGAAGCTCTCGAGTGTGCGTTTTAACAAATCGAAGCGACCGCAACTGGTCACCACAAGTGTTATGTCGCTTTGATCTGAGAAATGCATTTTAGCCTCGATAGTATCATATGGCCACCAACTGCGACCGCACTGACATCAAACGCCCAGTTTCAGACGCAACTTTTCCAACCAACTCAATGGCGCACGCGGGCGCAGCGGCGGCTGGAGCGTTTCGACAATACGCTGGCCGATCCGGGCGAAGCTGAACTGACTGATGGCCAGCGCCTGCCCGTTACGCGCGATATCGGCCGCCAACCCAGGGTCGGCACGCAACGCGGCCAGCTTTTCCTGCAACTGTGGAATGTCCTTATAGAACACCACATTGACCATGTCTTCAAAACCCAGGGCCGCGTTTTCCGCTGCACCCTGATCAAACGCCAGCAACACGCAGCCGCAGGCCATGGCCTCGAAATTCTTGATCATATACTCGCCCATGCCCACATCGGCACTGACGAAAAAGCGTATGCGGTTGAGGGTCGCGCAATATTCCTCACCGGACTTGGTACGCGTCACCACCAGCGGTTCAACCTGCGCCAGCTCATCAAGCAGCGCCTTGCGACCGCTGTACGCCACGCTGTTGGTGCTGCCAACAAACGCCAGCTCGATATCGCGCTCACGGGCCTGCGGTTGCAACAGCGCCTGGTCGTAGCCTTTGGGCACGAACACCGCGTCAAACCCTTCTTGGCGCAGGCGTTCGGTGACCATGAAGCCGGAACTGATTACCCGCACCCACGGCAAACGGCGGTAGTGCGCGCTGAACTTGCCGGTGTACTTGCAGGGAATGTAGTTCTGATAGGCGTCGTGTTCGAGGATCACCAGGTTGGGGATCGTGCGGATAAACGCGGCCTGACGAATTTCCTGCTTGAAGCGCAGGAAGAACACGATGCGGTCGTAGCGGGTCACGTCGACCTCGCGTCGAAAGTACCCGCGCAAATTGCGCTGCTCGGCGCTGCTCAACCAGCGGGTATCGCATTCACAGTGCTCGGCCACACCCTCGTACAGCCGATCCAGGATGGCGCGCTGCTCTTTCTGCACCAGAAATAAAACTTTCATGCTCTTCCTTTCACTGGTCACAAACGCCAGAACAATTCATGTCGCCGTACCGCCTTGCGGAAGAATTCGTTCTCCCCATAAGGCGAGCGCGCCCGCCCGGCCAGTACTCGCTGCAACCATCGACGTACGCGGCGCTTGAACGGGGGTGCCGGTTGCAGATCATGCATCATGCCCAATGCCATGGCTTTATCACGCTGCTGCGCTACGGTCAGCGGCAGGCTGCACGGGTGCAGCTCTTGGGTCGCGTCGAACAGAGGCGGCAAGGCTATACCGGTGCCCGCATCGCCCATGGGCCAGCGGTCGTTGTCGTGCAAGTGGTTGGCGTAGCCAAGTACGGTGGACGGCTGCCAGTCCAACCCCTGCAACGCCTCGACGACCGCTTGCTGCGCGCAGATATGATCGGGATGAGGGTCGATGATCGGGTGGGGCAAGACGATGACATCCGGACGCGCGGTCAGCAGCAGCTGCCTTAGATCGGCCAGTAGGTTGTTCCAGGTGGGCAGGCCATCCTGGTCAGCTGGCAGCGAAAATGGATTGAATTGGCGAAACAGGCGGATATCCGACAAGTCGGCCTCGCGGGAGCCCACTGGCTGGTCAGGCGTGGCCCGCATCGCCGGCAATTGCAGGCAGAAATAACCCAATTGCACGCAGTGCTCCTGCGGTACCCCGGCCCAGCGCGGCACGGCGATGCTGTCCCAGGCGCGCAAGCGACCCTTGATGCGCGACGCCTCGACCGGGTCCAGGCCCATTTGCTGGTAATGCTCGGCTTCGATTTCACCGGCTGTGAGGGTCACGATCCACGGCTTTTCTGCCTGGCTGTAGAGCCCGAAGGCTGCCAGTTCGGCATCGTCGGCGTGGGGTGCGATCACCATCACGCGCTGTGCGCGGTAATCCGGGTGGCTCCAGGCCCACAAGCGGGGCGTGCCGAGCAAGCGGCAATGACGTCCGCGCAGCTGCAGCTCGTTCAGTGCCAGGCCGCTGAGGTTCAGGTAGCGAATACCGTTGACGCCACGCTCGAAGGTTTGTCGGTCGCCTGCGAACTCGATGCTCGGGTCGAGAAAACGGCCGAGCCAATGACTTTTGACCTTGATCGCCAACACCAGCGTTGCGTCCGATGCTGGCACCTGATCAACCAGCAAGCGCCCGCCTTCAAAACGCACGCCCGCCACCTCATCGTCTGCTGAGAAACGGTAGTGATAATCTTCGCTGGGGGCATAAAACAGGTGGTCGGCAAACCAGGCTTCATGGGCAACCCAGGTCAGTACGGCCAGCAGCAACGGCAGCCACCAGGCGACCAGGGTGCCAACCAACACCAGCAGCAATAAACCGATCAACAAGCCAATGCGCTTGTTACGCCGATGGCGTTTGAGCAACTGCTGCTTGCGGGTCATACGCTCAATACCTGCACGGGGTTGCACCAACGTTCCTTGTACTCGCGGTCGGCGCGACCAAAGGAAAAACGCAGCGGCTTGCCGACCTCGCGTGCCTGCTCCCAAGCGCTTTGGGTATTGAGAAAGCTCAATACGCTGCCGGGGCTGAAGGCACGGGTCTCGGGGTCGACCCCGCCATTGACGTACTCCACGCTGATCCATTCCGGGGATTCAACCCGATAGACCAACTGGATAGCGATCGGCGCATCGTTGAGAAAGATCACCGAGCCGATCAACCACTCGCGCAGCAACTCGATCACGTCGGCCAACCGCTCGGCGCCCGTGGCGACAAACCCCCAACGGCGCAGGAACAGATCGCAGTAGATCGCAGCCAACTCTGCGCTGGAAAACTCACTGACCGGCCGCACCACCCCGCCCGCCTCTTCCAGCAGGCGCAGTTCACGGCGCTGGTTGTAGCGAAACTTCTTCGACAGTTCTTCGGGGGTACGCGCCATGGCCAACTGTTCAGCCTGGGGCTTGAGGCCGCTGAAGCGACCTTCGTTCAAGGTCGACAAATACCGTGCACGCTGGCGCAATGGCGCCTGGGCATCGGTGGCGGCCGGCAGGATCAACTCGGCATTGCCCAAATCAAACAGGCCTTTCTTGCCGCTGCGCTTGAGCACATCCTTGGACAGCGCCAGGTCGCGCCCCCAGGTGGCGATGCACGCATTGAGTTCGCCGCCCTGCTCCCAAGCCAGGTAGCGCACCGGAATCTGTGCCAGCCCGGCCAGCCGCTCGATGATGTCTGGATGCGTCGCGACACTGCCGCCAAACCGTTGCCAGGCCTCGTGGTAAGCAGGCGCATCGACGACGGACCAGCCACGCTCGCGCCAGCCTTGGAATCGATTGAGCATCAAGCCCTCGCGGTCAGTTCAATAACGTGTGGCAATTGCCAGAAAGTAGCGCGTACCGCCTGATCCGAAAAACGTGCATGCAGACGCTCTAGCATCAGCTCGGCGCACTGGTGTCGCTGGTGTTGATCCATTGCAGCCAGGTGACCCAAGCCTTGGGCCAGGTGCTCGGCGTCGCCAAAGGGGAACAGGATGCCCACGCCTTCAACCACTTCCTTTGCACCGCCACAGGCTGTGGCAAGCAACGGCACGCCAGCGGCCATGGCTTCGAGCAGCACCATGCCAAAGGGCTCATGATCGGAACTCAGCGCGAACACGTCAAAGGCACGGAAATAGCGGCGCGCATCCGGCACTTGGCCGAGGAACAGTACCTTGTCGGCAATGCCCAGTTCGCGGGCCAGCTCCTTGAGGTCTTGCTCCAGGCGCCCGGTGCCGAGAATCGCCAGGCGGCTTTCAGCGGGCAGTTGCGGCAACGCCAGGGCGAAGCCCTTGAGCAATGTGGCCTGGTCCTTGTCCGGGTGCAGGCGGCCGACATTGCCGACCACCCATTCATCTGGCGACAGGCCAAGGGCATCGCGTGCCTCGTCCCTCGACACCTGCAAGGCCTGCATGGCCTCGACATCGATGCGGTTGTACAGGGTCTGGATGCGCGCCGCCGCCCAATTCGGCAAGCAGCGACGCATGTCATCACGCACCGCGTCGGACACACCCAGCAAGCTCAGGCGCTTGCGAAAAAACCCTGCAAACGATTTACGACTGCGGCGTTGATAGTCGCCAAAAGCGTGATGCACACCGATTACGGGCAAGCGTGTGCCCAACAAGGCGATATAAATCGGCTTGAAGCGGTGGGCAATACAGAAACTGAAATTGCGGGAGGCCGCAATCTTGCGTAACTCACGGATGGCACCCAGCTTCAGGCCACGAATGGCCTTGGAGCTGAATTCCATGAACAGCACTTCATCACTGGCACAACCGGCGGCAACGTCGGGGTCGGCAACCCCGGTGAGAAACACCGTGGTCACCTTGTAGCCGGAGCCTGCGAACAAGCTGGCGTACTGCCGCGCGCAGTCAAGGAACGGCCCGTCATAGCCGTGGCAGAACTGCAGGACGTGGCGGTCAGCCGAGCGTGTCATACGGGTCCACGCCATCCTTGACGACCAGGATGTCTTCCATGATCAGGTACTGCAGGTCGGAGCCGAAGAACATGTCCAGCGCGTCTTTGGGCGAGCAGATCATCGCTTCACCACGACGGTTGAGCGAGGTGTTCAGGGACACGCCGTTGCCGGTCAACACTTCGAGCTCTTTCATCATGTCGTAGTAGCGCGGGTTGTATTCGCGCTTGAGCACCTGGGCGCGGGAGGTGCCATCTTCATGGACCACTTCCGGTACGCGGGTCTTCCACTCTTCCGACACTTCAAAGGTGAAGGTCATGAACGGCGCGGGGTGATCGACTTTGATCATCTGCGGGGCCACGGTGTCGAGCATCGACGGGCAGAAAGGCCTCCAGCGCTCGCGGAACTTGATTTGGTGGTTGATACGGTCAGCCACGCCGGTGGCGCTTGGGCAACCGATGATCGAACGACCGCCCAACGCACGCGGGCCAAACTCCATGCGGCCTTGGAACCAAGCCACTGGGTTGCCATCGACCATGATCTTGGCGATGCGCTGGGGCATGTTCTCGATCTTGCGCCACACCGGCTTGCTCTCGTGCTTGGCGCACGCGGCAATCACGTCTTCGTTGCTGTAGGACGGGCCGAGGTAGACGTGTTCCATCTTCTCGACCGGTACACCACGGGCGTGGGACACATAGGCCGCCGCGCCCACCGCAGTGCCGGCATCGCCGGACGCCGGTTGCACGAACAGCTCTTTGACGTCATCGCGCGCAATGATCTTCTGGTTCAGCTTGACGTTCAGCGCGCAGCCGCCCGCGAAGGCGAGCTTGCCGGTGTCCTTGAGAATGTCGCCCAGGTAGTGGTCGATCATCTGCAAGGCCAGTTTCTCGAACAGCGCTTGCATGCTGGCCGCGTAGTGAATGTAAGGCTCGTCAGCGATATCGCCTTCGCGTTTCGGGCCCAGCCACTCGATCAGTTTTGGCGAAAAGTAGAAACCCTTGCCCTTCTCTTTATACCGGCGCAGGCCGATGACGTTGGCGTAGTCGGTGTTAATCACCAACTCGCCGTTTTCAAAGGAGGCCAGGCGCGAGAAATCGTATTTGCTGGCATCGCCATACGGCGCCATGCCCATCACCTTGAACTCACCGTCGAGCATCTCGAAACCGAGGAACTCGGTGATCGCGCCGTACAGGCCACCGAGGGAGTCTGGATCGTAGAATTCTTTGATCTTGTGGATCTTGCCGTTTTCGCCATAGCCGAAGAACGTGGTGGCGTACTCACCTTTACCGTCGATGCCCAGGATCGCAGTTTTTTCCTGGAAGCCCGAGCAGTGGTAGGCGCTGGAGGCGTGGGCCAAGTGGTGTTCAACCGGTTCGATCTTGATTTTCTTCGGGTCGAAGCCCAATTGCTCAAGGCACCAGACGATCTTGTTGCGATAGCGCTTGTAGCGACGGTTGCCCATCAGGATCGCGTCAAGGGCGCGGTCCGGGGCGTACCAGTAACGTTTGGCATAGTGCCAGCGCGCTTCGCCGAACAGGCTGATGGGTGCGAACGGGATCGCGACCACGTCAACGTCGGAAGGCTTGATGCCGGCTTGTTCCAGGCAGAACTTCGCCGATTCGTAAGGCATGCGGTTCTTTGCATGTTTGTCGCGTACGAAGCGCTCTTCTTCGGCGGCCGCGATCAGCTTGCCGTCGATATACAAGGCTGCGGAAGGATCATGGCTAAGGGCGCCGGACAGGCCAAGAATCGTCAATGCCACTGGGGTCTAGCCTCTTTTAGTCTGCATGCAGGCGGGTTGCGCCTGAAAAAAGTGTGCTTCCCGCCCGGGCGGGAAACAGCTAAAGGGCGGGATTATAGCGTAAAAGCAGTGGCAAGCTGTTAGCGGCAAGCGGCTAGTGAAGCTCAATGCTACCGTCGGCACTCTGCCGGTAGACGGTATAGGGCAGCAAGAGTGTGTCCAGGGCAGCGGACACAGCCACATCCAGATAAGGCCATGGAACATTGTTCAAGGACAGACCGCTTCCTGAATGGGGGGGTGCATGCAGTACGCACAAGTCATAAGACACCCCGCTATAAACACGCGGAACCGACTGGCAATAGGTTTTTTTTGCCTTGAGCGACTGGACCGTGACGCTGTCTTCACGCAGCACCGTGGTCATGGTGCCGCAGCCCGCCACGATCAAACACACACTCAGCAGCGCCAGTCGCCTTGCAACGTTAGAGTTCATATATCGCTTCATCCGGTGTAGAGGTATCGAAACCTACCACCACGCAGCGCCTGTCACAGCCACCCGGCGCTGCAATATTGCGTAGGAACCTTCCCAATATCTGCAAGACCAGAAATTCGGTAAACGCGGGAGGGAGCCGTTAAACTCACGTTTTTTTGCGCCTACGCCACCTACCACGCGTCGCGCCACGAACCCGGCCTCTCCATGAACACACCCGCCCCCACCCGCCTTGCCTTTTTACTGCTGGGCCTGTGCACCACCGCCCTGGCCGATGAAGCCCCGCTGACCCTCGACCCCAGCGTCGTCACCGGCTCACGTAGCGCCAGCCCAACCTTTGACCTGCCCTACTCGGTCGACAGCATCAGCCGTGAGCAGATCAGCGACGGTCAGTTGGGCATCAACGCGTCCGAAGTACTGTCCCGCGTGCCCGGCCTGGTCGTACAGAACCGTCAGAACTATGCTCAGGACCTGCAGATTTCCTCCCGAGGCTTCGGCGCCCGCTCCGCGTTTGGCGTGCGCGGCCTTAAGCTGATCGCCGACGGCATCCCCGCCAGCACGCCGGACGGCCAGGGCCAGGCCGCCACCTTCAACCTCGACACCGCCGAACGCATCGAAGTGCTGCGCGGCCCGGCGGCCACCCTGTATGGCAGCAACGCCGGTGGTGTGATCCAGATGTTCTCCCGGGACGGCGAAGGCCCGCCGCGCATCGGCGCCGAAACCCTTGTGGGCAGCGATGGCATGAGCAAGAACCACCTGACCGCCGAAGGCGCGACGAACGGCGCGGGCTTTGTGCTCGATGCTTCGCGTATGGACACCGACGGCTACCGCGACCACAGCAGCGCCCGCCGTGACCAGACGTTTGCCAAGCTCAACTTCCAGCCGGATGACGACAGCAAGCTCGCGCTGATCTACAGCAGCCTGGAGCAGAACGGCACGCAGGACCCGTTGGGGCAAAAGTGGGAGGACTACAAGGCCGACCCACGTTCAGTGGCGCCAGCGGCACTGACGTACAACACGCGTAAAAGCATCGATCATCAGCAATTGGGCAGCAATTACGAACGGTATTTTGGTGATGCGACGTTGCAGGTGAATGCGTATACGGGGCGGCGGAGTGTGATTCAGTACTTGTCGATTCCTGACAAGTTTGCCAGTGGCGTAACCAACCCGGCCAATACTCGCGGCGGCGTAGTTGCCTTCGACCGCAAATTCTACGGCGGCTCCATCCACTGGCTGCAACCAATCACCAGCGCCCCTGGCGACCTGACCCTGATCGCCGGTCTGGATTACGACCGCAGCGAGGACGATCGCCAAGGCTATTCCAACACCGTCAACGGCGTGCACGGTGTTAAAGGTGCCCTGGGCCGTGATGAAATCGACACGGCCACCAGCCTCGACCCATTCGTGCAAGCCAACTGGCTGCTCGGCGACTGGACCCTGCAAGCCGGCCTGCGCCATAGCACCATGAAGATGGACGTAGACGACCGTTTTCTCAGCGACGGCGACGACAGCGGCAACAAGACCTACCAAAAGAACACGCCGTCAGTCAGTGCAATGTACGCATTCACTCCTGACTTGCACGGTTACGTCAGCGCCGGCAAAGGTTTCGAAACCCCGACCCAAGCCGAGTCGGCATATTCCAGCAGCTCAAACGGCTTCAACTTCGCGCTCAAACCCTCGGTCAGCACGCAATATGAAGTGGGGCTCAAGGCACGGGTTGGCCAGGACACGCGTATTAATGCGGCCGTTTTCCAGATCACCACCGAGGATGAGTTGGTGGTGCAGGGGTCCAGCGGCGGGCGCAGCACCTACCAAAACGCCGGCCGCACCCTGCGTCGGGGCTTCGAACTGGGTATCGAAAGCCAGCTCAGCGAACAGTGGAGCACCACTCTCGCCTACACCCGCCTGCAAGCCACCTACGACAGTGACTTCACCAACAGCGGCAAGACCATCGACAAAGGCAACTACCTCCCCGGCGTGCCACAGACCACCCTGTTTGCCGAGCTCAACTGGAAACCCCGCGACTGGGTCAGCACCGCCCTCGAGGGCATGTACCGTAGCAAGGTCTACGTCGAAGACACCAACAGCCAGCGTGCCGCCCCGGCCTACAGCGTATTCAACTGGCGCGCCCGCTTCGAGCAGAAGGTCGAACACTGGACCTTCCACCAGACCCTGCGCCTGGATAACCTGCTGGATCGCCAGTACGTAGGCTCAGTGATCGTCGGCGACAGTAACTTCCGCTACTACGAAGCCGCCCCAGGCCGCTCTTGGTACGCCGGCGCCGGCGCCGAATACCAGTTTTGAATACACAAATGATCATATGTGGGAGGGGGCTTGCCCCCGATGACTGTGTACCAGCCAATAAATAAGTGACTGACACTCCGCTGTCGGGGGCAAGTCGAATCGTCGCACCGCCCCTCCCACATTTTGACCTCAGCAAGGAACGCCCATGTATCGCCTCGCCATTGTCGTCGCCTTCAGCCTGCTCAGCGGCTGCAGCCTAAAGCCCACCAAGTCCGAGCCAGTCTTCGGCGAGGTGCTCAAACAACCGCCGCTAACCCACTCGATCCTGCGGGACGGCGACCAACTCAGCTATCAGGTCGAGGTCACCCCGAGCAAAGGCGCAAGCGTGCCGGACATCGCCCAGGTCCGGGCCTCTTGCACCACGCCAGAGGCAAGCCTGCAGTTTCTGGAATCCCCCGGCACCCTGGCAGCCAACGGTCAGCCCACACGCTTTACCGTGATGCGCGAACTCACGCCGGCAGTAGTCACCAACCTCAAGCAGAACACCGGGTTTATCCAGGCCTGCGCCAACACGCCGCGCCCCGACTGGCGCGTGGTCAGTGGTGCAGCCGATCAGCGCCAGTTTTTGATCGACCGCGCCAGCCTCACGACAGTGGGTGACAGCACGCAATTTTGGGGTGCCGTGGATGAACCGTTCATCCTCACCCAAAAACTCAAGAAGATGCCCTACGCGCAGACGCGCACCCACTGGCAAGTCAATTGCACCCGCCAGACCTACCGCACCCTCGCCTCTTTTGGCCTCAACCAGAACAACATCGTGACCTTCGGCGACACCGAGCGCGCCCCCCAGGACACGCCCTTGCGCAGCGCCGAGCCAGAGACTCAAGCCTTGCTCAATGCAGCCTGCTCGCCAGCACTCGCAGAGTTGCCCGCCGCCACGCCGCGCACCAAGTCCCAGCAAACGCTCACACCACCGCCGCTCTCAGCGGATGTGAGCACCGCCATCAGCGCACTGAACATGCCGGCGGCCAGCAAGGCCTTGCGCCACGTGGTAGAAGGCCGAGATTTGGGCTACGGCGCATTGCAGACCGATCGCAACATTGAGCCGGGTGCTGAGCACGGTCAGCTCCGGGTGCGTAACGTCACAAAATATTCGACGTCCTCCACCACCACGTTCCGCGGCCTGATCACGCTGACCTTCCAGAGTCGATTCGAACTGCACGGCGTCAGCACCTCGGCCGCCAGCCATATCGAACAGCTCAGCTTCAGCGGCGACTGGCAACACATGCCGGTGGGCGCAACGCTGGGCTACAACTCCAAGGACCTGAACCGCAACACCGCCGAAGACGATCGAGTGCTGGAGCGCAACGTCACCTGCGTGGTGAAACGCGAACTGCCGGCCAGCAACGTCAATTCGGCACTGAGCGGCAGCGCCAAGGAACTCAGCTGCAGCGCCACCGGCGGACAATACCGCGCCACCAGCACCGAGATGTACCTGCAGGACTACGGTTACTTCTTCACCACCCAAAGCGACACCAACGGTACCAAGATGCGCAATACCCTGATCAAGGCCGAATAACCCAGGTCAGTGCCGCTCCACCACACGTCGACTGGCAAAGCTGAAGGCCAACACCACAAAAATCAGCACGCCGGTCGCGACCTGCTGCCAATAGAAGTTCCAGCCGATCAGCAGCAGGCCGTTGGCGATCACATTGATAAACAGCACGCCCAACAGGGTCCCGGGAATATTCGCCCGGCCCTGTCGGCTCAAGGTGGTGCCGATAAACACCGCGCCAATCGCGTTAAGTAAAAACGCATTGCCCGATAGCGGCACATAGGCACTCACCGTCGAGCTGAGCAGCACCCCCGCCACCCCGCACGCCAGCGCGGTCGCCAGCGCCACCACGGTGACAATGCGCCGCACCGACAACCCTGAGTAATACGCCAGCAACGGCTGGGTGCCCTGGGCCAGCAACTCGCGGCCCAGGCGTCCGCGCGCAAGGGCCAGGCCGTAAAACAGTGCGAGCCCCAAGACCACCAATAACGGCGTCAGCCCGGTCAGCTCCGGTTTCCAGCCTTGGGCGATATAGATCGGCTGGCCGCCATCCGAGAGCAATTGCTGCGCGCTGGTGCCGATAAACAGTGTGCCGAGGGTCGCCAGGAACGGGCTGATTCGCAGGCCGGCAATCAGTCCCGCATTCACCACGCCCACCAGCAGCGCGGCAAGCAGCGCCCCCGTGGCCGCAAACGCCCAGCCGTGCCCGCCATTGAGCAGCACCACAAAACTGAAACTGGCAAAATCCAGCGCCGTGCCCACCGACAGGTCGATGCCACCGGCTGCCACCGCGTAGGTCATGCCGATCGCGATAATCGCCAGCAAGACGAAGTTGTTCAGCACCAGGCTTTTCAGGTTGCCGCTGCTCAAAAACCCCGGAGCCTGCAGCGCAAACACCCCAACGATCAGCACAAACACCAACGGCAAGGTCAGCGGCAACAACGCACGCGGGTTCATGAGCGGGCTCCTCGATTCAATGCGCTGGACGCAGCCACCACCAACAGGATCAACACCCCCTGCACGCCATTGACCCAGAAGCTCGACACGTTGAGCAGTTGAAAACCATTGATCAAAAATCCGATCAGCAAGGCGGCCAACAACGTGCCCGGAATGCTCGCCACCAGCCTGCGGGAAAACACCACGCCAAGAAACGCAATCGCCACCACCGACAGCAGCATGTCACTAGACCCCGTGGTACTGCCGCTAAAAAACGCTGCCGAACACAGCGCCGCCACCGCCGCACATAGACCCGACAGCGCATAGCTCGACAGCACGTAGCCCGGCACACGGATACCCGCCGCTTCGGCGGCCTGGGGGTACTCGCCCACCGCATGCAGGCGCAACCCGTAGGCCGAATGCTGGATCAATAACGTCAGCACCCCGGCCGTCAGCAGCAACACCCAGGCCAGGGCTGGCACACCCAACCAAGTGCCACCGCTAAGCAGATCCAGCAACGGCGAATCGGTGGACACCACGGTGTTTTCCGTCAGCACCAGTTCCAGCCCGGCCAACACATTCATGCTGGCCAATGTCGCCAACAACGGCGGCAAGCGCAGCAGCACCACCGTTAACCCATTGAGCAGGCCCACCGCCAACCCGCATCCCAACGTCAGCAGCAAGCTCAGCCACAACTCCAACCCGGCATTGTTGAGGCGACTGAACACTGCCGCACACAAGCCCAGGTTGGCCGCCAGCGACAGATCTAGCCCACCAGCCACCACATTCGAACCGCCGCCGATAATCACACACGTCAGCCCGAAGGCCAGTACGCCGAGGATCGCCGATTGGCTGAACACGTTGGCCACATTACCCACCGACAAGAAGTTCGGCGCGGCCACCGCAAACCCCAGCAGGATCACCACAAATACCCCCATCGAACCCCGACGCACTATCGCCTCAAGCATGTTCGACCTCCCGCACCGGAGTAGACACGGCCGGCACCGCTCCGGTGGCGCAGGCCAGCAACTGATCGCTGTTGGCCTCCCCTGCACGGAACTCGCCGGCAATCTCACCGCGATGCAGCACCACAATTCGATCGCTGATCCCCAGCAATTCAGGCAGGTCTGAGGACAACACCAACACTGCTGCGCCCTGCTCCACCAGCCGTCCGATCAGGCGATAAATTTCTACCTTGGCGCCCACGTCCACGCCCACGCAGGGCTCGTCCAACAGGTATACCGCCGAGCGGCGACTCAGCCACTTGCCCAAGGCGACTTTCTGTTGATTGCCACCGCTCAACTGGCTGACCGCGGCCTGCGGGCCCGGCGCCTTGATTGCCAATTCATTGATCAACCGCACACTCTCGGCCTGCTCCCGGCGACGACTGAGCAAGCCCCAGCGGGTAAACCGCCCAAGCCCCGCCAGCGTCAGGTTTTCCAGTACCGACAACACTGGCGCGATGCCCTGGCTGCGCCGTTCTTCCGGTACCAACGCAATACCTTCGGCAATTGCCTGGCCCGGTGAGCGCAGACGCAGCAAACGTCCGTCCAGATGAATGCTGCCCGTATCGGCGCGCTCCACGCCAAACAGGGTCTTGAACAGTTCCTTCGCGCCCGAGCCGACCAACCCCGTCAACCCGACAATCTCACCGCGTCGTACCTCCAGGTCGATCTGCCGATAACGCCGCGCCAGGCTCAACCCACGTACCTGCAACAGCGGCTCGCCCAATTCGACATTCGCCTTGGGGTACATCTCCTGCACTTCGCGATTGACCATCAGCCGCGCAATTTCGGCACTGGAGGTATGCCGAGGCTCCATCACCGCTACATCGCGGCCGTTGCGCAGCACCGTGACCTCATCGCAGAGGCTGTCGATTTCCTGCAGGTAATGGGAGATGTACAGGATGGACAGTCCCTGATCGCGCAACCGTTTGACGATGCGCAACAACTGGTCCACCTCGCGCTTGACCAATGCCACGCTGGGCTCGTCGAACACCAGAATCTTTGGCTGGCGAATCAACGCCCGGGTGATTTGCAGCACTTGGCGCTCAGCGCTGTTCAGCTCGCCCACCAGTGCACCGACGGGCAAATGCAGGTCGAAGTAGTGCGCCAGCAGACGGTCTGCCTCGCGTTGCTGCCGACGCCGATCCACAAACGGCCCACGGCGCAGTTCATGCCCGAAAAACAGCGCCTCGCCCACGGTGAAACTGGCAGGCAACAGCCGTTCCTGATGGATGAACTGCACACCCAAACCATCGACCTGGCGCGGCGACAGTGCCGCGTACGACTGACCATCAATACTCACCTGCCCGGCATCCGCTTTGTGGATACCGGCCAGCACCTTGATCAAGGTCGACTTTCCAGCACCGTTCTCGCCCACCAGGCCATGGATGCTGCCGCGCTCGACCTTGAGGCTCGCGCCATCCAGCGCCAAGGTGGCGCCAAAACGCTTATGCAGATTCTGCAGGTGCAGCGCTGGCATCAGTCACCCCGCAGTTGCTGGACTTCGGCCAGGTTGCCGGCGGTGGTCAGCAGTGTCGGTACATGGGTTTCCTTTGGCAGATCACGCTGGCCTGCCAGGTAACGCGCCACGTTCTGCACCGCGGTCTTGCCGATCAACGCCGGTTGCTGCGCCACCACCGCGCCCACCGGCGAGTTCGCCTGACCGAGCAGCGTCAGCACTTCGGGGGTGCCGTCCACGCCGTAGGTCTTGATCTCGGTGCGCTTGGCATCGATCAACGCCTTGCTCGCACCGAGCTGCGGAATATCCCACGCCGACCAGATCGCCGAGACGCTGCCCGCCGGGTATTTGTTGAGCAGCGCCGACACCTGGGAATAGGCGTCCTGCACGGTGTTGGGGATCACATCACGCAGCTCCGGCTGGATGATTTCCAACTGCGGGTAATCCTTGAGCGCCAGCTTCAATTGGTCATAACGGATCGCACATACCGGCACACCGTAGAAACCGTTGAACACCAGGATCTTGCCTTTGCCGCCGGCGTCTTTAATCAACTGATCGGCGAGCGCCTTGCCGGTGGCCACGTTATCGGAGGTGGTGTTGTTGAGGCTGTACTGTGACGGTGCATCGATGGTGAACAGCGGAATGCCGGCCTTGCTGATGCGCTTGAGCCAGGGGTCGATGACGCTGAGGGTGCCCAGGGTCTGGATCACCGCGTCGGGCTTCTGGGTGACCACGGTTTGCAGTTGGGTGACCAGGTTCTTGTCGTTGCGTCCCGCATCCAGGGTGATGGGCGTGCCGCCCAGGCGTTTGATCTCATCGACTTGGGCCTGGAATGCCTTGATATCGAAGTAGTGACTGGTGCCGGTCATGCTCACCGCGATGCGCTTGCCGGCGAGGGACGGCACGGCGTCATCGCCATCTGCGGCATGGGCCACACCGCTCAGCAGCAACGCAGCGCCGAGGCAGATCAAACGGGAAAGCGAGGAAAGGCTGGAAGGCATACAGGGCTCCGCTGCAAGACCGGTGAAAGGGTTCACCGAGGGACATTGCAGAGCGCGTGCCAGGATTTTTATCTAGTTAAATCAACCAGTTAAAAACCAACGTTAGCAATAGACTGTCCCTTTCGAATACCAACTGCCCAATTGGTGTTGCCCAGGCAACAATTGGATAGACACAGCTCAAAATGTGGGAGGGGGCTTGCCCCCGATGGCGGTGTGTCAGCTACAAACTTATTGGCTGACACTCCCTCATCGGGGGCAAGCCCCCTCCCACATTTTTGAACGGTGTTAGACCTGAGAGAAATCAGTGGCCTGTTTGGGCAAACGCTGATCAATCAGCTTGTACAGTGCGCTCTCCGGCGACCAGTTGCGCATAAACCGCGCACGGTCCTTGGCGTACGCCGGGGCGAAGCTGGCAGCGGTGCTGTGTTGGCGCATCGCGTCCAGGTCGATCAGCGACCATCGGTCTTTGTCCCAGAACAGGTTATGGCCTTTGAAATCCCCATGACTGATGCGCTCACGGATCAGTTCGGCAAACAAATGATCCAGGGCCAGCAGTTCATCTTCCGGTGCGTCACCGTTTTCGACGTAGGGCGCGAAACGTTCGATGATGTCCGGCCCCGCCAAGTGCTCGGTGATCAGGTAGGCGCGGCTGCGCAACCAGAAAAAGCGCTTCTCTAACACGGCCAGCGGCTTGGGCGTGGCGATGCCGAGGAACGCCAGGCGGTTACCTTCGCGCCAGGAATGCCACGCGCGGCTCGGGCGCCAGAAGCGTTTGAGCCAGTGGGCGAAGCCCTTGATGTTGTAGCGCTTGATCACCAGCGGTCGACCCGCCACGTCGACCTTGGCGACGCTGGCGGCGCCGCCGGTCTTGTACAGGTGGCCCTGGTCCAGCAGCGCATCGGCCTGCTCCAACACCGGCAGCATGGCGGTTTCTTCTTCGCGGCGGATCGCACGCAGGGCGAATGGCCCGCGCAGTACGCTGAACAAGGTGCACTCGCGGCCGACTTTGTTGAGGAAGTCTTTCAGGCGCCAGGTGCTCACTTTGCGCACCTGTTTTTCCAGCGCTTGCAGCGGCAGGGCATGTTCACCGTTGCTCAACAGGTAATACACCAGCAGCTCTTCGGTAAACGGTTCAAGGTTTTTTGGCAGTTGGGCGAAGAAAACGCCGAGGTTCTCTAGCACACGGTTACGCGACAGCGGTTTGCCCGCCTCTTCCACGCGAATGCCGGCGCCGTCGATCAAATACAGTTTGCCGTCCTGGCGCAGCAGGTTGTCCAGGTGCAGGTCTTCTTGCCACAGGCCCTTGGCGTGCATCAAGGCAATCGCACCCAGCGCTTCGGCCAGCACGGCGGTTTGCTCGTCAGCCAGTGGTGGCAGAGGCTCCACCGCCTGCCAGGCATCGGCCAGGCTTTCGGCGCCTTCGATAAACTCGAACAACAGCCAACCGCCCTCGCCTTCCTGCAAGCCATCGGCCAACAGTAGCGGCGTGGTCAGGCCTTGCTCGGCCAGCAGGCGCACGCCTGTGAGTTCGCGCTGAAAATGCCGCGCCGCTTTGCTGCCTACCAGCAACTTGGCCAACACCGGGCGCCCGCGCCACACGGCCGCGCCCACGTAGCGCTCTCCCGGCAATACCCGCAATAGGCTAAGCAACTGCAACTGGCCCGGGCCCGCTGCATCTGCCAGCTCGATTGTCAGCGGCAAACTGGGGGTACGGCCGGCGGTTTTCAGCTCGGACAAACGCATCAACGGTTTTCCTTGTGGCTACGGCGGGCGTTCAGGCGCTGGTACCACGTGGCAACCAAGGCGCTGTCCTCAGGCTGGTCAAGGTAAGCCGCCAATAGTTGGCGAACCTGGGCATCCGACCAGGGCCGTGCGCGGCGCAATAGGGGCTCCAGGTCCTTGACTCGGTCACGCCAGCCAAACAGCAGTGGCCGGGTTTTCTCCAGGTCGATCAACTGCGCGGCATAACCGTCGCCAGTGGCCTGCAAGAAAATATGCTTGGGGTAAAAACAGCCATGCACCTGGCCGACGCTGTGCAGATGACGCGCCAGTTTGCCGCACGCCAGCAGGATCGCACGGTGCTGGGCATCGCTCAGTTGCGGCCATTCATCCAGCAGCGAGTCCAGGTCATTCCAGCCGTCCAGGGCGCGGGTGAGCAGCATCGCACGGTGCTCACCGGCGACTTTGCGCTCGCCGTAGAACGCGGCCTGCAACGCCGGGATACCAAGCTTGCGGTAGCGGCTGATATTGCGAAATTCACGGGAGAAACTCGGCTCGCCAAACGGCCGGTGCAGGCTGCGCGTCAGGTAATTGCTCTGGCGCTTGAGGTAGTAACCGTGGCCGTCGAGCTCCAGGCGAAATACGCTGCTCCAGCCGCCACGGCTGGTGTTGGGCTCGTCCACCGCGTCCAGTTGCTTGGCCCACAGCGCGTCGAACGTGGCGAGGCCATGGCGCTCCAGCAGCGCACGGTCTTCAGCCGCCAGGAAGTCACTCATTCGCGTCCCTCAAAAAACTTCACCACGTGGCGAATACGCTGTTTGTCCGATGCACTCAGGTGCCGGCGCTGGCGATACTGCATATAGAACCGCAGGCGTTGGGTAGCCGACAGGTGATACTTGGCGACTTTGTCCAGGCACGCCAGGTCTTTGGTGATGCGGTACTTGAGCCAGAAACCGCGCCAGAAATCGCCGTTGGGGCAATCGATCAGGTACAGGGTCTGCTGGTCGTCGATCAACAGGTTGCGCCACTTCAAATCGTTATGGGTGAAGCGGTGGTCGTGCATGGTGCGCGTGTATTCGGCGAGCTGGCGGCTCACCGCATCGACCCACTTGGGATCGTGCAGGCGCGCGTCATCACGGTCGGCGAGCACCGACAAGTCCTCGGTACGCGGCAGCTCGCGGGTGATCATCGCGCCCCGGTCGTAAGCCAGGCCCTTGCGCTCCAGGCCCCAGGCGACCACATCGGCCGTCGGAATGCCCCACTTGGCGAAGCGCTTGAGGTTCTGCCATTCGGATTTCACCCGGGGCTTGCCCAGGTAGCGCCGCAGGCCCTTGCCGGCACCCGTGTAGCGCTTGACGTAGTAGTTGACCCCACCCCGCTCCACCCGGATCACTTCCGACAACGGGTCGCGGGTCAGCCGCTCGCCTTGCAGGGCGAACACTGCTTCGAGGCTGCCAAAATCATCCACCAGGTGGGTGTAGGCAGGTTCCAGGTTCCAACCCGCCATCAGATCGCATCCCCGTAACGCAGCTTGCGCGCATAGAGTTTGTCGGCCTTGCGCTGCATCAAGCTCAGCGACGCCGACTGCTCGGCCAGGATCTGGCGCAGCGGCTGGCGGAAATAGCCCTTGAGGAAGCGCAGCTTGTCGCGACGGGTCAGGCCGATGTCCAGCGCCGAGTAGTACAGCGCCGACAAGTCCTTGTCGCGCCAGCGCAACGGCAGATGAGCACGCAGCTGGGCGCGATGCAGGTCGATCACCGACAGCTTGATGTCGCGGGCGTCGATAGGTTTTGAAGTGTCGAGCAGGAAGTGGCACAGGTAGCAGTCGCGGTGGTTGACGCCGCCACGGTGCATGTCGCCGACCATGCGTGCCAGCTCAAACGTAAGCGCGTGGCGCAACCCAGGGGCCGGCGGCTCGGCCACCCAGTTGAGGGTCACGTCTTCAAGGCTCAGGGTGGGCGCCAGTTCTTCGGTGATGATGAACGAGTGCTGGTCCGCCGGGTTGCTGCCCTTTTCGCCGAAGGCCACACCGGTCATGGTCGGCACGCCCAGAGCCTGCAGGCGATGGATCGCGGCCCACTCAAGGCCCGCGCCCAGCACCGGCAACTTGGCGGTGATCAGGTTCTTGAAGATCTCACCCCAGCCGATGCCACGGTGGATCTTGACGAAATACGGACGGCCCTCGACCTCGGTACGCAAGGTGCGACGTGCAGCCAGCTCGCGGAATACTTCGCCTTGCAGTTTCTCGACTTCGGCGAAGGCATCAAGCCCGGCCCATAGCGTCTTGAACGGTTCGGCAAGAATCAACTTCATCGTTTTGGCTCCGCCAGAATCACATCCGCAGCGTGCTGCGGCATGCTGTAGAGGTCGGCCGTCTCGGCATAGGCCAACCCATTGCGGCCCCAGGCCGCGCGCTGTGCAGTGTCGGTGAGCATGTGCGTCAGGTAGCTGTTGAGCTGGGTTTGTTCGAACGGCTCGTCCAGCACCCGGCCGGCATCGGCTTCGGCGATGTAATGGGCATACCCACACACGGCCGAGACCAGTACCGGCAGCCCGGCCACCAGGGCTTCAAGCAGCACGGTGCCGGTGTTTTCGTTGTACGCCGGGTGAATCAACAGATCGGCGCCCAGCAGGAAGCGCGGGATATCGCTGCGCCCCTTGAGGAACTGCACGTTGTCCCCCAGGCCCAGCGTTGCGCTTTGCAGCTGGAATACTTTGGGGTCGTCCTGGCCGATTACAAACAGGCGCGTGCGTTTTTTAAGCGCAGACGGCAACGCGGCCACGGCCTTGAGGCTGCGGTCGACGCCCTTGGTCTTGAAACCCGAGCCGATCTGCACCAGCAGCAAGTCGTCGTCACCGAGGTTAAATTCCTTGCGGAAACCTTCGCGAATCTCGGCGGCATTCGGCGGCGCGCGGCGGTCCTGGGCGATGCCCGGCGGCAGCAAATGGAAGCGCTCGAGCGGGGTGTCGTAATGCTTGATGAACAGCGGCTGCTGCACCTCGGAAATCATCAGGACTTCGGTCTTGGCGTCCTTGGCGAACACCGCGCGTTCGTACTCGGCGAAGTGCTTGTAGCGACCAAAATAGCGGTACAGCGAATGGCGCAGGTTTTGCGCCTTGTCTTCAAAGCAGCCGTCGGCGGCGTAGTACACGTCGAGGCCGGGCATCTTGTTGAAGCCGATCAAACGATCCACCGGGCGCTTGGCCAGGTCGGCTTCCATCCAGGCGCTGAGTTTCTCGTTGCGCCGATGGTTGAAGAATGCCTTGACCGGGGCAACCAGCACTTCGAAGCCGGGCGGGATGTCACCTTCCCAGATCAGCGTGTACACACGAATCTGGTGGCCGCGCTGCTGGCACTCCAGGGCGATGCGCATGAAGTCGCGTTGCAGGCCACCGAAGGGGAAGTATTTGTACAGAACAAAAGCCAGTTGCATCAATGCAGCTCCTCAGCCAATAACAACGTGCTCAGTCGGCTGGCCACACGTTCAGGGTTCAGGCGCGTGAAGCACAGCGGCGACTCGCGCTTGACGTCGAACCGACGCAAGTCGTCGGCCGTCGGTTGATAGGTACAGTGCTTTTGTAGGCAGGGTGCGCAGGGGAAATCGCTGCCCAGGTGAATCTGGCCCTTGCCATAGGCGCCGGTAAGGCCGGGGTTGGTGGGGCCGAACAGGGAAATAGTCGGCACGTCCAACGCAGCAGCCAAATGACCGAGGCCAGTGTCCACGGCCACACAGGCGCGCGCGCTGGCCAATACGCGGGCCACACCGGCCAGGTTCAGCTTGGGCAGCACTTCGGCATTGCTCAGGCCTTGTGCCAGGCGTTCGGCGCGGGCTTTTTCGGCGGGGTTGCCCCAGGGCAATTTCACATCCACACCCAGGCGGCCCATGCGTTCGGCCAGCTCGCGCCAGTAGGCTTCCGGCCAGTGCTTGGTGTCCCAGGTGGTGCCGTGCAGCAGCAGCACGAAGGGCTTTTTCGGCGGCAGGCCGAGCAGTTTTTCAGTGCTCAAGCCGTAGTCACCCAGAGCCTTGGGCAAGTCATAACCGAGGGCCACCGCGAACAGCTGGCGCAGACGTTCCACCGCGTGCTGCCCACGGGCCACGGCCAGGCGTCGCGAGTAGAAGCGCGAGGCGATGGGCTCACGGGCTGAGTTCTTGTCGAAGCCCGCCACCGGAGCACGCACGTAGCGGGTCAGCCAGGCGCTTTTGAACAGGCCCTGGGCGTCGATCACCAGATCGTATTGGGTCGACTGGACTTGCTGCTTGAAGCGCCGCCACTCGCCACTCTTGATGGTCTGCCAGAGGTTCTTGCGCCAGCGGCGAATCGCCACCGGGATAACCTTGTCCACCGCCGGGTGCCAGGTAGGGATCTCGGCGAAGCCTTCTTCCACCACCCAATCAAAGCGAATGCCGGGGATCGCCCGCGCCGCGTCGGTCAATGCCGGCAAGGCGTGGATCACGTCGCCCAGGGATGAGGTCTTGATTACCAGTACGCGCAAACTATCGGACCTCGACCACAGAGCCCTGCAACCGCTGCAAGGCTTCGTTCACCGGCTGCGGCAGCAACTGGCGCATGCAGTTGTAGTGGCCGAAGCGGCAAGTACGTTCAAAACACGGGCTGCAATCCAGCCCCAGGCGCACCACTTCGACCTTGTCGGCCAACGGCGGCGTGAAACCCGGCGAGGTTGAA
Source organism: Pseudomonas viridiflava (assembly GCF_900583165.1). Taxonomy (GTDB): domain Bacteria; phylum Pseudomonadota; class Gammaproteobacteria; order Pseudomonadales; family Pseudomonadaceae; genus Aquipseudomonas. The sequence continues at coordinate 171,998 of NZ_UTKY01000095.1, read as the reverse complement.
CCGTACACCGCCACCAGCGGGCGGTTCAGCGCAGCGGCCACGTGCATCAGGCCGGAGTCGTTGGACACTACCGAATCGGCACAGGACAGCAGGTCAATGGCCTCAGCGAGCGATGTGTCGCCACTCAGGTTGACCGCCTCTTCACGCAGGCCCGGGATCAGGCGCTGGCGAATGTCTTCGCCCACCGGGTGATCCTTCTTCGAACCAAACAACCACACCTGCCATCCTTCGCGGATCTTGGCTTCGGCGACCCTGGCGTAATGCTCCGAGGGCCAGCGCTTGGACTCGCCAAACTCGGCGCCCGGGCACAGGGCCAAGACCGGACGGTCCAGGGTCAGGCCGAACTTGGCCAGGGCTGCGTCGCGGCTCACCGGGTCGATCTGCAAACTCGGCCGCGGATAAGGCTTGGGCAACTCGGCACCCGGCGCGTAGGCCAGGGCCATAAAGCGTTCGATCATCAAGGGATAGCGGGCTTTATCCAGCGTGCGCACATCGTTGAGCAGCACGTAACGGAATTCGCCGCGCCAGCCGGTGCGCTTGGGGATGCCGGCAAAATACGGCACCAGCGCCGACTTGAGCGAGTTGGGCAGCAGGATCGCCTGGTCGTACTGGCCGGCCAGGGATTTGCCGATGCGACGGCGGGTCGCCAGCTCCAGGGCGCCGTGGCCGAGCGGAAAGCTCAAGGCCGCGCGCACTTCGGGCATGCGTTCAAGGATCGGGCGGCTCCACTCAGGGGCGAGCACGTCGATCTGGCAGTCGGGATGACGCTGCTTGAGGCACTGAAACAGTGTCTGCGCCATCACCATGTCACCGACCCAACTGGGCCCAACGATCAGAATATTCATGTAGTTTCCACAAACGATGCGGGGAGGCTTATGCCTCCCCGCCGTAACAGTGTTTCAGCTTAACCCCAGCGCCTGCCAGATTCGCATCACCTGGCGCCGTTCGTCGGCGAACTGATCCCCGGCTACCGTGCCGGCCTCGTTTTGCACGGCCTGGCGGTGCGCGGCGGAACGGTAGGCCTTATACACCTCGCGCAGCAGATGGGCATCGGCGGCGGGCATCAGTCCGACCTGCTCCAGCCCTTCCAGAATGCGGATATTGTCGGTGTAGCGCAGCAACGATGGATGTTGCGCAGACCACGCCAAAGCCGCGTATTGCACCATAAATTCAATATCGACGATACCTCCGGCGTCCTGCTTGAGGTCGAACACCGCCGTGGCTTCGAAGGCATTGGCGCCGGTACCGGCCGCTGTAGTCTTGGTGCCCAGGTTGTCGCGCATCTTGGCGCGCATCTCGCTGACCTCCTGGCGCAGCTTGGCCAAGTCGCGCTCACGCCCCAACACGTTAGCCCGCACCTGCTCGAATGCCTGACCCACATCCTGGCTACCCACCAGCACCCGCGCGCGGATCAGGGCCTGATGCTCCCAAGTCCAGGCTTCGTTTTGCTGATAACGATCGAACGCGCCCAGCGAGCTGACCAGCAAGCCGGATGCGCCGGAAGGTCGCAGGCGCATGTCCACTTCGTACAACTGGCCGGAGTTGGTCTGCGTGGTCAGCAAGTGAATGATGCGCTGGCCCAGGCGCGTGAAGAACTGCGCGCCATCAATCGGCTTGGCGCCATCGGTTTCGGCGTGCGGGTCGCCGTCGTGGATAAACACCAGGTCGAGGTCCGAACCATGCCCCAATTCGATACCGCCCACTTTGCCGTAACCGACAATGATGAACCCAGGATCGCACAGCGTGCCGTCGAGCCGCTGCGGCGAGCCGTGGCGCGCCACGGTTTGGCGCCAGGCCAGGGCCAGCACTTGTTCGAGAATGGCTTCGGCGAGCCAGGTGAGGTAGTCGCTGACTTTCATCAACGGCAGGCTGCCGGCGATTTCCGAAGCGGCCACGCGCAGGCGGTGAGCCAGTTTGAAATGACGCAGGGCTTCCATCTGTTGCTCAAGATCGTCCTCGGGGATACGCGTGAGGCGTTCGCGCAACTCGGCGGCCAGCTCCGGCGCCAACGGAGGCTTGAACAGGCGGCCTTCGTTGAGCAGCTCGTCCAGCAGCAGCGGGAAGCGAGTGATCTGCTCGGCGATCCACGGGCTGGCGGCGCACAGGGTCAACAGGCGACGCAAGGCATCCGGGTTTTCCGTGAGCAGCACGAGGTAGGCGGAGCGACGGGCAACGGCCTCCACCAGCGGCAACACGCGCTCCAGCACCAGGTCCGGGTTGGCATGCTCGACGGCCTGAGCCAGCAAGCGCGGGATAAACGCATCGAGGCGCTCACGGCCGAGGCGCTGCATGGCGCGCAATTGCGGGCTGTTGCGCAGACCGGCCAGGGCTTTTAGGGCCTTGGTCGCATCGGCAAAGCCGCCTTCGTCCAACTGGCGGCAGGCAGCCTCTTCATCTTGGGATTCTTCCCATAGCGGCAGCCACTCGCCACCTACGACCAATTCGCTTTCTTCGCCCTCCTCTTCATCGGGGTCAGCGATGACTTGGCGGAAGTGCCAGTCCACTCGGCCACGCCAATACATCAGGCGTTCGTGGAACGCGGCCCAGTCGTCGAAGCCCAACATAAAGGCGATGCGCGCCTGGTCTTCGGGGCTGTCCGGGAGCATTTGGGTCTGGCGGTCAGCGATCGCCTGAATGGCGTGCTCGGTGTAGCGCAGGAATTCATAGCCGTCGCGCAACTCGGCGATGACCGCTGGCGGCAGGTAGCCCTGGCCTTCCAGGGTGCCCAGCACCTTGAGCAACGGACGTTGTTGCAGGCTGAGGTCACGGCCACCATGAATCAGCTGGAAGGCCTGGGCGATAAACTCCACCTCGCGGATGCCCCCCGAGCCCAGCTTGATATTGTCGGCCATGCCCTTGCGCCGCACTTCCTGCTGGATCAACTGTTTCATGGTGCGCAGTGCTTCGATGGCGGAAAAGTCCAGGTAGCGGCGATAGACGAACGGCCGCAGCATTTCCAGCAACTGCGCGCCCGCCACTTGATCGCCCGCGACCACCCGCGCCTTGATCATGGCGTAGCGTTCCCAGTCACGGCCCTGGTCCTGGTAGTACTGCTCCAACGCATTGAAGCTGAGCACCAGCGCACCGGCCGAACCATAGGGACGCAGGCGCATGTCGACACGGAACACAAAACCATCGACGGTCATTGGGTCGAGGGCCTTGATCAGTTTTTGACCAAGACGAATGAAAAATTCCTGATTATCCAACGAGCGCTTTACGCCTACAGTTTCGCCACCCTCGGGGTAGGCGAAGATCAGGTCGATATCCGACGACAGGTTCAACTCGACGGCGCCGAGCTTACCCATGCCGAGGATCACCATGTGCTGTGGCTCGCCGCTGCGCCGGCCGGTGGGGGTGCCGAACTGCGCGCAGTGGCGCTGGTACAACCATTGGTAGGCCTGGTCGATGCTGGCGTCAGCCATGTCGGAAAGGTCACGACAGGTCTGCACCAAATCCGCCTGGCGGGTCAGATCGCGCCAGATGATGCGCACCTGCTGGCGCGTGCGCTGACGGCGCAAAACGCGGCCCAGCTCATCTTCTGTTTCGGCCTGTTGCACAGCCCCGGCGATTTGCCCGCACAGCTCGCCAGGGGCGAAACCGCGGTCCAGCTCGCCCCAGGCCACCAGCTCCAGCAACATCAAAGGGTCACGAACGCTCTGTTCAATGACGAAATCACTGGCGGCGCACACGCGCACGAAGTCGGCCCACCGTTGCGGCGCCCAGGTAGAAAGTCCATGATCGTCGTCCAGCGCGGCCACGGCGTCACGAAATGACTGCTCGGCCCGCTGGGCTTTTGGCAAGAGAATGGCCGGTAGTTTGGCCAGTGTTGGAATGCTCATGGTCTATCCTTGTTCGGCGCGTAATTGGCTACTTGTTGTGAACGCCAGAACCACGCTCGGTGACGGACTGTCGAACAAAGGTTAGAAATAGCTGAAATTAATTTCATTTTGGCAGCAAACATCAAGCTTCCACCTTTTCTTGTTCGCAAAAGATCAACAATAACGATTATGCTCACCAGCCAGACCGAGCCATACGCTCAGTCTTGTGTAGTTTTACTACTCGTATATACATTCGAAAGGCTGAAATGGCCGACGATTTGTAGTAAAACTACAGGACGCCGAAGCAACCTTCGGCCATCCAAGAATTTATGTCGTCTGCCCACAAGGCCAGTCGCAAACTTCAGGCAACCGATTCTGGTAGCCTTTCCGCCCTGGAGCAAGCCATGCAAGACCTCGATCCCGTCGAAACCCAGGAATGGCTGGACGCCCTGGAATCGGTTCTCGACAAAGAAGGCGAAGACCGTGCGCACTACCTGATGACCCGTATGGGCGAACTCGCAACCCGCAGCGGTTCGCAACTGCCCTACGCCATCACTACGCCGTACCGCAACACCATCCCCGTTACCCACGAAGCACGCATGCCTGGCGACCTGTTCATGGAACGCCGCATTCGCTCGCTGGTACGTTGGAACGCCATGGCGATGGTAATGCGCACGAACTTGAAAGATTCGGACCTGGGCGGTCACATCTCCAGCTTCGCTTCCAGCGCAACGCTGTATGACATCGGCTTCAACTACTTCTTCCAGGCCCCGACCGACGAACATGGCGGCGACCTGATCTACTTCCAAGGCCACACCTCGCCAGGCGTCTACGCCCGTGCGTTCATGGAAGGTCGCATCACCGAAGACCAGATGAACAACTTCCGCCAGGAAGTCGACGGTCAAGGCCTGTCGTCCTACCCGCACCCTTGGTTGATGCCTGATTTCTGGCAGTTCCCGACTGTATCCATGGGCCTTGGCCCGATCCAGGCGATCTACCAGGCACGTTTCATGAAGTACCTGGAAGCCCGTGGCTTCATCCCTGAAGGCAAGCAGAAAGTCTGGTGCTTCCTGGGCGACGGCGAGTGCGACGAGCCGGAATCCCTGGGCGCGATCTCCCTGGCTGGCCGCGAGAAGCTGGACAACCTGATCTTCGTCATCAACTGCAACCTGCAGCGCCTCGACGGCCCGGTTCGCGGCAACGGCAAGATCATCCAGGAACTCGAAGGCGTGTTCCGCGGTGCTCAGTGGAACGTGACCAAAGTCATCTGGGGCCGTTTCTGGGACCCACTGCTGGCCAAGGACGTCGACGGTATCCTGCAACGTCGCATGGACGAAGTCATCGACGGCGAGTACCAGAACTACAAGGCCAAAGACGGCGCGTTCGTACGTGAACACTTCTTCAACACGCCTGAACTCAAGGCGATGGTTGCAGACCTGTCCGACGACGAGATCTGGAAACTCAACCGTGGCGGCCACGACCCGTACAAGGTCTACGCGGCGTACCACGAAGCGGTCAACCACAAAGAACAACCGACCGTCATCCTGGCCAAGACCATCAAGGGTTATGGCACCGGTGCCGGCGAAGCGAAGAACACTGCGCACAACACCAAGAAGGTTGATGTTGAAAGCCTGAAGTTGTTCCGCGACCGCTTCGACATCCCGGTAAAAGATGAAGAGCTGGAAGACCTGCCGTTCTTCAAGCCAGAACCCAACAGCGCCGAAGCCCGCTACCTGAGCGAGCGTCGCACTGCACTGGGCGGTTTCGTACCTCAGCGCCGCGCCAACAGCTTCAGCGTACCGACCCCAGACTTGAGCACCCTCAAGGCCATCCTGGACGGCTCGGGCGACCGTGAAATCTCCACCACCATGGCTTTCGTGCGTATTTTGGCGCAGCTGGTCAAGGACAAGGATATCGGCCCGCGCATCGTCCCGATCATCCCGGACGAAGCCCGTACCTTCGGTATGGAAGGCATGTTCCGTCAGTTGGGCATCTACTCCTCCGTCGGCCAGCTCTACGAGCCAGTCGATAAAGACCAAGTGATGTTCTACAAGGAAGACAAGAAGGGCCAGATCCTCGAAGAAGGCATCAACGAAGCGGGCGCCATGAGCTCCTTCATTGCTGCCGGTACTTCGTACTCCAGCCACAACCAGCCGATGCTGCCGTTCTACATCTTCTACTCGATGTTTGGCTTCCAGCGTATTGGCGACCTGGCGTGGGCAGCAGGCGACAGCCGTACCCGTGGCTTCCTGATCGGCGGTACCGCCGGCCGTACCACGCTGAACGGCGAAGGCCTGCAACACGAAGACGGTCACAGCCATATCCTGGCTGCCACCATCCCGAACTGCCGCACCTTTGATCCAACCTACGGCTATGAGCTGGCGGTGATCATCCAGGACGGCATGAAGAAGATGACCGAAGAGCAGCAGGACGTTTTCTACTACATCACCGTGATGAACGAGTCCTACCAGCAGCCTGCAATGCCGGCTGGCGTGGAAGAAGGCATCATCAAGGGCATGTACCTGCTCGAAGAAGACACCAAGGAAGCAGCGCACCACGTACAGCTGATGGGCTCCGGCACCATCCTGCGCGAAGTGCGTGAAGCGGCGAAGATCCTGCGTGAAGAGTTCAACGTCGGCGCCGACGTGTGGAGCGTCACCAGCTTCAACGAACTGCGTCGCGACGGCCTGGCCGTAGAGCGCAGCAACCGCCTCAAGCCTGGTCAAAAACCAGCGAAGAGCTACGTCGAAGAGTGCCTGGCCGGCCGTAAGGGTCCAGTCATTGCCTCTACCGACTACATGAAGCTGTTCGCCGAACAAATTCGCCAGTGGGTCCCGTCCAAGGAATTCAAAGTCCTGGGCACCGACGGTTTCGGCCGCAGTGACAGCCGTAAGAAGCTGCGTCACTTCTTCGAAGTCGACCGTCACTTCGTGGTGTTGGCAGCCCTGGAAGCCTTGGCTGACCGTGGTGAGATCGAACCTAAGGTGGTGGCTGACGCTATCGTCAAGTTCGGGATCAACCCGGAAAAACGCAACCCACTGGACTGCTGAGGAGACTTTTTGTGAGCGAACTCATTCGCGTACCTGACATCGGCAGCGGTGAAGGTGAAGTAATCGAGCTGTTTGTGAAGGTCGGCGACACCGTCGAAGCCGACCAGAGCATCCTGACCCTGGAATCGGACAAGGCGAGCATGGAAATCCCTGCTCCCAAGGCCGGCGTGGTCAAGAGCCTGAAAGTGAAGCTGGGCGACCGCCTGAAAGAAGGCGACGAACTGCTGGAACTGGAAATCGAAGGTGCCGCTGATGCGGCCCCTGCACCTGCGGCTGCTCCGGCTGCCGCTGCTGCACCGGCGCCTGCCGAGAAGCCAGCCGAGGCCCCAGCGGCTCCGGCTGCTGCTCCTGCTGCCGCCTCTGTTCAGGACATTCATGTTCCGGACATCGGTTCGTCGGGCAAGGCCAAGATCATTGAGCTGCTGGTCAAGGTCGGCGACACCGTCGAAGCCGACCAGTCGCTGATCACCCTGGAGTCCGACAAGGCCTCCATGGAAATCCCTTCGCCGGCTGCCGGCGTGGTGGAAAGCATCGCGGTCAAGCTCGAAGACGAAGTCGGCACTGGCGACTTCATCCTCAAGCTGAAAGTACAAGGCGCTGCGCCGGCTGCTGCTCCAGCACCTGCGGCGGCTCCGGCTGCCAAGGCTGAAGCTGCACCGGCTGCTGCCGCTCCTGCACCGGCTGCAAAAGCTGAGGCCGCTCCGGCGCCAGTGGCGGCTGCACCTGCGCCAAGCGGTGCCAAGGTTCACGCCGGCCCTGCCGTGCGTCAGCTGGCCCGCGAGTTCGGCGTTGAGCTGAACGCCGTCGCAGCCACCGGCCCTCACGGCCGTGTGCTGAAAGAAGACGTGCAGGTTTACGTCAAAGCCATGATGCACAAGGCCAAGGAAGCTCCGGCTGCCGGCGGCGCTACCGGTGGTTCGGGCATTCCGCCGATCCGCACCGTGGACTTCAGCCGCTTCGGCGAAACCGAAGAAGTGCCGATGACCCGCCTGATGCAAATCGGAGCGGCCGGCCTGCACGCCAGCTACCTGAACATCCCGCACGTGACCCAATTCGACCAGGCCGACATCACCGACCTGGAAGCTTTCCGCATTGCGCAGAAAGCCGTGGCCGAGAAGGCTGGCGTGAAGCTGACCGTGCTGCCACTGCTGCTCAAGGCCTGTGCACACCTGCTCAAGGAACTGCCGGACTTCAACGCATCGCTGGCGCCAAGCGGCAAAGCGATCATTCGCAAGAAGTACGTCAACATCGGCTTCGCGGTAGACACCCCTGATGGCCTGCTGGTACCGGTCATCAAGAACGTCGACCAGAAGAGCCTGCTGCAACTGGCCGCTGAGGCTGCTGCACTGGCTGCCAAGGCCCGTGACAAAAAGCTCACCCCGGACGATATGCAGGGTGCGTGCTTCACCATCTCCAGCCTCGGTCACATTGGCGGCACCGGCTTCACGCCGATCGTCAACGCGCCGGAAGTGGCGATCCTGGGTGTGTCCAAGGCCACTATCCAGCCGGTCTGGGACGGTAAAGCGTTCCAGCCGAAGCTGATGCTGCCGCTGTCGCTGTCCTACGATCACCGTGTGATCAACGGCGCCGCCGCTGCACGCTTCACGCAGCGCCTGAGCCAACTGCTCAACGACATCCGCACCATCTTGCTGTAAGCCTCAACAGGCCGCCTTTTCAACGAGGCGGCCTGGTTGCACCGATTTCCGAGCGCCACGCTCGTACCTCAACCCCGCCACTTGGCGGGGCTTTTTTTGCCTGTTTTCCAGACGAATATCTGGACAGACAAAACAGGTTTGTACACCTTCCATCATTCCGATTGAAGAATCCCCTCTCGCGGCCGATAACCCCCTTATAGCACTTAGCCTTCATCCTCTCTTGTCAGCCCGCGCCGCATGATGCAACCTTGCTGCAGGCAACAGAAAAGAGGGCGTGAGCCCGGCGTCGTGCGCGTTCTTTCAAGTGAGTCTCCCCCATGAAAAGCCAACCCGATGTCGCCCGTATGGCGGCCGAGGTAGTGACGCAGTTACCGGTGCCTTCGCGCCTCGGTATGCTGCGTTTCGAGCGGCTGAATGAGGCAAGCTGGGCCCTCCTTTACCTCGACCCCAATTGTGAGCGGCAATTCGGCCTGCCAGCGGTCGAGTTGTGTGCCCTGCTCGGTACGCCCTACGCCAGCCTGATGGAACCCCAGGCGCGCTATCAACTGCACGACACCATCCAGCAGCAACTGACCCAGAGCCCTCACTACCTAGTGCGCTACACCCTGCACACCAACGACGGCCCCCTGAGCCTGCTGGAAATGGGCGAGGCCTATAAACAACACAATCGCCACCTGCTGCGCGGCTACCTGATGGTGGTCGACGGTTTGTTCAGTGAGATCCCCTCTGCCGCCCCGACCACAGACCTGGAAAGCCAGAACAGCCGCCTGCAGATCGCCCTGGAACTCAACCAGCGCGCGCAACAGGAACAGTTGCAGCACCTGGAACGTGTGCGGGCCCAGCAGGAGCTGATCCTGCTCCTGGCCCGCCAGCGCTACACCGCCAATAACTCGTTGCAGGAAGCCGCCGAGCTGATCACCCGCAGCGCCTGCGATATCTATCAGGTCGACAGCGCTCGTATCTGGCACCTCGAAGAACAGCGCCTGGTGCCCATCGCCGCTTACACCCGCGCCGACCAGCATCACTACCTGCCCGAGCCGATCGACGCCAGTGAGTTCCCGGACTACCTGGAAGCCCTGCACAGCAGCCGCGCCATCGACGCCACTAATGCGCTGCGCGACCCGCGCACCCGCGAACTGGCCGATGAGCTGCGCAGCAAGGACATCCACGCCCTGCTCGACGCCAGTATCCGCGTCGACGGCCAAGTGGTCGGCGTGCTCTGCCTGGAGCAAGGCGGCAACACGCGCATCTGGCAGGCGGACGAAATCGCCTTTGCCGGTGAGCTGGCGGACCAGTTCGCGCAAGTCATCAACAACCACAACCGCCGCGCCGCCACCAGCGCCCTGCACCTGTTCCAGCGTGCCGTGGAGCAAAGCGCGAACGCCTTTTTGCTGGTCAATTGCGACGGCGTGGTTGAGTACGTCAACCCCAGCTTCACCGCGATCACCCAGTACACCGCCGAAGAAGTCCATGGCCATCGCCTGGCCCAACTGCCGGCGCTGGAGAATCTCAGCGAGTTGCTGTTCGATGCACCGTCTAGCCTGGCCAAGAGCAACAGCTGGCAGGGTGAATTCAAGAGCCGGCGCAAAAACCTGGAACCCTACTGGGGCCAGTTGTCGATTTCCAAGGTGTATGGCGACAACCGTGAGTTGACCCATTACATCGGCATCTACGAAGACATCACCCAGAGCAAGCTGGCCCAGCAACGCATCGAGCGCCTGGCGTACACCGACAACCTGACGAACCTGGGCAACCGCCCGGCGTTCATCCGCAACCTCGATGAGCGCTTTGCCCGCGACAGCGACAGCCCTATCAGCCTGTTGCTGGTAGACATCGACAACTTCAAGCGCATCAACGACAGCCTCGGCCACCAGACTGGCGACAAACTGCTCATCAGCCTGGCCCGGCGCCTGCGCAACAGCCTGAGTGCCGGCGGCAGCCTGGCGCGGTTTGCCAGTAACGAATTTGCCGTGCTGCTGGACGACACCGACCTGGAAACCGGCCAGCAAGTCGCCAGCCAGTTGCTCGCGACCCTCGACAAACCAATGTTCGTCGACAACCAGCTGATCAGCGTCACCGGCTCCGTAGGCCTGGCCTGCGCGCCGCTGCATGGCCGCGACCCGCAAACCTTGATGCGCAACGCAGGGCTGGCCCTGCACAAGGCCAAGGCCAACGGCAAACACCAGGTCCAGGTGTTTACCGAAGCGCTGAACGCCGAAGCCAGCTACAAGCTGTTCGTCGAAAACAACCTGCGTCGCGCCCTGACCCAAAATGAGCTGGACGTGTTCTACCAACCCAAGCTGTGCCTGCGCAGCGGCCGCCTGCTGGGCATGGAAGCACTGTTGCGCTGGAACCACCCGGAAAAGGGCATGATTCGCCCCGACCAGTTCATCAGCGTTGCCGAAGAAACCGGCTTGATCATCCCCATCGGCAAATGGATCGCACGCCAGGCCTGCCGCATGAGCAAGCAACTGAGCGCCGCTGGCATGGGCAATTTGCAGGTGGCGATCAACCTGTCGCCCAAGCAGTTCTCCGACCCGGACCTGGTGGCCTCGATTGCCACCATCCTCAAGGAAGAAGACCTGCCGGCCAACTTGCTGGAGTTGGAGCTGACCGAAGGCTTGCTGCTGGAAGCCACCGAAGACACCCGCCTGCAGTTGGACCAGCTGAAAAGCTTCGGCCTGACCCTGGCCATGGACGATTTCGGCACCGGTTATTCGTCGCTCAGCTACTTGAAAAAATTCCCCATCGACATCATTAAGATCGATCGCAGCTTCATCCACGAAATCCCGGATAACCAGGACGACATGGAAATCACCTCAGCGGTGATCGCCATGGCCCACAACCTCAAGCTCAAAGTCGTGGCCGAAGGCATCGAGACCGCTGAGCAACTGGCGTTTTTACGCCGGCATCGCTGCGACGTCGGCCAGGGCTACCTGTTCGACCGGCCAATCCCCGGCGCAGAGCTGTTTGCTATGCTCAAGCGCTACCCACGCGGGCCAGTCGTCTGACAGCGTGGTAACACTCGGGCACACTGGCGGTCTGACTTCTTACATTACTCAATCTGACTGAGAGGACTGAACATGGTCTTGCGCTCGGAAATTCTGGTGAATAAAAACGTGCTTCCTACTGCAGAACAAGCTTTGCCTGGCCGCGAAACCCCGATGACGCTGCCCGAAACCCATTTCGTCAATGGCAACCCACTGCTGGGCCCTTTCCTGGATGACGTCGGTTTTGCCATCTTCGGCCTGGGCTGCTTCTGGGGCGCCGAGCGCAAGTTCTGGCAGCGCGATGGCGTGGTCAGCAGCGTGGTTGGCTACGCTGGCGGCTTTACGCCGAACCCGACCTACGAGGAAGTCTGCTCGGGCCTGACCGGCCACAGCGAAGTGGTGCTGGTGGTGTACGACCAGGCCAAGGTGAAATACGAAGACCTGCTGAAGATGTTCTGGGAACTGCATAACCCGACCCAGGGCATGCGCCAGGGCAACGACATTGGAAGCCAGTATCGGTCGGTGATCTATGCGACCACGCCTGAGCAATTGGCGGCGGCGCAGGCCAGCGCTCAGGCCTATCAGCAAGAGCTGACCAAGGCTGGGCTGGGTGAGATCACCACGGAAATCGAAGAAGCCCCGACGGTGTACTTCGCCGAGGCGTATCACCAGCAGTACCTGGCGAAGAACCCGCAGGGCTATTGCGGGATTGGCGGTACTGGCGTGACTTGCCCGATCTAAAGGCCATCACCGTTCAAAATGTGGGAGGGGGCTTGCCCCCGATAGCGATGGGTCAGTTAAAGATGTACTGACTGACACTCCGCCATCGGGGGCAAGCCCCCTCCCACATTTGGTTCTATGTCCGGCTTTATAGTTGGTTATTCCGCGATAAGCCAATCCATCTGCCACCCACCCTGGGTCTGGCCGAGCTTCTTGGACAGCCACGGCAGCAACTCGCGCAATTCTTCTTCCAAACCCCACGGCGGGTTGGCAATCGCCAGGCCCGAGCCGGTCAGGGTGTTGGGTGTGTCCAGCGGGTGCACCAGCAATTCCACACGCAGCAACTTCGGCGCACCGGTGCCGGCCAGGTCCTGATAGAAACGGCGCAACATGCGCTGGTCCTTTACCGGGTACCAGATGGCGGCGACGGTTTGGCGCATACGGCTCACGGCCTCCTTGAGGGACGCGGCGCAGCGCTGCATCTCGTCGAGCTTCTCGAACGGTGGGTCGATCAGCATCAGCGCGCGTTTTTCCGGCACCGGCAGCAAGGCACGCGGCACATGCCAGCCTTCGCCCAGGTGCACTTTGACGCGACGATCACCCTTCATGTTGTCTTTGAGCAGCACGCCGTCTTCCGGGTGTTTTTCATTGAGCAGCACGCGGTCCTGAGGCCGCGTGAGGCGTCGCGCCAGCTCCGGTGAGCCCGGGTAGTAACGCAACTGGCCGTCTGGGTTCATCTCGTGCAGCACGCGCATATAGTCGGCGGTCAGCGGCGGAAGGTCGTTCTCGCCCCACAGGCGCGCAATGCCTTCCAGGTATTCACCGGTGCGGTTGGCCTGGTCGCCCTGCAGGTCGTACAGACCAATGCCGGCGTGGGTATCAAGGTAGGCAAACGGCTGCTCCTTGCGCGACATCAGGGCGATGAGGCGGGTCAAGGTCAGGTGTTTGAAGACATCGGCGTGGTTGCCGGCGTGAAAGGCGTGACGATAATTCATGGTTGCTCCTGCGCAGGGGGCGAAGTTTACCTTTTACGCAGGCTTTGGTGCAGTGCGGCGTGCCGGGCGGTGCTTATGTCAAAACGGCTGGATACCCGCTGAAAAAAATCTAAATATGAAAGTAGGCACAGATTTATTGTGGCGATCCACTCTCCAGGGAAGGCCAATCACAATCATGAAAGACGCCACCATCGCACTGCACCACGGCTTCAAGTCGGACCCGACCACCAAGGCCGTCGCCGTACCCATCTACCAGAACGTTGCCTTCGAATTCGATAACGCCCAGCACGGTGCCGACCTGTTTAACCTGGACGTGCCCGGCAATATCTACACGCGCATCATGAACCCCACCAACGATGTGCTGGAGCAACGCATCGCCGCCCTTGAAGGTGGCATCGCAGCCCTGGCGGTGTCGGCGGGCAGCGCGGCGATCCACTACGCGATCCAGACGCTTACGCGTGCGGGTGACAATATCGTCACCACGCCGCAGCTCTACGGCGGCACCTACACCCTGTTCGCCCACCTGCTGCCTAGCTTCGGCGTCGATGTGCGCTTTGCTCGCGATGACTCAGCCGCCGCCATTGCCGAGCTGATCGACGACGACACCAAGCTGGTGTACTGCGAAAGCATCGGTAACCCGGCGGGCAATATCGTCGACCTGCAAGCCCTGGCCGATGTAGCCCACGCCCGCGGCGTGCCACTGATGGTGGACAACACCGTGGCCACCCCCATCCTGTGCAAGCCGATTCAGTTCGGCGCCGATATCGTCGTGCACTCGGTGACCAAGTACATCGGCGGCCACGGCAACTCCCTGGGCGGCGTGATCGTCGACAGCGGCACCTTCCCGTGGACCGATTACCCGGAAAAATTCCCCGGTCTTAATAACCCCGAGCCCGCCTACCACGGCGTGGTCTATACCGAAAAATTCGGCCCTGCTGCGTTCATCGCCCGCGCCCGCACCGTGCCGCTGCGCAACACCGGCGCAGCGCTGGCACCGATGAACGCCTTCCTGCTGCTGCAAGGCCTGGAAACCCTGGCGCTGCGCATGGAGCGCCATACCGAAAACGCCCTGAAGGTCGCGCAGTTCCTGCAAGGGCATGCCGATGTAGAGTGGGTCAGCTATGCCGGCCTGCCGGATCATCCTCACCACGAACTGGCCCAGAAGTACTTGCAAGGCAAACCCTCGGCAATCCTGTCCTTCGGCTTGAAAGGCGGCTACCAGGCAGGCGTGCGCTTCTATGACGCACTGCAGATCTTCAAGCGCCTGGTGAATATCGGCGACGCCAAGTCACTGGCCTGCCATCCGGCGTCCACCACCCACCGGCAGATGAACGAACAAGAACAGGCCAAAGCAGGTGTTAAGCCCGAGATGATCCGACTGTCGGTGGGTATCGAGGCGATTGAAGACCTGATTGACGATTTGCAACAGGCGTTGGGCTCAACTCAGCTCTGAGGCGAGGTACTCCGCCAACGCTTCGTGGTTGATGTCCGCGTTGCGCGCAAAATAGGCGACCTTGTTCCGCAAGGTCGTCGGCGTGAAAGCCACGTGCAGATCGGGGCGTTGCTCTTCGAGCCACTGCAGCAAATTGTCGATTAGGGTGTGTGGGGATTGCTCTGCCAGTTGCGCCAGCAGCGGCGCGGGCACTCGCCACCAGGGGCTGGCTTGGGCGACAGTGACCGGGCCCGTCGAGACGCTCAGTGACTGGCCGTTGATCAGATAACGCACGAACACCGGCAATATCTCACCGCCCGCTCGCTCAATGATCGGCAGAAACTGTTGACCATCCCAAAAGCGCAGAAACACGTCCTTGCCGTCGGGCAGGTACACCTTGGTCAAGCCTTGCAGGTGCCCAACCACAGTTTCAAGTGGGCAGGACGATACCGCCAGCCACCCCCAATCCAAAGCGTGAGTGGAGGCCGCCCAGTCCAGGAATGGGCTGCCCGGCTCGACGATGCCCACGCTGGGCATCACTTCATCCCACCCCTCATAGGGCGTGCCCACCCAGAGGGGATGCAGCGGCGCCCCGGCCGCCATCGCCCGCCAAGCCTCCAATGGTTTGGCGTCGCTGGCAGCGCCCAGCACGGCAAAGATCTGTTCATCCGCAAGTAACGGTTGCAACATCTGCGTAAGGTCCTTTTTCGAGTAAACGTCAGGCGATCGCGCACTGATTATTCTTACAGCGCTCACACTCTTCGCAAAAAGGCGCACTGCGCTTGAGGGTGGCCATTTGCACGCTGCTTAATGGAGCGAGCAACGCCTGCGTCAATCCCGGTTCCAAGGGCGCAGGCGCGCTGCCAAGCTCGATCGGCACACTGCTGAAAATCCCGGCCGCTGAAATTGACAGCGAGTGGCCTCCGGCCTGAATCATCACGCTGGCGCCCGCGTCGATCACCACGCTTTGCCTGGCGTCAATCTGAATGGCCTGCCCCGCTTTCACCGAACAGTCATTCAACGCTTCCTGGGTCCAGTTTCGCTGGGCGCGCAGGTAGATCTCCTCGGCGCCCTTACGGTCTTCGATACGCAGCTCGTTATAACCGCCACCACCGGGGCTGCTCTGGCTGCGGAAAATGCTGCGGGTCTTGTCCGCCGGCAGGTCAAGTGGCACGGGCGTTGCGGCATTGGCCAGGCAGCCCACCACTACGGGCATATCCATATCACCATTGACGAAGCCCACCAGCACTTCCATGCCAACCCGCGGGATCATCACCGCGCCATAGCGATCATGGGCCCACCCGCTGGCCACCCGCAGCCAGCAGCTGGAAAGCTCGTTGTGCTCACCGTGGCGGTCCCAGGCCAACTGCACCTTGACCCGACCGTATTGATCGCAGTGGATTTCACTGCCGGCAGGGCCGGTGACCACTGCGTTCTGATAGCCGGCAATACTCGGGCGTAGCGGCTCAGGCAGGGGGGGACGAAAAATCACATCCCACGGCGTTGCAGTGAATTCATTGCGATAGCCTTGGCTAAAATCCCCATCCGGCAGGTCGGTCACAGCTTCCTCCAGCACCTGGGGTTGCTTGCCCTCGTGAGTGATCTGGGTCACCAGCCACAAGTCATTCAAGTCTTCGCGTGGATGGGCACTCAATGTGAGGAAGCGGCCACTAAGCAATGCGGGGTCATCACCAAGGCCACGGGCGATCCGGAAACCGCTGCGGTGGCGCTCGAGGGCGCGCTGAGCGAGATACTTGCCATGGGCACGGTCGCTGAAATGGCCGGGGTACGCCTGCCCTTCAAGGCGGGGCGACTGCTCGGTGCACACCGAGCTTTCCAACGTCGGTTGGGGCTTGCGCAGATCGTAGTCCCGCAGGCTCATGGCGCTCGTGCAGGTTTGCAACTGCACCGCAAAACGCTTGATCGCCGGTGTGTCCGCGACCATGCCGGAGCCAGGGGTGTATGGGGTGGGCTGGTCAGCCTGGAGGAAAACGGTCTGGTCATCACCAAAGACCAGAAGGTGCTGCTCGGCCGAGTGCTGGAAGTGATAGTGGATACCCTGCTCGGCACACAGTCGCTGAATGAACGCCAGGTCCGTCTCACCGAACTGCACGCAATACTCGCGCTCCGGATAAGTGCCACTGAGGCAAAACTCAAAGCAGTCGCTCTGAACACCCTGCCCCATCAACACCTGCGCAATAATCTGCGGCACGGTCTTGTGTTGGTAGATACGCTGGTGACTGCTGTGATCCAGATACGCAAGCTGCGGCACAAGGCTGATCTGATAACGCGTCAAACGCCGCCCCGAGTCGCCTTGCGCCACTCGGTAGACCAGGCCGTGCACACCATGGCCCCGGTCATCGAAACTCAGGTATAGCTGACGATGCAGCAGACCTTCCAGATCGATATCGGGCTGTTCGCTGACCAATTCAAGGTCAAAGCAATAGGGCTGGCTGAGCGCTTCTACGCCCTTGAAACTATAAACCTTGAGGTCGCTGGCAACCCCGTCCAGGGTCAGGTTGAAAGCACTGTGATTGGCAGGAGCGAACATCCGGTGTTTCTCTGCGAGGGGTAGGCGGCAGATTCTGCATCACTGTTGCGCCCTGCTGAGCACTGCCCGGTCAAATCAGTAAAAGCCTACACATGGGTGTCTGAATCTTCTTCAAGCGCTCTCAAATCACACGCAAAAAAAGACCCGCAATCCGTAGGACGCAGGTCTTTTTTTCAATTCAACGAGCGCTCAACGCCCGACGAATCACTTGTTGAGGTTGTAGTCTTTTTCCGCCGCATCAAAACGCTCGACCATGCCTGCAGTCGGTGCGCCCATCTTGCTCACGAAGTAGATCGCCAAGCTGGCGAAGATGAAGCCTGGGATGATTTCGTACAGGCCCAGCAGTTCGAAGTGTTTCCACACGATCACGGTGATTGCGCCCACCAGGATCCCGGCCAATGCGCCGTTGCGGGTCATGCCTTTCCAGATCACCGAGATCAGCACCACAGGGCCAAACGCTGCGCCGAAACCGGCCCAAGCGTAGCTCACCAGGCCCAGTACGCGGTTTTCCGGGTTGGCGGCCATGGCGATGGCGATCAGGGCAACCAGCAGCACCATCAAACGACCGACCCATACCAGCTCAACCTGGGAGGCGTTTTTGCGCAGGAAGGTTTTGTAGAAGTCTTCGGTCAGGGCGCTGGAGCACACCAGCAGCTGGCAGCTCAAGGTGCTCATCACCGCAGCCAGGATGGCCGACAGCAGCACACCAGCGATCCACGGGTTGAACAGTAGTTTGGCCAGTTCAATGAACACACGCTCGTGGTTCTCTGTCACAGGGCCGGCCACTTCCGGGTGCGCCGAGAAGTACGCGATACCGAAGAAGCCTACCGCTACGGTGCCGCCCAGGCACAGGATCATCCAGGTCATGGAGATGCGACGTGCCTTGGCAATCGACTTCACCGAATCCGTCGCCATGAAGCGCGCGAGGATGTGCGGCTGGCCAAAGTAACCCAGGCCCCAGCCCATCAGCGAGATGATGCCGATGAAGGTGGTGTTTTTCAGCATGTTGAAGTTGTCAGGGTTCTTGGCTTCGATGGCCAGGAAGGTGGTGTCGACGCCACCGGTAGCCAACAGCACGATGATCGGCGTAAGAATCAGCGCGAAAATCATCAGGGTGGCTTGAACGGTATCTGTCCAGCTCACTGCCAGGAAACCACCGACGAAGGTGTAGGCAATAGTCGCTGCGGCACCCGCCCACAGCGCGGTCTCGTAGGACATGCCGAAGGTGCTTTCAAACAGACGGGCACCGGCGACAATGCCGGACGCGCAGTAGATGGTGAAGAACACCAGGATCACGACCGCGGAGATAATCCGCAGCAGACCGCTTTTATCTTCGAAACGGCTGGAGAAGTAGTCCGGAAGGGTCAGGGCGTCGCCGTTGTGTTCGGTCTGCACCCGCAGGCGACCGGCCACGAACAGCCAGTTGAGGTAAGCACCGACGATCAGGCCGATGGCGATCCAGCTTTCCGACAGGCCGGACATGTAGATAGCGCCCGGCAAGCCCATCAACAACCAGCCGCTCATGTCGGAAGCACCGGCCGACAACGCCGTCACCACGCTACCGAGGCTGCGACCGCCGAGGATGTAATCGGAAAGGTTGTTGGTGGAGCGATAGGCCATGAAGCCGATCAGCACCATTGCTGCGATGTAGATCACAAACGTGATCAGGGTTGGATTACTAACGCTCATATGAGTGACGCCCTGGCTTTGTTTTTATGTAGCGGCGGTCTGTCAGACGGCCACCTACTGCAAGTAGGTAGACGTAGCTGCGTGCCGCGCATTTATGACTGACGTTTCCCCAGGAAAGCCGTCAGCCGATGAACCAAACCTTCGAAGTGGTTGCACCTTGGGCGCGAATGCTATTCAACAAAGTAAATAAGGTGCAACCAGTTTCTTGCGAATAAGTTGCACCCGGATGTTAATTGCCAAAAACACCGTGTTTTTGCTCCTTTTCGGAGCAAGAACAGCGGATCTCAGAAGCAAATGCACCAAGCTAAAGCGGATTACGTCGAGGGTCCGTTTAACGCATACCCCCCTTCAAAAATTTCATGCATAAAAAGGGTTGCACCCGGTTGCACCTCTGCCAGCTCAAAGCTAATCTTGCCGCCAGCTGATGCCACTCGGTAGTGGCACCCATGAGGATAAGAAAATGGCTACGACCACCCTTGGGGTCAAACTCGACGACCCGACCCGCGAACGCCTGAAGGCTGCCGCGACCTCCATTGATCGCACGCCGCACTGGCTGATCAAGCAGGCGATTTTCAATTACCTGGAGAAGTTGGAGGGTGGTGCAACCTTGAACGAACTCAATGGCTTAAGCAGCAGCGGCACTGACGACGCTGGCGAAGTCCAGGCCGACCACGCCCACCAGTGCTTCCTGGAGTTCGCCGAGAGCATCCTGCCGCAATCCGTATTGCGCGCTTCGATCACTGCCGCTTACCGCCGCCCTGAGCCGGAAGTGGTACCGATGCTGATCGAACAAGCTCGCCTGCCGGCGCCGATGGCAGAAGCCACCAACAAGCTGGCTGCCTCTATTGCCGAAAAACTGCGCAATCAGAAGAGCGCCGGCGGCCGTGCCGGTATTGTTCAGGGCCTGCTGCAAGAATTTTCCCTATCGTCCCAGGAAGGCGTAGCGCTGATGTGCCTGGCCGAGGCGCTGCTGCGCATCCCGGACAAGGGCACCCGCGACGCACTGATCCGCGACAAGATCAGCACCGGCAACTGGCAGCCGCACCTGGGCAACAGCCCGTCGCTGTTCGTCAACGCCGCCACCTGGGGCCTGCTGCTAACCGGCAAGCTGGTGTCCACGCATAACGAAGCAGGCCTGACCTCGTCCCTGAGCCGCATCATCGGCAAGAGCGGCGAGCCGATGATCCGCAAGGGCGTCGACATGGCCATGCGCCTGATGGGCGAGCAGTTCGTCACCGGCGAAACCATCGCCGAAGCCCTGGCCAACGCGAGCAAGTTCGAAGCCAAGGGCTTCCGCTATTCCTACGACATGCTCGGTGAAGCAGCCCTCACCGAGCACGATGCGCAGAAGTACCTGGCGTCGTACGAACAAGCTATTCACTCCATCGGCAAAGCCTCTCACGGCCGTGGGATTTATGAAGGCCCGGGCATTTCCATCAAGCTGTCGGCACTGCACCCGCGTTACAGCCGTGCGCAGTACGAGCGTGTGATGGATGAGCTGTACCCGCGCCTGCTGTCCTTGACCCTGCTGGCCAAGCAATACGACATCGGTCTGAACATCGATGCAGAAGAAGCCGACCGCCTTGAGCTGTCGCTGGATCTGCTGGAGCGCCTGTGCTTCGAGCCGCAACTGACCGGCTGGAACGGTATCGGTTTTGTAATCCAGGCCTACCAAAAGCGTTGCCCGTATGTGATCGACTACGTCATCGACCTGGCGCGCCGCAGCCGCCATCGCCTGATGATCCGCCTGGTAAAAGGCGCGTACTGGGACAGCGAAATCAAGCGCGCCCAGGTCGAAGGCCTGGAAGGCTACCCGGTCTACACCCGCAAGGTGTACACCGACGTTTCCTACATCGCCTGCGCGCGCAAACTGCTGTCGGTGCCGGAAGTCATCTACCCGCAGTTCGCCACGCACAACGCCCATACCCTGTCGGCCATCTACCATATCGCCGGTCAGAACTATTACCCCGGCCAGTACGAGTTCCAATGCCTGCACGGCATGGGTGAACCGCTGTACGAACAAGTGGTAGGCAAGGTTTCCGAAGGCAAGCTGAACCGTCCGTGCCGCGTGTACGCACCGGTCGGCACCCACGAAACACTGCTGGCCTACCTGGTGCGTCGTCTGCTGGAAAACGGCGCGAATACCTCGTTCGTCAACCGCATTGCCGACCAGTCCATCTCGATTCAGGAGCTGGTGGCCGACCCAGTAGCCAGCATCGAGCAAATGGCCACGCAGGAAGGCGGTTTCGGCCTGCCACACCCGCGCATCCCCTTGCCCCGCGACTTGTATGGCAGCGATCGCGCCAACTCGGCCGGCATTGACTTGGCCAACGAGCATCGCCTGGCATCGCTGTCCTGTGCCCTGCTGGCCACCGCCCACAACAACTGGAAAGCCGCGCCGATGCTCGGTTGCGCTTCCAGCGAACAGCCGGCGGCACCGGTGTTGAACCCGTCCGACCTGCGTGACGTGGTTGGCCATGTACAAGAAGCCACCGTCGAAGACGTCGACAACGCAATCCAGTGCGCTATTAGCGCCGGCCCGATCTGGCAGGCTACCCCGCCCGCCGAACGCGCCGCGATCCTGGAGCGTGCTGCCGACTTGATGGAAGGCGAGATCCAGCCATTGATGGGTCTGCTGGCTCGCGAAGCAGGCAAGACCTTCGCCAACGCTATCGCCGAAGTGCGTGAAGCCGTGGACTTCCTGCGCTACTACGCAGTGCAGGCGCGCAATGACTTCACCAACGACGCCCACCGCCCACTGGGCCCGGTGGTGTGCATCAGCCCGTGGAACTTCCCGCTGGCGATTTTCAGTGGCCAAGTCGCTGCTGCACTGGCCGCCGGCAACCCGGTCTTGGCCAAGCCTGCCGAGCAAACCCCGTTGGTGGCTGCACAAGCCGTGCGCATCCTGCTGGAAGCCGGCATTCCGGAAGGCGTGCTGCAACTGCTGCCGGGCCAGGGCGAAACCGTGGGTGCCCGCCTGGTAGGTGATGATCGCGTCAAAGGCGTGATGTTCACCGGTTCCACCGAAGTGGCGCGCCTGCTGCAACGCAACGTCGCCGGTCGCCTGGATGCCCAAGGTCGACCAATCCCGCTGATCGCTGAGACTGGCGGCCAGAACGCGATGATCGTCGACTCTTCGGCACTGACTGAGCAAGTCGTGATCGACGTAGTGTCCTCGGCCTTCGACAGTGCCGGCCAACGCTGCTCGGCCCTGCGTGTACTGTGCCTGCAGGAAGACTCGGCAGACCGCGTCATCGAAATGCTCAAGGGCGCCATGGCTGAATGCCGTCTCGGCAACCCGGAGCGTCTGTCGGTGGACATCGGCCCGGTAATCGACGCCGAAGCCAAGGCCGGCATCGAGAAGCACATCCAGGCCATGCGCGACAAAGGCCGCAATGTGTACCAGGTGGCGATCGCCGACGGCGAAGAGATCAAGCGCGGCACCTTCGTGATGCCGACCCTGATCGAGCTGGAAAGCTTCGACGAGCTGCAACGCGAGATCTTCGGCCCTGTACTGCACGTGGTGCGCTACAAGCGTAAAGAGATCGACCAGTTGATCGGCCAGATCAACGCATCGGGCTACGGCCTGACCCTGGGCGTGCACACCCGCATCGACGAGACCATCGCCAAGGTGATCGACAACGTCAATGCCGGTAACGTCTATGTGAACCGCAACATCGTCGGCGCCGTGGTTGGCGTACAGCCGTTCGGCGGCGAAGGCCTGTCGGGCACCGGCCCGAAAGCCGGCGGCCCGCTGTACCTGTACCGTTTGCTGTCGACCCGTCCTACGGATGCTATCGAGCAGTCCTTCGTACGTGGCGACGCGTTGTCTGCACCGGACGTGCGTCTGCGCGACGCCATGAGCCAACCGCTGACTGCCCTGAAAACCTGGGCCGACAGCAATCAGTTCAGCGATCTGAGCGCCCTGTGCAGCCAATTCGCCGCGCAATCGCAAAGCGGTATCACCCGCCAGCTGGCTGGCCCGACTGGCGAGCGCAACAGCTACGCTATCCTGCCTCGCGAACACGTGCTGTGCCTGGCGGAAGTGGAAGGTGATCTGCTGACTCAACTGGCAGCGGTATTGGCGGTCGGTGGTTCGGCGGTATGGCCTGAAACTGACCTGACCAAGGCATTGTTCCCACGCCTGCCTAAAGAGATTCAGGCGAAGATCAAGCGCGTGGCTGACTGGACCAAGGACGAAGTGGTGTTCGACGCAGTGCTGCACCACGGCGACTCCGATCAATTGCGTGCGGTGTGCCAGCAAGTGGCCCAGCGTGGTGGTGCGATTGTTGGGGTGCACGGTTTGTCCCAAGGCGAAACAGCCATTGCGCTGGAGCGCCTGGTGATTGAGCGGGCGTTGAGCGTTAACACCGCCGCGGCGGGTGGTAACGCCAGCTTGATGACCATCGGCTAACCGACACAATGCAATAAAAATGTGGGAGGGGGCTTGCCCCCGATAGCAGTGGGTCAGCCAAAGATAAGCTGACTGATCCACCGCTATCGGGAGCAAGCCCCCTCCCACATTTTGCAGCTCCATCACCCAGATCAATCTTGCTATCCACCCTCCATTCGCACACTTAGACTCAGGCCAATTCCTCCAAAGGTAAGCCGCCATGTCCGAGACGCTGCTCAGTTCCCGCAATCTGGCTTTCGAGCTGTACGAAGTCCTCGATGCCGAGGGCCTGACCCAGCGCGAGCGGTTTGCCGAGCACAATCGGGAAACGTTCGATGCGGCCATCAGCACCGCGCGCAACATCGCCGAGAAGTACTTCGCCCCTCACAACCGCAAGAATGACGAAAACGAGCCGCGCTACGAAGACGGCAAGGCCATCCTGATTCCGGAAGTGAAACCGGCCGTGGATGCCTTCCTCGAAGCGGGCTTTCTCAATGCGGCGCGCAGTTTTGAAGCGGGCGGCATGCAACTCCCCACGCTGTTGTCCCAGGCCTGCTTTGCGCATTTCCAATCGGCAAACGCCGCGTCAACCTCCTACCCGTTCCTGACCATGGGCGCCGCCAATCTGATCGAAAGCTTCGGCACCGAGGAGCAGAAACAACGCTTCCTGCAACCGATGATCGATGGCCGCTTCTTCGGCACCATGGCCCTGACCGAGCCCCATGCAGGCTCTTCACTGTCGGATATTCGTACCCGTGCCGAACCTGCGGCTGACGGTACTTACAGGCTCAAGGGCAACAAGATCTTCATCTCTGGCGGCGACCACCCGCTGTCGGAAAACATCGTGCATATGGTGCTGGCCAAGCTGCCGGACGCGCCCGCAGGGGTGAAGGGCATTTCCCTGTTTATCGTGCCCAAGTTCCTAGTCAACGATGACGGCAGTCTGGGCGAACGCAATGACGTGCTGCTAGCAGGGTTGTTCCACAAAATGGGCTGGCGCGGCACCACGTCTACAGCGCTTAACTTCGGCGATAACGGCAACTGTGTCGGCTATCTTGTGGGCAAACCTCATCAGGGCTTGAGCTGCATGTTCCAGATGATGAACGAAGCGCGTATCGGCGTGGGCATGGGCGCAGTGATGCTCGGTTATGCCGGCTACCTTTATTCGCTGGAATACGCCCGCGAACGTCCGCAAGGGCGCCTGCCAGACAGCAAAGATCCGACGACTGCTCCAGTTTCGATCATTCAGCATGCGGATATAAAGCGCATGCTGCTGACTCAAAAGTCTTACGTTGAGGGTGCCTTTGACCTCGGCCTCTATGCCGCCCGCCTGTTCGACGACACCACCACGTTGGCAACCGAAACCGAACGCAAGCAAGCCCACGAACTGCTGGACCTGCTCACCCCCATCGTCAAATCCTGGCCCTCGGAGTTTTGCCTGAAGGCCAATGAACTGGCGATCCAAATCCTCGGCGGCCACGGCTACACTCGCGAATACCCGGTGGAGCAGTACTACCGCGACAACCGCCTGAACCCGATCCACGAGGGCACCCACGGCATCCAGTCCCTGGACTTGCTGGGGCGCAAGCTGGCGCAAAACGGCGGCGCGGGCTTGAAGCAATTGATCAGACTGATCGCCGAAACGGGTGCGCGAGCGCAGCAATATTCGTCGCTGACCGCGCTACGGGAGCCGCTGGAGACGCTGGTGAATCGCTTGCAAAGCGTCACCCTCGGCCTGCTCACGGATCTCGCCCAAGGCAAGGTCAACAGCAGCCTGGCGAACTCGGCGCTGTACCTAAAGGTGTTTGGGCACACGGTGATTGGCTGGCGCTGGCTGGAACAGGCGATTCGCGCCGAAGAGGGGTTGGCCAATGGCAATGCGGCCGATACGGCCTTTTATAAAGGCAAGCTCCAGGCTGCTCGGTACTTCCTGACCTGGGAAGTACCGGGCTGCCATCATGAACTGGCGATTCTGGAGGCGCGGGATGATACGTGCCTGGGGATGCAGGATGAGTGGTTCTAAACAAAACACCTGTGTTTCACCTGTCAGGTTTCACAGGTGACGCAGCATCGTGCTCGGTAATAGCATGACTCTTCCGGATGGTTTTTCTCGTTTTCGTTCGGGTATCCCTACGAGTTCAACCCATTCAAACGGAGCATGCCACCATGAGTTCAGCTACAGCTATCGAGGCCACCATCAATGGCAAAGCCCTTGCGGCCAACGCCACGCTTTCAACGGACTTTCTACTGAATGTCGCCGTCAACGATGCCTTCTTTCGTGATGGGAAGAGGCACCAGGTAGTCTCAAAAGATTGGCTGCTTGGTCCTGATGGCGAGGTTATAAATATCGGCCTTATCATCAAGGACGCATAGCCATTCCCTTCACTCTCCCTAACCAATCACCTTGGAAATCATCTCGACCGTGGCGCTGACTTGCTCTTGGTAACGGTCGAGTTCCTCTTGGTGCGCCTGCTGCATTTCAATCTGCTCGGCGCACAGGTTCAGCGCCGCCCGCACCAGTAGCTTGTCCCCAATCAGCGTCGGGTACTTTTTCTTGGTGATGGCCAGGGAGGCCTTGAGCATCGTCACGGGGTGCATCAGGGTCTTGTCTTCCCCGGCAGGCGCCTTGATCGAGTCATCCTCTCCGAGGATGGTATTCAGCCTCCAACCATTCGTCGGCGCCTGTCGAGGTTGACAGGTGTTTGCCACACTGACTTCTCTTAAGCTCTATCGACCTGATTCGTCGTCTTGCAGTGCTTCGGGAGAATGGCAGACATGCCTCCAAGCCAAACAACATGCAGGAGTGGCGATCATGAGCAATCAGAGCTTGACACTAGGCAGTTACATCGGCGACTTCGTCGAAGATATTTACGCCACTGAAGGCGATAGAGTCGTTTTCGGGGGTAACGATTGGACGATCGTGGAGAAGCGATATTCAATCAAAGACGCCAGCTTCAATTACGATATTAACCTGCAGGTCGTAGACACCAAGAACTCACAGCAGAGTCACGTGGACTTCGCTACCGTGAGATCTAAAAGACCGCTGCAAAATGCCCCATATGACGTACCGACGCCTCCTAACCTGAAGTCTGGCACGCCTCAATTTCACCTAATAATCAAAAAAGGCGAAAAATACGTAGAAAGTGGACAAAGCTGGACGATCAAAGGAAAGAGCTTCGAGGAAGACGCCCAAGGTGAACTCACGATTCAGCTGGATAAGTAATGCCCTGTCGCCAGCAACGTGTAGCGTCTGAACCAGTGTCGGGGCAGCGCTACACGTGAAAGCTCTGGCGACTTACTCGCCCTGCCCCATCACCTTGGAAATCACCTCGACCGTGGCGCTGACTTGCTCTTGGTAACGGTCGAGTTCCTCCTGGTGCGCCTGCTGCATTTCGATCTGCTCGGCACACAAGTTCAGCGCTGCCAGCACCAGTAACTTATCCCCAATCAGGGTTGGGTACTTTTTCTTGGTCGTGGCCAGTGAGGCCTTAAGCATGGTCACGGCATGCATCAGGGTCTTGTCTTCCCCGGCCGGGGCCTTGATCGAGTAATCCTCACCGAGAATCGAAACGACCTTTATCCCTTCGCTCATGCGCCGACAGGACCTGCGCTCACACGCTCAACCAACGCTTGAATGCGCGCGGCGGTGGCACCGTTCTTTTCTTCCTGTTCCATCAGGTTCAATTGCAGGCTGTCGTTCTCATCCTTGGCGCGAGCCAGTTCGGCCTTGAGGGATTCGTTGCTGCCCAGCAGGTCCTGATTCTGCTGCACCAGGTCGCTGACCAGTTGTTCCAATTGGCTGAGGGATGCTTCTAACATTTTGATTTCTCGGGCTTTTTCAAAGGGCGGTGACGATAAAGAAAAATCACCTCGGATGCCAGGGTTATCCCTGGCGCGCAGCCCGTTTTTTAAGGGCCGGGCCACACTTTCGAGCCTTAGTGACTGCAATTACCCCATCTGGTTCCTGAATCGGTCAAACCCCTCGTCAGATGCGACAAAAGCGCACGCCCCTTTAAGACTTTATTCGTAGGGCCGATAGCTAATGCACACCCCGCCTCATGGCCGCACGGATCGCGCTTCTCCCCCCAGGATTCCAGCATGTCCCTTCGTAATATGAATATCGCGCCGCGCGCCTTTCTTGGCTTCGCGCTTATCGGCGCGCTCATGTTGTTTCTCGGTGTGTTCGCCTTGAACCAGATGAGCAAAATCCGTGGCGCCGCCGAAGACATCACCCTCGCGAGCGTACCCAGCATCCGTGCCCTGGATGAGTTCACCCAACTGACCCTGCGCCTGCGCGTGCTGTCGTACCGCTTGCTGACCAACCGCGAACCGGACGTGCAGCAAAAAACCCTGGAAACCTTTGAGCTGCGCGACCAGCAGATCCGTGCCGCCCAGGCCATCTACGAAAAACTCATCGACAGCCGTGAAGAACGCGCCGCCTACGATGAGTACGTAAGCCTGCTCGGCCAGTACCGCCAGATCGAATCGCGCATGAAGAGCCTGTCCCAGGCCAATCAGGTCGACGCCCTGCGCACACTGATCAACACCGAGTTGCTGAGTAATTCCGAGCAGGTCAACGCGGTGCTGGCGCGCTTGCTGGACATCAACAACAAAATGGCCCTGGTCACCAATGACGAAGCCAAGGCTCAATACGACCTGGCCTTCAAGCTGGTGGTCGGCCTGCTGATCCTGGCCACCGCATTGACCGTGCTGTTCGCCTGGCTGTTGACCCGCAGCATCACCCTGCCGATATCCCAGGCCCTGGAGGCCGCCGAAGAGGTCGCCGAAGGCAACCTGACGCGCCCGATCAAAGTCGATGGCAATGACGAAGCCGGTCGCCTGCTGGCTGCCATGGCCAAGATGCAGGACAAACTGCGCGACACCCTGCAACGCATCGCCGGTTCCGCCACCCAGTTGGCATCCGCTGCCGAAGAGCTGAACGCAGTCACCGACGAAAGCGCGCGCGGGCTGACCCAACAGAACAACGAAATCGAACAGGCCGCCACCGCCGTCAACGAGATGACCAGCGCTGTAGAAGAAGTTGCACGCAATGCGGTGAGCACCTCTGAAGCCTCGCGCAACGCCACTGCTTCCGCCGGCGACGGCCGTGACCTGGTGCAGGAAACTGTCAGCGCCATCGAGCGCATGAGCGGCGACGTACAGGCCACCGCCACCTTGATTGGCGACCTGGCCACTGAGTCGCGGGATATCGGCAAGGTGCTGGACGTGATTCGCGGCCTGGCTGACCAGACCAACCTGCTGGCCCTCAACGCCGCCATCGAAGCCGCCCGTGCGGGTGAAGCCGGTCGTGGCTTCGCCGTGGTGGCCGATGAAGTGCGGGCCTTGGCCCATCGTACTCAGCAGTCCACCAGCGAGATCGAGCGGATGATCGGCAGCATCCAGGCGGGTACCGAACACGCGGTGGATTCGATGCGCAACAGCACCGAGCGTGCGGAATCGACGTTGAACATCGCCAAAGGCGCGGTGATGTCGCTGGAAACCATCAATACCGCGATTGTGGAGATCAACGAACGCAACCTGGTGATCGCCAGCGCGGCAGAAGAACAGGCGCAGGTGGCGCGGGAGGTGGACCGTAACCTAGTGAACATTCGGGATTTGTCGGTGCAATCGGCCACAGGCGCCAGCCAGACCAGTGCGGCGAGTAATGAGCTGTCGCGATTGGCGGTGGATTTGAACGGCATGGTCGGCCGTTTCCGCCTTTAACTGACACAACTGGGTTAAACATGTGGGAGGGGGCTTGCTCCCGATAGCGGTGTATCAGTAACAGATGTGCTGACTGATACACCGCTATCGGGGGCAAGCCCCCTCCCACATTTGGATCTGCACCCGTCTTGAAAAGCTTTTTGACAGCACAGCAATTCAACAGGTTAGAATCGCTGGCACGCAGACTGCATGGTCAGTTTGCGCCCCGTCTTGTTTGCTCATGGAGTACTGCCTTTGAATGCGACGACCATCAACAGCCTGTTCTTGATCGGCGCGTTGCTGGTGAGTGCGAGCATTCTGGTGAGTTCCCTTTCGTCCCGCCTGGGTATCCCGATATTGGTGATCATCCTGGCCGTGGGCATGGTGGCCGGCGTCGATGGCGGCGGCATCATCTTTGATAACTATCCAACCGCCTACCTGGTGGGCAACCTCGCACTGGCGGTGATCCTGCTGGACGGCGGCTTGCGCACACGGGTGGCGAGTTTCCGCGTGGCGCTCTGGCCGGCGTTGTCCCTGGCCACGGTGGGGGTGCTGATCACCACCGGGCTCACCGGCATGGCGGCAGCCTGGCTGTTTGACCTCAATATCATCCAGGGCTTGCTGATTGGCGCCATCGTCGGCTCGACCGACGCTGCAGCGGTGTTCTCGCTGCTGGGCGGCAAGGGCCTCAACGAACGGGTGACCGCCACCCTGGAAATCGAATCCGGCAGCAACGACCCGATGGCGGTGTTTCTCACCGTCACCCTGATCGACATGCTCGCCAGCGGCCAGACCGGCTTGCACTGGAGCCTGTTGACTCATTTGGTGCGCGAATTCGGCATCGGCGGCGTAGTCGGTCTGGGCGGCGGCTGGTTGATGCTGCAAATGGTCAACCGCATCAACCTGGCCACCGGCTTGTACCCGATCCTGGTGATCGCCGGCGGCCTATTCGTATTTGCCGTGACCAACGCCTTACACGGTAGCGGCTTCCTCGCCGTGTACCTGTGTGGCCTGGTGATCGGCAATCGCCCGGTGCGCAGTCGTCATGGCATTTTGCATATGCTCGACGGCATGGCCTGGCTGGCGCAGATCGGCATGTTCCTGGTGCTGGGCCTTTTGGTCACGCCCCATGACTTGCTGCCGATTGCTTTGCCAGCCTTGGGCCTGGCGCTGTGGATGATCCTGTTTGCGCGGCCTCTGTCGGTGATGGTCGGCCTGCTGCCGTTCAAGGCGTTCCACGGGCGCGAAAAAGCCTTTATTGCCTGGGTCGGGTTGCGCGGTGCAGTACCGATTATTTTGGCGGTGTTCCCGCTGATGGCCGGCCTGCCCCACGCGCAGCTGTACTTCAACCTGGCGTTCTTTATCGTGTTGGTCTCGCTGTTGGTGCAGGGCACGAGCCTGCCGTGGGTGGCCAAGTTGCTCAAAGTGACCGTACCACCAGACCCGGCGCCAATCTCCCGCGCCGCCCTTGAAGTACACGTCACCAGCGAGTGGGAGCTGTTCGTCTACCGCCTGGGCGCCGAAAAATGGTGTATCGGCGCAGCACTGCGCGAGCTGAAAATGCCCGAAGGCACGCGCATCGCGGCTCTGTTCCGTGGCCAGCAACTGCTCCATCCGTCGGGTAGTACGGTTCTGGAAGTCGACGATTTGCTCTGCGTGATCGGTCATGAACACAACCTCCCGGCCCTGGGCAAGCTGTTCAGCCAGGCCCCGCAACGCGGCCTGGACCTGCGATTCTTCGGCGACTTCGTGCTCGAAGGCGACGCCAGGCTGGGCGCGGTTTCAGCCCTGTATGGCCTCAAGCTCGACGGCATCGACCCGGACATGCCACTGAGCAGCTTCATCACCCAAAAGGTTGGCGGCGCGCCAATCGTCGGCGACCAGGTGGAGTGGAACAACACCATCTGGACCGTCGCGGTCATGGACGGGAACAAGATCGGCAAAGTCGGCGTCAGATTCCCCGAAGGAAGTCGCCCGGGCCCCGGACTCTTCCTCTAAACTGCGGGGCGACGACGCCCCCGATTCTTCACCTTGCAAGACCGGTCTCTATGCCTACCCTGCGCACGTTTCTCGCCACTGCCCTGCTGGGCCTGACCCTTTGCGTCGGCACCGTTTACGCGGCCGACCCGCCCAGCGCCGACGCCATCCAGCAAACCCTGGACAAGCTGCCCGACCGCAAGCTGCCCGACGCCGACATGAAGGCGCTGCAGACCATCCTGCAGCAGACCCTCACGTATCTGGGCAACAAGCAGGATTACGAGCAACGCCTGGGCGACCTCAAGCGCCAACTCGAAGACGCCCCGCGCCAAACCACCGACAACCAGCGCGAACTGACCCGTCTCAAGGCCACCAAAATCATCCCGGTGGCGCAACGCTATGCCACCCTGCCGGTGCCGCAACTTGAGCAACTGCTGGTGCAGCGCACCACCCAGCAGGGTGACCTGCAAAAAGAACTCGCCGACGCCAACAGCCTGAGCATCGCCGCCCAGACCCGCCCCGAGCGCGCCCAGACCGAAATCAGCAGCAGCCAGACCCGCATCCTGCAGATCAATTCGATCCTCAAGGCCGGCAAAGACAACGGCAAGACCCTCAGCAGCGACCAGCGCAATCAGCTAAATGCCGAACTCGCCGCGCTCAACGCGCTGATCCCCCTGCGTCGCCAGGAACTGGCCGGCAATAGCCAGCTGCAAGACCTGGGCAACAGCCAGCACGACCTGGTGATGGAAAAAACCGCCCGGCTGGAACAAGAGATCCAGGACCTGCAAACCCTGATCAACCAGAAACGCCTGGCCCAGTCCCAACAGACGGTCACCCAGCAGTCCATCGAAGCGCAAAAAGCCGGCGGCAGTAGCCTGCTCGCCACCGAGAGCGCGGCCAACCTGAAGCTGTCCGACTACCTGCTCAAAAGCACTGACCGCCTCAATGACTTGACCCAAAAGAACCTGAAAACCAAGCAACAACTCGACACCGTGACCCAGAGCGATTCCGCTCTGGACGAGCAGATCAACGTACTCAAGGGCAGCCTGTTGCTGTCCAAGATTCTCTACAAACAAAAGCAAGCCTTGCCACGCCTGACCGTGGACCGCGACCTGGCGGATGATATCGCTAACATTCGCCTGTACCAGTTCGAGGTCAACCAGCAACGCGAGTTGATCAGCTCTCCCAGCGCCTATGTGGATAACTTGCTGGCGAACCAATCGCCCGAAGACGTCACCCCACAACTGCGCCGCACCCTGCTGGAACTGGCGATCACCCGCAGCGACCTGCTGGAGCGCCTGAGCCGTGAACTGAGCGCGCTGCTCAATGAATCCATCACCCTGCAACTCAACCAGAAACAACTGCTGAGCACCGCCACCACGTTGCGCGCCACGCTGGACGAGCAGATGTTCTGGATCCCCAGCAATAAGCCGCTGGACACCGAGTGGCTGGAGACCGTGCCAGCGCACCTGAGCAAACAGGTCACCACCCTGCCCTGGGCCTCCAGCGTCAGCGAACTGTATGACGGCCTGACCCAGCGCCCGCTGCTATTCCTGCCGTTGCTGCTGTTGATCGGTGCCCTGCTGTGGCGGCGTAAAGCGCTGTACCAACGCCTGAACAAGGTCCATCAGGACATTGGCCACTTCAAGCGCGACAGCCAGTGGCACACGCCCCAGGCGATCCTGATCAATATCCTGCTGGCGATGCCCGTGGCGCTGGGTTTGGCGCTGTGCGGTTATGCGTTGCAGATCGACGCCCGCGGGCAAAACGCCAACTTGGGGGCGGCGCTGCTGCAAATCGCCCAGGCGTGGATGGTGTTCTATACCGCCTACCGCATCCTCGCGCCGGGCGGCGTGGCCGAGTTGCACTTCCGCTGGGAGAAACCCCAGGTCGAGTTCCTGCAAGGCTGGGTGCGCAAGCTTGGGCTGGTGGTGCTGGCCCTGGTGGCCGTGGTGGCGATTGCCGAGCTGCAGCCGGCGGCGTTGGCCGACGATGTGCTGGGCATCGGCGTAGTGCTGACCTGCTACGCGCTGATGGCCTGGCTGCTGGGCCGCTTGCTGCTCAACAGCCCGACCCACGAAAAAGCCTCGCTGTTTCGCAAGGCGGTGGGCCTGCTGTTTACGGCCCTGCCCATCGCACTGTTTATCGCCGTGTGTTTTGGCTACTACTACACCGCGCTCAAGCTCAGCGACCGGTTGATCAACACCCTGTACCTGCTGATGTTCTGGCTGGTGATCGAAGCCACCTTCGTACGCTGGCTAAGTGTCGCCGCACGGCGCCTGGCCTACGCCCGCGCCCTGGCCAAACGCCAGGCGGCCAAGGAGGCCGGCGAAGGCGAAGCGGTGATCGAAGAGCCGACCCTGGACATCGAAAAGGTCAACGAACAATCCCTGCGCCTGATCCGCCTGGCCTTGCTCGGCGGTTTTATCGCGGCGCTGTACTGGGTGTGGTCGGATTTGATCTCGGTATTTTCCTACCTCGATAACGTCACCCTCTACGAATACACCAGCGGCACCGGCGCCAACATCAGCATGGTGCCCATCAGCATCGGCGACTTGCTGGGTGCGCTGATCATTATCGGCATTACCTTCGCCCTGGCGCGCAACCTGCCCGGTTTGCTGGAGGTACTGGTGTTGTCCAAGCTGGACCTGGCCCAAGGCAGTGCCTACGCGACCACCACGTTGCTGTCGTATGTGATTGCTGGCGTCGGTTTTGTCTCGACCTTGTCTACCCTCGGCGTGAGCTGGGACAAATTGCAATGGCTGGTGGCGGCGCTGTCGGTGGGGTTGGGCTTCGGCATGCAGGAGATCTTCGCCAACTTTATCTCCGGCATCATGATTCTGTTCGAACGCCCGGTGCGGATTGGCGACACCATCACCATCGGTAACCTGTCGGGTACGGTGAGCAAGATTCGCATCCGCGCCACGACGATCACCGACTTTGATCGCAAGGACATCATCGTCCCGAACAAGACGTTTATCACCGGGCAACTGATCAACTGGTCCCTGACCGACACCATCACCCGCGTCACGCTCAAACTCGGTGTGGACTACGGCTCTGATCTCGATCTTGTGAAGGAACTGCTGCTCAAGGCTGCGCGAGAAAATCCGCGAGTGCTCAAAGAACCCGAGCCTCACGTGTACTTCCTCAACTTCGGCGAAAGTACCCTCGACCACGAGCTGCGCATGCACGTGCGCGACCTCGGTGACCGCAACCCGGTGCTCGACGAGGTCAACCGCTACATCAATCGTGAGTTCAAGAAGCAGCACATCAACATCTCGTTCCGACAGATGGAGGTGTATCTCAAGAACATGCACGGACAGGAATACAAACTCGTGCCGGTGGAGGACGATCGCAAAACCATCGTGCCGCCCGCTCCAACCCCCGATGCACCCGAGCCGCCCGCCGGCAACATCGCCGACGCGCCAGAGCCACCGCCGAGCAAACTCGACTAACCGCGCTATCCCCAGCAGAATGCTCGGACATTCTGCTGGAGATGGCCGGTGAAAGCCCTCGACGAACTGACCTTCGACAACCGCTTCGCACGCCTGGGCGACGCGTTCTCAACCCATGTTCTGCCTGAACCCCTCGACGCACCGCGCCTGGTGGTGGCGAGCAATGCCGCCATGGCACTGCTCGACCTCGACCCAGCGGTGGCCGAGACGCCAGTGTTTGCCGAACTGTTTGGCGGGCACAAACTGTGGGCCGAGGCCGAGCCACGGGCGATGGTCTATTCCGGACACCAGTTCGGCGGCTACACCCCGCAGCTGGGGGATGGCCGTGGGTTGTTGCTGGGCGAGGTGTACAACGAGGCCGGCGTGCACTGGGACCTGCACCTCAAGGGCGCCGGGATGACGCCTTACTCACGCATGGGCGATGGCCGTGCCGTGTTGCGCTCGTCGATCCGCGAATTCCTGGCCTCCGAGGCCCTGCACGCGCTGGGCATCCCCAGCAGCCGCGCACTGTGCGTGATCGGCTCCGACACCCCGGTGTGGCGTGAAAAACAGGAACGCGGCGCGATGGTGTTGCGCATGGCGCCGAGCCATATCCGCTTCGGGCATTTCGAATACTTCTACTACACCAAAAAGCCCGAGCAGCAGGCGCTTCTGGCGGAGCATGTACTGAACCTGCATTACCCCGAATGCCGCGAACAACCCGAGCCCTACCTAGCGATGTTCCGCGAAATCGTCGAGCGCAACGCCGAGCTCATCGCCAAGTGGCAAGCCTATGGCTTCTGCCACGGCGTGATGAACACCGACAACATGTCGATCCTGGGCATCACCTTCGACTTCGGGCCGTTTGCATTCCTGGATGACTTCGACGCGCACTTCATCTGCAACCATTCGGACCATGAAGGGCGCTATTCCTTCAGTAACCAGGTGCCCATCGGCCAGTGGAACCTCAGCGCACTCGCGCAGGCATTGACGCCGTTCATCAGCGTCGAGGCCTTGAAAGAAGCGCTTGGGCTGTATCTGCCGCTGTATCAAGCCAATTACCTGGACCTGATGCGCCGTCGCCTGGGGCTGACCACTGCCGAAGACGATGACCAGCAGCTGGTCGAGCGACTGTTGAAGCTGATGCAAAACAGCGGCGTGGATTACACCTTGTTCTTCCGCCGCCTGGGGGATGAGTCGGCGGCGTTGGCGGTAGCGCGGCTACGCGATGACTTTGTCGACCTGGCCGGGTTTGATGCCTGGGCCGAGCAGTACAAGGCGCGTGTTGAACGGGATGGGCAATACAGCGAAGAACAGCGCCGCGCGCGGATGCATGCGGTGAACCCGCTGTATATCTTGCGCAACTACCTGGCGCAGAACGCCATTGCTGCCGCCGAGTCAGGGGATTACAGCGAAGTGCGGCAGCTGCATGAGGTGCTGAGCAAGCCGTTCGAGGAGCAAGCGGGGATGGAGCAATACGCGCAGCGGCCGCCGGATTGGGGCAAGCATTTGGAGATTAGTTGCTCGTCGTAAGGCGACATATCCAGAAGATCACCCACCGCCTTGGTCGTGATCAAATGAACATGTCCACCGGCACCTTGAAGAACTCCGCCAGCCAACGAATCTGCCGAATGTTGAGCTGGCGTTTTCCGCTAAGGATCTCTGAGACAACGGACTGAGGGCCGACGCCAGGCAAATCGCTCTGCGTCAAACCATGCTCTCGCATCATTGACCGCAGCACATCGACCCCGCTCACCTCAGGCATTGGCCAGTGCTCCAAATCATAGGCCTCGACCCAGTCACCAATGATGTCGACCACTCCCATCAGCGGATGAGCTTCATCTTCCCCGACGATGTCCAGCAGTTCGTCGAGTGCCTCTACTAGCACATCGTAATCTGCCTCGGTTTTTGGCTTGCGTAATAGCGGTGACACGAATTGCCAATGCTGGGCAACTTGCTCGATCAATGCACTCACTTCTCGGTTACTCCTTCCATTTTCCCTTGTCGTATTCACGGTGGTCCAGAATGTGCCGAATATAGAGACGCTGCACCCGAAAGCGTACAAGGGCAATGAGGCGCAGCTTGTTGCCTCCGACGTTGAACACATGCAGCTCTCCCACCTTATCCACGGCAGGAAATACCGCTCTCAATGCCGCAAAGTCTTCAGGGCTGATGACTTTGACTTTTCGATACCACTCATCCAATGCGCTGGCCGAATGAGGCCATTTTTCCTTGGCATTGCGAATTGGCCTCGCACTAATCACTCGCAAGCAACATCCTTATCGCATCTTGCTATGAAGGTTAAACCCGAAACTCCGCTATCGCAATTTGCTATAGCCGGGAACGGACCAATGGTGCTTGGTCATCCAAGCCTTCACAGCCTAGATAGACATGGGCGCTTGCCGCCGAGAAATCTGTGAGCATATGCAACGCTGCCGTGGGCCTTGATAACACCTCTGTCCGACTCCAAATTGGACCTTATTGATTTGTTTCGCTGGAGCCCGCGACATGCATGAACCTCTCGTCATACCCTGCCCACATTGCAACGGCCTGAACCGCATCCCTGGCGAACGCCTGGGGGATGCGCCCAAATGCGGACGATGCAAGCAGTCGGTTTTGTTGGGCAAGCCTTTTGAGCTGAAACAAGGCGACTACGCCAGCCAAATCAAGGGCGACCTGCCGCTGCTGGTGGATGTGTGGGCCGAGTGGTGTGGGCCGTGTAAATCGTTCGCGCCGGTGTTTGAGCAGGCCGCTGGGCAGTTGGAGGGTAAGTGTCGGTTGGCCAAGCTGGACAGCGAGGCGAATCAGCAGTTGTCGGCGCAGTTGGGGATTCGCTCGATTCCCAGTTTGATTCTGTTCAAGAATGGCCGCGAAGTGGCGCGCCAGAGTGGAGCGTTTCCGTTGCCGCAGTTGATGGCGTGGCTGCGTAGCCAGGGCGTGTAACGCGCTCATGAAAGCAACACAGATCAAATGTGGGAGGGGGCTTGCTCCCGATTTCGGCGGGTCAGTTAACCCATCTGGTACTGACACTTCGCTATCGGGGGCAAGCCCCCTCCCACATTTTGACCGCGCGCTACCTTGAG
This sequence comes from Pseudomonas viridiflava, assembly GCF_900583165.1. Classification (GTDB taxonomy): domain Bacteria; phylum Pseudomonadota; class Gammaproteobacteria; order Pseudomonadales; family Pseudomonadaceae; genus Aquipseudomonas. The sequence goes on along the minus strand of NZ_UTKY01000095.1, from coordinate 134,508 downwards.
GGCAGCGGGGTTTCACGGTCCATCATTTGGCCGACCAGCATGACGCCCAGTTCGCTTAGTTGATGGATTGCCAAGGCCACGTCGCGCTGTTCGCCGCTGAGGTCGTTGGACAGGTTGAGCAATAAGGTACGCACGGACGAGAAGGTCTCGTAGCTGTTGAGCACGAGGGTTTCGGTGGGGAGGTTGGGGGTAACGGTGAATAGCATGCTTTTCGTTCTCTGATAGGGCTGCCACCTATTCGCTACTAAACGAGGGCGGCAGCTGTACGCAGGTTAGTAGACCGGGAACGAAAGCAAAAACCGGCGCACCCGAAGGTGCCCTGCGCACAGCTACCATAAGATTTTGGAGCCTTGCACATGCTGTCGTCTGAAGGGGCTACTAAACCCGACCACTGAGAATTCAGCGGCCCGAGAACCTTAAGAGACACCCCTCCAGACGCACAAGCCGGCGGATTCTGGCGTACCTGTAGGCAACGATACAAGGTTCAAGCACTATTGCCAGACCTGTCCTACAGCCTCTGCGGGACAAATCCAAATTCCCCATGTGTAATGCAATACAAATGTGGGAGGGGGCTTGCCCCCGATGACAGTGTGTCAGCCAACCCATCTGGTGCTGATAAACCGCTATCGGGGGCAAGCCCCCTCCCACATTAGATTTGTACTTGGCTTTGGATCACGCGTTTTCCAGCAGGTTATGCAACTCCACAAACTGCTGCGTCAGCTTATGCCGGGGGTCCAGGTGGATCAGCGGCTTGCTCTCTTGATGCGACTCACGCATACGCACCGAGCTGGCGAGATACACCGGCAATACCGGCAAACCCTCTGCTATCAATTCATCAAGCATCTGCTGCGGCAACGTCGCCCGCGCTTGAAACTGGTTGACCACGATGCCTTCCACTTCGAGGCCTTCGTTGTGATCTTCCTTCAGCTCTTCGATTTCAGACAACAGGCCATACAGCGCCTGGCGCGAAAAGCTGTCGCAATCGAAAGGGATCAACACGCGATCGGCGGCGATCAACGCCGATACCGCATAAAAATTCAGTGCCGGCGGGGTATCCAGGTAGATCCGGTCGTAGTCTTCAGCTAGCTCGTCCAGCAACTTTCGCAGCTTGTTGATCTTGTGCTTGGCCTCAAGCTTGGGCTGCAAATCGGCCAGTTCCGCAGTGGCGGTGATCACGTGCAGGTTATCGAACGGCGTTTCGTAGATATCCACCTTGTTCTTCTTCGAAAACGGCCCGGAAGACAAGGTTTGCTTGAAAAAATCCGCGATCCCCATAGGGATGTCGTCGCCGGTCAACCCGGTGAGGTATTGGGTGGAGTTGGCTTGCGCATCGAGGTCCACCAACAGGGTCCGATAGCCTTCGCTGGCGCTGACCGCCGCCAGGTTGCAGGCAATGCTGGACTTGCCCACGCCGCCTTTCTGATTGAACACCACGCGCCGCATGGAAAAACCTCCGTGTATCAATGAATGTCCGAGTGTAGAGGGCAAAAGCGCCTGTTAGCTACCTCGTTCATCGACCTGCGGTCACATCAGCGCGCCAACTGTCGTCCAACACCGACAGATTAAAAAGAACGGTCCGACAATCCCTCCCAGGCTCAGGTAAAGGACAATCTGCGCATCTTTCCAAGTATCTGGAATCTACCGTGAACAATTCTTTACCAAAGTTTGCTAGAACCCCACGGCACCGGGATAATGCGCGCCACTCGGCTATTGCTCCCAGTCCCGGATTTCGGGGCCAAAAGCCGCACATGGAAGCCCGCAGGGGCGGGATAACGTCTCAGTGATCACTTTCAACATCGCCCAATGGCGTGCCTGGGCCCCTGGCTTGGAAAGCGCGGACGACTGGCAAGCCTGGTGCCAAGATCCGGTGTTGCTGCCTGCCAGCGAACTGTCCCCAGACGTCTCCTTCCTGCCGGCCATGCAACGCCGTCGCCTCAGCCGCCTGGCGCGCATGGCGTTCAGTGTGGGCTGGCCGCTGGCCGAGGGCTTGAAGGATCTGCCGTTGGTGTTTATCTCCCGGCATGGCGAAACCCCGCGCACCCTCGACATCCTCAGCGACCTGGCCAACGACCAGCCCCTGTCGCCCACCCAGTTCAGTCTTTCGGTGCATAACGCAGTGATCGGCCTGTGGTCGATTCTGCGCGATGAAACCAGCGAAATGACCGCCCTCGCTGCCGCGGGCGATGGCCTGGAGCACGGCATGCTCGAAGTCGCCGCACTGCTCAACGACGGCGCGCAGGCGGTCTTGCTGGTGATCACTGAAGAGCAGCCGCCCGAAGCTTATGCAAGCTGGATCAAAGACGTGCCGTTTCCCTACGCACTTGGCCTGTTGGTGACACCGGGCGACGAGTGGCAGCTGGAACTGAGTGCAGGTACTGTCCAATCCACTCAAACTCAGTGGCCCCACGCCCTGAACCTGCTGCGCGCCCTGCTCACCGAGCAGGCCGACTGCCAACATGCCTGGAAGAATCGCGTATGGAACTGGCAACGCAAGCCGTGACCGACAAGCCTCGGGACGCCTACTACTGGCGCCTGTTCGCCACCGCCACCAGCTTCTTCGTCTTCGGCGTCGGTGGCCTGTGCCTGCGTTTGCTGGTGTTTCCGCTGCTCAGTTGCCTGCCGGGCAGTGCCGAAACACACCGGCGCCGTGCCCGCCACACCATCAGCAAACTGTTCTGGTTCTTTATTCGCCTGATGCAACGCTTTGGTGTGCTCACCTACAGCGTCGAGGGCGCGGAGAAAATCGGTCGCCCTGGCCAGATGATCGTCGCCAACCACCCGTCGCTGATCGACGTGGTCTTCTTGATCGGCCTGATGCGCCAGACCAACTGCGTGGTCAAGCAAAGCCTGTTCCAGAACCCGTTCATGCGCGGCCCCGTTCGCGACGCAGGCTACATCAGCAACGACGGCAGCGCCGACATGCTCGATGCCGCCGCCAACGCATTGCGCGAAGGCCAGACCCTGATCATCTTTCCCGAAGGCACCCGCACCACGCCCGGCGCGGCGCCGGCCTTTCATCGCGGGGGCGCCGCCATTGCGCTGCGTGGTGCGACAATCGTCACCCCGGTGGTGATCAAGGTCTGCCCCACCACCCTGACCAAAGCCGAACCCTGGTATCGCATCCCAAAACGTCGCTTTCACTTCAGTTTGCGCGTGGGTGCCGATATAGAACCACAGGCGTTCGCAACACTGGGGCCCGCGCCCCAGGCCTCACGCAAGCTCAACGATTACCTGCATGACTATTTTATTAAGGAGCTCGCCGAAGATGAGCGACCAACTACGCCTTGAGTACGACATAAAGACGCTGATCATCGAGGCCCTGGGCCTGGAAGACATCAGCGTCGACGACATCGGCAGCGACCAGACCCTATTTGGCGAAGGCCTTGGCCTGGACTCGGTAGACGCCCTGGAGTTGGGCCTGGCGATCCAGAAAAAGTACGGCATCAAGATAGATGCCGACGCCAAGGACACCCGCAATCACTTCACCAACGTGGCCAGCCTTGCGGCGTTCGTCACGGCCCGACAGGCAGCTTGAGACCGTACCATGCAAACTCGTGACGATATTTTCAACACCCTGCGCGATGCCTTGGTGGAACTGTTTGAACTGCCGCCTGAGCGCGTCACCCTTGATGCCAACCTGTACCAAGACCTGGAAATCGACAGCATCGATGCCGTCGACTTGATCGACCATATCAAGCGTCAAACCGGCAAGAAGATCGCTGCCGAGGAATTCAAGGCGGTGCGCACCGTGAACGACGTGGTTGAAGCCGTGTACCGCCTGGTCACACCAGCCGCATGAGCCGGCTGATTGGCCTCGGCCTGTTGTTGGCGGGGCTGCTGTACCCCTTTGCGGTGTATTACGGCACCGAACACTTTGCACCCTGGCAATTCGGCCTGCTGCTGGGCAGCCTGTGGCTGTTGCGCGCTCTTACCGGTGTACGCCGCCCCGGCAGTCGCTGGATGGCGCTGGCCGTGATCGTGTTCTGCCTGCTGTTGGCCTGGTTCGACAACCCGCACCTGCTGCGCTGGTACCCGAGCCTGGTCAGCGCGTTCATGTTGTCGCTGTTTGGCGTGAGCCTCAAATACGGCCCGCCGATGGTGGAACGCCTGGCGCGCATGACCGATCCCGTGTTGCCGCCCCATGCCATTGTGTATACCCGCCAGGTCACCGTGGTGTGGAGTGTGTTTTTTCTGTGTAATGGCCTGCTCGCCGCAGCCCTCACGCTGTGGGCGCCGCTGAGCTGGTGGACGTTGTACAACGGCCTTATTGCCTACGGGCTGATGGGGCTGCTGTTTGCCGTGGAATGGCTAATACGACAAAGGGTTCGAGGCCGCGTATGAAAGGGTTGAAACTTGAGCACTTGCTGCTTGAGCCGTTGGAACAGCGTTGGGTGACCAGCGAACCTGCAATGAATCATGCCCAGCTGTGGGAGCAATCCCTGAGTCTGGCGGCGGGCCTGCAAGCCCACGGTGTGCAACGCCTGGCCGTGCACCTGGAAGACGCCGGCCTGTTGGCAATTGCCTTACTGGGCGCCTGGCGGGCCGGGGTCAGTGTACTGCTGCCTGCCGATCTTCAACCTCAAACCCGCCAGCGCTGGAACATTGCTGTTGACGCCTGGCTGACCGAGGCCGCCGATCTCGATGCGCTGTATCAGGCACCGCTGAGTGGTGCGCCGCTGGATCTGGACGCGTGCCAATTGAGCCTGTGCACCTCCGGCTCCAGCGGCGAACCCAAGCGCATCGACAAGTCCCTGCGCCAGTTGGCCAACGAAGTCGATGCCCTGGAAACCTTATGGGGCCCCGACCTCAAAGACGCCTGCATCATCGGCAGCGTCGCTACCCAGCATATCTACGGCCTGCTGTTCCGCGTGTTATGGCCGCTGTGCGCCGGCCGCACCTTTGTGCGCAAGCAACTGGCTTTTCCAGAGGACTTACAGCGCGCCAGCCGTGAATACGCCCAGTTTGCCTGGGTGGCCAGCCCGGCCTTGCTCAAGCGCATGGGCGATAACCTCGACTGGCCCGCACTGAGCCAAGTGTCACGGGTGTTTTCGTCCGGCGGTGCCTTGCCCATCGAAGCCGCCGGCGAACTGTACGACCGCCTGCAACAATGGCCGACAGAGATCCTCGGCAGCTCGGAAACCGGTGGCATCGCCTGGCGCCAAGGCGCGCAGCCTTGGCAGCCGTTCGCCGATGTTGTGCTGAGCCAGGACGCCGACGGCGCCCTGCGCATCGCCTCGCCCTACTTGCCCACCGGGCATATCGAACAGACCGCCGACGCTGCGCGCATCCACGCCGATGGCCGCTTCGAACTGCTCGGCCGCCTCGACCGCATCGTCAAACTGGAAGAAAAACGTATCTCCCTGCCCATGCTGGAACACGCACTGATGGCTCACCCCTGGGTCGCCGAAACGCGCCTAGGCGTGGTGCAGGAAAACCGCGCCTCCCTCGGCGCCTTGGTGGTACTGAGCGCCGAGGGCCTGCACGCCCTGCGCAATCAAGGGCGGCGCACGCTGACTCAAACGTTGCGCCAGCATCTGAGCCAGCATTGCGAAGCCCTGGCCCTGCCGCGACGCTGGCGATTGCTGCGCCAGTTGCCGCTCAACAGCCAAGGCAAATTGCCCCAGGCGCACGTCGAGGCGCTGCTGCTGGCGCCACGGCCAAAAGCCCCGGAAGTGCTGGAGCAAGTCGAAGCCGATGGCGAGTGGACCTTGCAACTGAGCGTCCCGCCGGACTTGGCCTATTTCAGCGGCCACTTCCCCGTCACGCCGGTGCTGCCGGGCGTAGTGCAAGTGGAATGGGCGTTCAACCTCGGCCAGCAACTGCTCGACTTGCCTGCGACCTTCGGCGGGATGGAAGTGCTCAAGTTCCAGCAACTGGTACGGCCGGGTGATGCGATCGAACTGCACCTGCGCTTTGATCAGGAACGCGGCAAGCTGTACTTCGCCTATCGCAACGGTGTTGCGGCCTGCTCCAGTGGCCGCATCCTGCTGGAGACTGTGCATGCATAAGCCCTGCGCGCTAATCCCGGTCTACAACCACGAAGCCGCCGTACCCGCCGTGGTCCAAAGCCTGTTGAACAGCGGCCTACCCTGCCTGTTGGTGGACGACGGCAGCAGCCCGGCCTGCGCGGCAGTGCTGGCGCAATTGGCGACCCTGGATAACGTCACCCTGCTGACCCTGCCGAACAACCAGGGCAAGGGCGGCGCCGTGATGGCCGGTTTCCGCGAGGCCGCGCACCAGGGCTTCACCCACGCCCTGCAAGTCGACGCCGACGGCCAGCACGACCTGCGTGAAGTCGAGACCTTCCTCGATACCTCGCGCCGACACCCCGACGCCATCATCTGCGGCTACCCCGAATACGACGACAGCGTGCCCAAGGGCCGACTGTACGCGCGCTACCTGACCCACGTGTGGGTGTGGATCAACACCCTGTCGCTGCAGATCCGCGACTCGATGTGCGGCTTTCGCGTGTACCCGCTGGCACCGGTGCTGGCGCTGATGGACTCTGCCTACATCGGCACGCGCATGGATTTCGACTCCGACATTTTGGTGCGCCTGGCTTGGCGCAACCAGCCGATGCGCTGGCTGCCAACCCAGGTGCATTACCCCTCAGATGGCCTGTCGCACTTCCGCTTGTTCCGCGACAACGTTCGCATTTCAGCCATGCACACCCGGTTGTTCTTCGGCATGCTGGTACGGGCGCCCATGATCCTGTGGCGACGGTGGCAGGCATGAGCGACAGCACCAAGCACTGGGCCGACCGCGAGGAGCGCGGCAGCTACTGGCTGATGAAACTCACCGCGTTCGCCGCCAAGGTGCTCGGCCGCCGCGTGTTGAGCCCGGTGCTGTACGCCATCGTGCTGTACTTTTTCGTGTTTGGCCGTACCGCACGCCAGAGCGCCTGGCAGTATCAGCAACGCCTGGCCGATTGGAGCGGGCGTGACGACCTGCGCCCTACCCACCGGCGAGTGTTCGGCCAGTTCATGGCCTTTGCCGACTCCCTGCTCGACAAGCTTGATGTGTGGAACGGCAAGTTGCGCCTGGAACAGATCGAAATCAACGACCCGGCGAAGCTGCGCGGGCAACTGCGCGGCGAGCGCGGGCAGATGCTGGTAGGCGCGCACCTGGGCAACCTGGAAGTGTGCCGCGCCCTCGCCGAAATTGGCGAGCAAGTGACCATGAACGTGCTGGTGCACACCAAGCACGCCGAACAATTCAACCGCCTGCTGGGCGAAGCCGGGGCGACCCATTTGCGCCTGATCCAGGTCAGCGAGTTGGACCCGGCCACCATGCTGCTGCTCAGCCAGCGCCTGGACGACGGCGAGTGGCTGGCCATCGCCGGTGACCGCGTGCCACTGCACGGCGGGCGCACGGTGCGGGTGGATTTTCTCGGCCATGACGCCGCCTTCCCCCAAGGCCCGTGGCTGCTGGCCGGCCTGCTCAAATGCCCGGTGAACCTGCTGATGTGCCTCAAGCACAACAACCGCTATCGCCTGACCATCGAGCCTTTCGCGCAATTGATCGAGTGGAAACGTAATACCCGCGAGCAGGTCATAGCCCTGTGGACCGCGCGCTACGCCGCACGACTGGGCCAGTTCTGCCTGGAAGCGCCCCAACAATGGTTCAACTTTTACCCTTTCTGGAAGACCGATGACGACGCATCTTGAGCCGGTAACCTTTGGCGAACGCCCTTTGCGCATCGAAGACGTGCTGGCCCTGGCCAACCGTCAGGCGCCTACTCAATTGCAGGCTGACGCCGCGTATCGCCAGCGCATTGCCAAAGGCGCGCAGTTTCTCGACTCGCTGCTGGACAAGGAAGGCGTGATCTACGGCGTGACCACCGGCTACGGCGATTCGTGCGTGGTGGCGGTGCCGTTGCAGCACGTTGAAGCGCTGCCCCGTCATCTGTACACCTTCCACGGTTGCGGCCTGGGCAAATTGCTCGACGTCCAAGCTACCCGCGCAGTGCTGGCCGCACGTTTGCAGTCGCTGTGCCATGGCGTGTCCGGCGTGCGTGTGGAGTTGCTCGAGCGCCTGCACGCGTTTCTCGAACACGACGTGCTGCCGCTGATCCCGGAAGAAGGCTCGGTGGGCGCCAGCGGTGATCTCACCCCGCTGTCCTACGTGGCCGCGACCTTGTCTGGCGAGCGCGAAGTGATGTTCCGTGGCGAGCGTCGCCAAGCCGCCGATGTGCATCGTGAGCTGGGTTGGGACCCGCTGGTATTGCGCCCCAAGGAAGCCCTGGCGCTGATGAACGGCACCGCCGTGATGACTGGCCTGGCGTGCCTGGCTTTTGCCCGCGCCGACTACCTGCTGCAACTGGCCACGCGCATCACCGCGCTGAACGTAGTGGCGCTGCAAGGCAACCCGGAACACTTCGACGAGCGCCTGTTCGCCGCCAAACCGCATCCTGGGCAGATGCAAGTCGCGGCCTGGCTGCGCAAGGATCTGGCCATCGATGCGCCGACCGCGCCACTGCACCGCCTTCAGGACCGCTACTCCCTGCGCTGCGCGCCCCACGTACTGGGCGTGCTGGCCGACAGCCTGAACTGGCTGCGTTCGTTCATCGAGATTGAACTGAATAGCGCCAACGACAACCCGATCATCGATGCGGAAGAAGAGCGCGTATTGCACGGCGGCCACTTCTACGGCGGCCACATCGCCTTCGCCATGGACAGCCTCAAAACCCTGGTGGCCAACGTCGCCGACTTGCTCGACCGCCAGCTCGCGTTGCTGGTAGACGTGCGCTACAACCATGGCCTGCCGAGCAACTTGTCGGGTGCCCCGGCGGATCGCGCGATGATTAACCACGGCTTCAAGGCCGTGCAGATCGGCACCAGCGCCTGGACCGCCGAAGCGCTAAAAAACACGATGCCGGCCAGCGTATTCTCGCGCTCCACCGAGTGCCACAACCAGGACAAAGTGAGCATGGGCACCATCGCCGCCCGCGATGCGATTCGCGTGCTGGAGCTGACTGAACAGGTCGCCGCCGCCACCTTGCTCGCCGCCAACCAAGGCGTGTGGCTGCGTGCCCAGGCCGAAGATGCGCGCCCACTGCCGCCAGCATTGGCCGCGATGCATGAAGCGCTGGCAGAGGACTTCCCGCCGGTCATCGAAGACCGTGCCCTCGAAGGCGAACTGCGCCTGTGCCTGCAACGCATCGCCGCGCAACACTGGAGGCTGCATGCGTAGCCCCGGCGTGTTGCATTGCGACACCGAAATCCTCGTGCCGTTTTTTGACGTCGACACCATGAACGTCGTATGGCACGGGCATTACGTGAAGTACCTGGAAGTGGCCCGCTGCGCGCTGCTGGACAAGATCGGCCACAACTACACGCAGATGTTGGAGTCGGGCTACGCGTGGCCGGTGATCGACATGCAGCTGCGCTATGTGCGCGGCGCAGTGTTCGGCCAGACGATCAACGTGCGTGCCAGTTTGGTGGAGTGGGAGAACCGTTTGAAGGTCAATTACCTGATCACCGACTTGGCCAGCGGCGAGCGTTTGACCCGTGCCAGCACCGTCCAAGTGGCAGTGGAGGTCGCCAGCCGCGAGATGCAGTTGGCCTCCCCCAAAGTCTTCACCAACGCCGTCGAAAGGGCCCTGAAATGAGCCCCCCTGTAGGAGCGAGCTTGCTCGCGAAAATCGCCAACGATAATGCGGGTTGCCTGACACTTCGCGGTGCTCTCAGGTTTTTCGCGAGCAAGCTCGCTCCTACAGGGGTCGGGTTGTTGCTGAGTTTCAGTGCTCACGCTTTCGACTTGCAGCAATTGAGCGATCAGTTGGCCAAACCCTCCGTAATCCACGGCAGCTTCACCCAGGAAAAACACCTGCGTGCCCTGCCCCAACCCCTGGTCAGCAAAGGCACCTTCGTGCTGGCCAAGGACCACGGCCTGCTGTGGCTGCTCAAAACCCCGCTGCAACAGGACTACCGCATCAGCGCCCAGGGCATCGCCCGTCGCGATGCCACTGGCTGGCAAACGCTGCCCAACAAGAGCGCCGGCGCCGAGCAGAATCGCCTGTTCCTTGCCGTACTCCAGGGCGACAGCAGCGGCTTGCAACGAGACTTCGAACTGCACCTGCAAGGCGAAGCCAAGCAATGGAAGTTGACCCTGACCCCACGCTCGCTGCTGCTCAAGCAGGTCTTCACCCAGATCAACATCGACGGTGGCGAGCTGGTGCAAAACATCCAATTGCTGGAAACCCAAGGCGACAGCACCGTGCTGCGCATGCAGGACAGCCATGCCGACCTGCCGTTGACCGAAGCGGAGCAACACGATTTTGCCCAGTGAGCGCTTGCTGCCGCGCCTGTTTCTGATCCTGCTGGTAGCCGTGCTGGCCCTGGCCGGCTGGCAGTGGCGCCATGGCGCACCGCTGTCGGCCAACCTGATGGAGCTGGTGCCGGGCAACACGCCGGATGCCCTGGAACTGCAAGCCGAGCAGCGCATGCAGGAACCGCTCAACCGCGAAATGCTGGTGCTGGTGGGGCACACCGACCGCCAGCAAGCGGTGGCCGTGGCCCAACAATTGGGCGAGCGTTGGCAAGCCAGCGGGCTATTTGAAAAGGTGCAGTGGAACCTGCAAGCCGACCTGCCTGCGCTGCGCGAGCAACTGCTGCGCGGGCGCCTGGCGATGCTCTCGGCCAAGGACCGCGAGCAACTGATCGCGCAGCCCGACGCGTTTATCCAACAGCGCTTACAAGCGTTGTTCGACCCCTTCACCGGCTTCAGCCTGGTGCCCAGCCAGGACGATTGGCTGGGCCTGACCGGGCGCATCCAGAACAGCCAGCCGCAACATGGCTCGGTACAGCTGGACATCGGCAGCGGCGCATTGATCGCCGATGCCGACGGCAAGCGCTGGGTGCTGCTGCGTGCGCGCACCACCGGCAACGCGTTCGATATGAAACTGCCGCTGCAAGTGGCGGATCTGCTCCAGGCCAGCCGCGCGCAAGCCAGCGAGCACGGTGCGCAACTGCTCGCCGCCAGTGGCCTGCTGTACGCCGCCAATGGTCAGCAGCAAGCCACGCGGGAGATGACCTGGGTAGGCGGCGGCGCAACCATCGGCATTCTGTTGTTGCTGTTGCTCGCGTTTCGTCGCTGGCGGGTATTGCTCGCCTTCGTGCCGGTGCTGGTGGGCATGCTGTTTGGCGCGGTGGCCTGTGTGGCGCTGTTCGGCCATATGCATGTGATGACGTTGGTGCTGGGCTCCAGCCTGATCGGCGTGGCGGTGGACTACCCGCTGCATTACTTGTCCAAAAGCTGGAGCCTGAAGCCGTGGCGCAGTTGGCCGGCGTTGCGCATCACCTTGCCGGGGCTGAGCCTGAGCCTGGCCACCAGTTGCATCGGGTATCTGGCGTTGGCGTGGACGCCGTTCCCGGCATTGACTCAGATCGCCATCTTCTCCGCTGCCGGCCTGGTGGGCGCATACCTGTGCGCCGTGTGCCTGCTGCCCGCCTTGCTCAAGGGCGTCGAGTTGCGCCCTGCGCACTGGCCGCTGCGGGTCGCCGAAGGCTTGTGGCGGGCGCGTGCCTCGCTGCTCAAGCGCGTGCCAAGCTCCGTGTTGCTGGCACTGCTGTTGCTGTTTTGCGCCGGTGGCCTGTGGCACTTGAACAGCAAAAACGATATTCGCCAGTGGATCGGCGCACCGCCGCAGTTGCTGCAAGAAGCCCAAGCCGTGGCGCGCATTACCGGGTTCCAGCCCACCAGCCAGTTCTTCCTGGTGCGTGCAGAGAATCAGCAGCAGTTATTGGAGCGTGAGAGCGCCCTGGCCCAACGCCTGGACCAGTTGGTGAACATGGACAAGCTGCAAGGCTACCTGTCGCTCAATCAACTGGTCAGCCTGCCCGCCGAACAGCAACAACTGCGTGAGGCGTTGAACGCGTTGCCCCAACACTGGCAACCGCTGCTGGACCTCGGCGTACCCTCCAGCGCCCTGCAAGCCGAAGTCGCGCAACTGCAAGCGCTGCCAACCCAAGACATCGACGCCGCGCTGAAAGGCCCGCTGGCCGAGCCTTGGCGCACGCTGTGGCTGGGGCCGGTGGACGGCGGCGTGGCGGCGATGGTCAGCCTGCAAGGCTTGAACAACCCGGCGTTGTTGCGGGTGCAGGCATTGGACTTGCCAGGCGTACAACTGGTGGACCGCCTGGGGGATTTGAACCGGGTGTTTGCCGACACGCAGATCAGCGCGGCCGAATTGAAGTTGATGTCGTGTGTACTGATCGTGCTGCTACTGATCTTGCCATTCGGCTTTGGCGGTGCCTTGCGTATCGTCGCCTTGCCGTTGCTGGCGGCACTGTGCAGCCTGGCCAGCCTGGGTTGGCTGGGCCAGCCGCTGACGCTGTTCAGCCTGTTCGGCTTGCTGCTGGTCACGGCCATCAGCGTTGACTACGCGATTTTGATGCGCGAGCAGATCGGCGGCCCGGCAGTCAGTCTGTTAGGCACGCTGCTGGCAGCGCTGACGACCTGGTTGTCGTTTGGGCTGCTGGCCGTCTCCAGCACACCGGCGGTGAGCAATTTCGGCCTATCGGTCAGCCTGGGCCTGGCATTCAGCTTTATGCTGGCGCCTTGGGCCGGGCAACAGAAACACGCCTTATGAATGTGATTATCGCCAAAGCGGCAAGGAGCCCTCGTGCCCACAGTTGAAATGGAACGTCGCCAGGTGGTGGTGATCGGTGCCGGCCCGTCCGGGGCCATCGCCGCCGCGCTGCTCAAGCGCAAAGGGCATGATGTATTGATCATCGAGCGCCAGCATTTCCCACGGTTCTCGATTGGCGAAAGCCTGCTGTCGCACTGCATCGATTTTATCGAAGAAGCCGGCATGCTCGACGCCGTGCAGGCCGCTGGCTTCCAGCTGAAAACCGGTGCCGCGTTCGCCTGGGGCGAACGCTACAGCGCGTTTGATTTCAGCGATACGTTCAGCAACGGCAAGCCCACCACCTTCCAGGTGCAGCGCGGCGAGTTCGACAAGTTGTTGGCCGATCAGGCGGCGCTGCAAGGCGTGGAAATCCGCTACGGCGAAACCATCGTCGGCGTGGATTTCAGCGGTGAGTGTCGCTACCTGCATGTACGCCGCGAGAACGGCAGCGAGTACCACCTTAAGGCCAAGTTCGTGCTCGACGCCAGCGGTTACGGCCGCGTGTTGCCGCGCCTGCTGGACTTGGACTTGCCGTCGGACTTTCCCGTGCGCCAGGCGGTATTCACTCACGTTGAGGACCGCATCGAACACCCGGGCTTCGACCGCACCAAGATCCTGGTAACGACCCACCCCACGAAACGCGATATCTGGTTCTGGACCATCCCGTTCAGCAACGGTCGCTGCTCGGTGGGCGTGGTCGCCGCCAAGGAGCATTTCGACGGCCGCGACAGCGACCTCGACGCTTGCCTGCGCAGTTTTATCGACGAAACCCCAAGCCTCTCCGGCGTGCTGCAAAACGCTGTGTGGGACACCCCGGCGCGCACCATCGGCGGCTATGCGGCCAACGTCAAAACCCTGCACGGCCCAGGCTTCGCGCTGTTGGGCAATGCGGCAGAGTTCCTCGACCCGGTGTTTTCTTCTGGCGTGACCATCGCCATGCGCTCGGCGAGCATGGCCGCCGGTCTCTTGCATCGCCAGCTGACGGGCGAAACGGTGGACTGGGAAACCGAGTTTGCCGTACCGCTCAAGCGCGGTGTCGACACCTTCCGCTGCTACGTCGAAGGCTGGTACGCCGGCACGTTCCAGGATGTGATCTATCACCCTGACAGTTCGCCGGAGATTCGCCGGATGATCTGCTCGATCCTCGCCGGCTACGCGTGGGATGAGCGCAACCCGTTTGTCAGCGAGCCCAAGCGGCGGTTGCGGATGTTGTCAGAAATCTGTGCGAGCGAGCCGGTATGAGCAGCCAATACCTCAGTAAAAACTACGTCGAAGAAACCAAGTTCGGCTTCTGGTTCCTGCGCAGCCACACCTGGCAACACCATGTATTGCGCGTGGCGATCAACGATCTGCGCAGCCTGTTCACCGACCCGTTGCCAGAGGCCCCGGTGCTGCTGGACGCCGGTTGCGGCCAGGGCAAGTCGTTCCAATACTTGCAGCAGGTGTTCGCCCCAGAGCGCCTGATCGGCCTGGACGCCGACCCCCACAGTCTTGAACTGAGTCGTGAAGAAGCCAAGCGCCAGGGCCTGAGCATCGAGTTGATTGGCAGCGATTGCGCCACGCTTGATGTGCCGGACGCCAGCGTGGATATCCTGTTTTGCCACCAGACGTTCCACCATTTGGTCGAACAGCATCGCGCACTCAAAGAGTTCTACCGGGTGCTCAAGCCGGGGGGTTATCTGCTGTTTGCCGAGTCCACCGAGGCCTATATCGACACGTGGGTGATTCGCTGGCTGTTCCGCCACCCCATGCACGTACAGAAAAGCGCCGACGAGTACCTGGAGATGATCCGCGAACAGGGCTTTGAATTCGGCCCGCAAAACGTGTCGTACCCTTACTTGTGGTGGAGCCGCTCCAGCGACTTCGGCCTGCTGGAGCGCTGGGGCCTGCGTAAGGCGCCGCCGGTGGGGCAGCGTGAAGAAACCCTGGTGAACTGCGTGGCCCGCAAACCTTTGGCGAGCACCGCGCCATGATCCGTATGTTGCTGATCGGCTGCCTGTTGCTGCTGAGTGCCTGCGCCAGCCAGCCGCCGCTGCCCGAGAAACCACCGACCCTGGCGTTGCCGATGCAATTGCATGTGCAACGCCTGGCTGACGGCCAGAGCCAGGACTGGCTGCTGGTGATCCAGCGCGAAGGTAGCGGCATTCGTTGGTCGATGATGGACCCGCTGGGCATTCCGCAGGCTCGGCAAAAGCTGATCGATGGGCAATGGCAGGCCGATGGTTTGCTGCCGCCCAACCCCCAGGCCCGTGAGCTGTTTGCGGCATTGCTGTTTGCACTGGCCTCGGCCGATGACCTGCGCGCGCTTTACCCGAATGCACAAGCCAGAGACCTGACGCGCACCCTGCCGGGTCATTGGCAGATCGTGTATCAGTCTTCCGAGGTGTTCAGCGTAAACATGAGCGGGCAGCCCTTGAGTTACCGCATCACGCCACTGGGAGCCGCACAATGACGGCCTACCTCAATGCCCTCGGCGTGATCTGCGCCCTCGGCCGTGGCCAGGCTGACGTCAGCCGCAGCCTGTTTGCCGGTGACTGCTCGGGCATGCGCGCCGAGAGCGGTTGGGTGCCAGAGCGCGTCTTGCCGGTGGGTAGCGTGCCGGGCGAACTGGCGATCATCCCGCCACAATTGGGCCAGCAAAGCAGCCGCAATAACCAGTTGCTGCTGGAAGCCGCCATGCAGATCGAGGGCGAGCTGCGCCAGGCGATCAATACCTATGGGCCTTCGCGGGTCGGCGTTGTGCTCGGCACCAGTACGTCGGGTATCGACGAGGCCAGTCGCGGCATCGCGCATTACCTGCGGGAAAATCAGTTCCCCGGCGACTACGACTACCAGCAACAAGAACTCAGCGCCCCGGCCAACTTCCTCGCCGACTGGCTGCAATTGAGCGGCCCGGCCTATGTGATTTCCACCGCCTGCACCTCCAGCGCCCGTGCACTGATGAGTGCCCAGCGCCTGCTGGACCTGGGTGTGTGCGATGCGGTGATCTGCGGCGGTGTCGACAGTCTGTGCAAGCTGACACTCAATGGCTTCAGTGCGCTGGAAGCGGTGTCGAACCAGCGCTGCAATCCGTTTTCGGCGAACCGAAATGGGATCAATATCGGCGAAGCGGCGGTGCTGTTTTTGATGACCCGCCAACCGGCGCCCATCGCCCTGCTGGGCAGCGGCGCCAGTTGCGATGCGCACCATATTTCCGCCCCCGAGCCCAGCGGCAAAGGCGCGTTGCAGTCGATGCGCAAGGCCCTGGCCAGCGCCAAGCTTGCGCCCGAGCAGATTGGTTACCTGAACCTGCACGGCACCGCCACCCAACACAACGACGCCATGGAAAGCCTGGCGGTTGCCAGCCTGTTCCCTGAGGGCGTGGCCTGCTCGTCGACCAAACCCATGAGCGGTCACACCCTGGGCGCGGCGGGCGCGCTGGAAGCCGCGTTCTGCTGGCTGAGCCTGGCCCACGGCCGCGTGCCGCCCCATGTTTGGGACGGCCAACCCGACCCGGCGCTGCCCGCCCTGCAGTGGGCGCGCAGCGGCGCCCCCTTGGAAAAACGCCGTTTGATGAGCAACTCGTTTGCCTTCGGCGGCAATAACGTCAGCCTGATTATCGGAGAGGCCCCATGACCCCTTGGCCACTCGCCGAACTGCTGCCCCACGCCGGCGATATGATCCTGATTGACCAGGTGCTGTCGTTCGATGAAGAGCAGATTCACACCCGTACCACCGTCAAACCCGGCGGCCTGTTCAACCGCGCCGATGGCAGCCTCCCCGCCTGGGTCGGTGTCGAGTTGATGGCGCAAAGCGTTGCGGCCTACGCCGGCTGCCGCGCTCGCCAGAATGGCCATGCGGTGGAACTGGGCTTCCTATTGGGCACACGTAAGTACGAGTGCAACGTGGAACAGTTCCCGGCAGGCGCCGAGCTGACCATCCACGGCTTGCGCTCCCTGGAAGACGACAACGGCATGGGTGTGTTCGAATGCCACCTCACCGGTGACGGTATCCAGGCCAGCGCCCGCTTGAACGTATTTCGACCGCCCCAGGCGGCCAACTATTTAGCTGAATCGAAGGACGAAACGCCATGACTGAATCCGTACTGGTCACCGGCTCCAGCCGTGGTATCGGCCGCGCCATCGCCCTGCGCCTGGCCCAGGCCGGGCATGACATCGTGCTGCATTGCCGCAGCGGCCGTGCCGAGGCCGACGCGGTTCAGGTCGAAATCCAGGCCCTGGGCCGCACGGCGCGCGTGCTGCAATTTGATGTGGCGGATCGCGCCACGTGCAAGGAAATCCTTGAAGCAGACGTTGAGCAACATGGTGCCTATTACGGCGTGGTACTCAACGCCGGCCTGACCCGTGACGGCGCGTTCCCGGCCTTGTCGGAAGACGATTGGGACGTGGTGATGCGCACCAACCTCGACGGCTTCTACAACGTGCTGCACCCAGTGATGATGCCGATGATTCGTCGTCGCGCCGCCGGGCGTATCGTGTGCATTACCTCGGTGTCTGGCTTGATCGGCAACCGTGGCCAGGTCAACTACAGTGCCTCCAAAGCCGGTTTGATCGGCGCAGCGAAGGCGTTGGCGATTGAGCTGGGCAAGCGCAAGATCACCGTCAACTGCGTCGCGCCGGGCTTGATCGACACGGCGATGCTGGATGAAAACGTACCGGTGGAAGAGTTGATGAAAATGATCCCCGCGCAACGCATGGGCACTCCGGAAGAAGTCGCGGGCGCGGTGAATTTCCTGATGTCGGCCGAGGCCGGCTATATCACCCGCCAAGTCCTGGCCGTGAACGGAGGCCTGTGCTGATGAAGCGCGTCGTAGTGACCGGCATGGCCGGCATGACGTCCCTGGGCGGTGATTGGGCCACCATCTCGGCGAACTTTCGCGCCAACCGCAGCGGCATCCGCCGCATGGATGAGTGGGATCGTTTTACCGAATTGAACACCCGCCTGGCCGGCCCAATTGACGACTTTGCGGTGCCGGCCCACTGGACCCGCAAGCAACTGCGCAGCATGGGTCGCGTCTCGCGCCTGGCGGTATGGGCGGCGGAGCAGGCTTTACAGGACGCTGGCCTGCTGGGTGACGAGTCGATCAAGGATGGGCGCATGGGCGTGGCCTGTGGCTCGTCCACCGGCAGCACTGACGAGATCAAGGCATTCGGCAATATGCTGCTGAACTCGGTGGCCGAGGGGCTTAATGCCAACTCCTACGTGCGTATGATGCCCCACACCACGGCGGCGAATATCAGCATCTTTTTTGGCCTGACGGGGCGGCTGATCCCCACCTCCAGCGCCTGCACCAGCGGCAGCCAGGGCATCGGTTATGCCTATGAGGCGATCAAGTTCGGGCGCCTGCCGTTGATGCTGGCGGGTGGCGCTGAAGAACTGTGCCCGACCGAAGCCATGGTATTCGATGCCCTCTACGCGACCAGCCTGAAAAACGATGCGCCGCAGACCAGCCCACGCCCTTACGACGCCGGCCGCGATGGCCTGGTGATCGGTGAAGGCGGCGGCATGCTGGTGTTGGAAGAACTGGAGCATGCCCTGGCCCGCGGCGCGCATATCCACGCCGAGCTGGTGGGCTTTGGCAGCAACGCCGACGGCCAGCACACCACGCGCCCGGAGCAGAAAACCATGCGCCGCGCGATGGAGCTGGCACTGGAAGATGCAGGCCTGGAACCCTCTGCCATCGGCTACGTCAACGGCCATGGCACCGCCACCGACCAGGGCGACATCGCCGAAACCCTGGCCACCAGCAGCCTGTTCGGCAGCCGCATGCCCATCAGCTCACAGAAGAGCTTCCTCGGCCACACCCTGGGGGCCTGCGGGGCATTGGAGTCGTGGTTCAGCATCGAAATGATGAACCGCAACCAGTACGTGCACACCTTCAACCTGGACTCCGTCGACCCGCAATGCGGCGAGCTGGATTACCTGCAAGGTGAGTTCCGCGAGATGCACCACGACTACGTGATGAACAACAACTTTGCCTTTGGCGGCGTGAACACCTCGCTAATCTTTCGCCGCTGGTCCTGACTTTTTAATCGATTGGAGAATACGGAATGTCTTCCTTGCTACGCGCCACCCTGATCACCCTGGCCCTGTTGACCACCGCCGGCTGCACCAGCAAGCCGATCCTCAACACCCAGCACGAATTGCCGGCCAACAACCAGGTCAGCGACGAAAAGATGAAAACCATCATCGTCAACGCCCTGCAAAAGCGTAACTGGACGGTACAACGCTTGAGCCCACAACGGGTCCAGGCCGAGATCACGGTGCGTAACCAGTACTACGCCGCCATCGACATCCGCTACACCCGCAACAGCTACGCGATCACCTACCGCGACAGCCGCGAACTGGGCTACAAAGACGGCAAGATCCACCGCAACTACAACCGCTGGGTGAGCATGCTGGACCGCGACATCATGGCGGCGTTGCGCAGCAATGGTGTGAATGAATCGGGCACAGCGACGCAGAACTGAGGCTTTCATTTCTCCAAAAACGACAAAGGGCGCCTCTCGGCGTCCTCTTCACAAACAGGTTGGCTTGTCATCGCCACTTCCTGCCTGGCTCTGCGATGGCTGGTTGCCCAGGATTCTCAGAGTCTCACAAGACCCTTTCGGGAACACAGGCAATATGCCTGAAGCAACCAAAATCAGAAAACACCGAAGATCAAATGTGGGAGCTGTCGAGCTTTAGCGAGGCTGCGAAGGCGGCGGCATGGCTGGCAGATGTGTGGGCTGACCCACTGCTATCGGGGGCAAGCCCCCTCCCACCTATTTCACTGAGCAGACTTGCGTGTGAGCAGTTCTACAAACGCCTGCGCCATCGGCGTTTGTGCGCCCTTACGTTGCACCAGCCACACCGACGTCACCGCCTCAGGGTCCAACAAAGTGCGATAAACCACGCCATCAATGCGGATGCGCTGGTAAGACGCTGGCAGCACCGATACGCCTAGCCCGGCCGCCACCAGGCCGATAATGGTCATGGCCTCGCCTGCTTCCTGGGCAAAATGCGGGCTGAAGCCGGCGTCACGGCACAGGTTGAGCAATTGCGCGTAGAGACCGCTGCCGTAGCTGCGCGGGAAAAACACAAACGGCTCCTCGGCCAGCTGCGCCAGGTGCAGGCCGCGTTCAGTGCCTTGCGCCAACGCGTGTCCGGCGCTCAACACGGCCACCAGCGGTTCGCGCATCAGCTCGACGACGCTCAGTGAGTCCGGCAACGGCAAGGGCCGCATCAAGCCCACCTGGATCGACTCATCCACCAGCGACTCGGCCACCTCGGTGCTGCTCATTTCTTGCAAATTCAAATGCACCGCCGGGAACGCCTGGCGAAACGCAAAGATCGCCTGGGGAATGCTGGCATTGAACGGTGCCGAAGAGGTGAAACCGATCTTCAATTCCCCCAGCTCGCCCAACTGCGCCCGGCGCGCGACATCTGCGGCCTTATCCACCTGGGCCAGCACCAGCCGCGCCTCGTGCAGAAACAGGCGCCCCGCTTCACTCAGCTCGACCCGACGATTGGTACGCTCAAACAACCGCGCACCCACCTCCTGCTCCAGCGCTTGAATCTGCTGGCTCAACGGCGGCTGCGAGATGCCCAGCACCTGCGCGGCCCGGCCAAAATGCAGCTCTTCAGCGACGGCGATGAAGTACCGCAAGTGACGTAATTCCATACAAGCCTCATTAGGTCGTAAAAGCTATCAAACAGGTCGAACAATATATTGGAAAGAATCATTAGCCAGCTATATTCTTTTTTGCATTGCCGGTCCTGGCACGCTCTTCCTCCCCGAGGTCTCCGTGAATCCTGCTGTCGCTCCAGTCGCTCAAGAAGTCCCCCCCACTGCCCTGGATGAGGTGGTGGCCCAGCTCAATGACGCGTACATCGAAAAAGGCACGCCGATGTTCATGCGCACAGTGCTGGCACTGTTCAGCGGCGGTTTCGCGACGTTTGCGTTGCTGTATTGCGTGCAGCCGATGATGCCGGCGCTGTCTCACGAGTTCTCGATCAATGCGGCGCAGAGCAGCCTGATTTTGTCGGTGTCCACCGCGATGCTGGCGCTGGGCTTGCTAATCACCGGGCCGATTTCAGACACCCTGGGGCGCAAGCCGGTGATGGTTGCGGCGCTGTTCTGCGCGGCGGCGGCCACGATTGCCAGTGGTTTGATGCCGACTTGGGAAGGGATTTTGTTTATGCGGGCGCTGGTGGGGCTTTCCCTCAGCGGCTTGGCCGCCGTGGCGATGACTTACCTGAGCGAAGAGATCCACCCGCAACATATCGGCCTCGCCATGGGCCTGTACATTGGCGGTAACGCGATTGGCGGCATGAGCGGGCGGCTGATCATTGGCATCTTGATCGACTTCGTCAGCTGGCACACCGCAATGTTGATCATCGGCGCACTGGCGCTGATCGCCGCCACGGTGTTCTGGAAAATCCTGCCTGAATCGCGCAACTTCCGCGCCAGCAGCCTCAAGCCACGCAGCCTCTTGGATGGCTTTGTCATGCACTTCAAGGACGCTGGCCTGCCCTGGCTGTTCCTCGAAGCCTTCCTGCTGATGGGCGCGTTTGTGACGATGTTCAATTACATCGGTTACCGCTTGCTGGCTGACCCGTACGACCTCAGCCAAGCGGTCGTCGGCTTGCTGTCGCTGGTGTATCTCTCGGGCATCTACAGCTCGGCGAAAATCGGCTCCCTGGCCGACCGCCTCGGCCGTCGTCGCGTGCTATGGGCCACCATCGTGCTGATGCTTGCCGGCATGAGCCTGACTTTGTTCAGCCCGCTTTGGCTGATAGTGCCCGGCATGCTGATCTTCACTTTCGGCTTCTTTGGCGCCCACTCAGTGGCCAGCAGCTGGATCGGCCGCCGTGCGGTAAAGGCCAAGGGGCAGGCGTCATCGTTGTACCTGTTCTGCTACTACGCAGGATCGAGTGTTGCCGGGACGGCTGGTGGCTTCTTCTGGCACTACGCCGAATGGAGCGGGATTGGCGCCTTCATCGTCGCGCTGTTGATGGGTGCGCTGTTAGTAGCGTTGAAGTTGGCGAAGTTGCCACCGCTACAGGCGTCGAATAGCGCGTAACACCTACACCTCTGGCGGTTCTGGCACGCCAAGGTACACTGACGGCATTCGTCAGTCTTGGTAAAGGAAAGCCAGAATGCGCCTGGACCAGCTTCATATTCAGAATTTTCGCTGCTACGAAGATGCGACTTTTAATTTCCAGCCGGGGTTCAACTTGGTGGTAGGGGTTAACGGAAGTGGCAAGACTTCGTTGTTGCAGGCGGTGGCTGCCACTTTTGTGGACTTCGTCGCCACCACTGGTATTTATCAAGAATTTATTAATGAGAAAAACGCCCGCTTTGTCATTGATGACTACAACGGCCGAATTCGCTTCGAACGCCAGTACCCAATACTCTTGGAGGCGCAAGGGGATGTATTCGGCAATCGTTCTTGGTCGAGAAAACAACTGAGGGGAGAAGAATACACTCGCTCAGACGTAGAGCTAATTGAGGCGGTTCATCAAAATATTAATGGCCTGAATGAAACCAAGTCTATTGATCTTCCTCTGCTGTCGTTTTATCAAGCCAACCGTCGCTGGACCACCGTAAATGTTTCCGCGGAATTTTCTGCAACTCAGAAAACATCGAGGTTTGACGGCTATAAAAATTGGCACGACGCGGCAGCTGACATCAAAGACTTTGAAAGCTGGCTTATTGGAAAAACGCTTGAGCAGCTCCAGTCCATACACCGATCGCCTAATGCTATGTCGGTCTTTGACGATGAACTCTGTTGGATCAATACAGCGCTAAAATGCGCCTTGCCGGACTCAACTGGTATTTATTACGACCTTCCTCTTAGAAGCCTTCTCGTCAACCTTGAGGGGCATGGTCTCTTACCGTTCAACGAATTGAGTGATGGGCAGCGAGGGGTGGTGGCTCTAATCGCAGACATCGCCCGCCGT
Source organism: Pseudomonas viridiflava (assembly GCF_900583165.1). Lineage (GTDB taxonomy): Bacteria > Pseudomonadota > Gammaproteobacteria > Pseudomonadales > Pseudomonadaceae > Aquipseudomonas. The sequence continues at coordinate 111,932 of NZ_UTKY01000095.1, read as the reverse complement.
ATGTGCATCCTCAATCCGCACATGGGTAAAGATGTCCTGAAAAACACCTCCGGCGTGGTCATCATTGATGAATTGGACATTCACCTCCACCCAGCGTGGCAACGAAGCATCGTTCCTGCCCTGAAAGAAGCATTTCCCAAAGTACAGTTTATTGCGGCTAGCCATTCACCTCAGATCATTGGCGGTCTAAAACCAGGCGAAATCATGCTTTTAAGCAACGGTAATGTCTCACACCCGCGTGTGTCCTATGGGCTTGATTCAAGTCAGGTCTTGGAAGAAGTCATGGGCGTAGCCGAGCGCGAGCCTGAGGTCGAAGCGCTTCTAAGTGAACTCTTCAGCACCATCGAAGATAACGATCTGGAAAAAGCCAAACTACAACTCCAGTCGCTCAAGGAGTTAGCACCAGACCTCCCCGAGTTTGCAGGTGCCCAAGCATTGATCCGCCGCAAGGAGATCCTCGGAAAATGAAACAAGTGTTCAAAGGATCTGAGCCTGCGTCATTTACACAGTGGAAAGCCGCTATAAACGAGGAATGGGTGCCTACTTACCCAACCCTGCAAAACCCGGAAAAGCGTGATCTGCACAACAGTTTATTGCTTGAACAAGGCTTTTTTTGCTGCTACTGCGGCAGAGAAATTGACGCTGCGTCCAGCCACATTGAGCACTTCCGACCGCAAGAGCATTTTGAAGAACTGGCGTTGGAGTACCAAAACCTCCATGCCTCCTGTATCAGGGAGACCAAACCTGGCTCCCCTTTGCATTGCGGGCACGTCAAAAGCAACTGGTTCGATGAGGCCGAGCACGTATCTCCAATGGAGGAAGGTTGCGAGCAACGCTTCCGCTACTTGTTGAACGGAGAGATCCAGACGGCAAACACCAACGACTCGCCTGCGGCAAAAATGGTCGAAGTGCTCGCCTTGGATATCGCCTATCTGAAAAACCGTCGCCAGGATGCCATTGAGCGCGTCTTTGACCCGGACTTCATTGCACAGGCTACTGACGAGGACTTCAAAACCATCAAGACAGTACTACGCGAGACCGCCTTGGCCAATCAGCAAGCCTTCGATCATGTCGTCGCACGATTTGCCGAGCAAATTCTGGGTTCTTGATCCGTGGACAAGGCTGGGAAGTTGTTAATAAACGACATGCGCGCCATCACCCGTTTGCCTCGTCGTTCATGCAGCACCACAGCGCCAATGTGCATCACCAGCATCAGCAACAGCCCCACGCAGGACAGCACGTGCACGCGGGTGTACCAGACAATGCGCACCGGATCGCTTTCGAATGGGGCGATGGAGAACAGGTTAAATACATTGATGGGCCGATCCATCATTAATACGCCCGTGGCCAATACCACCGCCAGCACCAGGTACATGGCTTTGTGCACCAACAGGGCCATGTACTCCTGCAGCGATCGCTTGGTGGAAAAATCCAGCCCGTGGGAAAACGAGCAATACACACGCAAGATGAACACCGGGATGTACAACGTGGTAAGGGACACATTGAAGAAACCGACCCACGCCTTCACCGACGCGGGGACGGAAAATACCGCCACATAAAAACCTGACAACAGTGACCATAGGATGATGACGGCCGAGACCCAATGCAGGAGTTTCTGGCTCATCGAATAATCAGCAGCTTTCATTGCTCTTTCACCTTTGAATTGAACTAATCAGCGACAGATTTTTGACTATTCAAATGAACTCCGACGTAGGACTAATCTTAAGTTTCCTGAGCGGACAACGACTGACAAGACCCTAAATAACAATGCGTGCCTCCAGTTGCTGGTCGCGCTTTTCCAGGGTCAACGCCTGGAACGACACACCCTCACGCTCAAGGTCCGCCAGCCAACCCAGCACTGCCTGGGCGTGCGCGCTGACGGTCAGGCGCACCTGTTCACCGTCGACTTCCATGTGTTGAACGTCCAGGCCGGCTGCTGCCGCACGCTCGCTGAGAAGGGTCGGCAGGGGTTGCGCGACAGCCTGCACAGCCCCGTGGGCTTGAGCACTCTGCATGCGCTGCGCGAGGGCCAGTTGTTGCTGATAATGGCGTTCGGCGACCACCCGTTGTTGCTGTGCGGGTTGCCACAGCAGCGCATAGGACAAACCGCCGAGCATCAGCACCGCCATGCCCTTAATCAGATATCGCTCGCGCAAAGAAAGGTTTTTCCAGGCCCGCAGGGCCGACTCAACCCGGCTATTCATCGTGAATCCTCCAGCATCAATGCGGCTTGGACGCGACTGCCATGTGTGCTGGCATTGCCGAGACGCAATGGCATCCCACTCACCTGCCCACGCTCACGCAGTTGCTCGAGCGCTTTGAAGCTGGCCGCCGTCAGTTGCAGCTTCCAACCCTCACCTGCGCGATATTCAATGCGCTGCACATCCACGTCTCCCCCACCGATGACCTGTTCTGTCAGGCGAACCAACCGCGCCAGCGCCGTGGTTGTGGGAGGCGCACTCTGGGCCTGTAAGGCGTCGAGCTGTGCGGAGAGGTCGACGATACGGGTCTGCTGCGGGTACAACGTTTGAAACCGCTGCCGACTGTGCTCATTGAGTTGCTGAGCCTGGCTTTCAAACGTGTGGATACGCACCCGCATGCTCACAAACTCCACCATCAACAGCACACCTATCGCGAGGATCACAGTTGCCCACGGCCACGCCCTCCGCGCCTGGCCGAATTCACCCTGCAACAAGTTGATCGAGCGGCCTTGACCGATCCACAGTGCGGTTTCAATCACTGCCTGGCTGTCGGTTTCGTCCAGCCAGTCCAGTGGCGCAGTGAGCAGAGGTTCAAGGGTTTGCAGATCCTTGGGGCAGAGCGCCAGCTGCAGGTTACCGCCCACCACGCGTCGGCCATACCAATCGACGGCAGCGCTGGTTTGCTCGGGCAAAAGATCGGCGTCAACATGCACGTGGCTCACCTGAATACCCAGGGTCGCTAATAATTGCATCAACGCCTTGAACTGCGCTTTGTGCGTAACAAGTACTGGATAGCGACCCTCCCGGTCGCGGTTCCCGGCACTCACATGGACCCCTTCAAGGTCTTCAGCCAATTGGTCCTCAATGGCAAAGGCGATGGCCTGAGCACTGGGTCGACGTTTTGAGGGCCATGGCTGCGTTCGCAAAAAGCTGCACATTTCCATTGGCAGCAACAGATGAACCGGTTGTTGTGCCAGATCCTGCGCCGCCTCGATCAGTAGCATATGCTTGCTGTCCCCTGCCGCCCGCCACACGCAGCAGGGCCACTGGGCGCAAGGTTCAGTGAGGCCTTCAGCACTCAGATGAAGCCAGGTTTTCATAAAAAACTCTCACTCGAAGTAGGAGGTAGCAGGCGTCGTTGCACGACCCGCCAGCGCCCGGTTTTGCGCTCGCGTTCAACCTCGCTGGCCAACCGTAATCGACTGTTGCCCAAGCTCACGTCGACATAGACACGAAACCAGCGGCTGCCGACGCCCAACCCTTGGCTATTGAGCCCTGCCCCTGCGACCAATGGGCCATGGGTAAACGCCTGGACGCTGGCATAACCGTCTTCGGGTCGTTGGTTGACCAACGCTTCGGCGGTGGCCATTGACACGCCTTCAAGCATCGCCAAGACCTGCGCCGGGGCAGTATTGATATTTAACGTGGCCTCCCTGGGTAATGCCGCCACCCACGGTTCCAACGTACGCAAAAACTCAGCGTCGATGCCTGCAAGCCCGCGCAGCTGACTCAATTCCCGGACGTTGCCGGTTGCCGGCAAGTCCACCGCGTCAAGCCCCAGGGAGCCGAGCAGGCGCGTCCAGCGCTGCCGGGCCAGCGGGTCCACCGGCCCCGCGCCCAGCAACGTGTTGATGTTGAAGCGACCCGACAGGTCTTCGATGTGCAAACTGATCTGTGCGCCGTCAATCGTGAAAGGCCAGCGGATATGTGCCCACGGTTGCGCCAAATGCACCCGCTGCTGCTCATCGTCCAGGGTCTGCAGCACTATGCTTGCCCACTCTTGCGCCGACAGTGCCAACTGAACCAGCTGCACTTGGTGCACCTGACGCGCACTGCTTTGCACGAGCAACTGATGACTGCGCAGCATGCCGGCCGTCAGTAACAATGCCAGGCTCATAACCAACAACACACTGAGCAGCGCGACCCCGCGCTGATATCGCTTCACGGGTGCCCCTGGGGCAACGACCAGACGCGGCGCACCCGCTCAAAACCTGGCGTCGATACCACCACTTCAAACGCTTGCGGTGGCGCCTTCGCTGCACCGCGCCCTACAGGCCAAACCGCACTCCAACCCACCTCGCGTTCAAACAATCGCCAGTTCAGTTCGGTCACGTCATCGAGGAGTTTTTGACGCATGACCGTCGGTGATTCCTGCCCCCGGCTTTCGCGCCAGAGCACGCGCCCTTCCAGGCGATACAGCACGTGCTGACGCTCACTGCGCGGCAAGTCATGGGGGTTGCGCCAGTTACTGCGCAGCAACTGGAAGGTGTTGGGCCCGAGGACCATTAGCGATGAGGCCACTTGCATTGCATCCCGCTCGATCACGCCAAACGCCCGTTGCAGACGACGCAGGGACTGTTCGTGACTGGCCACGCCCTGTTGCGCGCGTACCGTTGTGTCCAACATGCGCCAACTGGCCAGCCCAAGCAGGGCAAAGATGGCCAGGGCGATGACCAATTCCAGTAAGGTAAAGCCGCTTTGTTTATTCATACGCGGCAGACACCCAGCCGCGAGCGCTGCAAACGGGTTGATCGCTGCCTGGACGTTGGACGCTGATATCGACCTTGAGCATGCGAGGGTCGACCTCCGGCGTAATCGTCTGCTCCACTTCCCATTCACGTTGGTCGAAGCGCCATAGCATTTGCTGATGCCCGGGCGTCACGACCTGCGAGCGCAGTTCGGTGAGTTGGTTATCTGCCTGCCACGCGCATTGGATTTGCGTCTTTAGCCGGGCGTTCTGACGCACTGAATACTGCCCGGCACTGATCACCGCAGCGGCCAGCGTGGCAAAAATAGTCAGGGCTATCATGACTTCCAACAAAGTGAATCCCCGGGCCTTGGTGGCGCGCCTACGGGTACGGCGTTGTTTACCCTTCAAGCCAAGGCTCTCCCGCACCATCACTGACCAGGCTCAGCCACACCTGCTCGGTCGATGCAAAGAACAACACAAACGGGCTGACTTCATCGCTGCTGAGCATCAGTAATTGCGGCAAGGTGCCGTCAAGGTTCAACCGCTGCCCCTCCTGTTCAAGGTGCAAGTACAGGCCTTGGGACAGCTGATGCACGTCACCACGGGGTCGCCAACCCGGCGTCTCAAGGCGCATCACGCGATACTCATCACGCTGTATGCGTATGCCGTACTCACGCCCCTCGAGTACGGCTTGCTCGCGTAATGTCTGGATCAGTTGCAGCAGGTGACCGGCCTCCTGACGGGCCTGCCGAGCGGGGCTGCTGCCGGTCGCCAGGTTCACGACACCGAGCACAATGCCCATCAGCGCAATCACCACCATCAACTCGAGCAGGGTAAAACCGCGGCTGTGCCTCGGCATTCGCTCAGCCCCCCCAGTTGCCGATGTCTGCCGCGTGGCCTTCGCCACCGCTCACGCCATCTGAGCCCAGTGAATAAAGGTCATAGCCACCATTGGCAGCCCGTACACCAGGGTTGAGGTACTGGTAAGGCGTACCCCATGGGTCCACTGGCAGACTTTTCAGATAGCCCTGAGGGTTCCAGTTCCTGGCAGCTGGCGTACCACCCGGACGCTGGACCAAGGCTTCCAGGCCCTGTTGGGTAGAGGGGTAATAGGCATTGTCGAGGCGATACATTTCCAGGCTGGTAGCGATCGCCTGGACCTCCGTCTTGGCGGCCGTGACTTTTGCCTGATCGGGTCGACTCATGAACTGCGGCACCACAATGGCACCGAGTACGCCAATGATGACCACGACTACCATGATTTCAATCAGCGTAAAGCCACGTTGGCCCTTGGGTATCTTGCGCATTCAGTTCACCAGTTGGTTGAGGCTGAGAATCGGCAGCAGAATGGCCATGACGATCAGCAGTACAACGCCGCCCATCACCACCAGCATTGCCGGCTCAAATAAACTCACCACCAGCGCAATGCGGGCGGCAAGACTCTTTTCCTGTTGCTCGGCAGCACGCGCCAGCATGGTGTCGAGTTCACCTGCTCGCTCGCCACTGGCGATCATGTGCAACATCAACGGCGGGATATCACCGCTGGCTTCAAGACCACGGGTCAGCGTGCCGCCCTCACGCACAGCGCGGGCGACATCGCTCATGCGAGCCCGAATGGTCACGTTACCGATCACCGCCGCAGCGATTTGCAGCGCGTCCACCAAGGGCACGGCGCTTTTGCCCAGGATCGCCAAGGTGCTGGCAAATCGGGCCGCTTCCATGGCGCGAAACACGCCTCCCAACAGCGGGATACGCAACGCCAGGCGATGCCAGTACCAGCGTCCGCGTGCCTGGCGCAGACTCCAACGCAGCAGTATTACGCTGGCCCCCAGCAGTACCAGCAACGCCAGACCATAGGCGCGCAGGCCCTGGCTCAAGACGATCATCGCCTCGGTCAACCACGGCAGCGGCTGGCCACTGTCGACAAAAATCTTCACCACATCCGGCACGACGTAGCCCAGCAGGAACCCGACGATCGCGACGCTCGCCACCATCAACAATGCCGGATAGACCAACGCCAGTTGGATCTTCTGACGCGACGCCTGACGGGCTTCGGTATACGCCGCCAACTGCTCAAGAACATGGCCCAGATGCCCCGAGCGCTCGCCAGCCGCAATAGTGGCGCAGTACAACTCTGGAAATGCCTGGGGGAACGCACCCAGTGCCGTCGCCAGTGAATGGCCCTCCATCACGTGGCCTCGCACCTGTATCAGCAACCGGGTGACACGCCGTTTTTCGCTTTGCTCGGCCACCGCCTGTAGCCCCTGCTCCAAGGGCAAACCCGCTTGAACAAGGGTCGACAGCTGTAAGGTCAACAAGGCGAGGTCAGCCGCACTGAGCGCGGGCACCAGGGAATGCCCGCTACCGCCGCGCCGCCTGGTTGCCTGGACCTGGCTAGGCAACAGGCCTCGCTCGCGGAGCAACTGCCGGGCATGCCGAGGGCTGTCAGCTTCCAGCCGGCCTTTGCACGTGCGCCCGTGCGGGTCCCTGGCGTGATAGTCAAAGGTTGGCACCACTAGCTCTCCTGGACGACCCGCAGCAGCTCTTCAACGCTGGTCTGGCCGTCAAGTACCAAGCGCCGACCGTCCTGGAACAGGCTCGACGAGGTACGTCGCGCTTCGGCCAACAACGCTTGCTCACCTGCGCCCTGGTGAATCATCCCGGCCAGCACCGGCGTGATTCGAACCAGCTCGTAGACGCCCACACGCCCGCGATACCCTTGCTGACAATGTTCACAGCCGCCCGCCCTGAACACCTGGAGGATGGGTTCGCCAGACACCCCCAGCCGACGGCAAACATCGGCGTCCGCCACCACCGGCACTTTGCAGGCCGGGCATAGCGTGCGCAGCAAGCGTTGCGCCAGCACCCCCACCAGGGACGACGCCAACAAGTAGGCATCGATGCCCATGTCCAGCAAACGAGTCACCGCGCCGACAGCGCTGTTGGTGTGCAGAGTCGACAGCACCAAATGCCCGGTCAGGGACGCTTGGACTGCGATTTCTGCGGTCTCACTGTCGCGGATTTCGCCCACCATCACCACGTCCGGGTCCTGACGCAGGATGGCGCGCAAGCCCCGTGCGAAGGTCATCTCGACCTTGGGGTTGACCGGCGTCTGGCCGATACCGGGCAGGTGATATTCAATCGGGTCCTCAACGGTGAGGATATTGCGCGTCTGGTCATTCAGAAACGTCAGTGCGGCATAGAGGCTGGTGGTCTTGCCCGAGCCGGTAGGCCCGGTCACCAGAAAAATGCCATGGGGCTTAGTCAGCAGCGCGTGCAGGTCTGACAGTACCGTCGATGACATGCCCAGGCGCGTCAATTCAAGGCGCCCGGCATGTTTATCCAGCAGGCGTAATACCACCCGCTCACCGTGGGCCGAGGGCAAGGTCGATACCCGCACATCCACTTCGTGGCCTGCCAGGCGCAACGCCATACGACCGTCCTGGGGCACGCGTTTTTCTGCGATGTCCAAGCGCGCCATCACTTTGATGCGCGACACCAGCAACGTGGCCAATTCACGGCGTGGCCGCAGCACTTCGCGCAGTTGCCCATCGACACGCAAGCGAACCGACAGCGTGTGTTCAAACGTCTCCAGATGCACATCAGATGCTTTTTCGCGCACGGCCTCGCTGAGCAATGCGTTGATCAGCCGAATGATCGGCGCATCGCCTTGCTGCTCCAGCAAGTCAGCGGTCTGGGGAACTTGATCGACCAGGCTGAGCAGATCCAACTCATCATCGAGCCCTTGGGCAACCTGTTCGGCAGCGCTTTGCCCTTCGCTGTAGGTTTGAGCCAGGTGGGCGGCGAACGCCTCAGCCCCCAGAATGCGCAGTGGGCGAGCCGATTGAGTGAGGCGTCGGGCCTCGCCCACCGCGCTTAACGGCGAGTCACTGCGCAGGGTCAGATACCCGTCATCCAGGAGCACGCCAAAACGCCGGGCAAATCCAAAGGGCAATGACCTCATGGCCTCAAGGGCTCAGGCTGGCGCAGGTCGAACAGGCCGGCGGCGTCTTCAGGCAATTGCAGGGAACGGTGCTCGCTTGACGTCGGCAGGCTCTGTTGGTGCAACTCCTGATAGCGACGCTGGCTGATGCCGGACAGGTCCTGGCCGTTGCGCACAATGGTCGGCCGCAAAAACACCATCAGGTTGCTTTTGGCCTGCGTGTCACGGCTCCAGCGAAACAATGCGCCCAGATAAGGAATATCGCGCAGTAACGGCACACCGCTGCGCTGGGTGCGCACACTGTCCTTGATCAACCCGCCGATCACGATGATTTCACCGTCATCGGCCAGGATCGTACTTTTAAGCGCACGCTTATTGGTAATCAGGTCAGAGGAGTCCACACCGGACACTGCCGGCGCGATATCCGACACCTCTTGCTCGACCTCAAGGCGCAAGGTCGAGCCTTCGTTGATATAAGGCTTGATCTTGAGACTGATGCCGACGTCTTTACGCTCCACCGTGGTGAAGGGGTTATCGGCACCCGTGCTATTGGTGGCATAGGAACCCGTTTTGAACGGGACGTTTTGGCCAACGATGATTTCTGCCTCCTGGTTATCCAGGGTCAGCAGGCTCGGCGTCGACAACAGATTGCTGCGGCTGTTGCTGGCCAACGCGGAAATCAGCGCACCGAATCGATCCCCTCCCAATTTGAGCAACGCGCCCTCGGGAACCACGCTTTTCTCGTTGAACTTCAAACCACCGATGATCGGCAACCCGGTACCGGGAAAATTGATAAGGCCGGACGCATCGCCAACATTGAGCGCCCATTGCACGCCCAGCGCTTCGGCGATATCACCGGAAATTTCGACAATGGCCGCATGAATCAACACTTGCGCACGCGGCCGATCCAGCTCTCGTACGATGCCTTCAAGCGTCGCCAGTTGAGATGGCTCGGCGACTACTACCAGGGCATTCTGGCTTTCGTCTGCACGCACCATAAAAGGCGCATTGGCGCTGGTGTCCTTCTGCCCAGACGCCGCCAGCGGCGATTTGCTGCCCTGCCCCATGGTGTCCAGCACTTCGGCCAGTTGCTTGGCATTGCTGTAGCGCAGACGGATGACGCGTGCGTTGTCCAGCCTCGCCGGGGCAACCGTATCGAGGCTGCGGGCCAGGCGCACCAGGCGCTCGCGCACTGGCGCCGTGCCGACGACGACCAGACGGTTGCCACGGGGGTCGGCCAGTATTGATAGGGCACTGTCGGCATTCTGCTTGCCGAGCGTGGCCTCCATCATCCGGGCGATATCCTCCGCCACGCCATGATGCAGTTCCACCAGCTCATAGGCGTTTTTGGCGCCGGAATCCAACTGCCGCACAACCTCGCCAATACGCCGCACATTGCGTGCAGTGTCGGTGATCACCAGAGCATTGGCTGACACGGAGGGGCCGACATAGCCATTGGTTGAAATCAATGGCCTCACCAGAGCGGCCAGGTCCGAAGCATTGCTGATACCCAACGCAATCACTTGAGTGACGAACTGCTCGGGCGCCGCCGTGGGTTCCACCGCATTGCTCGACAGCGATTTAGCTTGGGCAACGGGCACGATAAGGATCTGGTCACCTTGGTCGATCACACTGAAACCCTGGGCATCGAGCACACTGTAAAACAGCCGTCGCACCCCCTCGCGGTCCAGTGCCTGCCTGGACATTACGGTGATGCGCCCCTGAACCTTGGGGTCCAGGATCACCGTGGCGTCGAGGATGTCTGAAATTTCCTCGACCACATCCCGCAGCTCGGCGTTATTCATGCTCAATTGCCAGCGCTGTTGCGTCGCCGACGCAGGCCCCATGTGCAACAACGTGAACAGCGTCATTACGCCAAACACGCTGCGCAGGATGCGCTGTTCGATGGTGCTCTGCATGGGCTTACTCACTTCGCGAGGGTTCTGCGACGGGTTTGAGATAAAGGCTTGTTGCCGCCTGGCGCGGCGTGTCGACAGACCGAAGAAACCTCGTGCCCGCAGGCCGAAGCATCAACCGCTCCTCACGTCCCTGGCGCCACAGCACCACGTGGGCAGGTTCGATTCGCCTGAGCACACTGCTGTGCGACAGCTGCTCGCCCGCGCGATAAAAACGTTCGCCAGCCGGGCCGGCGAGCAGCGCCCGCGAGTCACTGCCAACCACGGTGGCAAGCAATGTCCACGGCTCGTTACTGCTGACTACGTTGTCTTGTGGGGAGAGCCCAAGCACCGTCGCTACCGCCAGCATGTTCAAGGGTTGGGGGCGCGCAATGGGCTCGTCAGGTACTTGCGCCGCTGTAGGCAGCGCCGCTAGCCCTTGTCGAAATTGGATTTCCTGCCATGCCAGATGCAACCCGTAAACTAAAGGCAGCATCAAAATCAGTGCGCGAAGCCACGCAAGAAGCAGCGCCACACGGGTCAACATGCAGTGCATTCAGTAAAGGAGCGTTCTCGCCTGTTCAATACAACTATGTGAAGCAGAGAATAAGAACACTTGAAAAAAAATAAAGACGCGTAGACAACACCGCCAGAAAAAGCATTAACCAACTTATTCCACGCCGGTATTATCAGGCACAACTTACGACTCACCTGATTCATTAAATGAAGTCCACGACCCACTAAGCCGCTCAAATAAAAAAGACACCCAGGGCACGTTCACTTAAACGCACCCCAGGTTTATTCAACGACTAATTACAACTGTTCCCACGCCGTCTGCCAGTGATGACCAACCCCTGGCTCGAAGCCATTAGCCGTTGGCTCATACTGTTTGCAGTAGCCAGAGGCCGGGAACGGTTTGCACTCGTACACTTCGCCGGTTTGCGGGTGCAATACACGGGTACCGGCGTCGTAGGTAGCAAGACCTTCAGGGAATACGAAGTGGTAGTCCTTCGCGCCACCTTCACCGGTCAGGTTGATCGGCTGGGTATCCTGGCGGGTGGTACGACCGTCTGTGGTTGTACCCACCAGGGTCATGTGATGGGTACCCGGCTCTGAACGTACATCCATTTCAAGCCAGTTGCTGAAACCCTGGGCAAACGTTTTCACTGTACCGACGGGTTTGTTGCTGGCGTTGAACAAGGTGGCTTCCACATTCATGTCGCGGTTGGCGACCATCGCGAAGCGAACCTTTGCACGGCCTTTGTCCAGCACATACTCAGGAGAGGTTTCCGCCAGATTCATGCGCGCACCTTCATCCTCCTTCATGTCCAGAGCCACTTCGTAACGAACGACGCCGCTGGCTTTCTGCGCATACAGGTTGTTCTGGCCTTTAACCGGGGCGATATTCCCGAGCTCATCGCGAATACCCGCTTGAATCAAGGCCTGGGTGCTGTTGATTTTCTCAGCCAGTTTGAACGACCAGTTTTCCTGCAGACCTTCGGCTGCGTTATCGATGCTGATTTCCACCGAATGCGCCGCGCTCTCGCCTGTCGCGGTGAAAGCACGGGCCTTGACCTTATCACCGGCCATCAGCACGGTGGAGGGCGCGATACTGCCCACATTGCTCCAACCACCCGGCAAATCGGCTTCGGCAATGATGTTCACATCGACCACGTTATAAAACGCCGCATCGGTATCACCGACAGTCCAGACGCCAAGAAGGATGTGAGAGCCGTTCTTGTCTTGTGGAATAACGCATTCGTGCTTAGCACCCGGGACCGGCAATACGTTGCCGCCATCCACCGCACAGAACGGAGTCGACTCAAACGAGGCGCGCTTGAGCGGTTCGTTAGGGTTCCAGCCATTGCGCGTAATGAAATACTCGTGCTTGGTCACCGGGTGCGGTGCCGTGTATTTCCAGTCGAATTTAATCGTCCGGTCCTTGATTTCAGTCTTGTGCCAACGCGTAGCCGACTGAGCATCAACGGCCGAAAACAGGCTGATACCCCCACTGGCAATCTTGCCGTCGATCGGCCCCTGCAAAGGCGCCCCACCTACCCCGGCTGGAAACCCCTTGAAGGTTTCACCGACGCTTTGCGGCTCATACTGCGCGCCACCGCAATCCTTGTTTAGGCCTTTCTGGCACTGGAATGCACGTGACGGCGGCTCATTCAAATAACCGTGCGCCTGTACGCCCTGAGCGGGCAGCAACAACATACTTAACAGCGCGACCGAAGAAGCACCGCCCCAACGCGAAAGTTCTTTTTTGTTCATAACTATTCGACCCAACTTAACGACCTGACAAAACCCATACCAAGGTATGGACTACGTTTTATGGTTGCTGCGATACAAGCGGGCGAAGTTTTATAGATTACAAAAGTGTTGTATGTAGGAAACATTGTAATGTTGACCGAGAAACTTGCAGACGCCGCAAATTGCACACGGCGCAATCAGACTATCCCTACAGACTTTGTTTTCTATACACGGCGAGAGACGCACGTCGAATTCAGCATCCGCGTGGCAGTCTTAAAGTTTGGGACTTATTCGAATACGACCATCACCCCCCTGAACCAAGAGGGTGATGTCGGTACAGCGGAAATATTACTGGTGGTATTGCGCGGACAGCTCGTGCACCGCTTGCAGGAACGCACCCGCATGTTCCGGATTAACTTCCGGCGTAATGCCATGCCCCAGGTTGAACACATGCCCGGTGCCCTTGCCGTAGCTGGCCAAGATGCGGCCCACTTCGGCGCGGATCGCTTCCGGCTTGGCATACAACACAGTCGGGTCCATGTTGCCTTGCAGCGCAACGCGGTTACCCACGCGCTGGCGGGCTTCGCCCAGGTCGCAGGTCCAGTCCAGGCCAAGGGCGTCAGCGCCAGCATCAGCGATGCTTTCCAGCCACAAACCGCCGCCTTTGGTGAACATGATCACCGGCACTTTACGGCCTTCATGCTCGCGAATCAGGCCGCTGACGATTTTGCGCATGTAGGCCAGGGAGAACTCCTGGTACGCCGCCGATGACAGGTTGCCACCCCAGGTGTCGAAGATCTGTACCGCCTGCGCGCCGGCCATGATCTGGCCGTTGAGGTAGGAGGTGACCGATTGCGCCAGCTTATCCAGCAGCAGGTGCATGGCCTGCGGGTTGTCGTAGAGCATGGCCTTGGTCTTGCGGAAGTCTTTCGACGAACCGCCTTCGACCATGTAGGTAGCCAGGGTCCATGGGCTGCCGGAGAAGCCGATCAGCGGCACGCGGCCATTGAGCTCGCGGCGGATGGTGCTGACGGCGTCCATCACGTAGCCCAGGTCTTTGTGAGGATCAGGGATCGGCAGGGCTTCGATATCAGCCAAGGTGCTGACGACTTTCTTGAAACGCGGGCCTTCGCCGGCTTCAAAGTACAGGCCTTGGCCCATCGCGTCAGGAATGGTGAGGATGTCAGAGAAGAGGATGGCCGCGTCCAATTGTGGGTAGCGGTCCAGCGGCTGCATCGTGACTTCGCAGGCGAACTCCGGGTTCATGCACAGGCTCATGAAGTCGCCGGCGTGGGCGCGGCTGGCGCGGTATTCCGGCAGGTAGCGACCGGCCTGGCGCATCATCCACACGGGGGTGACGTCCACGGGTTGCTTGAGCAGGGCACGAAGGAAACGGTCGTTCTTGAGGGCAGTCATGTCGGCATCCGCAAAAAAAGTGCGGGCATTTTCTCAGAGCCGGACGCAAAAGGCACGGAATGGGCCGTGCCTTTTGTCTATCGGGTTGATTTACGACAATAACTTGAACATACACAAATCAAATGTGGGAGGGGGCTTGCCCCCGATTGCGGTGTGCCAACCAATGAATTTGGTGACTGATACACCGCTATCGGGGGCAAGCCCCTCCCACATTTTGATCCCATTTCAACTTGGGATCGGGTCAGACTTGCAGGTAATCCAGGATGCCTTCGGCAGCATTGCGGCCTTCGAAGATCGCCGTTACCACCAAGTCAGAACCGCGCACCATATCGCCACCCGCGAAGATCTTCGGGTTGCTGGTCTGGTGCTTGTACTGGCCTTGTTCCGGAGCTACGACGCGGCCCTGGCTGTCGGTCTGGATTTCAAACTGCTCGAACCACGGCGCCGGGCTTGGGCGGAAGCCGAAGGCGATGACCACGGCGTCCGCCGGGATGATCTCTTCAGAACCCGGAATCGGCTCGGGGCTGCGACGGCCTCGGGCATCCGGTTCGCCGAGACGGGTCTCGACCACCTTCACACCTTCGACGCGGTCTTCACCGACAATCGCAATCGGCTGGCGGTTATAGAGGAATTTCACGCCTTCTTCCTTGGCGTTCTTCACCTCTTTGCGCGAGCCGGGCATGTTGGCTTCGTCACGACGATAAGCACAGGTCACCGACTTGGCGCCCTGGCGGATCGAGGTACGGTTGCAGTCCATCGCAGTGTCACCGCCGCCAAGTACTACGACCTTCTTGCCTTTCATGTCGACGAAATCTTCCGGCGACTTTTCAAAGCCCAGGTTGCGATTGACGTTGGCGATCAGGAAGTCCAAAGCGTCGTACACGCCCGGCAGGTCCTCACCGGCAAAGCCGCCCTTCATGTAGGTGTAGGTGCCCATGCCCATGAACACGGCATCGTATTCTTCGAGCAGTTGCTCCATGGTGATGTCTTTGCCGACCTCGGTGTTCAGGCGGAACTCGATGCCCATGCCGGTGAACACTTCGCGACGGTGACTCAGTACGGTTTTTTCCAGCTTAAACTCGGGGATGCCGAAGGTCAGCAGGCCGCCGATTTCTGGGTTCTTGTCGAACACCACCGGAGTTACGCCGCCGCGCACCAGCACGTCGGCGCAGCCCAGGCCCGCAGGGCCGGCGCCG
This sequence comes from Pseudomonas viridiflava, assembly GCF_900583165.1. Taxonomy (GTDB): domain Bacteria; phylum Pseudomonadota; class Gammaproteobacteria; order Pseudomonadales; family Pseudomonadaceae; genus Aquipseudomonas. The sequence goes on along the minus strand of NZ_UTKY01000095.1, from coordinate 96,558 downwards.
ATGATGGCGACGCGCTTGCCGGTCGGCTTGACCTTGGACATATCCGGGCGCCAGCCCATGGCAAAGGCAGTGTCGGTGATGTACTTCTCCACCGAACCAATGGTCACCGCGCCGAAACCGTCGTTGAGGGTGCAGGCACCCTCGCACAGACGGTCCTGCGGACACACCCGGCCGCAGACTTCCGGCAGGGTGTTGGTCTGGTGCGACAGCTCGGCGGCGGCGAGGATGTTGCCCTCGGCCACCAGTTTTAGCCAGTTAGGAATGAAGTTGTGCACCGGGCACTTCCATTCGCAATACGGGTTACCGCAACCCAGGCAACGGTGGGCCTGGTCGGCCGAGTGCTGGGGTTTGAAGGGTTCGTAGATTTCCACGAACTCTTTCTTGCGTTGACGCAACAGTTTCTTCTTCGGATCTTTGCGCCCGACATCGATGAACTGGAAGTCGTTATTCAGACGTTCAGCCATGTTAAAACCTCATCAAACTCTTCAGGCGCATATCACTGCGGGTTGGCACGGATGCTGGAAAGCAACGATTTCAGGTTGGCAGCCTTGGGCTTGACCAGCCAGAAACGACGCAGGTAATCATCGAGGTTTTCGGCGAGGTTACGACCCCATTCGCTGCCGGTCTCCTCGACGTACTCGTCCAGCACGTGCTGCAAGTGGTTCCGGTAGGACTCCATGGCTTCGCCGCTGATGCGCTGGATCTCGACCAACTCGTGGTTGACCTTGTCGACGAAGGTGTTGTCCTGGTCGAGCACGTAGGCGAAACCGCCGGTCATGCCCGAACCGAAGTTGTAACCGGTCTTGCCCAGTACCGCGACAAAGCCTCCGGTCATGTACTCGCAGCAGTGATCGCCCGTGCCTTCCACCACGGTGTGGGCACCGGAGTTACGCACGGCGAAACGCTCACCGGCAGTGCCGGCGGCAAACAGCTTGCCACCGGTGGCGCCGTACAGGCAGGTGTTGCCGATGATGGCACTGTCCTGGCTCTTGTAGACGCTGCCTTTAGGCGGAACGATCACCAGCTTGCCGCCGGTCATGCCCTTGCCCACGTAGTCGTTGGCGTCGCCTTCCAGATACATGTGCAGGCCACCGGCGTTCCACACGCCAAAGCTCTGACCCGCAGTGCCCTTGAAACGGAAGGTAATCGGCGCCTTGGCCATGCCCTGGTTGCCGTGCTTGCGTGCGATTTCACCGGAGATGCGTGCGCCGATGGAACGGTCGCAGTTGCAGATATCCAGTTCGAATTCACCACCGCTGGCGTCGTTGATCGAAGAACCTGCGATTTCCACCATTTTTTCGGCCAGCAGGCCTTTGTCGAAGGGCGGGTTGCGCTCGACACCACAGAACTGCGGTTTGTCGGCCGGGATGTGATCGCTGCCGAGCAGCGGCGTCAGGTCCAGGTGGTGCTGCTTGGCGGTCTGGCCCTGAAGAATTTCCAGCAGGTCGGTGCGACCGATCAGCTCTTCAAGGGAACGCACGCCCAGCTTGGCCAGCCACTCGCGGGTCTCTTCGGCGACGTAGGTGAAGAAATTCACCACCATGTCGACGGTGCCGATGTAGTGATCCTTACGCAGCTTCTCGTTCTGGGTCGCCACGCCGGTGGCGCAGTTGTTCAGGTGGCAGATGCGCAGGTATTTGCAGCCCAGGGCGATCATCGGCGCAGTCCCGAAGCCGAAGCTTTCGGCGCCGAGGATCGCAGCCTTGATCACATCGAGGCCGGTTTTCAGGCCGCCGTCGGTCTGTACACGCACCTTGCCGCGCAGGTCGTTGCCGCGCAGGGTCTGGTGGGTTTCGGCCAGGCCGAGTTCCCACGGTGCGCCGGCGTACTTGATGGAGGTCAGCGGTGATGCACCGGTGCCACCGTCGTAGCCGGAGATGGTGATCAGGTCGGCATAGGCCTTGGCCACGCCGGCGGCGATGGTGCCCACGCCAGCTTCTGCTACCAGTTTCACCGAGACCAGCGCCTTCGGGTTGACTTGCTTGAGGTCGAAAATCAGCTGCGACAAGTCTTCAATCGAGTAGATGTCGTGGTGCGGCGGAGGCGAGATCAGGGTCACGCCCGGTACTGCATAACGCAGCTTGGCGATCAGTCCGTTGACCTTACCGCCCGGCAACTGGCCGCCTTCACCGGGCTTGGCGCCTTGGGCAACCTTGATCTGCAGCACTTCGGCGTTGACCAGGTATTCCGGGGTGACGCCAAAACGCCCAGTGGCGACTTGCTTGATTTTCGAGCTCTTGATGGTGCCGTAGCGCGCCGGGTCTTCGCCGCCTTCGCCGGAGTTGGAACGCGCACCCAGGCGGTTCATGGCTTCGGCCAGGGCTTCGTGAGCCTCGGGCGACAACGCGCCCAAGGAGATGCCGGCAGAGTCGAAGCGCTTGAGGATCGACTCCAGAGGCTCGACTTCACTGATGTCCATCGGCGTGTCCAGGGTCTTCACCTTGAACAGGTCGCGGATCATCGACACCGGGCGGTTATCCACCAGGCTCGTGTATTCCTTGAATTTGGCGTAGTCGCCCTGCTGCACGGCGGCTTGCAGGGTGTTGACCACGTCCGGGTTGTACGCGTGGTATTCGCCACCGTGTACGAACTTGAGCAGGCCGCCTTGCTGGATTGGCTTGCGCGCGCTCCAGGCTTCGGCTGCCAGGGCTTTTTGCTCGGCTTCGATGTCGACGAAACGCGCGCCCTTGATGCGGCTTGGCACACCACGGAAGCTCAGGTCGCACACTTCTTCGGACAGACCGATGGCTTCGAACAGTTGCGCGCCACGGTACGACGTGACGGTGGAGATACCCATCTTCGACAGGATCTTCAGCAGGCCTTTGGTGATGCCTTTACGGTAGTTCTTGAACACCTCATAGAGGTCGCCCAAGACTTCACCGGTACGGATCAGGTCACCCAGCACTTCGTAGGCCAGGAACGGGTACACCGCCGAGGCGCCGAAGCCGATCAGCACCGCGAAGTGGTGCGGGTCACGGGCCGTGGCGGTTTCGACGAGGATGTTGGAGTCGCAGCGCAGGCCTTTTTCGGTCAGTCGGTGGTGTACCGCGCCGGTGGCCAGCGAGGCGTGGATCGGCAGCTTGCCCGGCGCGATGTGGCGGTCGGTCAGCACGATCTGGGTACGACCGGCGCGCACGGCTTCTTCGGCCTGGTCGGCGACGTTGCGCACAGCGGCTTCAAGGCCGAGGCTCTCGTCGTAGTTCAGGTCGATGATCTGGCGGTCAAAGCCTGGACGATCCAGGGTCATCAACGAGCGCCACTTGGCCGGCGAAATCACAGGCGAGCTGAGGATCACGCGAGAAGCATGCTCAGGCGACTCCTGGAAGATGTTGCGCTCGGCACCGAGGCACACTTCCAGCGACATCACGATGGCTTCACGCAGCGGGTCGATCGGTGGGTTGGTCACCTGGGCGAACTGCTGGCGGAAGTAGTCGTACGGCGTGCGCACGCGCTGGGACAGCACGGCCATCGGCGTGTCATCGCCCATGGAGCCGACGGCCTCGTAGCCTTGCTCGCCGAGCGGGCGCAGCACCTGGTCGCGCTCTTCGAACGTGACCTGGTACATCTTCATGTACTGCTTGAGTTGGTCGACATCGTAGAAAGCCGAACCGTGGTCGTTGTCTTCCATGGTCGCCTGGATGCGCAGGGCGTTCTTGCGCAGCCATTGCTTGTACGGGTGACGCGACTTCAAGCGGTTGTCGATGGCGTCGGTGTCGAGGATCTGCCCGGTTTCAGTGTCCACGGCCAGGATCTGGCCAGGGCCCACGCGGCCTTTGGCGATAACGTCTTCAGGCTTGTAGTCCCACACGCCGATTTCCGACGCGAGGGTGATGAAACCGTTGGTGGTGGTGACCCAACGCGCCGGACGCAGGCCGTTACGGTCGAGCAGGCACACCGCGTAGCGACCGTCGGTCATGACCACGCCAGCCGGGCCGTCCCACGGTTCCATGTGCATCGAGTTGTACTCGTAGAACGCACGCAGATCCGGGTCCATGGTTTCGACGTTCTGCCACGCTGGCGGAATGATCATGCGCACGCCACGGAACAGGTCAATGCCGCCGGTGACCATCAGTTCGAGCATGTTGTCCATGCTGGAGGAGTCGGAGCCGACGCGGTTGACCAGCGGGCCGAGCTCTTCCAGGTCCATCAGGTCGTTGGCGAACTTGGTGCGACGGGCCACGGCCCAGTTGCGGTTGCCGGTGATGGTGTTGATCTCGCCGTTGTGGGCGAGGAAGCGGAATGGCTGGGCCAGCGGCCATTTCGGCAGGGTGTTGGTGGAGAAGCGCTGGTGGAACACGCAGATTGCGGTTTGCAGGCGCTCATCGCTGAGGTCTGGATAGAAGGCGGTCAAATCCGCCGGCATCATCAGGCCTTTATAAATGATGGTCTTGTGGGAAAAGCTGCAGATGTAGTGTTCGGTGTCGGCGGCGTTGGACACCGACGAACGACGACGGGACGTGAACAGCTTGATCGCCATGTCCTGGTCGCTCAGGCCGTCGCCGGCAATGAACACTTGCTCGATCTGCGGCAGGCGCTCCAAAGCCAGGCGGCCGAGCACGCTGGTGTCGATGGGCACTTTGCGCCAGCCGACAAGTTGCAGGCCCGCAGCGGCGATTTCGCGGTTCATGTTCTCGCGAGCAGCCTCGGCTTTTACCGGGTCCTGGTTGAAGAACACCATGCCCACGGCGTACTGCTTGGGCAGGTCGACCGCAAATTGCTCTTTGGCGACAGCGCGCAGGAACAGGTCGGGCTTTTGAATCAGCAAGCCGCAACCGTCACCGGTCTTGCCGTCGGCGTTGATCCCACCGCGGTGGGTCATGCAGGTCAGGGCCTCGATGGCCGTTTGCAAAAGGGTATGACTGGGCTCGCCCTGCATATGGGCAATCAGGCCGAAACCACAGTTATCCTTGAATTCATCGGGTTGGTACAGACCTGCTTTCATAGACACTTTCTCACCAGGCTGCCTCTTATATCGAGGCAAATTTCTTTTCAATTCAACCGGTTACCTTCCACGCCGAACGTACGCCGGCTTAGCGGGGGCAAAAGGGAGGTCATTGTACACACCGACACAGACGCTCACAAATTTAGCGACGAAATGTCGCAAATCTATGTCGCATTTATGAAAGGTTTAAAGCGATATGCTGTGCTAGTCAAAACTTTTTTAATTTCGACCGCTACGACTCAAAAGCTACTGTGACGCAGACACCACAAAGCGCGCGGTCCTCAGGGGACTGCACGCCATGCGATTTTTTTTGAGGTGCCGGGAGGGCGGCCTGGGTAAGGCCGCCGGATCTTCAGCGAGTTGCTGCCAGTTCTTGTTGAACGCTGGCGACAGTGCGAGGCCAAGGTTTACCAGCCTGAACCTTCGCTGGCAAGGCTTTGATCGCAGAATCTGCGGCTGCACGGCTGGAGAAGTTGCCGTAAGTGATCACGTAGAGAGGCTTGCCGTTGAGCACTTTCTTGAAATAACGGTACTCGCCGCCCTGCTCTTTCACGAACGCCTGGGCGTTGGCTTCAGAGCTGGTACCCAGGATCTGCACCACGAAGTTGCTCGCGGGCTGGCTGCCATACCAACCGCTGCCGGCGGCACCGGCCTTGGCGACGGTGACTGGTTTTTCAGCTGGTTTGGCCGCTGGCGCTGGCTTGGCTGCCGGCGCTGGAGCAGGTGCAACCGGCTTTGTCACAGGCGCCGGCTTGGCGGTTGCGACGGTCGGTGCAGGTGTCGGTGCAGCCGCTGGCTGGCCCGCTGGCACGCCCGTAGGTGGCGCAGTAGTGGTCACCGTCGGCGGTGTAGCGCTGGAGCCTTCCACCGGCACGCCATCGTCGCCTTCGGAGATGCCGCCGGCTTCTTCGGCAAGCGGGCCGCGCATGACAGGTTGACCAACCATTGGCAGGTTGGTCGGTTGGCCGGAATTGGCGAACTCAACGTTTGGAGTAGGCTTGCCCAGTGGCAACTGCGCCTGTTCGGTTGGCGCGCCGGCGGTAGTCGGCGCCTTGCTGCGACCTGGGATCAACCAGGCGGCGGCAACAGCGACCACGACAACGGCGGAAATAGCCAATACGTGCTTCTTAGGCATAGTGAACCCCATCTTTGGACGCTTGACCGCAGAGCGGCTGGCAATCATGGCTTCGATCATGGCATCGCGGGCAACCTGGTTGATGGTGCCAGGCCAGCCGTCGGAGCTTTCGTGAATATCAGAGATCTGCTGGGCGGAGAAAAGTTCGATGCCCGCCCCTGCGCCTTCCAGGCGTTGAGCCAGGTATTCGCGGGTTTCTTCTTCTTCGTACGGCTGCAATTCGATGACGTGGAACAGCTCTTGCTCACCGCTGATTTGCTCCAGATCGGCGATCAACGACGACTCACCAAACAGGAACACATGGGGACGACCTTCCGGCGTGCCCGCCGCCAGCGCCAGCAGCGCTTCCAGGGCAGATTCGTCGAGCTGCTCGGCGTCATCCACCAGCAGGTAGACTTCCTGGCCGGTCAGGCCCAGCTGTACCACTTGCTTGAGGATCGCGCTGGGTTCGGCAGTGGCCACGTCCAGCGACTGAGCGACCTGGCGCAACACGCCTGCCGCATCACCGTTGCCACGCGCCGACACTACCACGCTCTGTACGGACTGCTTGTTGGTACTGGCCACCAGGGCCTGGCGCAGCAAGGTCTTGCCGCTGCCCAACGGGCCGGTCACCACCAGCAGCAGCTGGCTGTAGCGCGCGAGGTGATGCAACTGCCCAAGCACCGGCTTGCGCTGGGCCGGAAAGAATTTGAAACCAGGCACCCGTGGAGCAAATGGGTCGTGGCTTAACTGGTAATGGCCGAGGAACGCCTCGTCGGCATGCAAACTAGTCATCGGGATCTGATTAACCTTTCAGCTGAGCCAGGGCACGGTAATCCGCTCCCAGCGTGGCTTGTAGAATCTCTTTTGGATAATCGTCGGTCACGACCGCTTCGCCTATGTGGCGCAGCAGCACCAGTCGCAGTCGACCGTCGATCACTTTCTTGTCTATTGCCATATGTTCGAGGAAGTCCGCCTCGGTCATCTCTTCAGGCGGAATAACCGGCAGACCGGCGCGCTGGAACAGATGGATACCACGATCACGCTCCTGGGCGCTGATCCAGCCCAGGCGTTGCGACATCTCCAACGCCATCACTGTGCCAGCCGCTACGGCCTCCCCATGCAGCCACACACCATAGCCCATGTGGGTTTCGATCGCATGGCCGAAGGTGTGACCGAGGTTCAGGGTGGCCCGCACACCGGACTCCCGTTCGTCGGCATTCACCACCAGCGCCTTGGCGGCGCAGGAGCGGGAAATCGCTTCGGTGAGTGCCACCTGGTCGAGGTTGCGCAGCGCATCGACATGTTCTTCCAGCCAGGCGAGAAACGGCTCGTCGCAAATCAGCCCGTACTTGATGACCTCTGCCAGGCCCGCAGACAGCTCACGCGGCGGCAGGGTGTTGAGCGTTGCAGTGTCGATCAGTACCGCTTGAGGCTGGTAGAACGCGCCTACCATGTTCTTGCCCAGCGGGTGGTTGATACCGGTCTTGCCGCCCACCGACGAATCGACCTGGGACAGCAAGGTGGTCGGCACCTGGATGAAGTCCACGCCTCGCTGGTAGCAGGCCGCCGCGAAGCCGGCCATGTCGCCGATCACACCGCCGCCCAGGGCTATCACAGTGGTGCGACGGTCATGGCGAGCAGTGAGCAGGCCATCAAAGATCAGTTGCAGGGTTTCCCAGTTCTTGTGGGCTTCGCCATCAGGCAGGATCACCGAGATCACGGAATACGCCGCCAGGCTGCGGCTCAGACGCTCAAGATACAGCGGCGCGACCGTTTCGTTGGAGATGATCGCCACTTGCCGCCCGGCAATGTGCGGCGCGAGCAACTCGGGTTGGTCCAACAGACCTTCGCCAATATGGATCGGGTAGCTGCGCTCGCCTAGATCGACCTTAAGTGTCTGCATGTGTCCCCGCGTTAGAGATGGATTGACGACCAGCAACGCCGAAATCCGGCGCTGCCTGATGGCTCTACGCCACACCTCGAAGGGTATTAGCGCGCCGCCGAGAATAGCGCATTTCACGTCTGGCTTTAACGGGGTGGCAGCCGTTGCAGGCGCTCAAGAATATCGAGGACCACCATCCGGGGCGGCCGCTCATCGGTTTCGACCACCAGATCGGCGATTTCCCGATATAGCGGATCGCGCAACGTCAAGAGATCCCGCAGGGTTTTCTCTGGGTTGGCGGTACGCAGCAGCGGGCGATTACGATCACGGGCGGTGCGGCCCACCTGCTGCTCAACCGACGCATGCAGATAGACCACTCGACCACCGGCGTGCAGCGCCCGGCGGTTTTCTTCGCGCATCACTGCGCCACCGCCGGTAGCCAATACCACGCCATCGAGGCCGCACAGCTCGGCGATCATCGCCTGCTCGCGGTCACGAAAGCCCAGCTCGCCTTCCTTATCGAAGATCCATGGGATATTGGCGCCCGTGCGCACTTCAATTTCCTTGTCGGAATCTTTGAATGGCAGGCGCAGCTCTTTGGCCAGCAAACGGCCGATGGTGCTTTTTCCAGCCCCCATCGGTCCTACAAGAATCAAATTTCGCACAGAATCAACGACTCACAGCAATCGCCTGGTTATTCATAATACGCGGAGTCAGGAATACCAGCAGCTCGGATTTTTTCTCCGCCAGCACATCGCGCCGGAAAAGGCGGCCAAGATACGGCACATCGCCCAAAAATGGCACTTTATCTACCACTTTGCTTTGGGTATTGGAGAAAACCCCGCCGATAACGATGGTCTCGCCGTCCTTGACCAGCACCTTGGCGTTGACCTCGTTCTTTTTGATGGGGGGCACGTCGTTGAGTTTATTCAGGTAATCGGGCTCGTCCTTGGTCACCCTGACCTCCATGATTACCCGATCATCCGGGGTAATTTGCGGCGTCACCTCCAGCGACAGGGAAGCCTCCTTGAATGACACCGATGTAGCCCCCTGGGAAGTGGACTCCTGATACGGGATCTCGGTGCCCTTGAGGATGCGTGCGGTTTCCTTGTCGGAGGTGACAACCTTGGGCTGCGAAACGATTTCACCGTTGCCGGACTTCTCCATGGCGGTCAGCTCCAGGTCCAGTAACAGGTTGTCGGTGATAAAGGCGAGGCCCAGGCCCGAAGTACCAGTCAAAGACCCCAAATCAACAAATGGCGAGCTGGACGGGCTTTGTGGCGATTCTTCGCCCTCGGCCAAGGGCTTGCCGATCCCCCCCGCGCCCCAATTGCCACGGTTTAACCGCCCGCCCCAACGCGCACCCAGGCTTTTGTCGTAATCCACATTGGCCTCGACAATCCGTGCCTCGATCATCACCTGTCGCACGGGAATATCCAGTTGCGCCACGATGCGCCGCAGCTCCTCCAGGCGCTCACCGGTCTGGTAGGCAATGATGTTGTTGGTGCGATCATCCACCGCGACTGAGCCGCGCTCATCAGTGGCGCCTTCCAGGCCGGTGACCGACTGGAACAACTTGGCCAGGTCCGACGCCTTGGCGTAGTTGACCTGCAACAGCTCGCGACGCAATGGCGCCAGTTCTGCCATTTGCTTGCGCGATTCCAACATCAGCAACTCACGCGCTGCCAGTTCTTCGGCGGGTGCCACCAGCAATACGCCAGCCTTTAATCGCTTATCCAGGCCTTTGGCTTGCAGTACCAGATCCAGCGCCTGGTCCCACGGCACATTCTTGAGGCGCAGGGTGATCGATCCCTGTACATCATCGCCCGCTACCAGATTAAGGCCTGCCACATCGGCGATTTGCTGCAACGCCGTGCGTAACGCGATGTTCTGGAAGTTCAGGTTCAGCTTGTCGCCTGTGTGGGAGCCTGCAACCGCACTGTCAGGGGGAGGCAGTTGGATCAGGTCGATGCGATTGGGCACAGCAGCAGCCATCGGTGCCGTGAACGCTATCCATAGCGCCACACCGAAGGACGAGAAAGTCCTTTTCATTGAATTGATTCCGTTATGAGTTGACGTTTAATACCAGGGTTCGCGGGCGCTCAAGCCACGCGCCCTGCTTGTCTGGGAATAGCTCGAGCAGTTCGACAGAGCCGTCATGGATGGTCGTGACCCGACCATGGTCCGGCCCTAGGTAATCACCGACTGCCAGGCGATGCACCTTGTCGGCTGCGCGCAGCAGGGCAAACGTCTGTGCGCCACGGGACAGCGTGCCGACCATTTCGAAGCGCTCTACCGCCAGGCTTTCCAGAGGACCGCGCGGTCGCGAGAAGTCCGGCGCACGGGCTGGACGCACCGGCGCGTGGTCTACCTGCAACGCCAGCGGCTGGAAAGGATCGCGCAGGCCGGATGAATCATAGGCAAACGCCTGCTCCTGCACGAAAGGCTCACCGAGCCGATTGCCCTGCTGCGCACGCCAATAGGTTTTGACCAGCAGATCAAGACGCAGCAGCCTACCGTCAGGCCGTAGGGCAACATCATGCGTGGTGGCAATTTGCGATAGGCCACCCAAGGCACTCACGAACACCGCCAGATCGTGATAACTACCTACCACACCGATCTGCACTGGCTGCTCGACATAGAGCGGGCCGCGATGCTCATCCAGTGGCGTAACACTCTCCATCAGTAACCCACTGGAAAGCGCCAGGCCCGCGATGTCTTCCAGCCAGTCAGGCATTCGGGATTCACCCGGCAGCTGTCGCCAAAGCGTGTCGACTTCTTCCTGTGCCATCAGTAACTGGAGATTGCGCTCTTCGAAGCGGGCAGCCTCGATGGTCTTTTGCGCCATTTGCTCCTGTAGAGTCACTCCCCGTGCCTCGACCTGGTGCAACCGTTCCCGCGATGGGCCCAGGTACACCAGATTACCGACCACCCACACCACTCCCGCCAGCGCACAGCCCAGCAGAGTCCTGCCAGGAAGGGGCCAATTTGCAGCGTTGTGAAGGAGTGCGAGAAGTTTGAGCCTGGGCAGGCTCATGGCTGAGCCTCGGAGGATTCTCCCTGGCGCACCATCAACTGGAATTCGTTATTGCCACGAGCACCTTCGGTGCGTACATGCTGCAGGCGCGTGGCGTGGGCGCCCTCGGTGGCTTCGAGGCGGCGCATCAATTGGGCAATATCCTGGCTCGATTCGGCGCTGCCAGTGATGCTCACCGTGTCGCCCTTCGCCACCACCTCATGCAGATGCACGCCATCGGGTACCGCGCGCGCCAGTTGGTCCAACAGCTGTGCGCCGGCGGAGCGGCCATCGTGCAGGTCCTGCACGACCTTCATGCGCTCTGCCAGTTGCTGGCTTTGCACCTGCAAGTCATCGATGGTCTTGATGCGTGAGTCCAGGCCGGTGATGTCCCTGCCCAAGTGATCATTGCGCGTCACTTGCCGATCAATCGCCTGGTCGATCACTTGGTCCGCCAGCCACACGGCCGCGAGCGCCACACCGGCGAACGCCAGCAAAAACGCGAGGAAATACTTGCGTCGCCGCTCTGCCAGCGCCTGGCGCCAAGGCAAAAGGTTGATTCGTGTCATCAAGCGAAACTCCTCAGGGCCAACCCGCAAGCAACTCCCATTGATTGGGCATCCACGGCCCATTGTGCACCATCGACTCGATGGCCTGGCGTGAAGCTGGCGAAATCCTGACTGCATGCGCGCGCCAATGCAAATGCTTCGACGTCGATCACCTTCGGCACCAGCCCGGCCAGGACCAAAACCGCTTCTCGGGTTTCCACATGCTCCTTAAGACATGCCGCCAGCAACACCTCGACCCGCGCGGGGTCAAGCGGCGAGCGCCCCTTGATATGGAAGTCGATGGCCACTTCGTCCAGTGGATAGGGAATGTATTGCTCAGCCTCAGCCTGGATCAACAACGCCATCTCTTCCTCGCTAAGCCCGGCTGTCATCTCGATGACCCGGGTAATGACTGACGGCCCGGCAACCGCTACCGCCGCGCCTCGGGTCGCCGTATGCAGCCTTGGCAATATGGCATCCAAGGTGCGCCCTACGCTTTCTAAATCCAGCAAGGCGCCTTCGACAACTGCGCGGGCGGGCAGCGCCTGGGTGGCATAACCCTGAATGCTATAACCGCCAACAGAACGGCCCAATTCAACCAACCGTATGGCCGTGTCATTGATATCGACGCCCAACAGGGTGTCGGCTTTTCGCGTGAAAAATCCCTTTCGCATAAAACTCCCCAAAACTTTGCCTGTCATACCGCCTGATTGCCGCTGGGCGCCCTGCATTCGGTCGACATGTTGGAGAGCCGCGAATGACGGCCCAAGTCGAAAAATGCTTTAATGCCCAGCGTTTTTTCCCGCTTTTTATCTGCTGCTCGGGTTGATCCATCGTTTGCCATGCATGCCCCGACGCCTAACTCTTTCTTTTCTCTGGAAATCCAAAAGCCTTGATTCGTCTGCTGAAGTTTTTCGGGTACTCCATTGTCGCGATTGTCTGCGGGCTGCTGCTCGTGCTCAGCGGTGCCTACCTCTACCTTAGTCCGGGTTTGCCCTCTGTAGAGGCCCTTAGAAGTATCCAGTTGCAGATTCCTTTGCGGGTCTACAGCAGCGATGAAAAACTGATCGCGGAGTTCGGCGAAATGCGCCGTACACCGATCCGTTTTGCCGATATTCCACCCAATTTCATCAGTGCACTGCTTTCGGCAGAAGACGATAATTTTGCCAACCACTATGGCGTCGACCCCAGCAGCCTGGTGCGCGCAGCGACACAATTGGTAAAAAGCGGACACATTCAATCCGGTGGCAGCACCATCACCATGCAGGTGGCGAAGAACTTCTTCCTTACCAGCGAGCGCAGTTTTTCGCGTAAAGCCACTGAGATCCTGTTGGCCTTGCAGATCGAGCGCCAACTGACCAAGGACGAGATCCTTGAGCTGTATGTCAACAAGATCTACTTGGGCAACCGCGCCTACGGGATCGAGGCCGCCTCCCAGGTGTACTACGGCAAGTCCATCCGTGACGCCAGCCTGGCACAGATGGCGATGATTGCCGGCCTGCCGAAGGCGCCCTCGCGCTTCAACCCACTGGCCAACCCGGCACGCAGCAAAGAGCGGCGTGACTGGATTCTCGGCCGCATGTACAAGCTGGGCAAAATCGACCAGGCGGCTTACGAAAGCGCCGTCGCCGAACCTCTGAATGCCAGCTACCACGTGCCGACGCCGGAAGTGAACGCCCCCTATATCGCCGAAATGGCCCGCGCCGAGATGGTCGGCCGCTATGGCAGCGAGGCCTACACCGAGGGCTTTCGCGTCACCACGACCGTGCCGAGCGACACCCAGGACATGGCCAACACCGCCGTGCATTCCGGCCTGATCACCTACGATCAGCGTCACGGCTACCGTGGCCCTGAATCACGCCTGCCGGGCAAGACCCTGAGCGCCTGGACCACCGAGTTGGGCAAGCAACGCGCCATCAGCGGCCTGGAGCCGGCCATCGTCACCCAGGTGAAGAAAGATGGCGTACAGGTGCTGACCCGCACTGGCGAAGCCCATGTGGCGTGGGACAGCATGAAGTGGGCGCGCCCCTTCCTGAACACCAACAGCATGGGCCCGATGCCCAAGCAGCCGTCGGACGTGGCGCAGGTCGGCGATTTGATCCGCGTGCAACGCCAGAACGACGACAGCCTCAAATTCAGCCAAGTGCCGCTGGCCCAAGGCGCCCTGGTGTCCCTCGACCCGCAAAACGGCGCCATCCGCGCGCTGGTAGGCGGGTTTGCCTTCGAGCAGAGCAACTACAACCGGGCGACCCAGGCCAAGCGCCAGCCGGGTTCGAGCTTCAAGCCCTTCATCTACAGCGCCGCGCTGGATAACGGCTATACGGCCGCCAGCCTGGTCAACGATGCGCCGATTGTGTTTGTCGACGAATACCTGGACAAGGTCTGGCGCCCGAAGAACGACACCAATACCTTCCTCGGCCCGATCCGCATCCGCGAAGCGCTGTACAAGTCGCGTAACCTGGTGTCGATCCGGCTGCTGCAGGCGATGGGCGTAGGCAAGACCATCGACTACATGACGCGCTTTGGCTTCGCCAAGTCAGACCTTCCGCCTAACCTGTCCCTGGCCTTGGGTACTGCAACCCTGACACCGATGGAAATCGCCACCGGCTGGTGCACTTTCGCCAACGGCGGCTACAAGATCGCGCCGTACCTGATCGATAAGATCGAAAGCCGCAATGGTGACACCCTGTTTACCGCCAACCCGCCGCGAGTGCCGGGTGATGTGGTCAACGGCGTGGCTGCCACTGATGGTCTGGCAGCGCCAAGCAATGGCGGGATTACCATCGAGCCGACGCCAGGCGCCGCGCCAGCCACCAACGCTGCCCCGGCCGAGCCCCAGGCACCTGCCGTGGCCGAGCGCATTGTGGATGGTCGTACCACATACATCCTCAACAGCATTCTGCAAGACGTGATCAAGAAGGGCACCGGTCGCCGCGCACTGGCTCTGGGTCGTGCGGATATCGCGGGCAAGACCGGCACCACCAACGAATCGAAGGACGCTTGGTTCTCGGGCTACAACGCCGACTACGTCACCACCGTGTGGACCGGCTACGACCAGCCCGAAAGCCTCGGCCGCCGTGAGTTCGGTGGCACCGTGGCACTGCCGATCTGGATGAGCTACATGGGTGCCGCCCTGAAGGACAAACCGCTGCACACCCAGCCGGAGCCGGAGGGCATCCTCAGCCTGCGGATCGACCCCGTCAGCGGCCGCGCGGCCTCACCTAGTACGCCGAATGCGTACTTCGAACTGTTCAAGAGCGAAGACACCCCGCCGTCGGTCAACGAACTGGGTAATGGCGTTGCACCGGGCAGCCCGCTGCCGGCAGATGAGGCGGCGCCGATCGACCTGTTCTAACCAAGGCCTCAAGCCAATGAGGTCTAAATGTGGGAGGGGGCTTGCCCCCGATGGCGGTGTATCAGCGAAAGATGTACTGGCTGACATACTGCTATCGGGGGCAAGCCCCCTCCCACATTGGTTTCCCACAATGTTCAAGTTAATCAGCGCACCAACAAAAAGCCCCGACTCGAAAGAGCCGGGGCTTTTTTGTGGCGCGCTACAACGGCTTAGCCGTTGAACACATCATCCACGCTTTGCAGCGGGTAGTTCTTCGGATACGGCAGGGTGGCCACGCCGGTCTCGATGGCGGCTTTGGCCACGGCATCGGAGATCAGGGTGATCAGGCGCTTGTCCATTGGTTTCGGGATGATGTATTCACGACCGAATTCCAGTTTGGCACCGCCGTAGGCATCGCATACGTCCTGAGGCACCGGCAGCTTGGCCAGTTCGCGCAGGGCGTTGGCGGCAGCTACTTTCATCTCTTCGTTGATGCGCTTGGCGCGAACGTCCAGGGCGCCACGGAAGATGAACGGGAAGCCCAGTACGTTGTTAACCTGGTTCGGATAGTCCGAACGACCGGTCGCCATGATCACGTCGCTGCGCGTGGCGTGAGCCAGCTCTGGCGAGATTTCTGGGTCCGGGTTGGAGCAGGCGAACACAATCGGGTTGGCCGCCATGGATTTGAGGCCTTCAGCGCTCAGCAGATTCGGGCCGGACAGGCCAACGAACACGTCTGCACCGTCAAGGGCGTCAGCCAAGGTGCGCTTGGACGACGGGTGGGCAAACATCGCTTTGTACTGGTTCAGGTCGGTACGCTCGGACTGGATCACGCCCTTGCTGTCGACCATGTAGATGTTCTCGAGCTTGGCGCCCATGCTCACGATCAGCTTCATGCAGGAGATGGCCGCTGCACCAGCGCCCAGGCAGACGATCTTGGCGTCAGCCAGGGTTTTGCCAGCGATTTCCAGGGCGTTGATCATGCCGGCCGCAGTAACGATCGCGGTGCCGTGCTGGTCATCGTGGAATACCGGAATGTCGCACTGCTCGATCAGGGCCTTTTCGATCTCGAAGCACTCAGGTGCCTTGATGTCTTCCAGGTTGATGCCACCGAAGGTGATTGAAATGCGCTTGACGGTGTCGATGAACGCCTGCGGGCTTTCGGAATCGACTTCGATGTCGAAAACGTCGATGCCAGCGAAGCGCTTGAACAGCACGCCTTTACCTTCCATGACTGGCTTGGACGCCAATGGGCCAAGGTTACCCAGGCCGAGGATCGCGGTGCCATCGGAAATCACTGCAACCAGGTTGCCTTTGCCGGTGTACTTGTACGCCAGCTCAGGATCGCGGGCGATTTCACGTACGGGCTCGGCCACGCCAGGGCTATAGGCCAGCGACAGGTCGCGGGCAGTGGCGGTGGCTTTGGTGAGCTCTACACTCAGCTTTCCTGGACGAGGATGGGCATGATATTCGAGAGCGGCAGTTTTCAAATCAGACATATCGGCATTCCGCTTTTACTGTTGGTCGACGGACCGCCGAGGATACGCGTGTCGTAAAGTCCCTACAAGACTGGGTAGTCACCGGTGTCAAGGCCCCAAAGCGACGTACTTTGGTCTAAGGCCACGGGATACAAGGGCTCAACTGTTCACAATCAAATAAAAAAATGTCTACAATTTTTTATTAATTCGTAGTTTTAAGCATGCTGGGGTCAGTCAATGGCAACAACCAGCGCGCCTGACCGCGTTCTGCACCACCACGTTTGCCGCGATCCTGCACCCAGCCACGCGCCTCGATGGTCTTGCCTTGCAGACCATTGAGCAGGGTGCTGTCGAATTTACGCGCCAGGTCGGGAGCAATACGTAATACCAGTGAACCCTGCAATTCGATCCAGACGCCACCGCGATTGCGCTCAATCTTGCTTACCTGGCCGCTGACCAAGGCAAAGCCGGAGCGCTTGAGCTGCACCACTTTTTGCACTGGCGAGTGCCGCCAAAGGCCAAGCCGCGCAGTGCGGGCGCTGTTTTCGGCGGCCTGCTGGCAAGTGACGAGATCAACATTGGGCGCGATGCCCACCTGGAACCCCAGGCCTTCAGCCAGCAGCCGCGCCTCAAGGTTTTCGCCGTCAGCGCCATAAAGATGGGCCAGGGTGCGGCCGTAACGGTCTTTACCTTCACGCCCAATCCCGAGACTCACGCGACTATCGCTGGCCTCGATCAACGCCTGCAAGCGTTGGCGAGCGGCCACGGCATAGGGCTCGTCCGTACGGCCCTTCTTACCCGTTTCCGGGGCATTAAGGCCGATCATGCGTATGCTGCGACCATCCTTGAGACGCACCGTATCGCCATCCACCACGCGCGCAACTTCGACCTGCGCCAGATCGGCCGGTGCCGGGCAAAATACTTGGGCCTGGGCCGCGGAAAGCCAAATCCCAGGCACAAAAAAGGCGCCCCAAAGGGACGCCTTTTTCATCAGCCTGCAAAAGCCCATAAGGCTTTTGAGCCTTACTCTGCTGGAGTAGCAGGCTTCTTGCCGAAAGCACCAAAGCGATCTGCGAAGCGCTGTACACGGCCGCCGGTGTCCAGAGTCTTCTGCTTACCGGTGTAGAACGGGTGGCACTCGTTGCATACGTCAGTACCCAGTGGCTTGCACAGGTTCGAACGAGTTTCGAACTTGTTGCCGCAGCTGCAGGTTACTTCGATGGTTTCGTACGCTGGATGGATATCGGCTTTCATGGCACTTCCTCGGGCTAGCGTGCCGCCACTCGACACTATTGTCGAATACCGCACGTAATTAGGCCGCGGATTCTACCAGACCTTTTTAATCGCGCA
Organism: Pseudomonas viridiflava; assembly: GCF_900583165.1. Lineage (GTDB taxonomy): Bacteria > Pseudomonadota > Gammaproteobacteria > Pseudomonadales > Pseudomonadaceae > Aquipseudomonas. The sequence goes on along the minus strand of NZ_UTKY01000095.1, from coordinate 78,891 downwards.
AGCGGCGCTTAGGGCCCCAACCCTCCTTTCATCAGAAAACCATCGGCTACCCCAAGCCCTCGCCTCTCTGCTAGGCTCCCGCCCCTGCGCCACCGCCTGCCTTTATAGATGAGACCCCCGCGTGCCCGACGCCATTTTGCGCCTCGCCCTGCCCTCGCCCCTGCGCCGCCTGTTCGACTACCGAGCCCCGGCCGGCGTGCTGCGGGCACAGTTGCAGCCGGGCATGCGCGTGCGTGTACCGTTCGGGCGGCGCGAGATGATCGGCATTTTGGTGGAAGTTGCCGACCACAGCGAAGTGCCCGCCGAGAAGCTCAAGCCGGCCATCGCCATCCTTGATGCCGCGGCGCCGCTGCCGCCCGCGCTATTCAAGCTGTGCCTGTGGACCGCCCAGTATTACCAACACAGCCTGGGCGACACCCTGAGCTGGGCGCTGCCGGTGCTGCTGCGCCAGGGCGAATTGGCCGAAGCACGCCAGGAACGTTTCTGGTCGATGGCCCCCGACGCCCGCCTGGACGACCCGCGCATCGCCCGCGCCCCACGCCAGCGTGAAGCCCTGGTCACCCTGGCCCAGCACCCGCACGGCGTGGCCCATCAGTTGTTGAGCAAACTGATGCTGAGCAAAGACAGCCTTGACCTGCTGCTGGCCAAAGGCTTGGTGCACGTGGAAATCCGCAAGCACGCCCCCGACCCGCGCCACGAACACTGGCTGGCCCAGCCAGAACTGCCGCTGAACCCCGAACAACGCGCCGCCTACGAGGCGATTCGCGCAGGTTTCGACAGTTTCCATGCGTTCCTGCTGGCCGGCGTCACCGGCAGCGGCAAGACCGAAGTGTATTTACAGTTGATCCGCGAAACCTTGCAGGCCGGCAAACAGGCGCTGGTGCTGATCCCCGAGATCAACCTGGGCCCGCAGACCCTGGCGCGCTTCGAGCAGCGCTTCAATGCGCGCATCGCTCTGGTGCACTCGGCGGTCAACGACCGTGAACGCCTGGAGTCTTGGCTGGCGGCCCGGGACGGCGAAGCCGACATTATTATCGGCACCCGCTCGGCCCTGTTCACCCCGATGAAAAACCCCGGGCTGATTATCATCGACGAGGAACACGACGGATCCTATAAACAGCAGGAAGGCCTGCGCTACCACGCCCGCGACCTGGCGCTGGTGCGGGCGCGCCAGGAAGACATCCCGATTGTGCTGGGCTCGGCGACGCCGTCTCTTGAAAGCTTGCACAACGCCTACACCGGCCGTTATGGCCTCCTACGCCTGAACGAGCGTGCCGGTGGCGCCAAGCAGCCGCGCTTCCTGCGCCTGGACGTCAAAAGCCGCCCACTGGACAGCGGCATTTCCGGGCCCATGCAACAGGCCATCGGCCAGACGCTGGCGGCCGGGCAGCAAGTGCTGGTGTTCCTCAACCGCCGCGGCTTTGCGCCGACGCTGCTGTGCCATGACTGTGGCTGGATGTCCGAATGCGAGCGCTGCGATGCACGCATGACCGTGCACCAACGTCACGGCGAACTGCGCTGCCATCATTGCGGCCATGTGGAGAGGGTGCCGCGCCACTGCCCGCAGTGCGGCAAAGTGGATTTGCGGCCAGTCGGCGCGGGCACCGAGCGCGCCGAGGAACGCTTGGGGATTCTGTTTCCAGACTTCCCGGTACTGCGAGTCGACCGCGACAGCACCTCGCGCAAAGATGCGATGAATCAGCTGTTCGCCACCATCCAGAAAGGTAACCCGTGCATCCTGATCGGCACGCAGATGCTTGCCAAGGGGCACCACTTTCCACGGGTGACGCTGGTTTCGATCCTGGATGCCGACGGTGGTTTGTTCTCCGGGGACTTCCGCGCCAGCGAGCGCATGGCGCAGTTGATCGTGCAGGTGGCTGGCCGCGCCGGGCGCGCCGAAGAACCGGGCAAGGTAATTATCCAGACGCACCTGGCTGACCACCCGCTGCTGATCCAACTGACAGAACAAGGGTACTTTGCCTTCGCCGAACAAGCTTTGAGCGAACGCCGCGCTGCTGGCCTGCCGCCCTTCTCCCACTTGGCGCTGCTGCGAGCCGAAGCGCATAAACCAGGGCAGGCCGAAAGCTTCCTGGATGAAGCGTGCAGCGCCGCCGAGCGCTTGCTGGGCGAGTTAAACCTCACCGGCATCGAACTACTCGGCCCAGTGCCAGCGCCCATGGAGCGTCGTGCCGGGCGTTATCGCGCTCAGCTACTCTTGCAGGCGACGTCCCGTGCGCCGCTGCATCGGCTATTAAGTAGCTGGTTGCTTGCCCTGGAGCAAATGCCCGGCGGCCGGCAGGTGCGATGGTCGTTGGATGTAGACCCGGTAGATTTGTATTAAGCCTGGCCATAGGTCCCTCGAAGGTTGGCAAGCCCGCCCTCGCCACGGATAATGCCCAGTTTTTCCACCTGCGCATCGCGCGCAGCCGCGTGCGGCACAAAGAGAACACCATGAAAGACACCATTCGCCAGCTGATCCAACAAGCCCTCACCCAACTCGTCAACGAAGGTGTGTTGCCTGAAGGCCTGACGCCGGCGATCCAGGTGGAGAACACCCGCGACAAGACCCACGGCGACTTCGCCAGCAACATCGCGATGATGCTGTCCAAACCTGCGGGCATGAAGCCGCGCGACCTGGCGGAAAAAATCATTGCCGCCCTGCCGACCGACGAAAGCGTCACCAAGGCCGAAATCGCCGGCCCTGGCTTTATCAACTTTTTCCAGAACACCCAGGCCCTGGCTTCGCGCCTGGACGCGGCCCTGGCCGACGCCACCATCGGCGTGCGTAAAGCTGGCCCGCTGCAGCGTGTGGCCATCGACCTGTCTGCACCTAACCTGGCCAAAGAGATGCACGTGGGCCACCTGCGCTCCACCATCATCGGCGATGGCGTGGCGCGGGTCCTGGAGTTCCTCGGCGACACCGTGATCCGTCAGAACCACGTGGGCGACTGGGGCACCCAGTTCGGCATGCTGATGGCGTACCTGCAAGAAAACCCGATCACCAGCAATGAGCTGTCGGACCTTGAGAACTTCTACCGCGCCGCCAAAAAGCGCTTCGACGAGTCCGAAGAATTCGCCGACCGCGCCCGTGGCCTGGTGGTCAAGCTGCAAGCCGGCGACAAGGAATGCCTGGAACTGTGGAGCCGCTTCCGTGATATCTCCCTGTCTCACTGCCAGGAAATCTACGAGCTGCTCAACGTCAAACTGACCATGGCCGACGTGATGGGCGAAAGCGCCTACAACGACGACTTGATCAATGTGGTCAACGACCTCAAGGCCAAGGGCCTGTTGGTTGAGAGCAACGGCGCGCAGTGCGTGTTCCTCGAAGAATTCAAGACTGCCGATGGCGAGCCACTGCCGGTGATTATCGTCAAGGCCGATGGCGGCTACCTGTACGCCACTACTGACCTGGCGGCCGTGCGCTACCGCAGCGGCGTGCTCAAGGCTGACCGTGCGCTGTACTTCGTCGACCAACGTCAGGCCCTGCACTTTCAGCAGGTGTTCGAAGTGGCCCGCCGCGCAGGTTTCATCACCCACCCGATGCACATGGAACACATGGGCTTTGGCACCATGAACGGCGCCGATGGCCGTCCGTTCAAGACCCGCGACGGCGGCACCGTAAAACTGATCGATCTGCTCAACGAAGCCCAGGAACGTGCCTACACCCTGGTGAAGGAAAAGAACCCGGAGCTGGCCGAGGCCGACCTGCGCAACATCGCCCGCGTGGTGGGCATTGGCGCGGTGAAATACGCCGACCTGTCCAAGCACCGCACCAGCGACTACAGCTTCAACTTTGAGTTGATGCTCAACTTCGAAGGCAACACCGCGCCGTACCTGCTGTACGCCTATACCCGTGTGGCCGGTGTGTTCCGCAAGCTGGGCAAAGACTTCAGCGAAGTCGAAGGCCAGATCGTGCTGGACGCTGCGCACGAACAAGAACTGGCCGCCAAGCTGGCGCAGTTCGGCGAAGTGCTCAACAGCGTCGGCGAGAAAGGCACGCCGCACATCCTCTGCACCTACCTATATGAAGTCGCTGGCTTGTTCTCCAGCTTCTACGAGAACTGCCCTATCCTCAGCGCCGACGACGAAGCCCAAAAGCAAAGCCGTCTGCGTCTCGCAGCCCTGGCTGGACGGACCCTCAAGCAAGGCCTGGAACTGTTAGGCCTGGAAACCCTGGAGCGTATGTAAGTTGGCTGCCAAGAAAAAACCTGCACCCAAGCGCGGCGCCAGCCGTTACCAGGCCCCGGCGAAGAAGCCGATCCCGGGCTGGCTGTGGATGGCCATCGGCCTCACCGTTGGCGCGTTTATCGTGTTCTTGATGAAGCTGGACCCGGGCAAGGGCGATGACGTCAAACGGGTCAAGCAGGAACAGCAGAAAGCCACGAAAATGGCTGAAGCCAACAAGACCGCGCCCAGCCCTACAGCACCGGTGAAGCCGAAGTACGATTTCTACACGCTGCTGCCGGAATCTGAAGTGATTGTGCCGCCCGATGCCGTGCCGGAAAAAACCTTGCCGACGCCGCAAGTGCCGACTACGCCGGTGACGCCAGCCGAAGCCGCGAAGATCGACACCGCGCGCGCCCAGGCCGCATTGGCCGGCATCACGCCGCCGCCCGCACCGCCGGTGGCCGAGACCAAGGCGGCACCGGTGACCAAGTTCTTCCTGCAAGCGGGCTCATTCCCAAAACAGGCGGACGCGGATCGCGTACGGGCGCAGATCATATTGCTGGGCCAGACGGTGACGGTAGAGTCTGGCACGGTGAAGGATGCCACCTGGTATCGCGTGCTGGTGGGGCCGTTCAGCAACCGTGAACAGCTGACCGTGGCGCAGAAGCAGTTGGCGGGCGCGGGCTTTAGCAACCTGTTGTTACAACAACGCCAAAGCCGCTGAGCCTGAGAACACAGCAAGACCCATGTGGGAGGGGGCTTGCCCCCGATAGCAGTATGTCAGCCAATAAATCTGGTGGCTGATACACCGCCATCGGGGGTAAGCCCCCTCCCACATTTGGTTCTACTGTGGTCGCTAGTGTGTGTCAGACCAACAGACACCATTCGTCCGCCCCAACCCCCCAAGGTTGAAATCACCCCCACCACCCCCATATCTACTTCCACCAGGGCATTTTCGCCCCGCTGCGTGGAGACTCTCCCCTTGACCACCATCGTTTCAGTACGTCGCCACGGCAAAGTCGTCATGGGCGGCGACGGCCAGGTTTCCCTTGGCAATACCGTGATGAAAGGCAACGCCAAGAAAGTGCGTCGCCTGTACCACGGCCAGGTTCTTGCGGGCTTTGCCGGCGCTACCGCCGACGCCTTCACCCTGTTCGAACGTTTCGAAGGCCAGCTGGAAAAACACCAGGGCCACCTCGTGCGTGCCGCCGTCGAGCTCGCCAAAGAATGGCGCACCGACCGCTCCCTTAGCCGCCTGGAAGCCATGTTGGCCGTGGCCAACAAAGACGCGTCCCTGATCATCACCGGTAACGGCGATGTGGTGGAGCCTGAGCAGGGCCTGATCGCCATGGGTTCCGGCGGTGGTTACGCCCAGGCGGCAGCCAGCGCACTGTTGAAGAAAACCGACCTGTCGGCCCGTGAGATCGTCGAGACCGCCCTGGGCATCGCCGGCGATATCTGCGTGTTCACCAACCACAACCAGACCATTGAGGAGCAGGACCTCGCCGAGTAAGCCGTAGGCTTATTCCCGCTTGAGGCCGCCAAACACTATGTCCATGACTCCCCGCGAAATCGTCCACGAACTCAACCGCCATATCATCGGCCAGGACGATGCCAAGCGCGCCGTTGCCATTGCCCTGCGTAATCGCTGGCGCCGGATGCAATTGCCCGAAGAGCTGCGCGTTGAAGTAACGCCAAAGAACATCCTGATGATCGGCCCTACCGGCGTCGGTAAAACCGAAATCGCCCGGCGCCTGGCCAAGCTCGCCAATGCACCGTTCATCAAGGTCGAAGCCACCAAGTTCACCGAAGTGGGCTACGTGGGCCGTGACGTTGAGTCGATCATTCGTGACCTGGCCGACGCCGCGCTAAAGATGCTGCGCGAACAGGAAGTGACCAAGGTCAGCCACCGTGCCGAAGACGCCGCCGAGGAACGCATCCTCGACGCCCTGTTGCCACCGGCACGCATGGGTTTCAACGAAGACGCGGCGCCCTCCTCGGATTCCAACACGCGTCAGCTGTTCCGCAAGCGCCTGCGTGAAGGCCAGTTGGACGACAAGGAAATCGAGATCGAAGTGGCCGAAGTGGCTGGCGTCGATATCTCCGCACCACCTGGCATGGAAGAAATGACCAGCCAGTTGCAGAACCTGTTCGCCAACATGGGCAAGGGCAAGAAGAAAGCCCGCAAGCTCAAGGTGAAGGAAGCGCTGAAACTGGTACGCGACGAAGAAGCCGGGCGCCTGGTGAATGAGGAAGAACTCAAGGCCAAGGCTCTGGAAGCGGTGGAGCAGCACGGCATCGTATTTATCGATGAAATCGACAAGGTGGCCAAGCGCGGCAACTCCGGCGGCGTCGATGTGTCCCGCGAAGGCGTGCAGCGCGACCTGCTGCCGCTGATCGAAGGCTGCACCGTGAACACCAAGCTGGGCATGGTCAAGACCGACCACATCCTGTTTATCGCCTCCGGTGCATTCCACCTGAGCAAGCCAAGCGATCTGGTGCCCGAGCTGCAAGGCCGTCTGCCGATCCGCGTGGAACTCAAGGCGCTGACCCCGGGTGATTTCGAACGCATCCTCAGCGAACCGCATGCATCGCTGACCGAGCAGTACCGTGAGCTGTTGAAAACCGAAGGTTTGGGCATCGAGTTCCAGGCGGACGGTATCAAGCGTCTGGCGGAGATCGCTTGGCAGGTCAACGAGAAGACCGAGAACATCGGTGCGCGTCGTTTGCACACCTTGCTGGAGCGGTTGCTGGAAGAGGTGTCCTTCAGTGCAGGCGATTTGGCTGGGGCGCAGAATGGCGAGGTGATCAAGATCGACGCAGAGTACGTCAACAGCCACTTGGGCGAATTGGCGCAGAACGAAGATCTGTCGCGGTATATTCTGTAAGCCTCACACAGAATAGCTTCGCTTCAATGTGCTTTGCTTCAATGTGGGAGGGGGCTTGCCCCCGATAGCGGTGGATCAGCTAGCTTATTTGTAGCTGACACACCGCCATCGGGAGCAAGCCCCCTTCCACATTTTCAAGCCGGTTTCTTCAGGGTTATCTCCAATGTCTAAATTTCCTACGGCTGTAAACCTGCACAAAACCTCCAACACCCTCGGCCTCACCTACGGCCCCGACGAGGTGTACCAACTCCCCGCCGAACTGCTGCGCACCCACTCGCCTTCCGCTGAGGTGCAGGGCCACGGCAAACCCATCCTGCAATTCGGCAAGCTCAACGTTAAGTTGACCAAGGTAGAGCCCGCCGGTCAGTACGCACTGAAATTGACCTTCGACGACGGCCATGACAGCGGACTGTTCACCTGGGACTACCTTTACCAACTGGCCGTGCGTCAGGACGCGCTGTGGGCGGACTATCTTGCCGAGCTCAAAGCCGCTGGCAAAACCCGCGACCCGAGCGAATCGGTCGTGCGGCTGATGCTCTAGCCCAGGCGTCTTGCTCTTTAGAGGGCATTTTCTAATTTCATCTGCTTGAATGCCCTGTCGCGTGGCCAACGATTGGCCCGCTTGCGAAAAAAATTAAACTCGGGTAACCAATGGAACTGGCAAGTTCCCTGCATTTGACGATGCGGTATCAACGGTCACCCGAGTCGCAGTACCTGGCGTGTGTTGTGTATCGAAATTGGGTGCACAGTAGTAGCCGGTACTCGTCTTTCGGACAATGGAGCGTCGTAGATGAGTAACAAGAACAACGATGACTTGAAACACCAGGCCTCGGAAAACACCCTGGGGCTCAACCCGATCATCGCGTTACGTAAAAAGGACTTACTCGCCTCGGCGAAGATGGTGCTGACCCAAGCCATCAAGCAACCGTTGCACAGCGTCAAGCATGTCGCCCACTTCGGCGTCGAATTGAAGAACGTGATGTTCGGCAAGTCCCAGCTGGTGCCGGAAAACGACGATCGTCGCTTCCACGACCCGGCCTGGAGCCAGAACCCGCTCTACAAGCGTTACCTGCAAACCTACCTGGCGTGGCGCAAGGAACTGCACGACTGGATCGGCGACAGCAACCTGTCTCCTCAAGACATCAGCCGCGGCCACTTCGTGATCAATCTGATGACCGAAGCCATGGCCCCCACCAACAGCGCGGCCAACCCGGCAGCGGTCAAACGCTTCTTTGAAACCGGCGGCAAGAGCCTGCTGGACGGCCTGTCCCATCTGGCCAAAGACATGGTGCACAACGGTGGCATGCCGAGCCAGGTCAACATGGGTGCCTTTGAAGTGGGCAAGAGCCTGGGTACCAGCGAGGGCGCCGTGGTGTTTCGCAACGACGTGCTGGAGCTGATCCAGTACAAGCCAATCACCGAACAGGTGCACGAGCGCCCGCTGTTGGTGGTGCCGCCGCAGATCAATAAATTCTACGTCTTCGACCTGAGCCCGGATAAAAGCCTGGCGCGCTTCTGCCTGCGCAATGGTCAACAGACGTTTATCGTGAGCTGGCGTAACCCGACCAAGGCCCAGCGCGAATGGGGCTTATCGACCTATATCGAAGCGCTCAAAGAAGCCGTCGACGTAGTCACGGCGATCACCGGCAGCAAAGACATCAACATGCTCGGCGCCTGCTCCGGCGGCATTACCTGCACGGCGTTGCTCGGCCACTACGCGGCGCTGGGTGAGAAAAAGGTCAACGCCCTGACCCTGCTGGTGAGTGTGCTGGACACCACCCTGGACACCCAGGTAGCGCTGTTCGTTGACGAGCAGACCCTGGAAGCCGCCAAGCGCCATTCCTACCAGGCCGGTGTACTCGAAGGCCGCGACATGGCCAAGGTATTCGCCTGGATGCGCCCCAACGACCTGATCTGGAACTACTGGGTCAACAATTACCTGCTGGGCAACGAGCCGCCGGTATTCGACATCCTCTTCTGGAACAACGACACCACACGTCTGCCGGCCGCGTTCCATGGCGACCTGATCGAACTGTTCAAAAACAACCCATTGGTACGTGCCAATGCACTGGAAGTGTGCGGCACGCCCATCGACCTTAAACAGGTCACGGCAGATATTTATTCACTGGCCGGCACCAATGACCACATTACACCCTGGCAGTCTTGCTACAAGTCGGCGCAATTGTTTGGCGGCAAGGTGGAATTTGTGTTGTCCAGCAGTGGGCATATCCAGAGCATCCTCAACCCGCCGGGCAACCCCAAGGCGCGCTACCAGACCAGCGACAGCCTGACGGCGAAGCCGCTTGAGTGGCAGGAGAATGCGACCAAGCACACCGATTCCTGGTGGCTGCATTGGCAGGCGTGGGCGGCGGAGCGAGCAGGGAAGCTGAAGAAGGCGCCGACGACATTAGGCAATAAAACATACGTCGCAGCCGAAGCGGCACCAGGCACCTATGTACACGAACGCTAGATTGAAATGCGCTCAAATGTGGGAGGGGGTAAGCCCCCTCCCACATTGACTGCATTCCGGCTGTCACACTTCACAGGGCTTGAGCATGCCGCAACCGTTCATCTTCCGCACCATCGACCTGGATGGCCAGACCATCCGCACGGCGGTGCGCCCGGGCAAGCCTCACTTGACGCCGCTGCTGATCTTCAATGGCATCGGCGCCAACCTTGAGTTGGTGTTTCCGTTCGTCCAGGCACTGGACCCGGACCTGGAAGTCATTGCCTTCGATGTGCCAGGCGTAGGCGGTTCATCCACGCCCAAGCGGCCTTATCGCTTCCCTGGCTTGGCCAAGCTCACCGCCCGCATGCTCGACTATCTGGACTACGGCCAGGTCAACGCGGTGGGGGTTTCCTGGGGCGGCGCACTGGCGCAGCAGTTTGCCTACGACTATCCGGAGCGATGCAAGAAACTGATCCTGGCAGCCACGGCTGCGGGTGCGGTGATGGTGCCGGGCAAGCCGAAAGTGCTGTGGCTGATGGCCAGCCCGCGCCGCTATATCCAGCCCTCCCACGTGGTGCGTATTGCGCCGATGATTTATGGCGGCTCGTTCCGTCGCGACTCCAACCTCGCCGCGGACCACGCGAGCAAAGTGCGCTCGGCCGGCAAGCTCGGTTACTACTGGCAGCTGTTCGCCGGGCTGGGCTGGACCAGCATTCATTGGCTGCACAAGATCCGCCAACCCACCCTGGTGCTGGCCGGCGACGACGACCCGCTGATCCCCTTGATCAACATGCGCGTGCTCGCCTGGCGCATACCCAATGCACAGTTGCACATCATCGATGACGGTCACTTGTTTTTGATCACCCGGGCCGAAGCCGTGGCGCCGATCATCATGAAGTTTTTGCAAGAGGAGCGTATGCGCGCGGTGATTCATCCGCGACCGGCAGTGTAAGGACACACCGCCGCGCAACTTGCCAGGAACCGACTATGGTTCAGAGTTGGCGTGCCTGTTTGATGGCTTGACGAAGGAGTGTTGGCTCATGCGAGAAAGACCCGTGACGAACCCGGCGCCCACCCCCGCTGCGTTCATCAATGCGCAAAACGCGATCACCGGCCTCAGGGGAAGGGACTTGCTCTCGACCCTGCGCAGCGTTGCCGCCCACAGCCTGCGCAACCCAGTGCACACCGCGCGGCATGCCTGGGCCTTGAGCGGTCAGCTCGGTCGCGTTCTGCTGGGCGAGACGGTGCATGAGCCCAACCCACACGACAGCCGCTTCAGCGACCCCACGTGGAAACTCAACCCCCTGTACCGTCGCAGCCTGCAAGCCTATCTAAGCTGGCAAAAACAGACTCGTCACTGGGTCGACGACAGCGCCCTGAGCGCCGATGACCGGGCCCGTGCGCACTTTGCCTTCTCTCTGCTCAACGATGCTGTCTCCCCCTCCAATACCTTGCTCAACCCGCTGGCCATCAAGGAGCTGCTCAACTCCGGCGGCAACAGCGTGGTACGCGGTGCAACCAACCTGTTCGAAGACCTTCTGCACAACAACGGCTTACCGCGCCAAGTCAGCAAACACGCTTTCGAAGTGGGCAAGACGGTCGCCACTACCCCAGGTTCGGTGGTGTTTCGCAATGAACTGCTAGAGCTGATCCAGTACAAGCCCATGAGCGAAAAGCAGTACGCCAAGCCGCTGCTGATCGTGCCGCCGCAGATCAACAAGTACTACATTTTCGACCTGAGCCCAGCCAACAGCTTTGTGCAGTACGCGCTTAAAAACGGCCTGCAAACGTTTATGGTCAGCTGGCGCAACCCGGATGTGCGTCATCGCGAGTGGGGCCTATCTACCTACGTGGCGGCGCTGGAAGAAGCCCTCAACGTATGCCGGGCAATCACCGGTGCCCGCGAGGTCAACCTGATGGGTGCCTGTGCCGGCGGGCTGACCATCGCCGCGCTGCAGGGTCATTTGCAGGCCAAGCGCCAACTGCGTCGTATCTCCAGCGCGAGCTACCTGGTCAGCTTGCTAGATAGCCAGATGGACAGCCCCGCCGCCCTGTTCGTCGATGAGCAAACCCTGGAAGCCGCCAAGCGCCGCTCCTACCAGCAAGGTGTACTGGACGGCCGCGACATGGCCAAGGTATTCGCCTGGATGCGCCCCAATGATTTGATCTGGAATTACTGGATCAACAACTACCTGCTGGGCAAGGAGCCGCCGGCTTTCGACATTTTGTACTGGAACAACGACAACACGCGCCTGCCCGCCGCGCTGCATGGCGACCTGCTGGACTTCTTCAAGCACAACCCCCTGAGCCACCCCGGCGGCCTGGAAGTCTGCGGCACCCCCATTGACCTACAAAAGGTCACGGTAGACAGCTTCAGCGTGGCCGGGATCAACGACCACATCACGCCCTGGGATGCGGTGTACCGCTCCACCCAATTGCTGGGCGGCGACAAGCGCTTCGTGCTGTCCAACAGCGGGCATATCCAGAGCATCCTCAACCCGCCGGGCAACCCCAAGGCCAATTACGTGGAAAACGCCAAACTGAGCAGCGACCCCCGCGCCTGGTACTACGACGCCAACCACGTCGAAGGCAGTTGGTGGCCGCAGTGGCTGGCGTGGATACAGCAACGCTCTGGCGTACAACGCGAGACCCTCACCGCCCTGGGCAACCAGAATTACCCACCGATGGAAGCCGCGCCCGGCACTTACGTACGGGTGCGCTGAGCTCAACGATCAGATTAAGAAGACTGCATGAAGACCCGCGACCGTATCCTTGAATGTGCCCTGCAGTTGTTCAACCAGAAGGGCGAGCCAAACGTGTCGACTATGGAGGTGGCCAATGAAATGGGGATCAGCCCTGGCAACCTCTATTACCACTTTCATGGCAAGGAGCCACTGGTGCTCGGATTGTTCGAGCGCTTTCAGAATGAGTTGGCCCCCCTGCTAGACCCTCCGGCTGACGCGCAGTTGGAAGCCGAGGACTACTGGCTGTTCTTGCACCTCATCGTCGAGCGCATGGCCCACTACCGGTTTCTGTTCCAGGACCTGTCCAATCTGGCGGGACGTCTACCCAAGCTCGCCAAGGGTATTCGCAACCTGCTCACTGCACTCAAGCGCACGCTGGCGTCATTGCTCGCGCGGCTGAAAGCGGCAGGTCAGTTAGTCAGTGACACCCAGGCACTGGGGCAGTTGGTGGAGCAGATCACCATGACCCTGCTGTTTTCCCTGGACTACCAGCGAATCCTTGATCGCGAGGGCGAAGTGCAGGTGGTGATCTACCAGATCATGATGCTGGTTGCTCCTCATCTACTCCCCCCAGCGCGGCAGGCAACCGAACGCTTGGCATTAAGGTATGTGGACATACCCTAACTAGCTTACAGCGTAATTGGAGTTTTCTTACAAAAGTCTCGTTATTCCGCCCCTCTGAACTGACGTGAGAACTTAAACAACTCACTGTCAGTTTTAATGCCGAGCTTGCGATACGCCGATTGTTTCTGAGTGCTAATAGTGCTTGCACTACGCGAAAACTTCGCGGCGATTGAATTGACCGACATCCCATCTAAAAAGCAGCGTAATACTTCCTGCTCTTTCGGGGTTAGACAGGCGCTCAACTGCAACGGACTCAAAAGCTCCACATTTGAATTTGGGTGTGAAGCGTCAAGAGCGGGCTGCACTCCCTGAAGTGCGGACAACATGCAAGGTTGCAGGTAAATTTTCCCCTGTGCGACTGTCCTTATAGCCGTGATCAACTCTGTCAGGTTCTGAGTTTTACCCAATACCCCCCAACTTCCAGCTTTCAACGCGAGCGATACCGTTGCGGGTGTGTAGTGTGAAGATACAACAATAGCCTTGCATTTCTTGAAACGCCGACTCAGCGTTCGAATCAAGCTCAGGCCATCAATGTCGGCCTGCCCCAGGATAAAGTCCATGACCACGATATCCGCAGGCCGGCGAGCCAGCGCCTCCAGCAATTGAGTGCCCGTCCCATAGGAACCTATGACGTCGAAGTCGGCTTCATTGACCAAGCCCAACTCGATTCCCTGTCGAACCATTTCATGATCATCAAGCAACATGATGGTGTGCATAGTGGAAAGTGAATTAGGCATTAGCAGACCTGCTTTTAATAATTACCACTTGTTGCAAAAATTAGCCCAAGTGTTGCAGGCAAGGGTATATCCCAGCCACCCGCGGGGATCAATACTGAAAAATAATAAGGATTAATCTTACAGCCCGAAACTACGGACGTAACTTACAGCCAAACTTCAATATCATAATTACGATAATCAATAGAAAAATCGAATAATCACGATGAAAATATAGCGACATTTCTATAGGCGAATCATCCACTAACGGACAAATTATGCATCCCCGCCCACCAGTCTTTAATAAAACTGCTGAGCTGGCCACGATAACCCTTAGATCGGAAATAATATGAAACTCAACGCTCTCTCCACGCTTGCCGCAGCCGTAACTTTAGCCGCTGCCGTATCGCAAAGCGCCTACGCTGCCAATGACGGCGTAATCAACTTTTCCGGACTGATAAACGATACGACGTGCACCATTGAAGGCGCTGCACCGGGTACGGGTGCAGTCGTCAAGGATGTAAACCTGGGTGGCGTCTCTGCCGCACGCCTGGCGAAACCCGGCGATCGCGCCAACCTGACCGGCTTCACCATTCGCATTGGCGCTCCAGGTGAAGGCAGTTGCACCAACGGCCGCACCGCTATGGTCGCGTTCGACCCCACCAGTGCTGCCATTGATGTGGCAACCGGCCGATTGAATATCGACGGCTACGACGACCCGGCCGACACCACCAACGCCAAGAACGTCCAGGTTGAAGTGACTAACCGTGACGGCACCCCGATCCACGTCTACACCGAGAAGTCTGAAGGTGTAGTGATCGCCGACAACCAGGCTGTCATCCCGCTGGCCGCACAAATGTACGCAAGTGGCGCCGCCACCGAAGGCACGGTCAAGACTCGAGTCGGCTTTTTGGTCGTGTATGCCGACTAAGGGGCATTCGGGCTTACGCACCTAAGCCTTGCATGTACCGGACCTGCAACTACTGCGCAGGTCCTTCCCCTGATTCGATGAGACTTGCAACGTATGAAAAGAATGGCCTGGCTCGCGCTCGCCTCCTGTGCATTCGGACTGTTGTCGCTGCATACGACTCCAGCCCATGCAGGTGTCATTATTTATGGCACTCGCGTGATCTTCCCAGCCGAGCAACAAGAAGTTGTCGTACGCCTGGAGAACAAAGGGGACCGTCCGGCACTGGTACAAGCCTGGCTCGATACTGGTGATGTGCGCTCGACACCCGCGACAGCGCAAACGCCCTTTACCCTTTCACCGCCGATCTTTCGCATTGAACCTCATCAGCAGCAGGCACTGCGGCTGCGTCATACCGGTGATGCCGGCCCCAAAGATCGCGAAAGCCTGTATTGGCTGAATGTACTGGAGGTGCCTCCGGTAACGGCAGGTGCCGAGCAGAACAATCAGATTGAACTGGCGTTTCGTACGCGACTGCGGGTGTTCCTGCGACCCGAGGCATTGCCGTACACCGTCGCCAGTGCTCCGGCAAAACTGCAGTGGCAACTGGTGCCCCATGAACAGGGCTTCGCGTTGCAAGCGACCAATCCAACGCCTTACCACATTTCCCTGACATCGGTTGACTTGCTGAGCGAAGGCAAACGTTTCAGTAAAGCGCCAAACAAAGAGCCTAACGACGGCCTGCTGCTACCCGCCGGCGATGTGAAATTGTTCGTGCTGCCCCAGTTGCGCGATCGTCCTAGCGGGAAGCTGAAAGTCGAGTTCATGAGCGTCAGCGATTTCGGCGCGCGCATACGCCACTCGGCAAACCTTACCCCTACGTCCGCCAGATGAGCTGCCCCATGAGCGTTTTTTCCATGCAGCACCTATCGATCAAGTTCATGGCTTTGGCCTTCGCATTGTTCGGGACCGCTGCCGTACAGGCGAGTGTTGTCATCAACAACACCCGCATCATCTATTCGCAAAGCGACAAAGAGGTCACGGTCAGGCTCGAAAGCAAAAACCAGGCACCGGTATTGGTCCAGACCTGGCTGGATAAGGGCGACGAGCACTCGACACCGGACCTGGCAGGCATTCCATTCGTGGCCACCCCGCCAATCTTTCGCATGGAGCCTGCCAAACAACAGGTCATACGCTTGGCCTACACAGGGGAGCCACTGCCGTCGAACCAGGAAACCCTGTTCTGGTTCAACCTCCTGGAGGTGCCTGCGCAATCACAAGGTAGCCAAGAGGGCAACCAGCTGCAGCTTGCCTTCCGCTCGCGGATCAAACTGTTTTTCCGGCCACTCGATTTGGCCTATGCCGTCGAGGATGCGCCAGGAAAACTCCAATGGCGGCGCGAGGTTATCGGTCAGGGTCAAGTCTTGGAGGTGTACAACCCGACGCCTTACCACGTGACGTTCGATCAGATCGATGTACTGGAATCAAAGCAGCGCCATGCCCGCAAGGCCTCAGCATCCGGCTCAGAGAATATGGTGGTCCCGGGGGGGCGCAACCGGTTTGAGCTACCTAGCCTCAAGGCGCCACTGGAAGCCGCAACCACTGTGGAGTTCGAAACGCTCGACGATTTCGGGGTAAAGGTTTCCCACAGCGCCAAGGTTTCGCGATGAAGACTTAGAAACCCCTGCCGCAACACTTGGCCGGGCCTGTTTCAGACTACCTGGCCCTTCAGCCATTTGATTAAACGCATTCCATAGATGCCCTTTTCTCCGGGTAGGGATTCCCTATGCCCGAATTCGAACAGTCCCTAATTTTTGGAAGGGTAAACATGAGTTTGAAATCGTCCGCCGGCGTAAGAATCCGGTTCCTGCCACGTCATCGATTGATGCTCACGGCACGCTGCCTGTTGTTACTGAGCGGCACTTCAGCCATGGCGGCCCATGGTGTGGAGAATGTCGAGTTCAACCCGGCCTTTTTTCCGGACGGTGCAAGCGGTCAACAAGTCGACGTATCCAAGTTCAGCCAGGGCAATATCGTGTTGCCCGGCAGCTACCGCACTGACGTTTACCTCAACGGGCAGTGGATCGGACGTGAAACCCTGGAATTCACCGCTGTGCAAGGGCGCAATTCCGCGCAAATGTGCCTCGAGCGTGAAGCACTTGTCAGGTTTGGTATCGATCTGGAGGCGCCAAAGAATCAACCGCTTGAAGCAGGACAAACCCCTGCACCGCCGTTTGCCAGTTGCGATGAGATCGGCACCTACCTGCCAGGCAGCACCAGCCAATTCGACTCGGGTGAAAACCGCCTGGACCTGCAGGTCCCGCAGATTTACCTGGCGCGCAAAGCTCGAGGGTATGTCGACCCCAAGCATTGGGACAGCGGCGTCGATGCCGCCTTTGTGCGGTACAACGCCAATACCTTTGCGACAAGGACCAATGGCCGCTCAATCGACTCCCATTACCTGGGCTTGAATACCGGCCTCAACCTGGGGGAGTGGCACTGGCGTCACAACGGCAGTTTCAGCTACACCAACGTAGGTTCCGGTTATCAAAGCAGCAGCACCTATGTGCAGCGGGAAATAAGCCCACTGCGATCACAGCTGATGATGGGCGAGATCTACACGCCGGGCGAATTGTTCGACAGCGTGCGTCTGCGGGGGGCCAGCCTGTTCAGCGATGATCGGATGCTGCCCGACTCTCAGACCGGATTTGCACCTGTCGTGCGAGGCATTGCCGAGACCAATGCACGGATCACCGTGCGCCAGCGCGGCGTATTGCTGACCGAAACATCCGTCGCTCCCGGCCCTTTTGTGCTCGACGACCTGTTTGCAACCGGCTACGGCGGCGATCTGACCGTCACAGTCACCGAGGCGGATGGCCGCCAGCGTGAGTTCATCGTACCGTTCGCCGCCAATGCCAACCTGTTGCGCGCAGGCCATAGCCGTTACTCGCTGACTGCTGGCCAAGTAGATGAAATTGGTCTCAATCACCCGCCTTCATTGATACAAGCGACCTACCAACACGGTCTCAGCAATCTGTTGACCGGGTACGGCGGCGCCGTGATAGGCGAAGACTACCGCTCACAGTTATTGGGCGCGGCGTTCAATACACCCTATGGTGCGCTTTCATTTGACCTGACCAATTCAAACGCCTATCTGCCGGGTCATGGTTCACGCGAAGGGCAAAGCCTACAGGTTCGCTACAGCAAGAACTTCACCGATACAGGGACACATTTTGCCCTGGGCGCCTACCGGTACTCCACACAAGGTTTCCTGACCGTGGGTGACGCTGCACGGGTGCGTGACTTTGCAATTGACGGGCGCAGCCTGGACAACCTGTCGCGCCTGCGCGACAGGATGGACATCAGCCTCAATCAAAGCCTGGGCAGCGGCTCGGTTTATTTGACCGGCTCCTCCCAGAACTACTGGAACCGCGATAGCGGCAACTTGACCTTCACCGCCGGCTACACCAGCAGTTGGAACGGCCTGCATTACACCCTCAGCGCCCAGCGCACCAAGGACCTGCTAAGCGACCGTGTGGACAAGCAAATCGACCTGACCCTGAGTTTCCCACTCGGCAGCGGCGCACGCGCACCCACCCTGACCACCACGGCGTATCGCGGTAGCCAGAACAACGGCGAGCGCGTGAATGTGGGCGGGAGCCTGGGAGAGCGCAGCGAATTTACCTACGGGTTGGGGGCCAGCCGCGCGCAGGGCAGCTCAAACGCGGCCAGTGCAGACGCGAAGTATCAAGCCAGTTACGGGGTAGTGTCTGCGGGGTACGGGCAAAGCAGTTCATACCGTGCGGCTTCCCTCGGTATGACCGGAGGTATCGTCGCCCACGGCGGTGGTGTGACCTTTGCCCCGGAATTGGGCGACACCATCGGCATCGTCCAGGCGCCCGATGCAAAGGGGGCCAGAATCAATGGCAACCATGGCGCCCAGGTCGGCAGCAGCGGCTATGCCGTGGTGCCCCACCTCACACCCTATCGCCAGAATGCCGTGGAGCTAGACCCCAAGGACCTGTCCGTGGATGTGGAGCTCAAGACCGCCGCGCAAAACGTCGCGCCGCGTGCGGGCTCGGTGGTGAAGCTGCATTTCGACACGGTCACCGGCCAGGCCATCTTGATCACGGCATTGCGTGAGGATGGCACCCTGCTGCCGTTTGGGTCGGATGTGTTTGATGAGGAGGGCGCCAGCGTCGGCGTGGTAGGCCAGGGCGGCAAGGCGTTTGTGCGGGTCGCGCGCCCGCAGGGAGTGTTGACTGTCAAGTGGGGCGGCGGTGCCAGCGCGTCTTGCCTCTTGAATTACGACTTGGGCGCGACGCCTGCCGCTGATGGCATTGAACGTCTGCGTCAACTGGATGCAGGCCATTGTCAAGCCGCCGCGCCTGATGCCGTACAACACACGCCAGCCTCCGAGATTTCCTATGCACCCGCATGATCATGAGGTCTTTGCGCAGATCGCTTGCCCGCTGTTTTCTGACAGGAGGACAGGATGAAACACCCCTTCAAACTCGCTTCAATATTGCTGGGTGTCGGCCTGCCGTTCACTGCTTTTGCGGCCTGCGATCGATACCCCAACATGCAACACAGTGTGAGCTTTCCAGCAACCATCACAGTGCCGGAAAACCTGGGTATTGGCCAACGTATCACCAGCCAGGTGTTCGCGGGGCCTTACCCGACTTTTTACATGTACTGCCACTCGCCAACCCCAACCTTCCTGACGGGAAGATTCAAGACATCAGTATCTGCACCCGGCGGCCTCATTTATCACACAGACGTACCTGGCATTGGTATGCGCGTAATGGTCACGCTCACGTCCGGCGCGCCCTATTCCGCAAAGCTCAGGACCGAAAGCCTGGTATCCGCTCCCGGCAGAATCCTGTGGGGCGCCACTCGATTGGTAGCCGAATTCTACAAGTTGGGACCGGTCACCACTGGCACGCTTCCCAGCGGCGACATCCAGCACAATAACTGGGACGGGGGTAAAGGCCATTACCGAATGGTGCTCAACACCTCCATTCGTTTTGTCAATCCGGCGTCGACCTGCGACCTGGCAGTCGGTGACGTCAATCGCACGATCCCGCTGCCCACGATAAAGGTCAGCGATTTGAGAGACGCTGTCTACGCCGGCATTTACAACTTCGACCTGACCGCCAATTGCAGCAGTGCCAGTAACGTCACCTTTCGTTTTACCGGCACCCCAGCCCCTGGCAACAACCTGCTCTTCGCCAATACAGGCTCCGCGTCGGGCGTAGCCCTATGGCTGGCCTCCCGTATCGGCGGATCGACCCAGACCATCAGTACCAACGGTACACGCACAGTGGCAGTTTCCGGCAATCGGGCGGTGCTACCGCTCAGCGCCGCGTATCACAAAAACGGCACCGTCGGCCATGGCACGCTCGTCAGCACGACGACCGTCAACATCACTTACAACTGAAGGAGCGGGAGACTGATGAATCAGGCGCTAGCAAGCGTCAGGCCCAGCCCTAGCATTCAGATGCCCTACTTGCCACGACGGAAATGAAGATGAAAAGTCTCGCCAAACTGTCCTCGATACTACTGACCCTCGGCTTACCGTTGACCGCTCAGGCGTACTGCGACCGGTACCCGAATTCCACGCTGACCCTCAACCTGCCGGCGACTATTACTGTACCGGATAGCCTTCCCATCGGAGGCGTCATTACTACCCAGGCTTTCACCGGTTCGGCGCCCTCCTTCATCGCCACTTGCACGGCCGTGGTCCATAGAAAGTACAACGGGCGATATCCCGATGACCGATACCCAGGCTCACTGGTCTACAAAACCGAGGTCCCCGGTGTCGGTCTACGCATTCAGATGACCTGGGCCGACGGCACAGGCTCGCCGTTTTTTGCCATACACAGCTCGCCATACCAGCGTGTGTGGGGAAAGGTTCCCAGCTTTACCTCTGCCGTCGCTACCTTCTATAAAATGGCTCCTGTCACCACCGGGACGATACCTGCCGGCAATATCTGGGAATATCGGTGGGTACATACTCCCGAAATTTTTCGCCTGAATCTCGGCACCTCAACACGCTTCGTCAGACCTATGGCCACCTGCGACCTGGCAGCCGGTGATGTCAACCGCACCATTCCGCTCCCGCCGATCAAAGCCAGCGCGCTGAAGGACGTTGCCTACACTGGCGCGACTAACTTCGACCTGACCGCCAATTGCACGGGGGCGACTGCTGTCACCTATTACTTCAGCGGCACCCCCGCCCCTGTGAACTTTGGTCTTTTTGCCAATACCGGCACTGCCAGCGGCGTAGGGCTGTGGCTGTACTCACGCATCAATGGCCTGGTCCAGACGGTAACGCCTGCAGGGGCTGACGCCTGGCGCCAGATACCCGTGTCCGGTAACCGTGCCGTACTGCCGCTCACTGCCGCCTATGCCAAAAACGGCACCGTGAGTGGTGGCACGCTCGTCAGTACAGCCACCATCAACATCACCTACAACTAAAACCCAAAGGAGTAAACAATGAAGACCCCACTACTGCCCTTATTGTTGGCAATCACCGCATGTCTCGCCGCCGCAACGAGTCAGGCGGCTGCATTAGGCACATTGCGCTTTAGCGGAATGATCAACGGCGGCACGTGTGATCTCGCAGCGGGCGACGTGAGCCGAAACATTCCCCTGCCGGAGGTCAAAGTCTCGGATTTTGATTCCGCCGTATACGCAGGCGAAACTGAATTCAGCATCTCAGCCGATTGCGACTCGGACATCCGCAACGTGATCTTTCAGTTTGCCGGCACGCCCGCCAGTGGTAATGGATTGCTATACAGCAACACCGGCACCTCAGCCGGCATTGCGCTCTGGCTGAGATCTGGCACCACCCTCCCCGCCAACGGAACCCCGGCCGAGCGCAGCCGCACGGTGGTCACCAGCGGCAAGAAAGCCGTGCTGCCACTCAAGGCCGCTTATCATAAATCCAGTGGAGCAATCACTAAAGGCACCCTGGCCAGCGCTGTGACGGTTTCAATCACTTACAACTGAGACCCAAGGAGCGCTGATGAGACTTCATGCCATTCCAATACTGCTGGCCGTCACGGCGGGACTGGCTGCGAACGCGGTGCAGGCTGCCACTACCGGAATCCTGACCTTCAGAGGTCAGATCGATTCCGGGACGTGCAACCTGGTCGTCGGGGATGTAAACCGCACCATCCCATTGCCCTCCGTCAAGATTTCAGACTTTGCCAACTCACCGACGCTGGGCACGACACAATTCAACCTTACTGCCGACTGCGAATCCGACCTTAGAACCGTGAACTTCCTATTCACAGGAACCCCATCAACTGGGAACCCCACGCTGTTTGCGAACACAGGGACCTCAGCCGGAGCGGCGCTCCTGGTAGCCCACCATGGCTACGCGTACATCCCCGCCAACGGTACTCCCGCGCAACGGACCCGTCAGATCGCAACATCCGGCGGTAAGGCTGTAATAGGAATGTCCGCGAGCTATCACGCGACCGGCGCAGCCATCACCAAGGGCACCTTCGTCAGCGCCATGACCGTGTCGATTACCTACAATTGAGAGCACAGCCCACAAAAAAACGCCCGACCTCCAAAGGCCGGGCGTTTTTTATCCTGAGAACAATCAGGACTGACTGGATGGCGTCGGAGTTGCCGGCGTTGCAGTCGGGGTAGCAGCAGGCGTTGGCGCCGACACCGAGTTGGCTGTCGAAGCACTTGGCGCCGGCGTGGCAGGCTTGGCCGCGACCGCGGGCTTAGACGCTGCTGGCTTTTTGGCAGCCGCTGGCTTTTTCGCGGCGGCAGGTTTTGCCGCAGGCTTAGCAGTCGCAGGTTTTGCCGCTGGTTTGGCCGCTGCGGTTTTGGCTACTGGTTTGGCGGCGGCCTTGGCAGCTGCTTTAGCGGCAACTGGTTTGGCGGCAGGCTTGGCAGCTGCTTTAGCGGCAACTGGTTTGGCGGCAGGCTTGGCAGCGGGTTTGGCGGCAGCGGTTTTTGTCGCTGGCTTGGCCGCTGGCTTAGCGGCAGTTTTGGCGGGCGCCTTGGCTGCAGGTTTTGCAGCCGGCTTGGCCGCCGCTTTCACCAAAGGCTTGGCCGCAGGTTTCGCGGCGGGCTTGGCCGCTGCAGTTTTAGCCGCAGGCTTGGCAGCGGCCGCTTTCACGGGTGCCACTTTGGCGCCGGTGAGCTTTTCGATTTGCTTGGTCAGGGTATCGACCTTGCTGTGCAGCGTCTTCAGCTCGGCCTTGCTCGGCACGCCCAGTCGCGAAATGGCACTGTTAAGACGTTTGTCGAAGGTTTCTTCCAACTTGCCCCACGTGTCAGAAATGCTCGACTTGGCGGAGCCGGCAGTTGCCTTGGCCGCGTCAACTTTTTTACCAACCGTGCTCTTGGTCAACTTCTCGGCCTTCTCGCCGTCCTTGACCAACGTCTCGAAGTACTTGCCGCCGTCACTGCTAACCTTCGAGTACACGCCTAAACCAGCCAGCCAGATCTTACGGGAATATTTTTCAACTTCCCCGACCCACGAGCTGCCTTCTTTCTGAGTAGTCTTTTTAACAGCCATCCCGATGTCTCCTTAGTGTTTACGCGCGACACGTTCGAGCAATGCCGTCAGCTCTTCGAGCTTAGCAGAGAGTGTCTCAACGTCATGTTTAGACGCAATGCCGATTCGATTCAAGGCACTTGCAACACGAGTATCAAAAGCTTTTTCAACTTTATCCAGCTGAACTTCTACCAAGCCTTTGACGGAAGAGACATTACTCTTTACTTGGTCAATCTGACTGTTGGCGGCATCAAGTTGTTCAACAGCAACTTTTTTGCCTTTGCTTTCAATATGTTGACCGGCTTTAACCAGCTCTTTGAAGTACTCGCCGCCCTCACTTCCGACCTTGGCGTAGGCACCAAGACCCGCCAGCCAGATCTTGCGGGCGTAGGATCTAACGTCACTCAGGGCAGTGGTCGGGGCGTCGAATTTTTTCTTCAAGATAACTTTGGCCATGGTGCACCTCACGCAGAATAGGGTGGAGGAACGGCCCGCAGGAGTTGAGGGCTTGGGCACAAAGTAGGTTGAAAAATTAGAATCGGCACCCTAGAACATCGGGATCAGGCCAAGGCTTTATCCAGGGCTTTTTCGATTTCGGACTTGATAGTGCCACTCATGGCCGACATCAACAGGCCCAGTTCCACATCAATACGCAGCGAATCATCGGCCACTCGTACGGTGCCTTTAACCCCCGAACGCTTGAGGTTCAAGGTATCGCCAGACCACGAAGGCTCCAGGCCATATTGCTCCTGGAGTTTTTGCGCCAACTTTTCGGCCTTTGCCCGCGCGCCCTGTTTACCTAGGGAATGTGCACGCTCAACGGTTATACGGGCCATTGCAATGACTCCTCTTTATAGCGGTTTGGATACCTTCGATGCGGCAAAAGGTCTCGGTGACCACCCATCTTACCTGCAGCCTTGCCAAGACAAAGCAGGCCTTGGGGATTATCATGTCCCGCATTCTCTTTTGGTGACAGCGATATGACTGATCAGCGCAAAGGCAGCGATGCCGAACCCACCACTCACTTCGGCTTCAAGAACGTCCCGGAAAGCCAAAAGGCGGAAAAAGTCGCTGAGGTGTTCCACTCCGTTGCGGCCAAGTACGACCTGATGAACGACGTGCTCTCGGGCGGTATGCATCGCCTGTGGAAGCGCTTCACCATCGAGTTGTCGGGTGTACGCACCGGCAACCGCGTGCTGGATATCGCCGGCGGCACGGGCGATCTGGCAGCTAAATTCTCCAAGCTCGTAGGCCCAACCGGCCAGGTCGTGTTGGCGGACATCAACGGTTCCATGCTCAAGGTCGGTCGCGACCGCCTGCTGGATAAAGGCGTGGCTGGCAATATCGAATTCGTCCAGGCCGACGCTGAAAAGCTGCCGTTCCCCGACAATCATTTCGACTGCGTTACCATCGCCTTCGGCCTGCGCAACGTCACCCATAAAGAAGACGCGATCCGCTCCATGCTGCGCGTGCTCAAGCCGGGTGGCCGCCTGTTGGTACTGGAGTTCTCCAAGCCGACCAACGCCATCATGTCCAAGGTCTACGACACCTACTCCTTCGCCTTCATGCCGTTAATGGGCAAGCTCATTACCAATGACGCCGAGAGCTACCGCTACCTGGCTGAATCGATCCGCATGCACCCCGACCAGGAGACCCTGAAGTCGATGATGGTAGAAGCCGGTTTCGACCGCGTGACCTACCACAACATGACCTCCGGCATCGTCGCCCTGCATCGCGGCATCAAGCCCTGATGTTGCTCGCCGGCCTTCTTGCCAGCGTTGAGCACGGCCTCAACCGTGTGCTGCGCCTGGACAGCACGGCCCTGGCGCGGCTCGCGCACTTGAACGGCAAGGTGATTGCCGTCGATTGCACGAGCCCGGCCTTGCAGCTGTTTATCCTGCCCAGCGATGAAGGCCTGATGCTTGCGACCCAATGGGCCGCCGAGGCTGACTGCACCTTGCGTGCACCTGCATCGAGCCTGTTGCACCTGGCCCTGAGCCGCAACAAGACCGCGATCCTGCACGGCCCCGAAGTGACGCTCGAAGGCGACAGTTCAGTGCTGATGGACCTCGCCGCCGTGCTGCAAGACCTGGAACTGGATTGGGAATACGAGCTGTCACGCTGGATCGGCCCCGTGGCCACCCAGTTGATCAGCGGGCACCTGCGCAGCCGTTCGCGTTGGTACCAGCAAGGCTTCGCCAGCCTCAACCAGAACCTTGCCGAATACCTGAGCGAAGAATCGCGCACCCTGGTCGGACAACGGGAAGCGCAAGCGCGCTTTCGTGAACTCGACAAGGCCAAAATCGACCTGGAACGCCTTGAGGCTCGCTTCGAGCGCCTGCGCCGTTCCCTTGATCCAAGCGATAACGCATGAAGCTGCTCGCCGTCCGCCGTTTGTTTCGTATCCAGCGCGTCGTAATCCGCTACCAGCTCGATGACCTGCTGTTTGCCCTGCCGCTGCCGTGGTTTTTGCTGGCGGTACGCTATGTGCTGCCGTGGCGCTGGTTCCCGCGCAAGAAGCTGGAACTAAACCGTGGCGCACGTCTGCGCCTAGCGTTGCAGGACCTGGGGCCGATCTTCATCAAATTCGGGCAGATCCTGTCCACCCGCCGCGACCTGTTGCCCGAAGACATCGCCGACGAGCTGATGCTGTTGCAGGACCGCGTGCCGCCGTTCGATCCGCAGCTGTCGATGAAGCTCATCGAAGAACAGCTGGGTAAAAAGATCAGCGAGGTGTTCAGCCGCTTCGATGTCGAACCGCTGGCTTCAGCCTCCGTTGCCCAGGTTCACGCGGCACAACTCAAGACCGGCGAAGAAGTGGTAGTGAAGGTGATCCGCCCTGGCCTCAAGCCGATCATCGGCCAGGACCTGGCGTGGCTATTCATCCTCGCCCGCGCCGCCGAACGCTTCAGCGCTGACGCACGCTTGCTGCACCCAGTGGACGTGGTCGCCGACTACGAAAAAACCATCTACGACGAACTCGACCTGCTGCGCGAAGCCGCCAACTCCAGCCAGCTCAGGCGCAACTTTGAAGGCTCGCCGCTGCTGTACGTGCCGCAAGTGTATTGGGACTGGTGCCGCCCCAAAGTGCTGGTGATGGAGCGCATCTACGGCGTGCAGGTCACCGATCTCGCCACCCTGGCCGACCAGCGCACCGACATGAAGATGCTCGCCGAGCGCGGTGTAGAGATCTTCTTCACCCAGGTGTTTCGCGACAGCTTCTTCCACGCCGACATGCACCCGGGAAACATCTTCGTCAGCACCGTGACCCCGTGGAGCCCGCAGTACATCGCGATCGACTGCGGCATCGTCGGCAGCCTGACCCCGGAAGACCAGGACTACCTGGCGCGCAACCTGTTTGCCTTCTTCAAGCGCGACTACCGCCGCGTGGCGCAGCTGCACATCGATTCGGGCTGGGTGCCGGCCGAGACCAAGCTCAACGAATTCGAAGCGGCGATCCGTACGGTGTGCGAGCCGATCTTCGAAAAACCGTTAAAAGATATTTCCTTCGGCCAGGTGCTGATGCGCCTGTTCCAGACCGCGCGACGCTTCAACATGGAAGTGCAGCCGCAACTTGTTCTGTTGCAGAAAACCTTGCTGAACATCGAAGGCCTGGGCCGTCAGCTGTACCCCGACCTCGATTTGTGGAACACCGCGCAACCGTTCCTCGAACGCTGGATGCGCGAGCGCATGAGCCCGAAAACCGTGCTGGGCAACCTGCATAGCCAGATGGAGCAATTGCCGCACTTGGCCAACATGACCCGCGATTTGCTGGAGCGCATGTCCCAACCCCATGCCAAAGACCCCGCGCCGCCGTGGCAAAAGCGCAAGGATGATTGGTTCTTGCGCCTGCTGGGCGCCGCACATCTGGTTGGCGGTGTAATGCTGGCGATTGGCGGACCATTGAATCAACTAGGCCACTGGCCGGCTGGCATCATGGTCGCCGTGGGTGTTTATCTGATTGTGCGTCGATAGCCAATCCGGTTATACACTGTCGCAATTTGCCGGAGCCGAACATGAAAGACTGGCTAGACGAGATCAAATGGGACAGTGACGGCCTAGTGCCGGCCATTGCCCAGGACTACAAGACCGGGCGAGTGCTGATGATGGCCTGGATGAACCGCGAGGCCCTGAGCCTGACTGCCGCTGAGCAGCGCGCCATTTACTGGTCACGTTCGCGTGGCAAACTGTGGCGCAAGGGCGAAGAGTCCGGCCACGTGCAGACCCTACACGAGCTGCGCCTGGACTGTGATGCCGACGTGGTGATCCTCAAGGTTGAGCAGATCGGCGGCATCGCCTGCCACACCGGCCGCCACAGCTGCTTCTATCGCGTATTCGAGAACGGCGAATGGAAGGTTGTCGAGCCGGTGCTCAAAGACCCTCACGCCATCTACTCGGCAGGACACTGACCATGAGCGATACCCTTAACCGAGTGGCCCAGGTGCTGGAAGAGCGCAAAGGCGCAGACGCCGACAGCTCCTACGTCGCCAGCCTCTACCACAAGGGCTTGAACAAGATTCTGGAGAAGCTCGGCGAAGAATCCGTTGAGACGATCATCGCCGCCAAGGACGCGCAAATCAGCGGCGACTGCAGCGACGTGATCTACGAAACCGCAGACCTATGGTTCCACAGCCTGGTCATGCTCGCCCAACTGGGGCAGCACCCGCAGGCAGTGCTGGATGAACTGGACCGTCGCTTTGGCTTGTCCGGGCATGCCGAAAAGGCCTCGCGCCCGACTACCTGAATAACTTTTACTGAGGATTGGCAGCATGGGCATTTTTGACTGGAAACATTGGATCGTCATTCTGGTGGTGGTGGTACTGGTGTTCGGCACCAAGAAACTCAAGAACCTGGGTACTGACGTCGGCGAGTCGATCAAAGGCTTTCGCAAAGCCATGAACGACGACGAAAAACCCGCCGACCCGGCTGCCAACCCAGTGCCACCGGCTCAGCCTGTGCACCCGCAGGCCGCCCAGCCGATCACCGAGCGTCGTACCTTCGACGTGCAGGCTGAGAAAGTCGAAGAGCCGACCCGCAAAGACTCGTGAGCACTGACTAATGTTTGGTATCAGCTTCTCTGAACTGCTGCTCGTCGGCCTCGTGGCCCTGCTGGTATTGGGGCCTGAACGCTTGCCCGGTGCCGCACGCACGGCCGGCCTGTGGATCGGGCGCCTGAAACGCAGTTTCAACGCCATCAAACAGGAAGTTGAACGGGAAATCGGCGCCGACGAGATCCGCCGCCAATTGCACAACGAGCACATTCTTTCGTTGGAGCAGGAAGCCCGCAAGATTCTGTCGCCAGTGCAAGAGCCGGAAAAACCGGTGACACCCGTGGCCGAGCACAGCATTGCGCCTGCGCCCACTGTTGACGCCGCACCCGCAGCGCCCACCGAGCCAGCACCGGCGCCCGTTGCGCCGCCGGCTCCCCATGACCCTACTTTGCCGCCGCGAGCCCCATGAGCGCTGATAAACCGGAAAACGACCAGCACATGCCGCTGGTCTCGCACCTCACTGAGCTGCGTACCCGCCTGCTGCGTTGCGTAGCGGCGATCTTCATCATCTTTGCCGGGTTGTTCGCTTTTACCCAGCAGATCTACACCTTCGTCTCCACGCCGCTGCGCCAGTACCTGCCGGCCGGCGCGACGATGATCGCCACCGATGTGTCGTCGCCGTTCCTGACGCCGTTGAAGCTGACCATGATGGTCTCGCTGTTCCTGGCGATCCCGGTGATCCTGCATCAAATCTGGGGCTTTATCGCGCCGGGGCTGTACAAGCATGAGAAGCGCATTGCGGTGCCGTTGCTGGTATCCAGCATTTTGCTGTTCTACACCGGCATGGCGTTCGCGTACTTCCTGGTGTTCCCGCTGATCTTCAAGTTCTTCGCCGCCGCCACCCCGGCCGGCGTGGAAATGATGACCGACATCACCAGCTATCTCGATTTCGTGATGACGCTGTTCTTCGCCTTCGGCGTGGCGTTCGAAATACCGGTGGCCGTGGTGCTGCTGGTGTGGATCGGCGTGGTCAACGTGGCGTACCTGAAGAAGATCCGCCCGTACGTGATCATCGGCTGCTTTGTGGTCGGCATGATCCTCACCCCGCCGGACATCTTCTCCCAGACCCTGCTGGCCGTGCCGATGTGGATGCTGTTCGAGATCGGCATCCTGTTCAGCGGCTTGATCAGCAAGCGCGGCGAACACCCGGATGACCAACCCGCCGACGACGACCAGCCGCCAGCGACCCAGCCGTGAACCTGCTGCTGCTTGAGGAGGCCGACTTTATCGCGGCCGACCGTGTGGTGCTGCGCGACCGGCGCCTGGTGCACATGCAGGACGTACACCGCGCCGCCGTAGGCGACAGCCTGCGGGTCGGGCGTATCGGTGGGTTGATGGGCAGCGCACAGTTGCTGCGCCTGGATGCTGGCGAAGCCGAGCTGCAAGTGAGCTTCGACCAGGCACCACCGGCCAAACTGCCGTTGACCCTGCTGCTGGCCCTGCCCCGCCCGAAAATGCTGCGTCGTGTGCTGCAGACTGTGGCCGCGATGGGCGTGCCCAAGGTGGTATTGCTCAACAGCTACCGGGTCGAGAAGAGCTTCTGGCAAACCCCGTTCCTGGAGCCTGAGGCCGTGCGCGAGCAACTGATCCTCGGCCTGGAACAGGCACGGGACACGGTACTGCCCGAGATCATTATCGAAAAGCGTTTCAAGCCATTCGTCGAAGACCGCCTGCCGGCCATGGTCGCTGGCACCCTGGGGCTGATTGGCCATCCTGGGGATTACCCGGCTTGCCCACGCGGCCTGGATGAATCGGTGACCTTGGCGATTGGCCCGGAGGGCGGTTGGATCCCCTACGAAGTCGACCTGCTGACCAAGGCTGGCATGCAGCCAGTACAACTGGGCGCGCGGATCCTGCGGGTCGAAACCGCCGTCACCGCCCTACTCGCCCGGCTGTTCTAACCCGTGCCCCCTGCCAACACAGATCAAATGTGGGAGGGGGCTTACCCCCGATAGCGGTGTATCAGTAACAGACGTACTGACCGACAGACTGCCATCGGGAGCAAGCCCCCTCCCACATTTAATCCCTTCCCTACAGAAGAGACCTACACGGCCGATAACCCAGGAATAAGTCCAAGCCTTGTTCCAGGGGAGTCTGCAGCATGTATCGTTGGTTAGCCGAAAAGTTGGGGAATGTCAGCGTCAAATCCAAGCTGGGTGTAGGCTTTGGCCTGGTATTACTGCTCACGCTGATGATCACCTTCACCGGCTGGACCGGCCTGGGCGATGTGACAAGCCGCGGTGACAAATTGGGTTATATCTCCAGCATGGGCGCCTTGACCAAGGACCTGCGCATTGCCCGCCTGGCCTACGAAATGCGCCGTGGCGATCAAGGCCCCGGCGCGGTCAGCGACTTGTTGAACACGCTGGACAGCGGCCTCAAGACCGCCCGCACTCTGATCGAACAACCCGCCGACGTCGCCCTGATCGATGAGCAACTGGCCGCCGTGGACCAATACAAGCGCGCCTTCAGCGCCATGGTCCAGGCCGGCGCCAGCCGCGAGGATGCCCGTAGCAAGCTGGGCGACACGGCCGACAACGCCGTAGCCAAGACCAGTGAGATCGAGAAGACCCTGCTGCAGGGTGACAGCGTCAGCCAATTCAACAGCGTGGTGGACCTGAGCAAGCTGATCCAGCAGGCGCGCTTCCAAGTGCGCGGCTACACCTACAGCGGCAAGGTCGAGGCTGAGCAGCCCGCCTTGGACGCCATCGACAATGCGCTGAAAAAAATCAGCGCCCTGCAAGGTCAACTGCCTACCGATTATCAGGCCAACTTGCAACAGGCCAGCGTGTCGCTGCAAGCCTACCGTGCAGCCGTCAGCCAGTTCCGTGACTCACAAACGGCCAACGCCGCAGCGTTGAAAATCATGGCCTCCCAGGGTGACATACTGCTAGCCAATAGCGACAAACTCACCCTCTCCCAGACTGTGGTGCGCGACCACGATGCCGCGCAAGCCAAATACTTCCTGCTGCTTGCCAGCTCGCTGGCGATGATTTTCGGCCTGGTGGCGGCCTGGGCCATCACTCGCCAGATCATCATTCCCCTGAACCAGACTCTGCAAGTGGCCCAGCGTGTAGCCTCGGGCGACCTGAGCCACAACCTCAACTCCGCACGCCAGGACGAACTGGGCCAGCTACAGCGCGCCATGCAGAGCATGACCGAAGGCCTGCGCGAACTGATCGGCGGCATCAGCGACGGTGTCACTCAGATCGCCAGTGCCGCCGAAGAACTGTCAGCGGTGACCGAGCAGACCAGCGCCGGCGTGAACAGCCAAAAGGTTGAGACCGATCAGGTGGCTACCGCCATGAACGAGATGGCCGCAACAGTGCAGGAAGTGGCGCGCAACGCTGAAGAAGCGTCCGAAGCCGCTGTTGCCGCTGACCAGCAAGCCCGTGAAGGCGACAAGGTCGTTGGCGAGGCCATCGCCCAGATTGAGCGCCTGGCCACCGAGGTCGGCAACTCCACAGCCGCCATGGGTGATTTGAAGCGTGAAAGCGACAAGATCGGCAGCGTGCTGGACGTGATCAAGTCCGTGGCCCAGCAAACCAATCTACTGGCTCTTAACGCAGCGATCGAAGCCGCCCGCGCTGGCGAAGCCGGGCGTGGCTTTGCGGTCGTGGCCGATGAGGTACGCAGCCTCGCCCAGCGCACTCAGAAATCCACAGAAGAGATTGAAGAGTTGATCGTCGGCCTGCAAAGCGGCACTCAGCAGGTCGCGACCATCATGGACAATAGCCGTGGCCTCACCGATAGCAGCGTCGAACTGACTCGCCGCGCGGGCGCTGCTCTGGGCAATATCACCCGCACAGTCTCGACAATCCAGGCCATGAACTCGCAAATCGCCACCGCCGCCGAGCAACAGAGCGCCGTGGCCGAAGAGATTAATCGCAGCGTGCTGAACGTGCGCGACGTGTCGGAACAGACGTCTGCAGCCAGTGAAGAAACTGCCGCGTCCAGTGCTGAACTGGCGCGCCTGGGCATCTACCTGCAGACCCTGGTTGGGCGTTTTCGCATCTGATGGGCGCGCGGCGGCCACCCACGGCCGCCGCTACAACATCTTGTGAAATTTCCTACGCGTTTATCATCCCTCCCTTTACCCGCCCGCCGTCAAATCGAATTAGCGTTCGCAATGAACGCTATTGATGATTTGGAGGCTCCCCATGTTTCGTTGGTTGACCCGTCTGCTGGGTAACGCCAGCGTCACGCTTAAACTGGCCTTGGGCTTCGGCCAAGTGCTGCTCCTCAGCTTGGTCATTGCTGGCACCGGCTGGCAAGCCCTGAACGCCGCACTCGCGCGCTCAAGCAGCCTAACGGTGCTGGGTCATTTGACTGCGGCAGCCGAGGCCATGCGGGCTGATCGAATCGTGTACCGCACGCTCAGCGACACCGACAGCGTGGGCAAGATGGCTGCCCAAATCGAACAGATCGACCAGCACCTCGCCTATCTTTCGCACACTCTAAAAGCCCCAGAGGACCTACAACGTGTTCAGCAAGCGACACGCCTGGTCGATAGTTTCAAAGCCGAATTGGCGGAGCTTCCCATCCTGATTGAGCGGCGCGAAAACACGCGCGCACCCGTGAAAAAAACCCTACTTCAGGCCGGCGATACCCTGGCTCAATTCGCCAGCGAATTGCCCGACCAGAACGATGAAAAAGCCTTGGACGTTATCGAAGACCTGCGTCGCGCAATAGGCCAGGCTGAGGACCATACACAAACCCCCGCGTGGAACGCCCCATCGCTGGATGCTTACGCGCAGGACGTCGGTCAGGCGCTCGACGCATTGCAAGCTGCCCTGAGCGCTGTACAGGCGCTGCCGGTTGATTCCACCTTGCTCAAAAGCGACCTCTCGGCCTATCACGCACAACTGACGGCGTTCAAAGAAGCACAATTGGTCACAGAGGCTGTACAGAACCGCTTCGAACAACAGCTCAATGAGCTAGTGGAGCACAGCGAAGCACTCAGTCAGGGCCAGACGCAAAAGCGCGACACCGAAGCTGACCAGACCCGCGCCTGGCTGATAAGCACGACCCTGGCCGCCCTGATGCTCGGTAGCCTGACAGCCTGGTGGATTGCCAGGCAGATCGTGCTACCGCTGCGTAAGGCTTTAGCGACCGCCAACCGCATCGCCGAAGGCGACCTGAGCCACAGCATTGAGCCAGAGCGCCGCGACGAGTTAGGCCAGTTGCAGCTCAGCGTCGCGCAGATGACCCATAACCTACGTCACCTGATCAGTGGCATCGGCGACAGTGCTCGACAGATCTCCAGCGCCGCGACCCAATTGTCGATGGTCACCGAGCAAACGCGCGAAGGCATCAACAACCAGAAAGAGGAAACCGACCAGGTCGCCACGGCGATGAACGAAATGCTCGCCACCGCGCAGGAAGTCGCCCGGCATGCCGAAAAAGCCTCTAATGCGGCCAACGAGGCTGACCTGCAAGCCGTCGCAGGGGACAAAGTGGTGTCACGAGTCGTTGAGCACATCGGCCAGTTAGCAGAAGAAATGGCGCTCTCGGCCCGCGCAATGCTCGTGTTGCAAAAGGAAAGCCAGAAGATCGAAAGCGTGCTGGATGTGATTAAGTCCGTGTCCCAACAGACCAACCTGCTGGCCCTGAATGCTGCTATCGAAGCGGCCCGCGCAGGCAATGCCGGCGAAGGTTTTGCTGTGGTGGCCGATGAAGTCCGCAGCCTGGCGCAGCGTACCCAGGATTCAGCAGAAGAAATCGAAGGGCTGATTCAAAGCCTGCGTACAGGTACCCAGCAAGTCGCCGACATCATGGACAACAGCCGAACCCTGACTGACGACAGCGTGGGCCTGACGCGCGATGCCGGTGATGCGCTGGCGTCGATTACCCGCACAGTAGCCATCATCCTGGAAATGAATCCACAGATCGCCGCTGCCGCCGAGGAGCAAAGCGCAGTGGCCGAGGAGATCAATCGCAGTGTGTTGAAGGTGCGTGACGTGTCCGAAAAAAACGCCGCCGCCAGCGAAGAAACCGCGGCGGCGAGCGTTCAGCTGACCCGACTGAGCCGGGACTTACAGATGCTGGTGGGCAAATTCACGTTATAGCACCTGGCGCAGGAATGCCTGGGCCCGAGGATCTTTTGGCGCGTCGAAGAACTCGGCGGGAGCGGCGTCTTCCAGGAGCTTGCCATGATCGAAGAACAGCACCCGGTCGGCCACTTCACGGGCAAAGCCCATTTCGTGCGTAACGCAGACCATGGTCATGCCTTCCAGGGCCAGCGTCTTCATTACGTCCAGTACTTCGCCGACCATTTCAGGGTCCAGCGCGGAGGTGGGCTCATCGAACAGCATCACCTTGGGTTCCATCGCCAGGGCACGGGCAATGGCTACCCTTTGCTGCTGGCCGCCGGAGAGGCGTGAGGGAAACTCATTGGCTTTCTGTGCAATGCCGACCTTTTCCAGCAGGGCCAGGGCCTTGGCTTCGCGCTCTTTCTTACCGCGCTTGCGCACGACTTTCTGCGCCAGGCACAAGTTCTCCAGCACGGTCATATGGGGGAACAGGTTGAAGTGCTGGAACACCATGCCGACTTCGCGGCGGTAGGCATTCACGTCGGTCTTCGGGTCGGCCAGTTGCAGGCCGTCGATGCTCACCGAGCCTTCATCGAACTCTTCCAGGCCATTGAGGCAGCGCAGGAAGGTGGATTTGCCCGAGCCCGACGGGCCGATGACCACCAGCACTTCGCCCTTGGCTACTTGGGTGGTGACATGGTCGACCGCCCGCACCACATGGCCACGGGCGTCGAAGACTTTAACCAGATCGCGGACTTCAATCACTTTGCGCGAGCCTCCGCTCAAGCCGGCTGGCCATTTTCGACAGCGGCAGGTTGATCAGCAGGTACAGGCCTGCGACGCAGAACAGGATTTCAAACGGTGAGAACGAGGTGGTGATCACTTCGCGACCGCTTTTGAGCAGCTCGGTAATCGCGATCACAGAGACCAGCGAGGTGTCTTTGACCAAGCTGATAAATTGCCCGGCCAGCGGCGGCAGCACGCGCTTGAACGCTTGTGGCAATACCACGTGACGCATCGACTGGCTGGCGCTCAAGCCTAGGGAGCGGGCGGCTTCGTTCTGACCACGGGTGATGGACTGAACGCCCGCCCGCACGATTTCCGCCACATAGGCACCGGTGAACAGTGACAGCGCGGCGATCCCCGCAAACTCTCGGGACAGGTTGAGCACCGTGCCGATGAAGAAATAGAAAATGAAAATCTGCACCAGCAACGGTGTGCCGCGCACCAGTTCGACGTAGATCGTCGACAGGTCCCGCAGCGTCGGGTTGCTGGACAAGCGGCACAATCCGGTCGCCAAGCCGATCACCAGACCCAGGATGCCCGACACCACCGACAGCCACAGCGTGGTCCACAAGCCCCACATCAGTGGCCCCAATGCCCAATGCCGGGTCACGCCCACCACATCGCCTTCGGCCACATCATCGCCGCGCGCCACTTGCAGGCTGTTGTCGGCCACGGTGAGCTTTTGCTCAACGCCTGCGTCGTTACGCAGGGTCACTTCGGCGACATCCCCTTTGCGCACCAGCTCAATGACGGTGGAGATGTCAGCGGCGCGCTGGGACTCTTCGGCTTGATAGGCGAAGTACTGCGGTACGCGGTTCCAGCGCCATTCGTAGGACATCAACGAAGTGGCGTAGTACAAGGCGCCGGCCAGGCCGACCAGCACGACCACAGTCAGCAGGTGCCAGGGCCATTGGGCTTTTTTCTGTTTCATTTCAACTCTCGGAATGTGTCGCCCTTGTAGGAGCGAGCTTGCTCGCGAAAAACCTGAGAACGCTACGCAGTGTCAGATGTCCCGCGTTATCGTTGACGATCTTCGCGAGCAAGCTCGCTCCTACAGGTTTTGATCAGTCTTATTCCATGTCCTTGAGCCACTCGGAGCTCTTGAACCACTTGTCATGGATACGATCGTAGGTGCCGTCGTTACGGATCTGGTGCAGGAAGTTGTTGATGAAGTTGATGCTGTCGTAATCGCCTTTTTTCAGGCCGAACGCCAGAGGTTCAAAGGTGAAGGGTTCGTCGAGGAACACCAGCTTGCCATTACCGACTTTCTTCTCGGCAACCACGTTGTACGGCGCGTCATACACAAAGGCATCGGCCTTGCCGTTGACCACGTCCAGCACGCCTTCCTGCTCGTTGTCGTAACCGTGGTACTTGGCTTTGGAGATCAGCTTCTTGGCGACCATCTCACCGGTGGTACCCAGCTTGGAGGTCAGGCGATATTTCTCGTCGTTCAGGTCTTTGTAGGACTTGATGGTGCCTTCCAGGTCCTTGCGGATCAGCAAGGTCTGGCCGACCACGATGAAGGGTTCGCTGAAGTTCAAGCGCAGGTTGCGTTCCTGGGTCAGGGTCATGCCGCTGCCAATCATGTCGAACTTGCCGGTGAGGAAGGCAGGGATGATGCCGTCGTAACCCGTAGACACCAGTTCCAGCTTGACGCCCATGGACTTGGCCATGGCCTTGAGGATGTCGACTTCAAAGCCGATGATTTCGCCGCGCTTGTCTGTCATTTCGAACGGCATGTAGGTCGGGTCCATGCCGACTTTCAGCGTGCCGCGCTTGACCGCATCATCAATGGCACCGGCCTGGGCCGCATTGGCCGCGACCAGCGCGGTGACACCTAGCAGCAGCATCGAAAGATACTTCTTCATCATCAAGTCCCCTGAACGATTCTTATGAGTTCGGCGCGCAAAACGGCTGCACCATTTCGGGGTGCGATCCTAACCCACTCGTTGCCCGTCACAAAGGTTTCACGGGTATTTGTTATCGGCACATGTCGGAAAAGCCCTACAGCAGTGCGGCAAAACACAGCCGTAGACACGTGCACGAGGTGCCCTCTCCATCGACTGATATGTAAGAAGTTATGAATCTCAGTCCATATCCGCCATCCAGCCGGTGTCTTTGAACCACTTGTCATGCAGTCGATCGTACGTGCCGTCCTGGGCAATCTGGCTGAGGAAATGATTGATCCAGTTGAGGCTGTCGTAATCGCCCTTTCTCAACCCAAAGGCCAGGGGCTCATAGGTGAAAGGCTGCTCCAACGCCAGCAGCGCATGGTTTTCCGGCCGGCTGGCAGCGATCAGATTGTAAGGGGCATCATGGATAAACGCGTCGATCTTGCCTGCCACCGCCAGGCGTATGCCTTCTTCCGGTGTGGTGTAGCTACTCAGCCGAGCGGCCCCCAGAAAGCGCTGCGCTGCCGCCTGGCCGGTAGTGCCTTCGACGGTAGCAACCCGATAGCCTGCGTTGTCCAGGTCTTCGATACTGGCGACCATCCCTGCCAAACTGGGGTGCAGCAACGCCGTTTGGCCGACCACCATAAACGAGTCACTGAAATTCAGCTTAAGGTTGCGCTCTTGCGTCACCGTCATGCCACTGCCGATCAGGTCGTACCTGTTCGCCTTCAAGCCGGCCAGCAACTCGGTATAGGGCACCGCAACCAACTCCAGTTCAACGCCCAGCGCACGACTCATCACCCGCAACAGATCGATCTCGAAGCCGATGATGCGCCCCTGTTTGTCCGTCATTTCGAAAGGCACATAAGTCGGTGTGGTGCCGACCTTCAGCGTGCCACGCGCCACGGCATCGTCCAAAGCCCCGGCGCTCGCCCAACCGGCACCAAGCCAAAAAACGGCGCCAAGCAGCAATGCCGAACAATACCTGTTGATCATGAATCCCCCGTGGCGTGTCAAATTTGGGGCGCGATGCTACCCCAGCCACGGGCACGGAAAAACGCTTCGAACAAAGGTCTTTTGTTTCGAAATAACAATGAGTTGAGTCTGACGAAAGGAAGTGAATAACGCTGTAGGACCAGCGTTCAAAACGCCCCCGAGGAGAACCCTCGAGGGCGTCTGAATCAGGCCGGTTGGGCCACGGACGACAGCGGTTGCAGCGGTAGCAACGGCGCGTGCGGGTCGGACTTGACGGAGTCACGCCAGGCGGCGAGCCAGTCTGGATGCCCTTCACTCCAGACCTGCTCGTGCAGGCGTGCCAAGGCCACCGGATCGCTAAGCAAGGCCACGCGTTCGTTGTTGCTGAGGCCGGCTGGGCCGACTTTCAACGCATGGCGAACACGCTCGACGCGCAGGTATTCAATCGGCTCCGCCTCACGGTGACGCGAGGTCGCCAGGGCGCAGGCCAGAGCATTCTGCTGCGGGTCGACCACCGCACGCACGAAGCCGTCATTGAGCGCATGCCAGCGGTTCTCGTGGGTGTATTTCTCTGTGGAGAGCAACGCTTGTGGCGGGTTGTATTCCTCAGGAATCAAAAACAGGCTTTCGTCGCGAGACTTAAGACCCAGCTTGACCCGACTGGAAATCACCGACACCGGGATCGACAACATCAGCGAACCCACGATCGGCACCAGCCACCACAGGAAGCTTGGGTTCAACCACACCACCAGCAGTGCCCACAAAAAGCCCAGCACGGTTTGCGGACCATGGCGCTTGACCGCTTCGCTCCATGGCGTGGAGTCGTCGTCACGCTGCGGCGAGTTCCAGGTCGCGGCCCAGCCCAGGAACGCGGCCAGTACAAAGCGGGTGTGGAAAATCATCCGCACCGGCGCCAGCAGCATGGAGAACAGCATCTCCAGCAGCATCGACAAGGTCACCTTGAACTTGCCGCCGAACTCTTTCGCGCCCTTGGCCCAGATCAGGATGATGCTCAGCAACTTCGGCAGGAACAGCAGCACGATGGTGGTGGAGAACAGCGCCACCGCCTTGTCCGGGTGCCATTGCGGCCACAGCGGGTACAACTGGCGCGGCGCCATGAAGTACTGCGGCTCCATCAGGGTGTTCACCGCCAGCAGGGCCGTGGACAGCACCAAAAACAGGAACCACAACGGCGCCGACAGGTAAGACATCACGCCGGTGAGGAACACCGCACGGTGTACCGGGTGCATGCCTTTGACCAGGAACAGGCGGAAGTTCATCAGGTTACCGTGGCACCAGCGACGGTCACGCTTGAGTTCATCCAGCAAGTTCGGCGGCAGTTCTTCGTAGCTGCCCGGCAGGTCGTAGGCAATCCACACGCCCCAGCCGGCACGGCGCATCAGCGCCGCTTCAACGAAGTCGTGAGACAGGATCGCACCGGCGAACGCGCCTTTACCCGGCAACGGCGCCAGGGCGCAGTGCTCGATAAACGGCTTCATGCGGATAATTGCGTTGTGACCCCAGTAGTGGGATTCACCCAACTGCCAGAAGTGTAGGCCGGCAGTGAACAGCGGGCCATAAACGCGGGTGGCAAACTGCTGCATGCGCGCATACAGGGTGTCCATGCCCGACGCACGTGGCGCGGTCTGGATAATCCCCGCATCCGGCGTGGCTTCCATCAGGCGCACCAGGCTGGTCAGGCATTCGCCGCTCATCACGCTGTCGGCGTCGAGCACTACCATGTACTTGTAGTCACTGCCCCAGCGACGGCAGAAGTCGTCGAGGTTGCCGCTCTTGCGCTTAACGCGACGGCGACGGCGGCGATAGAAGATCTTGCCGAAACCGCCGGCTTCGCGGCATACGTCGAGCCAGGCTTGCTGTTCGGCGATGCAGATATCGGCGTCATTACTGTCGCTGAGCACGAAGAAATCGAAGCGGTCCAGGTCACCGGTAGCCGCAACCGACTCGAAGGTAGCGCGCAGGCCGGCAAATACCCGGGGCACGTCTTCGTTACAGATCGGCATTACCAACGCGGTGCGGGCATCTTTCGGAATCGGCTCGTCACCGGCACTTTTACCGGAGATACGGTATTTATCGTGACCGGTGAGCAGCTCAAGGAAGCCCATCAAGGCGGTCCAGAAACCCGCCGACACCCAGCAGAACAAGATCCCGAACATGATCAGGATGCTGGTCTGCAACGCGTATGGCAGTACCTGGGTAGCGGTTTGCAGCAGGGTCTGGTTACGGATTTCGTCGAAGTCCACCAGCGACCAACCCTGGTACGGCATGATGCCTTTCATGTACCAGCCGGCAACGATGGTCTGGCCAAGCATCAGCACCAGCAGGATGTAACGGCGAATCGACCCCACGGTACGCCAGCGCGCAGCCGGCAATACACGCTCGTCTTTCGGCGGCTTGGGCGGGTTGGTACGACCGGTCATCCGGCGCCAGCCACGTACCAGGATGTTGGTGCGCCAAGGCTCGGGCACCACCTTGGTGCGGCGAATCGGCGGCGTGGCCTTGAGGCACACGCGACCGCTGGCATCGAGCACGAGCATTTCGGCGTCTTGCAGCTCTTCAGCGGTGCTGAGGCTCAACCGACGCTCAACCGACGCTTGCGCAGCGTCGGCAGGTGCATCGAAGGTCTTTGAGGACAGGCGCTCGTGCAACTCGGTGAACGATGTGCAGCCCGCCAATTCGGCGCGCTGCTCAGCGGTCATCGGAAGATGCGCCAGATACTCGGACAGCGTTTCTGGCTGGACTTGAGAATTACTCATCGGCAGGCAACTGATAGCTCCAGGTTTCGGTCAGGACGTGTTCGGTCTTGATCGGCTCCGGTGTGGCTGGGGCAGCTTCTGGCTGCTTGGCTTCCTTGTCTTTCGCGTCTTTCTTGGCCTGTTTTTCATGTTGCTTGGCCAGGACCTTGTCGGCCTTGAGAACATGGCTGGAGTCCTGCACGGCGGCGGGCGGAGCCACATCCTGCACCAGCGCGGCACGCATTTCGGTCGGCTTGCCTGCGTCCTTGATCTTCATACGCAGGGTCAGGCGCCAGCCTTTGGTGTGCTCGTTGTAGCGCACGCTGTTTTCGACCAGCTCAGCGTTGTCGCCAACACTGACTTCACTGCGAACCGAGGCGTCCGCTGGCAGAGCCTTGAGGGACGGGCCCTCGAAGTCCACCAGGTAGGCCACGCTGCCGTCTGGCTGACGGATCAGGTTGGACTGTTTCACGTCGCCAGTCGAACGCAGGGTCTGCTTGACCCAGGCACTGTCGGCCGGGTGCAGGGCTTTTTCGTCCATGGTCCAGTGCAGGCGGTACGCCACGTCCAGCGGCTGGCCGGGTTCCGGCAAGGTTTCCGGGCTCCAGAACGCAACGATGTTGTCGTTGGTTTCATCGGCGGTCGGGATCTCTACCAGGTTGACGGTGCCTTTGCCCCAGTCGCCCTCAGGCTCGATCCAGGCGCTTGGGCGCTTGTCGTAGTTGTCGTCCAGGTCTTCGTAATGGCTGAAATCGCGACCGCGTTGCAGCAGGCCGAAACCACGTGGGTTTTCGACGGTGAAGTTGCTGACCGACAGGTGTTTAGGGTTGTTCAGTGGGCGCCAGATCCACTCGCCATTGCCGGCATGGATCGACAGGCCGCTGGAGTC
Organism: Pseudomonas viridiflava; assembly: GCF_900583165.1. Classification (GTDB taxonomy): domain Bacteria; phylum Pseudomonadota; class Gammaproteobacteria; order Pseudomonadales; family Pseudomonadaceae; genus Aquipseudomonas. Next base: position 37,491 of record NZ_UTKY01000095.1, on the reverse strand, counting down.
GTGCAATTCACGACGGTAGTTCAGCACTTTGGATGGCTGGTTCGCGCCGAACAGGTACATGCTGGTCAACGGGGCAACGCCCAGCTTGGTGACCTTGTCGCGCAGGTACATCTGGGATTTGACGTCGACAATGGTGTCGGTACCAGGGCGCAGGGTCAGGCGGTAGGCGCCAGTAGCCCGCGGCGAGTCCAGCAGGGCAAAGATCACCAGTTGCTTCTCACCCGGCTTTGGACGCTCGATCCAGAACTCGGTGAAACGCGGGAACTCTTCGCCAGACGGCAATGCAGTATCGATCGCCATGCCACGGGCGGACAGGCCATACGCCTGGCCCTTGCCGACCACGCGGAAGTAGCTCGCGCCCAGCATGGTCATGATTTCGTCTTGCTTGTCGGCCTTGTTGATCGGGTACAGCACACGGAAACCGGCATAACCCAGTTGTTCGGTGGCTTTAGGATCAAATTTCACGTCGCCGAAATCGAAACGCGTCGGGTCGTACTTGATTTCGTTGACGCTGGTGGCGGTGATTTCGTTGATTTTCACCGGTGTATCGAAGTGCATACCCTGGTGATAGAAGGACAGCTTGAACGGCGTGTCCTGGTCGGCCCACTCGGCTTTTTCGCTGCGGAAACGAATTTTCTGATAGTCAGCAAATTTCATTTCGCGGAATTCGTTCGGCAGATTGCTGCGCGGAGCTTCGTATTTCTGCCCGGCCAGTTCTTTTGCCTTGGCCGACACATCATCCAGACTGAATGCCCACAGTTGACCCGCGCCGAACAGGCAGAACAGGGCAGAGCCCGTCACCAGTACGTTTCGTAACCGTTTGGCAGACAATTTTGGTGCATTACAGGGACTAACAATCACGAGCAACCCTCGCCGAAAACAGATCAAAAAACCAACGGCCAGCTATCTATATGCCAGGTTGGCGAGCATTGTTCCGACTCCCCTGGGTCAAAATGATTCCCCTGAGGCTATCGGACAAGTCTCTACCTAAGTCAAAAATGGACCAAACAACGCTGATCCCCGTAGCGCGCGATTATCTAGTAGCCCGCGAAACAACGCATCAGGGGCAACGAAGTATTTGTAGTGAAACCCTGCGTTTTTAGGCATTAAAAGTCGTTTTTAATACATTTAGGTCTGTAAGAGGAAGGTGACAGGCCCGTCATTGACCAAATGCACCTGCATATCCGCGCCAAAACGCCCTGACGCCACCTTGCCATGCAATTGTTGCGCTTGTAACAACAAATGGTCGAAAAGCGCCGCCCCAAGGGCCGGCGGGGCCGCAGTCGTGAAACTTGGCCGCAGCCCACTCTTGGTGTCTGCCGCCAGCGTGAACTGCGAAACCAGCAACAAACCGCCACCCACGTCCTTCAGCGACAGGTTCATCTTGCCCTCGTCGTCGCTGAACACCCGATAGTTAAGCAGCTTGTGCAGCAGTTTGTCGGCACTCTGCGGAGTATCCAAAGGTTCAACGGCCACCAGCACCAGCAAACCCTGGTCAATGGCCCCGACAATTTCGCCGTCAACCTCGACCCGGGCGCCGCGCACCCGTTGCAACAGACCCTTCATGCTTCTTCAGGCGGCAGGTCAAGCAAGCGACGGGCCATTTGGCTGGTCGCACGCACCAAGGCATCGGTGATACCAGGCTCGGACGCCGCATGCCCGGCTTCACGAATCACCTGCAGCTCACTGTTGGGCCAAGCCTGGTGCAATTCCCAGGCGTTATCCAGCGGGCAGATCATATCGTAGCGCCCGTGAATGATTACGCCAGGCAGATGGGCAATCTTGTGCATGTCGCGGATCAGCTGATTGGGCTCAAGGAACGAATTGTTGGTGAAGTAATGGCACTCGATGCGCGCAATGGACAGCGCCCGTTGCGGCTCGGAAAAGCGCTCCACATGTTGGGGGCTCGGGCACAAGCCCAACATGCGCCCTTCCCAACCAGACCAGGCCTTGGCCGCGTGCATCTGGGCGATCTGGTCGTTGCCGGTGAGGCGCTTGTGGTAGGCCGCGATCATGTCGTGGCGCTCGTCCTGCGGGATCGGCGCCAGGTAGTCCTGCCAGTAATCCGGGAACAGCCGGCTGGCGCCAGCCTGGTAGAACCACTCGATGTCCTGCGGACGCGCGAGGAAGATGCCGCGCACGATCAGCCCATGCACGCGCTCTGGGTGGGTCTGCGCATAGGCCAGGGCCAGGGTCGAGCCCCAGGAGCCGCCGAACAACACCCATTTATCGATGCCCAGGTGTTCACGGATGCGCTCGAGGTCGGCGACCAGATCCCAGGTGGTGTTGTTTTCAAGGCTGGCGCGGGGCGTGGAACGGCCGCAGCCACGCTGGTCGAAGGTGACAATGCGGTACAGGTTCGGGTCGAAATAACAGCGGCTCTGGGCGTCGCAACCGGCGCCAGGGCCACCATGGATGAATACGACGGGCAAACCTTCGGGGGAGCCGCTTTCATCGACATACAGGGTGTGGGTGTCATCGACGGCCAGATCGTGCCGGGCGTAGGGTTTGATCTGCGGGTACCAAGTCTGCATTGCGCGCTCCGTAGGGGGTCGGGTTCATCCCTGGGGGGACGTCTTTTATTTTGCCGTCTGGCACTATAAACCCGAATTGTGCATTGAGCATGCCCCTCGCTGACGATGCAGATCCAATTGTGGGAGGGGCTTGCCCCCGATGAGGGTGTGTCAGTTGATAAAGTTGTGGCTGACCTACCGCTATCGGGGGCAAGCCCCCTCCCACAGGTGAATGCATTCCAAGTGTGGGAGGGGCTTGCCCCGATAGCGGTTTCAGCCGTAGCGCTGCTTTCCCCAGGCCAAAAACGCTTCGAGCAGATGCTTCAACACTACCCGCGTCGGCGCGGCCAAATCCTCGCGGTAGCGGAACGGCTCAACCTCTTCCATATAGGTGCTCTGGCACAACTCCAGCTGCACCGCATGAATGTCCTGCGCCGGGTCGCCGTAATGACGGGTGATATGCCCACCCTTGAAGCGACCATTGAGCACATGGGTGAACTGCGGATGCTCGGCGCAGATGGCTTCCAACTGGCGGGCCAATTGAGGATCACACGCGGCACCGTTGAAGGTGCCGAGGTTGAAGTCCGGCAGCTTGCCGTCGAACAGATGCGGGATAACCGAACGGATCGAATGCGCATCGAACAACAGCGCATAACCAAACTCGGCCTTGAGCCGCGCCAGTTCCTCTTGCAGCGTACGATGGTATGGGCCCCAAATTTTTTGCAGGTAGCTGAGACGCTCGGCCTCGCTGGGCGCCAGCCCTTCGCGGAACAACGGCACGCCGTCGAACAACGTGGCCGGGTACAGGCCGGTGGTGGCGCCGGCATAGAGCGGTTTGTCGTCGGACGGCCGGTTCAGGTCGATTACAAAGCGTGAATACTCGGCGGCCAAGGTACTGGCGCCGAGTTCTTCGGCAAAGTCATACAACGTGGGGATGTGCCAGTCGGTGTCCGGCAGGCTTTGCGCCTCGGGGATCAACCCGGCCTCGACCACAGGTGTCAGGCGCAAGCCAGCGTGGGGCATGCTGATCAGCAGGGGTACGCGACCTTGTTTGAAGTTCAGAACCTTATCCACAACACGCTCCTTAAACAGTGACGTCGACGCCATGGCGCACGACGCGTTTATCCAGCTCGCCGCCTAGCCAGTAGGCCAGATCGGCCGGGCGATCGATCTGCCAAGCGACAAAATCCGCGACCTTGCCCACTTCCAGCGAGCCATGGGTGTCGCCCATGCCCAGCGCCGTAGCCGCGTGCTGGGTGGCGCCAGCCAGGGCCTCTTCCGGCGTCATGCGGAACAGGGTGCAAGCCATGTTCAACATCAGGCGCACCGACAGCGCCGGTGATGTGCCGGGGTTGAGGTCGCTGGCGATGGCGATCTTGACGCCGTGCTTGCGCAGGGCGTCCATCGGCGGCAACTGGGTTTCGCGCAAAAAGTAGAACGCCCCCGGCAGCAATACGGCGACGGTGCCGGAGGCGGCCATGGCGATGGCATCGTCTTCGGTCATGAATTCCAGGTGATCTGCCGACAATGCGTGGTAACGCGCCGCCAGGCTGGAGCCGTGCAGCGACGAGAGTTGCTCGGCGTGCAGCTTCACCGGCAGCCCCAGTTGCTGAGACACCTTGAACACGCGCTCCACCTGCTCAGTGGAAAACGCCAGGTATTCACAGAATGCATCTACTGCATCCACCAGCCCTTCGGCCGCGAGGGCCGGCAGCATTTCGGTGCAAATGTGGTCGATGTACTCGTCGGCACGGTCCTTGTACTCCGGCGGCAGCGCATGGGCCGCCAGGCAGGTGGCGCGCACGCTTACCGGCAGCGCTTCGCCGAGGCGACGGGCGACCCGCAACATCTTGCGTTCGTTGGCCAGGTCCAGGCCGTAGCCGGACTTGATCTCCACCGTGGTCACGCCGTCGCGCAGCAAACTGCGCAGGCGCTTGTCGGCGCTTGCGAACAGTTCATCTTCCGTTGCAGTGCGAGTGGCGCACACGGTGCTGGCGATACCGCCACCCTGGGCGGCGATTTCGGCGTAGCTCACGCCTTGCAGGCGCTGCTCGAATTCGCCACTGCGATTACCACCGAACACGGTGTGGGTGTGGCAGTCGATCAGGCCGGGGGTGACCCACGCGCCTTGCAGGTCATGCACCTGAGCGTAATCCGCCGAGGGTGCTTGGCTGCGCGGGCCGATCCATTCGATGAGCGGGCCTGCGGTCACCAGGGCGGCGTCCTCGATGATCGAGTAGTTGCCGCCCGCCATGGTTGCGATGTGACAGTGTTGCCAAAGCGTTTTCATCAACGCCTCCGTTAGTGATGATTAACCCCTGTAGGAGCGAGCTTGCTCGCGAAAAACGTCAACGATGACGCAGGGAGCCTGACACCCCGCGGCGGTCTTGAGATTTTCGCGAGCAAGCTCGCTCCTACAAGGTTATAGGCTAGGCAGCAGGTTGGTTGGCACCAGCTCATTCAGGCAGCGGCTGGCGAGCAGTTCGCTGGCGGCGTTGATGTCGGGCGCGAAGAAGCGGTCCTTGTCGTAGAACGCGACTGTGTTGCGCAGGATGGCGCGGGCTTTTTCCAGTTTTGGCGAGGTTTTCAGGCCTTCACGCAGGTCCAGGCCCTGGCAGGCGGCCAACCATTCAACGGCCAGCACGCCGCGGGTATTCTCGGCCATTTCCCACAGTCGCTTGCCGGCAGCCGGGGCCATGGACACGTGGTCTTCCTGGTTCGCCGAGGTCGGCAGGCTGTCGACGCTATGGGGGTGGGCCAGCGCCTTGTTTTCGCTGGCGAGCGCAGCGGCGGTGACTTGAGCAATCATAAAGCCGGAGTTGACCCCACCATTGCCCACCAGGAACGGCGGCAGTTGCGACATGTGCTTATCCATCATCAGCGAGATACGACGCTCGCTCAGGGAGCCGATTTCGGCGATGGCCAGTGCCATGTTGTCGGCAGCCATGGCCACCGGTTCGGCGTGGAAGTTGCCGCCGGAAATCACATCACCTTCGGCGGCAAACACCAACGGGTTATCCGACACGGCGTTGGCTTCTACCACGAGCACTTCGGCGGCCTGGCGGAACTGGGTCAGGCAGGCGCCCATGACTTGTGGCTGGCAACGCAGGGAGTACGGGTCTTGTACCTTGTCGCAGTTCTGGTGCGACTGGGAAACCTGGCTGCTTTCGCCCAGCAGATCGCGATAGGCCGCTGCCGAATCGATCTGCCCACGCTGACCGCGCGCGGCATGAATACGCGCATCGAACGGCGAGCGTGAGCCCAGCACCGCTTCCACGGTGAGCGCACCGCATGCCAGGGCGCCGGCAAACAGGTCTTCGCCTTCAAACAGACCACGCAGGGCATAGGCGGTGGACACCTGCGTACCGTTGAGCAGCGCCAGGCCTTCTTTGGCGGCGAGGGTCAGCGGCGCAAGGCCCGCGACTTTCAGCGCCTCGGTGGCCTCCAACCATTCACCCTTGTAGCGCGCCTTGCCTTCGCCCAGCAGCACCAGGGACATGTGCGCCAACGGCGCCAGGTCGCCGGAAGCACCGACCGAACCTTTCAACGGAATATGCGGATAAACCTCGGCGTTGATCAGCGCGATCAACGCGTCGATCACCTGGCGACGAATGCCGGAAAACCCACGGCTGAGGCTGTTGACCTTGAGCACCATCACCAACCGCACCAACGCATCGCTGATGGGCTCACCCACCCCGGCGGCGTGGGACAACACCAGGGAGCGCTGGAGGTTTTCCAGGTCTTCACTGGCGATGCGGGTCGAAGCCAGCAGGCCGAAACCGGTGTTGATGCCGTAGGCGGTGCGGTTCTCGGCGAGAATCTGCTCAACGCAGGCGACGCTGGCGTCGATCTGCGCCGTGGCGCTGTCATCCAGGCTGAGGGTCACTGGCTGTTGGTAGATGGCCCGCAATTGGGCAAGGCTCAGTTGGCCCGGGATCAGATTAAGCGCAGTCACAGTCGTGCTCCTTGTGATTATTTTTTAGTGCAAATTCGGGAATGCGGTGTCTTTGACTACCTGCGCAGCGGCCGCAATATCCGGCGCGAGCCAACGGTCCTGCTCGTAGGCCGGGACCACTTCACGCAGCAAGCGCCAGGCGCGGTCGGTGCCGGCACCAAAACGCTGGTCTTTCAAGAATTCGAACGCCTGGGCCGCCAGCAAGTACTCGATGGCGAGGATCTGCGTCACGTTGGCCAGCACTTGGTGCAGCTTGAGCGCGGCGTTGGTGCCCATGCTCAGGTGGTCTTCCTGCAGGCCCGAGGTGACAAAGTTGTCGAGCACCGCCGGTTGCGCCAATTGGCGGTTTTGCCCGCACAGCGACGCGGCGACATATTGCACGATCATCATCCCGGAGTTGACCCCGGGGTTGCTGACGAGGAACGCCGGCAGGCCGCTGACGTGGGGGTTGATCAGGCGGTCCAGGCGGCGTTCGGCCACCGAGCCGATTTCGGCCATGGCAATGGCAAGCATATCCGCCGCCAGCGCGACCGATTGGCCGTGAGGGTTGGCCTGGGATACGACGCGGTAGTTGTCCGGTGTGCCGAGTACCAGCGGGTTGTCGGTGGCACTGTTGAGTTCGGTCTCGATCTGGCGGGTGGCGTGCTCGACTTGATCGCGGGCCGCACCGTGGATCTGCGGGATCGAGCGCAGGCTCAAGGCGTCCTGGGTCCGGATGCCCTTGCTGCTGGCGATCACTTCGCTGCCATCAAGCAATGCGCGCAGGTTAATGCCGACGTGTTGCATGCCGGGGTGCGGTTTGAGTGCGATGATCTCTTCGTCAAATGCATCGATCTGGCCGCGCTGGGCCTCGAAGCTCATGGCGCCGATCACGTCAGCCCATTGCAGCAAATGGTGGGCATCGGCCAGGGCCAGGCAGCTCAGGCCGGTCATGCACGGTGTGCCGTTGACCAGGCACAGGCCGTCCTTGGCGCCGAGCACCACCGGCTGCAAACCTTCGGCGCTCAGGGCTTGTTGCGCCGGGACGATCTGGCCGTTGTAACTCACATTGCCCACACCCAACAAAGCCACGCCGACATGGGCCATATGGGTCAGGTAACCCACCGAGCCCTGTGACGGCACTTGCGGCGTGATGCCGTGATTGAGCAGCGCCAGCAACGCGTGTACCACCTGCGGATGCAGGCCGGAGTTGCCGTGGCTGTAGTTGATGACAGCAGCGCAGATGATTGCGCGAGTCTGCTCGTCGCTCAGCACCGGGCCGACGCCGCAGGCGTGGCTCAACAGCGTATTGCGCGACAACTGGCTGAGTTGCTCGCCCTCGAGCGACACGTTGCACAAGGCACCCAGGCCGGTGTTGACGCCGTAGGCGCGTTCGCCGCTGGTGACGATGCGTTGCACGATCGCTTGGGCATTGTCGATGCGGGCCCAGGCTTGGGGCGAGAGCTCAAGGGTTGCGCCGTGGCGGGCGACGGCGGTGACGTCCTGCCAGCGTAGTGGGGCATCGGCGAGGGTGATTGTTTGGAGCATCTTTATACCTTCTTGAATGCATGTGTGGCGGTGCTGGCCCTATCGGGGGCAAGCCCCCTCCCACCCTGACTGTGTTCACACATCAAAATCGGTGAATACAGTAAATGTGGGAGGGGGCTTGCCCCCGATAGGGCCAGCAGCCTCACCACAAAACCTGGCTCAAACCACCGCCGCCCGCCGCTGAACAAACCGGTCCACGTACTCATCTGCCGGCGAATGCAGAATCTCTCGCGGCGTGCCGACCTGGATCAACTTGCCGTCCTTGAGGATCGCAATGCGGTTACCGATGCGCACCGCCTCGTCGAGGTCGTGGGTGATGAACACGATGGTCTTGTGCAGGGTCTTTTGCAGCTCCAGCAACTGGTCCTGCATCTCGGCGCGGATCAGCGGGTCGAGGGCGCTGAAGGCTTCGTCCATCAGGATGATGTCGGTGTCGGCCGCCAAGGCGCGGGCCAGGCCGACGCGCTGGCGCATGCCGCCGGAGAGCTGGTGCGGGTATTTGTTTTCGTAGCCCTTGAGGCCCACGGTTTCGATCCAGTGCAGGGCGCGCTCGGCACACACCTGTTTGCTCTCGCCACGCACTTTCAGGCCGTAGGCCACGTTATCGAGCACGCTTTTGTGGGGCAGTAGGCCGAAGCTCTGGAACACCATGCTGATCTTGTGGCGGCGGAATTGGCGCAGGGCTTCCATGTCCAGTTGCAAAATGTCTTCGCCATCCACCAGGATCGCACCGCTGGTAGGGTCGATCAGGCGGTTGAAGTGGCGCACCAGCGTGGATTTGCCAGATCCCGACAAACCCATGATCACGAAGATCTCACCGGTGCCGATGCTCAGGGACAGGTCGTTTACGCCGACCACGCAGCCGGTCTCGGCCAGCACCTGGTCTTTGGTCTTGCCCTGGCCGATCAGTAACAGCGCGTCCTTGGAGCGCGGGCCGAAGATCTTGAACACGTTTTTGACTTCGATTTTGCTGACAGTAGTCATTTGCTCGCCTCATGCCGTGGACGACCATAGGCCTGGGTTATGCGGTCGATGACCACTGCGAGAATCACGATCGCCAAGCCGGCTTCAAGGCCGCGCCCGACGTTGAGGGTCTGGATGCCGACGAGCACGTCTTCACCCAGGCCACGGGCGCCGATCATCGAGGCGATCACCACCATCGACAGCGCCATCATGGTGGTCTGGTTGATCCCGGCCATGATGCTTGGCAGTGCCAGCGGCAGTTGCACGCCGAACAGCTGCTGCCAGCGGTTGGCGCCGAAAGCGTTGATGGCTTCCATGACTTCGCCGTCGACCTGGCGAATACCCAAGTCAGTCAGGCGAATCAGCGGCGGCGCGGCGTAGATCACGGTGGCGAAAATCGCCGGGACTTTGCCCAGGCCGAACAGCATCAATACCGGGATCAAATACACGAAGCTCGGCATGGTTTGCATGATGTCCAGCAGCGGCATCAACACCGAACGCAGGCGATTGCTGCGCGCCGACAAAATCCCCAGCGGGATGCCGATCAGCACCGAGATCACCGTGGCGACCATCATCAAGGCCAGGGTCTGCATCAGCTTGTCCCACAAGCCGACCGCGCCGACCAGGAACAGTAAACCGACGATCACCGCCGTGGTCACCACCTTGCGGGTGGCGTGCCAGGCAACCCCGCCGACGATAGCCAGCATCAACCACCAGGGCGCTGCGCGCAGCAGCCCTTCCAGGTTGACGATGGCCCACAGCAGGGTGTCGGAAATGTGCCGGAACACATCGCCGTAGTTGGTGACCAGTGAGTCCACCCAACCGTTGACCCAGTCGGCGATGGAAAACGTAAAACTCTCAGGAAACATAGCGTGCTCTCGATCCAGTGGGTTGTGGCCAGGCGCCCGGCTTGCCCCTCAGGGTAGCCGGGCCCGCTTGACCTACAAGGCCGCGTCGATTTTCTTGGCCGCGTCTTCACTCACCCAGGCGTGCCAGACCTCAGGATGTTCCTTGAGGAAAATTTTCGCCAGTTTCGGCGACTCGATGCGCTCCTTGGCCATGCGGCCCAGGTTTTGGTTCAGCAGGTCGATGGGCAGGTTGACCTTTTCCAGCACCGCCACCAGTTCAGGGGCTTGCTCGTGGAAGGTCTTGGACAGGCCGACCTTGATGCTCACGCTTTTATCCACGCCGGGTTTTTCTTCCAGCTTGACCAGGTCGACCTGGCCCATCAGCGGGGTGGGCGACCAGTAGTAGAACAGGATCGGCTCGCCGCGCTTGTAGCTCGACAGCACCGCTGCATCCAGCGCCGGGCCGGTGCCTGGGCGGAAGTTGGTGTAGGTTTTTTCCAGGCCGTAGCTTTTGAGCATTTCGCTGTTATCCAGCTCACAGGTCCAGCCGGCCGGGCAGTTGTAGAAACGGCCTTTGGACGGTTCTTCCTGGTCTTTGAATACCGAGGCGTACTTGGCAAGGTCCGCGATGGTTTTCAGGTCGGGTGCCTTGGCTTCCAGCTTGCGCTTTGCATCGCCTTCGATCACATAACGCGGCACGTACCAACCTTCAATCGCGCCAACAACCGGCGCGCCGACACCGACGACTTTGCCGGCCTTCTCGGCCTTGTTCCAGACTTCGCTGCGGCCGACCCATTCTTCGGCGAACACTTGAATGTCATTGCTGCTCAGGGCGTTTTCCATGGTGATGGAATTGCCCGGCAGGCTGTCGGTTTTGCAGTCGTAGCCTTTTTCCAGCACGGTTTGCAGGATGTCGGTGAGCAACATGCCGCTTTCCCAATTCAAGCCGGCGAATTTCACCGGTTTGCCGGATTCACACCAGCCGGCCGCCTGGGCGCCAGCAGAGGCCAAAACGCCCGCAGAGAACAAAGTGGCCAACAGGGTCTTATGCATTTTCATTGTTGTGACGCTCCCAATCTTGAAATGGATTACGGCAGTCAGCAGGCATCCAGCCCTGTCTACGTTCCATCAGGCTTGTGCAGCCAGCCCGTTTGTTGTCGGTATTGCGCCCTGCTCTTTCGGCAGGATCAGTTGATCGGGCACCGTGCCGTGCCATTTTTTCGCGCACAGGTAATACAGGGCGGCGGGCAGCACCAGGCCGATGATCCAGGAGATATCCACATCACCCAGCGCGGCCACCAGCGGGCCGGTGTAGAACTTGGTGGAGATGAACGGCAACTGCACCAGCACGCCGAAGACATACACGCTGATACCCAGCAGGTTCCAACGGCCGTAGCGACCGTTCGGGTCGGCCAGCGCCGGCACGTCATAGCGCTCACGGGTGATGCAGTAGTAGTCCACCAGATTGATCGCGCTCCAAGGCGTAAAGAACGCCAGCAGGAACAGGATGAACGACTTGAATGCCCCCAGGAACGAATGCTGGCCGAGTAGCGCGATCAGGGTCGCGGTGCCGACAATGGCCAGTACAAACACCAGACGCTGCAAGCGTGTCACTTCAAGGCGACCACGAAAGCCGCTGATGATGGTGGCGATGCACATGAAGCTGCCGTAGGAGTTCAGCGTAGAGATAGTCACCTTGCCAAACGCGATGCTGAAATACAGCAGCGCAGCGGTGGCGCCCGTGCCGCTCAAGCCGACGATATACGCCACTTCATGGCCCGCAAATTGGCCGTTGGACATGGCCGCAGCAAACACGCCCAACACCATCGCCACCTGTGCGCCAATCACCGAACCTGCGCCAGCCGCGAGGAAGGTTTTCACCGACGACGTGCTGCTCGGCAGGTAACGTGAGTAGTCTGCTACGTAAGGGCCGAAGGCGATCTGCCAGGAGGCCGCCAGCGACACCGCCAGCAAAAAGCTGCTCCAACTGAAATGGCGGATCTGCAAGAGTGCGCCCACGTCGGTCTGGCTGATCAAACGGCTGAACAGGTAGACAAAGGCAATCACGCCGATGACGCTGGCGACACGGCCGATAAAGTGGATCACGCGGTAACCCAGCACTGTGACCAGCACGATGACACTGGCGAAAATCAGGATGCCGACGCTATCGCTGACGCCAAACAACTGGCCCAGCGCCTGGCCCGACAGTACGGTGCCCGTCGCGGTGAAACCCAGGTACATCAGGCACACCAGTACGATCGGAATGGCCGCGCCATACACACCGAACTGCACCCGGCTGGAGATCATCTGCGGCAGGCCCAGCTTGGGCCCTTGCGCCGCATGCAACGCCATCACGCCACCGCCGATCAATTGGCCGATCAGCAGACCGATCAACGACCAGAACACATCCCCGCCCAGCACCACGGCCAGCGCCCCGGTGACAATCGCGGTGATCTGCAGGTTGGCGCCCATCCACAGGGTGAACTGGCTGAACAGACGACCGTGTCTTTCCGCTTCCGGGATGTAGTCGATCGAACGCCTTTCGATCAACGGGGTGGTGTCATTTGCAGCCATGTCGGTTCAACCTCTGATGGATTGTTCGGGTTTAGCTTTTCTGTAGGAGCGAGCTTGCTCGCGAAGGTATTTCAGGCGCACAGCTGCGTCGGTTGTACCTTTTTCGCGAGCAAGCTCGCTCCTACAGTGGAGGTATCAGCCTGTGATCATTGGGAGGTTGAGGCCCTGCTCCTTGGCGCAATCGATAGCGATCGGGTAACCCGCATCGGCATGACGCATCACCCCGGTCGCCGGGTCGTTGTGCAGCACACGCGCAATCCGCTCGGCCGCTTCATCGGTACCGTCACAAACGATCACCATGCCCGAATGCTGGGAGAAGCCCATGCCCACGCCGCCGCCGTGGTGCAGCGAAACCCAGGTCGCGCCGCTGGCGGTGTTGAGCAGAGCATTGAGCAATGGCCAATCGGACACAGCGTCGGAACCGTCCTGCATGGCTTCGGTTTCGCGGTTGGGGCTTGCTACCGAGCCGGAATCGAGGTGGTCACGGCCGATCACCACCGGTGCCGACAGCTCGCCGCTGCGTACCATTTCGTTGAACGCAAGGCCCAACTTAGCGCGCTGGCCCAGGCCCACCCAGCAGATACGTGCCGGCAGGCCCTGGAAGCTGATGCGCTCGCGGGCCATGTCCAGCCAGTTGTGCAGGTGGGCGTCGTCGGGGATCAGCTCTTTGACTTTGGCGTCGGTCTTATAGATGTCCTGCGGGTCACCGGACAGCGCCGCCCAGCGGAACGGGCCGATGCCACGGCAGAACAGCGGGCGGATATACGCCGGTACAAAGCCTGGGAAATCGAAGGCGTTTTCCACGCCCTCTTCCTGGGCCATCTGACGGATGTTATTGCCGTAGTCGAAGGTAGGGATGCCTTGTTTCTGGAAGTCCAGCATGGCTTTGACGTGCACGGCCATCGACTGCTTGGCGGCCTTGATCACGGCTGCGGGTTCGGTCTTGGCGCGGGCGCGGTATTCATCCCAGGTCCAACCGGCGGGCAGGTAGCCGTTGAGCGGGTCGTGGGCGCTGGTCTGGTCGGTGACCATGTCGGGGCGCACGCCGCGCTTGACCAGTTCCGGCAGGATCTCGGCAGCGTTGCCCAGCAGGGCGATGGAGATCGCTTTGCCTTCCTGGGTGTACTTGGCGATGCGGGCCAAGGCGTCGTCGAGGTCGGTGGCTTGTTCGTCGACATAACGGCTGTTCAAGCGGAAATCGATGCTGACCTGCTGGCATTCAATGTTCAGCGAGCAGGCGCCGGCCAGGGTTGCCGCCAACGGTTGCGCGCCGCCCATGCCGCCGAGACCTGCGGTGAGCACCCAGCGACCTTTCAGGTTGCTGTCGTAATGCTGGCGACCGGCTTCGACGAAGGTTTCGTAGGTGCCCTGGACGATGCCTTGGCTGCCGATGTAGATCCAGCTGCCGGCGGTCATCTGGCCGTACATGGCCAGGCCCTTGGCATCCAGCTCATTGAAGTGTTCCCAACTGGCCCAGTGCGGCACCAGGTTGGAGTTAGCGATCAGAACGCGCGGCGCGTTGCTGTGGGTCTTGAACACGCCGACCGGCTTGCCGGACTGCACCAACAGGGTTTCGTCATCATTGAGGTTGGTAAGGCTTTCGACGATCTGGTCGTAGCACTCCCAGTTGCGCGCCGCACGGCCGATACCGCCATACACCACCAGTTCTTTCGGGTTCTCGGCCACTTGTGGATCGAGGTTGTTCATCAGCATGCGCAGCGGCGCTTCAGTCAGCCAGCTTTTGGCGGTGAGCTTGTTACCGTGGGCGGCGCGGATTTCGACATCACGGTATTTAGTAGGCTTGGTCACAACAAGAACTCCTCAGCGATCGATGCGCATGCTTGATGGGGGGGCGAAGACGACTCTTACGCACACACCTTTACTTGTACATACAAGCATATGCAATCAAGCGGCCAACTTGCTGTGGCCTCGGTAGAGTTTTTTTGGAGAAGCGCGCGCGAGCCTTGGAAATTAAGGCTTCGGTGCTGGATGAAATTTCTTACGAGGGGTGTTGGGAGTGCGCAGGGGTTAAGGCGACAGCGGGATTTTGCGCCACCCTGGGGCATTCGGTAACAAATTGGTGCGCAGCCTGGAAACAGATCTTATGAACAATAAGAAACAAATTTGGGAGGGGGCTTGCCCCCCGATGGCAGTGTGTCAGCCAGCCCATCTGGCACTGACCCACCGCTATCGGGGGCAAACCCCCTCCCACATTTTTTAACCGAGTTGGGTCAGTTCGATTACACAGCTGCGGCCGGCTACGGAGATATCCAGCAAGTCGCGGTTACCGTCAATTTGCAGACAATCGTGATGCCCCAGCTTCTCGCCAAGCACCTTCACTTCATCCGCCACACTGAACACCAACACCGTCTGCGCCGTGGTGAAAAACCGCTGCTCCCCATCAATCCACTGCAACCGCGCGTGATAACGCTGTGGCGAGTAGATCAAGTTGAAATCGCGGATCGGCCCAGTGATCAACCGGCACGCCACCTGGCTGTCACCCTTGAAAGCGAACGCTTGCAGCGGTAACAACCCGCGTTGCTCCTCGCCATCCACGGTCAATACCATGCCCGCGCCCTGGATCACGGTGATCACGCGCTGGTAGCCGGCAAATGTGGAGAACCCACCGGACTCGGCGATGTCGGCAATCGACAGGCGCCAGCCGAACCCATCCAGGCCCAGGCCTGCATCACGGCTGATTTCTTCGGTGCTGCCGCCGCCGTTCTTCCATGGCATGCGCACGTAATCGGCGGCGCGCCAGACTGTTACGGCACTCATTTGCTGAAACGTCCTTCGAGGCTGTGGCGCGAACCTGGGTGGATCAAGCGCGCAGCGGTCACCGGCTGGCGGCCCGACCAGGTACGCCGACGAATCAGCAGGCATGGCTCGGTGGTTTCGATCTGCAACAGTGCGCACTCGGACGCATCGGCGAGAATCGCTTCGACCACGTGCTCGCCTTCGGTCAGCGGTGCCACCTGGTTCAGATACGCGTAAGGCGTCTGCTGGGTGAAGTCCTGTTGCAGGTATTCCGGGGCAACCAGCGCATTGACGAAGCGGTCTTCGATTTGCACGGGAATGTCGTTTTCGAAGTGCACGATCAACGAGTGGAAGACCCGACCGCCTTCGCGCATTTCCAGGGCGACGGCGCGCTCGGAACCGGCGGCTTCTTCGCCCAGGTGGATGACCTGGCAGGTATGCCGATGACCGCGGGAGGCGATCTCATCGGCAATGTTGTGCACTTCGAACAGCGCCGATTGGCTCTTGGGCTCGGCAACAAAAGTGCCCACACCTTGCATACGCACCAGCAAGCCTTCGGCGGTGAGTTCGCGCAGGGCACGGTTGATAGTCATGCGGCTGAAGCCCAACTCGCTGACCAGCTCGCTCTCGGAGGGCACCCGGTAGTGGGGCGGCCAGTTGCCGTTGAGGATCTGCTGGCTGATCATTTGCTTGACGCGGGCATACAAGGGCGCCGGACTTTCGTCCATGTGGGCAGCCAGCGAAGAGTTGGCGGGCGGAGTCGGCACGGGGAATCCTTGCAGAGGGGAAAGATGCATAGATTGCCGGAGTTTACCGAGCAGGCAAACGTCTGTATATGTATATACAAATAAACACACGACCGGGGTGCTCTGATCATGTCCGCTTTCTTTGCCGAACGCGCACTGCTGCCTAATGGATGGGCCAATGATGTACGTCTTGAAGTTAGCGCCGACGGGCTGCTGACACAGGTTGAGGCCAATGCCAGTGCAGAGGGCGCCGAACGGCTGAGAGGCCCGGTTTTGGCGGGCATGCCCAATCTGCACTCCCATGCATTCCAGCGCGCCATGGCGGGCTTGGCCGAAGTGGCCGGCAACCCGAATGACAGTTTCTGGACCTGGCGCGAGCTGATGTACCGCATGGTCGGCAAGATCAGCCCGGACCAATTGCAGGTGATCGCACGCCAGCTGTATATCGAAATGCTCAAGGCCGGCTACACCTCGGTGGCCGAGTTTCACTATGTACATCACGATGTCAGTGGGCAGGCGTATGCCGACCGCACCGAACTTTCGCGGCAGATCAGCCAGGCGGCGGCCAGCAGTGGGATTGGGCTGACCTTGTTGCCGGTGCTTTACACCCACTCAGGTTTTGGCGGGCAGGCACCGAATGAAGGTCAGCGGCGATTTATCAATAGCACTGAACATTACCTGGCGCTTCAGGAGCGGTTAAAGCCGATTCTCGCAGCACAACCCGCTCAGCAGTTGGGTCTGTGTTTCCACTCTTTGCGAGCAGTCACCCCGCAACAAATCAGTGAAGTGCTGGCCGCCAGCGACAAGGCCTGCCCGGTGCACATCCACATCGCCGAACAGCAAAAGGAGGTTGACGACTGCCTGGGCTGGAGCGGCAAGCGTCCGCTGCAATGGCTGTATGACAACGCCCCGGTGGATGAGCGCTGGTGCCTGGTGCACGCCACGCACGCCGATGCGGATGAAGTGACGCGCATGGCCAAGAGCCGAGCCATTGCCGGTTTATGCCTGACCACCGAAGCCAACCTGGGCGACGGGATTTTCCCGGCGGTGGATTTCCTGGCACAGGGTGGGCGCATGGGTATCGGCTCTGACAGCCATGTGTCATTGAGCGTGGTGGAAGAGTTGCGTTGGCTGGAATACGGCCAGCGCCTGCGGGATCAACGGCGCAATCGCCTGTATCGCAGCGATCAACCGATGGTGGGGCGAACGTTGTTTGATGCGGCAGTGGACGGCGGCGCCCAGGCGTTGGGGCAGCCGATCGGTCGCTTGGAAGTGGGCAAACGTGCGGATTGGTTGGTGTTGGACGGTAACGATCCGTACCTGGCGACGGCGATCGAGGATGGGATTCTCAATCGTTGGTTGTTTGCGGGTGGGGATCGGCAGGTGCGGGATGTGCTGGTGAACGGGAAGTGGGTGGTGCGCGATGGGCATCATGCTGGTGAAGAAGAAAGCAGCCGGGCGTTCACCCAAGTCTTGCGGGACTTACTCGGTTAAAAAATGTGGGAGGGGGCAAACCCCCTCCCACATTTTGATCCCGGTTGACTCAGGACTATTGCGAGGTTTTGGCCATCTGCTTGTCCGACGTACGCCAGATCAACCGAGTCGTGTCATACCCCTGCTGTCGCGCCCGGCTCAGCAAGTCTTCGCGAGTATCGGCGCTGACCGTCGGCGTGCGTGACAAGATCCACATGTAGCGCCGGCTCGGGCTGCCCACAATAGCGGTCTTGTAGTCATCGCTGACGTACAGCACCCAGTAATCGCCCTTGGCGACGCCCGGCAGCAGTGCGGTGAACCAGTTATTGAATTCCACCCAGAGCTTATCGGTCTTGCCCGGCACTTGCGCCGTGGCGGTGCCCTTGGCCTCTTCCCACTTCCACTCGGTCGTCAGGCAGCGGTTGAACACTGACATGTCGCCATCGGGCAACAGCGTGTAACGGGCTTCGGACTGCGCGCAGTTGCGCTGGAAGTACATCGGTAATCGCGCCAACTCATACCAGGTGCCCTGGTAACGCTTGAGATTGACGCTGCCGGCAGTCTTGGGTTGCAGATCATCGCCAGAATGGCTGGCGCAGCCCGCCAAAAACAGGCTGGCGCAGAGGTATAAAACAAAACGCATCATTCTTCTTCTCCCGCAGGCTGACGCCCCGGTTTACTTCAGGCCTTGCCCGGAAAACATCAGAACCTTGTCACCGGCATATTGCACGCTGATAAAGCTGGTTTTATCGCCCCAGGTGCAGCTGGACATGCCCAACGCGCCGGAACAATCAGTTGGCTGGCCCAGCAACGACTCCACCTCAGTCTTGGCCATGCCAGCCGAGAGTTTTGCGTAGTTTTCTTGATTGACCTTGCTGCAAGCGGCCAACAGCACGCAAAAAGTCAGCAAAGCGAGACGGCGTAACGACATGGAAAAACTCCTGGAGGGACGAAGCAGCGTGGGTATCTGCCAGAAGCTTAGAAGGGAAAAGAGGTGTCTGGTTCCCGACGAACAAAAACAAAAAAGCCCCGAAAACGCTGAAACGTTTCGGGGCTTCTTCAAGAGTGATACGGCTCACAACAACAGCGATAACCTATCGCCGCACGTTATGCCTTGTGGTAGGCCGTGACACGCTCAACTTCTTCCTTCGAACCCAGGAACACCGCCACACGCTGGTGCAGGCCTTCGGGCTGGATATCGAGGATACGCTGGTGGCCGTCAGTGGACGCGCCGCCCGCCTGTTCCACCAGGAACGACATCGGGTTGGCTTCGTACATCAGGCGCAGTTTGCCTGGCTTGGACGGCTCGCGGCTGTCACGTGGGTACATGAACAGGCCACCACGGGTCAGGATACGGTGCACGTCAGCCACCATCGCCGCCACCCAGCGCATGTTGAAGTTTTTCTTCAGCGGGCCTTCTTCACCGGCCATCAGCTCGCCAACATAGCGGGTCACCGGCTCTTCCCAGTGACGCTGGTTGGACATGTTGATAGCAAATTCCTGGGTGGAGGCAGGAATGGTGATGTCTTCGTGGGTCAGTACGAAGCTGCCCATTTCGCGGTCGAGGGTGAAGCCTTTGACGCCGTCGCCCAGGGTCAGTACGAGCATGGTCTGTGGGCCGTAGATCGCGTAGCCGGCAGCGACTTGCTCAGTGCCTGGCTGCAGGAAGGCCTTTTCGTTCAAGGCTTCGTTCTGGCTCAGGTACTCGTTCGGGCAACGCAGCACCGAGAAGATGGTGCCGACTGGGGCATTGATGTCGATGTTGGACGAACCGTCCAGTGGATCGAATACCAGCAGGTACGCGCCTTTCGGGTATTTACCCGGGATCTGGTAGGCATTGTCCATTTCTTCAGACGCCATGCCGGCCAGGTGACCGCCCCATTCGTTGGCTTCGAGCAGGATCTCGTTGGAGATCACGTCGAGTTTCTTCTGCACTTCGCCCTGTACGTTTTCAGTGCCCATGCTGCCCAGGACACCGCCCAGTGCGCCTTTGGACACGGCGTGGCTGATTTCCTTGCAGGCACGCGCCACCACTTCGATAAGGAAGCGCAGATCGGCAGGCGTGTTGTTGCTGCGGGTCTGCTCAATCAAATAGCGACTCAAGGTAACGCGGGACATGTAAGGCTCCGGAGAATGGGGGGCTTGAAAACCCGCGCAGTTTAGCGCGAGTCGGGGCTGATTTCCTCTAATCAGAGGATTTAACGCCAATAGAGTTCACGGTTTGCCCTGGGGTTTGCGCAACAAACTGTAGGCCATGGCCCCCAGCACCGCCACGCCCAGCAGGAGCACAGCCCAAAGCCCGAGCTTTTTCCAGTCTAGCCCGGCATCCTTGGCTGCTGCAGCGACGGATAAGTTGGCCGCGACTTCTCCCTCTACCCTCGCCTGCCCCAAGGCCTTGAGACGCTCCGCGCTGTAGTCAGGAATCAGGGTGGACAGCGGCAGACTGGCTGCCTTGGCCGACGCATTACCCAGCGCCAGGGTAAACGGCGGTTCGCCCCGCGCCAGGAACACCAGCTGCGTGACGCGCACGGCAAACCGCAGCGCCGGCGCCTCAACACCCAGGCCACCGCCGCGCTCGTCGACCTGCAGCTTCAGTTCGCTAACGGCCTGGCCCGGTAGCTGCAACTCATCCTGCACCACGTCCTGGCCATTTTGGGTTAGGCGATACAGCAGGCCATTGCTCAACGGCTGCCAGGCCTGCTTGCTGTCGCGACGACCAGACAACGTCACCGGCGCCAGCGTGTTGGGCTGCTTCAACTCGATGCGCAGGCGCTCGATATTCAAGCCGGTGGGCAACTGCCAGCTGTACTCGCCCGCTTTGAGGCGCGCGCCCGCAAGCGGCTGCGACCACACCAACGGCATCGGCAGGCTGGTACGGGTCGCACTCGCCAGCTTGGCCGACGTCAGCAACGGTGCCCCCTGCCCCTGCCACACCAGGCGCAGATAACGTGCGGATTGGCCCGGCAAGCTCACGTCATGCTGCTCTACCCGCTCGTCGGCAAATGACAGGCGCGCCACTTGCCCACCGCCCCAGGCTTGCCAGTGCTGCAAGTCGTCGCTGGCCTCAATGCTGAAACGCTGGAAACCGTCCTGCTCATGGCTCCAGTCGAGGGTCAGCTGCTGCAACGGCGCCTTGATCGCACTGGCATCCAGCACCCAGCCGCGCAGTACTTGCTGGCTCTTGACCGAGGACGGGCGAACCTCCAGCAAAGTGCCTTCGGCAGTGGATTTCATCACCACCCCCGGCAACGCTTGCTGCGTATCGGCGGCGTACAGCGGGAACCACTTCACCTCAGTGACGTTGCGGCTTTCGGTGCGCGGTGAAACCTGGCGCGACAGCGAATAGGCCTGGGGCTCACCCGCCGCGTTGAAAACGCGCACGTCACTGAGATCGGCCTGATGGGCGCTCAACTGCACCGCCAATGGCAACTCCAAACGATACCAAGGGCCATTGCCACTCACGGCCAGCGGAACCTGGGTGGCAAAGTCCGCAGGACCTTCTTGAGCGCCGGCCGCCGAACCCATCACCCATAACGCCAACCCACTCAGAATCAGCTTGCCCATCAAGAAGACGCTCCCTCAGCTTCAACACGCTTAGGCGGCAGCGGTGCAAAGTAACCCACCACCAGCAACAGCCCGCCCACGCCGATAAACGACACGATCCGCGCCAGCCCGCCACGGTTGCTCAACTCGACAAAAAACAGCTTGGCTACTACCACCGCAATCAGCGCGGCGCCGATCAGCCACACTTCGCGACGATGCCGCAGGTGACCGCCGATCATCAGGCCCAGGGCGATCAAGGTCCACACGATCGACAGGCCGGCTTGCACCAGCATCGACTCAAGCAACGCATCCAGGTGGAACGGCACGCCGCCCCAATGGTGCGCAGTGCGCATCACCAAGGCCGTGAAGAACGCAAACAGCGAGAGCCCCGCCACACCCTGGGCGACCTGTTCGTGCTGTGGTGCAACGCTGCGTGCCCACAGGTACACGCCCAAAAGCGCAAACAGTAAGCCCACATCCAACGGGTTGAGCAGCGGTACGTAGGGCAGCGGCTCGGCCGTGCCGTCGCTGAAGGTATTGGCCAGCCAGAACCAGCCAAGCATCAGTGCGGCCAACGGCAAGGCAGCGAGAACGCGGTATTCCCTTCGATATGCCGACACCGGCCAAGGCCAGCTGCTCGGCGTGGCAGCCAGCACCAGATACAGGCTGGGCAGAATCGCCCAACCCAACCAGCGCCAGGCGTTGTAGTGATCCGACAGCAACATCAGGCCGTAACGCAGTTCCAACGCC
This sequence comes from Pseudomonas viridiflava, assembly GCF_900583165.1. Taxonomy (GTDB): domain Bacteria; phylum Pseudomonadota; class Gammaproteobacteria; order Pseudomonadales; family Pseudomonadaceae; genus Aquipseudomonas. The sequence goes on along the minus strand of NZ_UTKY01000095.1, from coordinate 15,842 downwards.
AATACGCCGATCAGCATCCAGCAGCCCAACACGTGGGCAGCGCTCAACACTTTTTCGGGCACCAACGTCGCCAAACGCCGCAGCGAGATGAAATGCACGGCGAACACCACCAACCAGGCCAGCCAGGCGAACTGCGCCGCCGGGTGGTAGTACTCGCTCCAGGCCTCCAGCAACACCAAGCCTGCCGCGGGCATCAACAACGTGCTGGCAACGCCCAAGGCGGCCCAGCGCAAACGCAGCGCCAGCACCGTCCAGATCACCGCGCTCAGCGCCGCCGCGAGCAGCAACAGCGGGGAATGCCAGGCCGCAGGAACAATGCGCCACACTTCAATGATCACTGCTAGCGCCCACCAGGCCACGCCCCAGGCGAGCAGACCCTCGGACAAACGGCCACGCGGCAAGCGCCAGGCGCCGAGCATGGCCGCCAAGGCGATGATCAGCGGTGTCCACGCGTTGTTCACGGGGTCAAGCGCAAACAGCACGCCGGCCAGCACCTGCACCGCGATAGCGCAGCGCACCAGCGCAGGCGAACCGATGCGCTGGCCTGCCCACAGGGTTGCAAGACCCGCCAATGCCCAACTGATGATGCTGCCTTGGGTCGAAAATAGCAGCGGCGCCAGCAAGTAAGCACAGCCCAGGCCGAGGGCGGCGAGCCATGGTGCGCCAACGCGCTCCCAGCGCCGGGTGTGTTCCGGCGCAGTGTTGTGTATTTGATAAAAACTGAACAGCAGTGCCGCGCCCAGCAACAGCGCCCCCAGGGGCGCGCCTTGCAGCAAGGTGTCCTGGCCATCGCGCAGTTCACTGAGGAAGGCGAGCAGCGAACCCAGTTGCAGCAACAAAGCGAACGCCCGTGCAACGGTGCGCTGCTGGCGGATGCCGAGCCAGAAGATGCCGGCACCTTCGACCGCCCACGCCGCTGCGGTCCAGCGCGCGTCCAGACCCAAGGGGATCGCCAGGCTGGCGAAGATCACGCCCAGGGCCAGGCAGGTTTCCGCCAACAGCAACGCGCGCCCGCCGCTGAGCACGCGGGCCAGCACCATGTAAATGATCCCCAGGCCGAGCGCACTGAACGCAGCGGCGAATTCCAGGTGTTGAACCAACGCGAACTGCAAGCCAAACCCCACCAGCGGCGGGCCGAACAATAAGGTGCCGTCGACATAGTCGCCCTTACGCAACTGCGCACCCAGGCTGTCGCCCTCACCTGACTCCAGCAGTTTGCGGCGGGCGAACAAAAGGCCGATGGCCAGGTACATCACGAAGAACAGCATTAGGAACGGCTCGGTGCTCCACAGCAGTTCCGGCGTATAGGAACGCGCGCCCCAGGCAAAGCCGATCCCAAAGGTGCCGACAAACCCGATCACGTTCAGCGGGCGCCATGCCTTGAACCAGGCAATCGCGAGGATGCCAGCGTTGAGCAGCGCAAAGTAGCTGAACAGCGCCACATGGCTACCCGCGCCGGTGGACACCAAAATCGGCGCTGCAAAACCGCCCAGCGCCGCCGCACAGGCCAGCGCCAGTGCATCCTGAGTGATCGCGAGGATCGCCGAAAAGACCGTGACCGCAACCAGCAAGCCCATCGCAGCTCCCGGATCAATCAGCGGGTGCAAACGCATCGCCGCAAACACCGTGAGGTACAACACCGCAATGCCTGCGCCTTGCAGCATCAAGCCATAGCTGCCGTTGCGCAGCCGCAGCCACCAACCCAAGCCCAGCAGGCCAACGGCCGCCGCCGCAACCCCGGCGTAGCGCAGCTCAATGGGCACCACCATGCCTTCGGTGGCATAACGCAGCAGGAACGCCAGACCAAGGAACAACAGCACCACACCGACCCGCAGCACGGCATTGCCGCCCAGCAGCCAGTTGCGCGCAGCGTTGACGGCACGTTGCACCAGGTCGGGTTCGCGGGGGGTAGCAGGTTGTTCAACATGCGGTTTGGGGGCAGGGGCCCATACATCCGCCGGTAGCGGGTGACTGGTCTCAGCGACCACCGCTTCGGGCTGCAAATCGCCAGGCAGCTCCCAGACAAGGTCGGGAGCCTTGGGGACCGGTATGGGTTCGGGAATGGAAGGTTCGACAATGACACTGCTTGTGGGCGCCGGCACTTCCAGTTGCCGCAAGCGGTCACCCAGCGCGATCAGCGCCTTTTGCGTGGTTTCCAGCTGAGCTGCCTGTTTGTGGGCTTGGGCCGCCAATTGTGACAGGCGAATGGCTTGGCCTATGCCAAGCCCCAACAGCGCACCGACGCCCGCATCACTGAACGACTCATCGAGTGTCCAGCCGAGCGCGAGGCCAATCAGCATGAAAATCCATTGCATGGTCGATATTCCCTAGGCAAACCGGGGCTGTAGGAGCGAGCTTGCTCGCGAAGAACGCAAAGATACCGCGTCACATCAGAAAGCACGCGGTATCGTTGACGCCTTTCGCGAGCAAGCTCGTTCCTACAGGGGATCTACTCCAGGGCTTTCCAGATCTCGGTGGCGTATTCGCGGATCGTGCGGTCGGAACTGAACCAACCCATCCGCGAAGTATTCAGCACCGCCGAACGCCACCACGCCTTGGAGTCATGCCAGTGCGCTTCGACCCGCGCCTGGGCATCCCAGTAGGAATCGAAGTCGGCACACACCAGAAAGCGGTCGTAGTCGATCAACCCGTCAATGAGCCCCACATAGCGGCCAGGATCATCCGGCGAGAACACCCCGCCGCGAATCGCTTGCAACACATCATTGAGGCGATGAGACGCAGCAATATCCTGACCTGCGTTGAACTCACCGGCGTGCTTGCGGGCTTCCACCTGCTGGGCACTAAGGCCGAAGATAAACATATGCTCGGCGCCGACGCGTTCGTGCATTTCCACGTTGGCGCCGTCCATGGTGCCGATGGTCAGCGCGCCGTTGAGGCCGAACTTCATGTTGCTGGTGCCCGAAGCTTCGAAGCCTGCGGTGGAGATCTGCTCCGACAAGTCCGCCGCTGGGATGATGCTTTCCGCCAGGCTGACGTTGTAGTTGGGCAGGAACACCACCTTGAGCAAGCCGCGCACGGTGGGGTCGTTGTTGACGGTGCGAGCGATGTCGTTGGTCAACTTGATGATCAACTTGGCCTGGTGATAACTGGCCGCCGCCTTGCCCGAGAAGATTTTCACTCGTGGCACCCAGTCGGTGCCCGGCTCGGCACGGATCGCCTGGTACAACGCCACGGTGTGCAGCAGGTTGAGCAGTTGGCGCTTGTACTCGTGGATACGTTTGACCTGCACGTCGAACATCGCCGCCGGGTTCACCGAGATGCCCAGGCGCTCGTGGATGATGTCTGCCAGTGCACGCTTGCTGTGCAGACGCTGGTCGGCGAACGCTTTGCGGAACGCCTGTTTCTCGGCGAACGGTTCAAGCTCGATCAGGCGCTGTTCGGGCTTGTCGAGGATGTCCGGGCCGAGGGCTTCCACCAACATGTTGGTGAGTTTGGGGTTGGCCTGGTATAGCCAGCGGCGGAAGGTGATGCCGTTGGTTTTGTTATTGATGCGCTCCGGGTACAACTTATGCAATTCGGAGAACACCGTACTGCGCATCAGCTGTGTGTGCAGGCCGGACACACCGTTGACGCTGTGGGAACCGAGGAACGCCAGGTTACCCATGCGCACGCGGCGGCCATTGTCTTCTTCGATCAGCGACACAGCGCGCAGCACATCAAAATCGTGGATGCCTTTGGCTCGTAGCGAGTCGATATGCTGGGCGTTGATCAGGTAAATGATCTGCATGTGCCGGGGCAGCATGCGCTCCATCAGGCCGACCGGCCAGGTTTCCAAGGCTTCGGGCAGCAGGGTGTGGTTGGTGTAGGACAGGGTTTCAACGGTGACATCCCATGCGGCATCCCAAGGGATATCGTGCAAGTCCACCAACTGGCGCATCAACTCGGCCACGGCAATGGACGGGTGGGTGTCGTTGAGCTGGATCGCGGCATGCTCGCCCAGGCTCAGCACTGAGCCGTGCATGTTTTTGTGGCGGCGTATCAGGTCTTGCAGCGAGGCGGCGACAAAAAAGTATTCCTGGCGCAGGCGCAGCTCCTGCCCCGCTTCGGTGCTGTCGGCCGGGTAAAGCACTCGGGAGATGCTTTCGGCACGGGCCACTTCGGCGACGGCGCCCAAATGGTCACCGGCGTTGAAGCGCTCCAGATGCAGGTCTTCCACGGCGCGGGCACGCCACAGCCGCAAGGTGTTAACGCTGGCGCCACGCCAGCCGACCACCGGGGTGTCGTAGGCAATAGCGCGCACGGTTTCGTTGGGCGTCCATACCTGAATAAGCTTGCCGGAATCGTCAGGCTTGGTTTCGACACTGCCGCCAAAGCCGATGGGGTACACCACTTCAGGGCGTTCAAACTCCCAGGGGTTACCGAAATCCAGCCAGTGCTCGGTCTGCTCCTGTTGCCAGCCATCGACAATCGCCTGGCGGAACAAGCCATGTTCATAACGGATGCCGTAGCCGTGACCGGCAACGCCCAGGGTCGACATGCTTTCCATAAAGCACGCCGCCAGGCGGCCGAGGCCACCGTTGCCGAGCGCCGCATCGGGCTCCAGCAGGCGGATGCGCTCGAGGTCGACACCCAGCTCCGAGAGGGCATCGCGGGCGATCTCCAGTACGCCGAGGTTGCTCAGGCTGTCGTAGAGCAAACGCCCGATCAGGAATTCCAGGGACAGGTAATACACCCGCTTCTGGCCCTTGCGGTAAATGCGCCGCGTGTGGTCCATCCAGTGATCGACCATCTGGTCGCGGGCGGCCAGGGCAATGGCTTCGAACCAGTCGTGGTCGAAGGCGTGATCGGGGTCCTTGCCCACCGCATAGGTGAGTTTGGTCAAGACGGCATCGCGAAATGCGGCTACCTCTGCTTCTCGTGCAAGTGGTTCCTGAGACATCAATTGCGACCTCGGGCGAGATAGAAGGAGTTGCTAGAGCCTAGACGGTCTGACAGACGGTGACCGCTCTGGTTCGGCACTTTTTTAACGCATTTACCTTTGCGGGGTTTTGATGCATTGGCCGTGCCTGCTTTTGAGGCAAGCGCACCTTCTGGCCGAAACCCTGAAAATATTGTTCAAAAAATCACCAATCCCGGTATGATCGCGCGCCCGGATACAGCCCCACCTTTTGGAACCCTGATGAAGCCTCAATTGATCGCCGCCGCGGAACTCGACCGTCTCGAAACGTGGCAGAAATATTCCGCGCATATGTGCGGTGGCTGCGTGTCCAGCTGCTGCACGCTGCCGGTTGAAGTGAAGGTCAAGGACCTGATCCGCATCGGCCTGGTCGATGAATTCGAGCTGGGCGACCCGGCGAAGAACATCGCCAAGCGGTTGCAGAAGGAAGGCATCGTCGAGCGCTTCAATTCCAAATCCGAGATTTTTACCCTGCAGCGCATGAGCAATAATGATTGCCTGTTCCTGGATCGTAAGACGCGCTTCTGCACTATTTATGACAAGCGTCCGGATACGTGCCGCAACCACCCGAAGATCGGGCCGCGGCCGGGGTATTGTGCGTATAAGCCCAAAGAAGTGGTGCGTGAGACCAAGTTCAAGACGCTCGATAAGTTCTGACCCATAATCTCCAGTGATTTGAAGGGCCTCATCGGGGGCAAGCCCCCTCCCACATTTACTGTATTTACACATTTTGATTTGTGAACACAGTCAAGGTGGGAGGGGGCTTGCCCCCGATGAGGCCGGAACAGACAACACACAAATCGCAGGCACAAAAAAACGCCCCCGGCCTTTCGACCGGGGGCGTTTTTCATTCAGCCTGAGTTAACTCAGTTCTTGGCTTTCTTGGCAGCGCGGGTACGCTCGCCTTCGTCCAGGATCTTTTTACGCAGGCGGATCGACTTAGGCGTCACTTCGCACAGCTCGTCGTCCTGGATGAATTCCAGGGCCTGTTCCAGGGTGAAACGAACAGGTGGAACCAGAGCGATGGTTTCGTCTTTGCCCGAAGCACGCATGTTGTCGAGCTTCTTGCCTTTGGTTGGGTTAACGCCCATGTCGTTGTCACGGCTGTTCAGACCAACGATCTGACCGTTGTAGATCTCTTGACCGTGCTCAACGAACAGCTTGCCACGCGCCTGGAGGGTTTCCAGGGAGTAGGTCAGTGCCTTGCCGGTTTCTACCGATACCAGAACACCGTTCTGACGGCCGGACATGTCGCCGGACTTCATGGTGTCGTAGCGATCGAAGATCGAGGTCAGGATGCCAGCACCGTTGGTCAGGGTCAGGAACTGGTTACGGAAACCAATCAGGCCACGAGCAGGGATGTTGTATTCCAGACGCACACGGCCTTTGCCATCCGGCACCATGTTGGTCAGGTCGCCTTTACGCAGACCCATCTCTTCCATCACCTTGCCCTGGGATTCTTCCGGGGTGTCGATGGTGACGTTTTCGAACGGTTCCTGCTTAACGCCGTCAACCTGACGGATGATCACTTCTGGACGACCAACGCCCATTTCGAAGCCTTCGCGACGCATGGTTTCGATCAGTACCGAGAGGTGCAGCTCACCACGGCCGGAAACCTTGAACTTGTCAGCCGAGTCGCCTTCTTCAACGCGCAGTGCAACGTTGTACAGCAGCTCTTTGTCCAGACGTTCCTTGATGTTACGGGAAGTCACGAACTTGCCTTCTTTACCGCAGAAAGGCGAGTCGTTTACCTGGAAGGTCATGGAAACGGTTGGCTCGTCAACGGTCAGAGGCTTCATGGCCTCGACGTTGTCCGGCTGGCACAGGGTGTCGGAGATGAACAGGGAGTCCATACCGCTCACGCAAACGATGTCGCCAGCGAAAGCTTCTTCAACGTCGATACGGTGCAGACCGTGGTGACCCATCAGCTTCAGGATACGACCGTTACGCTTCTTGCCGTCGGCGCCGATAGCAACAACCGGGGTGTTCGGCTTGACGCTACCACGAGCGATACGGCCAACGCCGATAACACCCAGGAAGCTGTTGTAGTCCAGTGCCGAGATTTGCATCTGGAACGGACCATCACGGTCAACTTTTGGAGCCGGTACGTTGTCGACGATCGACTGGTACAGCGGGGTCATGTCTTCAGCCATGTCGGTGTGTTCCAGACCGGCAATGCCGTTCAGGGCCGAGGCGTAGACGACTTTGAAGTCCAGCTGTTCTTCGGTGGCACCCAGGTTGTCGAACAGGTCGAAGATCTGGTCCAGAACCCAGTCCGGACGCGCGCCTGGACGGTCAACCTTGTTGATGCACACGATCGGACGCAGGCCGGCTTCGAACGCCTTCTTGGTCACGAAACGGGTTTGCGGCATAGGGCCGTCTTGGGCATCAACCAGCAGCAGAACGGAGTCAACCATCGACATTACGCGTTCAACTTCGCCGCCGAAGTCGGCGTGGCCCGGGGTGTCCACGATGTTGATGTGGTAGCCGTTCCAGTTGATGGCGGTGTTTTTCGCCAGGATGGTAATACCGCGCTCTTTTTCCTGGTCGTTGGAGTCCATCACGCGCTCGTCGTTGAGCTCGTTGCGCTCCAGGGTGCCGGATTGACGCAGGAGTTTGTCTACCAGGGTGGTTTTACCATGGTCAACGTGAGCAATGATGGCGATGTTACGTAGATTTTCGATCACTTGTGTATCTCGATCAGAGGATTCGGTGTGCTGACAGGTCGTGGCAGCGATTAACAGTAGAGTCAGGCCTTGCCGTTACAGCTTGACGGCAGAGTCGGGGGGCCGGTGACGCAGGCCACAGGCAAACAGCCCCGGGCTCTTAGCTCGGTCGATAAACGCGCACATTGGCATACCCCTCACTGAGCAAATGGTGGGCATGCAGGCGACTCATCACGCCTTTGTCGCAATACAGCAGGTACTGACGGCTGTTATCCAGTTCCTTGAAACGCGCGTTCAATGCATAGAACGGCAGCGTTTGTACGTCGATGCCGGCGATTTCCAGCGGCTCATCTTCAGCGGCATCCGGGTGACGGATGTCGACGACGATCTGGCCGGCCAGGGCTTCGCTGACTTCTTCGATCTGCACATCCTGGCCCAACTCGTCGATCACGCGATCAATCGGGACCAGTTTGGCGTTCTCGAGCGCACGCTCCAGAATCGCCATATCAAACTGTTGTTCTTCGTACTCCACGCGGTTGCGCTTGGCGTGGGTCTTGGGGTTCACCGAGATGACCCCGCAATATTCAGGCATGTGCTTGGCAAAATCCGCCGTGCCGATTTCTTCGGCCAGGTCGATGATGTCTTGCTTGTGGCTGGCGATCAGCGGGCGCAGAACCAACTTCTCGGTGACGCAGTCAATCAGCGACAAGTTCGGCAGCGTTTGGCTGGACACTTGTGATATCGCTTCACCGGTCACCAGGGCGTCGATCTGCAACTGATCGGCGATCCGCGACGCAGCGCGCAACATCATACGCTTCAATACCACGCCCATATGACTGTTATCGACTTTGCCGAGGATTTCACCCAGCACCTCCTCGAACGGCACGCTTACAAATAGCACGCGTTGGGAGCTGCCGTACTTCTTCCAGATAAAGTGCGCGACTTCCATCACGCCCAATTCATGGGCACGCCCGCCCAGGTTAAAGAAGCAGAAATGGCTCATCAGGCCGCGACGCATGATCTGGTAGGCCGCCACCGTGGAATCGAAACCGCCGGACATCAATACCAGGGTCTGTTCCAGGGCGCCCAACGGGTAGCCGCCGATGCTGTTGTGCTGGCTGTGGATCACAAACAACCGTTGGTCGCGAATTTCCATGCGCACTTCAATTTGCGGCGCTTTCAGGGAAATTCCGGCGGCGCCGCACTCGCGACGCAGCTTGCTGCCGACGTATTTTTCGACGTCCATGGAGCTGAACGTGTGCTTGCCGGCGCGCTTGCAACGCACCGAAAAAATCTTGCCCTCGATCTCACTGCCGAAGTGCTGTTTGCACTTCTCGGTGATGTCGTCGAAGTCGCCCAGCGGGTACTCATCTACCTGCAGGAAATGCGCGATGCCCGGCATGCAGCTGAGCCGCTCGGTCATGTCCTTCAAGGCTTTGGCGTCGGTGATACGGGTTTCCAGTTCGAGGTTGTCCCACACGCCGTTCACCACCACAGCCGGGTCCAAATCGCGGAGCACGGCACGGATGTTCTTGGCCAACTGACGGATGAAACGCGTCCGTACCGGTCGGCTTTTGATGGTGATCTCGGGGAAGACTTTAACGATTAATTTCATGGAAACAGCGCGCGCCGGGCCTGCTGAAAAAGGGGGGCGCGGATTATAGCGGAAATCGCTCAAGGTTTAACCAGTTAATATGCATCACAGTCGACGCGCACTATATGAGTGCGTTTACGACCATGTGCGCCACATTGCGGTGCGAATTTTTTTGGCTTTTGTCGCAATGCACCTTTATAGGGGCGTTTTTGGAGCAAAAAACCCATGTTGGCGCACTGGCATGCAATTTGCTCTCTTGTGAGGCAGGTTGCCATGGCGGAGTATCCGCGCCGGCATCACCCACATTCTAAGGGCTAACTCCACTACCCCAGCCCGAAGCCACCCGGAGGACACTATGTCGAAGTCGGTTCAACTCATCAAAGATCATGACGTTAAATGGATTGATCTGCGCTTCACGGACACCAAAGGCACTCAGCACCACGTGACCATGCCGGCTCGCGACGCGCTGGATGATGCTTTCTTCGAAGAAGGCAAAATGTTCGACGGCTCCTCCATCGCTGGCTGGAAAGGCATCGAAGCCTCCGACATGATCCTGATGCCGGACGACAGCACTGCCGTACTGGACCCGTTCACCGAAGAGCCAACCCTGATCCTGGTTTGCGACGTGATCGAGCCTTCGACCATGCAAGGCTACGACCGCGACCCACGTGCGATCGCCAAGCGTGCCGAGGAATACCTGAAGTCGACCGGTATCGGCGACACCGTATTCGTAGGTCCAGAGCCAGAATTCTTCATCTTTGACCAAGTGAAGTTCAAGTCCGACATCTCCGGCTCCATGTTCAAGATCTACTCCGAACAAGGCTCTTGGATGTCCGACCAGGACGTAGAAGGCGGCAACCATGGCCACCGTCCAGGTATCAAAGGTGGTTACTTCCCAGTTCCGCCGTTCGACCACGACCACGAAATCCGTACCTCCATGTGCAACGCCATGGAAGACATGGGCCTGGTCATCGAAGTGCACCACCACGAAGTGGCCACTGCTGGTCAGAACGAAATCGGTGTGAAGTTCAACACCCTGGTTGCCAAGGCTGACGAAGTTCAAACCCTGAAGTACTGCGTACACAACACTGCCGTTGCCTACGGCCGTACCGCTACCTTCATGCCTAAGCCTCTGTACGGCGATAACGGTTCGGGTATGCACGTTCACTTGTCCATCGCCAAAGATGGCAAGAACACCTTCGCTGGCGAAGGTTATGCCGGCCTGTCCGACACCGCCCTGTACTTCATCGGCGGCATCATCAAGCACGGTAAGGCCCTGAACGGCTTCACCAACCCGTCGACCAACTCCTACAAGCGTCTGGTCCCAGGCTTTGAAGCGCCGGTAATGCTGGCCTACTCGGCGCGCAACCGCTCCGCTTCGATCCGTATTCCTTACGTGTCCAGCCCTCGCGCTCGCCGTATCGAAGCACGCTTCCCGGATCCAGCAGCCAACCCGTACCTGGCCTTCGCTGCTCTGGTAATGGCTGGTCTGGACGGTATCCAGAACAAGATCCACCCTGGCGATGCCGCCGACAAAAACTTGTACGACCTGCCGCCTGAAGAGGCCAAAGAGATCCCGCAAGTGTGTGGCAGCCTGAAAGAAGCCCTGGAAGAGCTGGACAAGGGCCGTGCGTTCCTGACCAAAGGCGGCGTGTTCAGCGACGACTTCATCGACGCGTACATCGGCCTGAAAAGCGAAGAAGAAATCAAGGTTCGCACCTTCGTACACCCACTGGAATACGAGCTGTACTACAGCTGCTGATCCGGTAGCGCTGCTTAACGCGGCGTGACAAAAAGGCCTCCTTCGGGAGGTCTTTTTTTTGCCTGGTTTTTAATACGGTTCCTACTGTTTTTTAGGCAGCCTCCGGCATCCTCGCCAGGTTCGGCACACATAGCCTTACAGGCCACCAACCTGACTGGACCGAACCATGGACGCCTTCAAACTCTTGATTGCCTCAACGGCCTGCCTATCCGCACTCGGCTGCAGCAGCCAGCTAAAAGACGCACCCCCCATCGAACGAGAAGTCCTGCTTCAGAGCAGCACGTCATGGGACGGTACGCCCTATAGCGCGTACCCCCAAGGGACGCCGGAACTCACGCTGCTGAGGCTCAAGATCCCTGCGAACACGCAACTGCCTTGGCACAGCCACCCGATGCCGAACGCCGCCAACATTGTCTCGGGGGAACTGACCGTTGAAACCCGTGAGGGCGGATTAAAGCGCACGCTGAAACAGGGTCAGCCCCTGGCCGAAATGGTCGGAACTGTACATCGCGGCACAACGGGCAACGCCCCTGTCGAACTGCTGGTGTTTTATGCCGGCAAGCAAGGCCTGCCGTTGTCTCAGCCTCACTAACCCCCATCGTCACGAGGCTGATCAAGTAGAAGAGCGCATCAAAAAAGATCAGCCTCATCACTTCCTGAACAAGCGTCATAAATTCGCACTATATTGGTGCGATAACCTGCACCCTTCCCACCCTATCAACCCATTTTGGTTCGAAACTTCCCGATCAAGCTGGCAGAACGCCACAGTTTCGCGCCTTAAACCCCCATTTCAGGCCTTTCGCGCTTCTTTTCGGAGCCTTGGTTTGGTTTTTGCATTTTCCTTGTATCAGCGCGTGCCTCAAGCCCGCGCCTTGCTCCAAAAGAGGTCCCGATGACCATCAGCGATGCACTGCACCGTTTGTTACTCGACAACCTGACCACCGCGACCATCCTGCTCAATGCCGACCTGCGCCTTGAGTACATGAACCCGGCGGCGGAGATGCTCTTGGCTATCAGCGGCCAGCGCAGCCATGGGCAGTTCATCAGCGAATTGTTCACCGAGTCGGCCGAAGCCTTGAGCTCGTTGCGCCAGGCGGTGGAGCAGGCACACCCGTTTACCAAGCGCGAAGCGATGCTCACGGCCCTGACCGGCCAAACGCTGACCGTCGATTACGCCGTGACCCCGATCCTGAGCAACGGCGCCACCCTGCTACTGCTCGAAGTGCACCCTCGCGACCGCCTGCTGCGCATCACCAAAGAAGAAGCGCAGCTGTCCAAGCAGGAGACCAGCAAGATGCTAGTGCGCGGGCTCGCCCATGAAATCAAAAACCCTCTGGGCGGGATTCGCGGCGCGGCACAACTGTTGGCCCGTGAGCTTCCCGAAGAGCACCTCAAGGACTACACCAACGTCATCATCGAAGAGGCCGACCGCCTGCGTAACCTGGTGGACCGCATGCTCGGCTCCAACAAGCTGCCGTCTTTGGCGATGACCAACGTGCACGAGGTGCTCGAGCGCGTTTGCCACCTGGTCGAGGCCGAGAGTCAAGGGTGCATCAACCTGGTGCGCGACTATGACCCCAGCATTCCCGACGTGTTGATTGACCGCGAGCAGATGATCCAGGCGGTGCTCAATATCGTGCGCAACGCCATGCAAGCCATCAGCAGTCAGAACGAGCTGCGCCTGGGTCGCATCAGCCTGCGCACCCGCGCGCTGCGCCAGTTCACCATTGGCCACGTGCGCCATCGCCTGGTGACCAAGGTCGAGATCATCGACAACGGCCCGGGCATTCCAGCAGAACTGCAGGAAACCATTTTCTTTCCCATGGTCAGCGGCCGCCCGGACGGTACCGGGCTGGGCCTGGCCATTACCCAGAACATTATCAGCCAGCACCAGGGACTGATCGAATGTGAGAGCCATCCTGGCCACACCACGTTCTCGATCTTTCTGCCTCTGGAACAAGGAGCCCCATCGACATGAGCCGTAGTGAAACTGTCTGGATCGTCGATGACGACCGTTCTATCCGCTGGGTCCTCGAGAAAGCCTTGCAACAGGAAGGCATGACCACCCAGAGCTTCGACAGCGCCGACGGCGTGATGAGCCGCCTGGCGCGCCAGCAGCCAGACGTGATCATCTCCGATATCCGCATGCCCGGCGCCAGCGGCCTGGACCTGTTGGCACGCATCCGCGAGCAGCACCCGCGCCTGCCAGTGATCATCATGACTGCGCACTCGGACCTGGACAGCGCTGTCGCGTCTTATCAAGGCGGTGCATTCGAATACCTGCCAAAACCGTTCGACGTGGACGAGGCGGTTGCGCTGGTCAAGCGTGCCAACCAGCACGCCCAGGAACAGCAAAGCCAGGAAGCCCCACCCGCCCTGACCCGCACCCCGGAAATCATCGGCGAAGCGCCGGCGATGCAGGAAGTGTTTCGCGCCATCGGGCGTTTGAGCCACTCCAACATCACCGTGCTGATCAACGGCGAGTCGGGTACCGGTAAAGAGCTGGTGGCTCACGCCCTGCACCGTCACAGCCCACGGGCGGCGTCGCCGTTTATTGCGCTGAACATGGCGGCGATTCCAAAGGACTTGATGGAATCCGAGCTGTTCGGCCATGAAAAAGGCGCATTCACCGGCGCGGCCAACCTGCGACGCGGGCGCTTTGAGCAGGCTGACGGCGGCACCTTGTTCCTCGATGAAATCGGCGACATGCCGGCTGATACCCAGACCCGTTTGCTGCGGGTGCTGGCGGACGGCGAGTTCTATCGCGTGGGCGGGCATACGCCGGTCAAGGTCGACGTGCGTATCATCGCGGCGACCCACCAGAACCTGGAAACCCTGGTGCACGCGGGCAAGTTCCGTGAAGACTTGTTCCACCGCCTCAACGTGATCCGCATTCATATCCCGCGCATGTCGGACCGTCGCGAAGACATCCCGACCCTGGCCCGGCACTTCCTCAGCCGCGCCGCCCAGGAGTTGGCTGTCGAGCCCAAGCTGCTGAAAAGCGAGACCGAGGAATACCTGAAGAACCTGCCGTGGCCCGGCAACGTGCGTCAGCTGGAAAACACCTGCCGCTGGATCACCGTAATGGCGTCCGGCCGCGAAGTGCACATCAGCGACCTGCCGCCTGAGCTGTTGAGCCTGCCGCAGGACTCTGCCCCCGTGACCAATTGGGAGCAGGCCCTGCGCCAGTGGGCTGACCAAGCCCTGGCTCGCGGCCAGTCCAACCTGCTGGACAGCGCCGTGCCGGCCTTTGAGCGGATCATGATCGAGACCGCCTTGAAACACACCGCCGGGCGCCGTCGCGATGCTGCGGTGTTGCTGGGTTGGGGGCGTAATACCCTGACGCGCAAGATCAAGGAGCTGGGGATGAAGGTCGATGGTGGAGACGACGACGACGGTGATGACGCCTGAGACCGCTCTAACATCCACCGAAGATCAAAGTGGGAGGGGGCTTGCTCCCGATAGCGGTGTATCAGCCACAGATGTTGTGACTGACACACTGTAATCGGGAGCAAGCCCCCTCCCACATTTGGATCTCCACAAGACTTCGGTGCGTGCACCGCTTCAATGCACCATGTACCAGCAGCGCGCACACGCTCCAAGCCCGAAACAATTAACGCGCTGAGAATATGATCCCCAGAAAAACCGCCAAAGCCCCGTAATCCGGGGCTTTGCGTTTTATAAAAAATTTTTTTGCACAACTTGGCGACTCTGGCACGCCCCCTGCAATAACCCCTGTACAACCCAGTTTCGGGGACCTTGGTACAGGCAGGCCGAGAATCCCCTCTTTACACCCTGGGTGCTTGATGCGAACCGCATCGCGCCCCACACCCGTTTTGGGAGCCCTGGTACAGGCAGGCCGGGAACTCCCTCTTTTATTGCTCTTGGAGATGGATCTCCAGCCGCCAGCGGTCATCGACCTCTTCGCCCTTCCACTCCCCGCGCAACGGCCGAGCCGCCACCAGGTTCAGCAGCAAGCCGCCGTCGGTCGTGCGCACGCGCCATTTCACATCCTTGTCATTGACCTTGAGTTGCCCGCTGGCCGCCGTACCGTGCGCGTCGAACAACAGCGCCACGGTGCCATCGACATGCTCGCCGTGCAGCTTAGGCTCGCTGTTGAACCACACCACCACGCCGTCTGCCGCCGTCTCGACCCGCTGCAACTCGACAGGGTCCGAAGTGGTCAAGCGACCAATCATCAGGCCCACCATCACGCCGACAATTGCCAATGAGCCCATGACCTTCGGCATTAGCTTCGGCCTTGGGTCCTCTTCGGGGGTAGAATGCAGCGCATCTTTACCTTCGGAGCCGTGCATGTTTCACGTCATCCTTTTTCAACCAGAAATTCCGCCGAATACCGGCAACGTTATCAGGCTGTGCGCCAACAGTGGCTGCCACCTGCATTTGATCGAGCCCCTGGGCTTCGACATGGACGACAAACGCCTGCGCCGCGCCGGGCTGGACTATCACGAGTACGCCACGCTCAAGCGTTACGCCGACCTGGCCAGCTGCCTGGAAAGCCTGGGGCATCCACGGTTGTTCGCGTTTACCACCAAGGGCTCGCGGCCGTTTCATGATGCCAGCTTTGCCGAAGGGGATGCGTTCCTGTTTGGTCCGGAAAGTCGTGGCTTGCCGGCCGAGGTGCTTGACGCGCTGCCCGACGGCCATCGCCTGCGCTTGCCGATGCGCGAAGGGTGCCGCAGCTTGAACCTGTCCAACACCGTGGCGGTTGCCGTCTACGAAGGCTGGCGCCAACTCGGTTTCAAGTAGCACACTGTCCAGTCCTGAAATAGGTTTACACCTATTTCATCCTCAAAACGCCCGATGCACCGCATCGGGCGTTTTGTATTTCAGCGATAGATGTGGCCGCTCGCAGTTATAGATCTGCACAGACTGATCCAC
>NZ_UTKY01000085.1 GCF_900583165.1 Pseudomonas viridiflava | reverse complement strand
GGACTCAACTGGAGATCGAATACGCGCGCGATACCATGCCGCGCGGTGTACTGGGCATGAACGCGGCGATGATGGAGGACTACCTCAAGTTCATCGCTAACCGTCGTCTGTCGCAGATTGGTTTGAAAGAAGAATATCCAGGGACGACTAACCCGTTCCCTTGGATGAGCGAGATCATGGACTTGAAGAAAGAGAAGAATTTCTTTGAGACCCGTGTGATTGAGTACCAGACGGGTGGCGCCTTGAGCTGGGACTGATCAACGAAGCAGATCCAAAATGTGGGAGGGGGCTTGCCCCCTCCCACATTGGGTCTGCGGTGTTCCATAGACTTTGCAAATCGCCTCTTATGCCTAACCAAACCATCAAAACCCCCTGCATCGGCCTGTGCTCCACCGTCTATGGCGATCTGGTGTGCCGGGGCTGCAAGCGCTATCACCACGAAGTCATCCAGTGGAATGGCTACAACGCCGAGGAAAAACACGCGGTGTGGCTGCGACTGGAACAACTGCTGGTGCAGGTGATGACCAGCAAGCTGGAAGTGTTTGATGCACACCTGCTGCGCCAGCAGCTTGAAACCCGCAAGATCCGCTTTATGCCGCACCATTCGCCGTATTGCTGGGCGTACCAATTGATTGCTCGCGGTGCGCGGGTGATTTCCAAGCTGGATGCATATGGTTTGGTGTTGTTACCGGAGTTCCGCGAACGCCACCTGGCAGACCTGCGCGACGCGATTGACCGCGAGTTTTTCCTGCTGTCCGAGGCCCACTACGAACGCTACATCGCGCCCGGATTCCTGAAGGACGCGTTTGGCCCAGCCCTGATCGCCACCCTCTAGAGCACACCACATAACCAGTGTGGGAGGGGGCTTGCCCCCGATGGCTGTGGTTCAGCTAGTGCACCTGTGACTGATACAACGCTATCGGGAGCAAGCCCCCTCCCACATTCGATCTGCGTTTAATCTGCCATTGTGTTTAAAATGCCGCCCGCTCAATGACCGACGTTTATCGATGAACCCAGACGCACTCGCCACGTTGCACGCCCACCTGATCACCGCCCTGGCCGACGCGCCGGCTGAAACCCGCCGCCTGTTCCACGGCCGTGGCCGCTGCTGGCCGGGCCTTGAGCAACTGACGGTGGACTGGCTGCAAGGCGTACTGCTGGTGTCTCTGTTCAAAGAGCCAGAGCCGGCACAGCTGGAAGCACTGGAGCATCTGCTGAGAACCCAATTCAGCGCTTACACCGTCGCCCTGCAGCACCGCTACCTGCCGCAAAGCACCACTGAATGGCTATCGGGCAACCCCGTCGACGAGTTGACCATCACAGAAGGCGGCCTGCGCTACCTGATCGACCTGGGTAAAAAACAGAACAGTGGGCTATTCCTCGATATGCGCTACGGCCGCAACTGGGTGCGTGAACACGCTGAAGGCCAGCGGGTGCTGAACCTGTTTGCTTATACCTGTGGGTTTTCGGTGGCGGCCATCGAAGGCGGCGCCGATCATGTGGTGAATCTCGACATGGCCCGTGGCGCCTTAAGCCGAGGTCGCGACAACCATCGGCTGAACGGTCATGACCTGAGCAAAGTGACCTTCCTAGGCCACGACCTGTTCAAGTCCTGGGCCAAAGTCACAAATAGCGGCCCTTATGATCTAGTGATCATCGACCCGCCGTCGTTCCAAAAAGGTAGCTTCCTGCTCACCAAGGACTACCAGCGCGTGCTGCGTCGCCTGCCGGACCTGCTGACATCCCAGGGCACCGTGTTGGCCTGCATGAACGACCCGGCCTTCGGCGAAGACTTCCTGATCGACGGCGTCACCCGCGAAGCACCGGCCTTGCGCTTCGTTGAACGGCTGGCAAACCCGCCGGAATTTCCCGACATTGACGCCCAAAGTGGCTTGAAAGCCCTGGTGTTCCGCCAGGGCTGATGCCGAAACGTCCTACGCTTGCTACGCTATGTGATACGCCGGGGCGGTGAACCTTCTTGCCCCCTTCCCGGTCGATACCTGCATTCCCCGGCCAGACCCGACCGCGTCACGTTGTCGGCTGCCCCGTTTGACCTTTTGGAGAACCGCCCGTGATATCGACCCTGCATGTAGCCAGACTGAAAGCCTGGGGCGCCCACGGCTTTACCGCCACCGGTGTGGTGCTGGCCTTTCTGGCCACCCTGGCACTGCTGGAAAACTCGCCCAAGGCCTGCCTGCTGTGGCTCGGCTTGGCGCTGGTAGTCGATGGCGTTGACGGCTCTCTGGCACGTCGCGTCAATGTCAGCACGGTACTGCCCAGCTTTGACGGCTCGGTGCTGGACTTGGTAATTGACTACCTCACCTACGTGTTTATCCCGGCGCTGTTTATCTACCGTTACATCGACCTGCCTGAATTTACCCACCTGTTTACCGTGTCGGTGATCCTGGTGTCGTCGCTGTTCTGCTTTTGCAATGTGAACATGAAGAGCAAGGACAACTACTTCGTCGGCTTCCCTGCTGCCTGGAACGTGGTGGCCTTGTGCGTGTACATCATCCAGCCGGAAGCTTGGGTCACATTGTTGACCGTGATTGGCCTGGCGCTGCTGACCGTCACGCCGATGAAGTTTTTGCACCCGTTCCGGGTGAAGCGTTTTATGCCGATTAACATCGCGGTTACGACGATCTGGTTGCTGTGCAGCTTCTTGATGGTGGTGGATTACCCGAATACCAACCCGTGGACGTTTGGGTTGTGGTCGGTGATGTCGGCGTACTTTCTGGGCATTTGTATCTGGCGCACGGCACTGGAGTGGCTTGGCAACCACAAATAGACCAGTCAACACAATTCAAATGTGGGAGGGGGCTTGCCCCCGATGGCGGTGGCTCAGCTATAAATAAGTTGACTGACACACCGCAATCGGGGGCAAGCCCCCTCCCACATTGGGTTCTGTATGCATTTGGATCTGTGTACATCAGGCAGGTAAGATGGCGCCCTTCAGCAGCCCAGCCAACCATAAGCCCTGCCCATGCCCTTCGAACTCAGCGTTGACCTCACCACCCTGGCCATCCTGGCATTTGTCGCCTTTATCGCCGGCTTCATCGACGCCATCGCTGGCGGCGGTGGCCTGCTCACCACCCCTGCCCTGCTCACCGCGGGCATGCCGCCACACCTGGTGCTAGGTACCAACAAACTCAGTTCCACCTTCGGCTCGGCCACGGCCAGCTTTACCTTCTATCGCCGCAAGTTGTTCCACCCGCGCCAGTGGGTGCACGCCATCGTCGGTACGCTGGTCGGCGCAATCACGGGGGCTGTAGTCGCCCATTACCTGCCCGCCGAGACCCTGAACAAAATGCTCCCGGTGATCGTGTTCGGCTGCGGTTTGTACCTGTTGTTTGGCGGCACGCCCAAGGCGCCGCTGGAGGCTGATGCCCCGATCAAAAAGAAATGGCAGTCCACCCAGGGTTTTGGTCTGGGCTTCTACGACGGCGTGGCCGGCCCGGGTACCGGCGCGTTCTGGACCGTCAGCACGATGCTGATGTACCCCGTCGACCTGGTCAGGGCCAGCGGCGTGGCGCGCAGCATGAACTTCGTCAGCAACGCGGCGGCGCTGTCGGTGTTTATCTTCAACGGTACGGTGGACTGGGTCGTCGGCCTGACCATGGGCATTTGCGTGATGTTTGGCGCGTTCTTTGGCGCACGCAGCGCCATCAGCGGCGGCGCCAAATTCATTCGCCCGGTGTTTATCACCGTGGTGTTGGGCCTGACTGTGCGCCTAGCCTGGCAGCACTGGTTCAGCGTGGCCTAAACGACGGGCCAGGTAGAGATCGATCAGGTAGCGCGCAATCGAACGTGACGCCGGCAACGGCGGCAAATTGTGCACGTTGAACCACTGCGCGTCTTCGATCTCGTCGGCCTGGGGCACGATATCGCCACCGGCGTATTCAGCATGGAAGCCCAGCATCATCGAATGGGGGAACGGCCAGCACTGGCTGCCCATGTACTGGATGTTTTTCACCTCTACCTGCACTTCTTCGCGCACTTCGCGAATCAGGCAGTCTTCTGCCGACTCACCCGGCTCGGCAAACCCCGCCAGCGTGCTGTAGACCCCCGTGACAAAACGCGGCGAGCGGGCCAACAGGATCTCGTCACCACGGGTTACCAGCACAATCATGCTCGGCGAAATCCGTGGGTAGCTGCGCAGGTCGCAGGCCTGGCAGTACATCGCCCGCTCCCGTGGCACCTGGACCATGGCCTGGCCGCAACTGCCGCAAAACCGGTGCTCCCGCGCCCAGGTACCGACCTGTGCGGCGTAGCCCAATACTTTGTACAGGGTATGGTCGCCTTGCAGCATAAACGCCCGCAAGCCCTGCCAACTGCAGCCAGCCACTTCGGCGGGCGCGTTCAGCTCCAGCAGGTACACCGGCTCTCCATCGAGGTGGCCGATACCGTGTTCGGCAAACACCGACACGTCCTGGCGCTTGAGCCATTCCCGGGGGAACAGCGGGCCGTTACTGTCATGTAAAAAGCCGTCGCGGCTGCGGGCCACGGCCCAGCCACCGGGGGTGTCGTTGTCCAAAAGCGTTGTGGTAATCCAGCCTGGGGTCATGTCAGTCAATCCACGAATTCGGGTTTCTGCTTGCTCATATGGGCCGCAATGGCCACGCGCAGGTCGTTGGATTGCAACATAGCCGAGTTCCAGGTGGCAACGTATTCCAGACCATCTTTGACCGTATGGTCACGCATGTAGCTGACCATGGCCTTGGTGCCGGTGACCGCAATCGGCGATTTGGCCGCGATTTCATGGGCGATCTCCAGCACCCCAGCCAGCAGGCTGTCCTGATCGGCATACACGCGATTGACCAGGCCGATGCTGCGCGCTTCTTCGGCGCCAAACTGGCGGCCGGTGTAGGCCAACTCACGCAACATGCCGTCGCCGATGATGCGCGGCAGGCGTTGCAGGGTGCCGACGTCGGCGGCCATGCCGATATCGATTTCCTTGATAGAGAATTGCGCGCCTTCGGCGGCATAACGCATGTCGCAGGCGCTGATCAGGTCGATGGCACCACCGATGCAATAGCCCTGAATCGCCGCCAAAACAGGTTTACGGCAGCTATCGACAGCGTTGAACGAGGCTTGCAGCTCAAGAATCTTACGACGCAGCAGGCGCGCATTGCGGCCGACATCCTTGCCAAAGTCATTGGCCACCGAGGCCAGCATCATCAGGTCAATGCCTGAAGAGAAATGCTTGCCGGCACCACTGAGCACCACGGCGCGTACGGCGTCGGTGTCTTCGACCCACTGGAAGATATCGATGATCTCGGTCCAGAACGCGGCGTTCATCGCGTTGATCTTTTCCGGGCGGTTGATCTGCACATGGGCAACGTTGCCGGTGAGTGCGACGACGAAAGCTTGGTATTCGGACATGGCAGTGATCCCTGACTGGCGAGTGATAAGGCCCGAACTATATCAAGGGTGCGCCACGGCGCATCGGCCAAAAGCGGGACTGGGAAAATACTGGATAAAACCCCGCACACGCGCCATCCTTCGCGCTTTAAGCCGCCCCCTTCGCGGCGCTCGACGTTTAAAGGATATGCCCATGCACGCCCAACCCCTCTCCCCGGCCGAATTCGAATTTATCGAAGACACCCTGCAAAAGTACGGCGACGACCATTCGGTGCTGAACCTGGCCGAGCTCGACGGCTACTTCACTGCGCTGGTGTCCAGCCCGGCCCAGGTGGATGTGGCCGAATGGTTCCCGGCGATCTGGGGCGGGCAGAACCCGGAATGGGACAACATGGAGGAAGCCCAGAGCTTCCTGGAACTGTGCGTACGCCATATCAATACCCTGGCAGGGCAATTGGCCACTGATGCGGCGGGTTTCAAGGCGCGCTTCGACGAAACCGAACACCGGGGCCACACCGTGACCCTCGCCGAAGAATGGTGCTTTGGCTATATCCGTGGCGCGGCCATCGGCAACTGGCCTGAGCTGCCGGCCGCACAGGCCGCTGAGCTGGAGAAAATCTCCTGGTGCGCCGAGCAGGACAACTTCGAACTGCCGGCCGACCTGGATGTACAGGCGCACCAACAGCGCGTCAGCCAGCTCGAGCCGGCGGCACGTGCCCTGCACGATTACTGGCTGAGCCTGCGCTAGGCCTCGACAAGCACCGCTGGTTTGGCCGATTATTCGGGTCCGCCCGTCGGCCACTCCCTACCACCTTGCCTTGAATCAGGAGCCTTGTACCTTGAGTTCGCAGAAAACCGTGACCGTTACACCGCCCAACTTTCCCCTCAATGGCAAGGTCGCGCCCCCCGGCTCCAAATCCATCACCAACCGCGCCCTGTTACTGGCGGCGCTGGCCAAGGGCACCAGCCGCTTGAACGGTGCGCTTAAAAGCGACGATACCCGTCATATGTCCGTGGCCCTGCGCCAAATGGGCGTGACCATCGACGAGCCGGATGACACCACCTTTGTCGTCACCAGCGTGGGCAAGCTGCAATTGCCTGCGCAGCCGCTGTTCCTCGGCAATGCCGGCACCGCGATGCGCTTTCTCACCGCAGCCGTCGCGACCGTTGAAGGCACCGTGGTGCTCGATGGCGACGACTATATGCAAAAACGCCCGATCGGCCCGCTGTTGGCCACGCTCGGCCAGAATGGCATCCAGGTCGACAGCCCCACCGGCTGCCCCCCGGTTACCGTGCACGGCGTAGGCAAGGTCCAGGCCACGCGGTTTGAGATCGACGGCGGCTTGTCGAGCCAGTATGTCTCGGCCCTGCTGATGCTCGCGGCCTGCGGCGAAGCGCCGATTGAAGTGGCGTTGACCGGCAAGGACATCGGCGCCCGTGGCTATGTGGACCTGACCCTGGACTGCATGCGCGCCTTTGGCGCCCAGGTCGAGGCTGTCGACGACACCACCTGGCGCGTCGCACCGACGGGCTACACCGCCCATGACTACCTGATCGAACCGGACGCCTCCGCCGCCACCTACCTTTGGGCGGCCGAAGTCTTGACCGGTGGCCGCATCGACATCGGCGTTGCTGCCCAGGACTTCACCCAGCCCGACGCCAAGGCCCAGGCCGTGATCGCCCAGTTCCCGAACATGCAAGCCACCGTGGTGGGCTCGCAGATGCAGGACGCGATTCCGACCCTGGCGGTGCTGGCCGCGTTCAACAACACGCCGGTGCGTTTCACTGAACTGGCTAACCTGCGGGTCAAAGAGTGCGACCGCGTCCAGGCCCTGCATGACGGCCTCAACGAGATCCGCCCAGGGCTCGCCACCATTGAAGGTGACGACCTGTTGGTGGCCAGCGACCCTGCCTTGGCCGGTACCACGTGCAATGCCTTGATCGACACCCACGCCGACCACCGCATTGCCATGTGCTTTGCATTGGCTGGCTTGAAAGTGGCGGGTATCCGCATTCAAGACCCTGATTGCGTAGCCAAGACCTATCCTGAGTACTGGAAGGCCCTGGGCAGTCTTGGGGTTCATCTCACCTATTAACCCCGTAGGAGCGAGCTTGCTCGCGAAGAACGTCAACGATAACGCGTGCATCCTGACGAAACGCAGCGCCCTTGCGTTCTTCGCGAGCATGCTCGCTCCTACAGTAAAGCTAAGCAGGGAGGGTAAATGACAATTCGCCAACCCTGCCCACCCGGTGCCTGTGTCTGTGATCGCGAGCAACTGCTGCAAAACCCGGGCGCCGACCAGCGGATCTTGCAGCTCACGCGCCAGGAAGAAAAAAAGCTGCTCGAACGCCTTGAAGACCTCAAGAGCCTGCAAGACCTGGAACGCATGCAACAGCTGATGTACCAACAATTGGGCATTCGCGTGCATGTCGCGCCGGGCCATACCGAGGTCAAGAGCATGCGCGGCATCCAGATCGCGATCGATGAACTGCCGGGCATGTGTCGCAAGACCCGCCAGTCAATCCCGGCCGCGATTCGCCGAGGCATGGAGAAACGCCCGGAGATTGCCTACCGCCTGCTGGACGCCCACGACCTGTTTCGCGAAGGCTGAATCAACCCGCTACGGTCAGCCTGGAACACGATCTCACCGATCTCTCTTGCCTTCTGCAAATGCGCCTGCGCCCCGCCGCTTTCCGAATCCAGCAACAATTCGGACGTCACCACTTGCGCCCCGCAGTAATCAAAAATCCCATAGTCGATTTGCGTGCGCATGGCCTTGCCGTAGCCGTGACGCTCAAACGCACCGTCATCGGCGGCCCCCAGCGCCAGCAGATGCACCCGCAAGTGCCGCAGCTTCTTCACCACCGGCGTATCAGGGCCGTAATCGATGGCCCAGCCGTTGATAAATACGCGGTCGACCCAGCCCTTGAGCAACGCGGGCATGGACCACCAATAGATGGGAAATGCCAGTACCAGGGCATCGGCACGGTCAATACGGGCTTGTTCAGCAAGCACGTCTGCCGGAGGAATGGCGCGAGAGCGGTGTACGAGGTGGTCGGCGGCTCTATAGCGCGGGTCAAAACCTTCGGCGGCGAGGTCGGCGATCTCAAAGGTATGGCCCGCAGCGTTCAGGCCAGCGGCCACTTGCGCGGCAACGCTATGGGTGAGGGATTGCGGGTCGTGATGAGCAACAACGATCAGGGCGTGCATGACATTAACTCCTTTTCGGTTTAGGCTGGGTTTAAGTTACGATTAGTAAGTTACTTTTGGTATATAAGCATGTCAAGCCATGAATCCCCTGCCCCCCGTCGTCGCCTGTCCCGCGGAGATCGTCTGCGACAATTATTGGACGTGGCCTGGCAACTGGTTCGCGAAGAAGGCACCGAAGCCCTGACCCTGGGCCGCCTTGCGGACCTAGCGGGCGTAACAAAGCCGGTGGTCTACGACCACTTCGTCACCCGCGCCGGCTTGTTGGCCGCACTGTATGAAGACTTCGACGGGCGCCAGAATCAGGTTTTTGTCGACGCCATCGAAGCCAGCAACGCCACCCTGGAAGACCGCGCTTGGGTGATTGCCTCGTCCTACGTGGATTGCGTATTGCTGCAAGGCCGGGAAATTCCGGGCGTGATTGCCGCACTGAGCAGCTCACCTGAACTGGAAACGCTCAAGCGCCAATACGAGGCGATTTTTCTCAACAAATGCCGAGACGCCCTCTCACCGTTCGCGCCGGGCGGCAACGTGCCCCAAGCCGGCCTGCGCGCCATGCTGGGCGCAGCGGAAGCGTTGTCCCACGCAGCGGCAAGTGGTGAAATCAGCCGTGAAGAGGCGCAACAAGAGTTGCTGGCGACGATAATGGGGATGGTCAATCGAGGGCGTGTGTAGCTTTTGCTCTGGCTTTTGATCTTGATCTGAGGCGCCCCGTCAACCACGCTGGCCGAACGCAGGCTTGAATCCGTGGGTAATCCGGCAGGACGGCGGGTTAGCCGTCCTGGGCCAAGGATGGCCCATGACGGCGGCCCACGGATTCAAGCCGGAGGGAGGGCACACCGAGCCTAGGCGAGGTGCCGAGTGGTGGGGCGAAGCGTTTTTGGTTACTTTTGGCGCTCTTCCAAAAGTGACCCGCTGTAAGAGCGGAACCAATAGCAGCCGTTACCCAAATAACGGATATGTACTCCGACCAATAAGCTCCAGCGCCCAACATACTGCTATCGCAGGCAAGCCAGCTCCCACATTAGAGCGGTGTACATCCGGTAAGGCCAGGTCACCTGACACATCGCCAAGCCCCCTCCCACAGTCAGATTGATTTACACCTGATAAAACTCGGTCGCCATTACGCCCATAGCAACAACCTCACCCCCGCCCCTGCAGAAACAACTGAACCTTGCGCCCCAGTTGATCCAAATGCCGATCCCGCTGCTTCTCCGCATCCACCATCGCCCGCTTGCCATGCTTGTGCAGCAAATACGTATGAATCTGCCGCACCTCCAACGAGCTATAGATCGGCGCCACATCCAGCACCCCCATCAACCCGTCAGTACCGTAGCCCCAAGTGTTCATCAACACCTGGGTACCCCGCGCGCCCAACACCCGAAAGCCCAGGGCCTCAAAAGCCGGCACCTTCTCGACCGCACACGCCAATTCGGCATGGGGATAACGCCCCAACACCTCTTGCATCATCGCCCGCGCCACACCCTGGCGGCGGGAGCGGGCCTGCACCGCCATAAAGGCAATACCGCAGGCTTGGGGATCATCTTTCACCGGCAGGCACACCACAAAACCGATGACTTTCTCAGGGTCTTCAGCCTCAGTGGCCACGACCAACTCGACCGCAATACCTTTCGCGCCATTCAAGGCCTCAAGGTACAGGTGCACCTCAAAGCCAATGGCGTACTGGTAAATGTTGTACAGCAGGTTGCTCGGCGGCAGCGCAATGCTGCTGATGTCGGTGAGGTTGTCCACCACCATCTGCAGGATCTGCGCGTTGATAGGCTCGGGGCACGGCGTGGTGTAACGGGTAAGGCTGAACATGCACATTCCTGGCGTTTCGCTTCAAGGCAGCGGCGATTGTACCTGTTGCGCTGCGCAGATCTCACGCAAACATCCACGCAGCCAACGATGGGCCAAATCGGCATCGAGCCTGGGGTGCCAGAGCATGGCGACGGTAAAGCCCGGCAACGTCAGCGGTAGCGCAAAGCTGTGTAGGCCGGCACGCTGATGGGCGGTGTAGCGTTCGGGCACGCTGGCGATCAGGTCGGTGTCGCGAGCCAGGGCGATGGCCGTGGAAAAACCGGCAACGATGGTGCTGATAGGCCGGCTGAGGCCTTGGGCCTGGAGGGCATCATCGATCTGGCCGCGGTCTTGGCCGCGTCGGGACACATAGACGTGTTGACCTTGGGCATAGCGCTGAAGGCTGACATCACCCTGGCTGAGGGGGTGACCACTGCGCACCACCCCAATCAAACGATCACGGAACAACGCCTGGGTCAGCACTTCGGGGCTGCTGATGGGGTCGACCACGCCGGTTTCCAAATCGACGCTGCCTTCGCGCAACAGCGTGCTGTCCTTGTCAGTCTTGTTCACAAAACGCAGGCGCACTCCCGGAGCGTCCTGGGCAATACGTGCAAGCAACGCCGGGCCGAAGTTTTCGACGAACTCTTCGCTGGTGCGCAAGGTAAACGTCCTTTTCAGCTGGGCCACGTCCAGGGAGTGGGCCGGTCGCAGCACAGCGTGTGCCTCCTGCACCAGCCGACCAACCTGCTCGCGCAGCGCCAGGGCACGCGGCGTAGGCACCAAGCCTCTGCCCGCGCGGACCAATAATGGATCGCCGGTGGTCTCGCGCAGGCGTGCCAGGGCCCGGCTCATGGCCGACGGGCTCAAGTGCAGACGCTGGGCGGCACGGGCAACGCTGCCTTCGGCCAGCAACACATCCAGGGTGATCAGCAAGTTGAGATCGGGCATCCGCGCTCCATTATCAGGCGTCTCATGCAGGTATTGAGTGCAAACCCTGCGTCTTCCGCCATGTTAGGTGACGTCGTAGATTTATGACAGTCGCCTTCATACAAGGAATGCCCCATGCCCACCTCTGCACGCGGCGCGCTTATCAGCCTGTCACTTTCCATGTTGCTAGCGTCCATGGGTACCAGCATCGCCAATGTAGGCCTACCCAGCCTGGCACAGGCATTTGATGCGTCATTTCACGCCGTGCAATGGGTGGTGCTCGCGTATTTGCTGGCGATCACAGCGGTGATCTTGAGTGCGGGCCGCTTGGGCGACCGGTTCGGCCGGCGGCGGTTACTGCTCACAGGCTTGCTGCTGTTCACCCTGGCCAGCGGGCTGTGTGGCATCGCAACGCGCCTTGAGTGGTTGATCGGCGCGCGCATCCTGCAAGGCTTCGGCGCAGCGATCATGATGGCCATGGCGCTTGCCATGGTGGGCGACACGGTGGCCCCGGAACGCACGGGCCGGGTGATGGGTTTGCTGGGGACGATGTCGGCGGTCGGCACTGCTATGGGCCCCAGTCTGGGCGGCGCACTGCTGGGGCTCTGGGGTTGGCGCGCGTTGTTTATAGTCGGTATGCCGCTGGGGCTGCTGGCGGCCGCCCTCGCCTGGCGTTACATGCCGGTTGACCGGGCAAACCTATCGGCACCCGTCGGCCTGGGCCTACGCACCGCATGGCATGACCGGACGTTGCGAGTGGGCTTGGTCATGAGTGCACTGATCGCCGCCGTCATTATGGCGACCTTTGTCGTCGGGCCGTTCTACCTGTCCCATGGCTTGGGGCTCGCCCCTGCCCAGATGGGCCTGGCCATGGCGGTCGGCCCCTGCGTTGCAGCCATCAGCGGCGTACCGGCGGGCTACCTCACCGACCGCTTTGGCAACCCGCGCATGACCCTGGCCGGCCTGGGCCTGATGCTCTGCGGCGCCTTGTTGCTGTCGTTAGCCACGGGCCTGCCCGCCTACCTCGGCGCACTGATGATTCTGACCACCGGCTACAGCCTGTTCCAGGCCGCCAACAACACCGCCGTGATGAGCCATGTGCAGGCCGCGCGCCGTGGCACGGTGTCTGGCTTGTTGAACCTGTCACGCAACCTGGGCCTGATTATCGGTGCTTCGGGGCTAGGCGCCGTGTTTGCCTGGGCAACCCCGGATATCACCCGCGCCACCGGGCAGGCCGTAGCCCACGGTTTACACGTGACCTTCGCCACTGCGGCGGGCCTGATCCTCGTCGCGGGCGCGATGGCATGTGGCCGCATCCCTGCCATGAACCCGGGCAAGAATGCCCGTTGAGGTAAAAAAACAAAAAAGGCGTTGCGCAAGACTGGGTTACATCGCGCATCATGGGCACTTTCAAGCTCAAGGGTAACGTCCATGCGCGTGCTGTCATTGATGATGAGCCTGACGACGCTGGCCGCCACTACGGTGTTCTGCGCCAGCGCGATGGCGAATGAAGAAAGTCAGTTGGTACAACAGATCAACGAATACCGCAGCCAGGTACAACGCTGCGGTGACCAGGGCTCTCAGGAGCTGCCACCACTGGCCAGCGATACACGCTTGGTATTGCCGGCGACGAACGTCGGCGACCTGCAGCAGTCGCTGGCCCGCGCGGCCTACCCGATGGTCAACGTGCAGGCCATCAGCCTGTCGGGGCCCAAGGATGCCCAAGCCGCGATGAAGGCGGTGCGCGAGAGCTTCTGCCGCGTGGTGCTGGACCCGCAGTTTGTCGACATCGGCGTCAGCAACAGCGGCCAGGACTGGCGCATCGTGCTCGCCCGCCCGCTGCTGTCCAGCGGCCTGGGTGACTGGCAGACCGAAGGCAAGCAACTGCTCAACCTGGTCAACGCCGCCCGCGAACTACCGCGTCAGTGCGGCACCCAGGCGTTCGCCGCGACCACCCCGTTGTCGTGGAACGAACAATTGGCCGGCGCCGCCAACAGCCACACGCGCAACATGGCCAACGGCAACTTCTTCGACCATCTGGACCACGATGGCCGTACCCCCGGCGACCGTGCGGAACTGGCCGGGTATATCGCGAAAAATATTGGTGAAAACATCGCCGCCGGCCTCGACACGCCACGCAAGGTCGTTGACGGTTGGCTGGCCAGCCCCGGCCATTGCGCCAACCTTATGAACCCGCAATTTCGCGAGCTGGGTGCGGCCTACGCCATGGACCCAAAAAGCGATGCAGGGATTTATTGGACGGGGGTTTTGGGCGCCCAATAATCGTATTTGCGGATCTATTCATTTGGATAGAGCATCAAAATGCCATCTCGTGGATAATTGCGCTGAACTGCCAGCCGCCATTCCGGTCTGTAGCTTGATGGGCTGCCGGTTCGGGCAGTTGAAACGACCGTGGTAAACAAGGTGTTCTCCCAATGATGAATTGGCTGCAAAGCAGCAGCGACATGGCTGAGCGGGTTCGCCAGCATGATTGGGCCAGTACGCCCCTCGGCCCGTTGGAACAATGGCCCGATGTGCTCAAGACCACTGTGGCACTGTGCTTTGCCTCCAGCTTCCCCCAGGCCATCGTTTGGGGGCCCAAGCTGACCATGCTCTACAACGACGCGTTCCTGACCATTCTGGGGGACAAGCCCTACGCACTCGGGCGCTCGTTCAGCGAGGTGTGGCGCGAAGTCTGGAGCGAAGTCGGTCCAATCGCCAACGCGGCATTCGAAGGGCATGCCACCTATGTCGAGAATTACCCGCTGCTGATTGAACGCGGCGCGGGGCTCGAGCAGGCCTATTTCACCTTTTGCTACAGCCCTATCCGCGACCCCCAGGGCAACGTCGTGGGCATGCTCGACACCGTCACCGAAACCACCTCAACCGTCTTCTTGAACCGCCGCCTGGCTGTGCTGGATGCGGTGGGCAGCGCCGTGGTCAATGCCACCGACGCCGAAAGCATCATGTCCACTACCACCCGCCTGCTGGCCGAACACCTGCAGGTATCCAATTGCGCCTATGCCGACATGGACGCCGACCAAGACGGCTTCACCATTCGCGGCAACTGGGCTGCGCCCGGCTCGCCGAGTATTGTCGGGCACTACAGCCTGGCATCCTTCGGAGCAAGAGCCGTCCAGCAACTTCGCGCCGGCGAACCGTTGGTGGTGCAGGACAATCGCGTTGAGTTTTCGCCCCGGGACGCCGCCAGTTACCAAGCCCTGGGTGCATTGGCCACGGCGTGTTTCCCGCTGATCAAGGACGGCCGCCTTACGGCGTTGATGGCCGTGCATGATAAAGCCGCGCGAATCTGGTCGCCCTATGACCTCGCGCTGGTGGGCGAAGTCACTGAGCGCTCTTGGGCGCACATTGAGCGTGTACGCGCCGACGCCGCTGTGCGCGAGGGTTTGGCGGCGTTTGCCGAGCTCAATGCCACCCTGGAACAGCGAGTGGAAGAACGCACCACGGCCTTGAGCCAAGCAGAAGCCGCGCTGCGCCAGTCGCAAAAACTTGAAGCCATCGGCCAGCTAACGGGAGGCGTGGCTCACGACTTCAACAACCTGCTGACCATCATTCGCTCCTCTGTAGACTTCCTGCGCAAACCGGATTTATCCGAAGAACGCCGCCACCGTTATATGGGCGCAGTCTCCGACACCGTCGAGCGCGCCAGCAAGCTCACCAGCCAACTGCTCGCCTTCGCCCGCCGCCAGCCACTGAACCCGGAAGTCTTCGACGCAGGCCAGCGTGTGCAGACCATCGGCGAGATGCTTGAAAGCGTCACCGGGGCGCGTATTCAAGTGCAGGTGCAATTGCCCGAACACCCCAGCCATGTGCGCGTCGACGCCAGCCAGTTCGAGACTGCCCTGATCAACATCGCTCTCAATGCACGCGATGCAATGGGCGGCCAGGGCACCTTGACCCTGAGTGTCACCACGGTTGACGCCTTGCCGCGCATCCGTGGCGATGCTGGGGCCCACAAGCCGTACGTGGCCATTGCGCTTGCCGACACCGGCAGCGGCATCGACGCCGATGCATTCGAGCGCATCTTCGAACCTTTCTTCACCACCAAGGCGGTCGGCAAAGGCACCGGGCTCGGGTTGTCCCAAGTGTTCGGGTTTGCCAAACAGTCCGGCGGCAACGTTGAAGTCACCAGCACCCTTGGCCAAGGCACGGTGTTTACCCTTTACCTGCCGCAAGTGGCATCCGAGACAACGCTGCAGTGCACGCCCACGCTGGATCACGGCCCGCCCCCTGATACGACCTTGCGGCATGTCCTCATCGTTGAAGACAACCTGGAAGTGGGTCGCTTCGCCAATCAAATTCTGCAGGACTTGGGGTACCAGACCACCTGGGCCACCGATGCCGAGCAAGCATTGGCCCTGGCCGGCCCCCAGGCGCAGGCGTTCGACGGGATCTTTTCAGATGTAATGATGCCTGGAATCACTGGCGTCGCCATGGCCAAGCTGCTGCGCGAACGGCGCCCGGACTTGCCGGTGGTGCTCACCTCCGGCTACAGCGAAGAGTTGGCCGACAGCGGCTATGAAGGGTTTGAGTTCCTGCCCAAGCCCTACTCCGCCGATCAAGTGGCACGGGCGCTGGCCAAGGCGATGTGCAGGGACTGAACCCTACTCCGCCACCGCCACCTGATTGCGGCCTTGAGCCTTTGCGCGATACAGCGCCTTGTCAGCAGTGTTCATCAGGCCATGCAGGTCCTCGTCCTGAAAATGGGTAGAGGCCACGCCCAGGCTGGCCGTCAGGCCATGCACGGGTTCGGCAGCCAGCCCGGAGATGGCCTTGATCAATTGCTCGGCAATCGCCCGTGCGGTTTCCAGCGACGTATTGGGCAGCAACACCGCAAACTCCTCGCCCCCCAGGCGCCCATACACATCGGCATGGCGAAACGAGGCGCTGATCACCCCGCCAATCTGGCGCAACACTTGGTCACCGGCCTGGTGGCCGTAGGTGTCGTTGATCGCCTTGAAGTGGTCCATGTCCAGCATCAGCGCACACAGCGGCTGCTGGTTATGGCGGCATTGGGCGTACAGCACTTGGGCGCGCTCGTAGAAGGCGCGGCGGTTCATCAAGCCGGTCAGCTCGTCGGTTTGGGCGGCGCGGGTGGAGATCGTGTGGGCCCGTTCCATCTGCCGGGTCAGGCGAAAGGCTTTTTCCAGGGCATCCGACAGTTTGCGTGTGGCGCTGACCACAAAGGTGGAAAACACCAGCACCGCTATGGCGACGCCCACTTGCATCGACGAAGGCTGAAACAGCAGCCACACCGTACAGGGCAGCAGCACCAGGCCCATGGACCCGAGCGTCATGTAGCGATAGGCGGAATAGCAGGACACCGCACTCACCGACATACCGACGGTAAACAGCATGACCAATGCCTGGGACAGCCGATCGTCGGTCGGCATGACGGCCAATGCACCAAACCCCCAGATGCCGGCGGACAGCATTAACGTGACCCAATAACGCCGTTCCCAGCGATCCGGCGTGCGCTCGGCGTTAGGGCAGCGAAACCAGCCCATGAACATGTGCAGCCGCAACAAAGTCGAAACCGCCAATGCCACCAACCAGATCAGGATGACCTGATGGTCAAACCGGTCCCAGCATAGCCAGCACAACATGAGCGCACCGAGATAACTGCCGAAAATCGCCGCAAACGATTGACGAAACAGCTGGTGCAAACGGTCAGTTCGAACCTGATCTTCGATAAACCAATCCTGGTCCTGCTCACGCCCAAGGCCATTCATGAAATCCGCCTGATTCTGTTGCCACGACAAAGGCGCCATTGTGGCACCCTGCCAGCAGCGCGGACAACAGAATCCCGCACAGCAGAGCCTTTAAAGCGCTTCCGGCCGCAGAATCAGCACGCCCAACGGCGGCACATTCAACGACAACGACACCGGCTGCCCATGGCGTGGCTCCTCCTGGGTGAAGACCTCACCGCCATTGCCATAGTTGGAACCGGCATAGGTGTCCGCATCGCTGTTGATCACCTCACTCCAGCGCCCGGCAAACGGAACACCGACCGCGTAGGCTGCGCGCGGCACTGGGGTGAAGTTGGCCACCACCAGCACCGGCTTGCCATCCTTGCTCCAACGCAACCAAGCGTAAACGCTGTTAATTGCGTCGTCGCCGATCAACCACTGGAACCCTTGGGGCGCGTCGTCCTGTTCATGCAGGGCCGGTTCCTCCCGATACAGACGGTTCAAGTCGCCCACCAATTTCTGCACGCCCTTGTGCTCGGCGTATTGCAACAGGTACCAATCCAGCTGCTGGTCGTGGTTCCACTCGCGCCATTGGCCGAATTCGCAGCCCATAAACAACAGTTTCTTACCCGGATGCATCCACATAAACGCCAGGTAGGCCCGTAGGTTGGCAAATTTCTGCCAGCGGTCGCCGGGCATTTTGTCGATCAGCGAATGCTTGCCGTGCACCACTTCATCGTGGGAAATCGGCAGAATAAAGCGCTCGGACCAGGCATACACCAGGCCAAAGCTCAACTCGTTGTGATGATGGGCGCGGTAGACCGGGTCTTGCTGGATGTAATGCAGCGAGTCATGCATCCAGCCCATGTTCCACTTGTAATTGAAGCCCAGGCCGCCCTGTTGGGTCGGCTGGCTCACGCCTGGCCAGGCGGTGGATTCTTCGGCGATCACCAGCGCACCCGGCGCCTCCAGCGCCACTACGTCGTTGAGGTGACGCAGGAAGTCGATGGCTTCGAGGTTTTCGCGGCCGCCATGGCGATTGGGTACCCACTCACCGGCTTTGCGCGAATAGTCGCGGTAGAGCATGGAAGCGACCGCATCCACCCGCAGACCGTCAATATGGAAGTGTTTCAACCAGTGCAGCGCCGACGCCAACATAAAACCGTGCACTTCGGTGCGGCCCAGGTTGTAGATCAGCGTGTCCCAATCCTGGTGGAAGCCCTCCAGCGGGTTGGCGTACTCGTACAGCGCGGTGCCGTCGAACTGCGCCAGGCCATGGGTATCGGTGGGGAAATGCGCCGGTACCCAGTCAAGAATCACGCCGATATCGGCGCGATGCAAGGCATCGATAAAGTAGGCGAAATCTTCGGGCGAACCAAACCGGGCAGTCGGGGCGAATTGTGACAGCGCCTGATAGCCCCATGAGCCGCCGAAGGGGTGCTCCATAATCGGCATCAGCTCAACGTGGGTGAAACCCAATTGCTGCACATACGGCACCAAGCGCTCAGCCAGCTCACGCCAGTTGTACTGGCGGGCGACTTCGCCGGCCTCGTCCAACTCGCATTGCCACGAACCCACGTGCAACTCATAGATCGACAACGGCGCCGAGGTCTTTTGTTTCTCGACCCGCGACTGCATCCACTCGTGGTCTTGCCAATCCACGTTAAGGGGCTCGGCGACTTTTGACGCCGTATCGGGCGGCAACTGAGTGGCCAATGCCATCGGGTCAGCCTTGAGCGGCAAAATGCCGTTGGCGCCCAGAATCTCGTATTTGTAGGCCGCACCGGGCTGCAAGCGTGGGATAAACAGCTCCCACACGCCAGACGGGTGACGCAGACGCATTGGGTGGCGGCGGCCGTCCCAGATATTGAAGTCACCCACTACCGACACTCGGCGGGCATTCGGCGCCCATACCGCAAATCGCACGCCCTGCACGCCGTCCACGCTGGTCACTTGAGCGCCCAGGCAACTGCTGAGGTCACGGTGATTGCC
Organism: Pseudomonas viridiflava; assembly: GCF_900583165.1. Classification (GTDB taxonomy): domain Bacteria; phylum Pseudomonadota; class Gammaproteobacteria; order Pseudomonadales; family Pseudomonadaceae; genus Aquipseudomonas. The sequence goes on along the minus strand of NZ_UTKY01000085.1, from coordinate 109,838 downwards.
TTCGGCAAACAGGTAGAGGTCCATTTCCCCCAGCAACAGCTGTTGGAAGCTATAGGGGTCTTCGGTGACTTGCTCACCACCCGCCCATTGGATTTTCAATAAGTACGGCTGACGGTTATTAAATTGCCCAACGAACAAACCCGGTACCTGCGTGGCATCCAGGCTGCCCATCGACTCACCACTGTCACGTGCCAGCACTTGGACGCTCAAGGCCTCGGGCAGGAACGCGCGGATAAATTGCCCGCCCTGCTCATCATCGTGCGGCCCCAAGATAGAGAACGGGTCGCGGTGTTCGGCGCGTACCAGCGCCTCGACATCCTTGGATGCCGGCAATGCTGTCAACTTAGGTTGCAGCGGTTCTTTATGTGTAAAGCTCATGACGTCTCCCCACCGCGTGCAGTCTTCGATATAGGTGCAATCCCGCTCAACAAGCCGTGCAACCCTTGCAGGGGCACCGGCAGCCAAGTCGGGCGATTTTCCGCTTCGTAAGCCACTTCATACGCGGCCTTCTCCAGACTGAACAACGTCAGCGCTGCGTCCTGGCCTTTGGCATCCTGCCAGTCATGCGCCAGTGTAGACGTAGCGGCCTGATAAGCCTGGATAAATGCCGCGCGTGCTTCTTTCAGATAACGATCGGTCACGCGCTTGCGCGCCTGGTCCGCTTCGGGTGATTGATCCACCCCTTGCACATTCAAGGCCATGGCCGCCGCGTAATCGAAGGAGCGCAGCACGCCGCTCACATCCTTATAGGGGCTGTGCTTGCCGCGCCGCTCATGCAGCGGGCGCGCCGGTTCACCTTCAAAGTCGATCAGGTACGCATCGCCTTTCACCACCAGTACCTGGCCCAAATGCAGATCCCCGTGGACCCGAATGCGCAGCCCACCCACCGTGGCTTTCGCCAGAGACTGCACATGCGCGGCGATGGCTTTTTTCTGCGCCAGCAAATCACTGACCAGCGCCTGATTGGCAGGGTTCAACTGAGTTTGATGAAGCTTGAGCAATTGCAAGGCGCGGTCGAGCTGGGCGCCCACGTCCTTGGCCCAGGCTTGGGTATCCTTGGCGGTGGTGATTTCGGGGTTGAAGTCCATGTCGGTGGTTTTCGCCCCCAGCACCCCATGCATCTCGCCCAGGCGTTGACCCAACAACCCGGCAAAGTCTTTCAACTCACCCAAGGCGTTGTAGTGTTGTTCCTGTTCGGACATGGCCTCGGCCAACTCATCACGAATCGCCCGTTCCAGACTGTTTTGCGTCCAGGCCCAAGCGTCGCCCTGGTTGCTCAGGTAGCCTTGGGCAATCATCAACAAGTTGTCCTGGCCTGCACCGTCGCGTCGAATCATCGAGCCCAGCAGCGGCGAGATATTCGGATAGCCCGCGGCCGTCAGGTAGGCGCTCATCTCCAGCTCCGGGTGGACGCCGGAGGCGACTTTGCGGATTAGCTTGAGCACCAGGCTTTCGCCAACCACCACCGAGCTGTTGGACTGCTCGGCAGATAGGTAGCGCACTTCTGATGCATCGGTGAGCTGCAACTTGGCCAGATGCGGCGTGGCTTCAAAACGCAGGTCACCTTCGGGGGTGTTCACTACCGTACCCGCTTGCAGCCCTTGGATCACTGCGCGGATAAAATGCTCCAGGCTGAATGCATCCGTCACCAGGCCGACCTGACGCACTCGGCGCACGCGGGCAAGGGCCAGTTGCTGGGGCAAGGCGCTGGTGAATTGGTCTTCCCCCAAAAAGCCAAACGGCAATTGGTAACGGCTGACTTGGCCGCCGCTGGTGACGTCGATTTCACTGAGCAACACCGGGTGTTGCGCATCGCCAAAGCGCACACCGTAGGCGATGCGTACGTTGTCGATAGCGGTGTCCTTACCAGCAAACCAGCGACGATTGGGCAACCAAGCGGGCAAAGAAGTCTGCTCCAGTGTGCTGCGACTGGGTTCTTCGAGTAATTCTTCCATACGTTTTTTCAGCACCAGTGTGGTGAAATCCGGGATGCTTTGCGCGGGCTCCACATGCCAGCTGGGCATCTGGTTTTCTGCCGCCAGCACAAACCAATAGAAACCGTAGGGCGCGAGCGTCAGCAGGAAATTCAGCTGGCCAATGGGTGGAAAGGCGTTGCCCCCGAGCATTTCTACCGGGACCATGCCGGCAAACGCCGACAGGTCCAGCTCAGCCGCTTGGGCACTGCGCGACACGTTGGCCACGCACAGGATGATCTCGGTACGCCCATCCTCCCCGGTGAATTCACGGGTATACGCCAGGATGCGTCGATTGCTCGGCGACAGCATTTTCAGGCTACCTCGGCCAAATGCCTTGGACTGCTTGCGCACCGCCAGCATGCGTCGGGTCCAGTTGAGCAACGAATGGGGGTCTTGGGTCTGGGTCTCGACGTTGACCGACTGGTAGCCGTATTGCGGGTCCATGATCGGCGGCAACACCAGGCTGGCCGGGTCGGCGCGGGAGAAGCCGCCGTTGCGGTCGATGGACCATTGCATCGGCGTACGCACGCCATCGCGGTCGCCAAGGTAGATATTATCGCCCATGCCGATTTCATCGCCGTAATACAGGGTCGGCGTGCCCGGCATCGACAGCAGCAGGCTGTTAAGCAGCTCGACACGCCGGCGGTCGCGCTCCATCAGCGGTGCCAGGCGGCGCCGAATGCCGAGGTTGATACGCGCGCGGCGGTCGGCGGCGTAGTAATTCCACAGGTAGTCGCGCTCTTTGTCGGTGACCATCTCCAGGGTCAGCTCATCGTGGTTGCGCAGGAAGATCGCCCACTGGCAATTGGCTGGGATCTCCGGGGTCTGGCGCAGGATGTCGGTGATCGGGAAACGATCCTCCTGGGCCAATGCCATGTACATGCGCGGCATCAACGGGAAGTGGAAGGCCATGTGGCATTCATCGCCATCATCGCCCTTCTTGTCACCGAAATAGAGCTGAGTGTCTTCGGGCCACTGGTTGGCTTCTGCCAGCAACATGCGGTCGGGGTAATGGGCATCGATTTCAGCGCGAATCTGTTTGAGGACGTCGTGGGTTTCCGGCAGGTTTTCGTTGTTGGTGCCGTCACGCTCGATCAGGTAAGGGATAGCGTCCAGGCGCAGGCCGTCAATGCCCATATCCAGCCAATAGCGCATCACCGACAGCACCGCCTTCATCACTTGCGGGTTGTCGAAATTCAGGTCCGGTTGGTGGGAGTAAAACCGGTGCCAGAAGTATTGGCCGGCGACCGGGTCCCAGGTCCAGTTGGACTTCTCGGTGTCGAGGAAGATGATGCGGGTGCCGTCGTATTTCTGGTCGTCATCGGACCACACATAAAAGTCACGTGCCGCCGAACCCGGCTTGGCCTTGCGCGCCCGTTGAAACCAGGGATGCTGGTCGGAGGTGTGGTTGATCACCAGCTCGGTAATCACCCGCAGCCCGCGCTTGTGGGCCTCGGCGATAAAGCGCTTGGCGTCGGCCATGGTCCCGTAGTCGCTGTGCACGCCCCGGTATTCGGCGATGTCATAACCGTCATCCCGGCGTGGCGAGGGGTAGAACGGCAGCAGCCAGATGGTGTTAACACCGAGGTCGGCGATGTAGTCGAGTTTGGCGATCAGGCCGGGAAAATCACCGATCCCGTCGTTGTTGGAGTCGAAATAGGATTTGACGTGAACTTGGTAGATCACCGCGTCCTTGTACCAGAGCGGGTCTTTGATGAACGTGGCTGGGGTGGGTTTCTTCGCCATTGGAAACTCCTGATGACACTAAAATACTGCAGGCCAAACGCGGTTGACCTGTGGGAGGGGGCAAGCCCCCTCCCACATCGACCGCATTCATTCAGGCTTAGGGGGTGGTGATGCGCCAGATACCGAAGGGGGTATGGGGCTCCAGCCGCATCCACTGGGTCTTGCCATACCAGGTCCAGCGATGGCCGTTCATCAAGTCTTCACCCTGGGTCTGGGCATCGTCCGGCAGGCCCATTTCCCACAGTGGCAACTCAAAGTTCGCTTCCTGGGCGTTATAAGGATCGAGGTTCACCGCGATCAAAATAAAGTTGCTGCCATCCTCACTGCGCTTGCCGAAGTACAGGATGTTGTCGTTCCACGCGTTGTACAGCTTCAACCCCAAGTGGGTCTGCAACGCCGGGTTTTGCCGGCGTATACGGTTAAGCTGGGCAATTTCGGCGATGATGTTGCCCGGCGCGGTAAAGTCGCGGACGCGAATCTGGTACTTCTCCGAATCCAGGTATTCCTCTTTGCCCGGTACCGGCGCGGCTTCGCACAGTTCATACCCCGAATACATGCCCCAGAGGCCCGAGCCCATGGTGGCCAATGCCGCGCGTATCAAGAAGCCAGGGCGGCCAGACTCATGCAAAAAGCCTGGGTTGATATCCGGCGTGTTGACGAAGAAGTTCGGCCTAAAACATTCGCGCAACGGCGATTCATTCAACTGGGTGAAATATTCACTCAATTCGGCCTTGGTGTTGCGCCAGGTAAAGTAGGTGTAGCTCTGGGAATACCCGACCTTGCCCAGCCGCGCCATCATTGCCGGCGTGGTGAAGGCTTCGGCCAGAAAGATCACCTCAGGGTGCTTGGCACGTACATCGCTGATCAACCATTGCCAGAACGGCAGCGGCTTGGTGTGAGGATTGTCGACGCGAAAAGTCTTCACGCCCTCTTCCACCCAACCCACGACTACGTCGCGCAGCTCGGTCCACAGACTGGGAATCGCATCTGCGGCATAGAAGTCAACGTTAACGATGTCCTGGTATTTTTTCGGCGGGTTCTCCGCGTACTTGATCGTGCCGTCCGGGCGCCAGTTGAACCAGCCGGGGTGTTGTTTGAGCCATGGGTGGTCCTGGGAGCATTGAATGGCGAAGTCCAGGGCGATTTCCAAACCATGGTCGGCGGCAGCCTTGACCAGCCGACGGAAGTCGTCGCGAGTGCCCAATTGCGGGTGGATCGCCTCATGGCCGCCGTCTTCACTGCCGATTGCATAGGGGCTGCCCGGGTCATCAGGCCCGGCGGTCAAGGAATTGTTAGGGCCTTTGCGATGACTACGTCCGATCGGGTGGATCGGCGGGAAGTACAGTACGTCGAAGCCCATGTCATGGATCATCGGCAAGCGCGCGTGCACATCATTGAACGTGCCGTGGCGCGCCGGATCGTCGGTGATCGAGCGCGGGAACAGCTCATACCAACTTGCAAACAGGGCTGCCTCACGCTCCACGTCAATCGGGTACACGGTGCTGACACTTAAATACGCACGGTGATCGGCCTGGGTCATCAGGTGCGCACTGTCTTCGTGCAGAAATTGCGCGACCTGCTCGGTTTCCAATAAGCCGGACAGTTCGTGATGCAGCAGCATGAGGCGGTCACGCAGTTCGTTGTCACTGCGCTCGGCGGCCTGCAGCACCAGGCTGCGGCCTTCCTGCAGTTCCAGGCTCACCGGCACACCGGCCTCGTGCTTTTTGCGCAGTTCATAACAGAAGCTGGCGAAGGTATCGATCCAGGCTTCGATGCAATATTCGTGAGGGCCTACGGCTGCGACAGTGAACGCGCCCTCCCAACCATTGTTGCCCACGTCAGTCATCACCACGCTGTGCCAGCTCTCGTCCAACAGCGGGCGCCAGCGAATCAGTACGGCGAGCTTGTCATGGCCGTCGGCGAAGACTTTGCTGGTGACGTTGACGCGCTGGCCCACCACGGCTTTTACGGCGAATTCGCCGCCGTCAATCACGGGGGTGGTGCTTTCGATGGCGATCCTGGGCAGCAACAAGGCCTGGGACAACGGTAACAAGGATTCATCTGGAGTCAGTGTTTCAGCAGTCATCGAGCATCTTCCCCTTACGCCCTATGGACGCTCTTTGCTTGATCCGAATTCTGATACGACGCCGCTCTCCCTGAGCAAGGCCGTCATAGGTCCGAGCCCGGCCCCGCGTTAAAAGTTCAGGTGGATGTACCGCCATTGGGCGGGGAATCAATTTGCCCCGGCGGATGTCCACCGATAGAGCAAAGCACAAAGGAGGCCATACCGATGAATATCCCGATCCCGGCTGAAACGCCCGACCCGAATATCGATAACCCCACGCTGCCCCCCACGGAACCCAAGCCGATTCCGGAGGAGGAGCCGCCGGTCAATCCGCCGCCGCCCGTTGAGGAGCCACCCACAACCATGCCGCCAGTAATTGTCAGTCCTTCTCAAAACGCTTGACGATTTTTGGCATCACGCTGAACACCGCCAACGCCAGCAAGGTACTCAGCACCGCTGTCGATTCCCGGCCCAACCCGGCCGAGACCCCAATCGCAGCGGTCATCCACAAACCAGCGGCGGTGGTCAGGCCTTTAACATGGCCCTCTTCATCATCCTTGCCCTTGATGATGGTGCCGGCGCCGAGAAAGCCGATCCCCGCGATCACCCCCTGTACCACCCGGCTCATGGCATCGGCCTGATTGCCAGACATTTGCGGCACCATCACAAATAGCGCGGCCCCCAGGGCCACCAACATATGGGTACGTACGCCCGCCGCCTTGCCCTTGCTCTCTCGCTCAAAGCCAAGGATGCCACCCAGCAACGCGGCGATCAGCAGGCGCACAGTAATCTGGGTCAGTTGTTTGGCGTCGCCGATATCGGCGAACTCGGCTTGCAGCGTTTGCCACACTTCATGCCACCAGGCGTCCATGGAAGTGGTCCTTTTTGATTGTCAGTACAGGATGGACAGCGCCGACCGCCAGTCAGTTGCCTGGAACCGCTGCGTCCTCACGAGCCCTAACGGTCATAGCCCATGAAAAGGAGATCGTCATGACCGTACGTATCGAAAACCATCTGTGCTACTTCAAGCTCGACGAGGATGGCCAGGAGCAAAGCCTGCCTGCCACGCGAGTAAACGTCCTGACCGACAATGACAAAGCCATGTCGTACGTGGAGTTGGCCGGCCAGCGCATCTACATCACTGAGGCGGAGGCCGACGCACTCACTGTCGAAGGCGCCACAGACGGTCGTAACCATGTCAAAGCCGAAGAGCCTGGTTCGCTGATTTAATTGATCTGTATCAGCGCCATCTAACTAACGCTGCACTCAAGCCGCCATGGGGTGCAGCACATTGTCGCAGCGCTCTGTAGCGAGGCCATCTGCTCCGCTTTTAATCGCCATACCTGAGTCTGTTATGCAAACAGTGCCACGCGCATAGTTCAGCGGCCTGATGGAGGCTGATGAGCGAACGACCATGAGCGAACGAATCCCAACCGTGGAAACTTTTGTGCCGATACACCCAAAGAAGGTGACGGCCAAATCCAGTGACAATCTGATCCATACCCGCAGTTTTACCGGCGTGTTCCGCACCTTGCGCGTGGCCGGTGCTGGCTTTCTGTTTTTGGCCTTTTTCGGCACCGTGTGGCTGAACTGGGGTGGGCGCCAGGCCGTATTGTGGGATTTAGCAGAAAGCAAATTTCATATTTTTGGTGCAACCTTCTGGCCGCAGGACTTCATCTTGCTGTCGGCGCTGTTGATCATCTGTGCCTTTGGCCTGTTTGCCATCACCGTGTTCGCCGGTCGCGTGTGGTGCGGCTACACGTGCCCGCAGAGCTCGTTTACCTGGCTGTTTATGTGGTGTGAAAAAGTCACCGAAGGCGAACGTAACCAGCGCATCAAATTGCAAGCGGCGCCGTGGAGCCTCAAAAAACTGGCGCGGCGCTCGGCCAAGCACACGCTGTGGCTGGGAATCAGCGTGCTGACTGGTTTGACCTTCGTGGGCTATTTCACGCCTATCAGGCCCCTGGCAGCAGAACTGCTGACCTGGCAACTGGGCGGCGTGAGCCTGTTTTGGGTGCTGTTTTTCACCGCTGCCACTTACATCAACGCCGGTTGGCTACGCGAAGCGGTGTGCATGCACATGTGCCCGTACGCACGGTTCCAGAGCGTGATGTTCGACAAGGACACCCTGACCATTTCCTACGATGCCGCCCGTGGCGAAAGCCGTGGCCCGCGTAAACGCGAGGTCAAGCCCGTCGACGTCGGCCTGGGGGACTGCATCGATTGTCAGCTGTGCGTACAGGTGTGCCCGACCGGCATCGATATTCGCGACGGCCTGCAAATGGAATGCATCGGCTGCGCGGCGTGTATCGACGCCTGTGATTCGATCATGGACAAAATGGGCTACCCGCGTGGGTTGGTGAGCTATACCAGCGAACATCAGTTGCAAGGCGGCAAGACCCACCTGCTGCGGCCGCGCCTGATCGGCTACAGTGCCGTGCTGGTGGTGATGATCGCTGCGCTGGTGGTGGCACTTGTGGAGCGGCCGATGGTGTCGCTGGATGTGACGAAGGACCGCGGCCTGTTCCGCGAGAATGCCCAGGGTTTGATCGAAAACATCTACAGCCTCAAGGTCATCAACAAGACCCAGCAGCGCCAGGATTACCACATTGAATTGATGGACGCCGAGGGTTTCCAGCTGCAAGGCAAGACCGACATCAGCCTGGCGCCGGGGGAAATCAGCGATGTGCCGGTGTCGGTGGCGCTGCTGGCGGATAAGCCGGTGAGCAGTTCGCAGACGTTACGCTTCAAGGTGTCGGATGTGGATGAGCCGTGGGTCTATAGCGCGGCGGATAGTCGCTTTGTGGCCCCGCTGAATCGTTGACGCCACAGTATTGAACAGAATGAAGATCCAATGTGGGAGGGGGCTTGCCCCCTCCCACATTAGGCTCTGTGCCATCTGGATAACTTGTTTAAGGCCCCAATGAAACGCTACGAAAAATTCGCCGAAGACATCGCAGAACTGATCCGCTCCGGCGTGCTTGGCCCCGGCGAGCGCGTGCCGTCGGTGCGCTATGCCAGTCAAACTTACGGCGTCAGCCCGTCCACGGTGTTTCAGGCCTACTACTTGCTGGAGCGTCGCGGCCTCATCCGTGCGCGGCCGCGCTCCGGCTATTTCGTCAACACCCATGGGCCCAGCCCCTTTTCAGAGCCGGTGGTGAGCGAACAGGTGCACGAGTCCACCGAAGTGGATGTCAGCGAGTTGGTGTTTTCGGTACTCGATTCGATCAAAGACCCCAACACCGTGCCCTTCGGCTCGGCATTCCCCAGCCCCATGTTATTCCCGCTGCCGCGCCTGGCGCGCTCTCTGGCCAGTGCTGGCCGTGAGATGGACCCGCGCATGGTGGTCACTGACATGTCGCCGGGCAACCCGCAGCTACGCCGGCAGATTGCCCTGCGCTATATGGTCGGCGGGCTGATGCTGCCGATGGAAGAACTGCTGATCACCAACGGCGCCCTCGAAGCCCTGAACCTGTGCCTGCAAGCCGTCACCGAGCCCGGCGACCTGGTGGCGATTGAAGCCCCGGCGTTCTACGCCTGCCTGCAAGTACTGGAACGCCTGAAGCTCAAGGCCGTGGAAATCCCCGTGCATCCGCGCGATGGCATTGACCTCGGAGCGCTGGGGCAGGCACTCGAACGTTACCCGATCAAGGCGTGCTGGAGCATGACCAGCTTCCAGAACCCCATGGGCGCCACCGTGCCTGAGGCAAAGAAACAGGCATTGGTGGCATTGTTGCGCAGCCATCAGGTGCCCTTGATCGAAGACGATGTGTACGCCGAGTTGTATTACGGCCAACACGCCCCCAAACCGGCCAAGGCCTTCGACACCGAAGGCCTGGTGATGCACTGCGGCTCGTTTGCCAAGAGCCTGGCGCCCGGTTACCGCGTCGGCTGGGTCGCGGCCGGGCGGTTTGCGCAGAAAGTCGAACGCTTGAAGCTGATGACCTCACTGTGCCCGTCAATGCCTGCCCAGGCGGCGATTGCCGACTACTTGCAGCACGGCGGTTACGACCGGCACCTGCGCAAACTGCGCTATGCCCTGGAAGAACAGCAAAGCGCCATGCTGGCCGCGATTGCCCGTTACTTCCCGGCGCAGACGCGGGTCAGCCAACCAGCCGGCGGGTATTTCCTCTGGTTGGAACTGCCGGAACAGACGGATTCGTTGAAGTTGTTCCAGATGGCACTGGCCCAAGGCATCAGCATTGCGCCGGGGCCGATTTTCTCGGCGACCCAGCGCTTCAGGAACTGCATTCGCCTGAACTACGGCAGCCCGTGGACTGAGGCGTCGGAGAAGGCGATGGAGACGTTGGGGCGGATTGTGCGGTCGTTTTGAGCACTGTATCGCCTGGACTAACGCCATCGGGGGCAAGCCCCCTCCCACCTTGTGATGTGTGAGCACCGTCAAATGTGGGAGGGGGCTTGCCCCCGATGGCGCCGGTACAGGCGCTAAATGAATCAGCGGCCGCCACCCAGATCCACAAAAGTCCCCGTGGCATAAGACGCCTTATCCGACAACAACCAGATAATCGCCTCTGCCACCTCATCCGGGCGCCCGCCCCGAGCCATCGGGATACCCGACTCCAGCTTGCTGACCCGATCTGGATCACCACTCAACGCGTGAAAATCCGTGAAGATGTATCCAGGCCGCACCGCGTTCACCCGAATACCCTCACCCGCCACTTCCTTGGATAGCCCCAGGGTGAAGGTATCAAGCGCACCCTTGGACGCCGCATAGTCGACGTACTCACCGGGCGAACCCAGGCGCGCCGCCACCGATGACACGTTGACGATACTGCCGCCCTGCCCGCCATGTCGTGGCGACATGCGCAGCACCGCATGCTTGGCACACAGGATCGGCCCCAACACGTTGGTCTTCATAACCTTGAGGATGCGGAACTCGGACATCTCGTCCACCCGCGACTTGTGCCCCACAGTGCCGGCGTTGTTGACCAGTGCAGTGACGCGGCCCAACTCAGCATCGACGCGATTAAACAGCCCGATCACTTCATCTTCGATGCTCACGTCCGCCCGCACGGCAATCGCCTGTGCGCCCAAGGCGCGAACCTGTTCAAGTACGCGCTGGGCAGCGTCCTCGTCGGACTGGTAATTGATGCAGATGCGATAGCCCTGGCGTGCGGCCAGCAATGCCGTCTCGGCGCCAATCCCACGACTGCCCCCGGTGATAATGACGACTTTGTCCATGCGTGCAGTCTCCTGATTCAACCTGATGTTTACGGCTGGAACAGAGAATAACCGTCACGCACGGTTTTTGTCAGGCGCTACGGCTTCTTCGGCGCGCTGGATATCGGCCATGAAATTGGCTGCCGGCAACGGATGCCCCAGCAAGTAACCCTGCAGCGAGTTACAGCCCAGGCGCGTCAGGAAGTTTTGCTGCACATCGGTCTCCACGCCCTCGGCCACGATACGCAGGCCGAGAGCCTGACCCAGGGCGACGATGGCTGAGACGATGGCAGCGTCATCGCTGTCATGCTCCAGGTCACGCACAAAGCCGCGGTCAATCTTCAGCTCGTTGGCAGGCAGGCGCTTGAGGTACATCAGGCTGGAGTAGCCGGTACCAAAGTCGTCGATTGACAGGTCTACGCCCATCTCCGACAGCTGCTGCAACACCGTCATGCTCGCATCGGCGTCGCTCATGGCAGTAGTTTCGGTGATTTCCAGGGTCAGGCTATTGGCCGGCAACTGGTGGCGTTCCAGGGCCGTGGCCACACTCTTGACCAAGCCGGCGTGGCAGAACTGCAACGCTGACAGATTTACGGCAATACGCCAGTCTTCATAGCCTTGGGCGTACCACAAGCTCATCTGGCGGCAGGCTTCGTTGAGTACCCATTCGCCGATCGGAATGATTAAGCCGGTTTTTTCCGCCAATTCGATAAACATCGCCGGCAGCAACAAGCCCTGCTGCGGATGCTCCCAGCGCAGTAGCGCTTCGGCGCCCACCGGGATACCGCTGACCGCATCGAACTTGGGCTGGTAGTAGAGACGAAATTGCTGCTGCTCCACGGCGTTGCGCAGGTCCTGCAACAGTTGCAGTTGTTTGCGCGCATTGGTGTTCATCGACACGTCAAAGAAGCTGTAGCCGTTCTTGCCCATGCCCTTGGCGTGGTACATCGCGGCGTCGGCGTTCATCAACAGTTCCTGGGGGTTGCCGCCATTGCCGGGGAAAATCGCAATGCCGACGCTCGCCGAAATCTTGAGCTCATGCTCGGCCACTTGGAAGGCTCGATTAACCAGGCCCACCTGGCGTTCGGCCAGGCGCAGTGCATCGTCAGGCTGGTTCAGTTGCACCAACAATACAAACTCATCGCCGCCGATCCGCGCCAGGGTGTCGTGGCTGCGCAGGTCTTCGCGCAGGCGCAGGCCCACTTCGCGCAGCAATTGGTCGCCCATATGGTGACCGAAGGCATCGTTGACCGGCTTGAATCCGTCCAGGTCGATGAACATCAGGGCGAAGCAACCGCCCTTCTCCTTGACCGCCTGCATCGATTGCTGGATGCGGTCGGCGAGCAAGGTGCGATTGGGCAGGCCAGTGAGCATGTCGTGCAGGGCGAGGTGGGTCAGTTCCTGGTTGGCCAGGGTCAGGGAGTCGGCCAGCACGGCAGTACGTGTTTCAAGGCGGGCGTCGAGCAGTGAGGTCAGCAGTGCGATACCCAGCACCGCCAAGGTCGTCACCAGCACCAGGTTGTCCAGGCCCTTGCCACTCAAACCGTTGAGCGCAGCGCCACAGAAACTTTCATCGGCAAAGCGTGCTGCCGCCATACCGGTGTAATGCATGCCGACGATCGCAAAGCCCATCACCACGGCCGCACCACCGCGCATCAAGCGCACGTACGGCGCATTGCGCCGCAGGTTATAGGCGATCCACAGCGCGGCCCCGGAGGCGGCCACCGCAATCAGCAATGAGGCACCGAACAGTGTTGGGTCATAGTCGATGCCCGGGGTCATGCGCATTGCGGCCATGCCGGTGTAATGCATGGCGGCGATGCCGGCGCCCATGACCAGCGCGCCGAACATCAATTGCCACGCCGGTAAGCGTGGCTGGCTGACCAGCCACAACGCAAAGCCGCTGGAAAACATTGCGATCAACAACGACAACGCCGTGATGCCGAAGTCAAACCCCAGGGCAAACGGCAGGCGCAGCGCCAACATGCCAATAAAATGCATCGACCACACACCGATACCCATGGCGATGGCCCCGCCGGCAATCCACAGATACATCGCACGGCCCTTGGCGGTCGCGATGCGGCCGGCGAGGTCCAGCGCCGTATAGGACGCAAGGATCGCGACGAACAGGGAGATCACGACCAGAGAGGGAGAATAGCTACCGATGAGCATGGGGCTTCTCGAAACTGACGGGCCTGAAACGCCCATACCAAGTGGCAAAGCGGGCGATTGTAGCGAGAATATTCTTGTACAGTTAGTTAATTAGCGTATAGCCATCATTGACTTTTTGGCGTCAATCTAATGGCTTTAAAACCGCCCAATTCTGACGCCTTGAGCGCATTCAAATGTGGGAGAGGTCTGCGCTTACCCTTCATTCTTTGGCGTTGATCGAGGTCTGCCCGTCCCAGCCGCCGCCCAGCGCGGCGATCAGTTGCACACTTGCCACCAGCCGCGTCTGCAACAGCGTCAACACGGTACGCTCGTTACTCAGCGCCGTGGCTTGCACGGTGACCACGTCCAGGTAGGCAATCAGACCGGCCTTGTATTGGTTTTCGGTCAGACGTAGGGACTCACGCGCAGCCTCCAGCGCTTCGTTGCTGACCACCGCCTCGTCTTCCAACACCTTGAGTTGCACCATGTAGTTTTCCACTTCGCGGAAACCGTCCAGCACCGTCTGGCGATACTTGGCCACCGTCTCGTCGTAGCTGGCGACGCTGCGATCGACTTCGGCCGAGCGCTGGCCGCCGTCGAACAGGGTCATGGCCAGTTTCGGCCCCACCGACCAGAAGCGGTTCGGCAGGCTGATCCAGTCGGCGTAGGTGCTGCTGGAGTAGCCGCCGGCCAGGCTCAAGCTCAGGTCCGGGTAATAAGCCGCCTTGGCCACGCCGATATTGGCGTTGGCCGCGATTACCGAGCGCTCGGCCGAGGCGATGTCGGGGCGACGCTCCAGCAGTTGCGACGGCAGGCTGACCGGGATCTGCGGCAGCGCTGGGATGTCTTTGCTCACCGCCAGGTTGAAATTGGCCGGTGCTTCACCGATCAACACGGCAATCGCATTTTCCAGTTGGGCACGTTGCCAGATCAGGTCGATCAGGCTGGCCTGGGTGGATTTGTATTGGGTCTGAGCCTGCGCAACGGCGTCTTTGCCCGACACACCGGCACGGTACTGGTTTTGGGTCATCGTCAGCGAACGCTGGTAGGCGTCGAGGGTGGCTTGCAACAAACGCGTCTGCTCATCCATGACCCGCAGTTGCAGGTAGTCCTGTACCAACTCCGATTGCTGGCTCAAGCGCATCGCGGCCAAGTCCGCCGAGCTGGCTTCGGCCGAGGCTTCATTGGCTTCCAGGCCACGACGCAATTTACCCCAGACATCCGCCTCCCAACTCACGCCCAACTGTGCATTAAGCGTGTCGCGAATACCGCTGCTGGAGCTGCTCAGGCTTGCACTGCTGCTACCGGTGCCTTGACTGGCGCGGGTCTTGCCCGCGCTCAGGTCAACGGTGGGGTAAAACGCACCCCGTGCACTGCGTACCTGGGACTGGGCCTGGCGAAAACGCGCTTCGGCCTGGGCCACGGTCTGGTTGGACGTGTTCAAACGCTCAACCAGATCATTGAGCTGGCGATCACCGTACAGCTCCCACCATGCGCCGCGAGCGAGGGCATCACTCGGCGTGGCCTGGCGCCAGCCTTGGGCTTCCTTGAATTGCACCGGTTCGGTGACGTCGGGGCGCTTGTAGTCGGGGCCGATGGCGCAGGCGCTGAGCAAGAGCGCCAAACCCACTGTAGGAGCGAGCTTGCTCGCGAAGATCGTCAACGATAACGCTGGCAGCCTGAATGAACGCTGCGCGCTCGGGCTTTTCGCGAGCAAGCTCGCTCCTACAGGGAGACGCTGGTTGGTTGAATCGGTCATAGCGCAGTATCCAAGGCAGCATCGGTGCGTACGCCGCGCCAGGTATTGAAGCGATGGCGCGCGCGGTCGAGATAGAGGTAAACCACCGGGGTGGTGTAAAGGGTCAGGATCTGGCTGAACACCAGGCCCCCAATAATCGTCAGGCCCAGCGGACGACGCATTTCTGCGCCATCACCCGTGCCCAGCAACAAGGGCAAGGCACCGAGGATGGCCGCCAGGGTGGTCATCAGGATCGGCCGCAGGCGCAACAGGCAGGCACTGCGAATCGATTCCAGCGGGCCCATGCCGTCGTTGCGCTCCAGTTGCAAGGCCAGGTCGATCATCAAGATCGCGTTTTTCTTCACCACGCCAATCAGCAGAAACAGGCCCAGCAGCGAAATCAGGCTGAATTCACCCCCCGTCAGGTAAATCGCGAGCATGGCGCCCACACCTGCGGACGGCAACGTCGAAAGAATCGTCAGCGGGTGAATATAGCTCTCATACAAAATACCCAGCACCAGGTACACCGCCACCAAAGCGCCAAGGATCATGAACGGCTGGCCTTTCTGGGTCGCCGCGAACGCATCCGCCGTACCGGCCATCTTGGCGATTACGTCTTCTGGCAGACCCACCTTGGCAATCGCCCGTTCGATAGCCGCCGTGCCCTGCTCCACCGTAACGCCGGGGGCCATATCGAAGGCAATGTTTTCCGAAGCGAACTGGCCTTCATGGCTGACGCGGTCATCGGCCAGGCTGTTCTCATAATGGGCAATGGTCGACAGCGGCACCCTGGCGCCATCGGCGGTGATCACTTGCACTTGGTTGAGGGTGATCGGATCTTGGGCGTATTTCGGATTGACCTCCATCACCACCTGGTACTGGTTGAGGCTGTCGTAGATGGTGGAAATCTGCCGCTGGCTGTAGGCGTTATTGAGTACCGACGTCACCATGCTCATGTCGATACCCAGGCGTTTGGCCTGGTCACGGTCAACCACCAGCGTGACCTGCGCCGCGCCCCGGCCTTCGCGGGCATCAATGGCGGTGAGTTCCGGCAGCTCGCGCAAGGCGGCGACCACTTTCGGGTACCAGAGACGCAACGCGGCCAGGTCGCCACTTTGCAGGATGTAGGAATATTGCGCGCTGCTCTGGTCGCGACTGCCACCAAATTGCAAGTCCTGGTCGGCCATCAAAAACAGGCGTCCACCGGGCACCAGCGGCACGTCTTTACGCAGCCGTTCGATTACGCCCTGGGCTGAGATCTTGCGTTCACTGATGGGCTTGAGGCGTACCAGCATCATGGCGTTGTTAGTGCCGTTGTTGCCGCCAATAAAACCGGCCACGCTTTGCACTGCCGGGTCCTTGAGCACCGCAACGCGGAATGTCTCCATTTTTGGCTGCATGACATTGAACGACAGCCCGTCATCGCCACGCACAAAACCGATCAACTGGCCCGTGTCCTGTTGCGGCATGAAGGTTTTCGGCACCACCACGTACAACGCGACGTTCACCCCCACCGTGATAAACAGACTGAGCAGGGTCAGGCGACGGTGACGCAGCACCCAGTCCAGGCTGGTGGCATAGCCGGCGACCATACGGTCGTTGACCTTCTGGCTCCAGCGCTGCAAACCACTCATCTGGCCTTTGACATGGGGCTTGAGCCAGCGCGCGCAGAGCATCGGGGTCAAGGTCAGTGAAACCACCAGCGACACGATGATCGCCGCCGACAAGGTGATGGAAAACTCGCGGAACAAGTTGGTGACGATCCCGCCCATAAACAGGATGGACAGGAACACCGCCACCAACGACACGTTCATCGACAACAGGGTAAAGCCGACTTCCTGGGCCCCCAAGTACGCCGCCTTCATCGGCGGCACGCCCTCGTCGATATGCCGGGAAATGTTCTCGAGCACCACGATGGCGTCGTCTACCACCAAGCCGGTAGCGAGGATCAACGCCATCAACGAGAAGTTGTTCAGCGAAAAGCCAAACAGATACATCACTGCAAAGGTGCCTACCAGCGACACCGGCACTGCCAGCGTCGGGATCAACGACGCGCGGAAATTACCCAAAAACAGGTACACCACCAACACCACCAGGGCCACGGCAATCAGCAGCGTCATCTCAGCTTCATGCAAGGTCGCGGTAATGACCGGCGAGCGGTCCATGGCCAGGTTGAGCTTGACGCTGGATGGCAACACCGCCTGCAAGGCCGGCAACTGCGCCTTGATCTGGCGCACCGTCTCAATGATGTTCGCACCGGACTGGCGGTTGATCACCAATAACACCGCCGGCTCGTTATTAAAGAAACCACTGTTGTAACGGTCTTCGACGCCGTCGCTGATCTTGGCCACATCCCCAAGGCGCAGGGCCGCGCCGTTCTGGTAGCGAATCAGCAGCGGCTCGTAGTCCTTAGCTTTTTCCAGTTGGTCATTGGCCTGGATCTGCCAGTTGCGCTCACTGTCTTCCAGGGAGCCCTTGGGCCGGCGCTGGTTGGCATTGGCGATGGTATTGCGCACATCATCCAGGGCCACGCCGTACTGGTCCAGGGCCTTGGGCTCAAGCTCGATGCGCACTGCCGGCAGGGAGCTGCCGCCGATCTGCACTTCGCCCACACCCGGCACCTGGGACAGGCTTTGCGAAAGAATCGTCGAGGCCAGGTCGTACAACTGGCCCTTCTGCAACACGTCGGAGGTCAGCGACAGCACCATGATCGGTGCCTGGGACGGGTTGATTTTCTTATAGGTGGGCATGCTGCGCATACCGCTGGGCAACAGGTTGCGCGAGGCGTTGATCGCCGCCTGCACTTCCCGCGCCGCACCATTGATATCACGGTCGGAGTCGAACGCCAGAATCACTCGCGTCGAACCCTGGCTCGACGAACTGCTCATGGTGGTAATGCCCGCAATCGCGCCGAATGAGCGCTCCAGCGGCGTGGCCACGGTGGACGCCATGACCTCGGGGCTCGCACCGGGCAAGCTGGCCGAGACTACGATCACCGGGAAATCGATCTGCGGCAGCGGCGACACCGGCAGCAGGTTGAAGCTCACGCCGCCCAGCAACATGATCGCCAGGCTCAGCAGCATGGTGGCGACCGGCCGGCGAATAAAAGGTCCGGACAGGTTCATGGCTCAACCGGCTCCAGGCTTTGCGGCTCTTTGCGCCAGCGACGGCCCAGTCGATCAAAGTACAGGTAGATCACCGGCGTAGTGAACAAGGTCAACACCTGGCTCACCAACAGGCCGCCGACCATCACCAAGCCAAGGGGCTGGCGCAGCTCTGCACCGGAACCGGTGGCCAACATCAACGGCACGGCACCGAACAGCGCGGCCAGGGTGGTCATCAGGATCGGTCGGAAACGCAACAGCGCCGCTTGGTAGATCGCGGTCTGCGGGTCCAGGCCCTGATTGCGCTCAGCATCGAGGGCAAAGTCGATCATCATGATCGCGTTCTTTTTCACGATACCGATCAACAAGATGATGCCGATGATCGCGATCATGCCCAGGTCATTGCCGCTGAGCAGCAACGCGAGTAGCGCGCCCACCGCCGCCGACGGCAAGGTCGAGAGAATGGTGATCGGGTGAATGTAACTCTCGTAGAGCACGCCCAGCACGATGTACATGGTCACCACCGCCGCCAGAATCAGCAGCAAGGTGCTCGACAGCGATGCCTCGAACGCCTGCGCCGCGCCCTGGAACTGGGTTTGCACACCCACCGGCATGCCGATGTCTTTCTGGGTTTGGTTAATCAGTTCAACACCTTTGCCCAACGCCACACCAGGCGCTAGGTTGAACGACATCATCACCGCCGGGAACTGGCCGATATGGGCAATTGCCAACTGCGCCTGGCGCTGCTCCACGCGGGCCAGGCTGGACAGACGCACCTGGCCGCCATCGGTGGTTTTAACGTGAATCTGGTTCAGTGCATCCGGGCCAAGGGTTTCACCGGATTGGGCCTGCAACACCACGCGGTATTGGCTGGCCTGGGTATAGATGGTGGAAATCTGCCGCTGGCCGAAGGCGTCATACAACGCGTCGGTAATCGTCGACACACTCACACCCAGGCGCGAGGCGGCGTCGCGATCGATCACCAGGAATACTTGCAGGCCTTTGTCCTGCAGGTCACTGGCAACGTCGGTGAGTTCCGGCAACTGGCTCAGGGCATGCACCAGCTTGTCACTCCACAGCGCCAGCAGGTCAGCGTCTGGCGAAGACATGCTGAACTGGTACTGGGTGCGGCTCACGCGGTCTTCGATGGTCAGGTCCTGCACCGGCTGCATAAACAGGCGAATGCCCACCAGCTTGTCGATTTCCGGTTGCAGGCGCGTGATCACCTCGGCCGCGCTCAAGTCGCGCTGGCCATGGGGCTTGAGGTTGATCAGCAGGCGACCGCTGTTGAGGGTGGCGTTATCACCGTCTACGCCAATGTAGGAAGACAGGCTTTCTACTGAAGGGTCAGCCAGGATGATCTTGGCCAGTTCCTGCTGCCGCTGGCTCATGGCGGCGAAGGAGATCGACTGAGGCGCTTCGGAAATGCCCTGAATCACACCGGTATCCTGCACCGGGAAAAAGCCCTTGGGCACCACCAGGTACAGGAACACGGTCAGGCCCAGCGTGCCGATGGCTACCAACAGGGTCAGCGGCTGGTGCTTGAGCACCCACTGCAACAGGCGTGCGTAGCCGGCGATCAACCAGTCGATCCAGGCACCGCTGGCTTTGTAGAAACGGCTCTGGTCTTCTTCCTTGGGTTCACGCTTGAGCAACCGCGCGCACATCATCGGCGTCAGCGTCAGGGACACCACCAGCGAAATCAGGATCGCCACCGCCAGGGTGATAGCAAATTCACGGAACAGGCGCCCTACTACGTCAGCCATGAACAGCAGCGGGATCAATACCGCAATCAGCGACAGCGTCAGGGAAATCAAGGTGAAACCGATCTGCCTGGCGCCCTTGAGTGCGGCGGCCATCGGCGTCTCGCCCTCCTCGATATAACGGGAGATGTTCTCCAGCATCACGATGGCATCGTCCACCACAAAGCCGGTGGCAATGGTGAGGGCCATCAACGTCAGGTTGTTGATCGAGAAGCCGGCCAGGTACATCACGCCAAAGGTGCCGATCAACGAGAGCGGCACGGCTATGGACGGAATGATCGTGGCACTGACCCGGCGCAGGAACAGGAAGGTCACCATCACCACCAGGGCAATGGCGATCAGCAATTCGTGTTGCACATCGGTGACCGAGGCGCGGATGGTCTGGGTGCGGTCGGTCAGTACAGTCACGTCCAGGCCTGCCGGCAGGTTGTCGGTGATGCTCGGCAGCAACGCCTTGATGCGGTCGACCACCTCGATCACGTTGGCGCCCGGCTGGCGCTGGATATTGAGCAGCACAGCCTGGTTTTCATTGGCCCAGGCCGCGAGGCGTTCGTTTTCGGCGCCGTCGACGATCTGCGCGACATCCTTGAGGCGCAACGGTGCGCCATTGTTGTAGGCCAGGATCAATTCTGCATATTGCTGGGGCGAAACCAGCTGGTCGTTGGCATCGAGCATCGAGACGCGGGTGGGGCCGTCGAAGTTGCCCTTGGGCTGGTTGACGTTGGAAGCGGCGATCAGGGTGCGCACGTCCGACAGATTAAGGCCGTTGGCCGCGAGGGCTTCGGGGTTGACCTTGATACGCACGGCCTGGCGCTGGCCGCCGGCAATGCTGACCATGCCCACACCGCTGATCTGTGCGATTTTCTGCGCCATGCGCGTGTCGACAAGGTCATTGAGCTTGGGCAGCAACATGGTCTTGGAGGTGACGGCCAGTGTCAGTACCGGGGTATCCGCCGGGTTGACCTTGTTGTACACCGGCGGTGCGGGTAGATCTTTAGGCAGCAGGTTGGTCGCGGCGTTGATCGCGGCCTGCACCTGTTGCTCGGCAACGTCCATATTGACGTCGAGATTGAAACGCAGGGTCAGCACCGAGGCGCCGCCTGAGCTGGTGGACGCCATCTGCGTCAAGCCCGGCATTTGCCCGAACTGGCGTTCAAGCGGCGCGGTAACGGCACTGGTCATCACGTCCGGGCTGGCGCCGGGGTACAGGGTCATCACCCGAATAGTCGGGTAGTCCACCTGCGGCAACGCCGACACGGGCAACAAGCGGTAAGCGATGATGCCGGCCAGGACAATGGCCAGCATGCTCAGCGTGGTCGCAACCGGGCGAAGAATAAATAGCCGCGACAGGTTCATGAACCGACCTTTTGCGCCTTGCCGGCGCTGGTGCCGGTCTCCCCTTTAGCACCCGCCTTGCCTTGCAGATGTTCGGTCGGGGTGGTTAGCACTTCGCTGCTGTCGTTGACCACTTCGATCTCACTGCCTTCCTTCAATCGGTCGGTGCCTTCCAGTACGACGCGGTCGCCGGCGACGAGGCCTTCCTTGATCACGGTGTTGTCACCGTCGGTGTCACCCACCACCAGCGGCTGGACCTTGACCTTCTTGTCGCCATCGAGCTTGTAGACAAAGGTGCCGCTGTTGCCAAATTGGATCGCGGCAGACGGCGCCAGCACCACGTTGTGCAGGGTATCGGCGAGCAGGTGCACATTGACAAATTGGTTGGGGAACAAGGCCTGGTCCTTGTTATCGAAACGGGCCTTGAATTTCAGGGTGCCCGTGGTGACGTCGATCTGGTTATCGAGGCTTTGCAGCACACCGACCGCCTGTTTTTTCGCGTCGCCACGGTCCCACGCTTCTACCGGGAGCTTGTTGCCGGCGTGGTAGCGGGAGAGCACGGTGTCAAGGGTATTTTCCGGCAGGGTAAAGGCCACGCTGATCGGCTGGGTCTGGGTGATCACGGCAATGAACGTGGTGTCGTTGGCCGATACCAGGTTGCCCACGTCGATCTGGCGCAAGCCCACACGGCCAGTAATAGGTGCACGGATTTTGGTGAACTCAAGGTTGAGCTTGGCGTCATCCACCGCGCCCTGGTTGGTCTTGACCGTGCCCTGGTATTGCAGGACCAGCGCTTCGGCGGTGTCCAGGGTTTGCTTGGCGATACTGTCCTGGGCGTACAGGTCACGATAACGCTGTACATCGACCTGGGCGTTTTTCAGCTGGGCCTGGTTCTGCAGCAGCGTGCCCTGGGCCTGGAGCAAGGCGTTCTGGTAGCTGCGCGGGTCAATCTCGGCCAACAGGTCGCCGGCCTTGACCATTTGTCCTTCTTCAAAGGCAATCTTCACCAACTCGCCACCGACTCGGCTACGCACATTGATGGTATTAAGCGCGGTCACCGTACCCAAGGCCTTGTAGTACACCGGAAACTCCCCCAGCACTGCCGGCGCTACACGCACAGGCACCGGGCCCGTCGAGCCGCCGAAGCCCGGACGCGCCATGCCGGTCTTGCTGGTACGCCCCGCTGGAGCGTCCTTGTGGTCAGTACTGGCAGGCCAGAATTTCCAGCACAGGCCGGCGATAACCAGCAGCACAAGCAGGCCGAACAGCCAGCGACGGGACTTACGGGGGGACGATTGCATGGAGTGATCAACCATTGGGCGCGTGAGCTTCTTCTTCGGGAGGCTGAAAGATAAGCACTGGAGCGCGTTAAGAAAAGCGCCTTTACCGGCTATTTACCTTGGGCTTACAACTTTTAACTGTTGAGCTTAGTCCGCCTGCTATTTCGCTAAGCGTTTGACGCTTAAATGAAAACGGCCTGGACTAGGCCAGGCCGCAATCATGTAGCACGCGTGTTACTGCAAAACGACAGTAACGCGCTGAATCAATTACTTCAAAACAGCCAGGGCGGCTTCGTAGTTTGGTTCTTCGGCGATTTCGCTGACGAGCTCGCTGTACAGCACGTTGTCGTTTTCGTCCAATACCACCACGGCACGGGCGGTCAGGCTACGCAGCGGGCCGTCAACGATGTCTACGCCGTAATCCTGAGAGAACGCGGCACTGCGGAAGTCCGACAGGTTCTTCACGTTTTCCAGGCCTTCCGAGCCACAGAAACGTGCCTGGGCAAACGGCAGGTCCGAAGAGATGCACAGCACGACGGTATTGGCTACATCGTTGGCCTGGGCGTTGAACTTACGAACCGACGTCGCGCAGGTCGGGGTGTCGACGCTTGGGAAGATGTTCAGTACTTTGCGCTTGCCGGCGAAAGTGGCCAGGGTTGCGTCCGACAGGTCGCCGGCGGTCAGGGTGAACTCAGGTGCCAGGGTGCCAACTTGTGGCAGTTCGCCTTCAACCTGGACCGGGTTGCCTTTGAGGGTGACTTGAGCCATGAACAGAATCCTTATGCTGGGGTTATTGAAACAAATTCGAGAGGCGGAAGTTAACCACAAAGTACGGTGACTACCTACCGCCAGACATAAATTGTCATGTCGCCGCTTGTGGTTTAATTGCGCCCTTTGCGCCCTGCCCTTCAAGGAACCTGTTGTCGATGAAACAGCCTGCCACCAAAGTCCTGGTCATTGGTTATGTCTGGCCGGAGCCCCGTTCCTCGGCCGCAGGCGGGCATATGATGCAGATCCTGGAAACTTTTCTTACACAGGGCTGGGATATTACTTTCAGCAGCCCGGCGGCATTAGGCGAACACAAGGCCGACTTGCAGGTGCTTGGCATCGCCGAGTGCGCCATTGAGCTGAACAACAGCAGTTTCGACGACTTCATCCGCGAACTGGCGCCGGACATCGTGTTGTTCGACCGCTTCATGATGGAGGAGCAATTCGGCTGGCGTGTCGAGAAATGTTGCCCCGACGCCCTGCGCGTGCTGGAAACCTCCGACCTGCAAAGCCTGCGCAACGCCCGTCACCAGCGCCTGAAGGATCACCTCAAGGCCCATCCCGACAACGACGATTTCAGCGCACTGTTTGCACCGGCACTGGAGCAAGAATTTCAGCTGATGGCCAATACCGACCTGGCCAAGCGTGAAATCGCCGCGATTTACCGCTGCGATATCAGCCTGATGATTTCCGACGTGGAAATCCGCTTGCTGACCGAGCACTTCAAGGTGCCCGTCGCCCTGCTCCACTGGTGCCCGCTGATGCTTGCGCCGCCTGCCGAAGCCTCCACTCCTTTTGAAGAGCGCGCGCACTTCCTCAGTATCGGCAATTTCCGCCATGCGCCCAACTGGGATGCCGTGCTGTGGATGAAGAACAGCCTGTGGCCGCTGATTCGCCAGCAACTGCCGGGCGCCCAGCTGCACATCTACGGTTCATACACACCGCCCAAGGCCACCGCGTTGCACAACCCGGCCCAGGGCTTTCATGTGATGAATTGGGCCGAAGATGCCCTGCAAGTGATGAGTGCTGCGCGTATCTGCCTGGCCCCGTTGCGCTTTGGCGCTGGCATCAAGGGCAAGTTGGCGGATGCAATGCTCTGCGGCACGCCGAATGTCACCACGCCCATCGGCGCCGAAGCCATGGGCGATGAGCAGCCGTGGCCGGGGGTGATCGAACACAGCGCCCCGGCCCTGGCTGCTGCCGCCGTCGCGCTGTATCAAGACCGCGAGCGCTGGACCCAAGCGCAGGAAAACGGCGGTGATTTACTCGCTCGCCGCTATGACCAGAACGTCCACGGCCCGGCACTGCTGGAATGCCTGATGCAATGTCGCGACAACCTCGCAACCCACCGCCGCGACAACTTCACCGGCAGCATGCTGCGTCACCACGCGCACAAAAGTACGCAATATATGTCCCAGTGGATCGAGGCGAAAAACCGCAGCCTCTAAACAACGGCGCTGGCGAGGTCGTGCGCGAGGGGGCATTATCCTACGCAGCAATCACAATAAAGCGACGGCACCATGACCCGAGCAACGCGCATCACCGACCCTTCCTACGAGCTGATGGACGATCACAACGGTCTGTCCATCATCTATCGCCAGCACGGCTTCCCGTGCCCGCTGGTGCGCTGGCACTTCCATAAGGAGTACGAGCTGCACCTGATCGTCGCCAGTTCCGGCAAGGTGTTTATCGGCGATTACATCGGCAACTTCTATCCGGAAAGCCTGTTCCTCACCGGCCCCAACCTGCCCCACAACTGGATCAGCCAGGTCGAGGAAGACGAGGTGGTGCCCAAGCGCGACATGCTGGTGAACTTCACTTATGAGCTGTTCGAAAGCGCCAGCCAGAGCTTCGCCGAGCTCAAGACCCTGTCACCGCTGCTGGAGCGCGCGCAGTACGGCATCGAGTTTCGTTGCAAAAAAACCATCGCCCAGGCGATGACATTGATGCAGCGCATTGAGGAAGCCCAAGGCATGGCGCGCCTGGGGCACTTCTTTATCCTGCTGGATGTATTGAGCGCGTGTGACGACTACCAGTTGCTGTCCGGCGTCACCACCCCGCAGTTGGCGGATGAACACAGCATCGACCGCACCAACCGCGCCGTTGATTACATCTTCGCGCACTACGCGCGGGAATTATCGCTTGAAGAAGTCGCGGAGTACCTGGGGATGAAGCCCACGTACTTTTCTCGGGTGTTCAAACAAGCCACCGGACGCACGTTTATCGAATTCGTTAACCGCTTGCGTATCAGCAAGTCCTGCGAACTCCTGGCTGATGGCGATAAGGCCGTGACCGATGTCTGCTTCGAATCCGGGTTTAACAATATCTCCAACTTCAATCGGCGTTTTCAGCAGCTCAAAGGCATGACGCCGTCCCATTACCGACGCCTGGCGGTACAGCGGTTGACCGAGCAAAATCTGGCTTGAGCCGACAGATCGCCGCTCGTCTGAACTGTTACTTCTAACAGTATCACCGCCCATTGGAAGCGCTCAAGCTGGAACCTTCTGCACAATAGAGCACCGCGCCATGGGCAAAAAAGCGGATAAAACACCCAAGATCATCAACGAAATCGCTTACTTCAGTACCCCTGGCGAAACCCATGGATGGACGGGTGAGGGCGAAATCTTACCGGACGATCCCACCGGGGATGGTCCGGTAAATCGCTGGTTCTCGACGGAGGTGCAGCGAGACTTTGGCATCCGCTTTCCCCGGCAGACCACCGTCAGAGTGGTTATTCGCCTGCGGGGTGAATTGCCCAATGAAACACTCCAATGCGCCGGGCTAGACGGTGAAGTTCAGGAAATGCCCAATATTGAGCCCGTGAAGCCCGCTCTCTATGAGTTCTATCTGCTGTCCTCAAGGATCGGAGAGTTTCGCGTCGCGTTTAAATTGGCCTCCAAACGTAAAATGGTGATCCAAAACATACAAGTACAAGGCCCCTGGCCCCCAGCCGAAAAAACATAAAAGGTCGCGCTTACGCTCAGCGACCGGATCACAGTGCAAAAAAGTATCAGTCCCAGTGCTCCCAAGGATTTGTCACAACCCCATTTCAAGGCTGTAATCAACCGCACACTCTTCCTGACTCCCTGTAGGAAGACACAACAACAATAACTGTCCTTCTGTAGCCCCCTGGGCGCGGAAATGGAGTGCGCGATGAAGTTCACAGCAAAAGTACTGCTTGCATCCACCTGCTTGACTATCAGCGCCGTCAGCCTTGGCGCGCAGACCTTGACCATTGCCACCGTCAACAACAGCGACATGATCCGCATGCAGAAGCTCTCGAAAACCTTCGAGGCCGAGCATCCGGAGATCAAGCTGAACTGGGTGGTGCTCGAAGAAAACGTGCTGCGCCAACGCCTGACTACCGACATCGCCACCCAAGGCGGGCAGTTCGATGTGTTGACCATCGGCATGTACGAAGCTGCACTCTGGGGCGCCAAGGGTTGGCTGGAGCCGATGAAGGATCTGCCAGCGTCCTACGATCTTGATGATGTGTTCCCTTCAGTACGTGACGGTTTGTCCGTCAAAGGCTCGCTGTACGCCCTGCCGTTCTATGCCGAAAGCTCGATCACCTATTACCGCACCGACCTGTTCAAGGACGCCGGGCTGACCATGCCTGAGCATCCGACCTGGACGCAGATCAGCGAATTCGCCAGCAAACTCACCGATAAGTCCAAAGAGCAGTACGGCCTGTGCCTGCGTGGCAAAGCCGGTTGGGGCGAAAACATGGCGCTGATCACCACCCTGGCCAATGGCTACGGTGCGCGCTGGTTCGACGAGAAATGGCAACCGGAATTCAACGGCCCTGAATGGAAGGACGCGCTGAACTTCTACGTCGACAACATGAAAAAATCCGGCCCGCCGGGTGCTTCCAGCAACGGCTTCAACGAAAACCTGGCGCTGTTCAACAGCGGCAAGTGCGCAATCTGGGTCGATGCCAGCGTGGCCGGCTCATTTGTCACCGACAAGACCCAAAGCAAAGTGGCTGACCATGTCGGTTTCACCTTTGCCCCTCACGAGAAGACCGATAAAGGCACCTCGTGGCTGTACTCCTGGAGCCTGGCGATCCCGACCAGTTCCAAGGCCAAGGACGCCGCCAAGGTGTTCACCAGTTGGGCAACTTCCAAGGAATACGGCGCGCTGGTGGCCAAGACCGATGGTGTGGCCAACGTGCCGCCAGGCACGCGCAAGTCCACCTACAGCGACGAGTACATGAAGGCTGCGCCGTTTGCCAAGGTGACGCTGGAGTCGCTGAAAGTCGCGGACCCGACCAAGCCGACGCTCAAGCCGGTGCCGTATATCGGTATCCAGTTGGTGACTATTCCTGAGTTCCAGGCGATTGGCACCCAGGTCGGCAAGTTCTTCTCGGGAGCGTTGACCGGTCAGCAGACGGTGGATGCTGCATTGACCGCCGCGCAGACCACCACCGAGCGCGAAATGAAGCGGGCTGGTTACCCCAAGTAACCCGACCTCACCACAGTCAAATGTGGGAGGGAGCTTGCCCCCGATGACGGTGTATCAGGCAAAGACTCATCAACTGGTAGATTGCTATCGGGGGCAAGCCCCCTCCCACATTGACCGCACTCCGATTCTTGCTCTGTACCGGTCGTGAATACCATGAATACACCACCCAAAAACCGCCTGGCCAACCCCGGCTGGTTCCTTGTCAGCCCTTCGGTAGCCTTGCTGCTGTTGTGGATGATCGTGCCGCTGGGCATGACCCTGTACTTCTCGCTGATCCGCTACAACCTGCTCTACCCCGGCGAAAATCAATTCGTGGGGTTGGAAAACTTCACCTACTTCATCACCGACTCGGGCTTCTTGCCCGGCGCCACCAACACGCTGTTGCTGGTGGGCAGTGTGTTGCTGATCAGCGTGGTGTTCGGGGTGTTGATCAGCGCCCTGCTGGAGGCCAGTGAGTTCCTGGGCCGTGGCATTGTGCGGGTGTTGTTGATCTCGCCCTTCTTCATCATGCCCACCGTCGGTGCGCTGATCTGGAAGAACCTGATTTTTCACCCGGTGTCAGGAATCCTCGCTGCGGTGTGGAAGTTCTTCGGCGCCGAGCCGGTGGACTGGCTGGCGCACTACCCGTTGCTGTCGATCATCATCATTGTGTCGTGGCAATGGCTGCCCTTCGCGATCCTGCTGCTGATGACGGCCATGCAGTCCCTCGATCAGGAACAAAAGGAAGCCGCACGCCTGGACGGTGCCGGCGCCATCGCGATCTTCTGGCACCTCACCCTGCCCCACCTGGCCCGCCCGATCGCCGTGGTGGTGATGATAGAGACGATCTTTTTGCTCTCGGTGTTCGCCGAAATCTTCACCACCACCAACGGTGGCCCCGGCTACGCGTCGACCAACCTCGCCTACCTGATCTACAACCAGGCGCTGGTGCAGTTCGACGTGGGCATGGCCTCGGCCGGCGGCTTGATTGCCGTGGTCATTGCCAATATCGCGGCGATCATCCTGGTGCGGATGATCGGCAAAAACCTGACTGACAAGCCTTGAGGGCCGCGCTATGACGCTTCAACAATCCCGCCGCCTGCAAAGCCTGTTGCTCGGCACGTTGGCCTGGGCCATCGCGATCCTGATCTTCTTCCCGATCTTCTGGATGGTGCTGACCAGCTTCAAGACCGAAATCGATGCATTCGCCACGCCGCCGCAGTTCATCTTCACGCCGACGCTGGAGAACTACCTGCACATCAACGAGCGCAGCAATTACTTCGCCTATGCCTGGAACTCGGTGGTGATTTCTTTCAGCGCCACGGCGTTGTGCCTGCTGATTTCGGTACCCGCCGCCTACTCCATGGCGTTCTACGAAACCCAGCGTACCAAGGGCACGCTGCTGTGGATGCTGTCGACCAAAATGCTGCCACCGGTCGGCGTGCTGATGCCGATCTACCTGCTGGCCAAGAGCTTTGGCCTGTTGGATACGCGTATCGCGCTGATCATCATCTACACCCTGATCAACCTGCCGATCGTGGTGTGGATGGTTTACACCTACTTCAAGGACATCCCCAAGGACATCCTCGAAGCCGCTCGTCTCGATGGCGCCACGCTGTGGCAGGAAATGGTCCGCGTACTGCTGCCGATTGCCAAGGGTGGCCTGGCGTCCACGGTATTGCTGTCGCTGATCCTGTGCTGGAACGAGGCGTTCTGGTCGCTGAACCTGACCTCGTCGAGCGCCGCGCCATTGACTGCGCTGATCGCCTCCTACTCCAGCCCCGAAGGGTTGTTCTGGGCCAAATTGTCGGCCGTGTCGACCCTGGCCTGCGCGCCGATCCTGATCTTTGGCTGGATCAGCCAGAAGCAATTGGTACGCGGCTTGTCCTTCGGCGCCGTTAAATAATAATTCCAAGCGGAGGCCCATCCCATGGCCAACCTGAAAATCAAGAATCTGCAAAAAGGCTTCGAAGGCTTTTCCATCATCAAGGGCATTGACCTGGAAGTGAACGACAAGGAATTCGTGGTGTTTGTCGGCCCGTCGGGCTGCGGTAAGTCCACCCTGCTGCGCTTGATCGCCGGCCTTGAGGAGGTGAGCGAAGGCACCATCGAACTGGACGGGCGCGACATCACTGAAGTGACCCCGGCCAAGCGTGACCTGGCGATGGTGTTCCAGACCTATGCGCTGTACCCGCACATGAGCGTGCGCAAAAACATGTCGTTTGCACTGGACCTGGCGGGTGTCGACAAAAAGCTGGTGCAAAGCAAAGTCGACGAAGCCGCGCGCATCCTCGAACTGGGCCCGCTGCTGGAGCGTAAGCCCAAGCAGTTGTCTGGCGGGCAACGTCAGCGCGTGGCCATTGGCCGTGCGATCGTGCGCAACCCGAAGATCTTCCTGTTCGATGAACCCCTGTCCAACCTCGACGCTGCCTTGCGCGTGCAGATGCGCCTGGAGCTGGCGCGCCTGCATAAAGAGCTGCAAGCGACCATGATTTACGTGACCCATGACCAGGTCGAAGCCATGACCCTGGCCGACAAGGTGGTGGTCCTCAACAGCGGCCGTATCGAGCAGGTCGGCTCACCGTTGGAGCTGTATCACCAGCCGGCCAACCTGTTTGTCGCGGGCTTCCTCGGCACGCCGAAGATGGGTTTCCTCAAGGGCAAGGTTACCCGCGTCGAGGGCCAGGGTTGTGAAGTGCAGTTGGACGCGGGCACGTTGATCAGCCTGCCGTTGAGCGGCGCCACCCTGAGCGTCGGCAGCGCCGTGACACTGGGCATTCGCCCGGAACACCTGGAAATGGCTGCTCCCGGCCAGACCACCCTG
Source organism: Pseudomonas viridiflava (assembly GCF_900583165.1). Lineage (GTDB taxonomy): Bacteria > Pseudomonadota > Gammaproteobacteria > Pseudomonadales > Pseudomonadaceae > Aquipseudomonas. The sequence continues at coordinate 79,464 of NZ_UTKY01000085.1, read as the reverse complement.
ACCGTCACCGCCGATGTCGGCGAGCGCCTGGGCAGCGACACGTTTTGCCACGTAATCACCGCCAACGGCGAGCCGCTGACCATGCGGATTCGCGGCGACATGGCCAGCCAATATGGCGAGACGCTGCAGCTGCACCTAGACCCGGCACACTGCCATCTGTTCGACACCGACGGCGTGGCCGTGGCTCGCCCACTGCGCGCTGCCGCCTGATTTTGCGAGAGTTGTGATGAAACTGAATAAACAAAACCTCACTCAGTTGGCGCCAGAAGTGCAACTGCCGACTTATACCAAAACCTCGCAGGGCATCGCCCATATCGGTGTTGGTGGTTTCCACCGGGCGCACCAGGCCTATTACACCGATGCGTTGATGAATACCGGCGAGGGCTTGGACTGGAGCATCTGCGGCGTTGGCCTGCGTGCCGAAGACCGCAAGGCCCGCGACGACCTGGCCGGCCAGGACTACCTGTTTACCCTGTATGAACTGGGCGACACCGACGACACCGAAGTGCGCGTGATCGGCGCCATCAGCGATATGCTGCTGGCCGAAGACGGCGCCCAGGCCTTGATCGACAAGCTCGCCAGCCCAGAGATTCGCATCGTCTCGCTGACCATCACCGAAGGCGGCTACTGCATCGACGACAGCAATGGCGAGTTCATGGCCCACTTGCCGCAGATCCAGCACGACCTGGCGCACCCCAAGGCGCCAAAAACCGTGTTCGGCTTCATCTGCGCCGCGCTGACCCAACGCCGCGCCGCCGGCATCCCGGCCTTTACCGTGATGTCCTGCGATAACCTGCCCCACAACGGCGCCGTCACGCGCAAAGCCTTGCTGGCCTTCGCCGCCCTGCACGACGCCGAGCTGCATGACTGGATCAAGGCCAATGTGAGTTTCCCGAATGCTATGGTCGACCGCATCACACCGATGACCAGCACCGCCCATCGTCTGCAACTGCACGACGAACACGGCATCGACGATGCCTGGCCGGTGGTGTGCGAGCCGTTTGTGCAGTGGGTGCTCGAAGACAAATTCGTCAACGGCCGCCCGGCCTGGGAAAAAGTCGGCGTGCAGTTCACCGACGATGTGACGCCTTATGAAGAGATGAAAATCGGTTTGCTTAACGGCAGTCATCTGGCCCTGACCTACCTGGGTTTTCTCAAGGGTTATCGGTTTGTGCACGAAACCATGAACGACCCGGTTTTCGTGGCCTATATGCGCGCCTACATGGACCTGGACGTCACGCCGAACCTGGCACCCGTACCCGGCATCGACCTGACCGAATACAAGCAGACGCTGGTGGACCGCTTCTCCAACCAGGCGATTGCCGATCAGCTGGAGCGGGTGTGCTCCGATGGCTCGTCGAAGTTTCCAAAATTCACCGTGCCGACCATCAACCGCTTGATTGCCGATGGCCGTGAGACTGAACGTGCAGCGTTGGTGGTGGCGGCTTGGGCGTTGTATTTGAAGGGGGTGGATGAGCACGGCGTGAGCTATAAGATCCCGGACCCACGTGCTGAATTTTGTCAGGGCCTGGTGAGTGATGATGCCTTGATCAGCCAGCGCCTGTTGGGCGTCGAGGAGATTTTTGGCACGGCTATTCCCAATTCGCCTGAGTTTGTGGCAGCGTTTGAGCGGTGTTACGCAAGCCTGCGCGACAACGGTGTCACCCAAACCCTGCAAAACCTGCTGAAGAAACCGGCTTAAAAATGTGAGAGGGGGCTTGCCCCCGATAGTGGTGGATCAGCCAAAACATCTGTGACTGACACACAGCAATCGGGGGCAAGCCCCCTCCCACATTGGACTGCATTGCCAACCCAGAAAAATAATACTGCTGAGCAAATCCTCATGACCCAGCAAAACCTGTTCCTCGGCATCGACTGCGGCACCCAAGGTACAAAGGCTATCGTCCTCGACGCCTCCAGCGGCAAGGTGCTGGGCCTGGGCGCCGCCGCCCACACCCTGATCAGTGGCGCCAACGGCCGTCGCGAGCAAGACACTCAAGAGTGGCTCGACGCCTTTATCGAAGCCACCCACAGCGCCCTGCAACAGGCCGGTGTAGACGGCCAGGCCATCCTCGGCATCGGTGTTTCCGGCCAGCAACATGGTCTGGTGCTGCTCGATGACCAAGGCCAGGTACTGCGCCCAGCCAAGCTGTGGTGCGACACCGAAACCGCCCCCGAAAATGATCGCCTGCTCCACCACCTGGGCGGCGAAAGCGGCTCCCTGGAACGCTTGGGCGTGGCGATTGCACCCGGCTACACCGTGTCCAAACTGCTGTGGACCCGCGAACAGCACCCGGACATTTTTGCGCGCATCGCCCATGTCCTGCTGCCCCACGACTACCTCAACTATTGGCTGACCGGCCGCGCTGTTGCCGAATACGGTGATGCGTCGGGCACGGGCTACTTCAATGTGCGCAGCCGCCAGTGGGATAGAGACCTGCTCAAGCACATCGACCCCAGCGGGCGTCTTGAAGCTGCGCTGCCGGAACTGATCGAGGCTGATCAACCCGTCGGCACCGTGCTGCCTGCCATCGCCGAACGCTTGGGCATCAACCCTAGCGCCATCGTGTCCAGTGGCGGCGGCGACAACATGATGGGCGCCATCGGCACCGGTAATATCGCGCCGGGTGTGATCACCATGAGCCTGGGCTCATCGGGCACCGTGTATGCCTTTGCCGACCAGCCCAACGTGAGCCCGCAGGCATCAGTCGCCACCTTCTGTTCATCCAGCGGCGGCTGGTTGCCGTTGATCTGCACCATGAACCTGACCAACGCCACCGGCGTCATCCGCGAGCTGTTGGAACTCGACCTGGCCGCCTTCAATGCCTTGGTTGACCAGGCGCCTATCGGCGCCGACGGCGTGAGCATGCTGCCATTCCTTAATGGCGAACGGGTGCCCGCCCTGCCCCATGCTACTGGCAGCCTGCACGGCCTGACCATGACCAACCTGACCCGCGCCAACCTGTGTCGCGCCGTGGTCGAAGGCACCACCTTCGGCCTGCGCTACGGCCTGGACCTGCTGCGCCAGACCGGCCTGCAAAGCCAGAGTATTCGCCTGATCGGCGGCGGCTCGAAAAGCCCGGTGTGGCGCCAGATGGTCGCCGATATCATGAACACCGAAGTGATCTGCACCGAACAGAGCGAGGCCGCTGCGTTGGGCGCGGCGATCCAGGCGGCCTGGTGTCAGTCCGGCGAGCCCCTGGCCAGCCTGTGCGACAAATGCGTGAGCGTCGACCCGGCCAGCCGTACCCTGCCGGTGGCGGCCAGTGTCAGCGCCTATCAACAGGCTTACGAGCGCTATCAGCAGCTTGTGGCAACCCTTTAAGAGCGAGCGACTATGTATCTGGTGTGTGGTGAAGCGCTGTTTGATTTCTTTAGCGAGGAAGATGCCAGCGGGCAAGCGTCAAAGGTCACGTACAAGGCGATTGCCGGCGGCTCGCCGTTCAACGTTGCCGTGGGGCTGCGTCGCCTGGGCATCGAGGCCGGGTTGTTCGGGGGCCTGTCTACGGACTTTCTCGGTCGGCGCCTGTTGCAGGTGCTCAGGGATGAAGGCGTGAGCGAACAGTTTTTGGTGGAGTTTGCCGCGCCCACGACCCTGTCGATGGTTGCCGTGGGCGCCAATGGTTCGCCGCAGTACAACTTTCGCGGTGAAGGCTGTGCCGACCGTCTGCTGGAAGTCGCCCACTTGCCCGAGTTGAGCGATGACATTCGCGGCCTGCACATCGGCTCGTTCTCGCTGGTGGTACAGCCGATTGCCGACACCCTACTCAAGCTCGTCCAACGCGAGAGCGGTAAACGCCTGATCAGCCTCGACCCCAACGTGCGCCTCAACCCGCAGCCGGATATCCAACTGTGGCGCGACCGTGTAGCGCAGCTGGTGCAGCACGCCGACCTGATCAAGGTCAGCGACGAAGACCTGCACCTGCTTTACCCCGATGAGTCACCCGAAAGCGTCCTACAAGGCTGGCTGCAACACCGTTGCCAACTGGTGTTCCTCACCCGTGGCGGCGACGGCGCAACGGTATTCAGCCGACAGCACGGCAGTTGGTCGGCCCCTGCAATCAAGGTGACGATGGCCGATACCGTAGGCGCCGGAGATACCTTCCAGGCCGCATTGATTGCCTGGCTGACCGAACAAACGCTGGATTCGATAGCAGGCCTACAACGGCTTTCCCGCGAGCAAATCGACGCCATGCTCGGCTTTGCGATTCGTGCCGCCGCGCTGACTTGCACCAAGACCGGTCCGGACCTGCCGTATCGCCACCAGCTTGCATAACGCTTTTGTCAGCAGGGCAACAACGAATAGGAGTAGGCTTGCGGGCTTATCATCAGGCTGAAAGGAATCGCCATGTCGTTAAGTTTTCGTCCCCTCGCCACGTTCACCGCGTTGCTGTGCTTTGCTCTGGCGCTGGTCTGGGGGCTGCGCCCCGAGCTGCTGTTATGGATGTGGAGCGTCGAGTACTCCAGCGCCACAGGCCTGGTGTGTCGGCGTAACGCCGCGTTGTTCCTGGCCATCGGCATCATGTTCTACCGCGCTCGCCATGCTGCCCCCTCTGACGCACGCCACGCCCTGACCACCGGGTTTATCATCGGTTGCCTGGTGCTGGCGGTCTTGGGTTTTAGTGAGTGGATCACTGGGAATGCCGGGCCCGGCATCCTGCTGGCGGTGGCAACAGAAACCGTATTGGGCCTGGTGTTTATCCAGGCCCACAGGTCGTCGGTCACACAGGTTCAAGCCCCCGCCTAATAGTAGGCTCGTGTTCCCACTCTTTGCAGGGGTGGGACATGGGCGTGCTTGAGTTCTTCGCGCAACCCGGTGATCAGGTTGCAAATGGCTCGACTGCTGTCGAGTTTGTCTGCGTTGATGCCTTTGACTTCCAAATCCACCCGATCACGGTCGCGGTCGTCATAGACCTTGATCGTCAGCGAGGCATCTTCGGCTTTGGTGCACTCGCACCGTTTGGGCAGAAAACTTGTTTCAATAATGCTGCGAAGTTCCAGTTCCGAAAGCATGGCCAACCTCTCCTTTCATGAGACTGCCAATCGATTTTTATAGGACTGGCGAACCCGTGTTCGCCGCGTCTTGCCAGCCTTGGAAGACGCTTGCAATCACCAGCCTACCCGGCAACATCTTTTGGCGTTGTAACTTTTCCTCATAACTCCCTGCACTTTTTAGATAGCCAAAGAGGGTTTTAATCCGCAGTTATTCAATCCTCGTCGAACAGCTGGGATTAAACGTTTAACTCTGCATGAGCGGCCACTCGCTCAGCAACATGTCGCAAACTATCAAAGTTGATATTGGCGCCGGAATTCACCGCGACAAGGGTCTTCCCGCGCGTGTTGTGCGTGGCAACATACTTGCGAATACCTGCCACCGCCAACGCGCCGGAGGGCTCAGTGATGGACCGGGTATCGTCGTAGATCAGCTTGATGGCACTGCACAGCTCGTCATTGCTCACCGTGATGACTTCATCCACCCAGTGCCGGCAGATTTCAAAGCCGTGCGCGCCGACCTGCGCCACCGCCGTGCCATCGGCGAACCCGTCCACGCTGGGCAGCACCACCCGTTCACCGGCGCGCATCGCGGCCAATAGACACGCTGAGCCTTCGGGTTCGACACCGATGATGCGCACCTCAGGCCGCAGGTATTTTACGTACGCCGCCATGCCGGCGATCAGGCCGCCGCCGCCCACAGGTACGAAGATCGCGTCCAGTGCACCCTGCTGCTGGCGCAGGATCTCCATGGCCACGGTGCCCTGGCCGGCGATCACGTGCGGGTCGTCGAAGGGCGACACAAAGGTGCAACCGCTGCTCTCGGCGAGTTGCAGCGCGTGGGCCAGGGCAAACGGGAAACTCTCACCGTGCAGCACCGCTTCGGCGCCACGGGAACGCACCCCCAGCACCTTTAACTCCGGCGTTTTACACGGCATCACGATCCGCGCGGCGATCCCCAACTCCCGCGCCGCCAGCGCCACACCCTGGGCATGGTTGCCCGCCGAGGCCGTGACCACGCCCCGCGCCTTTTCAGTGTTGGTGAGCTGCACCAGCTTGTTGTAGGCGCCCCGGATCTTGAAGGAAAACGTCGGTTGCAGGTCTTCGCGCTTGAGCAGCACCGTATTGCCCAACAGCGCCGACAACGCCGGCGCCGCTTGCAGCGGCGTACGCACCGCCAGGTCATAGACCGGGGCGGCAAGGATCTTTTTTACGTAGTGCTCAAGCAGTTCCGGGGCACTGGTGCAGGTACTCATGGGTGTCTCCTGGCGGTGTTGTGAGGGCCCTGGAGACGGAAAAACAAAACCCGCCTCGAAGGCGGGTTTGGGTGCAGCCGTGTGCTATCCCGCCATATGAGGAATGGCGGTAATAATGCTTGGTTGGCTGCGGAAGGCTTGAAATGTCATTTCACAAAATTAACCGCACGCCACGGGACGAGTCAACAAAAGGTTTACGACTGACATACGAAACGTATACGCTTCGTATATCAACCCCGCACAGTGAACCCCATGGGCATCGTCAAGATCACCGACCAATTGCACGAACAATTACGCCTGGCCAGCGCCACGATGGACCGCTCCATCAATGCCCAGGCCGAGTTCTGGATCAAGATCGGCCTGCTCGCCGAACTGAACCCGCACCTGCCCTACAACGAGTTGATCAACAAACTGTTGTTGGACAAGCCTGACCTGATCCGGGGGCGTAGCTGATGATCAAGACCGCTGAACAACTCGCCGTGATGCGTGAATCCGGGCGCCTGCTGGCCCAGGTGTTCACGATGCTCGACGGCTTTGTCACCGCCGGACGCTCAACCCTGGAGCTGGACGCCGCTGTCGAGACCTTCATCCGCAATGAGCTCAAGGCGCGCCCCGCCAGCCTGGGCCAATACGACTACCCCTTTTGCATCAACACCTCCATCAACGAAGTGGTGTGCCACGGCATGCCCAGCGCCAAAGACGTGTTGAAGGACGGTGATATCATCAACATCGACATCACCCTGGAAAAAGGCGGCTACATCGCCGATTCCAGCAAGATGTACATGATTGGCAGCGTGGCACCCAAGGCTCGGCGCTTGGTGGAGCAGACCTTTGAAGCGATGTGGGCCGGTATCCGCCAGGTCAAACCCGGCGCGCGCCTGGGGGATATCGGCCATGCGATCCAGACGCACGCCCAAGCCAACGGCTACAGCGTGGTGCGAGAGTACTGCGGCCATGGCATTGGCCGGGAGATGCACGAAGAACCCCAAGTGCTGCACTTCGGCCGCCCCGGTACCGGGCTGGAGTTGCGTGAAGGCATGGTGTTTACCGTCGAGCCCATGCTGAACCAGGGCAGCTCCAAAGTGCGCAGCTTGAAGGATGGCTGGACGGTGGTGACCAAGGACAACAGCCTGTCGGCGCAGTGGGAGCATACGGTGGCGGTCACTGCCGACGGCTATGAAGTGTTGACCTTACAACCCTCCGCCTGAACACCACAAACCCTGTGGGAGCGGGCTTGCCCGCGAAGGCGGCGTGTCAGTCGCTGTAAATGCCTGCTGACCCACCGCTTTCGCAGGCAAGCCAGCTCCCACATTTGAACCGGTTTACACCCAATGGCCCTGTGTAGTCAGGCCACTTGCTTGACCCCAGCCTTTGACTCCAGCTCACGCACCAGCGGCAACACACGCTTACCGAAATACTCCACTTCTTCCTGAAAATGCAGGAAGCCCGCCAGCACCAGGTCCACACCCACGGCCTTGAGCGCGACTATACGCTCGGCAATCTGCTGCGGCGTGCCGATCAGATTGGTCTTGAACCCGTCGTTGTACTGCACCAAATCTTCAAAACTGGACTTGGCCCAGTTACCCTCACCTTCCGGTGAAGCCTTGCCCGCCTGCTTGGCCGCATCGCCGAAGGCATTGACCGCCTCCGGGTCGGCCTTGGCGATGATTTCCGCCAGCACGGCGCGGGCTTCCTCTTCGGTGTCGCGGGCGATCACAAAGGCGTTCACGCCGACTTTGACCGAGTGATGATTGGCCGCCGCCTTGGCGCGAATATCATCGACCTGGGCCTTGATGCCTTCCGGGGTGTTGCCGTTGGTGAAGTACCAGTCGGACACCCGCGCGGCCATGTCCCGCGCTGCCCGCGAGCTGCCGCCCTGGAACACTTCCGGCTGGCCCAGCGGCTTGGGTTTCAGGGTGTAGTTGTTAAAGCGGTAGAAGTCGCCTTTGAAGGTGAAGTCGTCCTGGGTCCAGATGCCCTTGAGGGCGCGAATGAACTCTTCGGAGCGGCGATAGCGCTCGTCATGTTCTAGCCAGGGCTCACCAATGGCCTGGAACTCACCCTTGAACCAGCCGCTGACGATATTTACCGCGATGCGGCCGTTGGTGAGCTGGTCGATGGTCGCCAATTGCTTGGCCGCCAGGGCCGGTTGCCACGGGCCAGGCAGGATCGCCGCGATCACCTTGAGTTTAGTGGTGGCTGCCAGCAAGGCGTGGCTGAATGCCACGGACTCATGCTGGTTATCGGCGCCGTAGCCGGCGGTGAAGCGGATCTGGGTCAGGCCGTATTCGAAGCCGGCAGCTTCGGCAAGTTGCGCCAGTTTGCGGTTGTAGTCGATGCCCCAGTGGGTGCGTTGCTCGATCTTGCTGACCACCAACCCACCGCTGACGTTGGGTACCCAATAGGCAAATTTAACGGCTTGCTCACTCATCGAACGGTACCTCGTGCAAAAGGGATGTACCCAGGGCTTGAGCAGCAAGCGTGCCAGCCAGCCGCAAACGCCCGCGCCGTGGGCGTCGCCTGCTGAAACCGGCCGTAAATGCGCTGGATGCAAATGTCGAGGATTGCGCTGGTTTGTCGATCTACTGTTGCTGGGGCAACAGCAATATCCGCCCAAGCCCTATAAACATTGGCCCCGATACCCGGCACGGACTGTGCAATCCCCTCTGCATTGATTACTGCCCAGGAGCCTTGCCCATGACCGAACATCACGTCATCAACCCGCTGTCTATCGGCGTTGACTACCCCACGCTGGCGGCGCGCTTTCGGCCGATCTTCCAACGCATCGCCGACGGCGCCGTGCAGCGCGAACAAACCCGCACCCTGCCCCATGAGCCGATCCAGTGGCTTAAAGAGGCCGGCTTTGGCGCGGTGCGGGTGCCCGTGGAATACGGTGGCGGCGGCGCATCCCTGCCGCAATTGTTTGAGCTATTGATTGAATTGGCCGAAGCCGACTCCAACGTGCCCCAGGCCCTGCGCGGGCATTTTGCGTTCGCTGAAGACCGCTTGAATGCGCCACCGAGTGCGGGCCGCGATCTGTGGTTCAAACGCTTTGTCGACGGCGATATCGTCGGCTGCGCGTGGACTGAAATCGGCAACGTGGCCATCGGTGAGGTGGTCACCCAGGTCAGCCCCAACGGCGACCACTGGAAACTCAACGGTGAAAAGTTCTACAGCACCGGCAGCATTTTCGCCGACTGGATCGACGTGTACGCCCAGCGCAGCGACACGGGCGCTGATGTGATCGCCGCCACCCGCGCCCGCCAGCCTGGGGTGGTGCACAGCGACGATTGGGACGGTTTTGGCCAGCGCACCACCGGCAGCGGCACCTCGCGCTTTACCGATGCGGTGGTGGAGGCAGACAACGTCATCGATTTTGCCACCCGTTTCAAATACCAGACCGCGTTCTATCAACTTGTGCTGTTGGCCAGCCTCGCCGGTATCGGCCGTGCAGCCTTGAGGGATGTGGCCCATCAGGTGCGCAATCGCAAGCGCATCTACAGCCATGGCAATGCGCAGCACGTGAGCCAGGATGCGCAGATTCAACAGGTGGTCGGCGAAGTCGCTGCCCTCGTGTATGCCGCTGAAGCCGCAGCTTTAAAGGCCACCGTGCCTGCGCAACGGGCTTATGTGGCGCGGTTTGGTGGGGATGATGGGGTGGAGCGTGAAGCCAATGTGGCCGCCGAAATCGAGTCGGCTACAGCACAGGCGGTGGTGTCGGAATTGATCCAGCGGGCTACCAGTGAGTTGTTTAACGCGCTGGGGGCGTCGGATGTGCGCCAGGGCAAATCCCTGGATCGGCATTGGCGTAATGCGCGCACGGTGTCGTCGCACAACCCGGTGATCTACAAGGCGCGGATTGTTGGGGACTGGGTGATCAATGGTGCCGAGCCGCCGTTTGTGTGGCAGATCGGCAATGGCCCGGTGAAAGCCTAAGGTCAGATGCAATTTAAATGTGGGAGGGGGCTTGCCCCCGATGGCGGTGGATCAGCTGAAATATTCTTCACTGACCCAGCGCTATCGGGGGCAAGTCGAATCGTCGCACCGCCCCTCCCACACTTGGACTACCTATTCCTCTAGAACGCGAGCTTGTAGCCGATCGCCATGAGCATAATCGCCAGGCACGGGCGCAATACGCCATCCGGCAGCTTGCCGGTCATGTGGCTACCGATGTAAATCCCTGGCAGCGAGCCCATCAGCAAAAAGCCCAGCAGATGCCAATCCATATTGCCCATGCTGGCGTGGCCCAGGCCTGCCACCAGCGTCAAGGGCACAGCATGGGCGATCTCGGTGCCTACAAGACGGCGGGTGGCCAGGAACGGATAGAGGATAAACAGCGCCACCGTGCCGAGGGCGCCAGCACCAATGGAGGTGAGTGCGACCATCGTGCCCAACACGGCGCCCGTGACGACCGTCAGCGCGTTCAAATTGCGCGGGCTCATATGGTAGTCATCGCCAGCATGACGCTGAGCGAAGGCCAGCAAGCTTTTTTTGAACAGGATCGCCAGCGCCGTCAGCAGCAGCACCACGCCAAGGGCTTGTTTGATCACCGCGTTCATGGCGCTGGGGTCGGTGTGCAGGCTGGCCAGAAACCACAGCGTCAGCAGCACGGCGGGCACGCTGCCCAGGGTCAGCCAGCCGGTGATGGTCCAATCGATATTCTTGTTTTTGCTGTGCACCAGCACGCCACCGGACTTGGTGATGGCGGCGTACAACAAGTCAGTGCCCACGGCCGTGGCCGGGTTGATGCCGAACCACAACAGGATCGGGGTCATCAACGAACCGCCACCCACGCCGGTCATGCCGACGATAAATCCCACAATCAGGCCCGCCACTACAAAACCAAAATTACCCACTTCCATCAAAGCTACCCGCGGCCTTATAAATTTCTGGCGGCAGGATAGCGATTTTTCTTATAACGACTTATATCAATATGATCTGACTTTAGATCTTTTTGTTTCTCTGAAAATTAATTGGCGTGCGCTGCATCCAGTTCCGACGCCCGTGGGTAGTACTCGCAGCAACCCTGCTGTTCTACCCAATGGAGAAACACCCATGAACGCTAAAGCATTGCTCTGCCTCGTCACCTTGTTCGCCGCACCCGTCGTCCTCGCCCAAACCACCGTGCCCGACAGCATCAAAGTGCCGGATGGCCATAAGGTGGCGCTGGAGACTACTGGCGTGGGCGAAATCACCTACGAGTGCCGCGACAAGGCCAATGCTGCCGGCCAGGTCGAGTGGGCCTTTGTAGGCCCCAAAGCCGTATTGAATGACCGCAGCGGCAAGCAGGTCGGCACCTATTTTGGCCCACCGGCCACCTGGCAAGCCAAGGACGGTTCGAAAATCACCGGCACCCAATTGGCCGTGGCGCCATCGAGCCCCGGCAACCTGCCTTATCAACTGGTCAAGGCCAACCCGGCCGAAGGCAAGGGTGCAATGAGCGGCGTCAGTTATATCCAACGCGTTGCCCTCAAGGGTGGCGTCGCACCGAGCAGCGAGTGCACGGCTGCCAACAAGGGCAAGCAGGAAGTGGTGAAGTACCAGGCGGATTACATCTTCTGGGCGGCCAATTGAGCAAACTAAGCTAGGCTGCCAGAGGATTCTGCCTTTGGGGATTGTGCGTGTTTGATTACGAAGCCTGTCTGCTGGCCTGCGCCCGTGGTGATCAACGGGCGTTGCGCCGCTTATATGAGCAGGAAAGCAGCCACCTGCTCGGCGTCGCCCTGCGTATCGTGCGCGACAAGGCCGTGGCCGAAGATATCGTGCACGACGCGTTTCTCAAGATCTGGCGCGGTGCCGCCAGTTTTGACCCCAGTCGCGGCTCGGCCCGTGGCTGGGTGTTCACCGTAACCCGGCACCTGGCCCTAAACGTCGTGCGCAACCGCTACCGCGAAGTACCTTTGGACGATCAGCACGAGCCCATGACCGATGCCGACACCTTTGAATTCAGTGCCCGCTCCGGGCAGATCCATACCTGCCTGGAACAGCTCGACCCGGCCCGTCGCACGTGCATCCTGCATGCGTATGTCGACGGTTATTCCCATAGCGAAATCGCGTTGAAACTGGGCACCCCCCTGGGGACGGTCAAAGCCTGGATCAAACGCAGTCTCGCCGCGCTGCGGGAGTGCATGGCATGAGCGACACCCTCGACGAACTCGCCGGCGAATACGTGCTGGGCACCCTGCCCGCCGAACAACGCGCCGAGGTGGAACAACGCCTCAAGCACGACACCGAGTTGCGCGCCGCAGTGGACGCCTGGGAGCAACGCCTGTTGCCGCTGACGGCATTGGCCGAACCGGTGCCGCCTTCTGCGAACCTGTGGCAGCGCATCGAGCGCAACATCGCGACGGCGCGTACGCACTGGTGGGATCTGCTGGCGGTGTGGCGCGGCCTGGCCGCCACCGGGCTGGTGACCACTCTGGTGCTGGCCGCGCTATTGCTGACGCGCCCGCCTACCGCTGACCCGACCTTTGTGGTGGTGCTGGTCGCGCCGCAAAGCCAGGCGCCGGGTTGGGTGATCCAGGCGAGCAACAACCAGCAGATTCAGTTGATCCCGTTGGGCGTCATGGAGGTGCCGGCCGACAAGGCCCTGCAATTCTGGACCAAAGGCGATGGCTGGCAGGGGCCAGTGTCGCTGGGTTTGGTCAAGCCAGGGCAGACGCTGTCGGTACCGCTGGACCAACTGCCGCCGCTCGCGCCAAACCAGCTGTTCGAGCTGACCCTGGAAGACTCAAGCGGCTCACCCACCGGCAAGCCCACCGGGCCGATCCAGGCCATTGGCCGTGCGGTCAAGGTGCTCTGATCAACTGACGCTGGGCAGCCATACCCGGAACCTTGCACCGCCCAGCGGCGAGCCCAGGGCCGTCAATGTGCCGCCCTGGGCCGCCAAGGCCCGTCGGCTGATGGCCAGGCCCAGCCCGAAACCGCCGGTGGCGCGGTCGCGACTGCGGTCGAGGCGGTAGAACGGCTCAAAGATGCGCTCGCGCTGCTCCAGCGGAATGCCGATGCCGTCATCGTCCACCCAGATTTCACAACCCTCGGCACCCACCTTGACCCCCACCTGGATGCGCTTATCGCAATAGCGCGTGGCATTGCGCAACAGGTTCTGCAACGCCCGCGCCGTCAAGCGGGGGTCGAGGCTGAAACGTTCGACGGCGCAGTCCAGCACCACATCGATCACGATCTCGGGGTTTTCCAGCTCGTCGTCGACGCTGCCGAGCACGCTGTCGATAAACTCATCGAGCACCACCTCCACGCGCTCCGGCAGTTGCGCCGGGTTTTGCAGGCGGCTGTAGGACAGCAATTCCAGCACCAGCTCATCCAACTCACGAATATGCGCCACCAGGCTTTGCAGGCGCTCACGGCTGGCGGGCGGCAGGTCTTCGGAGAGCGCCAGGGCCAGGCCAAAATCCAGGCGCGTCAGCGGTGTGCGCAGCTCATGAGACACCGCGTTAAGCAGGTCACGCTGTTGGTTGAGCAAGTGCTCGATGTCGCCAGCCATGGTGTCGAATACCGAGGCCAGGCTGCCGATGTTTGAACTGGCGGGGATGCCCGTGCGTGCACCGAGATTGCCTTTGCCCAATTGCGCAGCGGTGTTTTTCAGACGCTCCAGGTCACGCCAGTGGGGGCGCAGCCACACCAGCAAGCAGGCGAGCAAGGCCGCACCGATCAGCACGTTCATCGACCAGTACAGCAGGTTCATGTCCAGTGGGTCTGGCGGGATGGTCACCTTGACCACGAACTGCTCGTTGATCGGCGAGCTGATGTCCTCCATCCAGCCCCACTCCCCCAGCCGGATCACCGGCTTGCCCTGGGCCAGCATTTGTTCTTCGGCGGGGGAATAGCTGGCGTCCTGACGCAACATCAGTTTGACCTGGAGCGGCGCAAAATCCTGGTTCAGGTGTTCGGTCACCTCTGACCAGTGCTCCACCGGCGCACGCAGGTACTGTTTGACGATCAGCTTCTGCATGCCTCTGGACTGCTCGATGTTGTAGTCCAGGTAGCGGTGTTCGAAGAGCTGGATCACCAATTTGGGAATCAGGAAGATCGCCGCGCTGTAGGTGACGATGGTGATCAGGTAAAGGCGCAGGAGGACTCGAAACATCGATCAGTATTCCCACTCGGAACGGCTGAACAAGTAGCCCTTGCCCCATACCGTCTTGATCTTGCGTGCTTCGCCGGCGTTGTCGTCGAACTTGCGGCGCAGTTTGGAAATAGCCACGTCCACCGAGCGGTCGGTGCCATTGAACTCGATCCCCCGCAGGCGTTGCAGGATCTGGTCACGACTGAGCACTTCCCCCGCATGCCGGGCCAACACCACCAGCAGGTTGTACTCGCCGCTGGACAGCTCCACCGCCTGTTCGCGCCACGTCACCGTACGCTCCGACAGGTCGATGCACAGGTTGCCCATGATGATCTGGTCGTTGGCCACCTGAGGCTCGGACAGGCTGCTGCGGCGCAGCAAGGTGCGCACCCGCGCCAGCAACACCCGCGGTTCGCAGGGCTTGGTGACGTAGTCGTCAGCGCCCATTTCCAGGCCCAGCACCTGGTCGTGACTGTCGTCGCGGGCGGTGAGCATCAGGATCGGCAACCCCGCCGAATCGGCGCGCAGCAGGCGGCAGACTTGCAGGCCGTCGAGGCCGGGCAACATCAGGTCGAGGATCACCAGGTCTGGCGGATTGAGGCGTGCGCGCTCGCGGACGTGGTCGCCGCGGCTAAGCACGCTGACGTGGTAGCCGTTGCGCTCCAGGTAGCTGGCAATCAGCTCGGAGAGTGCGGCGTCGTCTTCCACCAGGAGGATGTTGGGCATGGGTGCATTTCCATGAATACAGTTATGGGTAGTACACAAATCCCATGTGGGAGGGGGCTTGCCCCCGATGGCGGTGTATCAGTTGAAATATTCTTCACTGACCCACCGCCATCGGGGGCAAGCCCCCTCCCACATGGGATCTTTGGTGTTTGCGAGAAGTTGTAAGGATATACAACTGCGACGAATGATGGACCGCGCCTTACATTTCTTCACACACCCCCAACACAGCTTCACAGCACCCCTGCCCCAATGACCTTAGGATGCACCGGTCATTATTGGGATAAGAGCATGTCGAAGAATCTGTTTGCGCCGTTTTGCCTGCTGGCCCTGACCCTCGCCCTCAGTGCCTGCGACAACGGCGCTGATGAGGCACCGCCAATGCCTGCGGCCAAAGTGCGCATTGAAACCCTGCAAGCCAAGCCTTTGTCCATCAGCAGCGAGCTGAGCGGGCGCATTGCCGCGCCGCGCATCGCCGAGGTACGCGCACGGGTGGCCGGGGTGGTGATGCAGCGGGTGTTCAACGAAGGCCATGACGTGAAACAGGGCGACGTGTTGTTCCGTATCGACCCGGCGCCCTTCAAGGCTGACCTGGACAGCGCCCAGGCCAACCTGAGCAAGGCCGAGGCCAATGCGTTCCAGGCACGCCTGCAAGCGCAGCGCTACAGCCAATTGGTGGAAGGCAACGCCATCAGCGGCCAGGATTACGACAACGCCCGCGCCGCCGTGCGCCAGACCAACGCCGACGTCGCTGCCAATAAAGCCGCCGTCGAGCGCGCCAAATTAAACCTGGGCTACGCCACCGTCACCGCACCGATTTCCGGGCGCATCGGCCGTGCACTGGTGACCGAAGGCGCGTTGGTGGGCCTGAATGAAGCCACGCCGCTGGCGATTATCCAGCAACTGGACCCGATCCACGCCGACCTGACCCAGTCCACCCGTGAGCTCAACGACCTGCGCCGCGCCTTCCGTTCCGGCAGCTTGAAACAGGTCGGCCAGGACCAAGCCAAGGCCACGTTGATCCAGGACGATGGCAGCCTGTACCCGCTGCCGGGCAAGCTGCTGTTCGCCGAGATCAGCGTCGACCCCGGCACCGGGCAGATCATCCTGCGCAGCGAATTCCCCAACCCCGACCTTGACTTGCTGCCCGGCAGCTTTGTGCGCGTACGCCTGGAGCAGGCCGTCGACAAACAAGGCATCAGCGTGCCGCAACGCGCCATCACCCGTGACAGCGCCGGCATCCCCATGGTGTTGTTGGTGGACACCGAAAACACCGTCAGCCAGCAACCGGTGGAGCTGGGCGCAGTCATCGACGATCGCTGGGTGGTCAGCAACGGCCTCAAGGCCGGTGACCGCATTGTCATTGAAGGCCTGCAACATGCGCGCCCCGGTGAAAAAGTCCAGGTAGAGGAATAACCCGCCATGCCGCAGTTCTTTATTGACCGCCCGATCTTCGCTTGGGTGGTGGCCCTGTTTATTCTGCTGGCCGGTGCGTTGGCGATACCGCAATTGCCGGTGGCTCAGTTCCCCAACGTGGCACCGCCGAAAGTCGAGATTTACGCGGTGTACCCTGGTGCGTCGGCGCAGACCCTGGATGAGAGCGTGGTGAGCCTGATCGAGCAAGAGCTCAACGGCGCCGATCACCTGCTGTATTTCGAGTCCCAGAGCAGCTTGGGTTCGGCCACCATCACCGCCACGTTCCAGCCGGGCACCGACCCGGAAATGGCCCAGGTGGATGTGCAAAACCGCCTCAAAGCCGTAGAGCCGCGCCTGCCCCAGGCGGTGACCCAGCAGGGTTTGCAGGTGGAGAAAGTCTCTGCCGGGTTTCTGTTGCTGGTGACGCTCACCTCCAGCGACGGCAAGCTCGACGACGTCGCGCTCAGCGATTACCTAGCGCGCAATGTGATGAACGAGCTCAAGCGCCTGGACGGTGTGGGCAAGGCCCAGCTGTACGGTGCCGAACGCGCAATGCGTATCTGGATCGACCCGCAAAAGTTGATCGGCTTTAACCTGACGCCCGCCGATGTGAACGCCGCGATCAGCGCGCAGAACGCCCAGGTCTCCGCCGGCAGCATCGGTGATTTGCCCGGTACCCAGACCCAGGAAATCACCGCCGCGATCCTGGTCAAGGGCCAGCTCTCCACCCCGACGGAATTTGCCGACATCGTGCTCAAGGCCAATCCCGACGGTTCCACCGTGCGCATCGGCGATGTGGCACGGGTAGAAATTGGCAGCCAGGAGTACCAGTTCTCCACGCGCCTGAACGGCAAGCCGTCCACCGCCGTCAGCGTGCAACTGGCACCAGCGGCCAACGCGTTGAACACCGCCACCCTGGTGCGGGCGAAGATGGATGAGCTGTCGCGTTACTTCCCCGCCAATGTGGAATACAAGATCCCGTACGACACTTCACCGTTCGTGAAGGTCTCGATCACCAAAGTGGTCTACACCCTGCTCGAAGCCATGGCGCTGGTGTTTGCGGTGATGTTCCTGTTCCTGCAAAACGTGCGTTACACCTTGATTCCGACGCTGGTGGTGCCGATTGCGTTGATGGGCACCTTTGCCACTATGTTGCTGCTGGGTTTCTCCATCAACGTGCTGACCATGTTTGGCATGGTGCTGGCCATCGGTATTTTGGTGGACGATGCAATTGTGGTGGTGGAGAACGTCGAGCGCATCATGGCCACCGAGGGCCTGTCGCCCAAAGAGGCGACGCGCAAGGCCATGGGCCAGATTACCGGTGCGATCATTGGTATCACCCTGGTGCTGGTGGCGGTATTCCTGCCTATGGCGTTTATGCCGGGCTCGGTGGGGGTGATCTACCAACAGTTCTCGCTGTCGATGGCGACGTCGATCCTGTTCTCGGCATTCCTCGCCCTGAGCTTGACCCCTGCGCTGTGCGCTACCTTGCTCAAGCCCATCGCCAAAGGTGATTACCACGCCAAGGGCGGCTTTTTTGGCTGGTTCAACAAACGCTTTGATCAGCTCACCGACCGTTATGAAGGCTGGGTGGCCTATGCCCTCAAGCGCAGTGGCCGTTACCTGCTGATCTACCTGGTGTTGCTGGTGGGCTTGGGGTGGATGTTCAGTCGCCTGCCCTCCTCGTTCCTGCCGGTGGAAGACCAGGGCTACACCATCACCGATATCCAGCTGCCACCGGGCGCGAGCAAGAACCGCACGGTGCAGGTGGCTGAGCAAATCGAAGCGCACAACGCCGAGGAGCCTGGGGTGGGTGATACCACCATGATCATGGGGTTCAGTTTCTCCGGTTCCGGGCAGAACGCGGCGCTGGCGTTTACCACGCTCAAGGATTGGTCGGAACGGGGTAGCGATGATTCGGCGGCGTCCATTGCCGACCGCGCCAATATGGCTTTCAGCGAACTCAAGGATGCGATTGCCTACGCAGTCCTGCCACCGCCGGTGGATGGACTGGGCACCTCCAGTGGCTTTGAATTCCGCTTGCAGGACCGTGGCGGCGTTGGCCACGCGGCTTTGATGGCGGCGCGCACCGAGTTGCTCGCGGCGGCCGAAAAAAGCCCGATCCTGGCCAACGTGCGCGAAAGCGCCCTGGCCGAAGCACCGCAAGTGCAATTGGAAGTAGACCGTAAGCAAGCCAATGCCCTGGGCGTCTCGTTTGCGGATGTGGGCAACGTGTTGTCGTCGGCCATCGGCTCGGCCTATGTCAACGACTTCCCCAACCAAGGCCGCATGCAACGCGTGGTGGTGCAGGCCGAAGGCGATCAGCGTAGTCAGGTGGCGGATTTGATGAAGATCAACGTGCGCAATAACGCCGGGAAGATGGTGCCGTTGTCAGCCTTTGTCGAGGCCAAATGGACCCAAGGCCCGGCGCAGTTGACCCGCTATAACGGCTACCCGGCGATCGCGATTTCCGGTGAAGCGGCACCCGGGCACAGTACCGGTGAAGCGATGAATGAAATCCAACGCCTGGTCAACCAACTGCCGGCCGGGCTGGGTCAGGAATGGACCGGGTTGTCCTTGCAGGAACGTTTGTCCGGTGCCCAGGCACCGATGCTGTTGGGCTTGTCGCTGCTGATCGTATTCCTGTGCTTGGCCGCATTGTATGAGAGCTGGTCGATCCCGACATCGGTCTTGCTGGTGGTGCCACTGGGTGTGCTGGGTGCGGTACTGGCGGTGGGCCTGCGCGGCATGCCCAACGACGTGTTCTTCAAGGTCGGTCTGATCACCATCATCGGCTTGTCGGCGAAGAATGCCATCTTGATCATCGAGTTTGCCAAAGACCTCTACGACCAGGGCGAAGACTTGATGAGCGCCACATTGAAAGCGGCCCGGCTGCGCTTGCGGCCGATCATCATGACCTCGCTGGCGTTCATTCTCGGCGTGGTGCCGTTGGCGATTGCCACCGGGGCCAGCTCGGCCAGCCAGCAGGCGATTGGTACGGGCGTCATTGGCGGGATGATCACCGCGACACTGGCAGTGGTGTTTGTGCCGGTATTCTTTGTGGTGGTGATGAAACTGGTCAAAAAAGGCCCTAGGTAGACGCGGTCAAATGTGAGAGGGGCTTACCCCCTCCCACAGGGTTATGGGTTGTAGTCGGGATCAGGTACAGTCTGACGACCCTTGGTCAGCAGTGAGCCGCCATGCCCTTCCTCGCCCGCACCCACCCTCGCCTCTCTGCCGCTACCGTACTCGGTGTTGCCGTAAGCATCCTAGCGCCGGCCGACACCCTCGCCAGCAAAATCCTCATTGGCTGGAACGCCGGCGTATGGACCTACCTAATCTTGATGTTATGGCTGACCCGGCGCGCCAAGGCCGAGGACGTCAAGCGCATCGCCGAAATCGAAGATGAAAACGCCGGCCTGGTGCTGTTCACCGTGTGCATCGCCGCCATCGCCAGCCTAGCCACCATCACCTTCGAACTGGTCGGCAGCAAAGACCTGGCCACCACCGAGCGCCTGATGCACTACGGCTTCACCGGGCTGACGGTGATTGGTTCATGGCTGCTGATCGGGGTGATTTTCAGCGTGCATTACGCCCGCCTGTATTACACCTGGGACGGTAAGGAACCCGCGCTGCGCTTTGCCGAAGGCCTGCTCACGCCCAACTATTGGGACTTCCTGTATTTCTCGTTCACCATCGGCGTGGCCGTGCAAACCTCGGATGTGGGGGTGGCCACACGGGGCATGCGCAAGGTGGTGCTGGGGCAGTCATTGATAGGGTTTCTGTTCAATACCGCGATTTTGGGGTTCTCGATCAATATTGCGGCGGGGCTGTTCGGCTAGGACTAACCGTTAGAAAGGCGACGAACGGAGGGGCGAACCTGTTACTTCTGACAGTTGTTGAATGTCGACTTTGGGCGCTGAATGGACCTAAGAAAGCCATGCAACAGCTGCGGAGGGTTAACCGATGTCAGCGCTCGTTCCATTAGCCAACAACCTTATTCGCAACGGCAACTTTGCCGCAAAAGAACTGCATTGGAATGCCTCTGCGGTGCCCCCTGGGGAGGTAGATTTCTCCAACCAAAGTTGCATCCTGAAGAAAAATGCCAGGGCCGAACAGACCTTGACCATTTTGGGCGCAACAGCCTACACCTTTAGTCTCTACAGCCTGATTACCTACAACGGCTCGGGTGCAGCGAGTGTGATTTTCCAGCCGTCAGGCACGCAGGAATCCATTCCCGTATCTGGCAACCATGGCTGGTTGCGTCGCTCGTTGACGTTCACCACACCCGCAGCCACAACTGGGGCCACTGTGCAATTGACAGGCACGTCAGGGGACGTGTGGTTCGATAACGTCAGATTGGTTGAGGATGGCGGAACAATCATTCCCACTGAACGTATCCGCAACGGCGATCTTTCAGCTAACGGGAATGACTGGGATGTGACAGCCGCTCCCCCGGCCACCGCGACCTTCAACAGTCAGCAAAGTCAGCTGAACCACGGGGGAGTCATAGAACAGCACATCACGGTAACTGCTGGGCAAACTTACACTTTTTCAATTGACGCTCAGACGCCTTCTGGGGGGCACGGCTTTGTCAGGTTCCACCTGGCACCCGACAACGTACCCGAGGTTGAGTTGCGCGGTAGTGGCGGCTGGGACACTTATCTGTTTTCGCTCACTGTTCCGGCGGGCACTCCTGAATTCACTCTTCAAGTGGAAGGCACAACATTTTTGGTCGTCGACAATATTTCATTGCAACTCGCCAGCTGAGACCTGAGTAGACGCCTGTTAAAGAGTGCACGTTTGCAAGCCGATTGTTTACACACCTCATCGACACACGAAGGAGAACAACATAATGAGCACCCCTACTGCACCCCTCCTGAAGGGCACGAAAAGCGAAGTCGAGCAACAGTACTTTCAAGGCAAGATCGGAGACCAGGACTTCAAGGCCGACTTTTTGACGCATACGTTGAAAAATAATTTTTGGCTTGCAGAAGGCACCATGCGAATCCCACCCAACGAAACTTCAAGGCAGGTGGTCACCTTCAAGTATTCTGCGGATCGTGACCTCCTGCCAAATGGCCGTTACACATTAACAGCGAACAATAAAGATCCTCGGTTCGCCGTTATTCTCATGACCATTAATGATACGCCGACGCCTGCTTATGAAGCCGAGCGTGGGACGATCGAATTTTTCCACGATCCTAGTGACAACACAATCAGTGGTGCGCTCGACATTTACTTCCATGATCTCAACGGTATCGAAGTACGCTTACAGATGCTGTTAAGTATTTAACTATCAGCCAAAAAAACGCCCCGGGAAACGGGGCGCTTTTATACATCCAAGGTTCAGTGTTATTGCTCAGTTACCATGTATAACGCACGCCAACATTAGCGCCCCATGGCTGATCAACGTGCTTGCCCTGACCGTAGTCAAAGTCGGCATGCACTTGCAAATGTTTGGACAGCGAAACCGCGACCCCGGCACCCAGTTCTACACGCGACCCTGAAAGGTTATTGTCAAATGCTTGGTTGTTGACCGACACCTTGTTGCTTTTGGCAAACTCATGGGCCATCCCTGCCCGCAGGTACGGTTGGACCAAACTACCGTCATCCATTACAAAGTCACGACCTACGGTCACCCCAAGCTTACCCAGCACCGAGTCAGTAGGGTTGCCTTTGGCTTTCAAGCCATTGTCCAGGCTGTAGCTCTTGCCCTGCACCTTGACCACCGAGGCCTGGGCAAACGGCTCGATAAAAAAGTCGTTGTCCAACTTGATGTTCCGGCCCACCTCCACCGAGGCGCCCAACGCGTTGGTGCTGTAGCTACCTTTGGCCTGCTTGCCATCACTCAAGCCCACTTTGGAGTCATTGTTCAACCGGTTAGCCTTGACCACACCGTCGAAGTAGTAGCCGCTCTCTTCATCCAGCCAAGTAGCGTACAGGCCGGCGTAGTAACTCTTGACGGAACCTGAAGTACCACGGCCGAGGTCCAGGTCTGACGTACTGTGACCCGCCATCACCCCGAGCAGCCATTGCCCATCGCCCAGCGGTGCGTCCGCACCCAGGGAGAAACCACGCTGTACTTGATCGTAGGCACCGCCATCTCCACCGCTGACTGCATATTTGTTGCCGTATGCCCGCATCCAGCCACCCGCTTGGGCACCGTTATGGCGAAGCTCACCCATGCGACTGCGCAAAGAAGTCATCTCGCCATACCACACAGTCGGGGCCGTATTGAACAATGCCAGGACCGAGCGGGTACCCGGGCTGACGGTACGGTTATTGGGATCAAGGAACCAATCAGTACCTTCTTGCTTGAGCTCGTAGGACCAGGCGCCGACATCTACCGGCCCCCCCACCAAGGAGAATTGTGCATCGCCCCCACCGGTATGGACGATATGCACCTCTCCTGGGTTAACAGGCTCAGCGCCACTGCTGGCGAGCAACAGTTCGTGGTTGCCGGTTGCTTCCCCAGTGATATTCAGGAAGTCGGTCAGGCCTCCAGCGAAATCCGTGCCCATTACAAATGTGCCCTGCCCCGACAGGCTCTCCAGGTCCAGTTGATAAAATGCGCTCTTCTCGCCCTGGCCGAATTTGACCACACCATTGGCCAGACTCAAGTCACCCACTTGGCTGTTGCCGGTCATGACCCACATGGATTGATCACCCACGAGCAAAGACGACACATTTTCCAGGCGGCCGGTCAGCGAGGCATGATCATTGAGCTGAAGGTGAGCGCTGCTGCCGGCATCAACAATGACGTTACCCTGCAACTGGCTGTTCTCAACATTCATATTGGCGGTCGAAAAGCCCTTCACTTCCAGCAAGTTGCCGTTACCGCCGGTCAAGGTCGAGCCATTGCGCACGTCTATGTTGGCGACCGCGCCGTTACCCTTGTTGCCTTGCACCAACAACGCCGCTCCTGTCGTTCCCGTAACATGAGTCTGATCAAGCAACAGCGTATTCGGCCCTGGCGCATGCCGGTCAAACGACATTTCAATGCCGTTGCGCCCGCCGGTGATGTTGCTTTGATAGGCCTGGGCCGTAGCGCTTTCCAGCCTCAACCCGAAGCTGTCAGCGCCGGTACCTATCAATTGGCTGTCGACAGCCTCCAATACACTTCCACCCACCACTGCAGCACCACCTGTCGCGCCGACAAGCAGGCTACCGTTGATGAACGCGCTTGAGGCCTCGGTCGAGGTGGTAAACTTGCCCACCAACAAAGCATGATAATCAGCACTGGAGATCTCACTGTTGTTGATCTGTGCGGTGCTACTGAGCAACGTCAAACCGGTTCTAAACTCCCCGGAAGCGATGATACGACTATCATCTACGCTCACGTTTGAGCCACCTTGAGCAACAACGGTCCCCGTAATCGTAGTTTGCTCACTGACGTTCAGATTCGACGCGTTTGCATAAATATCCAGTGCCCGACCATCCACAATGTTCAATGTGGCATTTTGCAATTCATAGGTATCCAAATAGGCGTCATGGCGGATAGTTTCTTCCGCATTTTCAATAAGCCTGGCTTGGGCATCCGTAGCAAGAAACAATAATGTGACAACCGACGGCACCTGCATCATGGCAACCAAAGGTTTTAACTTAAAACACGAATTAATTTTCACAAGACACCACTCATTCAACAGACATTCCATAGCGGAACTGTTCGGCCTATTTCCAGAGGGTTGGAGCCAGGCCACTCAAGGCCGCAAAACTACAGAACGGGATTACCTTTATATGTAGGATTAATCCCAACATGCCGGTATGAAGAAAGGTATTTGAAGCGTGAGGTGCGCAAGGAGGGTGTACGGAAAACAGGGGGGGCCGCAGCCCCCCCAATGTTCTGTGTCTACAACGAATCATCCTCTTAAACAGTAGGGGGTTGCTGCTCGCAAAAAAGGCCATTCAAGTCGGTGAACCGAGTCCGCGTCCAGGCTCGCACGGAGGGTTGGTCACCCTCTCCTGGAATAGGGACGAAGTAGTGGAAATCCACCGAATTGCGCACTGCGGGACGCAGCGATGCATAAGGAACCGTTATATCGAAACCACCGGTAACCATGGCCGGCGTCAGTGGCGGTGAATTCAGAACCAGTGTAGTCCCCACCTGGGTATCCCCCGTGATATCGCTGAACACCCGGAACTCACACCGTATGACCATGAATTCTTTAAAGTAGACCGAATTGCCTGGCACATGGACAGTCCCTGCCCAATTCACCGGATTGAGGTCCGTACATGCCCACGTCGCGGTTGCCTTTTTGATGATGGCCATTTGCAACACGACCTTGTTGGCATTCACGACCACATCCTGCGAACGGGAGCGCTGGATGTTGTCATTGGTATCCCAACCCACTGTGTAGAACACCTTGACGGTCTTGTTCCCCACTGTTCGGATAGTCGCCCAAGGCGCTGTACCGGTTAGGGTGTCGCCAGGGCCTTCAGTGGTCAGGGTCACATCCATAAACTCATGCGCCAAATCATCCCAGTAACCACGAATTCTTGCTCCTGGAGCCGGCAAAGGCGTATCCCACAACACCAATTCAACGGTCGCATCAACTTCAAAGTCGCCAGCGGGTAGTTCATTCTCCACGTCCGGATCACTGCCGTAGACTGTCACGAGGTTAAACGCGGGGTTTTCCGGATCGGGAGTGGGTGGAGGTCCTTCGGCGGAATAATCCTGGGCAATCTCGTGGTCTGGCGCATCGAATGAGGTGCCGTTACGGTCGATAAAATACGCGATGGTCGTTGGAAGTTCTCCCGTGGCGCTGCCGTAATCCGCCAACAAGTTCGCGCGACTGATGGGCAGCATCAACGGAAAGGGCAAGAATGAATTGACGGGAAAACGTAGCGGCGGCCGCGTGCCAAATATCAATTCGACTACGTCAACCAATGGCAAATTGTTAACATATTGGGGGATAGCGACGAACACTCCCTCAGGGTCATAGAGGTCCGCCAAGTCAAGAACGCCGTCGGCAGGCTGGCGCGCCAGAGGTACAAATGCCTCCTGCGGATCCGGAGCGGGCGTCAATTCTAAAGTGATTCGGGCGGGCGTGCTGTCTTTGCTCGGGATGCCAGCAAGGTCAATCAACACATAAAACAAGTAATTTTGCCCACCCAGGTTGTCTTTAATCAGGTCCCAGTCCAGCGTAAATCCCAGGTCATCGTCAACAGGAAAAGTATCAAGCTCCTCCGACAACTGTGAAGAGAAGTCCGGAGAAAAGTACACCGCAATACGGTCCCCACCTTTGCGGGTTGCATAGTCAGGATATGTACACTCCAGCCCCTCGGGATGATCATCCACATCTTGTTGGGTGATTTTACCGGATGACAGATAGGCCGGAAACACCGGGGCCTGCGGGTGCTTGGGATGCTCCGGCGCAGTGAGGTCCACCTCCAGTGGCGCACCGTCCAGCAACGGGGTGGGAGAGCTGCCCTCATAAAGAATATACCCCACCTCATGCTCTCCTTCGGTCATGCGTGATACTGGGATATCCCTGATGAAGGGTGCGGTAATGGGTGGGAAGGTCGGGTTTAACGTCGTTTGGAATTGTACGACGTACATCGCTGCGCCCCATTGCGAAGCGCCTCGGCCACGCATATGAACATCAAGCCGGATGCCGGTGGCGTCCAGGTCCCATCCTTCCTCCTCTGCCAATTCCGAGATATCAAACGTTACGGGGAGCGGTTTTTTCGAATTTTCATAAGAAATTAGCCCGTTGGCGTTCAATGAGTCAAAGGTTGGGAGGGGCAAACTTAAAACACCCGCTTTGCGTTGAGACATTAGTGTTTTATTGGCGGCACGCGAGTCAATTGCAGCCTGCTGTTTTTTGCTCAGGATTGTCATGTACGTTCTCCTTTTTTATGAACGACACTCGCCAGTCGAATAGCTCCGCACTTGCAACTCCTCACGCCTGCAACGTGCATCAACTTATTACCTTTAAGTGCCTTTAAGTGCCTTTAAGTGCCTTTAAGTGCCTTTGCTTACTTACTTTCCGGCCCATCGCCGTCGGGCCCACAATAGCCAACGCCGGCTATTCTTCGATCAATTTTGACGTAACGTAATCTCGAGGAGCCGACAATTCGATTTTTCCGCCAGAGGGTATATTCAACAGACGCAGAACTGCCCGGGCTGTTCGGGGCCGGCGACTTGATGGGTTTGACTTTCTCTTCATAGTTCGCTTGCTTGAATGTATATCCGTTTTCCGCCTCTTCCTTGCATAAACGATGCACCAGGGTGTCCGCAGTCGATAGGATGGGGCCACCGCCACCAAACTCCTCGTAACCTTGCCATTGTGCAACCAGGTCATCACCTTCCCTGAAGTCATCTTCGGGCAGTATCTGGATAGGGACGTGGTCCCAAAGTTTTATGTCGGCCTCACAGTTGATAACCGTATAGATATTGGCACTTGGAAACTCCACCCGCTGAAATATCTTGGGAGGCACAACATCAACTTCCACATTGGTAAAGTAGGACAGCTGCTCGTTCGTGCCATTAAAGTTCGAGTAGTACACCTGCAACTTTTCGTGATTACCCGCGTCAACAATAACTTGCCAATCAATATCACTGAACTCAACCCGCACACCTTCGGCGTCCCCCTTGCTTGTATCGACGGTATAGCTCGCTATAGGCTTATCCATAGAAGGGAAGTCGCCCCAAAACAACTCGAGAACTTCTCCCGTTTTCGGTTGGTGATACAACAACACACTGGCGTAGACGCGCTTATCCTTATCACGAATGTCGATGTAGTTATCCGTTGTCGAGCCTTCACCAAATACCGTCACTCGCGGCAAATTCATATTCAGCAATGCAGGTGCATTGATATGGTCTTGGCCTGCTACTCTGAAATCCCAACGAATCAGCGTGGGTGGGCTGGGTGGGGTTGGCACGCTGCTGCCGAAACGCGTGATGGTGTAGGTGGCCGTACCGGTATCGAGCCCCAAACCAGCCTCTGTCAATTTGGGCCACGTGATCTCGGCATCGAACGGCACATGAGGGACAATCTGCGTGGCAAGCAGTGTCTTCCCCCAACTGATGGCGTAGCGGTCTCCCTCCTGCCAATTGTCGTACTGCAATTTGGCAACCACCCCAAGCCGGGCATCGTGCCGATTGATCAGGCCGTTCGTCATCGCTGGAATGACCAGCGCTTTAAGGTCCGAAGGCCCCGCCGGCAATTGCACTTGTACACTCGCCTGTTCAGACCTGGGCCCTCGGTTGCCCGAGCGGTCCTGAAGGCGAATATGTACATATTGAGTACCATTGGGATACAAGGAAAATTGCGCGACGGGAATCGGCAGGATCAGCGGGCTGTCCTCCCATTCAAGATCGACATACCCGGCAGGCGCGGCGTCGGAGGGCGGTGATTTATCCGTGTGGTAGTAATAAATACGGTCTTTAGCCCGTCGACCGTTATAAGGCTGTACGACAAGGTCAACCGTTGGATGCGTCGCCGCATAGTCCGCATCAATAAGCGAAACAGGGAACTGAGGAGCAGCGGGTGCGACGTTGTTATTGGGCGGGGTGCGATCAAGCACCAGGGGGCGCAGATCCGACGTTGTACCCCCTCCAGTTTCATCGGTGACCCGGTAACCCAGCCGAACGGAGCCATCATTCTCTAGATAGTCTCGCGAGATCCAGATAGAGAAAGGAAAAGGTTTGGTAATTGGGCCATCCCAGCGCTCCTTGAAGGGGGGGACGCCCTCCCCTCCACTGCGAGCCCAGACGATTTCTATAATATTGAATTCACCCGCCTCCGCCGCGCCATCCCACAACGTCGTGATGACCACTTCAAGGTCGGAGTCGAGGTGCTGATGAGGAATATAGCCTTCAAGTATGGGCGGGATCACGTGATCGAGGATGGGGACCTCAATATCGACCAATCGAAAGATTCCGTTTCTTGGCAATGCCTTACTGAAGTTTCGTGGAGAACTCATCATGCGCTCCTAGGATTTCTTCATTCGCGATACATTCAAGTGCCTGTGGCGGATTAAACGCGCAATGCGCGAGATCGAATACTGTCAGAACTCACAGGTAGTCATTGCCGCTCATCGGTTCCCAGCCGCGTGACCTTGGATTAGACGCTTGACGAATAGCCCAGGTTGATGTCTCCTGAAACCGGTTTCAGATTCTGAAAACTCAAAATAAGAAAGGCTGCCCACTGTGACTTCCTTCTCCGCCGCCCAACGTACCCGCGTCACCATGCTCGACGTCGCCCAACACGCCGGCGTGTCCAAAGCCAGCGTCTCGCGCTTTATTGGCGATGACCGCGCCCTACTCTCCGATGCCATCGCCCAGCGCATCGAACAAGCCATTGAACACCTCGGCTACCGCCCCAACCAGATGGCCCGCGGCCTCAAGCGTGGGCGCACGCGCCTGATCGGCATGCTGGTGGCGGATATACGCAACCCCTATTCCGTTGCCGTGATGCATGGCGTCGAAACCGCCTGCCGTCAACACGGCTATAGCTTGGTGGTGTGCAATACCGACCGTGATGATGAGCAAGAGCGCCAGCACTTGGCGGCGTTGCGCTCTTACAACATCGAAGGGCTGATCGTGAATACCCTCGGCCATCACCTCGACCAATTGCTCGAACTGCAACGGGAAATGCCGCTGGTGCTGGTGGACCGCAAGGTCGAGCCGCTGCACAGCGACTTGGTGGGGCTGGATAATCCGGCGGCGGTGCGCATGGCTGTTGAGCATTTGCAGCAGCAGGGCTACCGCGATGTGCTACTCGTGAGCGAAGCCACTGATGGCACCAGTTCGCGGTTGGAGCGGGTGGAAAGTTTCAAGCATGAAATTGCCAACCGCCCGCAGTTGACCGGCTCAGTCTTGGAGTTAAATGCTGAACTGGACCACCACCTGCAACGCTTCCTGGCCAAACCCGGCCCCAAGGCCGTGTTCTGCGCCAACGGTGTGGCGGCATTGGCCTGCACCCGAGCGCTCAAAACCCTGGGCTGTAACCTGTTTGAAGATATCGGCCTGATCGCCCTGGATGACCTGGATTGGTACCCGCTGGTGGGCAACGGTATCACTGCCCTCGCCCAGCCGACCGAGGCCATTGGCGCCACCGCATTCGACTGCCTGCTCAAGCGCCTGCGCGGCGATACCGAGCCGACGCGCACCCTGGATTTTCTGCCCCAACTCATCATCCGCGGCTCGACCACCCCCTGTAGGAGCGAGCTTGCTCGCGAAAATCGCCAACGGTAACGCGGGCATCCTGAATGAACGCGGTGTGCTCAGGATTTTCGCGAGCAAGCTCGCTCCTACAGAGAGCGTGTTTTTTTTGAACAAAAATGAAACCGGTTTCAGAGGTAAACAACAATGCATAAATACCCCGTCTCCATCAGCCTTTCCAGCTACGGCGCCGACTTGGTCCGCCAGCAAGGCCAGTTGAGTTTTGTCG
Source organism: Pseudomonas viridiflava (assembly GCF_900583165.1). GTDB lineage: Bacteria > Pseudomonadota > Gammaproteobacteria > Pseudomonadales > Pseudomonadaceae > Aquipseudomonas. Next base: position 49,594 of record NZ_UTKY01000085.1, on the reverse strand, counting down.
AGTTGTTCAAGGCAGCCGGCGCCCAGCGTATCGAGTGGCGTGAAGAGTTGCTGACGACTGAGCAACCCGCAGAATTAGCCCAGGCGGCAGCGCACCACCAACTCGAATCGGTGTTTTCATCCCCCTTGGAACTGTGGGTCGCCGGTCGCGCCCAACCCAATGCAGAACTCGCCGCCACCCTCGACCGCGCCCAGGCCTTTGGCGCACGCTGGCTCAAAGTCTCCCTCGGTTATTTCACCGACACCAACGACCTGGAAAGCCTGCACGCTCTGCTCGCCCGCCACCCAGTGCAACTGCTGGTAGAAAACGACCAGACCCTGCACGGCGGGCGTATCGAGCCGATGCAACGTTTCTTCACCGAAGTTGAACGCCTGGGTTTGCCGGTGAAGATGACCTTCGACATCGGCAACTGGCAGTGGCAGGACCAATCCGCCCTCACCGCCGCCCGCCTGCTGGGCCGGCATGTGGACTACCTGCATTGCAAGGCCGTAGCCCGGCGTGCGGACGGCAAGCTGGTGGCGCTGCCGCCCGGCGCCACCGACCTGCATCTGTGGGAACAACTGCTTAAGCATATGACTCAAGGGATAACCCGGGCGGTGGAATTCCCGTTGCAGGGTGAGGACCTGATTGAGGTCACTGCGCAACAAGTCGCCACCCTCGCCGTCCTTGGCCAACCTCGCCTGGAGAGTGCCCATGTCTGAGATCGATATCCTTTCATTTGGTGAAACCATGGCGATGTTTGTCGCCGAGCAGACTGGAGACTTAGCCCAGGTGGCGCAGTTTCACAAACGCATTGCCGGTGCCGACAGCAATGTCGCCATTGGCCTGTCGCGCCTGGGTTTCAACGTGGCCTGGCTGAGCCGGGTGGGCAGTGATTCCCTGGGGCGCTTTGTGGTCGACACATTGCAAAAGGAAGGCTTGGACTGCCGGCATGTGGCGGTCGACCCGCTGCATCCGACCGGCTTCCAATTCAAGTCCCGGGAAGAAGCTGGCGCCGATCCGCAGGTGGAGTATTTCCGCAAGGGCTCGGCGGCCAGTCACTTGTCCATCGCGGCGATCAGCCCGGCCTTGCTCAACGCCCGCCACCTGCATGCCACGGGCATTCCGCCAGCGTTGTCCGAAGCGACCCGTGAGCTGTCCACCGAGCTGATGACGCAAATGCGCAAGGCCGGGCGCAGCGTGTCGTTCGACCCCAACCTGCGCCCATCGCTGTGGGCAAACAAGCAGACGATGATCCGCGAAATCAACGCCCTCGCCAGCTTGGCCGATTGGGTCTTACCGGGCCTGGGCGAAGGCCGTTTGCTCACCGGTTTCGATGACCCCGCCGACATCGCTGCGTTCTACCTCGACAAAGGCGCCGAAGCAGTGGCCATCAAGCTCGGCCCGGACGGCGCCTACTTTCGTACGCAGATGGACAAAGGCTTTATTGCCGCCGTACCGGTAGCCAAGGTGATCGATACGGTCGGCGCCGGCGATGGCTTCGCGGTCGGCATGATCAGCGCCCTGCTGGAAAACCTCAGCTTCCCCGAGGCGGTACAGCGCGGCAACTGGATCGGCAGCCGGGCCGTGCAAAGTCGCGGTGATATGGAAGGCCTGCCCACCCGCTCGGAATTGCCCACTCAAGCTGTTGCATAACCTACACCCTGTTGCCACAACTACAACAAGCTCAGGAGCAACCCCATGGAAACCGTGAAACTCGCCACCCGCCGTTGGTGGTACATCATGCCCATCGTCTTTATCACCTACAGCCTGGCCTACCTAGACCGCGCCAACTACGGCTTCGCCGCCGCCTCCGGGATGGCCGAAGACCTGATGATCACCCCTGGCATGTCATCGCTGCTGGGCGCACTGTTTTTCCTTGGCTACTTTTTCTTCCAGGTGCCGGGGGCGATCTATGCGCAAAAGCGCAGCGTCAAAAAGCTGATTTTCGTCAGCCTGATCCTGTGGGGCGGCCTGGCCACCCTGACCGGCGTGGTGTCCAACGCCTATATGTTGATCGTGATTCGCTTCATGCTCGGCGTGGTCGAAGCGGCGGTGATGCCGGCGATGCTGGTGTACCTGTGCCATTGGTTCACCCGCGCCGAACGTTCTCGCGCCAATACCTTCCTGATCCTTGGCAACCCGGTGACCATGCTGTGGATGTCGGTGGTGTCGGGCTACCTGGTGCAGCATTTCAGCTGGCGCTGGATGTTTATTATCGAAGGTTTGCCTGCTGTGCTGTGGGCCTTTATCTGGTGGAAGCTGGCCGATGAGCGTCCCAAGGATGCCAAGTGGCTCAGCGACAGCGAAAAACACAGCCTGGAAGCCGCCCTCGCCGCCGAGCAGGTGGGTATCAAGGCCGTGAAGAACTACGGCGAAGCGTTCCGCTCGCCCAAGGTGATCATCCTGGCGTTGCAGTTCTTTTGCTGGAGCATCGGCGTCTACGGTTTCGTGTTGTGGTTGCCGTCGATCCTTAAGGCCGGCTTGCAAATGGACATGGTTGAGGCCGGCTGGCTGTCGGCGCTGCCGTACCTGGCGGCAGTGATCGGCATGCTGGTGGTGTCGTGGGGCTCGGACAAGCTGCAAAAACGTAAGCGTTTTGTCTGGCCACCGCTGCTGATTGCCTCGATCGCGTTCTATGCCTCCTACGTGCTCGGTGCCGAACACTTCTGGTGGTCCTACACCCTATTGGTGATTGCCGGCGCCTGCATGTACGCGCCTTACGGGCCGTTTTTCGCCATCGTCCCGGAGATCCTGCCGGCCAACGTCGCCGGCGGCGCCATGGCGCTGATCAACAGCATGGGCGCCCTGGGTTCGTTTGGCGGCTCGTACCTGGTGGGCTACCTCAATAGCAGCACCGGCTCACCCGGCGCCTCCTACCTGCTGATGAGTGGGGCGTTGATGCTGTCGGTGGTGCTGACGATTTTCCTCAAGCCCGGCGCCAGTGACCGCTCGCCCGCCCCCACTCCCGAATTGAAGGTGAAGACCGCATGAAAAAGTCTGTCGTACTGTACAAAAAACTCTCAGCGCCGTTGATGGCCCGCCTGCATGAGCACGCCGAGGTCACGCTGATCGAAGCGCTGGACGAAACCGGCCTGGCCAAGCTACGCGACGCCCTGCCCACCGCCCATGGTTTGCTCGGTGCCAGCCTGCGCCTGGACGCCAAATTACTGGACCTGGCGCCCCAGCTTGAGGCCGTGGCCAGTGTTTCAGTAGGCGTCGACAACTACGATATCGACTACCTGACCGGGCGCGGCATCCTGCTTAGCAACACCCCCGATGTGCTCACCGAAACCACTGCCGACACCGGCTTTGCGTTGATTCTGGCCACCGCCCGCCGAGTGGTGGAACTGGCCGACATGGTGCGTGCCGGCCAATGGAACAAGAACATCGGGCCGGCGCATTTTGGCAGCGATGTACACGGCAAGACCCTGGGCATTATCGGCATGGGCCGCATCGGTGAAGCCCTGGTCCAACGCGGGCATTTTGGCTTTGGCATGCCGGTGATCTATCACAGCCATTCGCCCAAGCCAGCGGTGGAGGCGCGTTTTGGCGCACAGTACCGCAGCTTGCAGGACTTGCTGCAACAGGCCGACTTTGTGTGCCTGACGCTGCCGCTGACGGCCGAAACCGAGCGATTGATCGGCGCTGAAGAATTCGCACTGATGGGCCCGGAGACGATCTTTATCAATATCTCGCGGGGCAAGGTGGTGGATGAAGCGGCGCTGGTGGAGGCATTGCAACAGCGCACGATTCGGGCGGCGGGGTTGGATGTGTTTGAGCGTGAGCCGCTGAATCATGACTCACCGTTGTTGCGCTTGAACAATGTGGTGGCCACGCCGCATATTGGCTCGGCGACTCATGAGACAAGGGAGGCGATGGCTAAGTGTGCGGTGGATAATCTGTTGCAGGCGTTGGCTGGCGACAAACCCAAAAACTTGGTGAACCCTACTGCCTGGAAGCACTGACTCCTGACACCACATAAATCAAATGTGGGAGGGGCGGTGCGACGATTCGACTTGCCCCCGATGAGGGAGTGTCAGCTAGCATATTTTTAGCTGACACACCGCCATCGGGGGCAAGCCCCCTCCCACATGTTGACCCTATTTCACATTGGGTCAGATAACAAACCTGGCCACCATCCCATTCAAATCCACCGCCAAACGCGACAGCTCATGGCTCGCCGCACTGGTCTGGTTGGCCCCGGCTGCCGACTGGGTTGCCAAGTCGCGGATGTTCACCAGATTGCGGTCCACCTCGCGTGACACCTGCGCCTGCTCTTCCGACGCGCTGGCGATCACCAAGTTACGCTCATTGATCAGGCTGATGGACTGGGTAATCTGCTCCAATGCCACGCCCGCAGCGCGGGCCATTTCGAGGGTGTTCTGGGTGCGCTGATTGCTCTGTTGCATCGACTGCACCGCTTCACCGGTGCCGTTCTGGATGCCGGCGACCATTTTCTCGATCTCCTGAGTCGACTGCGCCGTGCGATGGGCCAGGGCCCGCACTTCGTCTGCGACGACTGCGAAACCACGTCCGGCTTCACCGGCGCGGGCGGCTTCGATAGCGGCGTTGAGCGCCAGTAGGTTGGTCTGCTCGGCAATCGCGCGAATCACGTCCAGCACTTTGCCAATGTCACGGCCTTGCGTGGCCAGGCCTTCGATCAACACCGAGGTATTTTGCACGTCCTGGGTCATGGTCTGGATCGCACCGACGGTCTCCACCACACGATCACGACCCTCTCGCGCCGCCTGGTTGGATTGCCCGGACGCTTCGGAGGTAGACACCGCATTGCGCGCCACTTCTTCAACCGCTGCCGTCATCTCGTTGACCGCCGTGGCGGCCTGATCGATTTCATTGTTCTGCTGTTGCAAGCCTTTGGACGCCTCTTCGGTGACGGCGCTCAACTCCTCAGCGGCGGAGGCCAATTGCGTGGCTGAACCGGCGATGTGCTGGATGGTCTGGCGCAAGTTGGCCTGCATGGCGGCCAGGGCGTGGATCAGCCGCGCCGGCTCGTCCTTGCCGTCGTCTTCGATGGTTTTGCTCAGGTTGCCACCGGCAATGGTTTCAGCCACTTGCACGGCTTTGCGCAGCGGGGTGACGATGCTGCGGGTAAGCAGCCAGGCCAACAGTACAGTGAGCAATGCGGCGACGATCGAGACGGCAATAACACCCGTAACCGCCCCCTCGAAGCTCTGTCCTGCTTGCGCGTCGGCTGTCTTGGCGTCGGCGGCATTGATGGCGATCAGCTTGTTCAACTGCTCGCCCATCTGGTCGGTGCCGTCCTTGATACGGGTATTGATCAGGACACGCATGTCCTCGACCTTGCCTTGCCGAGACAACGTCAGCATCTCGGCCTGAGCCTTGAAGTAGTTGTCCAGCGTCGTGACGAAGGTTTTGTACAGCGCCGCTTCCTCGGTACCGGCAGGCAGCGCCGCATAGCTGGCCTGGGCCGCCTTGACCTTGTCGGCCAGCGCACTCATGCGGGTTTCAGCTTCTTGCAGGGCAGCAGGCTCGCGGTTGACCAGCACACGAAATGACAGGATGCGCAGGCGCAGCACGTTTTCAGTGATGATGCCCAACGACGTGACACTGGGCAGTTGCGTGGCGCTCATGTCCACTGAAGACTGGCGGATCTGCGTCATGCGGTTGACCGCAAACACCCCCAATAACACCACTAACAACGCAATGAATGCGAAACCGAGAAACGCGCGTGGGGCGATATTCAGCTGACGAAGGGACATAGGGGGGGATGCTCTCAGAAGAAGTGTTTGCGAGCGTCCCTGCCGCGAAACGATCAGTGAGCGACAACGCGCCGCAACTGACCTTTGGTCACCACTGTTATGTTTGGTATGTGGGCCTATACGAGGTATCGGCAGCGGCTCGGCTTTAGCGCAGGGCTTTGATAAATATTTTTTTACACTTCTGACGACCGGCGCTTTCTGGCATCCTGCGCCTCCATTTTCTGACCCGAGCCCGCATTGTGTCTGACGCTCAAGCCCCCCGCCCCCGCTATAAATCCGACTTGATCTACGGCCTGGAAGACCGCCCGCATTTCACCGCCGCAATTTTTGCCGCGCTGCAGCACGTGCTGGCCAGCTTTGTCGGGATCATCACCCCGACGCTGATTGTCGGGGGCGTGCTCGGCCTGGAAAGCGAAGTGCCGTACCTGGTGAGCATGGCGCTGTTTGTGTCGGGGCTCGGCACCTTTGTGCAGGCACGCAAATTCGGCCCTATCGGCTCGGGGCTGCTGTGCCTGCAAGGCACCAGTTTCTCGTTTATCAGCGTGATTCTCAGTGCGGGTTTTATGGTCAAGGCGCGCGGCGGTGGCACCGATGAGATCCTTTCGACGATTTTCGGCATCTGTTTTTTTGCGGCGTTTATCGAAGTGGTGCTCAGCCAATTCATCGGCAAGCTGCGCAAGCTGATCACCCCGGTGGTCACCGGTACCATTATCACTTTGATGGGCTTGTCGCTGATCAAGGTGGCGGTCACGGATATGGCCGGCGGCTTTGGCGCCAAGGACCTTGGAGCCGCTGGCAACATGGGCCTGGCGGCCTTGGTGCTGCTGACCATCGTGGTTCTTAATCGCTTCAGCAATCCATTCCTGCGCCTGGGCTCCATCGTGATCGGCCTGACCCTGGGCTTTGTGGTGGCCTGGATGATGGGCCGTGTGGACCTGGCAGCACTGCCCCAGGTGCCGTTGGTCAGCGTGCCAGTGCCCTTCAAGTATGGCTTTTCGTTCGACTGGGTGGCGTTTATCCCGGTGGCGGTGATCTTCCTGATTTCGCCCCTTGAGGCGGCTGGCGACCTGACCGCCAACTCGATGATTTCCCAGCAACCGGTCAAGGGCCCGCTGTATATCAAGCGCATCAAGTCAGGCCTGTTGGCCGATGGCCTGAACTCGGCGATGGCTGCGACCTTCAACAGCCTGCCGATGGTGACCTTCGCCCAGAACAACGGCGTGATCCAGCTGACCGGCGTGGCCAGCCGCTACGTAGCCTACTTTATCGCCGGCCTGCTGGTGCTGCTGGGGCTGTTCCCGATGATCGGCGCGGTGCTGCAGTTGATGCCGAAGCCGGTACTCGGTGGCGCCACCTTGATCATGTTCGGCACCGTGGCGGTGGCGGGCATCAAGATACTCGCCGAAGCCGGCCTGCATCGGCGCAATGTGCTGATCGTGGCGATTTCCCTCGGCATGGGCCTGGGGGTGGCCGCCGTGCCGGAAGTGCTGCGCGATCTGCCCAAGGCGCTGCACAACATCTTTGAATCTCCCATCACCGTGGGCGCGTTCTGTGCAATCTTGCTGAACATTTTCCTGCCGGAGGAGTTCATAGAGCTGGAAGAAGATGAATTTGATCCGGAGTCCTCTACCCTCAAAGTGATGCAGGACCCGGACGTCACGAAATAGGAGCACCTTTAAATGCGCAAGCTCATGGTTCTATCGATACTGCTGCTGACCTTGAGCGCCTGCGCGCTGTTCCCCAACCGTGACCCGGTGACTATCAATGTGGTGGGCATCGAACCGCTGCAAAGCCAGGACCTGGAAGTGCGTTTTGCCGTGAAACTGCGGGTGCAAAACCCCAATGAAACGGCGATCGACTACAACGGCGTGGCTCTGGACCTAGAGGTCAATGGCCGGCCGCTGGCGTCGGGGGTGAGTGATCAAAGCGGCAGCATCCCACGCTTTTCCGAGACCGTGCTGACGGTGCCAGTGAGTGTTTCGGCGTTTTCGGTGTTGCGCCAGACCCTGGGCCTGAGCCAGACACAAAGCCTGAACAACCTGCCCTACGTGCTACGGGGCAAACTGGCGGGTGGGCTGTTTGGCACGATGCGCTTTGTAGACCGTGGCACGCTGGACCTGCCCAACACCGCCACTTGGTAAAGAATAACCTCAGCCCTACAACCCCTGAAGATCCAAATGTGGGAGGGGGCTTGCCCCCTCCCACATTTTTGACGGTGTTTAGTCAGTGATAAAGCGCACGCCCGGCTTGGCCCGTTCATCGACGGTCAGCTCGAACACATCTGGCCGGGCATAGTGCCCCACCACGTCATAGTCATACCGCGCCCGCACCAGTTCATCGGTATCGATCTGCGCAGTCAACAATCCCGCCTCCCCCAGCAACGGCCCGGCCAAAATGTCGCCCATCGGCCCGACGATCACACTGCCTCCCGCAATCAACGGGCGCTGCGCCGGCCAGTTGGCAATCTCCACCCCCAATGCCTCAGGCGACGCCTGCACCTGGCACGCACTCACGACAAAGCAGCGTCCTTCATGGGCGACATGGCGCATGCTCACCTGCCACATCTCACGCTCGTCCACCGTGGGCGCGCACCAGACCTCCACGCCCTTGGCATACATCGCGGTGCGCAGCAGCGGCATCATGTTTTCCCAGCACACGGCGCCGCCGATTCGGCCCACCGCTGTGTCGATCACCGGCAGTGTCGAGCCGTCGCCCTTGCCCCAGATGAGCCGCTCGGTGCCGGTGGGCATCAACTTGCGATGCTTGGCCACCAGGCCAGCCGCCGGTTCGAAATACAGCACGGTGCAATACAGCGTACTGCCACTGCGCTCAATCACGCCAAGTACCAGACTGGCACCGGTGCGTGCCGAGAGCCCGGCCAAGGCATCGGTCTCGGTGCCCGGCACGTCGATGGCATTGGCAAAATAACGGGCGAAGGCTTCACGCCCTTCCGGCAGGCGGTAACCCAATTGCGTGCCAAACCCTTCACCTTTGGGGTACCCGCCGAGCAGGGCCTCAGGCATCACTACCAGTTGCGCGCCGCTGCGGCTTATTTCGTCTTCATAGCTCAGGATCTGCGCCAGGGTTTCGCCCTTGCCGCCCGGCAACGCGCCGATTTGCAGGGCCGCCACAATAGAAACAGGCATCGCGATTACTCCGTAAAAATGGGGTTGTCCATTCTCCCGCCAGCCTCGATCATGAATAAAGCCCACTGTGCTGCTAAATGATATGAGCCAAATAAATATCGCCCAGGTCGATCTCAACCTGCTGAAAACCTTCGAAGCTCTGCATGACGAGTCCAGCGCCAGCCGCGCCGCCTTACGCCTTGGGGTCACGCAATCGGCCATCAGCGCGGGCCTGCGGCGCTTGCGCGAACTGTACGGCGATCAATTGTTCGTGCGTACCGGCCGCGGACTGGCGCCGACCCTGCGCGCCAATCAATTGAAACCGGTCATCAGTGAAGCGCTGGAGCGCTGTCGGCAGAGCCTGGCCATGGTCAATCCGGATAACCAGCAGTACCAGGGCCGATCGGTAGTACTGGGCTTGTCGGATGACTTCGAGATCGCCTATGGCCGCCGGCTGATGGACGAAATCGGCAGGCGCGCACCCAAACTGCGGGTGATTTTCCGGCAGACCCACAGCCAGATCGTTGCTGGCGCCCTGTTGGATCGCACCCTGGACCTGGCGATCACCGCCGGTGGGTTCGCGCAAAACCGTTTGAGTCGCCAGGTACTGGGTGAAGGCGATTACCGCTGCCTGTTGGACGCCGACCAAACCAGCATCAGCCTCGATGAGTTCGTCACCCGCGAGCATGTGCTGGTGTCATCCGGCGGGTTTATCGGGATTACCGACGAAGGGTTGGCGGCGCAGGGGTTGAGTCGCCAGGTCTGTGCGTCCACCAGCCACTTTGCCGCGCTGCCCTATTTGCTCAAGGGCAGCCGAGCGGTGGCGACCATTCCCGGGCATGCGGCATTGGCCATCGCCGAGATGACCGGCCTGCGCGTCGTGCCCTGCCCGCTGGCGCTGCCACGCTACCCGGTGGAACTTGGGTGGCGCACCCAGGCGCAGCTCGATCCGCTGCTGTCGAAGGTGCGTGAAGGGGTTGTCGCCAGTTTTACTTAGCGGCGGCCATCAGTTTGTTGACTTCACTGCGCACCATGTTGGAGAACTCCGGCGGCGACATGCCGTCAAGCTCGGCCCGCACCCACTCGGCCCACTTACCCTTGCGTTTGGCGCGCTCACCGAACAACCGCGCCGCTTCGCCTTTGGCCTTGCCCAGATTGGTTTGCCACAGGTCGTAGAGGCGGGACTTTTCATCTTCCAGCTCGGCGCGTTCGGCGAGGGTCTTGTTGGCGAGATTGAAGCTCATGTTGAATTACCTGCTGCACAAATAGGCGACATCTTACACTGTAGGTCGAATTTTCCTGATTCGGTTTTTGCGCATAACTCCCCTACCGACAAAAAAACTGCAACTTTTGCCATCCCCCAACACTCCATTGTTCACTGTCACATTCACACGCAAGGAGTCACACAATGGCCCGTAAATCTGCCGCCCAAGCCGTCGAAGATCAAATTAAGGATCAAGCCTTCAGTGAACTGACGGCGTTGATCGAAGAATCGGACAAACTGCTCAAAAGCAGCGCTTCCCTGGTGGGCGAAGAAGGCGAAACCCTGCGCGAACAGGTTGCCATCAAGCTTAAGCAGGCGCTGGACTCGGTATCCAACGTGCGCGAACGCAGCAAGCCGGTCGTGGATGCCACCGAAACCTACATCGGTGGTCACCCTTGGCAGACCGTGGCGATTTCCGCCGGGTTTGGCCTGGTGGTCGGCCTACTGCTGGGTCGCCGCAACTGATTGAACAGTTCACGCTGTAGGAGCGATCTCGCTCCTACAGTTTATTTCTGCGCCAACGCACGCAACTGCGTCAATTCTTCAGCATTCAGCATTATTCCCTCCTGTTCAGCCTTTGCTCGCATACGATGTCGGCGATCACCCGGTAACCGTCGCAACCCCGCCGCATGCATTTGCCGCACCAGTTCTCGGCTGCGCTCGGCGAACGCCTGGCCGCTGGTTTTGCTGGGGTCGATCAGGATAATTAGCTGCCCGGTCCACGGTGTGCGTGCGCCAGGGTGATCCGACCAGTCAAACTCGAACGAAAAATGGCCGCCCGTCAACGCCGCCGCGAGCAACTCGACCATCATCGATAACGCCGAGCCCTTGTGCCCGCCAAACGGCAACAGCGCACCGCCCTCGAGGATTGCCTTGGGGTCCTGGGTGGGCTGCCCCAGGCCATCGACGCCCATGCCCGGCGGCAGGCGCTCGCCCTTGCGAGCAGCGATTTGCACGTCACCGTGGGCGATGGCGCTGGTGGCCAAGTCAAACACGATGGGCAAGCCGTCGGCGCGTGGCGCGGCGAAGGCGATAGGGTTGGTGCCGAACAATGGCCGGTCTGCGCCGTGGGGCACGACGCACGTCATGCTATTGACCACGCTCAATGCCACCAACCCTTGCTCGGCAAAGGGTTCGACATCCGGCCACAAGGCTGCAAAGTGATGGGAATTGTGGATCGCCAGCAGGGCAATCCCGGCGCTGCGAGCTTTTTCTACCAGCAGCGCACGGGCAGCCTCCAACGCCGGTTGGGCAAAACCGTTACCCGCATCCACCCGTATAAATCCTGAAGCGACATCGGTGACCTGTGGCACTGCGCGGCCGTTTACCCAACCACTGGCCAACGTACTGAGATAGCCGGGGATACGAAAAATGCCGTGACTGTGGGCGCCGTCACGCTCAGCGCTGGCGCAATTGTGGGCGAGAATCGCGGCCACTTCGGGCGACGTACCGTGCCGGATGAACACCTGCTGAAGCAGCGCGACCAGTTCAACGAACGCGATGGCGACACAAGAACCCTCAATGACCGTGGACGGCGTAGACATCTGAAGCTCCGATTTTATGATTGGAAGGCGCAACAAGACGAAAAACCCATGCCCGTGATTAAACAACGCCCCCGCTGCCTGCTGTCAATCGACTTTGCCGAACCGGTCGCGTTTCGTCAGTTATGTACCGCTTTGACAGTGCGATAGATACGTAACGTGCCGCTCATCACAGTTGCCGCACCGGCCCGGAGAGAGCAGCCCATGGCACACCTAACCCCCCCGTATTTTTTTGATGAGTACCTGCGCCCGATCACGCGAAAACAGCCGACGGACAGGGAGCGCGCACTGGGCTTGACCCTGAAGGATGTTAATTGGCTAGGCACGGTGTACGGCGCGAGCCATAGCGGACGGCAAAATCGCGACGCACCGATGACCGTCGAAACCCTGATGCTGGTAAGGCCTGGAAAACCGACAGTCGCACTCGCTGGTGCGTTTATGATGAGTTCGAGCCCAGAACAAAAAAAGACCGCGCTGTACACCCCTTATGCCGGACTCGAAGTGTTCGATCATCGCAGTGAGTGCTTGGCGACCATCACAGAACGCTTGAAGAACACAAAGCAATACCCTGATTTAGTTAGTTTTTTAACTATAGAACTGCGTGATGACTTCACGCCCGACAGCCCCTTCACCTTGTCCACCGTTACGGTTAAAGACGCCGTTTTCCAAGACCAGCAAACGACCATCCTCGACAACCAGACGCAGGACCTGCAGCGCCTATTGAATGAGCTGCTCACACTGCCCACCTTGTCCGACTTGATCGACGCGGCGTTGGACGTCCATGGGGCAGTGAACCCTCATTTTCGCGGGATCACGCTCAAAGACACCCAGGTCAATAGTTTTGTGTCATCAACAGAGGGCAACCGACACGGCGCACCCCGCTGGGCAGGGTCGGCAACGCTGGCTGAAACCCTGCTGAACTACTACGCCAAACAGGCATGGCCCGCCAATCGGACACGCACCTTCATCAACCCCAAGCATGACACCCGCGACTTTACCCCCGCTCAGCTTCAACACGATGCGCAACGTTGGGAAAGCCTGGTGCAACAAGTCGCGGGCGTGTTTTCAACGTTATTGAACGCCCTCGTGCAGACGTGGTGGAACCTCCCTATCAGCCAGGCCCCATCGCGCTCGGAACAATCACGCATGGACCTGTGCGTCAAAGTGATGAGCGACAAATTTCGCACGCAGTTACTGTTTAAGCGCCAGACCGAAAGCAACATCCTGTCTTCAGCAGAAGCGCATCGCCTGCTTGCCGTCTTCATCCCCGACCCGACTGCGCGCCACGCTTGGCACCCGCCTTTGCGCATCGAAAAAGCACGCCTACAGGCGCCCTACCAGCATTATGTGGAGCTTGCCGCGACCTTGTTGATCAGCGATGAACATTCCTACCTGTACACCCAATCGCGCGGATTGCAGGTACTCAAGGACATCGACGATCTCAACGACACTCTGCTGAGCATGCTCGGAGCGGCCGGGCATCAGGACGAACTGTTGAATTTCCTGTCGCTGAATGAACGCAGTGCTTACCTCGCCATGCACGCTGTACAGGTGAGTGGGCAATCGATAGCAGGTGCTGTTTTTGAAGGCATGGTCCAAGACATTCGCGACAAACAATTGAGCAACCTGGAGCATGCCCTGACGCAATTTCGCCGAAGCGAAGGCGCAGTGGACCTGGCCGCGCTGCTCGACTGTTGCCTCGACATACGCCACATGCTCGATAGCCGCCTACTGGACTTGGACGCCAAGGGGCGCTGGAGCCTGCACCCTGTTAGCAGCAGCAACGGAGGACCGTCCAGCGTTTCGGCCGAGCGCGCCAAACTGCAACTGAGCGCGCTGAACGCTGATGAACATTCGCTGCTGAAGCGGCGTGCCGAGCACTCCACGTTGCGCACCCTGGCCAGGAATGCATTGAACCAGGAATTCAAGAAACGCCAGCTGGGGATGGACGCCAGCGACGTTTACGTCAATACCTATGCCAGCCGCGCTCAGGACAGGGAAGAACGTCTGCCGAAGTCATCGGTGAATATGGTCGATCACTTTATCGAGCGTCTGGCCAACGCCGGCGCAGAGATAGGCAGTTCACCCACCCTTGGTTTCTACGGCCCACGTCGCGAAGGTGCAGCCTTGAGTTGGAATAGCCTGAACCGTCAGGTTTTCAATGCGGTGATCACGCAAACCACTGCCTACTTTGTCAATCACGATGTCCGCACCCTGGCCGAGCAGTTTCAAGAAAACCATCGAGACGAAATGGTCACGCGTTTAATGCACGGGCTACGCAGCGAGGCCGAGCTCCGACAGCTCAACAACACGTTGAGTCCAACCGCCTACTCGATCCTGGACACGGTATTGCGCCCCGATAGCATGACCCGCGACAAACGCCATGGGCTCAACGGGTTCCTGCCGGATGCATTCGCCTTGACGGTTACGGTCAACCAGGACAAGACACCCCACCCCCTCGCCAGTTGCTTTGTGTTGACCGAACGCGGCGGCCTCGACCCCGATCGATCAGGCGCGGCCGTACTGTGGACGCCTCAACACGGGCATGAACCGTTCACCTCGCTGACCGGCCTGCGCAATACGCTTGAACGGCGACTGGAGCAGTCCGAACAACGCACCGCACTGTTGCAAAACTTGCCCATCGATCTTCGCGCGCCTCATCAGACCTACCAGCTCGGCCCCTTGCGGCGCATCGATGAACATTTTCTGATGAACCGCCAACACAGTTATTTCGGGCACCATCTGGAGACCATCGACTACTGGCTCGCCCAGCCGCTGGGCCCGACAACGCTGCAGGACCGCCTGGATGATGAGATGGGCCGCTTGGCGCCTTCGAATATCGGCAGAGCCAAGGCCATAGCCAGCGCCATCATTCAGCAACAGGGCCTGCCTGCGTGGCTGGGAATGGCCTCGGTGAAGGACCAACTGCTGCATGCCGAATTGCTTGAGCAGTATCGCCTCAGCGCCCCGGATGACCAGGACTACCTGCACAGCCTGCCGACCTTGAGCCAACACGTAACCGACGCTTTGACGACCCTGCTGAGCAAGCGGTTCCCGGACGCCAGCCTGGCCCCGCAGGACATCCTGATCCCGGCGCGGGCTGCTCTCAACAGACCGGCGCAAAGCCTGGTTGAATTTGCCCTGAGCCATTTGCCCGACTTGCAGCCCGACGACCTCATGCCTGAAGCACGCGGCACAACGCCCCTGCCAGCAGCACTGGACGGCAGTGCAATTGTACAACTGGTACGCCAGCTGGACCTCGGCAAGTCCCTGCGCGACCTGCTCAGCACCCACTTGACGGCCGACACCGACGATGCCCGCCAGCGCCGTGAATTATTTTGCAAGCAGCTACCCTGGCAGGTGTTGCGCCTGGGACATGAGGAAAGACTTGAAGAGCGCCTGAGTGAATCTGCCTGGGGGTTTATCCAGCAAATCTTCGATATGCCGGACGCGGTTGCCAGGGACGCTGTCAGCGGCGCCACGGCGATGATCCGGCCCTTGGAGCTGATCGCCACAACCGGCGCAACGCCGGCGAAAGTGCTCGGTGTTTATGTAATAGGCCACAGGGCAAAGAAGAACGCTCCAGTGGTGCTCTATGCGCCCTATGCCCCGTTCAGCGTCTTGAAGGAATATGACACCGAGGAGAAATTGCTGGATCAAATCAACACGCCTGGCCCGCTGCAGGCGTGGATCCTTTCTCAGTTAGCCGACCCCGATCAGGCGACATTCCTTGATCTGTTCAAGCAACCCCCACACCCTGAGAAAGAAGAAGAAGAAGAAGAAGAAAATATTCACATGGACTCGAGCCCGATCAGGGGCAACATTCTGCACCATCTGTTCCATGACAATGCCGAACAGATGATAAAAATGCTCGGTCGCCAGTTCGACAAGGATGGCAAGCATGCGTGGGACGGCATTACCCGCCTGTTAGGCCAAGGCATCCCCATGGCGTTGGAGTTTATTGCCGGCAAGCTCAAATTTCCGTTGGTGGTCTGGCGCGGCTTCAAGCTGTTCGCAGCCTCCGCTGAGCACTTGCAGGCGCAACATTTCGGTAAAGGCCTGCGCACCTTTATCCACGGTATTGCGACGCTGGCTTCCCTGCGTAAAGAGCTGGACGCGTGGTTGACACCTGCCGCTGAAGTTAACGCGAGTACGTCTTCCAAGACCCCGGAAGGCCCTATGCCTGCCACCACGGCTGACACACTGGATATGACCGCCCCCCTGCGCACGGGGCTGCGACGCTTCGAGGACATGAGCGTGGCATTGACAGACCTGCAATTGGGTTCGACCAGCCATGTCTACACCCAGCAAGCCCATAACCGCCGCTATGTGCCTGTGGCGGGCCGGGTCTACCCAGTCGCAAGGAGCGGTAGCTACTGGCGTGTGAACCTTGCCGGAGAGCTGGGGCCCTATGTCGAACGCAATGCCGAGGGTCAATGGGTATTGGACCTGGCCGAGCGCGAACCGCGTTTCGGGCCGACCTTGTCTCGCTACCGGGGAAGGCTGGTCACCCGGAGAACAGAGCGCGATTTCATCAATATTGAGGCCGTTGGGTTGCCGGCCATTCGCGGGTTGAATGCAGACAGAGGATTTGCCATTGACCGGGCGCTGAATGTCGCGCTTTTTTACATCAATACCTGCCTGCGCAACTTCACACAGTTCGAAAAGCAGCGCGACCCGGACTCCAGGGTCGGTCGTTTCCTGAGCGAAATGTTCGGCGTACTCACGCTCACCCCCGATCAGGTCAAGAAAATACAAAACCGAGTCATCGAGATCCTTGAGGGGATGACCCAGCACGACCTGCTCAGCCTGGACTCAAACCGATTTGTCTGTGGCCACGCGCGCTGGAACGAAGATCATGCCGTCGCGTTTACCATTCCGGAGGACGTCGAACAAAAAATCTATCTGCTGGCGCCCTTCTTCCATACCGGCATGCTGGACTATCAGAGTCATCTCAACGCGCCGTTCGACCTTGAGGATCATGCGCGAGCCGCCACCTTGATTCATGAAATCAGCCACTACGTGTCAAAGACCGAAGACTTCGCTTACCTGGACTCCATGCGACCGTTTGTGGACCTTATTCAGCGCGGTACGGCTGAAGGCCTGCGCAAGCACACAAGCCTTTCCAACTTGCAAAGTACTGCGCTTTCGGTGCTCACGCCCGCTACCATGCTGTTCAAGACGTGGGATGATCTGGCGCAGCGCTGGGAGGACTTCGGCAAGACAGGGTCGACCAAAGTGCGCGACAAAGTGCTTCACCTCACAGGCGCCAGGACACTGATGGAGGCCAGGCAAACGTTCATGAGCGATGCAGACCGCCGGATAGATATCATCCTGGCCAACGCCGACTCGGTGACATTTCTGATTACGCACTTGGGAAGGCAATTGGATCCGGGGGCCTGACCAGGCCCCCGAAGGGTGTATCAATCTTTCTGGTCGCGCAGGATATTGCCAGAGGCACCATCGATACGCGCCTCATAGACAGTACCGTCAGACTTGCGGCCTTTGACTTCCCAATAGCCGTTGTCGTCCGCCTCGGCGGCGTAAACCTCGACATACCCGGCCTTGGTTTTAGCCACTTCGATGGCTTTTTCAATGGGAATCCAGCCTGCACCGGGTTTATCAGCCAGGGCGGCGCCTGCGCTGAGCAGTGCACTGGTAGCACAGAGGGCGACTAAGGTTTTCTTCAGCATTTTCGTTCTCCGTTGTGGGAATGTCCTGAGTTTTTTAGGTGCCTACAAACGAGAATAAGTTCCAATTGATGCGCAATTGCCATGATGGTTGTTCTCGCCGTCCGCTGTCGGAGGTTAGAATGTGCGAAATCAGGATGAATTAATGAGCGAAAAGTCCCTTTCAGAAGCCGAATATGACGCCATCACCGACGCCGCCGCGCATTGGTGCATGCGGTTGCACGCACACGATTGCACGGTTGGCGAGCGCACTGCTTTTGAAATGTGGCACAACGCCCATCCGCTGCACGCTTTTGAATATGCCGCCATGCTGGAGATCTGGGACGTTGCCGATCATCTGCCGCGCAATGAACCTGCTCCTGCGGTGGTGCCGTTCAAACCCCGGCGCCGGGTGCGCACCTACGCGGTAGCTGCAGCTGTCTGCCTGGTTGCACTGCCGCTGGCCGCGTTCACGGGTTGGGAGGCTGGCTGGTTGCCAAACGCCTATGAACGCTTCGACGCCACCAGCGGCCTGCGCCAGGTCACCTTGAGCGATGGTACCCAGGTTGAACTTAACCTCGGCACCGAGTTGGTCTACAGCAATTACAAAGATCAGCGCCGCGTCACGCTAAAAAAAGGCGAGGCATTCTTTAAAGTCAGTCACAACAGTGCACACCCGTTTATCGTGCGCGCCGGGGCAGGCCAGGTGCGGGTCACCGGTACTCAATTCAATGTCTGGAAATATGAAGACCAAGTGCGGGTGATGCTGCTCGAAGGCTCGGTGCAAATTTCCAGCGACACCGTGCATGGCAGCGTGCCGCTGACCCCAGGGATGTCGGCCACCTACCACCAGGGTGATGCCACGCCGCGTGTGCAGGCCATTAAGCCCGACGATACTGCCTTGGCCTGGCGCCAGGGTAAGCTGATCCTCGATAACCTGGCGCTGGCCGATGCGTTGCCGTTGATCAACCGTTACCTGAGTAAACCGGTGATGTTGGCGGATGCCAGCACCGGTGCGATTCGCATTGGCGGTGTCTACAACATCACTGAGGTCAATAACCTCATTCCCTCCTTGCCCAAGGTTTTGCCGGTCTACCTGACCCGCAACCAGGAAGGCAATCCGGTACTCAACGCCATCCCGCGTAAAACCCCTAAAAGCTGAGCCTTCTACTGCACCTCTAGCGAGGGAACTTGCTCCCGTGACGGCCCGACAGACGAGCGCGTTCTCTCAGGTGTAGATCAATCCAAATGTGGGAGGGGCGGTGCGACGATTCGACTTTCCCCCGATTGCAGAGTGTCAGGCGCTAAAAGCGTTTGGGCACAGTGCATATCCATTATTTAGGTAACGGCTGCTTAGGGTTCCGCCCTGCTGTGCGCCCAAAATGTCCATTTTTTTTACACTCACCTGCCCTGCATCGCCCATGGTGTGGTGCTTCATCGTTTTGTCACGTGGGTTGTTACAACGGTGATACACCCGAGTGAATCGTTTGCGCTGTGGCTGGCACGGTGGCGGTACAGAGGGCGTTGTCTCAGTCTTGATACAGGCCTGCCATCACTTTGCCTCAACTAAACAGTAACCCATTGAATTAACACAACAATTAAAAAGCGGCACGCCTTCTGCTCTATCCCTTGTAACGCTGTTTAGGGTCAGCGTTACGAATAAGGAATATTGCCGTGGTCACTCACACTCGTGGTTCTTTGAGCCTCCTCCTGATCAGCTGTGTACTGAGTACCAGCGTGAGCCTTCCAGTGCTCGCGGCAGGTGACGGTGTGATCGTGATTGACCGCGCAGTTCGTGGCCATATGTGGGGCCGAACTGCTGGCACCGATCCCAACCCTACTACCGCCAATGCCAATCCATCCGCCCAGGTCTATCGGGCGACCAGCATGGAACTCAACGATAACGATATCGCCGGTATCAGCAGTGGCGCCAACATCAGCCGCAGCATCCTGCCCGGCGGGAATCTTCCCGGCTTGGACAACAACGGCGGCGGCATTGGCCTGGGTGCAGGCAGTGCAGCAGGCCATAGCGGTGGCGGCAGCCTCTCCGGCACGATCAATAGTGCCTTGTCCAGCGGTCTCGCGCCTCTGAACAACATCGGCAATATGGCAGGGGGGCGTTGAAATGAATCGATCCTGGCTGCTTCTTGCACTCTTGGGTTGCGGGGCCGCGATGGCCGACAGCAGCACCAACACCGCAACCATCAACAATTCGGGCAAACAGTACAACGGTCTGGCCTCGGTCAACCAGGCAGGCGGCGATCAGAACCAGCAGAGCAATAACGTTGTTATTGCCGTTGGCAAAAATGCCCAGGCCAACAGTGCTGTGACCCAACACATCAGCGGCGCTCCCGCTGACCGTTCCTTGAACGCCAAGGCGGCGATCCAAGGCAACTCATTCACAAATGGCAACGGCGTACTGAGCATCAACCAGTCGGCCGGGGCCCAAAACCAGATGATCAATGCCGTGCGAATCAGCGTCAGCGCTGGGCCGCAGGGAATCGACGACAGCGTCATGTCGCAACAGAACGTTGCGCTTGCAACCGACTCAGGATTGACCCCTACCACTGGCAGCCGCCAGGTCGTTACCAGCGACCAGGCCTTCACCGGCAGCCGTGGAGTGGTACAGGTCAATCAGAGCGCCGGGGTGGGGAACCGAGTGGCTAACACCCTGAACTTACGACTCAACTGATCAAGGCTGAGTCAATAGCTGGACCGTACCAACACTTAACCAACTAATTAGAAGCAAGGAGATACACCATGAAACCTACAATGGCTCTGAAACCACTGGTTTTCGCTCTGACTGCACTGATGGCAATTGCCGCACAAGCAAATGGTGGCAGCAACGGTGGTGGTGGTAACAACGGCGGCGGCGGCAGCCAACCAGCTGCCCCAACCGTGCTGGCAGTGACTGCCAACGATGCTCAAAACAGCTCGGGCAACGGCACACTCAATTACAAAACCGAAAACAACGCTTCCACCACTGATTCGGTTAACCACAACACCGGCGTTGCGAGCGGCATCGTGCAGAGCGGGACTGGCAACCAAGCCAAACATGACGTTGCCATTGGCGCGGCGGATGATGCGGATCAAGTGTTCGCGACCATCAACACCACCCAAAACAGCAGCGGCAACCTCGTTGGCAACATTGGCAACGAGACCAACTCTTCGCTGACCAACTCCAACAACAGCAACTCGGGCGTCAGCCTGGCAAGCGTTCAAGCCGGCACTGGCAACCAAAGCAGCCAAGGCATTGCCATTGCTTCTTCCGACGACGGAAAATCCGGCGGCGCCGCGGTCAATGCCCAACAGAACTCCTCGGGCAACCTGACCTTGAACGCCACAACTGGCCACGGCTGGAACAAATCGTCGCTGGTCACCAACGCCAGCCTGACCAACTCGGGCAACTACAACTCCGGTGTTTCCGGCACCGTGTCGCAAGCTGGCAACGGCAACCAAGCTGCACTGGGTGTGTCGATCACCAAGTTCTGATGCACTTAGGGCCTTGGCAACAAGGCCCTTTCTATTTCCAGTGTCCAGCAGGTTTTACGATCATGCACCTCGTAGCCGCCCTCCTCTTGTTATCGCTCACCGGCCCGACCTGGGCAGGCCAAGTGGCAGTCCCCATGCCCGGTGGCGGGATGATGTACAAGAAGGT
Source organism: Pseudomonas viridiflava (assembly GCF_900583165.1). Classification (GTDB taxonomy): domain Bacteria; phylum Pseudomonadota; class Gammaproteobacteria; order Pseudomonadales; family Pseudomonadaceae; genus Aquipseudomonas. Next base: position 28,614 of record NZ_UTKY01000085.1, on the reverse strand, counting down.
CGAAAGCATACGTGAACGCAAATTCGCCAACCTGGTGGAACAGAAAACCGATTTCAGCTGTGGTGCTGCGGCCCTGGCAAGCATCTTGCGCCAAGGCTACTGGATGGATGTCGATGAGGATCATGTCATCAAGGGCATGCTGGTAAACGCCGACCAGGAACTGGTCCGCACCCAGGGCTTCTCGATGCTGGACATGAAGCGCTACCTCGAAAGCATCGGCATGCGCGCACGAGGCTACCGGATTACTCCCGAGGTGCTGACTACGGTAAAAATACCCGTAGTGGTTCTACTGGAGATTCGCGGGTACAAGCACTTCGTTGTCCTGCAGCGCGCCGACAAGGAGTGGGTCTACATCGGCGATCCCGTGCTGGGCCACAAGCGCTACTCGAAGGACGACTTCGTCAAGGGCTGGAACGGCATCGTGTTCGCCGTGCTGGGTGAAGGCTACGACAAGACCAACGCCCTGCTTAAACCTCCTATGCCATTGACCGCCAAAAACCAGCTGAACGAGTTCAGCCCAGTGCGCGACAGCGAGCTGATGGACTTCGGTTTCATTCAAAGCGACTTCTTCTAGCAAGAGCCGCAATAAGGAGCAGGACGCTCCAGGAGCAGACGATGAACACTTTCCGTTGGCTGACGGTCATGTGCCTGGCAGCCTCAATGCCCGCTTATGCGTCATCGGCGTTCAAGCCTATCGAACTCAAGGATGCGGAAATGGCCGATCTGCGTGGGCGGTATGTAATGCCCGGGCGGATCATCAGTTTTGGCATCGTGATGAGCTCCACCTGGACCAATTCCGCAGGTGACAGCATCACCGGCAGCGCCAACATGCAGATCAACTCCTCGACCGTCACCCCGCAGTTTTATGTCACCACCACCAGCACGACCGGCAACGGCACCACCCCCAACACGGGCACTGGCACAGTAGTCGGCGGTGGCGGCCTGGGCAGTGGCCAGGGTGTTACCCAAAGCGTTCGCGCCGCGGGCGATGGCAACACAGCCAATAATGGCGTGGACATCAATGTCACCAAAAACGGCCTGGCGGGGGCGAATATCGTGCAGTCCGGCAAGGCCTTGGTGGCAGGCCAGACCATTACCGGTGACAGCAGCGCAGGCCAGGTCAGCATCTCGGCCAAAAATGGCGGCCTGCAAATGGCCGTACTTGCCGGCAATAACCAAGGCAGCGTGCTTCAACAAATTGGTGGCGGTAATGTCACCCAGAGCACGCTGATCACCGGCGATCTCAACACCATTACCAACCTCACCCAAATCAATGTAGTGATGGGCAACAACAACTTGAGCAACATCACCCGCAGCCTCAATCTGGATCAACTCAAAGGCCTACGCACCGTCGGTTATTGAACTACGCTGAGCCACGACACTTACGTATTAGAAATGGGACGGCTTACTTCATGCATCGATCTTTATCGTTACGTGCCGTGGTTTGTTTGAGTACGCTCCTGCCGGCTTCCATGTTGTATGCCGCGCCGGACGCCGACATAGAGACGCTGAAACAGGAACTTCAGGCGCTCAAAGAGCGCTACGAAGTGCAACAAAAAGCACTGGCGGTATTGGAGCAACGCGTTCGACAGGTTGAGGACCAACCAGCAACCCCTGCCCCCAAACGCCTGGCCAAGTCCCCGGCCGACTTCTACAAAAGTACCACCGTGGCCGGCGCGCCTGGCGTTGGCGCAGCGGCGGCCTCCGGCGGTGCAGGCGGCGGCAGTTCATACGGGCAAAGCCTCAAGGATGACTCAGCGCCGGCGCAAAGCGTGAGCAACCTGTACAACGAAGCGAGCGGCTTTTTCGGCGACGGCAAGTTCAGCTTTGAAACGGGCATTACGTATGCCCGCTACGATGCGCGCCAGTTGACCCTCAACGGCTTTCTGGCACTGGACTCGATCTTCCTGGGCAATATCAACCTGGACCGGATCAAGGCCGATAACTGGACCCTGGACCTCACCGGGCGTTACAACCTGGACAATCGTTGGCAGTTCGATATCAACGTACCCGTGGTGTATCGCGAATCGACCTATCAATCGGGCGGTGCCGGCAACAGTGGCACGACGACGTCGGAAGCCTCGGTGACCCGCGACCCGACCATCGGCGATGTCAATTTTGGCATTGCGTACAAGTTCCTCGACGAGACCGACACTCTGCCGGATGCCGTGGTCTCTGTGCGAGTCAAAGCGCCGACAGGCAAGGAACCCTACGGCATCAAGCTGGTTGAATCGCCCAACAACGACAGCCTGTTCGTACCAGAAAGCTTACCAACGGGTAATGGCGTGTGGTCGGTTACACCGGGGATTTCCCTGGTCAAGACCTTCGACCCCGCGGTGTTGTTCGGCTCATTGTCCTATACCCACAACTTCGAGGACTCGTTTGACGACATCAGCTCTAACGCCAACCAGAAAGTCGGTGGCAAGGTCAGCCTGGGGGACAGCTTCCAGCTAGGCGTTGGCGTGGCGTTCGCACTCAACGAGAAAATGAGTATGTCGTTCTCGGTGTCCGACCTGATCCAGCGCAAGAGCAAGCTCAAGCCTGATGGAGGCGACTGGCAATCGGTGGTGTCCAGCGACGCGAACGCGGGGTATTTCAACGTCGGCATGACCATCGCCGCCACCCCGAACCTGACGATTGTGCCGAACCTGGCCATTGGCATGACCGATGATGCGCCAGATTTTACCTTCAGCCTGAAATTCCCGTATTACTTCTAAACCGCGCCGAAGATAGTCGGCACACAAGGAAAAGCCCCGCAACGATAAGGGTCGTTGCGGGGCTTTTCGGTTTACCCGCCCTAGCGGATCTGGTGTTTGTGCAGCAACCGGTAGAACGTTGGTCGGGAAACCCCCAGCACGCGGGCCGCGACGCTCAGGTTGTCGCTGTGCCGGTTGAGCACATCGCACAGCGCCTGACGTTCGGCGCGGTGCTTGTAGTCCTCCAGTGTAGCCATCGGCGGCGAAATTGCCCGCTCGCCGACAAGCCCCAGATCAACGGCTTCAATCTGCCGCCCTTCGGCCAGTACCAAACCGCGCCGCACGCGGTTTGCCAGTTCACGCACATTGCCGGGCCACGGGTGTTGACCCATGGCGACCAAGGCGTCCTCACTGAAACTGCGGGGGCGACGGCCGGTTTCCTGGCTATAGAAGCGGGAAAAGTGATTAGCCAGCATCGCCACATCACCATGGCGCTCGCGCAAGGGTGCGGTCACCACCTGCAGGACATTGAGCCGGTAGTACAAGTCTTCGCGAAATTTGCCTTTGGCCACCGCCGCTTCGAGGTCGACGTGGGTGGCGGCCAATACGCGCACATCCACAGCAATCGGCTGACTGCCGCCGACGCGCTCGATTTGTTTTTCCTGCAGGAAGCGCAGCAGGTTGGCTTGCAGCTCCATCGGCAGATCGCCAATCTCATCAAGAAACAACGTGCCGCCATGGGCGGCCTCGATCCGTCCGACCTTACGTTGATGAGCGCCGGTAAACGCGCCCTTTTCATGGCCGAACAGTTCGGACTGTATCAAGTGCTCAGGAATCGCCCCGCAATTGATCGCCACAAACGGCTTGGCGTGCCGCTGGGATTGGCGATGCAGGGTCTTGGCCACCAGCTCTTTACCCGTGCCGCTGTCGCCACGAATGAGTACCGGGGATTCAGTGGGCGCCAGCTTGGACAATAGTTTGCGCAGCTCGCGAATCGGGCGGCTCTCACCCAGCAATTCATGCTCCGGTTCATCCACCGGGGCATTGCCTTTACCCCGCAGCCGCGCCATGCCGAAGGCACGGCCCAGGGTGACCTGCACACGCGCCACGTCGAACGGCAGGGTATGAAAGTCAAAAAACCATTCGCAAACGAAATCGCCCACCTTCTGCATACGCAATACGTCTTGATCGAGCACAGCGATCCATTCGGTGCCACTGCGACTGATCAGCTCCTTGACGGCCTCGGGACGCTCCAGGTGAGCAGGCTGCAATCGCAACAAACCCACGTCGCAGGAGCGATCGCCCACCGCTTCGAGCGCGCAGCTGTCAACTTCCCAACCAGCGGCGCGCAAGCCAGGCACCAGCCGATGGCAATCGTCACAAGGGTCGACCACAAGCAAGCGGCGCTGCGCAGGTGTAACGATCATGACTATTCCTTGGCGTCAAAATTGTTAAAGTTATTGATAAACAACGGCTTGGGACACCTATTAGCAACACTACCAAGATCTTGACGCCGCGCTTGTACCATTTCGCTATAAGTGAGGGCAAAAAGCCACTTATCCTGTTTCGCAGAAGAAAGTTGCGCGCCAGAACAGCGTTTATTCAGCTTTCAAAACAGCCGCTTACATGACGCTTATCATTAAAAGCTAAAAATTTTTGCTCTAGCATGTGACCCGTACCCGGCCATCGTGCATCAGTACAAGTAACCCGCCGCACGGTCAGCCCAACCGCCGGCACTCACTTGAATGGGCAATGAGAGAGAACCCACATGAACGCCCCGCTCCGCATCAACGAAGCTCTTTTGATCGCAGACCGTGCTTTCCAACCCTTTCAGTGCGTGGCTTGGCACGATGGTAATGGCGCCCTCAGCCTGAGCGTCATCGACCGTACCAACACCCGCATCGGCAGCAAACAGCTGTCATCTACTGCCTATACCGATCCGGCGCAATTGGAAGACCTGCTCTTGCAGGCCCGTGCCGAGCTGGATAAAAGTGGCTACCAATTGCAGTCTTGGGCCATGCCCAAGTAAGTCACGCCGACGGGTCGACCTCTTCAGTGAAAAAGACCTGTTCGGCAACTTCGTGGTCAATGTTCGAACGCAGGACATTGATCCGAAGTTCCACATTAGATGCGCGACGTTTTAAATTGGCGTAGCTGAAATTACGCTCCTCGTAACGCTTGAGCGTGCCGCGCGTATAGTGAAAACCGACATCCCGGTTCGCTGCGCTATCGTAATGGAATCGTGCATACCACTTCGGGCGACCGGTGGAGCGCTCGCGAATATCGAACTCGCGCACCAACGCTTCGACGACGGGCAACTCAATGATCTCGATCTTCCAGGCCTTATACAGCAGCAATAATGAGTCGCTCGTAGGTGCTTCTCGCATCGCCATTCGATCGCGCACCGTCGTGGCCAGCCACTGAAACCTGTTGACCTGGTCGTACATCGCTGCAGGAACAGGCTTGAAAAACGCTACCAAGTCCGCCTGCCTGCCCGCACTCTCAGTAGCCCTGATCACGTCATTCAGTAGATCGCGCTGGACGATCAGGCGGTTGGCGTAGTTCAAGCATTCACGACGCAGCCCTTGTGGGGGTATACGACTGATTGTCTCCAGGCGGGTGATGCTGCGAAACTTATTCAGCGCCTTTTGCACAAGCCGATTGGCCTCATACCCAATATCGGCGAGTCGTTCAGCAGCGACATCCCGCACCAATGGCTGTGGCTCCTCCAGGGTTCTCCAGACGGTATCCTGCCCCGCCCCTGAAGCCCTGAATGTCCAAACGCGGCGATGATCGAAGGGCTCCAGCACTTCGACATAACGCTGTTGCTCCGCGTCTTCGAGGGCCTGACGATAATTGCCGATGGCGCGACCAAGGATAGGCTCCTCGATCAGACGCTTGGCACCACTGTCCAGCTTGGCGGAAATAGCCGCCAAAGGCGCTTGCTCATACCGCTCGTAGGTGTACACCAGATCGTCTTGCAGCTCCCGGAACACGCTGCGGATAAAACGTCGGTAATTGTCCAGCGCCGCCGAATTGATGTAGGCCGGGAATCTACTCAATTCGTAAGACAATCTGCAATCGGCCAACACCAGCGAATCCAAGGTGTCATTGAGCACGCGCAGTTGTTGGTCCCAATTGAAGCGGCCGGTTGAAAACAATTCACGTCGGCTCATCAACTTCACACTGCACAAGAGCGTGATGTCCTGGATCAGGTCAAATGCATCGTCCTTGAACGGAGGGGGGTTGGCGTTAAAGCATTGCAGCGCCAAGCTGCGCAGTTGCAGCTCCTGCCATTTCAGGGACATGCGCCGCCCCTCCCATGCAGAAGATTCAAGACCCGCCACCGATACATCGGCTACCCGCCCTTGCTGTCTCATCAGGAGAAAACGCTGCTCGGCGTCCCGGCTGGCGTCAATGGCCTGTGTATACAGCGCCGAATAATCCGCCAGCCTGGAACGCGTCTGGGGCCAGGTCAGCCGATCAAGGACGGTGAGCTCGAGGTTCTGGGCATCGAACGCTGAAAAATTCAACTGGTCCGTGCGCAAAAACAGACGGCGCCTGGACTCATAAAGCGCCAGTTGGGCTCGGCGGGCCTTGACCGCGCCGGCGCTGAAGCGGTTATACAGTGCACTGTAGTTCTTCACCAACATCAGTTGGCGGCGACGCTTCAGCGCGTCCAACAAGGTGACGGCACACCAGTGGCTGGCCTGGGCCTTGACCAACTCCTCTTCGATCAACCCGGCCGTCTCGGGTTCGGCAAGACGGCCATTGATCGACTGCAAGGTGGCATCGTCGGTAAATATCAGGCTGTCAAACTCGGCGGATACCCTGTCGTACTCGGCGTTCAAAGCCACGCGACGGTCCTGGTCGCTTGTCAATTGGGCCAGGCGCTCCTGCTCTTGGGCCAAGGCATCCAGGAAGTCGTCGGATTGCACCGGCTCGACGGCAAAGGCCCACACCCCAGCGTTGCGGGATTGCAATTGCGGGCCTCTGCGATGGGCAATATCATCGTTGATCGCGTACACCTTGCCGTCGTACTCCTCAACCTTGAACCAGTCACCTCCGACATTGGCATATACGCTATTACCGGCGCTGAACAAACCTCGAAGGCTGCCCGCATCGATCCGCCTCGCGTAAGGCGCCGCCCTGACCCTATACAAAGCCAGTTCTGCCCGGCGAATCACCGAAAGACGGCTGTACAAACCACTCCATGATTGCTCCAGTCGAGGGTCGCTGCGTACGAGGCTGGAGCTGCCTTGCAACGTGGGCGCGCGAACCTGAGGCGTTGCACTTCGGCTGGTTGCCGCACCTTCAAGCAGGTGCTCGGGTGCCTCCTCCCAGCTCAGCGTAATGCTTTCCTCCAAGTCGAGACCTCGGGCCATGTCCAGCAACGTATCAGCGGTCGCCGCCCTACCGAGGGTGGTCGTCACCCGCCCCCGGCTGAGCAATACCAGGCCAAGGGATAAGAAAAAGTCAGCCGTGTGCAACAGTGCAATGTCGGGCTTGTTTTCGATAATGGCTTCAGAAGCTTGCCAGGCGCTCCATGCTGCCAGCAACCAGCCTGCCACTTTAATGTAGCGCCCCGGCAAAAAGGGCAGGACCAAAGTCAAGCCTAGGCCAAAGTGGTCTTTGACCCAGTTCCAGAACACCTCCAGTCTGGAGGGCTCGGGCGCGGCAGGCTCCCCGCACATCGCCTCGACAGCAGCGAGAAATAGCTGTTCAAGGTAATCACCTTCGACTTCGTCCTCACCCAGTTGCGCAGAATGGATCGCCAGCACACTCTCGTTGAAATCCAGTACCGGCAGCACTTCGACCCCCGGCATTGCAAGATCCGGTTTCAAATACCGACTGCGCGCGGCTTCGGGCATCCATGCCAACACCTGATATTGCAGTGGCCCGGGCTGGGTAATGGATGCTCGCAAACGCTCCCAGCTACTGAACTCGATCAGCTTGACCTTTGACATTGGCCGATAGAGTACATACGGGCCAGAGGTCAAGACCTGCGGACCGATTACAAACATGTTCAATACCCGATCGGGTGAACTTTGCACCGTGGCCTTAAGGGCCAGTGGGCGCAGCACCACGCCCCGCACCTCGCCCTTACGGGTGGAATGAAGAATCGAGATGACGTTGTCATAGGCCTGGCGGGAAAACGCCTGGGGAAATTTGAGGTGGTATTCCAGCGCCTGCATGGGCAACTGCAAACGCAGTTGCTCGATAAAGCGCGCCTTGCGCCACATCACTTCGCTCTGGTCATCCCGGAGTTTTTCAGTGATCAAACGACTGTAGGCCGCTCGTACATTCGCGCGTTTAACCAGCGTGAGGGCTTGCTCAGCGGTCAACCAGGCAGTTGGTGTCAGCGTCAACTGCGCTGGGTCGATGCCGTTCGCCCCCAGCCAGGCAAAACGGCTCAGGCTCCAGGTGCTATGGGTGTAACCCGCCGGCAGGCTCCAAAACCGTGCCTTGCGGTCGCCTTGCGCCGCATCGTCGACCGCCATCGTCACGATGATCTGGTCCGGGTCCAAGGGCAGTTTCTCGGGATGTTCCTTGAGCAACTGCTCGGATAATGCCTTGCAGGCAAACTCGAAAGGCGGGGCAATGCCCTCGTCAAATGGCTTCCACCCAGGTTGTTTTAAAGTTCCGGCCAGCTCAATCGCATAGTGGCTCATAACTCTCTGCAGTGCCGGGGCGGCCTGCGAAAGCCACCCTGGCAGCGCCGACCGCAGTCGCGTCAGTGGTTCAATGTCAGTGGGAGCGCTGTCAAAATCGCTGGTGACGACACCCAGTGCCCGCTCCAGCAATCGCTGCTGGTTGCCGAACTCACGCACCTGAGGCAACAGCGCCTGGATATCACTCAATTGCTTGGCCAGGTAGGTCAGGCTCAGGCTCTGGAAAATATCCCCGGCGGGCTCGTAGAGACGCCACTGCATGTAATGGGTCGGCTGGATCTCAGTCAGCAGACCTACCAACCAGAAACCCAGCGCATCCAATGAATCAAACGCCTGAACGCCATGGGCCAAGGTGAATAACAGCACGCTATCTTTATCCGCACCTTGCTTGACCAACACCAGCCCCCGCAGCATTTCCAGGTTGACCGCGCCGGATTCCCCCCAACGATCCACGATATAGGCACGTACGTTGCCGACTTGAGGGCGGACCGTCCGAGTGGTCACGTCGACAATCATATCCACCTGCTCAGTCGTCAATTGCGCACTGATCAGGGTTGCCACCAGTTGGTTCTTCAGCGCCTGCGCCAGCCACAGGTAGCGTACCTTGCCGTCATCACCAACCTGCATCCAGTAATCAACGAGCGACTCCTGGTAACGCTCGATCAGCGTCGCGCCACGCTCATTGATCACCTGCTCCAAGTCGCTGTTCTCGATATTCAGCTTGAGTTGTATCCCCTCTTGCGCACTACGCGACAGGAATTGCCCTTGGCCGAAGTCGACAAAACACCCGCTGGCGCATCGCTCAATCAATGCGTCCACCAGCGTTAGCGCGTTGTGGCCCTGCAAGATGGTTGTTTTGCCGTCGAAGCTGTATACCGGCTCCATCACCACCGGCTGCTGCAGGTCGATGGTCAGCCAGCGGTAGCGTTCCCCCAGACTGTGTCGAAGTACATTAGCCGCCACATCTTGCAGGGACGGGCAATCCTCAAACTGACGCCGGATTGACTGCGCCAGGGTCAGAAAGGGAACAGAGAGAGAGGGTGAGGTGTCGGTGGTCATAGGGCACTCTTGGCAGACGGTGAAACGCCCTGAAATCAGGGCGCCGGGTTCACCATCATTGTTGCCAAGCCCCATCGACGAGGGCGGTAACTGTTTAGAGCAAAGGGGGATTACCGAGAATAAGCCGCTCGAATGCCTGTGCAGCGCCGTCCTCGACATTGCTGGCGGTCACCACGCTGGCCTGGCGCTTGACGACTTCTTCGGCCTGCCCCATGGCAATCGACAAGCCGGCCACATCAAACATCGCCGGGTCATTGCCACCATCACCAATCGCCGCCGTTTGCTGCAGAGGAATACCCAAGTGTTCGGCCAACGTCTTCAAGGCTTCGCCTTTATTGGCCAGCATCGCCGTCACGTCCAAGTACACCGGTTGCGACCGTGAGACCTGAGCCAAACCTTGCACCTTGGGCTGCAGCCGTGCTTCCAGCTCCACCAGCAATTGGGTGTTGTTACTGGCGGCGACGATCTTGTCGACCCGGTCCAGGTAGGGCTCGAAGCTCTCCACCACCACCGGCCCATAGCCTAGGCCGTCGGCCTCACGCTGCGCCATCGGCCCTGGCGGGTCGCGGCGCAGCCAGTCGCCGTCGGCAAACACCCACACTTCAACGTCGGGCTCGGCCGAGAACAGCGCCAATGTCACCAGCGCCGCTTCCGCCGGCAAGTGATGGGCAACCAGGATGCTGCCATCGGGGTTGATCAAGGTGCCACCATTGAAGCCAGCCACCGGCACGTCGATACCAAAGGTTTCAATCAGGTGCAGCATGGCTTTGGGTGGCCGTCCGCTGGCGAGGCTGAAAAACACCCCGCTGTCGCGCAAGGCACGTACTGCATCGGCGGTACGCTGACTCAGGCTGTGGTCGGGATGCAGCAATGTGCCGTCCACGTCACTGAGGATAAAACGGATGGGATGAATCGCTGCGTCACTCATCCGAGGCTATGCCAGGTGCGGCCGTCACGGGCCAGCAGCGCATCGGCAGCAGCCGGGCCATCCTCACCCGCCTTGTAGGCCTGGATACCGTCATCCTCCTTCCATGCATCAAGGAAGGGTTGCACCGCTCGCCAACCGTTCTCGATGTTGTCAGCGCGCTGGAACAAGGTCTGGTCGCCGGTCATGCAGTCGTAGATCAGGGTTTCGTAACCCGTTGACGGCTGCATTTCGAAGAAGTCCTTGTAGGCGAAACCCAGCTGGATGTTGGCCATGTCCAGGGTAGGCCCGGGCTTTTTCGCCAGCAGGTCAAACCACATGCCTTCGTTCGGCTGGATCTGGATCTTCAAGTAAGTGGGCTTGAGCTCATCAACCTCGGTGTCACGAAACTGCGCATACGGTGCCGGCTTGAAGCAGATCACGATCTCAGTGTCGCGCACGCTCATGCGCTTGCCGGTACGCAGATAGAAGGGCACGCCGACCCAGCGCCAGTTGTCGATCATCACCTTGAGGGCAACGAACGTCTCGGTGCTGCTATCCGGCGCGACATTGGCTTCCTCACGGTAGCCCGGCAGTTGCTTGCCGGCGATTTCGCCAGAAGTGTACTGACCGCGTACCGAATTGGCCCGCGCATCCTCGAGAGACCAGGGCCGTACCGCGCCGATCACTTTGGCCTTTTCACCACGCACGGCATCGGCACCAAAGGCGGCCGGTGGCTCCATGGCCACCATTGCCAGCAGCTGGAACAGATGATTGGGCACCATGTCCCTCAACGTACCAGTCTTCTCGAAGAAATTACCCCGCGTCTCCACCCCGACGGTTTCAGCGGCGGTGATTTGCACGTGGTCGATGTAGTGGTTGTTCCAGAACGCTTCGAACAGCACGTTGGAGAAACGGCTGATCAGAATGTTCTGCACCGTTTCCTTGCCCAGGTAATGGTCGATGCGATAGATCTGCTTCTCGCTCATCACCTTGAGCAAGCTGGCGTTCAGCGCTTCGGCAGTGGCCAGGTCGGAGCCGAAGGGCTTCTCGATGACCACGCGACGGAAACCATCATCGGTCTCCGTCAACAGGCCAGCACTGCCCAGGCGCTGCACCACTTCACTGAAGAAGCGTGGCGCAGTCGCCAGGTAGAACACGGCGTTGCCGGTGCCGCTGTCGGCGATCTTCTGGGCGATGTCGGCATAAGTGCTGTCGTCGAGGAAATCGCCCTCGACGTAGCTGATACCTTTGGCCAATTGGGCCCACAGATCCGGGTCGAGCGCATCCGCGCCATTGCCCCGGACCTTGCTCGCCGCTTCAGTGCGAATAAAATCCTCGAGCTTCTTGGCGAAGTCGGCGTCACTGATCGCGTTGTGATCAACGCCCACGATGCGCAGACCGTCACCCAGCAGACCGTCCCGGCTGAGGTTGTACAACGCCGGCATCAGCAGGCGCTTTACAAGGTCACCATGGGCACCAAACAGAAACAGGGTGGTGGGCGGTGCGGGTTCGGCCTCGGGTTTCTTGCCGTTGGCGGTCATTTTTTGGAAGTCTCCACGTGGCCACCAAAGCCGAAGCGCATGGCAGAGAGCATTTTGTCGCCGTAGGTGCTCTGCTGGCGCGAGCGGAAGCGTGCAAACAGCGAAGTGGACAGCACCGGTACCGGCACGGCTTGTTCCATGGCGGCTTCGATGGTCCAGCGGCCTTCACCACTGTCAGCCACGGAGCCGGAGTAACCGTCGAGTTTCGGGTCGGTGGCCAGTGCATCGGCGGTCAGGTCCAACAGCCAGGACGAAACCACGCTGCCACGGCGCCAGACTTCGGCGATGTCGGCCACATTCAGGTCGAAGCGCTGGTCTTCGGGCAGGTTGTCCGAGTTTTTGGTCTTGAGGATGTCAAAGCCTTCGGCAAACGCCTGCATCATCCCGTATTCAATGCCGTTGTGGATCATCTTGACGAAGTGCCCGGAGCCCGCAGGGCCGGCGTGGATATAGCCTTGCTCGGCGCGCGGGTCAGCGCTGTCTTTGCGGTCCTTGGTGCGAGGGATGTTGCCCAGGCCTGGGGCCAACGTCTTGAAAATCGGGTCAAGGCGCTGCACGGTCTCGGTGTCGCCACCGATCATCATGCAGTAGCCGCGCTCCAGGCCCCAGACGCCACCGGAAGTGCCGACGTCAACGTAGTGCAGGCCTTTTTCCGCAAGGGCCTTGCCGCGACGCACGTCATCCTTATAGTTGGTGTTGCCGCCGTCGATGATCACGTCACCGTCTTCCAGCAGCTCGCTCAGCTCATTGATCGTGTGTTCAGTGGGGTCGCCCGCCGGCAACATGACCCACACGGCGCGAGGCTTTTGCAGCCCGGCGACCAACGCCTTGAGGTCGGAAACGCCGGTGGCGCCCTCTTCGCTCAGGCCTTTGACAAATGCTTCGTTACGGTCGTAAACAACGGTGGTATGCCCATTGAGCATCAGGCGCCGTGCAATATTCCCGCCCATGCGGCCTAGTCCGATGATCCCCAGTTGCATGTGCTGATGCTCCTACTACTAAAAAAATGTGTGACATAGTTTATAGCGCAATGAGGCTAATGAGGGTTAGTCAGGTGCATATCCGTGTAGTTTCATGACAAAAAGTTGCCATCGTTTCACCATCACGGCACCGAAAGTCACACGACCTTCAAAAATAAAAAAGTTCCCTTGTCTCGAAAAAGAATTCAGAATTGCTTCCGACTGCTGCCGAGAACCTCGACTCAAGCGTTCTGGCACACCGCGACACACCGGCTATTTGCGAGGTAAGCAATGAGCACTGCACAGATGACCCGTCCTCCACAGACCCTCTACGTCAGCATCCGTCGTGATGAATTGCGCCAGTTGAAAGACGAGCGCGAACAACTGATGCAGGAAGTCATGCGCTTACGCTCGCACATCATCCAGGCCCAACTGGATCAGCCATCCGGCGCGCAGCCAGCACTCTGCTGAGCCTTGTCATCGCTTTGTAAGATAACCGCTACATAAATCTCACAAAGTTTTCACACGCCCCTCCCGATACTCCCGCCCCCAAGGGCCACCCCATGCAAGGGTGGCCTCTGTTGCGTGCAGTCCTGCGCGCCGACTGAAAAATGACCGGGTTGGAGCGCTGGATGGCGATGTTCAAACGCAGCACTGTGTCTGCGAAAGGCTTTTATTGGGCTGGCCTTGGCTGGCTGTTTCTGTTTTTTTTGTACTTCTCCGCTTTACCCCAACTGCTGATACAACTGAGCGGCACGTCCGGTTTCAGCGGTTTCCGCCAGGCATTTTTTATGAGCGCGATATGGTTGGCCCCGGTGCTGATGTTCCCGCGCCGTACGCGCTTGCTCACCGCCTTGATTGGGGTGGTGCTATGGGCTTGCTCCATGGCCAGCCTGGGTTATTTCTTCATTTACCAGCAGGAATTTTCCCAAAGCGTCATCTTCATCATGTTCGAATCGAACATCTCTGAAGCGGGCGAATACGCCACCCAGTACTTCGCCTGGTGGATCGTGCTGGCATTCATTGCCCACACCGCTGTCGCTATTTTGCTATATACCCGTGTACGCCCGGTGTATCTGCCCCGTGGCCAGGCGCTACTCGCCGCCACCGCTATTCTGGTGGCCGTCATTGGCTACCCGCTGGTCAAGCAGATCGCCCGCAGCAACACGATGGAAGACGCCATTGATCGCTTCGAAGCACGGATCGAACCGGCAGTGCCCTGGCAGATGATCGTCGGTTACCACCGCTACACCCAACAGCTGGACAACATGCAAGCCATGCTCGACAGCGCGAGCCAGATCCCGCCCCTGACCAACCTCAAGGACAGCATGGCCGGCCAGCCGTCGACACTGGTGTTGGTGATCGGCGAGTCCACCAACCGCCAGCGCATGAGCCTCTACGGCTACCCACGCAATACCACACCGGAACTGGACAAGCTGCGCGACCAACTGGCGGTGTTCGATAACGTCATCACCCCACGCCCCTACACCATCGAAGCGCTGCAACAGGTTCTCACGTTCGCCGACGAAGAAAACCCGGACCTGTACCTGAAGACGCCGTCGATTGTCAGCGTAATGAAACAGGCCGGCTACAAGACTTACTGGATCACCAACCAGCAGACCATGACCAAGCGCAACACCATGCTCACGACCTTTTCGGAACAGGCTGACGAGCAGGTGTACCTGAACAACAACCGCAACCAAAACGCCCGCCAATACGATGGCGACGTGCTGGAGCCGTTCTCCAAGGCGCTGGCCGATCCGGCTGAACGCAAGTTCATCGTGGTGCACCTACTGGGCACCCACATGAGCTACCAATACCGCTACCCGCCAACCTTCAACATATTCACCGACCGCCAGGGCGTACCAGCGGGGGTCAGCGACGATCAGTTGCCGGTCTACAACAGCTACGACAACGCGGTGCGCTACAACGACTTCGTCGTCTCGAGCCTGATCAAGGACTACGCCAAGACCGACCCGAACGGTTTCTTGCTGTACCTCTCGGACCACGGTGAAGACGTGTACGACTCCGCTGGCCATGACACCCTGGGGCGCAACGAAGCCAAACCGACAGCGCCGATGTACACCATCCCATTCATGGCGTATGCCTCACCGAAATGGCGCGACAGTCACGATTGGAAGTTCGCCGAGGATTTGCAGCGGCCCTATAGCAGCTCGCAGTTGATTCACACCTGGGCTGATCTGGCAGGATTGAGTTTTAACGAACTGGACCGCAGCAAAAGCTTGGTGAGTGACAACTTCAAGGCACGCCCGCAGATGATCGGTAACCCGTACTTGCGTCAGTCGAAGCCGCTGATTGATTTCAGCATGATCAAACCCAAGACGGTCAACCCGATGAATGTCGTCATGCAACAACCGTAGACACCTAAAGCCGAGCCGACGTTATCAACTTTGTTAACGTCGGGCCGGCTTTTCGTTAACTCCCACTTAATAAGATAGCGCCATAGTCGCCCCATGATTCTGATCAAGGAGCGATTAGACACCTATCATTCTTAATGGGAACACTGCCATGAAACGCTCCACCTTGATGCTTGCCTGCCTGATGACCCTGACTTCCGCAGCCGCCTTCGCAGAAGGTGGATCGGAACGTTCGAAAGCGTTTTACGACAACTTCACCTTTATGCAGCAAACAGCTCAGGGCACCGCTGAACAAACGGCATCTGCTGACGGCAAAGACGTCAAGAATGTCACTGTGGAACAATCCAACTCCGAGCAACAACCCAAAGGCTAAATCAGCGCAACTGGTTTTCTCCATGGTGCGCTTTATAACTAAGTTAAACGTGGCGCCATCTCATGGCGCCTTTTATTTGCCTGTTATTTATTAAAGCGCCTTGCTCCAAAACAGCATACGCCCATGGGCCGGGTCGAATATCGAATCATCAAAACCAAACTTTCGATATGACGCCTGAGCAACAACGTTGCCCTCCAGGACTTCCAAGGTGATTTTGCAACAACCCCGCTGACGGGCGATCTCTTCGACTTTCTGCAGCATTTTCTGGCTCAGCCCCAGGCCACGAAATGCCTGGTGTACGACCACATCGTGCACGTTCACCAATGGCCGACAGGCGAATGTAGAAAACCCTTCAAAGCAATTCACCAACCCAGCCGGCTCACCGCCTACAAACGCCAGCACGCTGAACGCATGGGCGCGCTTAGCCAATTCGGCAGGCAATTGCGCCAAAAGGTCAGCGGGCAAGCTGTGACCGCCGCCCATCGGGTCTTCGGCGTAGTGGTTGAGCAAGTAGCCGATAGCCTCTGCCTGCACGGAGTTGGTATAGCTGGCTTGCAGCACCAGGATATCTGGGGTGTCCATTGCCTTCCTCGATCACGACTACAAGGGATCGATTCCCTTTGAGGGGGACGATTGTAAGCGTGCCATTGGCGTCTGATGAAGGAGATTAGCTACAAATATCCGCACGAAAGCACGAAGGCTGTACCGCTGAAATGCAGAAAGCCGCGCATTTTTCGCACTTTTCTTAAAGCCCTTATGCGAAGCGCTGCAACTGCATTTCCCTCAAGCGACTCAGGGTACGACGGAAGGGAAACGCCAAATAGCCCTCGGTGTAGAGCTGGTCCAACGGCACCTTGGCCTCGATGTACAGTGGCACCCTGCGGTCGTAGCACTCGTCTACCAATGCGATAAAGCGGCGCACGCTGTCATCGTGCACCGACAACGCCGGCAATGTACGATCGCCGGCCTCCACGCGCCGCGCGCCATCCTCAGTGCCCCGGGCAATGCGCCCTGGACGTTGTTGTGCGCTGAGGCTGGGCACCTCGCTCAACAGGATGGCGTTGAAACGATCACAGAGCAGCATAAAGTCCATCGCCGCCAAGGGCTGCTCGCACAGGTCCGCATACCGACACCAGAGCACCGTGTCACTGGACTGCACGGCCACGATAGAACGATGGCCAACGCTGATCGCCCCGCTGCTGACGGGCTGCCCTTCGGCCAATTGCTCGAACACCCCTGCCAGCGCATCCGGCTGATTGACCCAATAGCGCTGAGTCACAATGCCAGGGTGCAAGCGGTGATCCTCACCGCCATCCACCGCTACCACCTGCATGTATTGCTGGATCGCCGCGATGCCCGGCAAAAAGCGCTCACGGTTGAAGCCATCGGCATACAACTGCTCGGGCGGTTGGTTTGAGGTGCTGACCATCACCACCCCCTCCTCGAACATCACCTGGAACAGGCGACCAAGGATGATCGCATCGCCGATGTCATTGACGAACAGCTCATCGAAGCACAGCACGCGCACTTCCTGACTCAACTCCCTGGCCAGCGCCTGCAAGGGGTCATGGGTACCGGTGAGCTGAAATAGACGCTGATGCACCCAGCCCATGAAGTGGTGAAAGTGCTGGCGCCGTGCAGGCACCCGCAGGCTTTGGTAGAACTGGTCCATCAACCAGGTCTTGCCCCGACCTACCGGGCCCCACAGATAGACGCCGGCAATCGGAGCGCGGCCTTGATGCAACGCTTCATGGCAAGCCTGTAGGGCTTGCACCGCCCGGCATTGGGCTTCATCGGTGACAAAGCCCAACTGGGTAACGGCATGCTCATAGGCCGCCAACGGTGAGTCAAACGCCATCGGCGTTACGCGAGGCTCTTGCTGACCACCTCAAACACATCGCTCGACAGCTCACCCGAGCCGCGAATGCGCTCCAGCTCAGCTTTCATCAACGCTTGGCGCGCAGTGTCGTATTTGCGCCAGCGGGTCAGTGGCGCCAACTGGCGTGAAGCGATCTGCGGGTTGAAGCCATTTAGCTGAATCACCAGGTCTGCCAGGAAGCGGTAACCCGAACCATCGGCTGCATGGAAGTTGATCAGGTTCTGCCCGGCAAATGCACCGATCAGCGCCCGCACCTTGTTCGGGTTCTTGATGTTGAACGCCGGGTGCTCCATCAACGCTTGGACCCGCTCCAGGCCGCCCGGCAAGGTGCTGCCGGCCTGCACGCTGAACCACTGGTCCATGACCAACGGGTTGTCCTTGAAGTTTTCGGCAAACACCGCCAACGCCTTGGCTTTTTCGGCCTCGAATGGCGAATTGATCAACACGGCGAGCGCGGTGAGGCGTTCGGTCATGTTGTCGCTGGTGTCGAACTGTTCCAGCGTTGCCGCCAGCACTTCAGACTTGCCGCTGAGCATCAGGTACGACAGCGCGATATTCTGCAAGGCGCGCCGGGCAAAGTGTTCAGCCGCCGCGACATACGGCGTCTGCTTGGACAGCTCGCGATTGGCCTGGTAACGCAGCCACAGCGACTCGTGCAGATTGTCAGCCAGTTGCTTGCGAGCAAATTCGCGGGCTGCGTGGATCGCATCCACATCGGCCACTTCGCTGATTTCGGTGAGGTAGGCCTCACCGGGCAACGACAGCATTTCAGCCACCATGGCCTGGTCCAGCGTCTCGTCGCTGAGCACCGTACGCAGTGCGTCGATCAGGCGCTGATCGAGCTTGAGCGGCTGACCTGCCTGATGCTGGCCGATCAGCTCCTGCAACACCTGCACCGACAGCTGTTGGCCCGCATCCCAGCGGTTGAAGCCGTCGCTGTCGTGCTGCATCAGGAACATCAGTTGATCACGGCTGTACGGGAAGCTCAGCTTGACCGGTGCAGAGAAGCCACGCAGCAACGACGGCAGCGGCTTTTCAGCGATATCGATGAAGGTAAAGGTCTGCTCGGCCTCGGTGACCGAGATCACGCGGGACGTGCCGCCAACAGTGGCCTCACCGCTCAGGCGCAAGGCAATATCTGCGCCCTGCCCGTCCAGCAGGCCCAAAGCTACCGGGATCACGAACGGCAGTTTTTCTACCTTGTCCGGGGTTTGCGGGCAGCTCTGGCGGAAGGTCAGGCTGTAGGTCTTGGCTGCGGCGTCGTAGGCCTCGCTGACCGCCAAACGCGGCGTACCCGCCTGGCTGTACCAGCGTTTGAACTGGCTCAGGTCGGCGCCGTTGGCGTCTTCCATGGCCTTGATAAAGTCGTCGCAGGTCACCGCCTGGCCGTCGTGGCGCTCGAAATACAGGTCGCTGCCTTTGCGAAAGCCTTCGGCACCCAGCAGGGTGTGGATCATGCCGACCACTTCCGAGCCTTTTTCGTACACGGTCAGGGTGTAGAAGTTGGAGATTTCGATAAAGTTGTCTGGGCGCACCGCGTGGGCCATCGGGCCGGCGTCTTCGGCGAACTGGTGGGTACGCAGGTACGCCACGTCCTGGATGCGCTTGACCGTGGCCGAGTTCATGTCCGCAGAAAATTGCGAGTCCCGGTAGACGGTGAAGCCTTCCTTGAGCGACAGCTGGAACCAGTCGCGGCAGGTCACGCGGTTGCCCGACCAGTTATGGAAGTATTCGTGGGCAACGATCGCCTCGACCCGCTGGTGCGCAGCATCGGTGGCGGTTTCGGCACGGGCCAGCACGGCGCTGGAGTTGAAGATGTTGAGACCCTTGTTCTCCATTGCGCCCATATTGAAGTCGTTTACGGCGACGATCATGAAGATGTCGAGGTCGTACTCGCGGCCGTAGGTTTCTTCGTCCCAGCGCATGGATTTTTTCAGGCTGGTCATGGCGTGCTGGCACTTGTCGATGTTTTCCGGCTCGACATAGATGCGCAGCGCGACTTCGCGGTCGGTCATGGTGGTGAAGGTGTCTTCGACGCACCACAGATCACCGGCCACCAGCGCAAACAGGTACGCCGGTTTCTTGAACGGGTCTTCCCAGGTCGCCCAGTGACGGCCATCTTCACCGGGGCCACTGGCAATCGGGTTGCCGTTGGACAGCAGCACGGGGTAGCTGTGTTGCTCGGCGATCACCGTGGTGGTGAACGTGCTCATCACATCTGGGCGATCAAGGTAGTAGGTGATCTTGCGAAAGCCTTCGGCCTCGCACTGGGTGCAGAACATGCCGCTGGATTTGTACAGGCCTTCCAGGGCGGTGTTGGTTTCCGGGTGGATCTTGACCGTGGTGTCGAGGGTGAAGATTTCACTCTTCGGTTGCACCGTCAGGTGGCTGTCGGTCAACTGGTAGTCAGCGTCTGTCAGTTCCTGATCGGCCAGGTTGACGCTCAACAGCTCAAGTTGCTGGCCATCCAGCACCAGCGGCGGCAACCCAACGCCGCGCTCCGGGTTGCGGCGCATCACCAGCTGCGCGTGGACCAGGCTGTGGTCCTCGAACAACTCGAAGGTCAGGTGCGTCTCGTCGATCAGGTAGTCCGGCGCCTGATAGTCCTTCAGGTAAATCATCTTCGGCTGTTCGGTGCGCATGTCTTCGTCCTTCTACTGATGCACGGCGAGCTGGTAGGCCGTGTACTTGCGAATATTGATAACGCCGGTGTCGAAGATCAGGTATTGGCCCTTGATCCCCAACAGCGTGCCTTCGGCAATCGGGTTCTTGTCCAGGTTGAAGCTGACGATCTTGGCGGGATACTGCTCCACCGGGTAGCGGATTTCGATGGGTTCGATATCGGTAACCGGTTGGATGGCTTGCAGGCCAAAGCGTTCCTGCAATGCGTTCAAACCCTCGGAGCAGGAGGCGAACAACTCATCGCGTACTCGCTTGAGGTCAACCGCCGCCGCATCGCCCTTGAGCAACGCGCGCCAGTTGGTCTTGTCGGCCACTTGGCTGCGCAGCACGTCCTCGACAAAACCAGACTGCTGACGGGTGGCCACGCGCATGATCGGCAGCGCCTGGCTGGCGCCCTGGTCGAGCCAACGGGTGGGCAGTTGGGTCGCGCGGGTGATGCCGACCTTGATACCTGACGAATTGGCCAGGTACACCACGTGGTCGGTCATGCAGAATTTTTCGCCCCAGCCTGGATCACGGCAGGTACCGGCGTCGTAATGGCAACGCTCGGGGCTCATGATGCACAGGTCACACTGGGCCAGCTTGGTCATGCACGGGTAGCAGTAACCCTGGCTGAAGCTGGTCTTGGTCTTGCGGCCACAATGACTGCAATGGATGGCACCGAGATACTCCAGGCGAATATGGCTGCCGATCAAGGGGTTGACCGGCACCTCGACATCGCCCAGGCGAAACGCGTATTGAACGGTCGGCTCACCGAGTTGCGCCGACATTTTGCTAACTGCACCGCGACCAATTTCAATCAATGGATCGCATCCGACTTGAACAGGATGTTTGGCACAGGTGCCGATTTTGACGCGCATTCCTGCGGGCCCATGTAGCCGGTGCGCTGGTCTTCTGGCAGGTTCTGGGTTTCCCAGGCGATCATCGCTTGCAGCGACAGTTCGCGCTGCTCGGCGGTGAGCTTGCGGCCATCGGACCACTTTCCGATTTCCACGGCGAGCTTGAGGCTCTCGTAGATGTCCGGGGTGATGTTTTCGATCATTTCAGCAAAAGAGGACATGAGACTCTTCCTTATCAAATAGACGATTTGCGGCGGCTGTACAGCCCGCCCAGCAAACCGGTGAGGCAGCCGACAACCAGGCCGCCCAGGTGGGCAGCGTTGGCGATTTCGCCGAAGCCGATCATCGAGACCAGCCCCGACATGCAGAGCACCAGCCAGATCAGCATCATCGCCAGCACCCCACGGGGCAAGCGATAAGCCGGGTTTGGCGAGAGTAATTGAAAGATCCAGCAATGCCCGAGCAGGCCATACAACACGCCGGACAACCCGCCAAACAGGCTCGGCCCGCCATAGGCGTACTGCGCGTAGTTGGAGACCAGACTGAACAACAGCGTAAGGCCCAGCAGGTTGATACTGCCCTGGCGCGCTTCGATGCGCCGCCCCAGCTCCCAATACCACATGCCATTCATGGCCAGGTGCAGGATGCCGAAGTGAATGAGCATCGGCGTAACCAAGCGCCACCACTGCCCGGACGCCAGGCTGTCGGCCAGCGGTGTGAACTGGATGTACTCGCCCAGGATGCGGAACGGTAAAAAGGTCAACCAGGCCATGGTTTGCAGGTTTTCGCCCAGCAAAGTAATCGCACCCACGATCACGCTCGCCAGCAACACCAACGCCGTAACCGGGCTGTGGCGAACTTGTTGGACAAAGCTGGGGCGCGTCACCGGGGCCTGCTCGGGGATATCCAGCTGCTGGTCCGGGTCACCGGCGGGAAAGCGCTGGTACAACACGCGCACGTCGTCGCTGATGGTCTCGGGCACCCACAACACTTGCTCGCCCGCCTCTTCACTGACGCGATGGGGCACTTGCATGCGTTGCAGCAGCTTGACGAAGCCGCCCAGGTCGACGCTCAGGGGCAAGCGCAATACAGCCACGGTGCTCATGTGATGATCTCGGGAGTGATGACTTCGGGTCGTTCAACGTCGACCCAAACGAATTTACGCGGATCGAGGCGGGTTTCCTGGTCCAGGCGGTACGCCACCAATTTGCCGTACAGCACCGCGCTGTAGTCCAGGCAGGCCAGGTTGTCGCGAATCGGCGCCGGTTTGCCGCTGCGCCAGTAATGGCCGACAAACAGCAATGGCTCGTCGACGCCGTAGCGCAACAGGGAATTCTTTTCAGTGGAAGACAACGGCGTGCGGGCCACCGGCTCCGGTAGTGCGTCGGGCTGGAACACGATGTCGCCATAGGTTTTCGGGTCGTCTTCCCAGAACTTGGTGCGGAAGAACGAGCGCGTCAGGCCATCGCCACCGGTGAGCGTGAGGCCGTCCGGCAGGCGCATATCCGTGCCGCGCAGCAGGCGGTCGAACGCGTTGCAGGCAAAACTGCCCGGTACGGCGGCGGCCTGCAGGAAGTGCTGATCGATGCAGCCATCGGGAAAAGTCGCACGCAGCGGCGCGATAAAGCCGTCATCCCAGCACGCATGCACCACGCGAAAGCGCCCGGCATCGACAAACAGCGGCATGTCGTAGAACCAGCCGAGGAAGTCGTGCCAGTCGGCCGGGTGTTGCTCGAACTGGGTCAGGGTCTCGTGGATCAACCGCGCATGCCGTGGGTTGTGCTCGCGCACGAACTGCTTGCCACTGCCGGGCGGTGCCGGGGTGGTCCAGCCCAGCGCATTGAACTCATGGTTGCCCATGATGCACAGCGCCTGGCCAGCCTCGGTCATGTCGTGGACGATATGCAGCGCCTCGCGAATACGCGGGCCACGGTCGATGATATCGCCGAGGAACACCGCCATCCGCGACGGGTGGCGCCAGGTGCCGCCCTGCTTGTGGTAGCCCAACCGGTCGAGCAAGTGCTCAAGGGTATGGGCGCAACCGTGCACGTCACCAATCAGGTCGTAGCTACGCGCGGGATCGAGCATCAGTCGCCTCCACCCCCCAAGCGGCTGCCCCAGCCCAGCTTGGTGCGGCACACTTCGTAGTAGTTGTGGTCCAGCGGGTGGATCAACCGCAGCTTCTGCGCCTTTTTACTCACGGTGATGGTGTCACCGGGGGCGCAGGTAAAATGGTTCTGCCCATCGCAGGACACCTGCGGGTAGATCTGCATGTCTTTGGACACCACGATTTTCAGCTCACTGTTGCCATCGACCACAATCGGCCGACTGGACAACATATGGGGGTACATCGGCACGATCACAATGGCATCGAGCTTGGGATGCATGATCGGGCCACCAGCCGACAGCGCGTAGGCGGTGGAGCCGGTGGGCGTGGCGACGATCAGGCCGTCAGCCTTCTGGCTGCACACGAACTGGCCGTCGATATACAGCTCGAACTCGATCATGCGCGTGGACTTGCCGGGATGCAGCACCACGTCATTGAGGGCATCGCCCTGGCCGATGGCTTCGCCGTGGCGGCGCACTTCGGCTTGCAGCAGGAAGCGGTTCTCGACCAGGTAGTGACCGTCGAGCACCTTGGCGACTTCGACTTCCAACTCGTCCGGGCGGATATCGGTGAGGAAACCCAGGCTGCCGCGGTTGATCCCCAGCACCGGCACGTTATGCCGTGCCAACGCCCGGGCCGCGCCGAGCAGGCTGCCATCGCCGCCGACCACAATGACCATGTCGCAGACTTCACCGAGCATCTTGCGCGATGAGGTTTGCAGGCCATGACCGGGCAGGATTTCGGCGATGGTGTCTTCGAGGATCACATGCAGGTGGCGTTCCAGCAGGAATTTTTTCAGTCGGCGGACGGTGTCCAACACCTGGGTACTGCCCAGGCGACCGATAATGCCGATATTGCGAAATTGCTCCATGGGGCTCCTGCGGGCTTTGGGGTGTGGCAAAAACAAGGATTATGGGCGAAAGGCCGCCCCAGGCAAAATCCTTTGTCGCCGTGAAGCCTTGATGACAATAGTTCTCAGTGCCCTGGCCTGCGCTTAAACGGCTATGCTCGGACCATGACTGTGTTCCCCGACTTGCACGCCCTGCCCCGCCAACTGCGCCACCCCGAGGTGCGCGACCTTGCGTGGGTGATGCTCGCGCCACCGATGCTGGCGCAAACGCCGTGGCCGCAGCGCCACCCGCTGGCCGGCAGCGATTGGGTGCGGGCACCCGATGCACTCGAGCAGTGGCTGCGCAGTCTTGATCAAGACAGCAGCGCTCTGCTGCACTGGCTGAGCCAGGCACGCACCCGGCGCCTGGGCCTGTACTACGAACGGTTGTGGCAGTTTGCGGTGCAACATGCGCCTGGGGTGGAGCTTGTGGCGGCCAACCTGCCAATCCGCCGCGCGGGGCATACCCTGGGCGAGTTGGATCTGTTGATTCGCGACCGCGATGGCGTGCATCACCTGGAGTTGGCGATCAAGCTTTACCTGGGGCCGCAGGACGGAAACGGGCAGAACAGCGCTTCGTGGCTGGGGCCTGGCTGCCATGATCGACTCGACCGCAAGCTCGCCCATCTGGCTGATCATCAATTGCCGATATCCGCACGCCCGGAAAGCCGCGACGCGTTGGCGGCGCTGGATATCCAGCAGTTCGACGCGCATTTATGGCTGGGTGGGTATTTGCTGTACCCATGGCCTGGCGAGGCCCAGGCACCGCTGGGTGCTCACCCGCAGCATTTACGCGGGCGTTGGCTGCATCAGCGCGATTGGCAGGCATTTGTCAGCATCAGCGCGCCCGGCCGCTGGCAACCGCTGCCACGGCATGCCTGGTTGGCGCCGGCGCATTACCCCGCGAGTGAAGTGTGGAGTGAGGAGCGCATGCACGCGTGGCTGACGGAGCTGGACCCGATGGCGCCGGCGCAGTTGCTGGTGCGGCTGGTTCAAGTGGGTGAGGACTGGGAAGAAGCCGAGCGGTTGTTTCTGGTGGCGGACCTTTGGCCGAATGTGCCGGGGGCTGGCTGAGGGTTTTGTGCTGGGTACAAGGGCCTCATCGGGGGCAAGCCCCCTCCCACATTTGACCGAGTTCCAATGTTGGAATGCAGTCAGTGTGGGAGGGGGCTCGCCCCCGAAGGGCCGGTGCAGGCACTACAAACTGTCGATATGCCGATAATCCAGCTGCAACCCAACCGCCAATTCCTGCGCCCTGCCCAACCTGATCGCCCCCCTTTCAATGTCCACCAGCAACCCCGGACACGCCAGCAGCGGCAACCCGGCAATGTCCTTGAGTCGCCCATCGGTAATCAACAACAACCGCTGTTGCTCAGCCGGATAGCGTTTTCGCCGCGCCGCCAGCCAATCACCCGCCTCGCTCAGCGCCGCCAGCAATGGCGTACCGCCGCCGGCACCCAGTTGATCCAGCCAACCGCCCAAGCCTTTGGCGGCCTTCAACCCCTGAACCTGCCACATCGGCGCTTGCCCTCTGGCAGTTAACAACGCCATGCGCGCCCGCTGGCGATACGCATCGTCAAACAACTGCGCCAACAAGCCTTTGGCGTCTGTCAGTGCACGATGGCGCCGGGTAGACGCCGAGGCATCGACAATCACCAGCCACAATTCATGGGCTGAGCCACTGCGCAGGTGAAAGAGCAAATCCTCACGGCGTTGCGGTCGGCCACCTAGTAACGTGCCGGGCCAGTTGATCGAGCCCTGCTGTGCGCTACGCGCCTTGCCCTGCGTGCCTCTGTCCAGTCGCCCCGCTCGGGGCCGGGCATCCGCCCCCGCGTCAGGTCGAGGGCGAATGCCTAGGGCTTTTTTGGCCAGGTGGGGACTTCACGGCGGGCGCCCGTAGGCAGGGCCGGCGCGGGCATGTCGCCCCATTGGCCTTGGCCCGGCGATGTGTCAGAGGATTTGGGCGACTGCCCTTCGCTCGGCGGGCTGGGTGGTAGCGATTGCTCCTGGCGGCGGTGGCGCAAGGCAAACTCCGCGACGGCTTCGATATCTTCTTCGGCGATAGCGCTGGCACCGCGCCACGCGGCATGGGCGCGTGCGCCCCGCAGCCAGACCAGATCGGCCCGCAAGCCATCGACACCGGCAGCAAAACAGCGCTCGGTAATCTCGGCCAACGCTTGATCGTCCAGCGCAATGCTGTCGAGCCGCGCCCGCGCCTGAGTGCAGCGTTCACGCAATGCGGCTTGTTGCTCGTCCCATTGCGCGCAAAACGCCGCCGGGTCGCTATCGAAATCCAGGCGACGTCGAATAATCTGCCCACGCTCGGCCGGCAAGGTCTGCCCGCTCAAGGCCACATTAAAGCCGAAGCGGTCGAGCAGTTGCGGGCGCAACTCGCCCTCCTCCGGGTTCATGGTGCCGATCAGTACGAAGCGTGCTGAATGGCGATGGGAAATGCCGTCGCGCTCAACCAGATTGGTGCCGCTGGCGGCCACGTCCAACAGCAAGTCCACCAGATGATCGGCCAATAGATTGACCTCATCGACGTACAACACACCGCCATCGGCCTTGGCCAATACGCCGGGTGAAAATTGCGCGCGGCCTTCGCCAAGCGCAGCATCCAGATCCAAGGTGCCAATCAGACGCTCTTCGGTAGCGCCCAGCGGTAAGGTCACAAACTGCCCGCTGGCTAACAGGTCTGCCAGCCCCCGCGCCAGGGTGGACTTGGCCATGCCGCGCGGGCCCTCAATCAGCACGCCGCCGATCTTCGGGTCGATGGCGGTCAGGCACAGCGCCAGTTTCAACTCGTCGGCGCCGACCACGGCGGACAGCGGGAAATGGGGGATCTCGGTCATCAGCTGTCTTCTTCTATATCCAGCAACAGGTTTTCCAACGCCTCGCGATACGCGCCCGGTTCTTGCCACATGCCGCGCTGCTGGGCTTCGAGCATGCGCTCGGTCATGTCGCGCAGGGCGTCGGGGTTGTGTTGTTGCACAAAGGCGCGGGTGTCGGGGTCGAGCAAATAGGCGTCGGCGAGCAAGGCGTATTGGTGATCATCGATCAGCGCGGTGGTGGCATCGAAGGCGAACAGGTTGTCTACCGTCGCAGCCATTTCAAACGCGCCTTTGTAGCCGTGGCGCTTCACGCCGTCGATCCACTTGGGGTTGGCGGCGCGGGAGCGGATCACCCGGTTGAGCTCTTCCTTCAAGGTACGAATCTTCGGCAGGTCCGGCTGGCTGTGGTCGCCGTGGTAGCTGGCGGCTTTTTCGCCGCTCAGGGTTTCCACAGCGGCGAGCATGCCGCCCTGGAATTGGTAATAGTCATTGGAATCGAGCAAGTCGTGCTCGCGGTTGTCCTGGTTCTGCAACACCGCCTGCACCTGGCTCAGGCGCTGGGCGAATTGCTCGCGTGCAGCGGTGCCCTCATCAGAACCGCCGTAGGCGTAGCCTCCCCAATTTAAGTAGACCTCGGCCAAGTCTTCACGGCTTTGCCACAGGCGACCTTCAACCGCGCCCTGTACGCCTGCGCCATAGGCGCCCGGTTTGGCGCCAAAGATACGCCAGCCTGCTTGCTTCGCGGCGGCCTCCTCATCCAGGCCAGATTCAAGCAACGCTTGCCGCTCGCTGCGCACCTTGGCGGCCAGCGGGTTCATATCATCCGGCTCATCCAACGCCGCCACCGCCTGCACCGCCGCATCAAACAGGCGGATCAGGTTCGCGAAGGCATCGCGGAAGAACCCGGACACACGCAAGGTCACATCCACCCGTGGGCGGTCCAGCAAGCTGACCGGCAGGATCTCAAAGTCATCCACCCGCTGGCTGCCCGTGGCCCACACCGGGCGTACGCCCATTAGCGCCATGGCCTGGGCGATATCGTCACCACCGGTGCGCATGGTGGCAGTGCCCCACACCGACAGGCCGAGTTGGCGCAGGTGATCACCGTGGTCTTGCAGATGGCGCTCCAGAATCAGGTTGGCGGACTGAAAGCCAATGCGCCAAGCCGTAGTGGTGGGCAGGTTGCGCACGTCGACGGTGAAGAAGTTGCGCCCGGTGGGCAGTACGTCCAAACGCCCGCGACTCGGCGCACCGCTGGGGCCCGCCGGGACAAAACGGCCGCTCAGGGCATCCAGCAAGCCGCGCATTTCTGCCGGGCCGCAGGCATCCAGACGCGGCGCGACGACGATGCGCAGGCTTTCGATCACGGCCTTTACATCCTCCCAACCCATCTCTTCCAGCTGTTCAAGCGGGCCTTCCAATGCCTGCTCGATCAAACGCGCAGCATACAACTCCAGGCGCTCGCGGGTATCACCGGCGGTGCGCCACAGCTGCGCGTCGATCTTCTGCAGCACCAGTGGCCGACGCCCAGTCCAGGGTTCGGCCAGGGCGCAGTCCAGCGGGTCGAAACCCAGCTCGAACGCCTTGGCCAACACCCGCAGCAGGCTCGATTGCGGGCCACGGCCGTCGCCACGGGGGATGCGCAGCAAGGCCAGCAAGGTATCAATGCGCAAGCGACCCTCGGGAGACTCACCGAAGATATGCAGGCCATCGCGAATCTGCGATTCCTTCAAGTCACACAGGTAGGTGTCCAGGCGCGGCAGCCACACGGCGGCGTCGGCATCATTGGCCAGCTCAAGCTC
>NZ_UTKY01000009.1 GCF_900583165.1 Pseudomonas viridiflava | reverse complement strand
GGATTTTGAATTCTTCGGGGTAACGCGGGTTGCTCATGGCACCTCCTAATTGGCCTCAGTTTAAGGCATGGAGGTGTCTACGAAATCCGGGGCGATTCAGTATTGCGTATAGCTGTAGCTTTTCAGGGAGTAGCGTTTGGCTAACGTGTCTGCCTTGATTGGATCGCCCGTTACAAGCGCTGTCAGGACGGAGTTTTCGGTCTGCCCAATCCCGGGCATAAAGGCGCCTTGGGAAATGGAGCCGCCTGCGACCACTGCGTAACGAATTTTGCCGTTCAAATCGGGCATGTGAGCCTCCTTGTGCTTAGGCAATCAACGTGTCGCCTGCTAAGTGTCGGCCATTACAAACGCTTGGAGTTCCATCTATCTATAGGCATGAGCGTGGCGTAACCCAAATCTACGGTTAAACGATTCACTTTAAAGAAAAGCAGCGAGGCTCAGCACTTTTACGTCAGGCCGCTACTCTCTATTGAGTCCTGATTTTCAACTTCGGCTGAAGGAGCCCCTCGATGATTTCCGCGCTTGAGCTTAGACACATTATTGAATGCGGCTTTCTGCCGCTTGCTTGTCACTGCACGATCACTCCTTAGTCAGACGATAGGAATTGATGCATGCTTCGTTTCCCACTCCACCTCCTAATTCCTTGCGCGGTATCCTCAATCTGAGGTCACGTGCGCAGCGTTTTGCCGCAACTGGTCTAAGTAGTTCGCCCATTGTTGAGCCGCCTCCCGGCGTTGCACTAGTAATTGCGCGCGGGCATACACAGCCCCCAACGCACCTGGCATCCGGTGGGATAAGGACAATTCGAGCACGATTGGATCTATACCCAAATGCTCATGCGCAATGGTCCTGTAGGTCGCGCGAAAGCCGTGGGCAGTGATGTCGTACTCTGGCCAAATACGCTGAAAGGACTTGAGCATGGAGGTCGGGTTTATGGGACGGCCCGGATAGACCGGCGAGACGAACACCCAGCCTTTGCCTTCTTCATCCACCACGCGGGTTTTATGTAGCTCGCGTAACAGAACCAAGGCTTGTTCAGGCAACGGCACGATGTGTTTGCTCTTGTCCAGATGCTTGGTCTTGCTCACCACATAACGCCAATCGGCGCCCACCAAGTCGACATCTTCCCAGCGCATCTGCACCAGTTCGCCTGGGCGGACCGGCAACATAATCAGCAGGCGCATCGCGGAGGCAACGCTGCCGTCGTTGCAGTCATCCAGACGCAGAAGAAACCTGCCTAGATCGGCTGGCCTTTCGATCGCCGGATTGCTGGTGACGACATGGCGGATCTTCAATTCCTCAATGTTGCTGAGCGCTACGTTGCGTTCAACCCAGCCGCGCCCTTCAGCAAAGCCCAGAACGGCACGGATGATGGTACGCACGCGTCGGGCCATGGCCATGGTGCGCTGGCGGCGCAACTCAGTGATGATCGTAGTGATGTGCTCCAACTTGATCTCGCTGATCGGTTTTTTGCCAAGGGCAGGCAAGATGTGGTTGTTCAGCGCTCCGGTAAAGCCCGCGATGGATTTGGTCACCAATTCGGCAGACTTGAATGCCAACCATTGCTCGGCCACGTACGCGAAGGTGCGCTCTTCATTGAGCAACTGTGCCTCGATTTTTGCGGTCTTGGCCTTGAGCGGAGCGGTGTGGTTAGCCACGTCGCGGCGTGCGCCGCGGGCAATGTCGCGCGCCTCCTTGAGACCAATGTCGGGGTAAGAGCCGATGGAGAAGCGGTTTTCCTTGCCATGCAGCCGATACTTCAATCGCCAAACCTTGGAAGGGGATTTGCCGACCTTGCTCGACGCCCTTACCTCCAAGTAGAGGCCAGGGACTTCGCCATCGGCGTGTTTGCCGGGTTCGGTCAGTGAGCGGATCAAGGCATCGCTGAGTTTTCGTTTGAAAACAACCGCATTGTCTGGGGGCATCGGTGGGGGCATCCTTTTTAAGGAACCGAAATTTGCCCCCAATTATGCCCCCATGAGCCGTGGAATCCATTGGATTTAGACAGACGGCAGTGGACTTAAATTGCTAGTAACTCGTTGTTATAAAACGGCTTTATGGAATTTAGTGGAATTCTATTACAAGCTATCGGGGTCCCCGAAAAACATCTGAATCCGCGACCGCAACCACCGCTCCCCGGGATCATTGTCCTGGGAACCGCGCCATGCCATATGCAACTCAAACGAACGCACCGGCATTGGCGGTTCTTCGGCGCGCAAGCCGCCGGCTGCCGTCAAGGCCTCGGCGGCATAGTCCGGCACGATGGCAACGATATCGGTGCCTGCCAGCAGTGTGCCCAGCCCGTTGAACTGTGGCACTGCCAACACCACATGGCGTTTGCGATCGAGTTTTTCCAATTCTTCGTCGATAAACCCACTCAAGTCCCCGGCAAATGACACCAGCGCGTGAGGGCGGGCGCAGAAGTCGTCCAGGCTCAGGGCGCCGGGTACGCTGTCGGCCCGAAGCACTTTGGGCAGGCTGCGGCGCAGAACCTTGCGCTTGGCGTTGGCCGGCAGGTCGGCAGTGTAGCTGACGCCGATGGAGATCTCGCCGGAGGCCAGCAGGCCGGGCATCAGGATATAGTTGACGCGTCGCACGACCAGCACGATGCCCGGTGCTTCAG
The DNA here is from genome assembly GCF_900583165.1 of Pseudomonas viridiflava. Classification (GTDB taxonomy): domain Bacteria; phylum Pseudomonadota; class Gammaproteobacteria; order Pseudomonadales; family Pseudomonadaceae; genus Aquipseudomonas. Next base: position 34,571 of record NZ_UTKY01000009.1, on the reverse strand, counting down.
CGCGCAGGCGTTTGAGGAGTTGGGGCAGCAGGGCGAACTCGACGTCGTCGGACAGGCCGATGCGAAATACGGCGGTGCTGGTGGCTGGGTCGAACTCGGCGGCGCGGCTGACGGCGGTGGAAATCGAGTCCAGGGCCGGGGAGAGCAGGGCGAAGATCTCTACGGCGCGGGCCGAGGGTTCCATGCTGCGCCCGGTGCGCACAAACAACGGGTCGTCAAACAGGCCGCGCAGGCGTGACAAGGCTGCGCTGATGGCCGGCTGGCCAAGGAACAATTTCTCGGCGGCGCGGGTCACACTGCGCTCATGCATCAAGGTTTCGAATACGATCAACAGGTTAAGGTCGACACGACGCAGGTCGTTACGGTTCATCTTGTGTCCTGGAAGAGTCAGCAAACTTGACGAGAGCAGTCACTTGGGAACAATGACCGGCATGAATCTTACGGGGAAAGACTGTTACTCTGCACAGGAAAATTGAGTTTTCCTACAATACTTGAGGTCCATTCCTCAGATGCGGAATCAATGGCGGGCATGTTGACTATTAATAGCGACCGATGGCCTTAGCCGCAAAGCCCAGATAGAGTTCATGGCATTAGAGGTTACTTTGACGAGGTTTGCGATGTCCCGCACGATCCGTTTTCACAAGTTTGGTCCGGCCGAGGTGCTCAAGTGCGAAGAGCATGCAGCCGCGTTGCCCGCACCGGGCGAAGTGCAGGTGCGTGTCGAAGCGATTGGCATCAGTTGGTACGACATTTTGTGGCGTCAAAACCTGGCGTCGTCCCATGCACGCTTGCCGTCAGGCCTGGGTCACGAGATGGCAGGGGTGGTCGTAGCCATCGGTGATGGCGTGGATGACTTGGCAGTGGGCGATAAAGTGGCCAGTTTTCCGGCCGAAAGCCCCAATGATTATCCGGTTTACGGCGAACAGATCGTGTTGCCCCGGTCTGCGCTGACCCGTTACCCCGATATCCTCAGCCCCATTGAAGCCAGCGTGCACTATACGCCGCTGCTGATCGCCTACTTTGCCTATGTGGACCTGGCTCGGGTCAAGCCTGGGCAGTTTGCCCTGGTAACCGATGCCAGCCACTGTGCCGGCCCTTCATTTGTACAGTTGGGCAAGGCTTTGGGGGTGCGGGTGATTGCCGCGACCAAAGACAGTGATGAGCGCGAATACCTGCTGTCCCTGGGTGCGGAAAAGGTCATCGTCACTGAAGAGCAGGACTTGCTGATGCAAATCAACAAGTTCACTGACAATCGCGGCGTCGACGTGGTCTTTGATGGTTTGGGCGGCCCGCAGATGTCGTTGCTCGGTGATGTGCTGGCGCCCCGTGGCAGCCTGGTCCTGTATGGGCTGCAGGGCGGCAACCAGACGCCGTTCCCGGCGTGTGCGGCATTCCAGAAGAACATCCAGTTCTTCGTACACTGCATTGGTAACTTCACCGGTAAGCCGGAACTTGGCATTACCCAGGACCAGGTTGCCCTACAGCGCGCCTTGCGTGACATCAACCAATTGACGGCTGATCGTGTACTGGTACCCCTGAAAACGACGGTGTTTCCATTCAATCAGTTTGTCGAAGCTCATCGCTACATGGACGAATGCCCTTGCCGCGAGCGAGTCGCCTTGCAGGTCGAAGCTGTTTAGCGCGTAGGAATTTTCGCAAACAGCGGTTGCCGGCTGACGGCGTAGGGGGCAAATGCGCCATTTGTCAGGGCACATTCTGCCCCCCGTCCTTAAGCGTCAATGGGGCACTTGAGCCCCTGAATTCGAGCTTTCTCCCCGACGCCGCGCTGGTTTCCAGCGCGGCGTCGTCGTATGTGCGCCATCATTCTGCATGTGTGCGCCAATCTGGACTGGTTTCAGGTCAAGTTCTGTATCTGTTAATCGATTTTCCAGCACTGATAATTGCGCCGTCACTTTCATCTCAAGGACTGAGCAATGAATACATTTCTGATATCACCGTCGGTAGTTCGAGCAACTAACGCCGCAGCCACCGCGCGACCAAAAGAAAAAGCTTGTCTCACTGGAAAGTCTGAATTCGGCAGGCGAAAAAGTTGCTCGCGTTCTATCTGTGGGACACTTCTTTAATTACTTGGTTAAGGATGTGTAGGAGTTTGTCGGAATGGTCCTAGGGTCGCGAAACCTGTCACACAAGCCCCGTGTTTACTGGGCTTTGCGCGTTTGAGTGTGTAATGGTCGCGCCGTCGAGCGTCGATATACTTTTGTGTCGAAGTGCTAGTGTCTATTTATCGGCGTACGGTACTTTTAGCCGATCTCCTACACACGTTACAGGTCGAGCAAGCACTGTCAGTGCTGTTGCTTGAAACTGATATTTCAACTCGGGTAGTAGAACTATGAGCGCTATTCACGAACAGGCAATGAATTATGTTTACCAGCAAGTTTTGCAACGCTTGATCGGGCACCTTTCTCGCGAGGAGCGCACGGCGTTACAGTTGTTGGTTCAACGAATCATCGTATCGGCCGGCGGCATTGAGCAGGTGGGCGATTACAAAGTACTGGTCGCCCATGGCGGCGGCGAGGTCAGTAGTTACACCCTGGCACTGCTGCGCGCTGCGCAGCTGACAATTGCCGGACGGGCGCCTCGGACGTTCCATCTGCGCGTCGCAACGCTGCGCCATCCGGGGATGACCCAAGGCACCCTTGACACCCTTAACCGCGGCTATAGCCGGCTGTTTTTCCACGATGACCCGCGCGTTGAGTTGTTGGTGGTGGAAAACCAGGAAATTTACCCTTTCAACCACCTGCGCCCAGCCTCTGCAGGTGGACGTGAAATCCGTCAGCGCAATATGTTGATGGTGGGGCACCTGACCTCCGGGGACTGCCAAGCGACGTTGTGCAATGACACGTACCTGGCACTGGGTGACTTCTATCAACGGGTTACCACCTGGCAGGGCGGGGTGCATGCGTTGGTCAGTGGCGATTCGCCACGCAGGCAACGCCAATTGCTCGCGTGGCTCAAGAATGCCGCCCAGGGTACGAGCCTGGCGGGTGACAGCGACCGAGCCTTATCGCTCAATAGCCTGTTCGCCCGCATGGACGAATGGAGCCAACGTTACTATCAGGACGTCTACGGCGAGCACTATGTGGCAGATCCCGCGCCCAGCCAACCAGGTCATCGCCACTTGGCCTACATCAGTGTCGCCGATCTGCTGGATGGCGCGGCCCCATCATCCACGCCCTTGCTCACGGAATTCATGGCCTACGCGCCAGACCCGTTCGGCTTTCAGTTCAGCCAGCCTGCTTATGCCAATCCAATGCTGATGGCGCACCTGCGGGGCCTACAGGCCGAATGCTTGCGCGACCTGGACTACGAAGACGGTGTAGACAGTTACATTCAGTCGGCCGGCCATTACATGCGCAGTCGGCAAATGCCCGAAGAGCTTCTGGCTCAGGCGGCCACCCAAGAAGGGCGCACCCTGTCGAGTACGTATGCTCGCCAGTTCTTTGGCCTGGACGAAACCCAGCTGATTTGCATGCTCTTCTCGCCATTTGTCCAGCATGGCGAAAGACTGGAAGGTTATCTGCGCCAGTGCCATCCCGGCATGCTGGTGGCGCTGCCAGAATTGCACAAAGTGTTGCAGGGCACTGCGTCGACCGAGATGTTGCAACAATGGCTCGTGGATAACAGCGGATTGTCCATGCCCCTGTTGCGGCACCTGTATCGTAAACGGCCACTGGTGCCTGGGGCGCGTCAACCCGAGGGGGCTCGTCAGGGCGCGCGCAGTGACGGGCGAGCCTGTCAATTGTCTGAACCATGAGCTTGCGCGGTGAACGGCAAGCAGATTTCGCCTACCAGGCGGTTTATCGCTACATGATCAGCCTGATCAACGAGGTCAGTACTGATGCCCGGGTAAAGCTGCCATCCCTGCGCCAATTGGCGGTGCGTTTGAATGTGTCGATCTCGACGATCCAATATGCCTACTCGCTTTTGGAGAAAGAGGGGCGGGTCTATTCGGTGTCAAAGTCGGGGTATTACGCCTGGCCGGTGTCAGCGAAACCACCGACATGGGCTGGCGGGGACTTGCTCGACCGACTCTACGCAGCGGCCCGCCGCCCCGGCATGGCAGTGCTTAGCGGCGACGAGCCCGCACTCCTGGCCTCACTGGATGGCACGCTGTTGCGGGTTGAGCGGGAACTGGTGCGCCAGTACCCGCACAACCTGCAGCCGTGGTCTCAGGCATGCGGCGTATGGGAGCTGCGTGCAGCGCTGGCGGCACGGTATACGTCATCGCCAACCCGCTGCTGGCATGCGGACGACGTGTATATCGGCGCGGATTTACGTGGCGTGCTGGATATTTTGATCGAGGTGCTTGGGTTGCGTGGCACCACGGTAATAGTCGAATCGCCTTGCGATTGGCTGATCCTGCGCCTGCTCCAGGCTGCAGGTGTACGCGTCATCGAGCTGCCCTGGATGGCGGATGGCAGCCTGAACATGACGTTGCTCGATCAACTGCTGCGGGACGAACCGGTCCACCTGGTGCTGTTGTCGTCAGCGGTTAGCCTGCCATCGGGGGTCGCCTTGACGGCTCGGGACCGCGTGCAAGTGGCGCAACTGCTGGATCACTACGGTTGCTGGTTGCTTGAAAATGACACATTTGGCGAGTTGGGTTTCAAACTGCCCCAGAGCACCTTGCGCGAGCTGGCGAACCCGGAGCGGCTGATCATATTTTCCTCTTTCGAGAAAATACTTGGTTCGGAAGCGCCTTATGGCTATCTGTTATCTCGGCGCATGAGCAGCGAACTGCAGCGCCAGTTCATGCTGCGATCCTTTCGTTTATCCTCGATTCGCCAGCGCGCGATTGCACGTCTGTATCAAAGCGGGCGAATCGACCAACACCTGCGCACGCTGCGCGAACAACTGCGCGAGCAATCGGTGCAAATGGGACAACGACTGGAGCAGCATTTAGGCGAACAGGTCACCTTCCAGCTGCCGGCTGCCGGGGCCACATTCTGGTTAAGAGCCAGCCGGACCGTGGACATGCGTCAGGTGTTTCAGCGCCTGTTGTCACGGCACGTGGTGGTGGCGCCGGGTGAATTGTTCAGCCTCAGTGGCCTGCACCAAGAGCACCTACGCTTGAGCCACACCTTTCATGGGCAACCCAACCTGGATGTTGCGCTGGCGGCGCTCAGTGAGGCGTTGCACCAATCTTAGCGGGGTGAGCGAATTTTCTCTTTGTGTCGTAGGATCTATAACGTCGCGCAGCAGTCGAACTCTCAGTAAACTGCCATTTTTTCCGAATTCTTCTTTCCGAGGTTTATGCATGACAATCAGTCCTTTTGCGGGCAAGCCGGCGCCAGCCCAGTTGCTGGTGGATATCCCGCGACTGGTCACGGCCTACTACACCGGCCAGCCTGATGCAGCGATCTCCACCCAACGCGTCGCCTTTGGTACCTCCGGCCACCGTGGCAGCTCATTCGAGCTGAGCTTCAACGAATGGCACGTGCTCGCCATCAGTCAGGCGATCTGCCTGTACCGCGAAGCCCAGGGCATCAACGGCCCATTGTTTGTTGGTCTCGACACCCACGCGCTGTCCACGCCTGCCGGTGCGAGCGCCCTGGAAGTCCTGGCCGCCAACGGCGTACACGTCATGCTGGCCGAAGGTGATGAATACACGCCGACGCCGGCGATTTCCCACGCCATCATCTGCTACAACCGCGGCCGCACCACGGGGCTGGCGGACGGTATCGTCATTACGCCGTCCCATAACCCGCCGCAAAGCGGTGGCTACAAATACAACCCGCCCAATGGCGGCCCGGCCGATACCCACGTCACCAAATGGATCGAAGCCAAGGCCAACGAATTGCTGGCCAACAAACTCGCTGGGGTCAAGCGCATCACTCATGGCCAGGCACTCAAGGCCGACACTACCCACCGGCATGACTACCTCAACAGCTATGTGGCCGATCTGGTCAATGTGATCGACATGGACGCCATCCGCAGCGCCGACCTGCGCTTGGGCGTAGATCCGCTGGGTGGAGCAGGGGTGCGCTACTGGTCGGCGATTGCCGAGCATTACCGCCTCAACCTTGACGTCGTAAATACCGAAGTCGATTCGACCTTCCGCTTCATGAGCGTCGATTGGGACGGTCAGATCCGCATGGACCCGTCGTCCAGCTACGCGATGCAAGGCTTGATCGGCCTCAAGGAGCGTTTCGACGTGGCCTTCGCCTGCGACCCGGACCACGACCGCCATGGCATCGTGACCCCATCTGGTGGGCTGCTGGCGCCGAATAACTATCTAGCGGTGTCCATCGATTACCTGTTCCAAAACCGCCCCGATTGGCGCGCCGATGCGGCCGTGGGCAAGACCGTGGTCAGTAGCGGCTTGATCGATCGGGTGGCCGCACGTATCGGCCGCCGGCTGTACGAAGTGCCGGTAGGTTTTAAATGGTTCGCCGATGGCCTGTTCGAAGGCTCGTTGGGCTTTGGCGGTGAAGAAAGCGCCGGTGCTTCGTTCCTGCGTAAGGACGGTACCGTGTGGAGCACTGACAAGGACGGCCTGATTCCTGCGCTGTTGGCTGCAGAAATGACCTCACGCAAAGGCCAGGACCCGAGCCAGATCTACCGTGGCCTGACCGATGCCCTGGGCGAGCCATTTGCCATTCGTGTCGACGCCAAGGCCACGCCGGCGCAGAAAGCACTGCTGGGCAAGCTGTCGCCGGAGCAGGTCACGTCCACTCAACTGGCCGGGGAAAGCATCCAGCAGATCCTCAGCCACGCGCCGGGCAATAACCAGGCGATTGGCGGCTTAAAAGTGATGACCGAAAACGGCTGGTTCGCAGCGCGGCCATCAGGCACCGAGGACATCTACAAGATCTACGCCGAAAGCTTTATCGGTGAAGATCACCTCAAGCAGTTGGTGGAAGAGGCGCAAGTGTTGGTAGACGGCGCAATCTCTGCCTAGCACTGCATGACCAATGTGAGAGGGGGCTTGCTCCCGATAGCGGTAGATCAGTCGATATCTCTGTTGACTGACCCGCCGCTATCGGGAGCAAGCCCCCTCTCACATTGTGATCGTGGCGAAGAGAAAAATCAGGCCAGGTCGACGAGGACGATCTCACTGTCTTCAATCGCCGTCACCCGCAACACCTGCTCATCCTCAATCGCTACACCGTCCCGAGCGTTTGCCTGCAAGCCATTGATCTCAATCACCCCGGTGGCGGGCACCAAATAGGCACGACGCCCGCTGTCGAGTCGATACTCGGCACTTTCTCCCGCCTTCAACGTTGCTGCCACCAAACGTGCATCGGCACGAATGCGCAGGCTTTCATTGTCACCGGCCTTGCCACTGGCCAAGGTCACAAACCCGTCACGACCCTCTTTGGGAAACGGCTTGGCCCCCCACGACGGCGGCAAGCCGCTTTCATTCGGGATAATCCAGATCTGAAAGATTTTGGTCGACGTGGCTTCCAGGTTGTATTCGCTGTGGGCGATCCCGGTACCGGCGCTCATTACCTGCACATCACCGGCCTCGGTACGGCCTTTGTTACCCAGGTTGTCGGCATGGCTAATGGCGCCTTCGCGCACATAGGTGATGATCTCCATGTCACGGTGTGAATGCTGCGGGAAGCCGGTGCCAGGCTCGATAATGTCGTCATTCCACACCCGCAGGTTGCCCCAGTGCATACGCTTGGGGTCATGGTATTCGGCAAACGAAAAATGGTGATGAGCGTCAAGCCAGCCATGATGGGCGCCGCCCAGGGAGTTAAAAGGTCGAAGTTCAAGCATGATCGTCTCCTGTTGATGGCGCCTATGATCCTGCAGCGCTTAATCGATAAAAAGCGTAAAAAGTGCCTAATTCCTATCAGTCGATTAGATTGATTGCCGGCGTTTTGACTTTCACTTCGTCGCCTAACTCTATGACAGCTAAGCAATTGACTGGTGCTGAAGGCCGATTCCGGCGACCATGGCGCACTTGTTAAACCCCAGCTCGTCGCAGGAGTCCGCGTGCCGCAACAACAGCCTGATCTGCCTCCCGAACTGCGCCCCTTGGCAGAAATGCCCCTGTTCAAACGTTTGGCCGCCCGCTTGTTTGGTCATGGGCTGACGCGCTTGCGCGCTCAGCATCGGTTTTCCTGGCTGCATGGGCAGGCCGATGGTTTTCGCAGCGGCCATGAGGCAGGCGTTGAGTACGGGTACCGTGAGGGCAAGGCTGAAGGTATCGAAGAAGGGCGTCAGGTGCTGCTGATCCGCGACTTCCGCCCGGATGAGCACCAGGCGCCAGGCGTCGATGACAGTCTGTTCGATGATTGGCGCTTGCCCTTGACGGCCGACTTGAAGAAACGCATCAAGGACGACGTAGCTCGCCTGCTGCCGGCCCATGCCCAGCCCAGTGCGGCGCAATGGAAGATGATTTTCAGCGATACGCCGTCGACCTCGGTGATTGCCGGGGCCGGTGCGGGTAAATCCACGTCCTTGGTGCTGCGTATTCTGTTGCTCACCCATTACCTGGGCTTCGAGCTGAGTTCGATGACCGTGGTGACCTTTACCCGTGAGTCGCGCAAAGACTTCATCCACAAGCTCACGGAGATTCTCGGCTTGTGGGGTCGACCGCTGGACATCAAGGAAGCGCAGGCCGTGGTGCGCACCTTTCACTCACGCATCTTGCCAATGGTACGCAGCCTGCCGGGCTTTGAACGCCTGCAAGCGTTCGAAAACCTCAGTTCGGGCTTTGAAGACGCCGACAGTAACCCCTTTGACTTGCGCATCAACGAAGCTCAGCGCCAGCAGATGAACGCCTGTTACCACCGTTTACATGGCCAGCACCCGCGTTTTCGCGAGCTGATCGCACCATTGGCTCGCCATGGCCTGCAGCTCAAGGAGCTGGAGCGCGATCACCCCGATGTGCAGAAGCGCGTAGCCGTCACCGAGCTGGCTGCCAAGCGCGATGAAGAGCTCTGCGATGTCATCGAAGACCTGTGGTTTCGTGCCGGTGCCTGGCCGATCAAGGGCATCGAACCCAGCCGACAGACCGTGAAGATCAACGGTGCGCAGTTCCACTGCCATGGCTACATTCCTGAGCTGGACGCCTGGGTTGTGTTGGGCTTCGATTCGCGCGAAAACTCGCAGGTCAGCAGGCCCAATTCGAAATTGTCAGTACGTGCAGAATGGGCGGTAAAGCGCACCTTGTTTCAAGCTTTCTATCGTAAGCCACTGATTTGGCTCGATAGTTATGAGGCCTCAAAGCGGCTTCTAAGCAGTCTGGCAGGGGATGCTACTGCGGGGCCTGGCTTTGATTACAAGGTCAAGGGCGAGCTGGCCTCCGCGCCACTGCTGGACAGTTTTGTAATGGCCGCCGGGTTTATCGAAAACCTGGGCCTGGACGTGCCGACTGCCGTGGGCAAGATGAGTTTTGCCAAGGATGACCCGGATCGTTTCTTCTTCGAAGCCTTGAGCATATTCTGGAAAGCCCTCGAAGATCACCTGCTGGACCAATCGCCGCCGGTCATGACCTACAACCGCATGTTCTCGCTGTTTGGTGAGAACACGCCAGAAAACCTCAAGCTGCTCAGTGATCCGCTGTTACGGCCGCTGTCGCACCTGATGATCGACGAATTCCAGGACGTATCGCCGCAGATCGTTTCATGGCTGCGCGCCAGTTTGCGCGAGATCCGCAGCCGCGGCCCAGCCATGCACGTGGGCCGAGGCGCGCAACGTTCGTCCCTGCTGTGTGTGGGCGATGACTGGCAGTCAATCTACGGCTGGCGGGGCAGTTCTCCGAAATACTTCATAGAGTTCAGCAATGAGTTCCCGTCGCCCAGTACCACGCGGGTGATGCTGAGCGAAAACTACCGCAGCCATCAGCACATCATCGACGCTGCCGAACATATCGTGCGTGCCGCGCCATCCATACCGGGCAAGAAGGCCAAGGCCAGTGGGGCGCCCAGGGCATTGGTGCCCGTCAAGGTGTTGGAGCGTAATGACGCTGAACTAGGGCGGCAACTGTCGGAGCATTACCAAAATGGCAGGACGGTGTTGATGCTGTATCGAAAAAGCAGTGATAAGTTATTGATAAAACAACATATTCAATCTGTAGTTAATGTGGATTCTAGCTTGCCGCCACAGGCTCGCAGGCTAAAACAACTGACCTATCACAGCGCCAAGGGCCTGCAGGCCGATGCGGTATTTTTGCTGGGGGATTGCCAGCACCTCACCAGCTCACCCTACAAGAACCAGGTATACCGCATGGCGGGCCTGGGCAAGAACGGTGACAGCGAGCCGTATGACAACGCGCAAAAAGACGAAGTGTTGCGCCTGGCCTATGTGGGCATTACCCGCGCGGTGAGCCATTGCTACTGGTATGTGGAGAAGCCGGAGGGTCAAGCGGTGAAAATGCCGAAGGCGTCGGAGCGGGTGGACGGCAAGAAGGCGTTTTTCGACGATCAACGCACATAATCAATGTGGGAGGGGGCTTGCTCCCGATGGCGGTGTTTCAGTCTGCACATCATTGACTGACCCTCCGCTATCGGGGGCAAGCCCCCTCCCACATTTTTCCCCACTAACCTGTAAAGGCAGTTTCAGGCCCGCAATGACAGCGGCGGCACGAACGCCTCCAATTCATCCTCCACCGCCTCGATAATCCGCTCGACGTCCGCGGCATTCATCACCGTGGCACAGGGGATCCCCGCGATGGCAATCAGCGTCTCGCCGCTTGCTCGATCGAACAAACGCGCAACCATGCTACCGGGCGCGGCATGCTGCCCTCGAAGCCCATTGGATGGAAATGCCAGCGCATCAGCTGGCACGCATTGGGGAACGTCACTTTGTTCATGTTGCCCACCTTGTTCATTGAGCGCTTCCTTTTGCTCGCGGCAGGGGCCAAGACCTTCACTGGTCGTGGCGTCGAAAAACTAAAAAATAGCACCCATAGGTCACAGGAAGGTGAGTTTTTTCGCTCCGTTGGGCGGTTGTTTTCCATAACTTTGATGTGGGTCATGTCCTACTTGATAAGCGGGGCAATGGGCCACTAGTCGGTGACGGATATTTGCGCATTGTCGCGGCTGTCAAAATTGGTCAATCTCCAGCGTCTATCGCCTACGAGCCGCTTATGTCCGATTGTCAGCATACTCAAGCTACCAGCGACCTGGTGCTGCGCCATCACCTGTGCTGGCGGCATCGAGACCTCGACGGGGTAATGTCCTACTACCACCCGGATATCCAGTACCACGACTTTTTCCAGAACCGCGTAGTCGGTTACGCCGAGTTACGTGAGTATTTGCAGGCCAGCATGCCCCGCGAAGCTGACGAGGCCATTGAACACACCGACCGCATTCGTGCCGACGGCGATACCGCGTATATCCAGTACCGCATCACTTTGCGTGGCGGTCACGGTCTGGTGTCGTTTCGCACCAGTGAGGCCATCACCGTGCGCGACGGGTTGATCTGGCAGGTCAATGAATATGCGTCACTGGTGCACGAGCAGCCGACCCAGACAACGCGCCCAAGCGTCAGTCGGCTGGGCCTGTCGCCTCAGCAATTGGGGCATATGGCCAATGACTTGCAGCAATACTTCGAGCGCAAACAGCCCTACCTGGACCCGGAGTTGGATCTGCAACGGGTTTCAAAAGAATGCGGCTACAGCCGCAACCAGATCTCTTACCTGCTCAACCAGGTGCTGGGGCAAAGCTTCTACCGCTACGTCAACCAGGCGCGGCTCCAGCATTTGCTTGCCGCGCTGGATAACGCTGCGCCGCCGATCAAGGTCGACGACCTGGCGTTTGCCGCTGGCTTTAATTCGCTCTCCGCGTTTTACAGTGCATTTCGCCAGCACACGGGCCAATCGCCGAAGGCGTACGTTAAACAAATTTCTTTGCGTGCACGCGCGCAAGACATTCAATAACACCGCGCCCTAGGATCGACCCTATCGAAACGAGGTAGGGGAGCCGGGCATGCCAGCATGGCGCAACATCAGCTTATGGATGGACCAGTTGGACGACCCGCTGTTGGCGCGGCCGTCCCTGGAACACGATCTGGACGTGAACGTGGTCATCATCGGCGCCGGTTACACAGGGCTGTGGACCGCCTACTACCTCAAACGCCAGGCGCCTGAGCTGAAAATCGCGATCATCGAAGCGCAAACCGCCGGTTTCGGCGCCTCAGGTCGCAACGGTGGCTGGCTGATGGGCAACCTGTTGGGGGAAGACCGCCTGCTGGCAAGCCTCAACCCCGAGCAGCGCCGCGCTTCCTTTGACCTGCTGCATGGCATTCCCGATGAAGTGGCACAGGTGCTGGCGCGCGAAGGCATCGACTGCGACTACCGCAAGGGCGGCGCGCTGTATTGCGCCGCACGCTACCCCGAGCAGGAGCGCAGCCTGCGCACCTATCTGGACAAACTCTACGCTCAGGGCCTTACCGAAACCGACTACCGCTGGTTAAGCCCTGAGCAGTTGGCCGATCAAATCCGCATCGCCAAGCCTTACGGCGGCATTTATGCGCCCCACGTCGCCACGATCAACCCTGCCAAACTGGTACGCGGCCTGGCGCGGGTGGTGGAAAGCATGGGCGTGACGATCTATGAAAACAGCCCAGCCACCCACTGGCAGTCCGGCAGTGTGCGTACGGCCAATGCCAGCGTGCGCGCCGCCTGGGTGGTGCCGGCGGTGGAAGGCTACGCCAACACCTTGCCGCCCCTGGGCCGGTACCAGTTACCGGTGCAAAGCCTGATCGTCGCCACCGAGCCATTGCCTGCCAGCACCTGGGACGAAATCGGCCTGAGCCATGGCCAGGCGTTCGGCGAAAGCAGTCGCCAAGTCACCTACGGCCAGCGCACGGCAGACAATCGCCTGGTGTTCGGCGCCCGTGGCGGTTACCAGTTCGCCGGCAAACTGCGGCACAACTTCGATTTGACCGACAGCGAAGTCGCGTTGCGTCGCTACCTGTTTGGCGAGCTGTTCCCGCAGCTCAAGCACGTGAAGATTACCCATTCGTGGGGCGGCAATCTGGGTATGTCGCGTCATTTCAGGCCCCACATGCTGTGCGATCACAAGAGCGGCATTGCACTCAGCGGCGGTTATGGCGGGGAGGGCGTGGGCGCCACCCATCTGGGCGGCCGTACGCTGGCCGATCTGATCCTGGGCCGTGATACCCCTTTAACCCACCAACCCTGGGTCATCCGTGACCAGGGCCTGGCCGCACTCAAACCGTGGGAACCCGAACCGTGCCGCTGGTTGGGCTACAACGCGATCATTCGCAGTTTTGTCCATGAAGACCAGGTGTTGGCCAACCCCAACTCCGCCCCTTGGCGCCGCAAGCTGGCGACCGGCATGGCCGGGTTTATGGAAGGTTTCATGCACTAAGTTGTTTCACTCACACGGGAAAACCCATGAGCATCACTCAATTCAAAGACGCGCTGAATGCCCACCTGCCGGACTCATCACCGGTGGCCGTGCCCTTGGGCGAACCTATTGCCGTGGCCTCGACCTTAAGCGTTGAGCGTACCGATGGCGTCGAGACCGGTATCTGGGCATGCACCCCAGGCCGCTGGCGGCGCCAGATCAAATCCCAGGAGTTTTGCCACTTTATCCAGGGCCGCTGCACCTTCACCCCCGACACCGGTGAAGTCATCCACCTAGAAGCCGGCGATGCACTGATGTTGCCAGCCAATAGCACCGGCATCTGGGATATCCAGCAAACGGTGCGCAAGACCTACGTATTGATTCTGTAACGCTTTGATCCTTGATCGCCTGCCATAAGAACAGCCCTAAAACCGCCAGGAAATCGAACCATGAAAGCCATTGCCCTGTTGCCCTTGATGTTGGTGGCCTCTATCGGCCAGGCCGCCGAGACGGTGAAGATCTACAACTGGTCCAGCTACATTGCGCCGGACACCACTAAAAACTTCCAGAAGCAGACCGGCATCGGCTTCAGCTACGACGTGTACGACAGCAACGAGACCCTTGATGGCAAGTTGATGACCGGTAACTCGGGGTATGACGTGGTGTTCCCGTCCAACCACTTCATGGCCCGGCAGATTCAGGGTGGCGCCCTGAAAAAGCTCGACAAGAGCCAATTGCCGAACTGGAAGAACCTCAACCCGGTGCTGCTCAAGGCTCTGGAAAACAACGACCCGGGCAACGCTCATGGCTTCCCGTACCTGTGGGGTAGCACCGGCATCGGCTACAACATTGACAAGGTCAAGGCGGTGCTGGGGGACAACGCACCGGTGGACTCCTGGGATTTGATCTTCAAACCCGAGTACATGGAAAAACTCAGCAAGTGCGGGGTGGCGATCCTGGACAACGGCCCGGAATTGTTGCCGATTGCGCTGAATTACCTTGGGCTGCCACCCCACAGCAAAAAGCCTGAGGACTACAAGAAAGCCGAGGCGCTGCTGATGAAAGTGCGACCGTATGTGGCGTACTTCCATTCCTCGAAATACACCGGCGATTTAGCCAACGGCGATATCTGTGTAGCGGTGGGGTTTTCGGGTGACGTGCTGCAGGCCGAAAGCCGGGCCAAGGAAGCCAAGAACGGCGTGAAGATCGGTTATCAGATCCCGAAGGAAGGCGCGGCGATCTGGTTCGACATGGTGGCCATGCCTGCCGACGCACCGGATGAAAAGGCCGGCTACGCGTTCATGAACTACCTGCTGGAACCCCAAGTGATGGCGGACATCACCAACTCGGTGCACTACGCCAACGGCAACAGCGCGGCTGACAGCTTGGTAGCCCCTGAAATCAAGGCCGACACCAAGATTTACCCGAGCGAGGAAATGATGGGCAAGTTGTTTGCGTTGGAAGCGATGCCGCTGAACATCGACCGGATTCGTACGCGGGTTTGGAACACCATTCGCACCGGCCGCTGAAACCAACTGCAGAAAATCCCATGTGGGAGGGGCACGCGCCTCCCACATGGGGTTGCGCGGGTCATTTTTCCTTGATGACGGTCGCTACATCTGCAGCCTTCACCCGCACGCGTTTGCCGGCGATGTCAGTAAATTCATAAAAACCATCGGCGGTAGCGGTCTTGGGTTGGTCCTTGGTCAAATACTGCGTGCCGTTTTGCAATGTCACCACGGTTTGCGTTGCGCAACCGCTCATTAACAGAAAAGTGAGTGCAACCAGTGGCAGACCCAAATTCTTCATGTTCATAAACCTTACCTTTAACCCAGAAAAATCCCGCGCCAGAGGCCGCGGGCCACAAATTTTACGCGATCGGCTTCCCCATCTGATCACTTTTATACAGAAAGTTGCGTGCGCCATTTATCTATTACCGATTGCAACAAGCCGATGCTGACGGCACTCTGTATGCATAACCAGTATTCGACCTCTGTGCGCCATGGCCAACCCCCTCGACGACCCGCTCTATTACCTGCATAACTTCCGCCAGGTCCTGCATTGGCTGGGGCAACGTTATGCCGATTTGCTCGACCCTGACGAACAGCATTTCATTCAGCAATTCGACAGGCTGCCGCAAGCTTCTCAGGCATTATTGGTGCGCATGGTGATGCGCAAAGGCGTGCATTTTCGTGCCGGCAAACTCAGTTATGTCGAGATCGGCTGCCCCCACGCGGCGGCTAAACCGTTGCTGGCATTGGGCTGGGTGTTGGATCAATGCCCACTGGCGTTTGAGGAACTGTTCGGCTTGCTGCAAAAAAGCGAAATTCTCAGCGCGTTCAAGCCCTGGATCGAGCAGCCCAAAGGTAAGAAAACCGACTGGCTTGAAGGGTTGGCGGTGCACTTTACTGAACCTCGCTGCTTCGCCGCCTGGTGCCCTGACCTAACCGACACGCTGTACAGCCTGAGCGTGATGCAACTCTGCGACCGCCTGCGCCTGATGTTCTTCGGTAACCTGCATCAGGACTGGTCCGAGTTCGTGCTGGCTGACCTGGGCATCTACACCTACGAAAAAGTCGAGATCTGCGCCGAGTCCCGGGGCTTGCGAAGCCGCGATGACGTACACGGCTTTCTATTCCTGCACCAATGCCAGCAAGCCTTTGAAACCGGCGGGCCGTTGGAGGCGGTGCTGGCCGACATTGCGACGTTCAGCACCGATAACCCCTGGTTGGAAAAACGCCGCGCCAAGCTGTTGTTTCAACTCGGTCAGTATTGCGAACGGATGGCCGAGCTGGACCTGGCGCAGCAGATCTACCAAACCTGCGCCCACCCCGGCGCCCGCTCGCGCTTGATCCGCGTGCTGGAACGCCAAGAAAATTACCCCCAGGCCATGGCCCTGTTGGTGACGGCGCAACAGGCGCCGGAGAGCGCCGCCGAACAGCAACACCTGTTGCGTGTGCTGCCGCGCCTGCGCCGCAAACTCGGTGAACCGGCCTTGCCCAAAACCAAACCCCGTCCTGTGACACGGCTGGACCTGGATCTGGCCACGCCGGCCTCCCTGATGTCGGTGGAGTACTGCGTCCAAGCCCACCTAAACGAACCTGACGGCCCGGTGCACTACGTCGAGAACGGCCTGATCAACTCGCTGTTTGGTCTGCTGTGCTGGGACGTGATTTTTGCGCCGCTGCCAGGTTCGTTTTTTCACCCGTTCCAGCGCGGGCCTGCGGATTTGCACAGTGAAGATTTCCACCAGCGTCGTGCACCGTTGTTCGCTGCGTGTTTCGAGCAATTGCAGGATGAGCGCTACAAGGGCACCGTGCGCCAGCGCTACCGGGATAAATGGGGCGTCCAATCACCTTTCGTGTTCTGGAGCCTGCTCACCGAAGAGCTGCTGGAACAAGCCTTGGAATGCCTGCCCGCCGAACATCTGCGCTGCTGGTTTGAACGCCTGTTGCTGGATATCCGCGCCAATCGCACCGGCATGCCAGACCTGATCCAGTTCTGGCCCGCGCAAAAGACCTACCGCATGATCGAAGTCAAAGGTCCCGGCGATCGCTTGCAAGACAACCAATTGCGCTGGCTGGAGTTCTGCGGCGAATACCAGATGCCGGTCACCGTCTGCTACGTGCGCTGGGCGGAGCAACCGGCTTGAGCTACAGCGTGGCCGTGCGGGCGCTGTGTGAGTTCACGGCCAAGGTCGGCGACCTCGACCTGCGCTTTACCCCGTCACCCAGCGCCCAGGAAGGCATTGTTGGCCACCGCACCGTGGCCTCTCGGCGCAATGCGCACTATCAGAACGAAGTGGCGCTGGAAGGCGAGTACCAACAACTCAAGGTGCGGGGCAGGGCAGATGGCTACGACCCGGACGCCAACCGCCTCGAAGAAGTAAAAACCTATCGTGGCGACCTCGACGCCCAGCCCGCCAATCATCGGCAACTGCACTGGGCTCAGCTCAAGGTGTACGGCTGGCTTATGTGCCAGAAGCTCGGCTTGAGCGAGATCAATCTGGCATTGGTTTATTTCGATATCGTCGGTGAAGGCGAGACGCTGTTGAACCAACATTTTCAGGCCGCCGAGCTGGAGCCTTTCTTCAACCAGCAATGTGCGTTGTTTCTCGGTTGGGCTCAGCAGGAGATGCAACACCGCGAAGCACGCAACACTGCGGCGCAGGCACTTGGCTTCCCGCATGCTGAATTTCGTACCGGCCAACGCACCCTCGCCGAAACCGTTTACAAGTCCGTCAGCACCGGCCGTTGCCTGATGGCCCAGGCGCCGACCGGTATCGGCAAGACCATCGGCACGATCTTCCCGCTGCTCAAGGCGCTCGCGCCCCAACAACTGGACAAGCTGTTCTTCCTCACCGCCAAGACCCCGGGCCGCAAACTCGCCCTCGATGCCGCCCAAGTGCTATATGCCAATAACCAGGACCTGTCGTTGCGCGTGTTGGAGCTGGTGGCTCGGGACAAAGCCTGCGAACACCTCGACAAAGCCTGCCACGGCGAATCCTGCCCCTTGGCCAAGGGTTTCTATGACCGTTTGCCGGCTGCCCGCATTGCCGCGTCCCAGGTGCGCCTGCTGGACCAACGCAACCTGCGGGAGGTCGCCCTGGCCCACGACGTGTGCCCCTATTACCTGAGCCAGGAAATGGCGCGATGGGCCGACCTGGTGGTCGCTGATTACAACTACTACTTCGACTTTGGCGCCATGCTCTTCGGCCTGGCCCAACTCAACCAATGGCGCGTCGCGGTGCTGGTGGACGAAGCCCACAACCTGGTGGAACGCGCCCGCTCGATGTACAGCGCCAGCCTCGACCAGTACAGCCTCAAGACCCTTCGCGACACCGCACCCGAGTCGTTGAAGAAACCCTTGCAACGCCTCAACCGTGAATGGAACGCGCTGCACAAGGACCAGATCGCGCCGTACCAGGCCTATGCCACTCGCCCCGAGAAATTCCTGCAAGCTTTGAGCCTCTGCGCCAGCGCCATGGGCGACCACTTCAACGACCACCCCGAAGCACTCAGCGGCGACCTGCAAGCCTTCTACTTTGAGGCGCTGCAATTTAGCAAGGTCGCCGAGCTGTTCAACGAGCACTTTATCTTCGACATCAGCAAGCGCCAGCTCACGGGCAAACGCAGCAGCTCAACCCTGTGCCTGCGCAACGTGGTGCCCGCCGAATTCATCCGCCCCCGCTTGACCGCCGCCCGCAGCAGCGTGCTGTTTTCAGCAACACTGAGCCCCCGGCACTATTACGCCGACCTGTTGGGGTTGCCGGCGGACACCGCCTGGGTTGACGTGGAATCACCCTTCAAGGCCGAACAATTGCACGTGCGCATCGTCGATGAAATCTCAACGCGCTTTGCCCACCGCCACGCCTCGCTGGCACCCATCGTCGAGTTGGTCGCGACACAATTCGCCCACCAACCGGGGAACTACCTGGCGTTTTTCTCAAGCTTTGATTACCTGCAACAAGTGGCGCAATTGCTCGTCGAACGCTACCCGCACATCCCAATATGGCAACAATCGCGCGGCATGAACGAAACCGCCCGTCAGGGCTTTCTCGACCAGTTCACCCAACACAGCCAGGGTGTGGGGTTTGCCGTGTTGGGAGGGGCGTTTGGAGAGGGTGTCGACTTGCCGGGAAGTCGGCTGATCGGCGCGTTCATCGCCACGTTGGGGCTGCCGCAATTGAACCCGGTCAATGAGCAGATGAAACAGCGCATGGGCGCGATTTTTGGCGCGGGGTACGACTACACGTATCTGTACCCCGGTATTCAAAAGGTCGTGCAGGCGGCGGGGAGGGTGATCCGCAGCCAGCACGACAAAGGGGTGGTCATGTTGATTGATGACCGGTTTGCAGAGCCGCGGGTGCGGCAGTTGTTGCCGGGGTGGTGGGCACTCACATGATGGTTAAAACACGGCGTAATGACTCATTGAGATCAATGGCCCGAGCCTTGGTAAAATCAGTACCAATCACGTAATAGAATTCCGGCCGCAAGCCCTTGAATAACTGTAAGTGCTCCTGATTAATGACACGCTTGACCGGCGCGCCTGCTGGAATGGAGGGGCCGACAACGTCCGTATCAATGTAGACAACGACGTCATTCAGCGCCCTTACATAACGCAGGATCAATGAGATTTTGTCGCTAGGTTGGCGCCAGGCATAGTACGGAATAGAGGCGATTACGGACGTCGGATTTCCAACGATAAGGTCATTGGGATATCCCTCAACATGCGGTGTTTCCAGACGAACGATGCTGCCCTTGACTTGAGCGGTGGTTTTTGTGGAAAAGATTTCGAACGGGGGGGTGGTTCTTCTCAAGACGAAACTGGTGTCCATTCGGCCTTCAGCCGTGGCGCGTACATCCAGGTAGTCGGCAAACACCGAAACGGGCCTGCCCGGGTTCTCGATCGTGGCAAATTTGTGAACCACCTTTACGCCTCCCTTGGGTGGGTAAAAACGGCACGTGACATCGTACATAGACCCCTTTGGACCAATGCTTGCTGGCGTGAACATTTGCAGTTCCAGGTTTTGCTCGGCGAGTACCTCCAGGTCGACATAGCCCAAAGGCCCTGCATTGACAAGCGCGGGCCCGTCAGGCTTGGACATATCAAGTTTTACTGAAATGAATATGCTCGCGGAGCCAGGCGTTGTGACATTGCCCACCAGGTCAATGGCTTCGAACCAGACCTCGAAGCGATCACTGTCACCGCCGTCGATAATGTCCTGGTAGGTCACAGCCATGTCGGTTGGGGTCAGGACGCCCGCAACTTGCTGGGTAATGATGACGTGACCCCAGTGCAGATTGATCTTGTCCGTGGGGTTCAAGTTTTCGTAAGGCTGGACAGTGACCTTAACGTCATGGGCGTTACCCGGCACGATCGCTTTCTCGGACACGCTGAAATTAAGTTTTTGATGCCCCGGTGCAATTTGATCCGGATCCTTCCCGCCAAGCTCGTCGGTTTTTACCAGCGTCTTCAGCACGTACGACATGTCGTATTGCGGCCCCCCCCCATAGTGAACCACGTAGACGAGTGCGTACTGGTCGTCAGGCAAATCGCTACTGGACGCAGCAAAGTAAAAAAAATTATGTGCCTCTTCGCCAGGTTTCAGCGTTTTAGTGCCGATGAGCTCTACGGTCGTAGGGTTGATCAACTTACCTACTGTAATAATATCGCCTGCCTTGGCATTCCAGTTCTTGTCTACCTCTATGGTAAGGCCTGATACAAATAACCAGGCGGGGACGCCAACGTCGTAGTTAGGGATGTTTTCTGTTGCCCCAGGGATAAACAGACGATCAAGGTACTTGGGGTTTTTCTTTGGCTTGAGCGTTAACAACTTCTTGGGCGCTGCAGGTTTTTTCGCGCTTGCTGGTGACTGCGGTTTGGCGGCGCTAGGTTTAGAGGGGGCTTTTGCTTTCGCAACGGCGGGTTTGACGGCGGCCGGGCTTACGACGGGGGACTTTTTAGCTGGCATGACTGATCTCCTGATAGATGCCGCACGACACGGGGCTGTTTTCATATGCCCGGCCATTATCAGACACTGCTAAACCAGCTCCGGCTACTGTCAGAATTAACAGGTATTGACCAACAGCGACGCTCTGGCAAGTAACGATTAACCATTCGTCTTACCTGTTAATTCTGACAGTAGTCAACGAGCGTTTTCCGGCATTTGATGAGACAGCACCAGTAGAGCCTTATAAGGACGCTCGTCATGGCCAAAAAAGTGAAAGCACCCAAAACATCCAAGCTACGTCCTCTGTTCATTCCTGATCTGGAAATCATTGAAGGTAATCCTGAGGGTTTCGTTGGCGGGATTGGCTTGCGCAATGTCGAAAGTCCCTTTTTGGTCTATGTTATTAACCCCAAAGACGGAGTCGACCCGGGGATTGTGGCTACACTCCATTGGGTCGATAGGAACGTTCCGGTAGCGTCCACGCCGATTCGCCCCGGCGATGAAGACCTGGAACTCATCCCGCTTACAGTCCCTAATCACAACATTAGGGAGTTCTTGGCTAACCCGGTGTATGCCAAGTTAAGACACCGCAGTGGCAATACATCGGAATCGGATCCTGTCAAGTTGCACGTACGACTGCACCGCCCCGGTGGGGAGCCGGGGCCCCAGCCTGGGGGCCATAAGGGCTTGGAATATGTGGTGCCTCTAGAAGTAGTGCTCCACGGCGTCAGCGAGGCGACTGCGTTGACAGGCGTTAAGATCATCATCCGCTACTGGGAGCATATGCGCCCGTATGACTTGATCCGGTTGGTGTGGGGGTCTCAGACCGTTGAACGTCGCGTGCAACCTGGTGAAGAGGGCACAGATATAGAAGTAATTGTCGACTATGAAACAATCAGGGCGGCAGGCAATAATCCGCTTACGCGCGTGGCCTATCAGGTGCGGGACGCAGGGGGCAATCTCCCGGCAGAAGGGGCACGTTTTTCACGCTCGACCTGGCTTGATGTACATCTGAGCGAGGCGCGCCCGGAAGCGCCCTGGCTGGCTATTCCACCCACTGACCCCAATCGCATCGATTTGTCCGAGCTGGGCAGCTGGGATGCACTGATTGAGCTATGGGTAACTAACCTTGAGCTCCAGGCGTATACCCACGTCACCCTGCAATGGGGCGGTGTAGACAGTGAAGGCAACTCTGTCCCGTATACGCCTACTGTGCCACTGAACAGAACCGGCGTTTATAAGTTTCCCATCCCCAACGCCTTGGTCGCGGCTATTGCTGACGGTACTGCCAGTGTGCATGCGTTGTACCAACGTGCCGGAGGCGAACAGCCCTCGCAGAAACTCTACCTGGAGGTATTTGGCCAGGTCATCCGATGGCCCGCCCCTCGGATCAGGGAAGATCTCGGTGGGCATGTGGACCCTACCTCCAAAGCAACGGTGTACTTCGGGCTGCAAGGCAGTTGGGCTCATAACGGCCTAATCGAGGTCATTTTCCGGGTAAGTAGCCCGGATAACAGTATTGAGCATCGCGTAGGGCGTGAAGTGGACGATGTTCCACCTACCGCCGATAATGATCTGGAGTTCGTCATCTCGTCCGCTGATCTCATTCGGTTCGATGGATACTTGGTCGACGTATTTTATGCGTACACCCAGCCGGGTACTGACAAGGCTCAGGAGTCGCTGCGACTGCAGATCATTGTGGGAACCCTTGAACGCACGATGCCGGCCCCGATAGTTGAAAAAGCGTTCGGGGGGCAGTTAAACCCGGATGATGTGGGAGAGTATCTCCCTGTGCATTCCACATTCAAAGAAACCCAGCGCCTCGATTGGATCCGGATGTTTTGGATCGGCCGGCTCGCGCGCACCGAGGTGCCGGTGCAAGTGGCGGTTACCGGCGCAACCACCGTGCATGATATCGAAAAGTTTTACGTGACCAATAACCGGAATGAACGCGTGGCAGTATTTTACACGTTGACACGTGGGGACAACCCGCCGCGCTATTCACAGATCACTGAAGTTTTGATCAGTCGTGACCTTGCGGACCTGCCTGCTCCGACTTTGCTGGGGGCGGACGCGATCGGCCCGGGCACCGCTGAGTTGGAACCCCTGAAAGTGCCGATGGGCACCAAGCTGGTGATTGAATATCCCGGCATGGGCGATGAAGATTCAATCAAACCGACCATGGCCGGTACCGCTAACGGCGGTTCGCCAGACATCCCGGCCAAGCCGGGTAACCAAGCTTTGCAAAAAGTAGAGTTTGATATCTATCCAGGATATATCGCCGCAAACATACGCGACGTCACCACCACGGTGAAATTCCATTACGTAGTGACACGTGCAGGTGTGCCGAAGACATCGGGGACTTTGACGGTAACTTTCAAACCGATTCCCGCGACTGAGCTTGGTAAGACGGTGATCCAACTCAATCAAGCGAATGCCACAACCAAAGTGCTGGACTTGAGTGCCTTTCCAGGCAATGCAACGGCTCGAATAGGCATTTGGCCGTTTATTCTTGATACCCGGCCAGTCTGGTTGAGGTTTCTGGGAAAAACAGCAAGTAACGTTGCACATGAGCATTTGTTGTTCAACGGGGCCGCTTCTGCAGCCGTCAACCCTCCCTGGATCAGCGCGGGACAAATTGAGTGGCCGCTTCCCCGAACCTACCTGGATGGACTGGGGCATGGCACTAAGTTGACCATGCAATTCAAGGCAGCGTTCAGCCCCAGCAAGGTGGAGACTGATGCGGTTTCATTTCCGTTGGTCGAGTACACCGTCAGCAATATCCAGATTCCCGATCAGTTCCCCGTGCCGAAGCTGACGCAGGCAACGCCAACTGGTGCAACCACCGCGACCCTGGCGCCGATGAGCGCACAAACCGGTGGGACGGTCTCGGTAGAGTTCACACCGATGTACACAACCGACAAGATCAAGGTCACGATGATTGGGACGGCGGGGGCAGGCACCCCGGTGATTGCCGAGAAGAATGGTTTGGCCAGTGGTGTTCAGACGTTTGCTATTCCAAAGTCGGCGATAGCCGCGAATATTGGCAATGGGAACAAGACGTTCACATTGAAGTACGAGGTGACTCGTAGCAGCGTGACGAAGCCTTCGTTGACGCTGACGGTGACGGTGACTCCAATTCCGCAGGGCAGTTTGCCGAGAGCATTGATCGATAATGTGCCGAACGGTGGAGCATTGAATATCGCTACGTTTGGTGCGAATACCAGGTGGCGGATCGGAGCCTATCCATTTCAAGCGCCGAATGAACAATTAATTTGGCTCGACTACCGTGGGGTCGATGCAAACAATAATAATGTTGAGCTTTTACTATGGCAGGGCGCTCTGAATGAGCATGCCGGGGCTTTTGAATATAATCCCGATCACAGTTTCTTTCGGGCCCTTAAACATGGGTCGCAACTAAGTATTGAAGTTCGGATTGCTTTTGATAAGGTTAATAATAAAGCGCTGGCTGTCTTGTTTTCGCCAACTTTATACACCGTCAGCAATAACCCGATGCCCGATCAGTTCCCCGTGCCGAAGCTGACGCAGGCAACGGTAACCGGTGCAACCACCGCAACCCTGGCGCCGTTGAGCGCACAAGCCGATGGGACGGCCTCGGTAGAGTACACACCGATGTACATCACCGACGAGATCAATGTCAGGATGATCGGGACGGCGGGGGCAGGCTCTCCGGTGATTGCCGTGAAGAATGGTTTGGCCAGTG
This sequence comes from Pseudomonas viridiflava, assembly GCF_900583165.1. Taxonomy (GTDB): domain Bacteria; phylum Pseudomonadota; class Gammaproteobacteria; order Pseudomonadales; family Pseudomonadaceae; genus Aquipseudomonas. Next base: position 10,102 of record NZ_UTKY01000009.1, on the reverse strand, counting down.
GTGTGCAGACGTTTGCTATTCCAAAGTCTGCAATAGCCGCGAATATTGGCAATGGGAACAAGACGTTCACATTGGAGTACGAGGTGACTCGTAATAATGTGACCAAGCCTTCGTTGAAGTTGACGGTGACGGTGACTCCGATACCCACGGCTGAACTGCTTAAAACAATTCTCCGGATTAATCAGGCCAACCAAACCACTAAGGTTCTGGACCTGAGCGCAGTGACCTCCGGAGGAACACTGCATGTTGGATCCTGGCCGTTTATTGCCCAATCTCAACCGGTGGCCATGGTGCTCAATGGTTTTAAAGAGAACAATGCTGCCCATAATCGTACAGTTTGGACGCTGCCCAATAACGCGGTGACAGCCGGCTGGTTCAATAACAAATTTTATGAGGAGCTTATTCCTGCAAGTTATTTAAATGAGTTGGGCCGAAATAAAACTTTGAGTTTAGTGTTCAAGGTGTCGTTGAATGGCACTACCGTGGAGGCAAATGCTATTACTTTCCCGGCAATGAACTACACCATCGCGGATACACGACCTCCCAGCTTGTCGATAGCGCCCACGGTCAACGAGGCAGACCCTTATAACAATGCATTGAGCCTGCTCAAACCTATTAACGGGGTGACCGTTATCGTACCGCACTATGCGGGAATGTGGGTGGGGGACGATATTACCTTGGTTTGGAGCGGTGGCAGCACAGGAACGCAAGGGAAACAAGTTGTGACTTTGGGGGCACAGCCGATTTCAATCCCTCATTCGGTAATAACTCAAAGCATCGGAAATACATTGAATTTTTTCTATAACGTTAAGCGTAGTGGCGGCACTGTCGCGTCGCCTGCGTCTCCCTCATTGTCGATTGCTGTCCAAAATCCGATTCTAACCGGCACGGTAAGATTTACTACCGGCACAACTAGCTATTATCAGGTTACGCCCACTTCAACACAGATTTCGGTACCTTCCAGCACCGCAAATAATACGGTGGTGGCCAGTACTAACCAAGTGGCGGCGAGCGCTGAAACCAGAGGGACAGGAAGCAATTGGAACATGGGTAACGTCAATTTGATTGGGCCTCAACCCAGCATAGCGTCGAATATATTTCCCACAAACGTAAAAGGGATAGGTATGCGATTTGTTAGATATACCATCCCTACAAACTCGTCGGATTATTTTAATGGTGGGGGCTTAGGCCCTAACACGAATGGAGACGCATCCAATGGGGTTAATCCGTTGCAGCGCAAAATGCATGTAGAGTTCATAAAGGTTGGACCTGTTACCACTGGCACTATCGCCGCGGGTTACATAATGCAGCGGGTAGCCGGCAACAATAGGCTGCATTTTCTGGGTGTTCAACTGATGAGTGCGATTACCTTTACAGCGACCTGAACAGGAAGAAAAACGCCACGGTCATCAACCATGATGAACAGGCAGGAGGTGGTTCAGCATAACTGAACCCTCATGCTGGACACAGAGCCCAGCATCAGGAGCCACGATGGATGCGATTCGACAATTTCAGCTTATGGTCAACGGCATTTCCCTAAGTATGCATGCCGCTGGCCCCGAAACTGGCCCGACCTTTTGGCTGCTACACGGCTTCCCCGAATGCTGGCATTCCTGGCGCGAGTAAATCCCGGCCCAGGCCGGATACTGGGTATTTGCATCCGCAGATGCACGGTTACGGTCAATCCAGTCAGCGACCTGCCATGCACGTCAACGCGCCGTTGCTGGACTTTCTTGCAAGAAAGACAACGTAGCATTTTGGCCCTGCCAATCACCCAAATTGACAGAGAGGTACCCCAATATACTTACATCGCTATCCAGATAGGAGGTGTGGATTAGTGCCAACTCGCGCGCGGTTTCGATGAGGTCTGTGAGCCGGCCATGCAAGCAGTCGTCGAGAATTTCATAGATCCCGTTATACCGAAGCCGCGCCACGAACTCGGCGACAAGCCGCTGTGCCGCACGACTATAGCTGCCAGACAGGTCCACGAGTATATGGCTCGGCTCCTTGATACACACGTGCAACGACCGTGGCACATCGCTGCACAGCGATAGCAATTCGGACACGGAGCGCGCAGTCAGGGCATTGGAGTACAACTCGGTTTACGCCTCGAACGACGAAAGGGCACGCAGCAGTGCACTCCATCGATAATAACCGCGTGCCGACAAGTCGCTAACTTCTTCCATTCATCGTCAAACATTTCGCATGCTCCTGTTCGCACTCGGTGGTAACCCGATAAAGCAAAGCTTGCGCCGAAAGTGTTGATTTCCCTTTAGTGAGCGAAAGATGGTGAAGAGCGAGCATGTACGCCTACCAAATGGGCGCGTGTTTCGGAATGGTGCAGGAACAAATTTGAACTTCACCCAACGCCGATTCTTCTAAGAGGGCTCGACCCTCTGTGGAGTACCACCGTGCCCAGAATCATTTCGCCGCAAACCCCAGAAGCCGCCCTGACCGACCACAGCGAACACAACGCCAAGATCTTCGGCTCGCCAAAGGACCGCCTGGATTTCTACCGTCGCGAAATCCAATACGAAACCTCCATTTTGGCCAACCGCACCGACGCCTACCTGACGGCGCAGTCCTTTCTTGTGATCGCCTTCGTGTCGGGTATGGGCAATCTCAACCCGGAGTGGGGCAAGTTCTTCACCCTGGTGGTGCCGGTGTTCCTGGCCTCTCTGGGTATTCTTAGCTCGCTGAACGCTTGGCCAGGTATCCGGGCGGCGTATGAAATCATTGACCACTGGCATTACAAACAGAGCGAACTGCTGCGCAGCGAGCCGGTGATGGGCATGGCTTACGATGAATCGCCGTTGTTTTCGGAGATGGAGTCGTCCCACAAGGGGTATCGCAAGTCGCTGTTGTTTTCGATGCGTGCGCCGTGGCTGTTCATGGTGTTTTGGGTGTTGCTCGGCGTTTACGCGTTTTACATCCAGATAGATAACCCGACCTCTTAAGCAATTGGAACTTCATCACCCCCCGCGGGACCTTAACTTAACGCAGGCTGCGTTTTTAATGATGAGGTGACCTATGAGCACAGACAACGATCCGCAAACCAGCAACCGTAACGATCCCGCCATCGACGGTGGCGAGCCAGCCCCAAGCACCGGGGCGGATGCGCCAAAAGATCCAACCCCTACCGCTGACCCAGACGCCAAGGACAACGACTTCAGCCCGGACTTCAAGCCCGAGCCCGAGCCCAAGCCTGAAACCGATGCTGATATCGATACTCAGGGCGGTTAAAGGAGATGGACATGTCAAAAGAACCCGAAGAAGAACCCAATGACCCCGGCAATGAAGACCCGGGGTCGTTGATGGACGAGGCAGAGGTGCCGCTGATGGCACCGGTCTGCCCGGTGGAGCCCAACCCTCACCCGAAGTGATGGGGTCGGTAGATTTCGAAGGAGGGCGCTCCCACACCGTTTCACCGCGACTGGCATGCAAGCTTCGTGGCGTTCAATCGGCAGTTCCACGGATGCCTGATTCTGCGAGCGTTGCGCCTCACGGCTGAGGACCGCAGCGCGAGTCGGAAATGCAGCCGTTGACCCTATAGCGGCGAGCGTGCGTGGTTGCGGGATGTTTCGCTTACCCGCGGCGCTCATACCACGCGAGCATCGGTTGGGTGCTCAGGCCATGGGCGACGATGCTCAGGGCAATTACCGACAGTGTCAGATTGACTGCCACTGCGCCCGTGGTGCCGCTCAGCCCATGATTGAGCGCGTAAAACAGGTAATAGATGCTGCCGATTCCACGGATGCCAAACCAACCCACCAGGCCTCGCTGACGATAATTGAGCAGGCCACGCCACGGTACGGCCAATACACTCAGTGGGCGAATCACACAGAACAGCAGTGCGGCCACAGGCAGCGCGCGCCAGTCCCAGTGGCTGGCCAGCACCACCCCGAGCAGCGTCACCAGAAACACTTCCATCGAGCGTTCCACCAGGCCACCGAATGCGAGCATGTCGCCCATCATTACGCCGGCGGCAATCTGCGTATCGGCCAGTTGGGTGGTGTCGCCCTGTAAGGCTCTTTCGGGCTCAACCTCCAGATGGCCGACCACGGGCAATGCCAAGTGCTCGGAGGGCGTCTCGGCGTTGCCGGTGGATTTGAATTCGGCCTGGCGCAAGCCAAGGCCGGCTGCGAACACCGACAGAAAACCATAAGCGCCCATGGCTTCTGCTGCCACGTAAGCCAAGGCAATCAGGGCCAAGGTCAGGTAATCGTTGGGCGACAGCGTGCTGTCGGCATTGCTGATACGCATCCATAACGTTACGCGGCCAATGCCCCGGCCCATCCAATAACCGATCAGCAACCCGGCAGGCACCGCCCACAGCAGGTTCATCACTACCCAGCCGTTGAACCATTGGCCATCGAAGCCGCCATGTTGAATGAACAGCAAGGCAAAGATCACAAAGGGAAAGGCCGTGCCATCGTTTAATCCCGCTTCGCCGGACAAACCAAACCGCAGCGGATCGTAGTCCTGGGCATTGTTGACCTGCACCAGCCCCGCCAGCACGGGGTCCGTCGGCGCCAGAATGGCGCCCACCAACAGCGACAGCCCCCAGGAGAGTTCAAACAGAACGTGCAGCGCCAGGCAAATACCCAGAATCGTGAGCAGCATCACCGGCCCGGCCATCCCAAATGCAATGCGCCAGGTGCGGTGGTGCAGGGGCAGGCGCAGTTTCAAGCCGCTGACAAACAACGAAAATAATACGGCCACCTCGGTCAGGTGCTCCATCCAGCGTGCGGAGTCTTTGAGGTCCATGTGCAATAGGTCCACCCCTAATGGGCCGATGCCGATACCCAGCAGCAGACACACCGCCGAGGTGGTGACCGGCATCCAGCGCAAGTAGGAAGAGGTGAGGGCGAGGGTCAGCAACACCGTACCCAATACGGCCATCCATAGAATGAAAGTCATCGTGCGTGTCCGCGGCCGTGGGGGGGGTGCAGGTTTGAGGATAACGGGCTCACGCAGGTTCAATGTAATTAGCAAAGCATCTGGAACCCGTCGAGCCGCAACAATCCGGTGCATCCCATTGATAGCGCACTGTTTTGTGACAACCTCCGGCGGCGATGACCGTAAGAAACGTTGGTTAGGTAGTTAGCTAGCTATCTGGCGTGGTATTTGCGTGAGCTCATGGCAATTGGATATCACTGCGGGGAAATGTCATGAGCCTATCGAGCACCGCCATGCAGCTATCAGCTTCCGAGAAATCCTGGCTGCCGTGGTTTGGCAAGACCAGCAAGCTCTCGATGGGTTGGTCCTGCCATCTTAATCGAGCGTTGTACCCTGTGATGGAACGCACCTTTGATGCGTTCGCCGACACCCGGGTCAAGCTGCTGCAGAACTGGGCCCGGGAGCAGTGGGAGCACCTGGGTGAATTGTCGAGTGTGCTGACCGGCGAGGCCGGAACCGGCGATGACGCGTTGCTGCTGGACACACTGCGCCAGGCCAGCGATTTTTCTGAGCTGTTTGTGGTCGATCCTACCGGCCACGTGTTGGCGTCAACCTGGGACGCTACGGTACAGCGGGTGATCAATGCCCACGCTCTGGCCGCAGGCCTCAAGGCGCCGTTTATGCACGGGCCCTATATCGACCCCCTTACGCTGGACATCGGCCCGTCGTCTTCGCGTTTTCATGACGAAGTCACGCTGATGTTTTACCAGCCACTGCTGCGCAACGGACGCGTGGTTGGTTGCCTGTGTGGGCGCGTGCCAAACGATATCCTCGGCGATCTGATCCAGCGCGAAGCCGGGCACATTTACCCGGAGTCGGGTGACAACTACCTGTTTATGGTGCAGTCGCGGTTCGATCCGTCGATCCAACCGGGCATTGCCTTGTCGCGTTCACGCTTTGAAGACAGCGCTTTCACCCATGGCGAAAACCTCAAGAGTGGCGTGCATACCCCGTGGAAAACGGTACAGATTCAGCGTCATACCGAGCTGGAATTGCGCTTTATCGACCCCGCTACCCAACAGCTGCACCCCGGCGTGCGTGAAACCATTCGCAAGGGGTCGAACCTGTTTGTGACCTACCCCGGTTATTCCGACTACCGGCACATCCCCGTCGTGGGCAAGGGCGTGACATTTGAACTGCCCGGTTCGCCAGATCGATGGGGCATGATGTGCGAGGCCGACCTGGAAGAGGTCTATCGCCGTCGCTCACTGAGCCATGGTTTGATGAAACCTTACGTGGCCACCATGGTGGGCTTGTTCGCGAGCAATTTCCTGGTTCAGCACTATAGCGGCCTTGCGCAAACCTGGATCGACGCCGTCGAAGTGCTCAGCATGGTCGTCGCGGCAGGCTTGTTCAGCCGCCTGGGCCCAAGACGCCTGGCCAGGCGGCTGGATGAGATGACCGACGTGATACGCACCATTGCTGAAGGCGAGGGCAATCTGCGCCAACGTCTGGACGCCAAGCGGATGGCCAATGACGAGACCGGCGAGATGAGTCGCTGGATCAACAGCTTCATCGACCACCTGGACTCAGTGGTCGGCCAGGTGATCAAGGCCAGTCACAACGTGGGCAGTACCAACCAGATGATGCTCGGGCGCAGCCAGGAGGCTGGATTGATGTCTATCGAGGTCGCCGATGCCACCCACCGCATGATGATCATCGTCGAAGAGCAGTTGGGCGAGATCCAGCAAGCCTCAGTGAGTGCCGAGCAAATGAAACAGGCCATGGACGAGGTGGTGCATCGCGCACGGGAACAGTTCCAAGCGGTGCAGGCCGGCACGCAGTCGATCCGCGAGGTAGTGCTGCGCTCCAGTGAAAGCGTGCAGTTGCTCGACAATCGCATGGCGCAGATCAGCTCGATCACCGGCTTAATCAGCACCATCACCAACCAGACCAACCTACTGGCGCTCAATGCGGCCATTGAAGCGGCACGGGCAGGTGAGCACGGACGCGGCTTTGCGGTGGTCGCTGACGAGGTGCGCAGCCTGGCGCTGCGTACTTCAAAAGCGGCAGATGACATTCGCCTGATGGTGGAAGGGCTTCAGGGCGAAACCCAAAAGGCCGTGAGTTTCATGGAAAGCGGCGTCACGGATGTGGACACCAGCTTGCGCTTGGCTGAGGAAGCGTCCTCAGAAAATGTTCACCTGCATCAGGCTGTGGAGAGCATGTTCAGCATCATCCAGCAACTCAACGCTCGCAGCTTGGATTATGGCAAGACGATCAAGCAGGTCAGCCATTCATCCGAGCAAATGCGAGTGACGGTAGGCGTGATGCAAACCAGCGCGCAAACGGTGCGGGCCAATGCCAACAAGTTGCAGAAACTGGTGGGGTTGTTTGAGGTCAGCGATGCGGCGTGAGTGATTCGGGCCGCGATTGGCGGTAGCGATGTAGGCCCGATCACTCACCTGCCAGGGGCGGTAGCCGCCGTTTTACCGGGGTCTTCTTGACGATGGCGGTATTGGTTTCCGCATAGGCATTGAGGCGGTCGAGGAGGGTGTCCAACTGTTCCATGGTGCGCACATGCAGGCGGGCGATAAAGCAATCGTCGCCGGTGACTTTGTCGCACTCGGTAAATTCCGGGATCGCCTGGATCTGTCGTTCCACCTCCTGCAATTTGCCAGGCAGGGGGCGGATGCGCACGATGGCCTGCAGCAAATAGCCGAAATGCTTGGGGTCGATGGCGACGGTGTAGTGAGTGAGCACACCGCGTTCTTCCAGGCGACGCAGGCGTTCACCCACGCTGGGCGATGAGAGCCCGGTAATGCCCGCCAGGGCCTTGAGGGACAAGCGTGAGTCATCCATCAAGGCGGCGATCAATTGCTGGTCGATAGTGTCAATCATGATATTGGCCTAATAAGAAAAGGTGATTCGCAGGTTTTGCCTTTTTTAGTCGCTGGAGCCGCTGCCAAGCAGATTGCCATAATTGAGCCTCATTTGAGGAGCATGCATCGTGGATACATCGGTTCGTCGCGGTTCGTGGGAAATGGTCGCTGCCATGCTGATCTCCGGCACCATTGGGTGGTTTGTGCTGGTGTCCGGCGTCTCGGTGATCGAAGTGGTGTTTTGGCGCTGCGTCATCGGCGGGCTGACGCTGCTGCTGGTGTGCGCCGTGCTGGGTTACCTGCGCCTGGACTTGCTCAGTTGGGCCAAGGTCGGGCTGGCCGTGCTCAGTGGCGTGGCCATCGTCGGCAACTGGCTGCTGTTGTTTGAGTCCTATGCCCATGCGTCCATCGCCATCAGCACGGCGGTGTACAACGTGCAGCCGTTTATGCTGGTGATGCTGGCGGCGGTGTTTCTGGGTGAGAAGATCACTGTGCAGAAGCTGGCGTGGCTCAGTGTGGCGTTCCTCGGCATGCTGGCGATCGTTACCGCCCATGGCGAACAGCAAAGCGGTGGGGATTATCTGGCGGGCATTGCGCTGGCGTTGGGTGCTGCATTTTTGTATGCGATTGCCGCGTTGATCATCAAGCGCTTGAAGGACGTGCCGCCGCATCTGATGGCATTGATTCAGGTGGCGACTGGCGCTGTGTTGCTGGCGCCGCTAGTGCCGTGGAACAGTTTGCCCGTGGCTTCCAATACCTGGGCTGCATTGGTGACACTTGGGGTCGTGCACACAGGGTTGATGTATGTGTTGCTGTACGGCGCAATCCAGAAACTGCCAACGGCGTTGACCGGCGCGCTGTCGTTTATCTACCCGATCGCGGCGATCTTTGTGGACTGGTTTGCCTTCGGGCATCGCCTGGGCTGGCTGCAGTGGCTGGGCGTAGCGGCGATTTTACTCGCCGCTGCGGGGTTGCAGCGAGGCTGGGGTGTGGTGAGCGGGCTTGCCCCGCGCTGGGGTGCGAAGCGCCCCTAAAATCAGGCACCGCGCCCTGTCTGGCAGAGCGCGGTGTTTTTATTGGGGGCGCTACGCACCCCAGCGCGGGGCAAGCCCGCTCACTACGGGGTTAGTGCGTGCCTTGGAAAATAATGTTTTCCGGATTGAAATGCTCCACCGCGCTACCTGGCTGTGGCAGGCCCAGAATATGCCCCTTGATCTTACCAACCACGTGCATTTCGCAAGGCTTGCAGTCGAACTTCAAGGTCAGCACTTCGTCGCCATGGATCAATTGCATCGGCGCCACCTTGGTCTTCACGCCCGTCACACCCTTGGCTTGTTTAGGGCACAGGTTGAACGAGAAGCGCAGGCAGTGCTTGGTGATCATCACTGGCACTTCGCCGGTTTCTTCGTGGGCTTCGAAGGCGGCGTCGATCAGCTTCACACCGTGACGGTGATAGAAATCACGGGCCTTTTGGTTGTAGACGTTGGCCAGGAACGACAGGTGGGCTTCCGGGTACACCGGCGCAGGCGTGGTTTCGGCTTTACGGCCACCACGGGGGTGAGCCGCCACACGGGCTGCGGTCAGCGCCTCGATCACTTCGCGGCGCAGGGCCTTGAGCTGCGAGTTGGGGATGAAGAACGCCTGCGGTGCATCCAGCTGGATGTCGGTGGCGTGGTATTCGGTGGTGCCCAGTTGGCCGAGCAGGTCGCGCAGGGTCTCCAGCGCTTGCTCTGGCTTGTTGGCCACGCCGAACGGGCCGGGCAGGGTGACGCTGGCTTTGATGCCTTCTTCGCTGGTGGCGGTGACTTCCAGCTGATCTTCACGCAGGCGTGCAGCCCAAGTCAGGCCGATACGGCGCTCGGATGAAGTCTTGAGCAAAGCCTGTTGCCAGTTATGGTCCAGGTTGCGGTTCAGCGGGTGGTTCGGGCGCAGTTGATGCAAGCCGGCCGGCATTTCGTTCGGCTCGACGCGGTAGCGGTAGCGTTTCTCGCCGTCTTCTTCGAACTCGCCTTTAGGCTCGGCGATGTTGGCGCGGAAACCCACGACTTCACGCTTGACCTGCACATTGAGGCCGTCACCGTTGGACAGCGGCTCATGGGTCACCACCTGCAAGTCACGCTTGCCGGCTTTCTCGACTACGCCGACCGGCAGGCCGGTGAAGGTTGGGGTGTCGAAGGCGCCGATGTCGACCTTACGGTCGGTGACGAAATAGTCGGTGCTGCCACGGTGGAAGGTTTTTTCCGGGTCGGGCAGGAAGAAATGCACGGTACGCCCGCTGGAAGCACGGGCCAGGTCCGAGCGGTCTTCAAGCACTTCATCGA
>NZ_UTKY01000078.1 GCF_900583165.1 Pseudomonas viridiflava | reverse complement strand
TGAACTGGCCTAATAATCCCGGACACCTCTTAAGGGCGATATGATTTCGCCAACTTGGAGGTTCCATGAGCAAGAGAAAGGTCTACACCCGCGAGTTCAAACTGCAAGCTACCAGTATGGTGCTCGATGATAATTGCCCCGTCCCAGAAGTTTGCGCATCTATGAACATTGGGCCTACCGCTTTGCGGCGGTGGGTCGATCAGGTTCGCCAAGAACGCGAGGGTCAGCCTGTCCAGGGCACCAAAGCGATTACCGACGATCAGCGTCAGATCCAGGAATTAAAAGCCAAGATCAAACGCATGGAGATGGAAGCCGAGATCCTAAAAAAGGCTACCGCTCTCTTAATGTCGGATCCCGATCGTTTTCGATGATCGCAGAGCTAAGAGAGCTATTTCCGACGGCCGTGGTGTGTCGTGTTTTCGACGTGAAGCGCAGCAGCTTTTATGAGTGGATTCAGCGCCAGTCCAGGCCGCAGATCAGGCGCGAGGAACTCAAGTCGAAAGTAGTTGAACTGCACCGCGAAAGCCGCGAGGCCATGGGGTCGAGGATGATCAGTAAAGGCCTGAAATCACAGAACATTGCAGCGGGAAGGGGCTTGGTTAGAGCGCTGATGAGAGAGGCCAATATTGTCAGCAAACAACGCCAACCCCATCCATTTAAGTCCAAAGGAGTGGAAGCATTTATCGCGCCCAATCGGCTAAAACGTAATTTCCAACCGGCCACAATTGATATGGTTTGGTGTGGCGATGTGACAAGCCTAATGGTGGGCAAACGCTGGATTCATTTGGCTATCGTGATCGATTTGTACGCTCGCAGGGTCATTGGCTGGGCATTTTCTTTGGTCAATGATGCGAACTTGGTATGTAAGGCGCTGCGCATGGCGACGCAAGTGCGAGCGGGCGCCCCTGGGCTTATGTTTCACTCTGATCAGGGCAGTCAGTACACCAGTCGTAAGTTTCAGGAAGAGCTGATGCGCCACGGCATATTGCAGAGCATGAGCCATCGCGGGCAGTGCTGGGACAACGCCCCAACAGAGCGTTTTTTTGGCACGCTGAAGTCAGAGTGGGTGCCTCGCAACGGCTACAACCTGATGGAGGAAGCGAAAACCGATATGGTGCGCTTCTTCATGTACTACAACCGTACAAGACTCCATAGCTACAACGACTACCTGTCGCCAATAGCCATGGAGCAAAAAGCAGCATAAACACCGTAATCGGTGTCCGGGATTACTTGACCAGATCA
>NZ_UTKY01000076.1 GCF_900583165.1 Pseudomonas viridiflava | reverse complement strand
CACTCCCTCATCGGGGGCAAGCCCCCTCCCACATTTGAACTGTGACCAGCACACCCAACCGGTCGGCTTTAAGGCCGCCGCGCTCTTGCTTTTGATCTGGGGACGCCCCGTCAAACACGCTGGCCGAACACAGGCTTTGGAGCGTGGGTAACCCGGCAGGACGCCGGGTTAGCCGCACTGGGCCATGGATGGCCCATTGCGGCGGCCCACGCTCCAAAGCCGGAGTGAGGGCATGCCGAGCCTAGGCGAGGCACCGAGTGTTGGGGCGAAGGCCTTTTGCTTACTTTTGGGCCTTTCCAAAAGTGAGTCGCTGTAAGAGCGAAACCATAAGTGGCCGTTACCGCAGCAATGGATATGTACACAAAAAATAGCCATCGGGGGCAAGCCCCCTCCCACATTTGAACCGTGCCCGGTTTAGATTGCCTCAGGGTCTGATAGCAGCCTCGACCCGTGCGATATAGGTGTCGAAGCGCGCGACCAAATCCACCTGCTCGGGAAACCGCAGCCACTGAATCTGCAACCCATCCATCATCGCCAAAATCTCTTCCACCAACCCGGCGATATCCACGTCGGCGCGTACCTCCCCCGCCGCCACCAACTCGGCAAACTGCCCCTGCATGCGCTGATGAATCGCCGCATAGCGCACCTGAAACCAACTCCACGCCGGGTGGGTGTCCAGCAAGCTCTCGGCATTCAAAATGGTAAACGCCCGCACCACTCCTGGCGCCGTAGCGTTCGAACGATTGATCGCCCGCAGGCTGCCGAGCAGGCCATTCAGGGACTTCTCCGCACGCACCTCATCGGCAATCCGCTGATTGACCTCATCGCGACGCTGCAACACGCCCATCAACAACGAAATCTTGCTGGGAAAGTGATGCAGCAAACCGGCCACGGAAATACCCACGATCGCCGCCACTTGGGCCATTGAAGCGCCGCTGTAGCCTTCCAGCGAAAACACCTGCAAGGCTGCGTCCAGCAGTTCTTCGCGGCGCTTTTCGCCTTTGGGCGCGCGACGGGTTTTGGGAGTGGGTTGGGTCATGGCAACGTCCTTGAGCTTTCCCGTTCGATCAATTGGCACTCCAACAGGTTCAACCGTTGCACGTCATCCTCCACCGGCAGCGCGCCGAGGCTTTCCAGCACGCGGGTGGCGGCCAGCACGCCGATCTCCAGGGCCGGCGGCTTGATGGTGCTCAGGCTCGGCAGCAGCATTTCGGCAAACGGGTAATCGCCAAAGCCCAATACGGCGCAGTCCTGGGGGATTTTCACCCCGGCGCGTTGCCCGGCCAGCAGGCCACCGGCGGCCAGGTTGTCATTGGCGAAGAAGATGGCGTCGGGGGGTGTGGCGTGGCTCATCAGTGCGTCCATTGCCTGCTTGCCCGCATCGAACGGTGCACGGTCGGCGTCGGGGGTGAAGGCCCAGGGTTGCGCGCCCAATTCCGTCAGCGTCGCGGCAAACCCCTCGCCCCGCTCCATCGCGCTGAAGTCGCCCGCGGCGCTGTTCTGCACGAAAGCGATGCGTCGATAGCCCTGGCCATGGAGGTAACGCGCCGCCATGACGCCCACTTCGTAATGGGAAAAACCGATCTGCAACGGCTCGCGCTCGGGCACGTAGTCCCAGGTTTCCACCACGGGGATATCGGCGTCGGCGATCATCTTTTCGGTGGCGGCACTGTGAAAACGGCTGGTCAGTACCAACGCCGCCGGCGACCACCCAAGAAACGCCCGCACCGCGTTCTCTTCCTGCTCGGCGCTGAAGTAACTCGACGCCAGCAACAGCTGATAACCATGGCGACTGAGAGTGTCGCTGAAGCCCTGGATGGTATTGGCAAAGATCGGCCCCGAAATGTTCGGGATCACCATTGCCACGATGCGCCCGCGCGCCGAGGCCAACCCGCCGGCCACCAGGTTGGGCACATAACCCAACTCGGCGACCACCTCGGCAATGCGCTCGCGACGCTCGGGCGAGACCTGCTCGGGCTGGTTGAAATAGCGCGACACCGTAATGGCCGACACCCCGGCCTGGCGCGCAACCGTATTCAAGGTCACGCGCCCGGCGCCACGGCGTTTGCGCGGTTTGTCTTCACTCACGGCAGCATCCTGTTAGAAACAAAAAGGCATATAGGACTAATTTTTCAGTATTTGACGTTCTAAACAAGACCCCACAATAATGCCGATGTTAGCGCTAACAAAGCGCTTTGTCTGCTACTCGCTCGAGCGAATGCCAGAGACGAATTCACAGGCGCTACCGTCGCAGAACGGCAGCGGTTAAGGGCATTTTTTTCGAGCGGGCACAGCATGTACAACTTCCAACGCACCACGTTATTGATTCTCGCCGGGCTGACTGCCCTGCCCGCCTTTGCGGCCGATGAGCAGGAGCCGACGCTCAAATCCGTGACCGTCACCGCCACGCGCCGCGAAGAGTCGCTGCAAAAAGTCCCGGTGGCGGTCTCGGTGCTGGACGGCGAGCAGCTTGAGCGCGACAACCGCAACGGCGTAGCCAGTATTGCGCAACAGGTGCCCTCGCTGAACTTCCGCACCGGCGCCTCCAACAAGGACACCTCGCTATTCGTGCGCGGCGTGGGCACCATCTCCACCTCCCCCGGCATCGAACCTACGGTGGCTACGGTGATCGACGGCGTGGTCTACGCCCGCCCGGGCCAGGCCACCCTCGACCTGCTCGACCTGGAACGCATCGAGGTATTGCGCGGGCCCCAAGGCACGCTGTTCGGCAAGAACGCCTCGGCCGGGGTGTTGAACATCACCAGCAAGGCGCCCACCGCCGAGACCCATGGCTATATCGACCAGTCCTACTACAGCGGCAACGAAAGCCGCACGCGCTTCGGCATTGGCGGCAGCCTGGTGCCGGATGTGCTCAAGGGCTCGGTCAGCACCCTGTTCGGCAGCTACGACGGCAACGTCGATAACAAACACAATGGGCAAGAGGTCAACGGCTACAACCACAAGGGCATTCGCGGCAAGCTGGAGTTCACCCCTAACGATGACGTGAAGCTGACCCTGATCGGCGACTACATGCAGTCCCACGACGACGCGCCCAATGGTGTGGTGAGCAAGTCCCTGACCCCGGCGTTCGCCAATGCCCTGAACCCTGTGCGTGGCTCCAGTGACAACCGCGACATCAACACCGACACCCGCAGCCATGTGGAAGACACCAACAAAGGCCTGTCGGCGCAGCTCGACTGGAACCTCGGCGACTACACCCTCACCTCGATCACCGCCTGGCGCGGTTGGGACAACACCCAATACCAGGACGGCGACCGCCTCGGCACTGTGACCGCAGCGTTCCCCGGCACCGCCGACAAGGGCCAACTGGAATTCAACCAGTACTCCCAGGAGCTGCGCCTGGCCTCGCCCAAAGGTGAGTTTCTTGAATACGTCGGCGGCCTGTTCTACATGCACGGCAAGGACGAAGAAACCTACCAGCGCACCCTTACCACCACCACGCGCACCGACCGTGGCGTCGCCGACTACAGCACCACCAACGACAGCTACGCAGTGTTCGGCGAGACCACACTGAACTTCACCTCGCGCTTTCGCGGTATCGCCGGGTTGCGCTATACCCATGACGACCTGAAATACGCTCACCGTCGCGTCTCCACCTCGGCCACCACGGTCAGCGGCATTCAACCGGCCACGGCAAGCTCCGGCTCGGTGGACGAAGACGGCTGGTCCGGCCGCCTGGGCGTGCAGTACGACATCACCGACAACATCACCAGCTACCTGACCTACTCGCGCGGCTATAAAGGCCCGGCCTACAACGTGTTCTTCAACATGCAGCCGCGTGACACCGACGCGCTCAAGCCCGAGACCTCCAACACCTGGGAAGCCGGGATCAAGGCCAGCGCCTGGAACAACCGCCTGACCACTAACCTGGCGGTATTCCACAGCGACTACGACAACTACCAGGCGAACTTTTTCGACACCGTCGCCGGTCAAGTGGTGACCCGCTTGATCAACGCCGGCAGCGTCAGCACCGAAGGCGTCGAGCTGGACTACGCGTTGCAGGCCACCCAGCAACTCAAACTCTCCGGCGCCCTGGCCTACACCCGCGCACGCATCGATGAATTCGCCTGCCCGGCGGGTGCCGCAGCCACGTGCAACGTCAACGGCAAGCCGCTGCCGTACAGCCCGGACTGGAAAAGCTACGTACGCGCCGACTACAGCATCCCGCTGGATAACGGCCTGGACATCGAACTGGGCACCGACTACAGCTGGCAAAGCGAAGTGCAGTACGACATCAGCCAGAACGTCGACACCAAGCAAGGCGCCTACGGCATCTGGAACGCCAGCGTCGCCTTGGCCGACTACACCAACGGCTGGCGCGTGGCCCTGCTGGCCAAGAACCTGGCCGACAAGTCTTACTCGCCGATGCTGGCCAGCGGCGGCAACTACATCTACCGCGCCGTGCCCCGTGACGATGAACGTTACTTCGGCGTGCAACTGCGCAAGGACTTCTAAACATGAGCCGTCAACTCAAACTCGGCGCCTTTCTCATGGCCACCGGGCACCACGTCGCCGCCTGGCGCCACCCGGACGTACCGGCGAATGCCGGGCTGGATATCGCCCAGTACAAACACCTGGCGCGCGTTGCCGAAGCGGCGAAGTTCGATGCGTTGTTTGTCGCCGACAGTATTGCGGCGGCCACCGGCGAGATCGCCAGCCATATGGCACGTTCGGATTATTTCGAGCCGCTGACCCTGCTATCGGCGCTGAGTGCCGTGACGGACCACATCGGCCTGATCGCCACGGCCACCACCACCTACAACGAGCCCTACCATGTGGCGCGCAAGTTCGCCTCGCTGGATCACCTGTCCGGCGGGCGTGCCGGCTGGAACCTGGTGACATCGGACGCCGCCGCCGAAGCGCAGAACTTCGGCCGTGATGAGCACGTGGGCCATGCCGAACGCTATAGCCGCGCGCGGGAATTTCATCAGGTCGTGACCGGCCTGTGGGACAGCTGGGAAGACGACGCCTTTGTGCGCGACAAGGCCAGCGGCAACTACTACGACCCGGCCAAAGTGCATGTGCTGGATCACGTCGGTGAACACTTTCGCGTCAAAGGCCCGTTGAACGTCGCGCGCTCGCCCCAGGGTCAGCCGGTGATTGTGCAGGCAGGGTCTTCGGAGACGGGTCGTGAGTTGGCGGCGCAAACCGCCGAGGTGGTGTTTACCGCGCAAACGTCGCTGGAGAACGCGCAGGGCTTTTACGCCGACCTGAAGGGGCGCCTGGCGCACTATGGGCGGGAGGCGGATTCGCTGAAAATCATGCCCGGCGTGTTTGTAGTGGTCGGGCAGACGGAGGCAGAGGCCCAGGCCAAGTTCGAAGCGTTTCAGGATTTGGTTGAGCCTGAAGTGGGCGTCGCCTTGTTGGGCCGCATGCTGGGTAATTTCGACCTGTCCAGCTACCCGCTGGATGGGCCGTTACCGGAGCTACCCTTGACCGACAGCGGGCAGCGTAGCCGTCAGCAATTGCTCAGCGACTTGGCGCACCGTGAAAACCTGACACTGGCAAAGCTGGGCCGGCGGATTGCCGGCGGTCGCGGGCATTACAGCCTGATCGGCACGCCTGCGCAGATCGCCGATGAGCTGCAACGCTGGTTCGAAAACGGCGCGGCGGATGGCTTCAACATTCTCGTGCCTCACTTGCCCGGAGGATTGGAAGATTTCGCCGAGTTTGTGGTGCCCGAGCTGCAACGGCGCGGCTTGTTCCGCACTGAATACACGGGCTCAACCTTGCGTGAAAACCTCGACTTGGCGCGCCCTGAAAACCGTTTTAAAAAGGACGATGCATGAAGATTCCAGCGCTGTTATTGGCCCTGCTGGCCGCGACCCAAACCGCCCTGGCGGCCGACCCTGCCACCCTGCGCATCGGCTACCAGAAAGGCTCCATTGCCCTGGTGCTCGCCAAGGAACATGGGCTGCTGGAAAAGCGCTTCCCACAAACTGACGTGAAGTGGATCGAATTCCCCGCCGGGCCGCAGATGCTTGAAGCGCTGAATGTCGGCGCATTGGATGTGGGTTCCACGGGCGATATCCCTCCGCTCTTCGCCCAAGCGGCGGGCGCGGACCTGGTGTATATCGGCGCCGAACCGCCCAAACCGACCGCTGAAACCATCTTGGTGCGCAACGACAGCCCGCTGCACTCGGTGGCAGACCTGAAGGGTAAGAAAGTCGCCTTTCAGAAAGGCTCCAGCTCCCACAACCTGATCCTGCGCGCGCTGAACAAGGCCGGCCTGAGCTACAAGGATATCCAACCGGTGTACCTGCCCCCGGCCGACGCGCGTGCGGCATTCGAGCAAGGCAGTGTGGATGCCTGGGCAATCTGGGAACCCTACTCGTCCCTGGCCCTGAGCCAAAGCCCGAGCCATGTGCTGGCCAATGGTGAAGGCTTGGGGTTGTCGGGGCCGGTGTACACCGCGCGGCGCGAGTATGCGAAGGCTAATGGGGTGTTTGTGCGTGACGTGCTGGATGAACTCAGTGCGGCAGAAGCGTTGACCCGTAGCCAGCGGGAAGACAGCCTGAAAGTACTGACCGCGTTCATGGGGCTGCCTGCCGAGGTGATTGCGCGGTACATGGACAACCGCCCGCCTTCGCCGATCCTGCCGATTGACGACAAGATCATTCAGGCGCAGCAGGCAACGGCGGATTTGTTCTATCAGAACAAGTTGCTGCCCAAGGCTATCGAGGTAAAGAAAGCCGTGTGGAGAACTGAAGCCAACTGAGATCTAAATGTGGGAGGGGGCTTGCCCCCGATGAGGGAGTGTCAGTTGATACATCTGTGACTGACACACCGCCATCGGGGGCAAGCCCCCTCCCACATTTGAACTGCATCAGGCTTAAGTGCAGAGTAAAATCCCAGCCATTTTTGGAACTGCATCAGGCTTGAGGGCGGGTGCTTTTCTCGATCAGGCACATCGGGGTTCCGGCAATCGGCTCCTGCATCACCTGCACCTGCACATCAAACACCTGCCGCATCAGTTCGACACTGATCACCGCCCCCGGCTCACCATCGGCCACCAACTTGCCGCCCTGCATCACCGCCAAGTGATCGGCATAGCGGCAAGCCTGGTTGATATCGTGCAGCACCGTAATCACCGTCTTGCCCTCTGTCGCCAATTCCCTCATCAAGTCGAGCAGTTCAACTTGATGACTGATGTCGAGGTAAGTCGTCGGCTCATCCAGCAACACCACCCGCGCGTTCTGCGCCAATACCATTGCCAGCCACGCCCGTTGGCGCTGGCCGCCGGACAAATCGGCCAAGGCGCGATCGGCCAATACGTCCAGCTCCAGGCGCTGCATGGCCTGGGCCACATGGGACTGGTCGCTGCCGCTCAGGCGCCCCCATAACGCGTTGTGCGGGCTGCGGCCATACGCGACCAACTGGCGCACGCTGACGCCTTCCGGCACCGGCAGCACCTGGGGCAAGAACGCGATCTGCCGCGCCAACTGTCGGGCAGACAAGGTCGAGTAGGCCTGGCCGTCCAAGGTCAATTCGCCTTGGGTGGGCTTGAGGATGCGCGCAAACGCCTTGAGCAAGGTGGACTTGCCGCAGCCGTTCGGCCCGATCAACGCGGTGACCTTGCCCGTCGGCGGCGTGAACGACAACCCTTGCACGATGCGCGTCGTGCCGTAGCCAATATCGAGCTGATGTGCCTGCAAAATACTCATGTGATCAGCCCTTGAACCGTGCCAGCAACCAAAGAAAATACGGTGCGCCAATCACCGCCGTGAGCACCCCGGCAGGGATTTCGCTGGGGGCAATCAACGTGCGCCCCAAGGTGTCGGCCAGCACCAGCAGCAGTGCGCCGATCAGCATCGCGGCCGGTAATAGAAACTGGTGATGCCCGCCCACCAGGCGTCGCGCCATATGCGGTGCGACCAACCCGATAAACCCAATCGGCCCGATCACGCCAACGCCCAGGCTCGTGAGCAACACCGCGCACGCCATCGCCAACCAGCGCGTACGGTTCAGCGCCGTGCCCAGGCTATGGGCGGCCTCATCGCCCAAGCCGATCAGATTCAGCGGCTTGGCCAGGCACAGACCCAGCGGGATCAACACCAAAAACGGCAACACCAGCGCCACATGGTGCCAATTACGGCTCCACAGGCTGCCGGTGAGCGCGAGCAACGCGGTGTTGATATCCAGCGGATGGGACAAAATCAGAAACTCGGTGACGCTGGACAAGGTCACCGCAATCGCCACGCCGGACAACGCAAAGCGCACCCCCGAGAAACTCACGCCGGTGTTGTACAGCGCCAGCAGCAACGCACCACCGGCGCCGCCCAGACAAGCCACCAGCGGCAGCCACACGATCGGCAACTGCGGCCAACTGATGATCGCCACGGTCAGCGCCAGCCCGGCGCCCTGTGTCACGCCGAGAATCTCCGGCGAAGCCAGCGGGTTGCGGATCACGCCCTGCACAATCGCCCCAGCCAGGCCGAACGCGGCACCGGCGAGGATCGCGATCAGGCTGCGTGGCAGGCGGTGGTTCCACACTTCGAAGTCGAGGGCGTCGTGGGCCAGCAAACGCTCCAGTACGGTGGCGGGTTTGAGCCACAACGTCCCGGCACTCAGGCTGATAAAGGTGGCCAGCAGCAGCAATCCAAGCAGCCACCACAGGCGCAATCGTGGGCGGATCATAGGGCGCGCCTGGCGAGAAAGAGGAAGAACGGCGCGCCAATCAACGCGGTGACCACCCCCGCCGGGGTTTCCACCGGGAAGGCTACGGCGCGACTGAGCAGGTCGGCGCCCAGCACAATGACGGCGCCCAACGCAGCACTCAAGGGGATGAGCCAGCGGTAATCATTGCCCAAAAACTGGCGAAGGATATTCGGCGCGATCAGCCCGACAAAACCAATCGGCCCCACGGCACAAACACTCGCTCCCACCAATAACAGGCTGGCGATGAACACCTGCAAACGCAGGCTGGAAATGCCCACGCCCAAGGAGCGCGCGGCGTCTTCGCCAAGGTTGATCAGGTTCAGGCGCGGCGCACACCATAGCGCCCATAGGCCGCCGATCAGCGTGCACGGCCAGAGCAACTGCACCTGCGAGGCACCGACATTGGCCAGCGAGCCAGCCAGCCAGTTCAGCACGCTTTGCGCCTGGGCCTCGACCAAAATCACCGTAAGGCGGGTCAACGCTGCACACAGTGCCGCAACGGCCACACCGGCCAGCACCAAGCGGCCTTGAGCCGTGGTCGGCGACCAGGCACCGCCGAGGCTGAACACCGTTACCCAGGCCAACGCGCCACCCAGGCAGGTCATCAGTAACGCGCCACCGGCAAACGGTGGTGCGACCAAGCCCGTTGAAAATAAAGCCAACCCCAACGCCGCCCCCGCCGTCACGCCAAACAGCGACGGCGACGCCAGGCGGTTACGGGTAATGCCTTGCATCAACGCACCGGCCAGGCCCAGGCAAGCACCGACCAACGCCGCGCACACCGCGCGTGGCACCCGCAACTGAGCAACGATGTAGGCCATATTGCCGCCGACGCTGCCCTGGTGAACCAGGCCGTTCCAGGCGTCCGCCGCCGTGATCGTGAACGGCGACCAGCTATACAGCGAGAACCAGAACAACACGGCCCCCAGTAGCACAACACCAAAGGCGGCAATACTGCGCTGCACGGTTACTGGCTCAATACGGCTTTGCCGCCTTTGAGAATCGCCAAGGCATCTTCGGCGATCTGCTCCGAAGCCAGCACGCCGCGGTTGCGCGCCCAGCTGTCGCCGTCTACCTCAGCGACGTGCTGGTTACGCACGGCGCCGAGCACTTGCCACAGCGGCTGTTTGCTCCAGGCGTCGACGATGCTTGGGCGACGGTAATGGCCGACCAGCAACCAGCCCGGGTCCAGCGCGAGTAGTTGTTCCAGGCTGACGAATTCGGTGGGCGCGGCGTTGGCACGCACCGACGGCACCTTCAGGCCGATGGCTTGCAGCACGCTGCCGGCGTAGGAATCCGGGCCGTGCACGGAGAAGCTGTCTTCACGGGCGACGCCGAACAACACGTTGGCACCGGCAGGAATTTGTTGGGCGATGGCTTTGAGGTTCTCGCGGTTCTTCTGGATGCGGGCTTCCATCTGCGGGCGCTTGCCCAGCGCCTTGCCGATCAGTTCGGCAGATTTGAGGCTGCCCTCGTAGTCCTCACCCCGCGACGGTAACAACAAGGTC
The DNA here is from genome assembly GCF_900583165.1 of Pseudomonas viridiflava. Lineage (GTDB taxonomy): Bacteria > Pseudomonadota > Gammaproteobacteria > Pseudomonadales > Pseudomonadaceae > Aquipseudomonas. Next base: position 328,417 of record NZ_UTKY01000076.1, on the reverse strand, counting down.
GGCGCAATGCTTGCCAGGTCGCTGTATAGGGCTTGGTGACGGTTGAGGTCAGCGACGATCAGGTCCGGCTTGAGCCGGGCAATTTCCTCAATGCTCGGCTGGGAGCGCAGGCCAACCGACTTCCATTGGCCGATGGCCTGGCGCACACGGGGCAATACGCGGTTGGCATCGCCATCGTCGGCAGCACCTACCGGGGTGACGGCTACGGCGGCGAGGCTGTCAAGAAAGGAGAACTCCAGCACCACCACGCGCTTGGGCGCATCCGGCAGATGCACCGCGTGTTGGCCGTCGTTCAGGTCAATCGGGGCGGCGCTGATTACGCTTGAAGAGAACGCCAGCAAACAGGCGGCCAGGGTGGGGATGGAGCGCAACAATCGCATGACAAGAACCTCGGCGTTAAAACACCCAGGCTAGACAGGCCTGGGAAAACGGCGGGTACTATTCCATATCGGGGCGGCGTGATCAAAAAACATTCTCATTGGGCCCTGATGCCACAGTTCAACTGTGGGAGGGGGCTTGCCCCCGATGGCGGTGGGTCAGTCAATTTATCGGTGGCTGATACACCGCTATCGGGAGCAAGCCCCCTCCCACATGGGCCTCCTCCCGCCGCTGGATCTACGCCTGATTAGAAGTCGACTGTGGCAGAGAGCAAGTAGGTGCGTGGTGTCGCCAGGGTCAGGCCCGGCTCGCTGTCATCCGACGCACCGGCCGAGCTCCAGTAGCGTTTGTCGGCCACGTTTTCGACATTCGCCCGCAGAGTCACCTGCTTGTCATCCACCTTGAAGGCATAGCGTGCGCCGACATCGATACGGTTCCAGGCGTCGATCTCCTTGACGTTGGACTGGTCCAGGTACTGCGAGCTGGAGTGAATGCCACGGCTAGTCAGCGTCAGGCCTTCCAGACCCGGCACATCCCACTCGGCGCCCAGGTTGACGTTGTACTTGGGCGTGGCCGGTGCACGGTTGCCGTCCCAGGCGCCGTTGGTGGTGTCCTTGAGTTTGCTGTCGATGTACATCACCCCGCCCAGCAGGCGCACCCCCTTGAGCGGCTCGCCGAACGCACTCAGTTCCACACCGGTGTTCTCGCGCTTGCCGTTGGGGCCGAACAACCGCGTGGTGGCGTTGGTTTCATAGGCTGGCTGCTTGATGCGGAATACCGCAGCGGTCACGGCGAAGGCGCCGGCATCGTACTTGGCACCCACTTCGACCTGGCGGCTTATGAACGGCGGGAAAATCCGGTCCTCGTTGCGCGAGGTGGACGGCGCGATCTTGCCCTGGCTCAGGCCTTCCATGTAGTTGGCGTACAGCGACAGCTTGTCGGTGGCCTTGAACAGCAGGCCGCCCGACGGCGAGACTTTTTCTTCGTCGTAGCCGGTCTTGCCTTTGATGCCGTCGCTCCAGTCCGTCACCTTGACGCGCTGCCAGCGTGCGCCGAGGGTCAACAGCAAGCGGTCGTCGAAGAAGCCCAAGGTGTCAGACAAGGCCACGCCGCTGAATTTATTTTCGGTGTAGACCTTGGCATCCTGACGCGTGGCCGTGGTCGGCGTGGGGGTTTGCACCGGGTCATACAGGTTATTGCCATTCACCGTCGCGTAACGCGCGCCGCCGTTGGTGAAGTCCATGTCGAAGTAGCTGGCGGCCAGGTTGACCTCATGGCTCACCGACCCGGTATGGAACCAGTTGCGCACACCGGCGTTGTAGGTGCGTACGTTTTCATCCCGGGTAAAATCGCGTGGCGACACGCTGAAGTTGCCCGCGGCGTTGGTCACCGAGACCGCGTGACGCAGAAATTCATGGTTGCTTTTACGTGCACCGAAACCGCCGTACAGCATCACCGAGTCGCTCAAATCATATTCAGCGTTGACCGTACCGAAGGTGTCTTTGGTGCGCGCCTTGCTCCATGACTGCGCATAGTTGCGGCGCACATCGTTGGCGCTCGGTACTGGCGCGGCGGCCGCCACTTGCACACGCTCTTGAGGTGCGTCGGTGTCGCGTTCGGTGTGGCCGATATCGGTAGAAAGGCGCAGGCGCTCGCCACGAAAATCCAGGCCCAGCACGGCCATTTCGCGGTCGATACTTTGATGATCCCATTCGGTATCGCCGGACTGCTTCACGCCGTTGAAGCGAATGCCGAACTTATTGTCTTCGCCAAAGCGCCGGCCCACGTCAACCGCGCCGCCGGCCTGACTGTCGGAGGCCCAGGTGCCGGTGAACGAGTTGATGTCCTTGTCGGTGGCGCGCTTGGGCACCACGTTGATCCCGCCGCCCACGCTGCCACGGGGCGAGATGCCGTTGATCAACTGGGTGGGGCCTTTGAAGATGTCGACGCGGTCAGCCATTTCCATGTCGATGGTGTAAGTCGGCAGCACGCCGTAAAGGCCGTTGTAGGACACGTCGCTGTTGAACAAGCTGAAACCACGGATGGTGAACTGTTCATAACGCCCGCCAGCCGGGTTGGTGGCGCGCACCGAAGGGTCGCTGGCGATCAGGTCGCCCAGAGTGCGGGCCTGTTGGTTTTTCACCGTATCCTGGGTGTAGGTGGTCATGCTAAAGGGTGTTTCCATAAAATCCCGCGTGCCCAACAGACCTTGGGAGCCACGCCGCGCCACTTGGCCACCGGCGTAGGTATCGCCGTCGTACAGGCCGGTGGTGCCGAGAATCGCAGTGGGCGCCAGCTCCAAGGTGCTGCCATCCGGCACCGGCATCAGCATATAGGCCTGATCGCCCATAGGTTGCAACTGCAGGCCGGAGCCTTGCAGCAGACGGGCAAAGCCCTCTTCCACGCCGAATTCGCCAGACAAACCACTGCTGCTGCGCCCGCTCACCAACGCCGGGTCCACTGACAGGTTGACCCCTGCCAAACCGGCGAACCGGGTCAACGCCGCACTGAGGCTGCCGGCCGGCACCTGATAGCTGCGGCGGGCGGTAGCGTCTTCGGCGAAGCTTACGGCAGGAAATAATGGGCTGGCGCTGAGGCTCAGCAGCAGGCTCAGTTTCAGCAACGGGCGCAAGCGCAAAGGTCGAACTGCGGGCATGGGAAGAAGCTCTCGATTTTGTTCACTTACCTGGAATGACAGGCGAGGTGAAAAAAAGGGACACGCTTCGACCATATTTTTTCAAAGAAAAGTTGCGCAGCAGCACACATTAATAATGGGGGGCTTGCCCTCAATCACACCTACCCCGGTTTACATCCTGTAAGACTGTTTCACCTCTCCGTCCGTTTCAGCCGAGTAGATGATGGTTTGCGCACTGTTTTCAGCCACGCTTTGGCGCGTGAAGTAGGTATCGCCTTCGTCGGTGAGAATCTCGTAATCGGCCTTTCGAGCGCTGCTTGCATGCTTGATGATCTTCATCACCCGCTGAAACTTCACGCTCAGCGTCCCGTTCTGATTCGGCCCGGTGAGTACGCTGACGCTCTGGAACCAACCGGCATGTTTTTGATTGGTTACCAAGGCACTGGTCATCGCCTCAAAGCGCTCCAGGCGGGTGAAGCCCCACAGCGTCTGTTCTGCCACAGTCGCGTCCGGCGTGGCCGCACCGGTAAAGACAAACAGGTTGATCGCCGGGCTGTCTTCGCAGAAGAAGTCGTAAGAGACCAGGCCATCGACCATTTTCCTGCCGGGCACGAAACCCTTTTTGTGTACCTGAAACATCGCCATCTCCGTTCAATCAATGGCAATAAGTCTAATCAGGCGTGACGTACAGGGCGGTCAAGCCAATGTAATGTCGTGTAAAGATCGCGCGCTGTGCAAGTGGATCTCCACGATTAACCCACCACCGGTTTCGTTGCGCGCGACGATGCTACCGCCGTGCATTTGCACCGCCCTTGCAGCAATAGCCAAACCCAGGCCGAAGCCGACGCTGGCATCACCGGCGCCGCGTTCGAAGGGGTTAAAGATGCTTTGCAGGCGCTCGCTGTCAACACCGGGGCCCTGGTCGGTGATGCTTACGTTCAGGCGATTGCCTTCGGCGTTGACCTGGGCCGATACCCGCACGGCGGTGTTCGGTCGGGTATAACGAACGGCGTTGCGGATGACATTTTCAAAGCAGCGGTAGAGTAATTCGCCGCTGACACAGGCGATAAAGGGCGGGCACGCATTCAGCTCGACGCGACTGCCTTTGATGCCCGCTTCGAACTGCGCGTCCTCAACAATCATCTTCAGCAGTTCAGTGATATCCAGGGACTCGCGCTCAATACTTTCGGGCCGCCCCTGCAGGCGCGCCAGGGTTAGCAAGGCTTCAATGAGCGTGTCCATGCGCTCGGATTCGCGTTCGATGCGCTCGAGCATTTCCACGCGAGAGCTATCCTGGCGAAACAGCCCGATGGCTGCCTGAATTCGCGTCAAGGGGGAACGCAGCTCATGGGAAATGTCGTGCAATAGATGTTGCTGGGCGTGCACCAATACTTTCAACTGGTTGGCCATGCGGTCGCAATCTTCGGCGAGGTCGACGATTTCATCGCGGCGTTGGCCCATGGCGGGCTTTACCCGGGTTTCAAAGCGGCCCTGGGCGGCGTCGCTCATTGCACGCTTCAAGTGAGCCAACGGCCACGCCAGGTAGTAGGCCATGTAGCCGCTGAATAGCGCGCTCATCAATGTGCCAATGATCAGCGGAATCTGCCGCCAGGGGCGACCGTGATCATCAGGTGCATGAGTGGACTTGATCGAAAGCGCCAAGCCCTCCTTGCTGGTGAGTGCACGCTCATACGCCGGCTGCGCAACGGGCTGGCCCACCAGCAACTGACCCGCGCTGTCGTAGACGCCGATAGCCTCATCCGGCGGATGCTCCCATACCGTTAGGAGTTGACTGGCGGCATCGACACCAAACTGTTGGAGCAGCCGCTCTTCGCTTGCCAGGATAGCTTCCACATGCGGGTCGCCAGGCCGGAAACTGCCCAGCTCAAGCACGCCAACACCTGCGAGAAACGTGAAGGTAGTGGCCAGCCAAAAGGCCAGGAACAGTTTCCAGAACAGCAGGCTGGGCTTGCTCATTCGGCGATCAACAGGTAGCCGAGGCCGCGCACGCTTTGAATCCACGCCTTGGCGTCCGGGCGGGGTCCGAGTTTTTGCCGGATGCTGCTGATGTGTACGTCGATGCGTCGGTCATAGCGGGTCAAGGGGCAGCCCAAAGCGTTGAGTGACAGGTCCTTTTTGCTGACCACCTGCCCGGCGCTGCGGGCCAGTTCTTCCAGCAGGCTGAACTCGGTGCTGGTCACTCCCAGTTCGACGCCCTGCCATAACGCCTGGCGTTTGCCGGGCCACAGTACCAGCGCACCGGTCTTGATCACCTCTGTAATAGGCTGGCCCACCGGCTGCACCCTGCGCATGATGGCGCGCAGGCGCGCAACCAGTTCGCCGGGGGAACTGGGCTTGGGCACGTAGTCATCGGCGCCCAGCTCCAGCCCCGTGATGCGGTCGATGTTGTCGCCACGAGCGGTGAGCAACACCACGGGCACCTGGCTGACCGCACGGATGCGGCGCAGCACTTCGATGCCTGAGCGCTTGGGCAGCATGACGTCGAGCACCACGATGCTGTAGCGCCCCGACAACGCCTCGACTTCACCCTCCTCGCCGGTGTGCACGGCCGTCGCTGCAAAGCCTTCGCTCGCAAGGTATTGGCTCAGCATTCCAGTCAGTTCCTGGTCGTCGTCGACCAACAGTACGGAGATCATCGCGGGCTCGTCGGTGGGGGGCTGCGCATTATCAGCCTTGCTTGAACGTTAAGCGTCAACCTTTACCTAACTTGACACTCAGTTAACCGCACCAAACCCCAGGCGCTCTTAAGCTGGCTGTTCACCAGTCCGGCCGCGCCGGCGCTGCTTGTCGATGTGTTCTGGAAAAGATCTTGATGAATTTTTCGCGCCTGCTCTGCTCGGTTGCGCTGCTGCTCAATGCCACACTGGCACTCGCCCAGGGTTTCAAAATCTCGGATATTCGAATCAACGGCCTGCAACGCGTATCGGCGGGCAGCGTGTTTGGCGCCCTGCCCCTTAACGTCGGCGACGAAGCGGATGACCGGCGCCTGGTGGACTCCACACGTGCGCTGTTCAAGACCGGTTACTTTCAGGACATCCAGTTGAGCCGCGAAGGCGATGTGCTGATTATCAATGTAGTCGAGCGCCCTTCGGTTGCCAGCATCGAATTCGAGGGCAACAAGGCCATCTCCACCGAAGACTTGATGAAGGGCATGAAGCGGTCCGGCCTGGCCGAGGGTGAAATTTTCCAGCGTGCGACGTTAGAGAGTGTGCGCAACGAGTTACAGCGCCAGTACGTGGCCCAGGGGCGTTATTCGGCATCGGTCGAGACCGAGGTGGTCGCCCAGCCGCGTAACCGGGTCGGCGTTAAGATCAAGATCAATGAGGGCGAAGTGGCGTCAATCCAGCACATCAACGTGGTAGGCAACACGGTATTCCCCGATGAAGTGCTGACCGACCAGTTCACCCTCAAGACCAGCAACTGGCTGTCGTTTTTCAAGAATGACGATAAATATGCGCGGGAAAAACTCTCCGGCGATCTGGAGCGCTTGCGCTCGTATTACCTGGACCGTGGCTACATCAATATGGATATCGCTTCGACCCAGGTCTCCATGACGCCGGACAAGAAGCACGTCTATATCACCGTGAATATCCAGGAAGGCCAGAAATACTCGGTGCGCGAGGTAAAGCTCAGCGGTGAATTGAAGGTGCCGGAAGATCAGGTGCAGTCCCTGCTGCTGGTGCAAAAAGGCCAGGTGTTCTCGCGCAAGTTGATGACCACCACTTCGGAGCTGATCACCCGTCGCCTGGGCAATGAAGGCTACACCTTCGCTAACGTCAACGGCGTGCCGCAGGCTGATGACAAAACTCACACGGTGGATATCACGTTCGCCGTAGACCCCGGCAAGCGAGCCTACGTCAATCGGGTGAACTTCCGTGGCAATACCAAGACCGACGACAAGGTGCTGCGCCGTGAAATGCGCCAGATGGAAGGGGGATGGGCGTCGACCTACCTGATCGATCAATCCAAGGTGCGTCTCGAGCGACTGGGTTTCTTCAAGGAAGTCAACGTTGAGACCCCGGCGGTTGCAGGCGTGGACGATCAATTGGATGTGAACTACACCGTCGAGGAGCAGGCGTCCGGTTCGATCACTGCCAGCGTCGGCTTCGCCCAGAGTGCCGGGCTGATCCTCGGTGGCTCAATCACCCAGAACAACTTCCTCGGTACCGGCAACTATGCAAGCCTGGGGCTGACCCGCTCGGAGTACCAGAGCAAGTACAACATCGGTTTTACCGACCCCTACTTCACCCCGGATGGCGTGAGCCTGGGTTACAACGCCTTCTACAGCAAGACCGACTACAACAAGTACTACGACGACGGGGTGTCGTACTACGCCATCAACAGTTATGGCCTGGGCGCCTCGCTTGGCTACCCGATCAATGAAACCTCACGCTTGAACTTTGGCCTGACGGTGCAGCACGACAGCATCGAGCCAGGCACCTACAGCGCGGATGAGATCTATGATTTTGTCGAGCGTGAAGGCAAGGAGTTCACCAACTTCAAGGCCAACCTTGGCTGGTCGGAGTCGACGCTGAACAAGGGCATACTGGCCACCCGTGGGCACGCGCAGAGCCTCAACCTGACGGCGACGGTACCCGGCAGCGACCTGAGCTTCTACAAAATCGACTACTCGGGGCAAACCTACGTTCCCGTCACCAACAGCACCACCCTGCGCTTTCATACCAAGCTCGGCTACGGTAACGGCTACGGCTCGACAGACAGCCTGCCCTTCTATGAAACCTACACGGCCGGCGGCGAAGGCACGGTGCGCGGCTTTGAAAGCGGCACCTTAGGCCCACGCAACACCCCGGCCACTGGTACCTATTCCAGTTCGGGCCAGGCGTACTACTCGGACCGCGACACCGAGGCGCTGGGCGGCAATATTCTGATCACGGGCGGCGCGGAATACTTGTTCCCGGTACCGTTCATCAAAGACAACAAATCAGTGCGTACGTCCCTGTTCTGGGACGTAGGCACGGTGTACTCGGACAAATGCTACCTGAGCACGACACAAGGCTGTGGCAGTGTAGACCTGAGCCAGATGGCCAGCTCTGTCGGGGTTGGCGTGACGTGGTACAGCCCGTTGGGGCCGCTGAGCGTGAACCTGGCGTACCCGATCAAGACGCCGGAGAACGCAGATAAGCAGGTGTTTCAGTTCTCGATGGGTCAGACGTTTTGAGGGCCGCATTGATATAAAAGGAACTGCGCGAGCGGTCGCAGGTCCGGTGAAGTACGCGTTACTACTTCACTGCAAGGCAGGGTTCGATGAAGCAGTTCTCCCCTCACCTGGACCTGCACGCTTTTGATGCGTGCCGAAAGACGCAAACCGGCGCAGTGTTTATCATTGCGTCCGGCCAGTCGGCCAAGTCGTTTCCTCTCGAAATGTTTGCCCACGTGCCGATGATCACGATGAATGGCGCGATTTCGATGTTCATTGATACCGGCGTAAAACCACTCTTTTACGCCTGCACCGACAGCAGCTTCCCAGACCAACAGCCAGACCTGTTCAGATATGCCATGGAGGTCAGCCACAACGTGGCACTTTGGCGGGAACACGCGCAGTCCTTGACCGTTCGCCCGACCGGGCGACTTTACCCCTTGCTCAAGGCCAAACGCCCGTCCTGGCTCGAAACGTTGCGAGGCAAACACCCCGCGCTGGTTACCCAACACTCCTTACCAGGCTTCGGCGACCGCCCTGTCGGGTTCAGCAAGGACATGAGCCTAGGCTTTTTTGATGCCCGAACGGTTGCATACATGACCGTGCAACTGGCTTACCACCTAGGCTTCTCCAAGGTGTTTTTAGTGGGTGTGGATCTGAACGAGAAATCCGGAAGATTTTACGAAACCGCTGAACTCACCAAGTCGCCTTGCGGGCTGGATCAGCACTATCACACCCGTATTTTGCCGTCGTTCGAGCTGATGGCCCGTCAAGTCGTGGGGGATGATTTCAGGGTTTATAACCTGTCTGAGTGCTCCAGGATTCCGGAGAGTGTGGTGCCGCGGGTGGGGTTGGGGGGGCTTGGGGGGATGCTTCAGTAACATGTGCTGGTTTGCAAAAACCAGAACCGAAGGAAGGGAGCAATACTGCGTGCTATGAACCCACTGCCCATGACAGCCCAGAAATTGGTAAGAATTTCAGTCAGTTTTTTCCCTGACATGAAAAAGCCCAACCTGAAAAGATTGGGCTAAGTCATTGAAAAATATGGTCGGGACGGAGTGATTCGAACACTCGACCCCTAGCACCCCATGCTGGCGGATTTTCCGAAAAGCCTTTAACAGCAATAACTTACGTAGGCGCCCACTGCAATCGACGCCTAACGATGCTGAACAAGAATTCACGAATCCCCGCAAATCTCCCTACAGGCTTTCGTCGAGAAAGCTCCTCCCCTGGCGTCCTGCCGACCGAGTACCAAGCCAAATTAAGACACACCATACATTCGCTTGTAGAATCCGCCAAAAATGAAACGGAGCTATCCAGGCTACGGCGAGCTGGTCGTCCAGCCACTGCGGGTCTCGCCCAACAGCGTGCGTGCCAATATGCCCGGTCTTTTTCGGATGCAGTCATACTTTTCCCCAGGCGTAAAAAAGCCCGCGGCTGGCGGGCTTTAGGTTTTAAGATTCAGTTTAAAGAACAGATTTGACTTGATCCTGGGTCTTTAGAAAAGCACCAAATTCGTCTATCCCTTTGTTCGTAAGGTGCTGCTCATCAATGTAAAGCGGATCACCTGGACGATTATCAACCCATAGTCTGCACTTGCCAGCAGGACAGAAAAAGTCCAGCAGTGACACAAACTTCACGCCATGCTTGTAAGCCATGGCTTTTGCTTCAACCGCCATTTCCGAATAACTCCATTGGGTGAGTTTTTTGTCCTGCTCGGAAATAAACACTGGGATGTCAGCGCCGTCCGGCAAAGACTTTATGTAGTCAGATGCAGGCTTTGCAAACATGGGCGACACGCCAAACAGAATTACATTCTTGGATACCGATTTTGCAGCCTCGATACCTGACTCTACATTTCTCCACTCTTTAGGCCTGTATCTGAAATTAATAATTACGGCATCAAATTTAAGTTCCCTGCCGACCTTATCAAGAAGTTCTCCAGATTTTGAAAAGCACCGACCACCAACGTCTCCGGGTGGGCAGCTCGACTGATGAAGCGCTACAAAATTAACTTTAGGGTATGCTCTTCTTAGAGAGTGCATAGTATCGCGGGCGATACTGTCGCCCATTATTAAAACGCTATGAGTTTTGTCTTGAGACTTCAAGCATTCGAAAATCCTATCAGCTGAATTCCCCTTATCAAAGCTGCAAGTCCATCCAGAGTGAACCGACAAATCAAACTTAGGCGTTTCCCCCGTGTAATTTATATTTAGGTTATTCAAATAGAAGTTTTTTTCCTGCTCAATTTTCGCCAGAACGTCAGGTCTACCCCCACTGAAAAGATAGCCACGAACCTTTGCAAAGGTGTCAACTCTGAACGCGCTGGCTTTATCACTGTTTGCGGCATATGAAATCCCAACAACGACAACAGCCGTCATAAGAGCAAGAGAATATGCAGATTTTCTGCTTTTAATTAACTGCTTACTCCTGATTGGGCCCTCTATGAAATAGTAAGAAGCCACAGCCAGCAGCAGAGCCACCAGCAATCCGCACAGCATCATGAAGTGCCCGGCGCCAGGCCACACCATTTTTGTGTACACCAAAATTGGCCAGTGCCACAGATACAGCGAGTAAGAAACCAATCCTACAGAGACGAAAGCTTTTGACTTAAGAATCGGAGAAACAAACCTACCACCCCCAGCTGCATAGATAATCAGGGCCGTCCCGATAGTGGGCAAGAGAGCGGCCACCCCTGGGAAGTACGACTCTTTTGTGTAAAACAGGATTGGAACGGCAATGAGTGATACGCCAACGACTTCCAAAATATCGCATGCCGCTTGGGTGGCTGGCTTGCGACTTCCTATCATGGCAAGGATTGAACCCACCAGAAGCTCCCAAAATCTAGCCGGCGAATTGAAAAATGCAGACTCGCCCATATTATTTGCAAGAAGGTAAGTTGAGTATGCGAGCGACGCTAAGGCGATCAGGGTAAATACAGGTATGATTGACTTTTGACTATTCTTCAAAAAGAAAATAAACAGAACAGGAAAAACAAAATAAAATTGCTCTTCGATTGAAAGTGACCAGATATGTAAAAGTGGCGTCAATTCTCCGGGGCCATCAAAATAATCAACAGATGACAAGAAAAACCAGTTGGCAAAGAAGCCAACTGCAGCATAACAACTATGTACAAATTCACTAAACTGGGGGGTATTGAGAAGAAGAAAAGCGCCTACCAGAGATGCTAGCAATACTGGAATAAGCGGCGGCAAAAGCCTGCGAATTCTTCGCTCATAGAATCTTGAATACGTAAAATCGCCTGACAAAGACTCTTTCAATATTATTGATGTAATTAGAAACCCTGATATAACAAAGAAAACATCTACGCCTACGAATCCGCCAGGAACGATGCCAAATCCGGCATGAAAGAAAAGCACACTCAGCACTGCCACGGCACGCAGACCGTCGATCTCCGATCTATATTTAATCATTGTGTCCATCTCGGCTTTAAAATACCCCGCCCCACGGCGAATCGGCAGGAATTCTACGACAGATTGAAGCCGAGGTGCTTTTGAATTCGCCTAGCAAAGGGACGCCACGCGCTGGACGCATGACGTCGCTACCACTATCTGGTGATGTAGCTTGTGACCGTAGCTGTCGAACCAGTCAATCCTGCCACGGTCACGATTCCTAGCCAGGACTGCCCAATCGATGCAGAAGATGCCTCGAATCGATCACCAATCTTTACGCTTATTCCCGAAGGAACTGCCGCCCCGCCAGCCCAAGAAAAAACAGTAGTCCCGCCCAAGGATCGCGAGGTGTAGCCTCCGCTCACAGGTGTTGTGACCGAGATGGATGCCGCTTTCAGATTTCTTACATCTATTCGGTAGTTATCGGCACTCGCCAAGCCGTTGCTGTATGCATAGGACAGACCGTACCCGGAATCCAAAATTACCGTCTGCCCAATAACGACGTCGTCGACATCAGTGATGAAAGCGCCAACAGGCGAAGGGTATGCGTTGTTAAGAGTCGCGACGACTACCTTATCAATGGTGACTCCTCGCACCTTCTGAAGCCTGAACCCGGCAGATCCAGTTGTGGTCAGAGACCCAAGCCCTGTGCCATTGATGTGCAGTTCGCCTATAGTCAGATCGCGCGGATAGTCGCTAACTATCGATCCAGAGCCCGCCCATAGAATGGCGTTGTCCAGACTTCCTATCGTCCTAAGTATTCCAATAGTCGTTCCGGCGTCGTAGTTCGACGCAAAATAGCCGGCTACATATCCGCTTGATCTAATTTCGTCGTAGCAACTAAAGCCCCTACCATTATCACCAGTAAGGCAGTGTGTAACAGCTGTTCCAATACCTTTCGAATCAACAAGAGTAGCGCTGTCGCGCAGCCAAAGCATAAAGTCGTCTTTGGGGGCTCCTCCCGAGTCAGAGTTCCAGAACAGGGCGAGAGATATTTTCCTAACGGCGCATTTTGTAGAGGATCCAGTGACCACCCCAAGCTCGATACCGCGACCACGGATCGATTTTTCTGTTGCGGAGGCGTATGCAAACCCAATGTCGCCGGCAGTCAATAGAACTATAGATGAGGCAGATGCTGTATTTAGAACATTACCGTGTATTCGCTTGAACCGAATGTCATAACCCGCCGAGATTGCCACAGTCGCCACAAAGTCGGTTGAAGTGCTCGTCATGTCTCCAGCGAAAACTTCTTCAATTTCGATGTCATGCGGATGGGTAGTAGGGCCATACCCTGGCCGATGAATCAGCGTCGACCCCGTACCGGATTCCCGATAGTGGTCGTTAAAGTTACCCCAATGAGCGAGAAAGAGTCGCCCAATAGTCGCCGTATCACCACAAGATAATCTCTTTCCGCGAACGTTGCTGGTACCGCCCGCGCACGTAAATCCGTTCATGTTGTCGTGCCCACCAAGAATCTCGATGGTGTCAAACCTGAACCCTGTAACCCCGATTCCCGTGGCTATATCCCCCAGCATCACTGGACTGCGCCGCGACGAAGCCCCTGGCGAGTCAACAAGGGAAAGCCTGACGTGACCAGCTATTCGCACATTGTTCCCTGGCAGCAACACCGAGTGAAGGTTATCCAGCCCATTGCCGGCGAAAGTCTGGTGGAACAGGGAGTTTTGCGAGTAGTGGCAGAGGTTGTCCGGCATTACGAATGCCGAACTGACGTTGTAAGGTTTGTTGTAGGTGACCAGCACCAGACTATTGGCGACGGCATAATTAGATGCGGCCATAAGCGCTACCTGATCGCCAGCGCCTGTTGCGCCGGCCATTTCGGCAGTTACGTGGCCGTACAGCTTCCGGCGCCACCGGCCCACCGCGACCCCGGCAACCGCAAAGGTCGCCACGCCGTCATCGGGGAGCGTGCTAGACGCGTCCCAGTAGAGTTCGCCGCCACCAACACCTGGCGCCGCGGCGTAATATCCACAAAGCAGCGCCTGTTCCTTGTCAAGAACACCAGCTTTCTGTCTGGCGTTTGCGACACTGCTGAATTGTTTGATAACGCCATTCTGCACGCTAGTTACAACAGAGTCGCCATTCACGAAGGCAATGTTTGCAGCGTTGTTAATTGGCCCTTGGCCGGTCTCAAGAACGCTTGCTACGTAAAGTTCTACGGATTTTTTCGTTGCCGCGTCCTGCGCCTCAACAGGGTCTTTGACACTCGCAATGCGTCGATTTTCAGCGAAGAAGAAATCACGCCCAAATGGCCGTTTCAGCGCCCGGGTGAAGATGGCCAGTCCCTGCTGAATCAGCATCGTCAGCTTGTCGAACACATCTTCGTGCGTTTCGGCCAGGAACTTGCCCTGGTTGCGCAGGCTGGTCTGCTGAAATGCTTCCATTTCCCTCGATACGACAAGTTGACCAGGGCCGGCCAACGCGGTCGTGGTTATTACGCTGCCGCCTTGATCATTACCCGCACCGCTTACGGTGTAATGCGTGCCCAGTGTCAGGATGGAACTGACGCCAAGGGGGTCTACGTACGTTACGACCAGATCCCCATTGGCCAGGAACTTGAAATAGAACGGGTAATTGGTTGTAACCCCATTGGTCACAAACTCCGCAACGCTGCTGACTGTGTTTACGGTCACTGTCGTGACTCCTTTTCTCAGGACGAAAAAAAGCCCGCTCAGTGGCGGGCTTCGTTGGGATTGGGTTTGTTAGCGGGCGATGCCCAGTGGATCGAGGTAGCTTTGTGATGGCCTGACCAAGAACTTTTGGCCGTTCTCTTTCTGGATGTTCTGTTCTGTGCGGCGCAACGATCCAGGGTTCATGGCCTCTTGCACCGACCACAGGAACAGGTGGTCAAGAGCAATGCGCGTGTAGAACAGGTTAAGGAAAGGTGTGTTGTTCTGGGCCAGGCGCAGTGCGGACGATGCCGCGTCATCGCCAGAGCGAATCTTTGCCCACAGGTCTAACGCGTTGGCAGCGGTGCCCAAGGTTGGACCGGCGAGCGTTTCCAGCGGCTTGTTGCCGAAGCGGCTGACCTCCCCGAACATGAAATCACCCATGATCCCGAAGCCACCGCCCTGGGTCATTGCGGCAATCCACGTCTTGGGGTCATCCGCCGGCCGGGGCTGGCGCCCCTTGACCGCGTCCTTGGCCGACATCGACAGGTAGCCAAAGGCCGTGGTCCACAGCATCAGTTGAGCCATGGCCAGGCGCTCACCGTTACCGTTGCGCAAGGCGGCGATCAAGTCCTTGCTCCCCCGGTAACCCTCACCTAGGGGCGTGGGGGCGTACCCACGGCCATACAGCTCACGACCCAGGGTCTTTTGCATATACGCGGCGGGGAAGCTTTTGAATTGGGTCATGAACCGGTTGAGTTCGCCCATGATGGTGCCCGGTCGGGTGCCTTGGTTCATGATCGATCGTGTACGGGCATCGGGCTCCAATACCGCATAACTGACCCGGTCGTTCACGTAGGCGCGCAGGCTGCGGTTCAAGCCCTCGCGGGTTTCGCGGATTGCCGAGTCGGAAACCTTTCGACCCTGGTCAGCAAGGTAGGCGCCGATGCGTTCGTCGGTAATACCGGGGATGCCGTCGGTGGTCATGTAGTCCCGGCCGTCAGCCATGCGGGTATCCATCCCGCGCAACAGATCCCATTTGCCTGCATCAAGGTCGTACAGCCCAAGCGTGCGGCGCAGGCCCGCGTCCATTGTTCCCCAGGCCCTGCCTTTGTTCTGCGCCAGGTTGTGGGCCATCATCAGGCCTGCGCTTGCCTTGTTGGCATCAGTCCACCAGGACAGGCCGTTCAATTTGAAGAACAGCGACATCCCCCGCGACATCTTCCCGCCCACAGAGTCATCGGCCGAAAAGCGCCGCATGATCTCCCCTCGCATCGCATCCCCATACACACCGAAGCTGGAAAGAATTTCACGCTGTTCAAGACTGCCGCGCCCCTTCGCCAGGCCCGCGGTCATTTCCCCAAGCGAACCCAGGAAGCTTTTGCCCTGATAGCGCATTTCACTGGCAGCAACCGGCAAGTCGGCAAAGCTGGACAGCAGAGCGCCACCCAACTTGGACAGCGATTGCCAGGCCCGAACGTTGGCAGACACCCGCGCATGCCAGGCACTGCCCGGTATACGGGTTGCGCCGCTCACTTCGGCGAAGCGGTTCGCGATCATATTTCCGCGCGCGGTGTTGAAGTTGGTAAGCGCCTTGGGATCGCCAGACTTGCGTACGTCCTCGGCGAGGATGTCCATGGCCATGTTGAGATTGGCCTCTGGGTTGGTGCCCAGACGCCTCATGATCGCGGTGTTCTGCCCTGCCATATCTAGGCCGCGCAACACGGATTCGCGCAAGTTGCCGGTGCCGAACATCGTGTTGTATTCGTGCCAGGCCACCCCATCTTTGAAGTGCAGGACACGTTCCTGGCTGACCTTCTTCGCAATGTTGGCCGGCCCCTTGAAGCCATTGGGCGGTGTTTCCCCGGGAGCCTTGAGGTGATCTCCGGAGACCAAGCCGTCGTACACTCCGCGCAGGAACTGGGTGGGGTTGGTCACATCGTCAAAGGTGCGCTGGTCCAGGCGAGGCAAGATCTCTTCACGCCACTTATCGAAACCTGCAGATCCAATCTTCTCCCCGTCATGGCTCTGGCGGGCAATGTACCCAGGCAGGTTGCCAATGTTGGCGCCGGCCCGGTTCGCATCAATGCGCGCCGCCTCCTGATACCTCTGGATGGTGCGGGCAATGCTCACCACCTGGTCGTTGAGTTTCGAAGTGTCCAGGTCATTGCCAATTCGCCACAGCGCGTCGGCGATATCGACGTCCGAATCACCCCTGGCCAAAATTGCGGTCAGATCTTGGCGCTCCAGGTCGTGGATGAAGCCACCTATATACGCATCGCCCAACGCTTTCTGTTCGGCGGCAACCGACATGCGCGAACCCTGGCGGGCAAGGTTGGTGCCCACCAGCAGCGATTCAATGCCCAAGTCCGGCCGGTCGGCAAAGCTTCCCCGCACGAACGAAACAATCTCCCCACGTCGGCGCAGGTTGAGCAAGGCGTTGCGCTTCTCGATCAGCGCCGCGTGCTGAGCCTGCTTGCCCAGCTCATCAGCTGCACGCAGCGTGGCCTGCTCCATGCCCAAGGCGCCCTCCCTGGCCATCAGCTCCTTGGCTCTCCCCCGCAACAATTCGAAGATCTCGGCCACGTCTCTATCTTCCAGGTTGCCAGCGGCAGCCCGTACAGCTTCGATGCAAGGGGTCATTGTCCGTTCCTTATGTCGCATACGGCAGCAGCGCGGTATGCCTTCGAGTATTGTTCTGCGCGGTCGGCCTGGGCCTGGGCGGCGTCGGCTTCGTCGCGGCTTGCGGCCAGGACATCGGCCCGGTCTTTCTCGGGGAGCTGGTCCAGCATTTCCTTGACCAGGGCCTCGTCCTCGTCGAATTGCTGGCGTGTGGCTTCGAACTCGTCCTGCGGCTGAGCCTTGGGCGCGCTGTCCACACGCAGGCTTTCGGCCTGGCCCTCTGGATCAATGCGCCGAGCCGGCGGACGCTTCACGTACTCCATGGCACCAGCTGCTTTGCCGGGGGCTTCCAAGTCGAACAGCGCCTGCACGTCGACATCGCGGCCGCTGACTGCCTGGGCCACAGCGGTACGCAAGGCACTGTCGCGCACGGTCCAGTCTGCGTCCTGGGCGGTTTCCCTTGCGGTGCGTATGGCCGGGCCCAGCGGGCGCAGTTGGTAGCCCTGCATGATCTGCTTGGCGCGGGCCTCAATCTGCGGGCGCAAACGCTCTGGAACTTCACCCCGCTCAATCAAGCCCAGGTCACGTCGATCAAACTCGCCGGCACGGTTGCGCTCCAGCGTGGTGTTGATTTCAGCCTGGAGGGCGCCGATCTGCTCGCGCTGGGCCGCGATGGTGTCACGGGCTGCGCGCTCGGCCTGCTTGCGGCTCATGCGCTGCCCCTGGAACTCTTTGGCCAGATTCTTGAACGTTGCGTCCAGGCCCATGGCTCGCTGGGTCAGTGCTAGACGCTCAACATGCAGGTCGGCCACATTGCCAACGCGTTCACCGGCAAGTGTTGGCCTGATCTCGTCGATGGCCTGGCGCTCGGCATTGCGGTACAGGGTGGCGCCGTCGGCATCCAGATCGCGGGCGAGTGCACCACGCAGCGCGGTTTCGGGGTCTTGATCAAATACCCGCTCAAAGTCGGCTGACCTTAGTGATTGCGGGGCCTGGCGGTCGGCAGTGTTCAGTACGCTCTCAACCTGCGGCGTCGGCTCCGTAGCTATCCGCCGGCGCAACGCATCAGACACGGCGCCGCCAACGGTGTGCAGGCCACCACCCAGCAGGCCGCCCATGGCAATGTTGGCCAGGGAGTCGGACAGGCCATATTCGGTCTGGTCCAGACCGGCAGCTAACAGCGGTAGCGGTTCAATGATTGCTGCACCCACGGCCCCCTCAACAGCGCCAACGCCGGCACGAACACCGGCACGGCCCAGTGGGGATGCAGCACGGCCCAACATCGCCGCATACCGCGCTTCACCTACAACAGGCACAAACGCCGAGGCAATGTTGAGCGGGTCCAACAAGGACGCGGCGACACTGGCGCCCAACTGCGTGCCAAATGAACCGCCGTTTGACCTGGTCATGACTTGTTGGCGGGCAGCCTGCTCGCGGTGCCGATCGATAAGGATGTCCAGCGCACCCTGTCGAATGCCCTGCTCGGGGATTTTGATGTCCAGGCCCATGCCTAAAACCTTGTCCCGCGCGGCCTGGGCGTCGAGCAAAGGTGTGTCTGGCTCGTTACGCGGCGGCACCAGGATAGATTCGCTGTCACCGGTGAGGCGCAAACCTTCTTGAGCTTGGCCGAGCTGCTCGGTGCGGATGATGGAGCTGGATGGGTTTGTCGACAGCGCACCGCCAAAGGATGCATCCCACACTTCGCCCGCATCGGCCGGGATGTCGAGCATCGTCCGGCGGTCAAGAACCGGGGCATCACCTGCAAAGATGGTCATGGCATGATCCCCATTGGCGCAACACGGTACCGATCAGGCTCGCGCAACCCTTTCTGTTGTAGGTCCGCCCAGCTGCGGGTGATCGGCTGGCCATCCGCGCCGCGCACCCGATAGCCATTCAGCGTCAGCGACAGGCCGCTTTCATCCTCATTCGGCACCCATTGCCCGCTGGATTGCAGGGCATCGTGCAACTGTTTGCGGTTCTGCTCTTCGGTCACACCAGCGAAACCAGGCAGCGGCATCAGCTCATCCGGCTTGATTTGGCGCATTGCCTGCGTTGCGCCACGGCTGACGGCGTCGGTGTCCTGGGTCTTGGGTACCCGATAAGTGCCGAAGAAGTCGTATTTGTCGTTGACCATGCCGCCCACTACGCGTTTGGCAGCGTCCGCTGGGCTGTCGCCTTGCAGTACGTAGGATGTGGCCGTGCGCAATGCGGCCTTGTACATAGTGCTGTAGGTGTTGATCCCGCCCGACTGGCCTTGCAGCGACTCGGCGAAGCTCTGCATTTCGCTTTGAACAGACTGAACGAGCTCATCCTTTTGACCCTTTTGCAGGCCTGCATTCAGGTCGCTGTCTTTGATTGCAGCCACAGAGGCCATGCGCTCGGCCACATCCTTGGGCAGGCCTGTGGCGATTACCTGAGCCTCGGCCGGGAGCTTGTTGCCCACCTGCTGCAACACCGAGGGGAATTCTTTGCCCCACAGTTCCTGCTGCTGCTCGATCATGGTGGCCGCGTTCTCACCCCCGTTGAGCTGGGTATTGAAGTTGGCAGCCAATTGGTCGGCGGCAGCGTCCGGCAACAGCTTGGGTTGCTTGACGCCCAGGCGCTGCTGCTCGGCCAGTGTAGTTCGGGCGTACGCCTGGTAGGCCTCAGGCGTTCCGTCCTGCTGGGCAGTAGCGAAGGCGCGTTGGACGGTCGGGCTGTACTTGGCCACGTAGGCAGCAGGGTCCGTCTGCTGTTGCTTCATCAGGCCCACACCGACGTTGGTCAGGTGCTGATACAACTGGCTATCCTCCTTGAAACCCTCGCCCACAGTGCCGGCGCCATAACGCTTGGCCTGCTGATCGTGCAGCGATTCGGCGTAAGCCGTTGCATCATCCGGGTTATCGAACTTGCCCAGGTGCTTGCCGGTGCGCAGGTACGTTTTCACCGCCTCGTCGTCGCTCAGGATCTTCCCGTCATCGCTGACCGTGGGTATCAGCACCTCTTGCCCGTCGAAGTTCGCCGATATCGAACGCACCGTGCTGATAGAGCCGTCGGCATTTTTCACCGTGGGCCGTGCGTTCAGGTCGATATTGCCCTGCTCCAGCATGCCGGCGGACTGATCACCGAAGAACGCCCCGGTGTCCTTCCTGACCGGATTGAACTTGTCGAGGATGGCTTGCCGTTCCTGGGGATCGGCGGTGGCAAACTCACGGATGGCGGGGGCCAGGGCCTGCACCTTGGAGAACCGATCGTATTCCTTGGCGCCCTTCTCGGGCCCGTACGCTGCGGCAAAGTCTACTTTCGACGGCGGGTTGTCAAAGTCCAGGCCCTGCGAATAGGCGGCGCTGGCATCCTGCACGCGGCTGCTCAACTCCATGCGGTTGATGGCCTGCATCTGGCGGGCTTCAACCTGGCGCTGACGGGCTTCGGCCTCAAGCCTGCGAAACCCTTGGTCAATGCCGTTACTGATGCGGATTTGATCCTCAGCCGTCATCGTGTCTTTGTAGGACTCGTAGTAGCTCTTGGCCTTTTGCGGGGAGTCGATCAGCATCCGTTGGATAACGGCCGTCGACATGCCACTGTTCGTGGACAAGCGCTCAGCCTGGGCAGCCTCGGGGGAAAGCCCCAGGCGCTCGGCACGGCTGGCCAACACCGCATCGACCTTCTGCCGGTACTGACCAACCTTGGCCGGGTCTTGATAATCCAAGGCCGCCCCCTGCATTGACGTTTCGAGCTGGGCCTTTTCAACCTGGCCGTAATAGTTCTGGCGCTCTCCGTATTCGTAGCGGTTCAGGTCATTCGACAGGGAGTTGCGCCGGCTGTTGACGATCTGCGCATACCTGGCCTTCTGCTGATCATTGGTCAGAGTTTTGGCAATCTCGGCCTGGGTCTTATCGAACTGGTCCAGGGTCTGGTTGGTCACGTCCATGGCGTTTTGGCCCTTGCGGGTATAGACGCCACCGTCCTCAGAGTACATCGCCTGCTGCTGCCATTGGGTAAGCTTGTTGTCAGCATCCATCAACAGGGCGGTATCTGCCTTCTGGCGCTCTTTAGCTGCCAGGATCTCGGCGCCACGCTGAAAGCTCTGCAAGCCTTGGGCAATTGAAGTGGTATCAGGCGCAACCCCGCGCAGTTCAACCGGGCGGGTTACCTGCTGCTGGACCTGCGGCGTTTCGTAAGTCGGTACCCGTGGCATTATCGCGCCCCCGCAAATGAACCGAATGCACCGCCAAGCCCACCCAGAATCGAACCCATGGCAGCGGTCTTACCGTTCTGCACGGTCTGGCTGGCGTTCAAAATGTCTTGCTTGGCCTGAACGCGGTAACCGTAAGCCTCGCGTGCGGCGTTGTTCTGGATCGTCAGGGCGTCCAGCTCGCCGAGCATGGCGGTGTCGTCCTGCAACTGGGCGGCGCTACCGCTGTTGACGTCAATGCCGTTGGCAGCCTGAACAGAACGCTGCGTGCCGATGGCCTGCCCGGTGCGAACACGCTGCCAATCTGCCGAGGTGTTGCCGGCGTTGATCGTTTCATCAGCGGTCCTGACCTTGAAAGCGGCGTTCTGCTGCATCATCCCTGATTGAAATTCGGCGTTCTGGGTCTGCCCTTGGGCCTGCATCATGCTGCCCGCAAGGCCGATAGCGACCGGTATCAATGCCATCCAGCACATGGGTTATTCCTCTCGATTCAGCGTGAAGGGGTAGAACGGCAGGCGCTTGGGCCCATAAGGGATGGCCTCGCCGAAGTCGAAGCCCAACCATTTCAACCAACGAATGGCGGCGGTGTTGCGCGCGTCGACGTAATTGATGAGGTGGCGATGCCGGGTCAGCATCCCTTGCACCTCGGGCTTGCAGACCTTGAGGAAGGCCTTTGCGTGCTTTTCCACATGGATGGTGCTGATCAGCCATGGCACGCCGATGGAGCCCAATACGCTGTGCACCGCGTCACCAAACACAGCAACGATCAGGCCGTTAACCACGATCTTGCGGGCGTTGAGGCTGTCGTTAATGCCCGCCATCAGCTCGCGCTCAAGGGATATGCCCAACCCTTCGACGATTTCGTCAATGTCGGCCTGGCGCACGTCACGCAAGATCACCGGCACATCCTCCGGCTCGATAGGCAAAACATCAGCGACCGCCAATGGTCACCTCCGGAATTACCGCCAGCACGGACAAAGGGAGGGGGTCGGCTTGTCGAATGAACACGCGGCCCTTGCCTTGCCAGTTGTTGGAAACAGGGATATTCGCCTGACCGGTCAGCAGCTCAATGGGCGGCTCGTATTGGTCCCGCTCCGTTTTGAGCGGGTACAGACTGTCCTTGTCCTGTCCGGCCATAATGCCGCGTGACTCCTCGACCAATACGGTCAGCGACGTGACGGCAATCTTCTTGTCGAGAACCGTTTCATTGGCGTTTTTAAGCTCAAGATCCAGGGTTTCCATATCCGAGTAGTACGGCAGGCCGACGTGGACAATGCCGGCGTATTCCTGCAGGGCGATTGCGCCGCTCGCTACAACACGTTGCGGGTGGACGCTGCCATCCGAAAGAATCGAAACCGTCTTGCCCTCAAGATGGTCAAGGCCGGATAGGCTTTTCACCTGCCGTGCCCAGGTCGAGGTGGGTTTGGCACGCAATGCTTCTGGGCAGATGATCAGCAGCTTGACGGTTACAACGCTCGGGCTGGTGTAGCCCACCACCTCTACGCGGACGATCTCGGTAACCGGGTCACCGCGTTCATCCGTAGTTGAGGCCTTCAATGAGTAGTTGTGCCCAACGCTTCCCGCCAGGAAAGGTGTGTGCCCCACCGCCGTCATGGTCACGACCTCAGGAAATTCCCAGGTCGAGCCGCCTGAAAGCGTGAAGGTCTTAGCAGTGTCGGTATTGCGCCCGTCATAGGTCAGGCCAGAATCAACAAAGAAAGCGTCTTCGATGCTGGTGAGCTGACGTGGTGCCATGCGTTCGATATAGCGCTTCTGCACGCCGTTGATGGTCCGGCGCACCACCATGTACAGCGCGTCTTCCTGCCCCTCTGGAATGCAGGCGATGGATTCAACAAACCCGTCGGTGTCGTGCCAGTGCCAACCCACCAACTGCTGCTCTGGCAAATAGGTCAGCCCCAGCAGAATGCCGTCATCCCGTACGTACCAGACGATGGAGTCGGGGATTTTCTGGTACGCGACGTTGGTCAGCTCTTTCCCCCGGAACAGGTGGGCGCTGAATAGGGTCAGGTCATCGGACGCGAAGCCGTCGGAATTGATTGAGTAGCCAAAGGACGACACACGGGTACCACGGGCTTGCACGTAGACAGCACTGTTGCCCACCACCACGGGTTGCACGATGGCTGAACCGTCGTAGCCTTCCTGGCTTGCCTGCACCGTCTTAGCGGTCAACCCGGTATCTGCGCCGGAGAATGTCCACTCCCCGCCCGAAGTCAGCCCCAGCAGTTTGCGCAGGCCCAACAGGTGGCGCATGCGGTTAACTTCCTTGCTGGCGATGGTGAAGGTGATCGAATCGTCATCCTTGCTCGGGATTGAATAGCCGAAGTTCTTGAAAAGACCAGTCTTGCTCATCCAGACCGTCTGCGGGTTTCGGTCACTGCCGGCAAACACCAGGCGCTGCTGGTAGTAGCCAACGGCACCTGGGTAGTTTCCGGCTCCAACGAACGGGTCATTGCCATTGGGTGGCGTATCAGCTTTTACGGCCGTGATGTTCTGGTCGGTGAACGTGGTACCAGTGGCGCGCCCTATGAACCCGTAGATGCCGGCGCCAGCGTTGTCCTTGTAGATGATGTAGTAGGTCGCACCGGTGACGGCAGGCCAGGTGATGGTGCCGGCCATGGTGTTGTTGTAGACCGTTATCGCGTTGGAAGTGACGGGCAGAGACTCGTCCAGCGTGCTGCCGTCATCTCGTACCGCCGTGATCTGATAGCGCCAGGTTTGAGTCACCCCCTCCCCGCCACCGCTGACCGCCGTCGCTGAGGCTGGAGGGGAAATGCGTGGTGCCAGGTTGATTTCCGCCGTGGTCCAGTTGTCGTGGGCCAATCGACTCAGTTCGCGAGGCTTATAGCTCGGCTGGGCAAACGTCATGATGTCGGCGGATTGCGTGTAGTTCAGCAGGTCCAAGTCGTTCTGGGTGTACGGCAACGCCAGTTCAAAGGGTTGCCCGAAGGTTGGCCCGGCCGTGCTGATAAGCACCTGGCCACCATCCTTGATGACCCGCATATTTAGATCACCGATGGCCAGGACGTAGGTCTGCACGTCGTTGAACTGGAATGGGATCAACCGGCAACGCTTGGTCGAGTCTTTGACTTCGCACACAAACTTGGTGCCTGGTCGGTTACGCACGCCGCCGTAGGGCATGACCATAAAGTTTCGGCATAGCTTGAGCCCGGTGTAATAACGGGCAATGTCGGTACGGGCGCTGGCAGACGGCGAAAGCTCGCCCGCCGCAAAGGTTGGCTGCAATACGCTGGTCATTGGCGCACCGTAATGAATTCAGATTCAGGCTCGGGATCGTCCTGGGACTCTTCGAAGGCAGAGCCTTCGGCCAGTGTTAGGGCCATTTGGTATTGCTGTGCAGCGAACTGCTGTAGGTCGGGCTTGGAGCTAATTGGCAATGCCAGTTCCATAGCCAGGCGCCAGGCCAGCGCGTCGGCGAATTGCTCGTCGAACAACGTCGAGTCTTCGACTTTGAATGTGAAACGGCAAACGGCTTCTGGTTGGTCGGTGTGAATCACCCGGCCACCTGCGTCATAGCCAATCTTGAACGGTATTTGCTGGTCGGCAGATAGCGCACGGCGCCAGCCTGGCTGCACGATGTTGCGCACTTGCAGGCAGTCTGCCGGGTAGCGGTAGCGGTAAGCCCACCCGGGAGCCGGGCTACCCAGATCGGCAAGCGCAATAAACGATTCCGCGAACGGCCAGGGAAACGCCTGCAACACCAGATTCCGCATCGCGGCGTAAAACACCTGGCACTGCTCGGCCTCTTTGCTCCGCTCGGTGAACGATGCAATCGGCTGGGTGACCGCAACCCGTGATAGCGCGATGTTGCAGATCTCGATATCGCTGGACATTCGGGAACCTCAGAAAAAGAAAAGGGCCCCGAAGGGCCCTGAGGGTTGTTGCTGGTGGTTAGGCGTCAGGCAGGCCGTTGTCGTTGGTGCCGTCCTGGTCAGGGTTGGTCTTGCTGGCGGTAGGCGAAATCTCGCCACCAGCATTCAGGCGAGCGGCTTCCAATTCCGCTTCTTCCTTGGTGCCTGTGAACTCGCCTACACGATCACCGCTCTTGCCGATGATGATGTAGCGCCCGCCACCGTTGTGCTTGGCAGAGAACTCCGGGGCATCAGAGCTGGTCTTGCTGGTGGCAGGGCCGGCACCACCAAGCTGTTTCAGGTTGCTGCCAGGGCTGTCGATCTCCAGCACCAGCGTCTCACCTGGCTCATAGAGACGACCGTTGATAAACGACCGCTCCAGCACTTCATAGCGCTTAGACATTGGTTTGAACTCCAGCAACCACGCCAGCAGTAACCTTGCCCAGTGTTGGGGCGGTGCCGGTCACGGTGTAGTTGAGGCGCAGGAAACGTTCGGTTTTCTGCGGCAGGGTGATGACGGGCGTCTGATAACCCAACTTCAAATCCGCCAGGGGAACAACCACCTGGTAGAGCGAGCGCGGGGAGCTGAACGCCGAGTTGTCATCGGTTTGCAGGTCGATGGTGAGGCTGGTCAAGGTGTTGAATGCTTCAACCACCTGGATGAGCAGCGGGATATCACCGGCGCGGCCAACGTCTTTCTGGTCGCCACGGTCGATGGTGTCGGTCGATACCGCCGTAGCAGTGATTGCCTGGGCGTTCGACATGAGCAGCTTTGCGTCGAAAAGCATGATGGTCTCTCCGTAATAGGGGAACCACGCGGTCGTTAGACCACGCGGGCTTCGGTGTTGAGCAGCGCGTCGACGCGCTTGATTGGGATGCCCAGGAACTCTGGAATTTTCTTGCCGCCGTACTCGCCAATGGTGAGGTTGACGTTTTTGGAGTTCATAGCCTGCTTGTGCAGCCAGGATTGAATGGTGCGGTTGGCGTAGATGACGGTGCGCCCCTCACCCTGGTCTGGGTTGTCCAGGCGGTACATGGCATCAATCATCAAGTCGATGATGTTTGCACCGGTCGCACCATCACGGGTCAGTTGGGTCACATCGATGTTGGCGATGCGGGCGTTTGCGCGCCAGTCGCGAACCGACATACCGATATCCCACTTGAAGTGGTCGCGATATGCCTGGAACTCACCGCCGTTGGCATCCGTGACGGTGTCCTCACCAAGGTTCTTGTGCTGAAAGCCGGCCACGCTGCCTTTCGGATACAGCAGGTGCGTGGTCATTTCGCCCCAGGTCACGAACCAAATAGAGGTGTTGGTAGAGCCGGTGCCGCCAGCGTCGATGATGTTGGCGCCAGATTCGGCGGACTTATCGTTGTAGCGCGGCGATAGCCCCAAGAACGATTCGGGCTCAGAGGCAGTGTTGCCGTAGAACACGTATCGCGAAGCCTTGTTGTTGAAGCCTTGAAGCTTGGCGATGTTCTCGGAAACACGGAAGGCATCCGCGTTGCCGCTCAGGTCGGCCAGCGCCTTATCAACCTTGCCGTAGTCTTCCATCATGCCGGTGGTGTCGAGTACCGGAACGGTGGTCGATTTGGTTGGCTGAACGCCCTTGTTGAACATGCGCCATGCTGGCTCAGGGATGCCCGAACGCATGGTGGTCTTGTGCTTGGAGCCGTCGTTGCACTCCTGGTACTCGGCGTCCATGAGGATGTCGTTACGCTTAGCCATCAGCTCGACGATCTTCATGATCTTTTGGGAGCCGTCCTGACGACTGAACTTGTCGATCAGGGTCGGCATGGTGGAGGTCAAAATGCCCATCTGTGTATCTCCTACGGTTGGTCAGGGCCTTACTTGAAGGCGTCGATGATGCTCATTTCTTTCGGGGTGTCGGTCTGGCTGCCGGGCATGACGAACTTGTCTTCGGCGATAGCCGCGCTGATGCGGTGGCAGAACTTGAACAGCGCCGGGTGGTTGCCCAGCCCGGAGGTATTCAGCAACTCGGTCAATGCCGGGTCACCGAAGGACTGAATGACCTTGATGGCGCTGGCTACGCTCTTGTCGTAGTTCTCTCCGCCGATTTCAGGGTCGTTCTTGATTGCTGCAGCCCAGTCCTGGGACTGCTTGGCAACAGCGGCCTGGTATTGCTCGGCCTGCTTGGTCGCCAGCTGGGTTTGGAAGTCGATCAGTTGTTGGGCCTTGGCCTGCGGGATGTTTAGTTCCTTAGCCAGGTTCTTGAACTCGCCCAGGACGTCGGTATCCATCTCCATGCCTTCGGGCAGGGTGAAGTCCTCGTAGGTCTCCGGCGCGCTGGTTTCGGCCTTGAGCTTCGCCGCCGCGTCGGCCTCCTGCTGGACCTGCTCCGGGGTCTTGGTTTCGGTCGTCGTCGCCTCAGTCGTAGCAGCAGCGGCGGGAGGCGTCAGTGTGGTGGTCGCTGCTGTCGCATCGGCGGCTGCGGTAGTTGTTGCGGCCGTGGCGGTATCCCCGCCCCCACCCCCACCGGTTTCAGCCTCGTTCATGTACACGCGGCCAAGCAGCTTCATCATCAAAGGGCTCATTCATCTGTCTCCTGGGGTTGTTCAGCAATCGGCTGCGGCGCGTTCTCGGCAGCCATGACCGCGTACAGCGATGGGGTCAGGTCGTTCACCTGGCTCAAAAGAAGAAGGCCAACATTGCGCTGGCCTTCGTTGTAATTCGTGATTGCATCGGTGTGACCGATCGATGATTGAAAGAGCCTGCAATGGCCCATGGTTCGCCACATGAAGCGGCGCCCGCGCTGGTCGCTCATCAGCCACTTGAAGTCAGCGATGTCCTGCAATTCCTGCTCGGTGGGTTGCTGCTCTGCCATCACATAGCCCCCGCCAGTGCTGTCAGGGCGTTATCGCCGCTGGTGTCGGTCTGGCTCAGTACCTGGGCGCCCTGGATGACGCTACCCAGCTCCTGCTGCATCTGCGCAGCCTGCTGGGCCTGGGCGCGTTGGGTGCGGATCTGCTCGACCATGTCGTCTGCACGCACCAGCGTTGGAGGCACGCCGATCAGTTCGAAGTACTGGCGCATGGCTTCATCAGAGTCGAGCAGATCCAAGGCTTCAGTGCTTTGGGTGACGGTGGCCACGGTGCCCGCGAACCCAATAGCACGCTCAATGCTGGACACCCCAATAGCCTTCTGGGCCTGCGCCAGGATGCTGGTGAACTCGATGCGCAAGTCCATGTTGGCCAGCTCCTTTGGTGGCGGCGGCAACAGCGGTGCACCAGGCAACATGCCCTGCCAGCGCGGAATGGACTGCTCCAGCATCTGGTTGAAATACATGTCGACCAGGGGGTCGAGCAAGTCATCAGTCTGGCGCTCCAGCACCGGGCCGAGCATCAGCAGCTTTTCTTCCTTACGGGTGGCGATCTCATACGCGGTGCGAACGCTGTCCATTTGGCTGATCATCAGGAACAGATCGACAAAGAACGCGGTGTCGATGATCGAGCTGTCGGCGGCGATCTCGCCTCGCAACTGGCCAAGCCAAGCGGGCTGCACCTCATAAAGCGGCGCGAACTTGGCGCCAACCTGCATATCGTTGAGGTAGGTGATGCTGCCCGGCAGGATGGACGCTCGCTGATTCTTGAGGCTTACCGGTGCCCCCATTGGTGGGCGCACGCCCTTCTCCAGTAATTCGGCCTTACGGCGCTCCATCAACTGAATGGCCTTGGTGGTGCCGATGCACATCGAGCCTGGGCCGGTGCCGTAAACGTCTTCGCCCAGGACGTCCCAGCGTGGAGCCATGACCGGGAACACCTTGAAACCGGACTCGCGCAGCATCGAATCCTTGTCGCCGCCCTTCTCCCAATACACGGAGCGGAACGGCATGTTGGTGTTGTCCTTGCGCCCCTTCTCGCGGGTGTCGTTGGGTTCGATGCCGTGGCAGATATCAATCCAGGCGTCTGGCTTGCTGCTGAGCAGGTTCTTGGACGCCGTGTCCATCTTGTCTTTGCCGAACTGCTGCTCCATCTGGCGAGCAGTCATGCGGAAGTCGCGGTAAAGCGTGTCTACCTGGTTGCGGCTGTTGTTGGCGAGCATGTAGCTACCGACGGCCAGCGGGTACGAGCGCAACAAGTCGCTGTCATCAGGCATCACCACCATGGGGGCGGTACCGAAAATGCCTTCTTCGCTGTAGCGGTTGGGCAGCACGCTGTACAAGTTGCCCCTGGCCATGACTTCGCGCATAGCCTTCTCAGCCGCAAACAGCCAAGCCTTGACCGGGGCGAATTCCATCAGGCTTGGGTCCGGGGTGCCGAACTTCACCCACGGAGCTGCGGGGTTTGTCATGCCAGTGTGCATGCCGGCGCCCAGCGTACGGGCTGCGAACGTGGCCTGCGGGTTGATGATCTTCTGATCACGGCGTTTGCCGTCGTTGGTGTCGGTGTTGTACCAGCGGCCAGAGCGTGGGCTGATGAAGTCGCCCAGCTCTTTCCAGTCAGGTAGCCAGTTGCTGTCGCGCTCGCTCTTGAGAGCGGTGTAGCGCTTCTCGCAGCGTTCGCGCAGGGAGTCGGCCAACTTACACCCCCAGCAGCGTTTTCTGGCTGGTGTTGGCATTGCCAAGCACGCCAGACGAGCCGGTCAGGATGGTTCCGTTTTGACCGGACTGAGCCAGGCGGCGCTTGCGCTCTGCCTCAACGGCAGCCTGTACGGAGTCGCTTGAGGTCGTAGCAGCCGTGGTGCCCGCCGAAGTAATGGAGCCGACAGCCTCTGCGGCCGCTTCTGCCGCCGCCTTCTCGCGGTCAGCCTTGCCGAGCATGCCGGTGTTCTCGCCTGTGAGGTTGGGCAGGCCCAGCCCCTCAAGGATCACATCGCCACCACGCAGCGGGTCAAGGTCGATCACCTTGTTCATCAGCTTCTTGATGCTCTTTCCGCACATGTCAGTCTCTCGCGTAAGGGTCGTAGTCGGATTGGTATTTGCCGGCGTCGTTGTGTTCGAGCTGCCAGCGCTGAATGGCGAAGCGCCGCATCATGTAGCCGTACCGCACAGCAGAAAGAATGTCGTCGTTGAGCTTCACGATCTTTCCGTTCTCGTCGCGGTGATAGCTCATCTTCTCGTCGAAAAAGTCTGCAAGATGGGAGAACACCTTGAATCGTCCAGTAGTCATTCGCTCGTACAGCTCAACAAGGCCAATCTCCACACCTACGCCGCCGTCAGCCCAGGTGGCGTGAACGTCGAGCATCTGCCAGCCGGCATCGACGTATGCCTTCTTCTGCTGCTCACCCGAGGACTTCTCGGACTGCAAGCCGTCAGAAGGCCAGGCCGTTGGGATGTTCGCAGCCCATGATTTGACCGTCCCCCACACCGTGGAGGGTGTGACGCGGGACTTCTTCCAGGCATGTGCCAGGTAAATCACATCGGCCTCGATATCGACCCACAGTTGAATGTGTGCCTGTGGGTGATCCCATCCGAAGTCCATGCCGTTGATGACGTAGAAGTGAGGTGGGCATGGGAACGCCTGGCACTTGATATCGTCGTCGGAGAAATCGAATATCAAGCCGGTACCGAGCAGCGGCATACCCTTTGTCCTCATCTCTCTTTGCCATGCCGGATAGGCCGATAGCAGTTCGCGGCGGATCTTTTCGCTAAGGTGCGGCGCGTCATCCCAGGTGGCGCGCTGCATGATCTGGCCATCGCCAGGGTCATCCATGAACTTGACGACCAGTTCTGTGCGCCCGTTCTCCGGGGTGAACGTAAGGATTCCCCGGCCACCAGCACCACGGTCACCGGTTGCGGTACGGGTCAGTACCTGCGGATAAATCTCTTTGTCCTGGGGCTCTTCGTCGATGTGATACCAATCAACGCTATCGCCCATGATTGCGTGCTGGCCCTGGCTGTAGGACCAAAACTGCACGGTGGCCACACCGCCAGAGCTGTGACGTACACGGATTTCCCGCATCGCGCCGGAAGTGCCGGACGCGGACAGATGCCCGAGGATTCGGTCTGCTGGGATCAGGCCACCAGTCCACGCCCCCTTCTCAAAAGTGCCAAACAACGGCTTTTGCAGAAGGTCGCGGGTTTTCTCCATGGAGTAACCCAGCAACCAACACAGGGGGGCAAAATCGAACCGGTGACCTTCCCAACCATCCGGATAGTCACCCAGCAGGTGCGCCGCATCGATCGTAAGCCCCGTGCGGGTCTTGCCCACCCGGTTTGCCGCCATGAGCATGCAGGCAGAGTATTCCGCCGTTGAGCGAATGAACTTGTGCTGCCACTCGTAAAGCGATTCGAACTGCAGCTTGAACTGTCGCTGCTTGTCCCGCCGCGCCCGCTCGTTGAGCAGCTCAATCAGCCTGAGCTTTTCCGCCCTAGTGTCCGGAAAGCTGGGCGATTTGGCGGTCAAGTTCGTCGTCCGACAAGTTGGTGTGGTTGATGTTTCCGCTGTGGTTAACGTTCTCGCGGAAGGCGTTCACGTCCACGTGCTTGCCCAGCAGCTCCAAGGCACGCAGCTTGTCGTGGAACTTGACCTTGCCCGTCTTCATGTCCACTTCCTTGACCATCTGGCGCCAGATCAGTGGCCATTGCTTGATGGGCAACAGCTTGCCGTCGTCGCCGTGGATCTCGGCAAGGTCCATTTGGTCGATGGCTGTAAGGCGCTTCAACACGTAGTCAGCATCGACCTGCAAGCGCTTGTTGCGAGCATCCATGCCAGCGGCAATGGCTGCTGCCACCTCAGGGTTCTGCATAAGGTTGTAGGCCTGGTCCTTGGCCCCCTTTACTGCGTACCCGGCGCGGATGGCTGCCTGCGTTTGATTCAGGTCCTTGTCTGCCAGGTACTCGAAAACAAACGCCTGTCGCTTCGCTGTCAGGGCCATTAAGTCACTGCCCCTTTTGTGTGGTACCGCCCTTGCAAGCGGTGAGAATGTGTTGCTGCAATCCCACGACCTGGGCCGTCACTTTCTTGAAGGCGGCGGCGAGGTCGGCATAATCCTGTCGAGCATCTGCTGCAAGTTCGGGGGTGGCTGCATTAGTGATGCCGGCGGGCTTGGGATTGGCTGGCACACAGGCGGCGCGGACGTACACGCGCTTAACGCCAGAATTGAGGTCAGCAACAAGCTGCGGCTTGGACTGTTCTGCATTGCTGATGGCCTCCAAATATTGGGTGTCGATGGAGTCGCGGACCTTCAACGCCTGCTCATAGGCCTTGGCGCTGCTTTCCAGTTCGGTAATGCGATCCTTCGCACCGGCCAATTCCGTGGCCTGTCCTTGGATGTGGCTCCATCCGCCGTAGATCAGCACCAGGCATGCAGCGAGTGCGGCGAGCAGGTAGCGGACCATGGCGGGATTCCTTACTTGGCTTCGTGCAGTTGCTGTTTGAGCGCGTATCCCATCAGCGGCCACAGTTCCTGGGTTGCGTTCTCGATGGCGATCTTCTCGCCGATCTCAGCATTGTCGTTTGCAGACGACGCGCTTGCAGATGGGCGACCGGTCACGGCGAATCCGTTAACCGTGGTCAACACAGCCCAGCGCAGTACCTGGCCGGATAGAGAAACGTGCTTAACGATCTCCGTGTGGGCGATGTTGGCTTGCAGTTCTGCGAAGCTGACGCGCGGCGCAGTCAGGCCCTTGGTCTGGATTTCCTGCTCGATTGCTTTGTCGTTCACGGTGATTGCCTCGGTGGTGGGGGAATTCATTCAGCCAGCTCGTACGTGGCGGCGAACGCCTCGGGCTTCATGGCCTTGAGCGAGCCGTCTGCAGCCATGACGATCCAGTCGCCCGGCATTGCGCGCTCGGTGCCGGCGGCCGAGTTCATGACCACTTGGCCGTTAACGCGGTCGGTGAAGCCGAAGCCGCCCGACTCGACCAGGCAGGAACAGAACGCCATGACGTCATCGAGGTTGAGGCCGGTGTACTGCACGGCGTCGACGTGTTCGGTGGGCTTGCGATACTTCATTGGGCACCCATGCACTTGGCGTAGCGTTCCAGTTGGCGAGCCCAGACGCCGTAGCAGCGTTTGTTGCCTGGGGTCGAGCAGTCGTAGCCAGCGGCGAACTTGTACTTGAGCAGGTCGTTGCAGGCCTGGGCGTAGTTGCCGGCCAGCAGATCGCGACGCGGGGAGCCATTGCGCCAGGTGCCAATGCCGTACTGGCCAACAAAGTCCATGTAGATATCGAACTCATCCTGGTACAGCTTCACGCCCGGGAGGGACGCGGCGAATTGCTTCTCGGCTTGGCTGTTCAGGTTGCGGGCCAGGATCTCGGCGCGCTGCGGGGTGATGGTGTCGCCCATGCGGACTGGCGTGCCGTCTTCGTAGCGGGTGGAGCCGTGCCCGATGGTGGGGACATCGCCCTTGGTTGGGATAACAGCGACGGTGGTCAGGCCTTCGTTTGCTTGCCACGCAACGAAGCCGGCGGCGCTGATGCTGAGCAAGCCCACGGCAATGCGCTGACGCAGCTGGGCGTTCATGCTTGCGTACGCTCTCGCAATGCCTTGACGCGCTCTCTCAGCTCCTCGTTTCGCGCAGCGCTCTCTACGGCCTCGCGGCGGTCCTTGCGTATCTGGAAGTACAGATTGATCAGCAGGCCCAGCGCCGCAACCGCAACACCGGCTGCACCGATCCAATTGACCTGGGAGAAGAACCCAACGATGCCAGCACCTGCGCCGGCCATCATGCCCTTGTTGGCCACTGACGCGCCCACCACCTCTACGATGCTCTCCGGCGTCGGGTTGGCCATGCTGTTTCTGCTCCTGCCTGGGGCTGCCATGGTCGGGCCTCCAGATACGAAAAAGCCCCGGCAAATGCCAGGGCTCGGGGATTGTTCCAGGCAACAAAAAACCCGCACTTGGCGGGTTTCTGGGGGCTGGACGTAACTTTGCAACGTGGTGAAAAGGTACCGGAACACTCGCCATTTGGTCAAGTGGGGTGTTTTTCGTCCTGTTTCTGGTCCATGTCGATGAGCGTGGGAAGCGACCTGTCGAACTTCCCTACCGGCTCTACCGCCCCGCACTTACCGCAAACTCTGTCGTAGCCTGTGCCGAAAGCAACAATTGGATCGCGTCCGAACCAAACGTACCGCTCCACCTGGTGAGACCAGCTGTGCAGGCCCAGCCGACACAGAAGCCCCATCACGCAACCCTCTTGTTCACGTCGCCAACCCGCTGGCGTTGGTTCCAATACTCGGTAATCCGGTCGTTGTAAATCAGGTGGCGGCCAGGGTTCTCCTGCGTGTCGCTGCCCCATTCTCGGCGGT
The DNA here is from genome assembly GCF_900583165.1 of Pseudomonas viridiflava. Classification (GTDB taxonomy): domain Bacteria; phylum Pseudomonadota; class Gammaproteobacteria; order Pseudomonadales; family Pseudomonadaceae; genus Aquipseudomonas. Next base: position 294,285 of record NZ_UTKY01000076.1, on the reverse strand, counting down.
AAGCGGCGCCGTAGGCGTTCATGCGGCGGAACCATCGGCGCAGCTGCTCAGTGCCCATGGCGTTCAGGCGTGCGTGCAAGGCTTCACGGGCATCACCACGGCGAGCGGCGTAAGCCTCTGCGCGCAGATCTGCGACGTGTTCCCGGTCGTACAGATCCCAGCGGGAGGTGCCGAACACGCGCCGCTCGGCCATTTTCACGATGACCGCCGCCACGGGCTTCAACGCCTTCGCGTCGAGCTGGTCCACGGTGCAGGCAATGGTTGCCCAGATCGCCGCCCAGTCCCTGGCCCAGTGGCTGACGCTGGCCTTCGTTCCGTACCAGTCGTGCACAAACTCAACTACTCGGCCCGGGCCCCAGGCTTCACGCCCGTTGACTGCGGCCTGGTGGCTCTTGATCGCAGCCAGGGCCATCCAGTACGCCACTTCCTTGCGCTTGGCCGTGCATTCGCCCAGATCCACGGTCAACCACACCAGGGCATGGGCAACGTTGATGTCCTGGCCATTGGCAACAGGCGAGTACAGCGCGTGCCCGAAGTGCTGCAACGGCTTGGGCAGCGTCCCAATCGCAGATTGCACAAGGCCGGCAGCGAGCATGTGCGCGCACCGGCCGTTGCTGTCACGCATTGAGGGCATGGTTTCACCGATCACCCTGCCCCGCTTGCCCAGCTTGATTCGCTCTTGAGCTGCCGCCAGCACAGAGTCGCGGCTCTCGTGAAGCGCTTCCCGCCATGCTTGCCGTGCGCTGATCAGTCTCATAAATCCCCCTCATTGCGTATTTTCGCGTATTGCTGATCTTTCACAGGCACAGCGGCACAATTCGTACGTGGACGCCCGGTATAGCTCCCCAGCGCCGTCTAAACGATCCATCCGTAACTTGCACGTCATCCTTGAACACAACGCCGTTAAGAGCGTCACAGACAGCTTTTAGGACGTTGTCCGCATCTGGTTTTTTGGTGCAGGCGATCTCCCCCGCCAATGCCTGAGCCTTCCATTTTTTCGACTTGGATTGAGGGATGGAGTGGACGATGCGCAACTCGATCATCACCGGACCTTCGATCAGCTCGCGGCCTTGCATGACGTCTTGGGCAGCCAGTGCAATCAGCCCTTCGTAGGCCACTGTCTTCTCCGGGGTGTACATGCGGGCGAAGTTGCCGACCTTGCCGATACGGGCACGCCCTTTGCCTTGCGGCTCGGTTGGGACTACGAACGAAACGGGCTTGAGGTTATCCACGGGCATTCCCCCCGTTCAGATGGTCGTGTAGCGCGCCAAAGAATCCGCCGGACTCGTTGCGGGCCTGGGTGCAGCCTGGGCAGTGGCAGCCGAGATTCCAGCTGCCCTTCCCTCGGTATTCGTGTACCGGCTCGGTTTCTTGCCAGCCCTTGCAGTCGCGTTGCCCGCAGACATCGCAAGGCGGGTGTTTTTTACGCATGCTTGTCTCTCCGAATGCCGAGCTTTGCCAGCAGTGCTACGCGCGCGGCCTTGGGGTCTTTTGGAATTTCGAGGGTTTCGACGATGCGGTCGACTTCCTGTCGGGAGTACTCCAGCTGGACCTGCTCGCGCGGGCGCATGCTGTCGTGGCTCAGGCCCTTGGAGATTCGCCCTTCCAGCGGCTGGCCGGTCTGTGCGCGGCGCATGACGATGGCGTAGTTGCGCTCGAAGCGTTGGAACAGGGCCTTGTCGCCGTGGTTGGCTGAACGCAGATCGAACGTGCTGGTGGCTTCGGCGGCGACCTTGACGGCCTTGTGGGTGTAGCTCCCGCGCAAGGCTTCGTCCCATGCCTGCTGGATGCATGGCAGGTCATCAACGCGTTTGCACAGTTCCATGAAGTCGCTTGGCGATGGTGGGAACTTGCACTCCAGCACCATGCGTTGCAGTCCACGGTCGACGGCTGCGTCACCCAGTTCCTCGATGGCGAGCATCCACACACGGCGGGCAAGCGTCTCGGCGCGCTTGTCGCCGTAGTGCTTTTCGTACCAAGCCGGGAACGAGATTTTCAGCGTGGTGAACACCCGGCGTACTGCGCTTCGCGACCCCTGGTCCAATGGGGTTACGTTCTCTGCTGCCAGTTCACCAGTCGGGATCGGTGAGGATGTCGTGAGCGTTACGCGTGCGGCTTTGAGCAGTTCGTCTACCGGTTTCATTGGGTGTTCCCCCGTTGGCTTGCTGGGTGCGGACTTGGCGTTTCAGTTGCTGGGCGAGTGCGTGTTCCCACTGCGCCTGGGATTTCAGGTCGTCGGGCCTGCTGATCCAGTACGAGCGGAATTCAAGAAGTTGGTCGGCTTCGAAGGTTTGGTTTGCCATGCCATTGCGGAACAGGACGGCGGTGAACGTGGTTGGGTCGGGTTCCCAAGCGTCGTGAAGCGAGAATTTCGTGTGCGCGGTATGTGTGTGTTCTTGATCTTTAATCCCTGTCCCTGTCCCTGTCCCTGTCCCTGTCCCTGTCTTAGCCGTGTCAGGTGCGTGACCTGTCACCGTGACAGGTTCGTGACTTGTCACGCCGTCAGCTGCTGGTGGTATGGCCTGGTGCTGTGACCGGAGTTCAGAGGTTGGGATGTTCCAAGGAAGGACGATTCCAGCCAGCCGCAGGTCTTCGAACATGCGCTTGCGGTCGTCTCTCTCCCTTTGTTTGCGGGCCTTTTCGTTATCTTTGACCTCTCGGTACTCGACTCGCTCAGCCCATGCATCCATCGCCTTTTCGGTCACTACGGAGTGGTACAGGCGATCATCAGAGCACTCGACAAATCCACGAAGTGCGCCGGCTTTTACCTTTTTCCATCCCTTAACATCGCGACCAAAACCTGCGTAAGCAGCCAGCGCAGTGTCTGAGTTCGGGAGAGAACCGGCGGGAATTTGGTTCCAAGACGCGCACCAAAGCATCACGGCGGCACGAAATTCTTCGCCAGTCGCTTCGATTGCCAGGTCGCTGTCGCGCAATCTGTTGACGTCGAGGGGCATGAACGGCATTCCGCGAAGATCAACGTCGGCGGAAATTGGTGGATCGGGCTTGATGGTCATAGTCAGTCCCAGCCCAGCGGACCGGGCCGCTTCTTCTCGGCCTTCAACCCGATTTCAGCCAGGGTTTCCAGTGAGTGCAGATAGGCAGGCGTCACAAGCATTGCGGACTGGGGGACAACACGCAGACCTAGGAACGAAAGCACCTTGGCCCATCTTGCGTACTCGCCCTCGTTCCACCGCGATACGGTCGACTCACTCAACCCGGTTTCACGGGCGATCTCTTTCTGACCCACCGACAAAACCCGCTGCAAGATCAGGGTTTCCGTCTCCCGTGCGGTTTCGTCGCCTTCTGGGCTTAATTGGTTTGTCGACATGGTTAGGCCACCGACTGAGGCCGGCTTTCTTGGCCGGCCTTCAGTGCTCCGTCGGTGAGCTTTTCCAGTTGGTACTGACGTAACTCGGGGACTTCATCCCCCCACTGCCGCACGGCCTCATAAGTGATCTTGAGGGCTCGGGCAAGCTTGGGGATGGAGCCGTAATAATCAATCGCTGTCTGGCGTTTCATAGGCACCTCCAATGCTAATACGCCAAATTCAAGCATGCTTGTATTTAATAAGCAAGCATGCTTGACAAGCCAACTTGTAGATTGGGCAAATGAATATCACCGATCGAATGACCAAACTTGTCCTGGCACGGAAGCCCGAAACCGGCGTGCGAGGCGTAAAACGACTGATAGCGACTGCGTGCGATGTCAGCTACGAAGCTGTGCGCCAATGGTATGCAGGCGACACCGGCAACATCAAAAACCACAACCTACTGGCGCTGGCTCACAGCCTGGACACCACTGTCGATTGGCTGTTGGAGGGCGCCGGGGACCCGCCGAGGCGGCGCGCCATGGATAACGTAGTTGTTGGCGATTTCACGCGGCACCCAAAGGAAGACGAGCTTTCGATTCCGCAATATGACGTGGTTGGCTCCATGGGCCCTGGTCGAGTTCTCCCAAAGGACTATATCGAAACCATAAGAAATATCGTGGTGCGCACCGAGTACATGCAGGAGCGCGGGATCAACTACAGCCACAGGGACAACCTCTCTGTGATCACGGGTTTCGGCGAAAGCATGGGGGAAACCTATGCGAGCGGTGACGCACTGATCGTTGACCAAGGTGTTAACGAGGTCGTGGTAGATGGGGTTTACGTCTTTACACTTGATGGAATGCTGTACATCAAGCGGTTGCAGCGCCTGCCAAAAATGCTGCGCATGATCTCGGATAACGAGACGTTCCCACCCTACGACATCAAGGGTTCCGAGCTGGCCGACATGATCATTCACGCCCGCGTGTTGTTGGCCTGGAACGCGAGGAAGCTTTGAAATGGGTATTCAAGACGAAAGCCCTGAGGATTACGCTGCGCGGGCCAGAGATGCAGATGAAATTACGGTGGCCAGGAAAGGCAAAAAGCCGGACGGCAATGACGGCAATCAAGCCGTGTTTGTCGGGTTTATCGCCGGGACATCCTCACTGGTCGCCCTCGCAATTACCGGCAATTTCGGCGAGCGCGCCGACTGGGCCATAGTCATAGTTTCGCTTGGCGCCGCTGCAGTGAACTACGTCTACCGCCAGTGGTACGCGAAAAAATGGCATGAGGCCTGGCGCAAGCGAATGCAGGAAACGCAGCCGAAAGGCTGAAACAACCAGAAATCCCGAGCCCGCCACTGAGCGGGTTTTTTTTCGCCTCAAGGAAAATACACAAGTGAACTTGCATATCGGATACAAGCATGCTTTTATAAATGCAAGTCCGCTTGCATTTGAAGCAAAACGGCGAAAACAACCGCTCTTTAACAACCAGCAGCAACACAGCGTCGGCCGGGAAAGGCTTTGACGCATCGGGCGTGGGCGACTCCCACCTTGATGCGCCGTATAGATCTCGGTAGGTCGGCGTGCAACACAACGGAAATTTTCACTGATGCACCTGGCGACGGGTGCATTGGGAAAACAACCGGAGCAAACCCAATGGTTACCCAAGAAACAGCAGAGCAAATGTGCAAAAAGCTGGTTGAGGCCTATATCAACGCCTGCAAACCGCGCGATCTGGACGATGTGCACAACGTCACGGTCAAGCTCATCAGCATGGCGGGCATGGCGCTGTCGGCAACGCACGGCAGCCAGGTCGCAGTAACAGCCATCAAGGCCGTGGCCACCTACGTTGGCGAGAACGCCCACCGGTCTCGCGCCGAAATCATCCGCCGCCACTGACCGCATCACCTCTGCCCATTCCACCGAGTGGGCAGACGGATGTAATCACCGCCCTGGAGGCGACCATGGAACACGAAATAGTTGTTGAGGGGTTTGTCCTCCAGGTGGAGGTGACCCATTGCGTTAACGAGCCGCCCTGCCCTGGCAGCAGCAACAGCGACTGGGATGCCCAGGGCTGCCGCGAGCTGGAATTCAAACTGGTGTCGGGCATCTGCTACGACGAAGACGGCGTGCGGATGGATGTGCCGGACTATCAACTGCCGGTGCTGGCCCACCAGTACGGGCCGCAGATCACGTTGGCGCTGTGGCACGAGATCGACGCGCGCAAGCGTCGGCAACGGTGGGCAGCATGACACCGCGTGAAATCGCAACGCACCGCATCGAGACGGAACTCAAGCAGATCCCAACATCGATGCTTCCGCTTCATGTGTCCGAGCGGGCCTGTATGGCCGCGTTCCTGGCCGAGGAACTGTCGGCCATCACCATCCAAGAGCGTGATGAATTCGTGAAGCGCATCCGCGCCGCCGAAATGGTCCGCTACCTGGAACTGTTGAGAGGGGCTGCAGCGTGACGATCATCTGCAAAACAGTCAAAGAACTCAGAGACGCCCTGCAAATGCAGGGCTTTTTTCTGGTCGCCGATCTACCCCGCCCGCTGCGCATCGAGATTCGCCGGGGCATGCTGGTTGCGAGGTTTACATGAGCGACATGATCGAAGTAAAAACGGCTGACCTGACCGGGCCGGCACTGGACTGGGCCGTTGCGCACGCAACCAAGGCTTGGGAATGGGCTCACGAATGGTTTCCGACCATGACGCTTGACCCAACCTTTCTGCGCGCATCGAACCACCTTTCCTACGGGAAAGTCGTTCTGATCCCCAATAACCCAATGCGCCAGGACGCTGAGTTCTTCCAGCCATCAACGGACTGGGCACAAGGTGGCAGGCTGATCCAGAAGCATCTGATATGCCTCACCTGGTTCAGCCGTGACAGCTGGCGGGCGAACGTATCGGTTTTGAATGGTCCGACGACCTATGTACTTGGCCCGCAACCACTGATAGCTGCTTGCCGGGCCCTCGCGCTGCACGAGCTGGGCGACGTAATCAATGTCCCTGCCGAGATGCTGACGTGACCACCCACCAGCGGCACCGGCGCCGCGCCATCCGCTGGACCTCGGCCATCGTTGGCCTGACCTTCCTCACCATCGTTCTTTTGGGCCCAGCCATCGGCGGCCTGATCACTCAATAGGTAAACACCATGCCGATCGATCCTCGGGCAAACGCCCCCGAGCGTATTGCTGCACCTTCGCCGCTGCCTCACGTCAGCCGCCGTGCACTCAAACGCGTGAAAAACCCACTGCCTATCCCGACCGAATGTCGCTACTGCGCTGGCTGCGTCGAGCTGGTCAGCAACGCCGAGATCTACAACGGTCGTGAGTACGGGGACTGGCCCTATGCCTACCTCTGTACAGACTGCAAAGCCTATGTCGGCCTTCACCCGGACACCGATATCCCGCTGGGCACCCTGGCGGCGCTGCAACTGCGCAAGGACAGGAATACGGCCAAGGACGCGTTCCACCGCGTGAAAGACCAGCGCGGGTTTAGCCGCTCCCTGGCCTATCAGTGGCTGGCCGGCAAGATGGGCATCGAGGTCGGCGTCTGCCACTTCGGGTGGTTCGACCAGGACGAATGCGCACGGGCACTGGCGCTGTGTTCGCAGGATCTAGAAGGCAGCACGGGCATGGCCCAGGCATTCAAAAACGCGAGGAACAGAGCATGACCATCAAAGACAACGGCGGGCCAGCCTTCCCGCGCGTGCTTTCCAAGAACGGTGACTTCTCGGACTCTCCGAAATACGCGGCGCAAGAAGGCATGAGCCTGCGCGATTACTTCGCGGGCCAGGCCATAGCGGGAATGTTCTCACCAGGTATTTGGCCTAAAACCGAACACATGAAAACAGCCGCCGCCGGTGCTTACATTGTTGCCGACGCCATGCTGGCTGCCCGAGGTGAATCATGAGCAAGCACACACCAGGGCCGTGGCGCGCCGGAACGTGGGGCGCCTCGGTCGTTTCTGACCAGCCAATTCAGGACGGCATCAACGGCAGCGATGACATCCAGCACTACGGTGGCCACCTGGTCGCCGAGTCGATAGCCGCGTGCAACATGCCGTTAATCATCGCGGCGCCGGAACTGCTCGAAAGCCTGACCAACTTGGTAGGCCTGGCCAAGCTTGCCGCCGCCCGTCTCGACAAGTACCACGCTGCACTGGCCCACGCCGAAGCCGTGATCGCGAAAGCCCGAGGTGCCCAATGAACCGCGCCAACCCGAAAGACCTGCGCCTCTCCCTGCAAGTCGCCAATGAAATGACCAAGGCAGGTATCTGGTTTGTCTGTGTGCCGGTGTTCGACGCCGCCGACCACGCCGCAAAGGTACTGGAAGCGGCACAGCGACTGGAGCAGATGGCCCAGCAGGCCGAGCAGCAAGCCCAGTAACAACCCATCCCCCTTAAACCCCTCAATGCTGCGCACGTCGCGGCAAGGAAACTCTTGTGTCCGAATTAATCGTTAAACCGAACCTGGGCCTTATGCCCACGTCGCTCACTGAAGCGATGGAGTTCGCTGGCTTCCTGGCCAAATCCACCATCGTGCCGAAAGACTTCGCCAACAACCCCGGCAACATCCTGGTGGCGATCCAGTGGGGCATGGAACTGGGTCTGCAACCCATGCAGGCGATGCAGAACATCGCGGTAATCAACGGGCGCCCATCGCTGTGGGGCGATGCGGTGATTGCCCTGGTACGCGCTTCGCCACTCTGTGAGTACGTGAAAGAAACCGACGACGGCGAGACGGCGACCTGCCGGGTTAAGCGGCGCGGCGAAGATGAACATGTTGCCACGTTCAGCATGGCCGATGCCAAGACAGCAGGCCTCGTCGGCAAGCAAGGCCCCTGGTCCCAATACCCGAAACGCATGCGCCAGATGCGCGCCCGTGGCTTCGCGCTGCGGGACATGTTCGCCGATGTGCTGCGCGGCATGCCGGTTGCCGAGGAACTGCAGGACATGCCGGAGGAACCGATTCGCGGAGTTGCTCAGAGCGGTGCAGCCGCGATCAAGGGTCCAGTCACCCTACCGCCTTACCCAGCCGAGAAGTTCGCCGAGAACCTGCCGAAGTGGCGCGATGCCGTGGACGCCGGCCGGTCGGTGCCTGACCACCTGATCGCAACGGTGGGCACCAAGTTCACCCTGTCCGCCGAGCAGATCGACGCCATCAAGGCCTTGGCATTCATTGAAGGAGAGCAAGAATGATCATCCATAACGTTGTTCAAGGTTCCCCCGAGTGGCACGCGCTGCGCGCCAACTTCAAAACCGCTTCCGAAGCGCCGGCCATGATGGGTGAATCGAAGCAAATCAAGCGTACCGACCTGCTCAACGCCAAAAAAACCGGTCTTGATCGCGACGTGTCCTGGTGGGTGCAGACGCATCTGTTCGACAAAGGCCATGAGGCGGAAGCGCTGGCCCGACCGATCCTGGAAGCGAGCATCGGCGAAGACTTGTTCCCGGTTGTCGGCACCAATGGTGACTTGCTGGCCTCAATGGATGGTATGACCCTGCTGGGCGAAACACTGTTCGAACACAAAATGTGGAATGAACAGCTCGCCGCTGACGTCCGCGCCGGCACCCTGGAGCCGCACTACTACTGGCAGCTTGAGCAGCAACTGCTGGTGAGCGGCGCCGAAAGGGTGATTTTTGTCTGCTCCGACGGCACCGAGGAAAACTTCGTGTTCATGGAGTACCGGCCGGAGCCGGGCCGCGCGGAAACGCTGGTTGCGGGCTGGAAACAGTTTGAGGCCGACCTGCTGGAATACACGCCCGCCGAGGTCGCGCCCGAAGTCATCGGCAAGGCACCGGAAGTGCTGCCAGCGCTTCGGATCGAAGTCACCGGCATGGTCACTGCCAGCAACCTGGATCAGTTCAAGGCCCACTCGCTGGCGGTGTTTGCTTCGATCAATACCGAGCTGGAGACCGACCAACACTTTGTTGACGCTGAAAAGACCGTCAAGTGGTGCGGCGACGTGGAGGAACGGCTTGAAGCGGCCAAGCAGCATGCACTGAGCCAGACCGAAAGCATTGACCTGCTGTTCCGGACTATCGACGAAATCAGCGCCGAGGCCCGTGCCAAGCGCCTGATGCTCGACAAGCTGGTCAAGGCCCGCAAGGTCAGCATCCGCGAAGATATCGTGATGGACGCGGCGAAAGAGCTGCAAAAGCACGTTGACCAGATCAACGAATCGCTGGGCGGCAAAGCACGCTTGCCGGTGGTGCCCGCCGGGTTCGCCAATGCCATCAAGGGCAAGAAGACGATCAGCAGCCTGCGCGATGCGGCCAACTCGGAACTGGCCCGGGCGAAGATCGCGGCCAGCGAAACCGGCGACAAGATGCGCGCCAACCTGGCCAGCCTCGTGGAGTTGGCCGTTGACTACACCTTCCTGTTCAACGACATCCAGCAGCTGGTGCTGAAGGACAACGCCGACCTGGTGCTGTTGATCAATGCACGGATCAACGAACACAAAAAGGCCGAGGAAGTTAAAGCCGAAGCCCAGCGGGTAAAGATTCGCGACGAGGAACTGGCGCGGATCGCTGCCGAGGAAAAAGCAAAGCAGCCGGCTCCGGTTGTTGAGCCTCCAGCAGCGGCGCCGGTCACAGCCCAAAAGGTCACGTCGCCAGCACAGCAAACCACCAAGACTGCCCCTGCAACCACCCAGGCAGTGCAAATGCAGGCCGAAGTCTTCGACCTGGAAGCGCTGGTGCAGGCCGTAGCCGCCGGCCAGGTGCCTCTCACCGTGCTGACGGTCAACTGGGAAGCGCTCGATGCCCTGGTTGAAATGCAGGGCACCAGCTTCACCGCCGCCGGCGTTCGCCTTGTCCGGGCCGCTGCGTGACAGCCCAGTCCATCCTCGACATCTACGACAGTGTCGAGGAGTTCGCTTCCATCCTGGTCGCCGCTGAGCTCCACGCCAGCGGCACCTGGGAACTGGAATTCGTCGAGAACATGCGCGCCAGCTTCAAGCGTTACGCCGCGCATACCAACCTGAGCCCGCTTCAACAACAACACCTTGAGCGAATCGCCAAGCACTGAGGGATACCCATGAAGACTGAACACCGCGACATCATCGAGCGCGCCAAGCTGGCGGGCATTGAACCTTCGTACCTGGCTCACGAGCTGCTGGTGCACGACCTGGTGAACACCATGTTGTTCGAGGTGAAGAACATTCACTCGCCTTGGAGCAAGTTGAACGAAGGCTGCCAGCAGGAAATTATTGATCGTTTCACCAAGAGCGCGACGGAAGCGGCGCACAACGCCATCAACATCATCAGCTCCCGCAACGTTGAAGTCGTAGAGGTGAAAGTGATCGACGCTAAGTTCAAGGAAAAGGCGATCACGATTACCGCGAACATTGATGCCAACGACCCGAACGCCGGCGCTCTGGCAAAGGTTCCCGGCAAGATGTGTCTGTTGGTGCTGGCTCCGACCGACTACGAAGAAGGCCTCGACTTCATCCAGCCTGACCGCGACCAGCGCGACCTGCCGCTGCACTCCAGCGACCTGACCGGCAGCCTGTTCCCGTCCGGTGGTGCTGGTGCTGATGAACCGGACGGCGAACACCCGCTTGGCAGCGCCGACGAACTGGCCCAGCGCACGGGTGGCGTGAGCCGGCCAGCCCCTGAAGTTGAACCGGGCAAAGAGTTCGGCGAGTTCGACTACGACGACGCCGCGCAGCTGATCGTCCTCAAGGCCGACCGTGGACGCTTTGAGGCGGCATGGGTACAGAGCCGCCTGGCCATCGACAGCGACAAGGCCACCACCCTGCTGTTGCGCCTGCTCGACAACGGCGTGATCGAGCTGGAGACCGAGGGCGCCACTACCTTGGAACACAGCTACAAGGTCGTGGCCACCCTGGCAGACGTGACCTAAACCAACCTCTCGCTCAACCCCAGGCGCCTACGGGCGCCTTTCTCTTGCCCAAAGGAAACCGCCGCATGATGCTCAAGCGAATTTTCAAGCACTTCCATTTTTGCTGCGGCCTCGGCGGCGGCGCCAAAGGGTTCAACAAAGCCAAGCCCGTGGTGGGCAACATGCAGGCCGAGTGGCAGTGCATCGGCGGCATCGACGTTGACCCTGCCGGGTTGCGCGACTTCCAGCGCCTGTCTGGTGTACCGGGCACCCTGATGGATCTGTTCACCCTGCCGATGTACACCGCCTTCCACGGCAAACCACCACCACCTGGTTGGGTTGAGGCTGGCCCTGACGATGTGCGCCGCGCCGCCGGCTACGAACGCCCGGACGCCGTGTTCATCAGCAGCCCCTGTAAAGGCGCCTCGGGCTTACTGTCCGAGACAATGAGCCTGACCCCGAAATACCAGGCACTCAACGAACTGACGCTGCGCTGCGTGTGGCTGATGTGCGAAGCCTGGAAGGATGACCCGGTATCGTTGATCGTTTTCGAGAACGTACCGCGCCTGGCCACCCGTGGCCGGCACTTGCTGGACCAGATCAATAAGCTGCTGAACCACTACGGTTACGCGGTTGCAGAAACCACTCACGACTGTGGTGTGATCGGAGGCCTGGCCCAAAGCCGCAAGCGTTTCTTGCTGGTGGCCAGGCACATCGAGAAGGTGCCGCCCTTCCTGTATGAGCCTGAGAAAAAGACCCTCAAGTCGGTCGGTTCGATCCTAGGCCGCATGCCCATGGCCGGCGACGTGGAAGCCGCCGGCCCGATGCACCGGGTTCCGGCGCTACAGTGGAAAACGTGGGTACGTCTCGCCCTGGTCGAAGCCGGCAAGGACTGGCGCTGCCTGAATGACCTGGTGATCGAGGACGGCTATCTGCGTGATCTGGTGATCGTTCCCCAGTTCCGGGACGGTTTCCTTGGCGTGCACGACTGGAGCGAATCCGCCGGCACCGTCGCGGCGCGCAGCGGGCCAACCAACGGCAAGTTCTCGGTGGCTGACCCACGGGCCCGAGCCGGCGCATTGCAATACCAGCAGTACGGTGTTGGGCGCTGGAACGAAACCAGCGGCGCGGTGATCGGCGTCAAGTCGCCCGGGCAAGGGACGTTCAGCGTTGCCGATCCCCGCGACCCAGGCATTGGGCACGCCAAGTACAACGTGGCCCAGTGGGATGGCCTATCGCGTACCGTAATTTCCGGCAGCACCACGGGCCAGGGTGCTTTCGGCGTGCAAGACCCTCGTTTCCACAACTGGCATCCACGGGCAAGCACTCGAAAGCTTGGCGTCTGCCCCTGGGAAAAGACAGCGGGAACAGTGACCGGCTCGCAGCAAGTCGCCAGCGGCGCATTGTCGATCGCTGATCCACGCCCAGGCATGAAGCGCACCAAAGGAGACGCCTACCTCACCGGCGGGCATTACGGCGTTGTTGACTGGAACGACCAGTGCGGTGCCGTTTCAGCCAGTGCCCGCCAGGACAACGGCCGGTGGTCTGTTGCAGATCCCCGTATGCCGGAAGCCAACGAGCGCATGACCTGCGTTATCGAAAGCCTCGACGGCACCTGGCACCGGCCATTCACCACCCTGGAGCTGGCCGCGCTGCAAAGCCTGGTTGAGCCAGAGGAATGGTTTGAGCTGGACGGCCTGAGCGACCAAGCCTGGCGCGAGCGTATCGGTAACGCAGTTCCACCAGCAGCAGCCGAAGCAATCGCCCACGTGATGGGCACCACCCTGTTGCTGGCCGAGGCCGGCGAAACCTTCATGCTCAACAGCATGCCGATATGGGTTCAACCCGTGGCGGTGGCGCTGAGCGTTATGCAATCTCAGCAGGAGATCCAATAAAAAAGGTGCCTATATTGGTAGGCACCTTCGTTTGGCTTTTATTCCCATCAAACCCACAAACATCGGGGTTGCTAAATCAACGCTTTATTCCTGCGAATAGCTGAGCTTTAACAAACTCAGTTCCTGCCGCCTTTTGCATGTCCACCCAGCTATCGAAATCGGTTTGAGATTGGACGTGAGCTTCCCATGGCTCGTCAGGTATGGCCTTGAAGTCCTCAGCGGTTTCAGCCTTGAAGCCTCCTAACTCGCAGAACGAAAGGAAATCCGGGCTACTCGTGTGTGTTGACATGAACTCAGGATTGAAAAGGTCAAGCAGCGGAACTTGTTGCGTCCCATCTAACTTCCTAGCGTTTTCTGCGAGCTTTTTCAAACCGCTCATATCGCTTTTTATCGGCATCGTTACGTCCTTATATGAAGTGAACACGTAGTAAGGCACACCATCCCAGTTACCGCCAATCGGCAAGGTATTCCCCATGAACTCACTTGCACAGCAGGCGCTTGACCGCGCCCGCAAGACTGTCCCTGCGTCAAAGCTACTCCCGCCAGTCCTGGCCAACGAGCCGGTACCCGAACTGATCATCACCGGCCCTATCAACCAGGTCATGCAGCGCGAAGGCAAGCGCTATGCCACGGATTTTTTGCGGGCACTTGGAACATCCATACACAGGACAGCGATAAGGGCCAAGGCCATTGCAGATCTGACCAGGTACGCCGCGGCCCAGCCTTCCAGCGTGGCCAGCGGCGTGAAGATCGTTATCGACTTGTTGAAGGAGGCGTCATGAAAAGCACTTCTGAACGCCTGGCTGAACTGGCTATCGCATACGCGCAGCACCGCACGGCCATGTGGGAAAACCACCGAGCAATCAAGGCAATTCACAACGACCAAGACGCCTACGTCGATCTCGGGCCGTACCGCGACCGCTACTACTCCGGCGAAGTGCATGACCTGATTCAAGGCGAGTGCATCGTTTGGCGGGGTTGGCTGCATTCCGTGGACACATGCCGCGAGTGGGACGGGGAAGAATTCGTCGAAATCGAAGATTGCTCGATTCGATCCATGGCGGCGCTGCTGGACGAGCGCAAAGCCATCAAGAGCAACGGCAGCCAGATCCGCAGCCGCTTGCGCATCATCGGGCAGCAACTGATTAAGGAGGCGTCATGAAAGAGCGTCCGATTCTATTCAAAGGCCCGCTGGTGCGCGCCATCCTGGAAGGCCGGAAGACGGTCACGCGGCGGGAAGTAAAGGGTTCCGGCTTGGTTTGGCTGGATAACTTCTTGGCGGAGTACGTCGCAAATCCCGAAAATAATCTCTGCCCCTACGGAAATCCCGGCGATCGCCTGTGGGTGCGCGAGACTTGGGCCCGCGTCGGCAATTGCGATCCCGGTTACCTGACATTCGGTGCCACCTACCCTGACTGCTTGCCGCCAGAGCTGGAGAACATCCCGGCTCACAACGAAATCCGCTGGAAACCCAGCATCCATATGTTCCGCCGTGACAGCCGCATCCTGCTGGAAATCACCGCCGTTCGCATCGAGCGCCTGCAGGACGTCACCGAAGAACAGGCCAGGGCCGAGGGCATCACCGACGGCGGGTGCCTCAACTGTGGCAACAACGAGCCATGCGGGTGCGACTGCCCGACGCCCAGCGCGGTCGATTCGTTCTGCTACCTGTGGAACGAGATCAACGGCGCCGGCGCCTGGGAGGGCAATCCGTGGGTTTGGGTGATCAGCTTTCGGAGGGTTGAGTCATGAGTCAGCACACCATCCTTCTTGGCGACTGCATCGAGCTTATGCGGCAGATGCCAGACAACTCTGTTGATAGCGTCGTAACCGATCCGCCCTACGGCATCTGCTTCATGGGCAAAAGCTGGGATGGCCAGGACATTGAATCGCGAGCGGCCTACCGCGACAGCATGCCGTCTGCTGATGTTGCCTGCGGTGCCACTGGCGGTCATCGATCGATGGCAGCCGAGGCTGGTAAGTACGACTTAACGCCTGGTGGTATGAAAGCGTTTCAGTCGTTCACGTTGGAGTGGGCCACCGAATGCCTGCGCGTTCTCAAGCCTGGCGGTCACCTGCTTTCGTTCGCTGCAGCCCGCACCTATCACCACATGGCGGTGGGCATTGAAATGGCCGGGTTTGAAATCCGTGACCAGATTATGTGGGTGTTCGGCAGCGGTTTCCCAAAGTCGCACAACCTCAAGGGCGAGCATCAAGGGTGGGGCACGGCGTTAAAGCCTGCGCACGAACCCATCTGTGTGGCTCGCAAGCCGTTCAGTGGGACTGTGGCGGTCAATATGGCTAGGTGGGGAACTGGTGGGCTGAACATCGACGGTTGCCGCATCGGCGTGACCGACGGCGCTTACGCCCGTAACTGTTCCGGCGATCGCGGCGCCGCTGGCACTCGATCGATCGAGGGCGCTACCAGTATTCGGGCCGGCGGCGGGTCTGCTGCATCTGGACGATGGCCTGCGAACCTGATCCACGATGGCAGCGACGAAGTGGTCGCCTTGTTTCCCGCCCAGGCTGGAGCAAGTGCGCCGGTGATGGGTACCGAGCCCGCCGCCAACGGTTTCAGCGGCTCAGTGAAGTACTCCGGCATGCGGGAGCGAGTGGCCGGCGCCTTTCACGGCGACAGCGGCAGCGCTGCCCGCTTCTTTTACTGCGCTAAGACCAGCCGCACCGACAGACATGAAGGACTGAACAACCCCGGGCCCCAGTTCAAGATGGGCACCACCCTACGCAAAGTCCAGACAACGGACACGAAGGGCAACAACCACCCCACCGTCAAACCGACTGACCTGATGGCCTACCTATGCCGCCTGGTAACCCCGGCCGGCGGCGTGGTGCTGGACCCTTTCACGGGTAGCGGCAGCACCGGCAAGGCGGCGGTGCGTGAGGGCTTCCAGTTCATTGGCTGCGAGATTGACGTCCAGTACGCAGCGATTGCACGTGCGCGCATTGAGCACGAACAGGAGCAGCCCAGGCAGTTGGCGCTATGACCGAGTAGATACCCCGCAAAACTCCAACCAAACCCAATCAATCCACCCTGAAACGGCGTGGCGAGGCATTCCCATGTCCAGAGCAAACGCGGCACCGGCCGCAGACACCCCGCCGCGCTTCCTGCGAGCGTCGGCAGCCCCCGCTTACCTCGGCATGTGCCGGGAAGAATTCAAGAACACCGTCCGGCCCCACGTCCGCGAATTCCCCATTGGAAAACAGGGCGTTGCCTTCGACCGCCACGAGCTGGACCAGTGGGCAGATGCCTACATCGAGTCCATGGCAATTGAAAAGCAGGCCAATCAGGACAACAATCCGCCCCGCAGTGGGCGCCCAGGAGCAAAACCATGGCGCGAAAAACAATGTCGGGTCTCTACCAGAGAAGCGGAATTTGGCACATCGACAAAGTCGTCCGAGGTAGCCGACTTCAAGAAAGCACTGGAGCAAGCGAGAGGGAAGAAGCCGAGCAGTACTTGATTCATCGGCTGGAAAAGCTGCGACAGGAAAAGATTTACGGCGTGCGCCAGGTGCGAACTTGGCGTGAGGCAGCTACCAAGTTCCTGGTGGAGTTCAAGGACCAGGCGTCAATTGGTATGTCGGCGCTGCACATTGAACAGCTTGATCCGTACATCGGCGATCTGCCGATCACGCACATCGATGACGGGGCCCTGGCCCCATTCATCCGTGCCAGGCAGAAACCGAGCAATACGGACAAGGGGAAGGTGAAGCCGGGCGTATCGAACAGGACAGTCAACATCGCCCTGCAGCGAGTCGTCCGGATCTTGAACCTGTGCCACCGCAAGTGGCGCGATGCTGAAAAACGGCCGTGGCTGGAAAGCGTGCCGATGATATCGATGCTTGAAGAAAAGAGGTCAGCCCGGAAACCCTACCCGATGTCATGGGAGGAGCAGGCAATCCTGTTCCCTGAGCTGCCGGATCACCTGTTGAGGATGGCCCTCTACAAAGTGAACACGGGGTGCCGGGAGCAGGAAGTATGCAAGTTGCGATGGGATTGGGAGATACGGGTGCCTGAACTGAACACCAGCGTGTTCCTGATACCTGCCGGATTCGGCGGGCGAAGTGACAAAGCGGGGGTGAAGAACGGCGATGAACGCCTGGTGGTGCTGAATAGCGTTGCCATGAGCATCATCGACAAGCAGCGCGGTCTACACAAAGACCTGGTGTTCCCGTACGGGCAACCAGATCAGTTTGGGCCAACGGCCATGCACCGGATGAACGACTCGGCCTGGAAGAAAGCCAGGGTGCGCGCAGCGGACAAGTGGGAGAAGGCCCACCAAGCGCCGGCGCATCCTGGGTTCAGATCGATCAGGATTCACGACTTGAAGCACACCTTTGGCAGAAGGCTACGTGCGGCAAACGTGACAGAGGAAGATCGGAAGGCATTGCTAGGACACAAGAACGGCAGCATCACGAGCCACTATTCTACAGCTGAATTGCAGTACCTGATTGAGGCTGCAAACAAAGTGTCGGCAACTGACTCTCGCGGGCCAGCGTTGACCATCTTGAGGAGGAAAATGGGATGAACCCCCGCAAAAGTCCCTACGCATGAAAAAGCCGAACTGGTTAGAGTTCGGCTAAGTCATTGAAAAATATGGTCGGGACGGAGTGATTCGAACACTCGACCCCTAGCACCCCATGCTAGTGCGCTACCGGACTGCGCTACGCCCCGACTAGGCGTGTTACTGGGTTTGCTTCGCAACGAAGCGATCAGGAATATACCGCAAGCTTTTGAAATGTGGAAGTATTTTAAAAGCCTGTATCACTTCTTCAAAACCACCAGCACATCTTCGAGCTCGGCGATCATCTGGCGGATCATTTGCTTGTATTGGGTGGTGTCGTCTTTGGCTTCATCACCGGACATACGCTGGCGCGCGCCGCTGATGGTGAACCCCTGGTCGTACAGCAACGCGCGAATCTGTCGGATCATCAGCACGTCCTGGCGCTGATAATACCGACGGTTCCCGGTGCGTTTGACGGGGTTGAGTTGAGGAAACTCCTGCTCCCAATAGCGCAGCACGTGCGGCTTTACCGCACAGAGCTCGCTGACTTCACCAATGGTGAAGTAGCGTTTGCCTGGGATGACGGGTAGCTCGTCGTTATGACTTGGTTCCAGCATAAGCCTCAACTCGGGCCTTCAACTTCTGCCCTGGACGAAAGGTGACCACACGGCGAGCCGTGATCGGGATTTCTTCTCCCGTTTTTGGATTGCGGCCAGGCCGCTGGCGTTTGTCCCGCAGGTCAAAATTGCCGAAACCGGACAATTTGACCTGTTCGTTGTCTTCCAGAGCGTGTCTGATTTCTTCAAAGAACAGCTCGACCAATTCCTTGGCCTCGCGCTTGTTCAGACCCAACTCTTCGTACAGACGTTCCGCCATCTCAGCTTTCGTCAAAGCCCCCATACGTCACTTCCTTAACGTGGCGTTCAACCTTTGTTCGAGCGAGGTGAGGATATTTTGTGTCGTGGTATTCACCTCATCGTCATTAAGAGTGCGCGATGGATGCTGCCAGGTCAAGCCAACTGCAAGGCTTTTTCTATGTGGATCAATACCTTTACCCTGATAGACGTCAAATAGCCTGAGGTCTGTCAGCCATTCCCCTGCATTTTCACGAATTACATCCAGAACAGCAGTGGCGGCTACAGCTTGATCGGCGATCAAAGCCAGGTCGCGGCGCACTTCTGGGAAGCGCGACAGCTCGCTGAATTTTGGCATCTTGCCCGAAGCCACTTCGGCCAGGACCAGTTCGAATACGAAGACCGGACGGTCAAGACCGAGGGTTTTCGAAAGCTCTGGGTGAATAGCACCGACGAAGCCTACCAGACGACCCTCACGCTCGATGCGCGCAGTCTGGCCTGGGTGCAGCGCTGGATGGCTGCCCGGCAGGAAGGTGAAGGCATCCAATGCGCCGGCAAAACCCAGTACCGCTTCGACGTCAGCCTTGACGTCGAAGAAGTCCACAGCATCGCGGCCCTGTGCCCAACCTTCCGGCAGACGGCTGCCACAAACAACGCCAGCGAGCATCGGCTCTTGCTTCAAACCGTCTAGCTGACCGACGAAACGCAGGCCGCTTTCGAACATGCGGACGCGATCTTGCTGACGGTTCAGGTTGTGGGAAAGCGCTTTCACCAAACCAGGCCACAGGGACGAACGCATGGCTGCCATGTCGTTGGAAATCGGGTTAGCCAGCAACAGCGGCTCGACGCCTGGATTGAACAGCTCGAACTGCTTAGGATCGATGAAGCTATAAGTCACTGCTTCCTGATAACCACGGGCAACCAGCAGACGACGCAGCTCGGGCAAGTGCGCACGCGCCTCGGCCTTCGGTTGCGGCGCCAGGCGCGCTTGCGGGTAACGAACCGGCAGGCGGTTGTAACCGTAAAGGCGAGCAAGCTCTTCGATCAGGTCCACTTCCAGGCTGATATCGAAGCGATGGCTTGGCACTTCAACCTTCCACTGCCCTTCCCCACTCACGGAGATGGCCAGACCGAGCGCCGACAACAACTGCTCGATTTCAGCAGGCTCGATCACCAGGCCGAGCATTTGCTCGACGCTTTTGGCGCGCAGCGTGATCGGCGCAACGGACGGCAGAAACTGTTCGTTGACGGTTTCAGTGATCGGGCCGGCTTCACCACCGGTGATTTCCAGCAGCAGGCCAGTGGCGCGCTCCATGGCTTCACGGGCCAGCTTCCAATCCACGCCACGCTCGTAGCGGTGCGAGGCATCGGTGTGCAGGCCGTAGGACCGGGCCTTGCCAGCGATAGCGATTTGATCGAAGAACGCGCTTTCAAGGAATACGTCGCGAGTGGTTGCGGACACACCGCTGTGCTCGCCGCCCATCACACCGGCAATCGCCAGGGCGCGGGAATGGTCAGCAATGACCAAGGTGTCGGCACGCAGGCTGACTTCCTGGCCGTCGAGCAGCACCAGCTTTTCGCCTTCTTCAGCCATGCGCACACGGATGCCGCCGTTGATTTCGGCGAGGTCGAAGGCGTGCAACGGCTGGCCCAGCTCCAACATTACGTAGTTGGTGATATCGACGGCAGCGTCGATGCTGCGCACGTCAGCACGACGCAGACGCTCAACCATCCACAGCGGCGTAGGCTTGGACAGGTCGACGTTACGGATCACACGACCCAGGTAACGCGGGCAGGCGTTGGGCGCCAGCACTTCGATCGGGCGCACTTCGTCGTGCACAGCAGGCACGGTAGCGACCACAGGGCGGGTGACCGGGGCGTTGTACAACGCGCCCACTTCACGGGCCAGACCAGCCAGGGACAGGCAATCACCACGGTTCGGGGTCAGGTCGACCTCGATGCTGGCGTCTTCAAGTTCCAGGTAAACGCGGATGTCCTGGCCCACTGGCGCGTCGGCCGGCAGTTCCATCAGGCCATCGTTGCCTTCGCCGACTTGCAGCTCAGCCTGGGAGCACAGCATGCCGTTGGACTCAACGCCACGCAGCTTGGCTTTCTTGATCTTGAAGTCGCCTGGCAGCTCAGCGCCAATCATGGCAAACGGGATCTTCAGGCCCGGACGCACGTTAGGCGCTCCGCACACGACCTGAAAGGTTTCCGTACCACTGCTGACCTGGCACACACGCAATTTGTCGGCATCGGGATGCTGCTCGGTGCTCAGCACCTCGCCCACGACCACACCACTGAAAACACCGGCGGCCGGGGTGACGCTATCGACCTCAAGACCGGCCATCGACAGACGGGCAACCAACTCGTCGCGACCTACCTGCGGGCTTACCCAGCCACGCAGCCATTGTTCACTGAATTTCATCCTGCTCTCCTAAAGATTCGTTACGACTAGCGAAATTGCGCGAGGAACCGCAAGTCGTTGTCGAAGAACAGACGCAAGTCGTTCACGCCGTAACGCAGCATGGCCAGACGCTCAACACCCATGCCGAACGCAAAGCCCGAGAACTCTTCCGGGTCAATCCCGGACATGCGCAGCACGTTAGGGTGAACCATGCCGCAGCCCATAACTTCCAGCCAGCCGGTCTGCTTGCAGACGCGGCAGCCCTTACCGCTGCACATCACGCATTCCATGTCGACTTCGGCGGATGGCTCTGTGAACGGGAAGAATGATGGACGGAAGCGCACCGCCAGCTCCTTCTCGAAGAACACCCGCAGGAATTCTTCGATGGTGCCTTTGAGGTCGGCAAAGTTGATATCGCGATCAACCAGCAGGCCTTCGACCTGGTGGAACATCGGCGAGTGGGTGATATCGGAGTCGCTGCGGTACACACGGCCTGGGCAGACGATGCGGATCGGCGGCCTGGTCGCTTCCATGGTGCGGACCTGTACCGGCGAGGTATGGGTGCGCAACAGCATGTTTGCGTTGAAATAGAAGGTGTCGTGCATCGACCGGGCCGGGTGGTGGCCTGGGATGTTGAGCGCCTCGAAGTTATGGTAGTCGTCTTCGACCTCAGGGCCTTCGGCAATGCCGTAGCCAATATGGGTGAAGAACTGCTCGATACGTTCCAGAGTCCGGGTGATCGGGTGCAGACCGCCCGAGGCCTGGCCACGGCCAGGCAAGGTAACGTCAATGGACTCAGCAGCGAGTTTGGCCGCTAGATCGGCCTCCTCCATCGTCGCCTTGCGTGCATTGAGCACCTCTGTGACACGCTCCTTGGCGACGTTGATAAGCGCGCCGACTTGCGGACGCTCTTCAGCCGGCAAATTCCCCAGGGTCTTCATCACCTGAGTCAATTCACCTTTTTTGCCAAGGTAGTGAACCCGGATTTGCTCCAGGGCATTGATATCTTCAGCGCTTTGCACAGCCTCGAGAGCTTGAGCGACGAGCGCGTCCAGGTTTTCCATGTACAGACTCCAGATACAAAATAGGGGAAGAGCTTGAAGGCTCTTCCCCTATTTAAGACGTTTACCACCTTGGGCTACAGGAGTAACCCAGGGTGATTGTCGGGGGTACTTAAGCCAAGGTGGCTTTAGCTTTCTCGACAATCGCAGCAAACACCGCTTTTTCGTTCACTGCCAGTTCGGCCAGAACCTTACGGTCGATCTCGATGGAAGCTTTTTTCAGGCCAGCGATGAAACGGCTGTAGGACAGACCGTTAACACGTGCACCAGCGTTGATACGAGCGATCCACAGAGCGCGGAACTGACGTTTTTTCTGACGACGGTCACGGTAAGCGTATTGGCCTGCCTTGATTACCGCTTGCTTGGCAACACGGAATACGCGTGAACGCGCGCCGTAGTAGCCTTTAGCAAGTTTCAGAATTTTTTTGTGACGTTTACGGGCAATGACGCCACGCTTTACACGAGCCATGAGTTACTTCCTCTATTCTTGATCCAAAAATTAACGAAGGCGCAGCATGCGCTCGACTTTTGCCACGTCAGACGGATGCAGCAAGCTGCTACCGCGCAGTTGACGCTTACGCTTGGTCGACATTTTGGTCAGGATGTGGCTCTTGAAAGCGTGCTTGTGCTTGATACCGTTAGCAGTTTTCAGAAACCGCTTAGCAGCACCACTTTTAGTCTTCATCTTTGGCATGTTCGGATACTCCGCATTCAGTTGATAAACATAATCAGAAGGCCTGCCGTGCCCTGTTGATTACTTCTTCTTTTTCGGGGCGATGACCATGATCAGCTGGCGTCCTTCCATCTTAGGATGCTGTTCGACCGAACCGTACTCGAGCAGGTCAGCTTCAACCCGCTTGAGGAGTTCCATCCCCAGCTCCTGGTGGGCCATCTCACGGCCGCGGAATCGCAAGGATACCTTGGCCCTGTCCCCATCACTCAGGAAACGTACCAGGTTGCGCAGTTTTACCTGGTAATCCCCTTCCTCCGTCCCTGGACGAAACTTGATTTCTTTTACTTGAATCTGCTTTTGGTTCTTCTTCGCCGCGGCAACCTGCTTCTTCTTTTCGAAGATCGACTTGCCGTAGTCCATCACCCGGCAAACGGGTGGGATTGCATCGGCGGAGATTTCCACCAGGTCCAACTTGGACTCTTCTGCAATACGAAGCGCTTCATCAATCGAGACGATGCCAATCTGCTCGCCGTCAGCGCCAATTAACCGAACCTCGCGTGCCGAGATATTCTCGTTGATCGGGGCTTTCGGTGCAGCTCGTTTATCTTGTCTCATTTCACGCTTAATAATAATTACTCCGAATCTGGGCGACCACGCCGGGAAACCGCTTGCGCGAGGAACTCAGCGAACTGGGCGACGGGCATCGAGCCCAGGTCAGCACCTTCACGAGTACGCACAGCGACAGTCTGCATCTCGACTTCCCGATCTCCGATAACCAAAAGATAGGGAACCTTGAGCAAAGTATGCTCGCGGATTTTAAAGCCGATCTTTTCATTTCTCAAGTCGGACTTGGCACGAAATCCGCTTTCGTTGAGAGTTTTTTCAACTTCGGCGGCAAAATCTGCCTGTTTATCAGTGATATTCATGATCACTGCCTGGGTCGGAGCCAGCCACGCAGGGAATGCGCCCTCGTAGTGCTCGATCAGGATACCGACGAACCGTTCAAACGAGCCAAGGATCGCCCGGTGCAGCATAACCGGGTGTTTACGGCTGTTGTCTTCGGAGACGTATTCGGCTCCCAGACGGATCGGCAGGTTAAAATCGAGCTGCAGGGTACCACACTGCCAGACACGGCCAAGGCAATCTTTCAGCGAGAACTCGATCTTCGGACCGTAAAACGCACCCTCCCCCGGCTGCAGATCGTACGCAAGGCCCGCACTGTCGAGTGCTGCGGCCAATGCTGCTTCTGCGCGATCCCACAGCTCGTCGGAGCCAACACGTTTTTCCGGACGAGTGGACAGTTTCATCTCGACGTCGGTAAAGCCGAAATCGCGGTAAACATCCATGGTCAGCTTGATGAACGCGGCGGATTCGGCCTGCATCTGCTCTTCGGTGCAGAAGATATGGGCGTCATCTTGCGTAAAGCCGCGTACACGCATGATGCCGTGCAACGCACCCGATGGCTCATTACGGTGGCAGGCACCGAACTCCGCCAGGCGCATCGGCAACTCGCGGTAGCTCTTCAGGCCTTGGTTGAACACCTGCACGTGGCATGGGCAGTTCATCGGCTTGATGGCGTAGTCGCGATTTTCCGACTGCGTAGTGAACATGTTGTCGGCGTAGTTGGCCCAGTGCCCGGATTTCTCCCACAGGCTGCGGTCAACGACTTGCGGAGTCTTGATCTCCAGGTAGCCGTTGTCGCGCTGTACCTTACGCATGTACTGCTCGAGTACCTGGTACAGGGTCCAGCCGTTCGGGTGCCAGAACACCATGCCCGGCGCTTCTTCCTGGAGGTGGAACAGGTTCAGGCGCTTGCCGATCTTGCGATGGTCACGCTTTTCGGCTTCTTCGATGCGCTGGATATAAGCGGCCAATTGCTTCTTGTCAGCCCAAGCGGTGCCGTAGATGCGCTGCAGTTGCTCGTTCTTCGCGTCGCCGCGCCAGTAAGCACCAGACAGCTTGGTCAGCTTGAACGACTTGAGGAAGCGCGTGTTCGGCACGTGTGGGCCGCGGCACATGTCGACATATTCTTCGTGGTAATACAGGCCCATGGCCTGCTCGTCCGGCATGTCTTCCACCAGGCGCAGCTTGTAGTCTTCGCCACGGGCAGTGAACACGTCGATCACTTCGGCGCGCGGCGTGACTTTCTTGATCACGTCGTAATCTTTTTCGATCAGCGCGTGCATGCGCTGCTCGATCGCCGCCAGGTCGTCCGGAGTGAAAGGACGCTCATAGGCGATGTCGTAATAAAAGCCTTCGTCGATGACCGGGCCGATTACCATTTTCGCCGTTGGGTACAGCTGCTTGACCGCATGACCAATCAGGTGAGCGCAAGAGTGGCGAATGATCTCCAGCCCCTCTTGATCCTTGGGCGTGATGATTTGCAGGCTGGCATCAGAGGTAATCAGGTCGCTGGCGTCAACCAGCTTGCCGTCGACCTTGCCGGCTACCGTGGCCTTGGCCAGACCGGCACCAATGGATGCGGCGACCTCGGCTACGGATACCGAATGATCGAATGAACGTTGACTGCCGTCGGGAAGAGTAATAGTTGGCATGGCGCCTCCTCTCCTAGTGGTGACCCCTACCAAAGGTCACGTGGGTTGGGATGAGCCAGTACAAGATCCAATACCAGGCCGCTCAATATGAACGCCTGCCTTACAGCGGCAGGAGCCTTTCGGCCAACCGATAATCGAACCAGAGTGACTGGAGTGAGCTAAAAGAACATGGCAAGGCGGCAAGTGGCGCGCCTGGAATAGCCAGGGCAACGATGCTAGCACAGATGAACGGTCATCACGCCGACGCTAAACCAGGTAATCACAAATTCCAGGCTTTATAACTGCAAAACGGAACTTGAGCTGTACGCAATGCCTCAAACCCACTGAGAATCGCCGTTCGTCCTCGACCCAAAGGAGCATCCCATGATGCGTTTTACCTCGACCCTCGCTCTCGCCGCTTCCCTGGCCTTCCTTTCCCTCGGCGCACAGGCAGCTGCCCCGTCGAACTGGCCAGCCGGTGCCCGCGACAGCTTCGTCCAAGACTGCAGCGCAGCTGCCAGCCAGAACGTAGATGCCAAAACTGCCAAAGCGCATTGCGAATGTGGCGCCGACAAGATCAATGCCGAATTGAGCACTGCAGAGATCAAGGAGCTGATGACCAACCAGAACGCCAGCCCGGAGCTCAAAAACAAAGCGGTCGCGGCTATTTCGTCCTGCAAAGTCGTTAAGAAAAAGTAAGAACAGCGCCTGATCAGACGGCTGTTTCACTGGAAAAACCGCCCTAAAACTGCCATTTCTCACAATTTTTGCAGCTTTTACGGGTTTTTTTAACAGCTGATATTTCGCGCCAAAGCCCCGTAAATCGGGGCTTTCAGCCAGTCCAAGCATTAAACGCAACGCTATTGATTAGCAAACAATGCCTTGGGGGGGCTCCCAAGTCGAACATTTCGACTATGATAGCCCGGTGTGCCCAGTTGGCCTGAGCAGCACAGTACTACTGAAAATATATGTTTCTTGGAGATACACCATGTCTAATCGCCAAACCGGCACCGTTAAATGGTTCAACGATGAAAAAGGCTTCGGCTTCATCACTCCTCAAGGTGGCGGTGACGACCTGTTCGTACACTTCAAAGCTATCGAAAGCGACGGTTTCAAAAGCCTGAAAGAAGGCCAAACCGTTTCCTTCGTGGCTGAGAAAGGCCAAAAGGGTATGCAAGCTGCACAGGTTCGCGGCGAGTAATTCTCCGCTGAGCTAAAAAAACCCCGTCCATGTGACGGGGTTTTTTATGCGCGCTGCATAAGCCTGCAAAGACTCAGCCGCAATTGACCCGCGTGATCACCAGGTTGTTGTCGGTGTTCAGGTTGAGGCGGTCAGAGCGGTATTCCAGCGTGATCATATCGTTGGGCTTGAGGATACGTGCGTTTTGCGCACCGGCACGCGTACGCGCCTGCTCCAGCAACTGGGGTGAAGCTTTCTGGCCGATGGCGAATTCGGCAGCCTTCGACTCACAGCGGCTATGACCGGCATCGGTCACAGCGGCGTCTTTGGCTGGCTCAGAGGCACCCGGGGTGCTGCAACCCGCCAATGCGAGTGCCGCCAACAAAGTACCGAATGATGCGAGCTTCCAAGGCATGAAGCCTCCTATGATAAAAAATGGACAGAGTTCGTGCGACAGCGGTTAGAAGAATTGGTTTCAAGACGTAAACTGCTGCCAGGCAAGTCTGCCTGACTCCCGGCCGGCATTCGCCCGCTCAATCGTGACCAGATATGAACACCGACATTGGGCAACCTAATCAGTAGATGTCGATGTAGTCAAACGACGGCTTCGGCCAATTCTGCTTCAACGCATTGAAAATCTGCGTGACCCACACCTCATCGCTGGCAGCTACATTACCGACATAACCCGAGCCCTTGGCCCAGGTTTCCAGACGGAACAACAAGCCCTCGACATCTACCCCGCCCACGGCGTGTCCAGACGAGATATAGGCAATGCCCGCCTTGGTAACCCGCAGCTGGGTATGTTCGTCGTCGCTTGCACTGGCGATCAGTTGACGCACGGCGGCCAGTGTCAGTGCCTCGGGGTTATTCAAATCGATCTGCACGCGGTGTTCCCTGGTGATTAAACAGGAGCACAGTGTCGCACAGCGACGGCCTCAATCCGAACGACCTCATGCCTAAGTATCAGTGCCAAATCCGATACAAAATGGTTAACTGCGCCGGTAAGAGCCACGTGCCAGCGCACTGCCCAGTATTTCAGCCCCGTGAGACCTCCATGACCACCGTAACGCTTCAAGCCGACATCAAAGCCAAATGGCCTCAAGGACAAAGCTCCTACAGCCCCGGCAGCCCAGAAGAATTGGCGATCATCGGCATCGACTTGCTGGTCAAAGAGCTGGGGACTCAAGCAGCGCAGGCGTTCATCGGCCAGATATTTGAAAAATATCCGGCCGATCACATGGGGGCACACAACCCCGAGCGCGAGTAAGAACCGGCCAGCGAACGCCGACCGGTAAACCGCTTACTTCAGGCGTGCCAGGCGTTCGGTCAGCAGATCGAAGAAACCCTGGGCGTCGCCGTTCTCGACCCAGAACACGTTCTTGTCCTGCTTCAGGCCGTCGTACCAATCGACGATGGTCTGGCCAAAGGTCGGGCCTTCGCGGCTGTCCACCACCATGTTGGCCTGGCGACCGCTGAACAGCGAAGGTTTGAGCAGGTAGGCAACGACCGTGGCGTCATGCACTGGGCCGCCGGGTATACCGTAGTGCTCCATGTCACCCTTGACGTATTCATTGAGAATACTGCTCACGACCTTACTGGCATTGTTGTTCAGGTCGGCGATCTTTTTCAGGCGAGCGTCACTGGTTAACACCTTGTGGGTCACATCCAGCGGGAGGTAGGTCAGCTTGACGCCACTCTTGAGCACAATTTCAGCCGCAACCGGGTCGGCAAACAGGTTGAACTCCGCCACCGGTGTGATATTGCCGCCGTTAAAGTGCGCACCGCCCATCACAACGACTTCCTTGATGCCTTGAGTGATCTCGGGCGCTTGAGTGAGCGCCAGCGCCAGGTTGGTCTGCGGGCCTAGCATCGCAATCGTGATGCTGTGGGGTTTGGCAGTACTCAGGGTCTTGATTAGGTAATCAACGGCATTGCCTTCGGCCAGGCCTTTTTTGGGCTCATGCACAGTGACGCCGGAGATACCTTCCTTGCCGTGAATGTTCTCGGCGTAAATCGGTTTACGCAGCAACGGCGCGGGTGCACCGGCGTAGACCGGGATGTCTTCGCGCCCTGCCCACTCACGGGCCAGACGTGCATTACGGGAGGTCTTGTCCAGGCGCACATTGCCGGCCACGGTGGTCAACGCGCGAATGCTCAGCTCCTCCGGGGATGCCATGGCAAACAGCAAGGCCACCACGTCGTCGGCACCTGGGTCAGTGTCGATGATCAGGTCGATTTTTTCCGCCCCGTGGGCGCTTGCTGCGGTGAGCGCGGACAAAAGCAGGACACTCCGAAACAGATTTCTCAGGGTTGGAAGACCACGTTGCATAAAACACTCCTTGTTGTTGGGAATTGCTAGAACGTTACGCCGGACACCAGCGCGATATTGCAGTAAGGCTGGCACTCGCCAGTGCGCACAACGGCACGCGCCTGACGGCTCAG
This sequence comes from Pseudomonas viridiflava, assembly GCF_900583165.1. GTDB lineage: Bacteria > Pseudomonadota > Gammaproteobacteria > Pseudomonadales > Pseudomonadaceae > Aquipseudomonas. The sequence continues at coordinate 265,558 of NZ_UTKY01000076.1, read as the reverse complement.
CTGTTTAAACGCCTCATGACTGACCAGGCGTCGCTCACCGAGGGCGGCCTGTTCGGTGAGGGTATTGAGTTCGCTCAGCGCCGGTGGCTGCTTTAACAGGATCTCTTGCGCCAGCACGTGGCTTTCCACCTGCATTTCGCTAAGCACAATGCGCAGTGTGCTGATGAAGTCCGGAATGCCCTGGGTCAACGCCAGATCGATCAACTCAACGCCTGGCGGCACCGGCAAACCGGCATCGCCGATCACCAGAATATCGCCGTGCCCAAGGGAAGCGATCACGCGCGACAGTGCGATATTCAGTAGAGGGGTCTTTTTCATGGGAATACAAAACCTTGTACGTCATGCAGCGTAGGAATGGAGGGTTGCGCCCCAGCGCGGGTGACCGACAACGCCGCCGCGACCTGACCGAAGCGAATGGCTTCGGCTTCACTTTTACCGCTGGCCAACGCAGCGGCAAAGCCACCGACAAACGTGTCACCCGCTGCGGTGGTATCCACCGCCTTGACCTTTGGCGCCAGCAAGTGCTCAAAAGTCTGGCCGTCAGTAAACAGCGCGCCCTGGGAGCCCAGGGTGATGATGACCTTGCCCGCCCCCGCCTTGATCAGTTGGCTGGCGGCGAGCTTGGCGCTGTCGAGGGAATCGACCGTGATGCCGCTCAGCGCAGTTGCCTCGCTTTCATTAGGAATCAGGTAATCAATCGAGGCGTACCACTCGGCAGGCAGTGGCTCGCTGGCGGGGGCCGGGTTGAGGATCACCGTCTTGCCCAATTCACGACCGCGCTTGAGCGTGAAGCCTACCGTGTCCATCGGTACTTCCAGCTGGCAGACGACCACGTCCGCTGCCTGCAGCACTGCATCAAACGCTTGCAACGAGGCCGGCGTCAGCGCGCCGTTGCTACCGGCGACGATCACAATCGCGTTCTGGCTGCTGTCATCCACCACGATCAATGCCACGCCACTTGAACCGTCCACGGTGCTGACGGCCTGGCAATCGATGCCTTCGACTCGCAACGCGTCACGCAACTGAGTGCCGTAAGCATCGCTGCCCACGCAGCCGACCATCGCGACCTTAGCCCCCAATCGCGCTGACGCCACCGCCTGGTTGGCACCTTTGCCGCCCGGTACCGTGGAGAACGTTTGGCCGATCAGGGTTTCACCGGCACGCGGCAAGCGGCTGGCGCGGGTGACCAGGTCCATGTTCAAGCTGCCTACTACCACTACTTTTGCTGGCATACATCAGTACTCATCAATTCGATTCAGCGGTATTGGGCGAAGACACCGGCGACGGGCGCCGTGGATTCGCGCAACACAATGCTCGGCGTCACGATACGTTGATCGATCGGCAGTTGAGGTGTCGCAATTCGTTTCAGTAGAAGCTCAGCGGCGGTCTCACCCAGTTGCAAGATCGACTGCCCGACCGTGGTCAAGGCCGGGTAAACGTAACGCCCCATTTGGATATCATCGAAGCCAATCACCGACAGCTCGCCGGGCACACGAATATTGCGCTCGGCCGCCGCTCGCAGTACGCCGAAACCAATCATATCGTTGCTGGCAAAGATCGCGCTGGGCGGGTTTTCTGCCAACAGTTGCACGGCGGCGGCGTATCCGCCGGTGCTGGTGAAATCGCTTTCCTGGGTGCGATGGGCTGCCACCGCCACGCCCGCTTCGTGCAGTGCGCGGTGATAGCCCGCCAGTCGCATCTGCGCCACACGGGTATGCGCCGGGCCACCGATGCAGGCAATGTCGCGATGACCTAGTTCGAGCAAGTGCCGGGTCGCCAGGTACGCGCCCTGCTCGTGGTCGATGCGCACCAGGTCGACATCAATGCCGTCCAGCGCCCGGTCGACAATCACCATGGGCGTGCGCACGGCGCTCAAGCCCGCGGCCAAGCCACTGTCATCGCCGCCTACCGAGGTTACGATCAGGCCATCGATGCGTTTCTCCAGCAACACCCGCAGGTAGCTGCGTTGCTTTTCGGCATTGTCATCGGAATTGCAGAGGATCACGCAGTAACCGTTACGCTCGCAGTAATCCTCGATGCCCCGCGCCAGCTCGGCAAAATACGGGTTGAGGCTGTTGGGCACCAGCAAGCCGATAGTGGCCGTGGTCTTAGCCTTGAGCGAACGCGCAACCGCGCTGGGCACATAATCGAGCTGCTTGATGGCTGCTTCGACTTTGATGCGTACGGGCTCACTGACCGGGCGCGTCTTGTTCACCACATGGGACACCGTGGTATAGGAAATACCTGCAAGCGCGGCCACATCCTTGATCGTTGCCATGGTTCAGCCTCGCCGACTGGCGCGCTGGCTACGGTATGTATCAAGCACCACGGCAATCACAATCACAGCACCGGTGATGATGCGCTTCGTGGGTTCCGTGGCACCGATCTGCGCCAGGCCTGCAGCCAATACCGAGATAATCAACACACCAAAGAACGTACTGATGACCGAACCGCGCCCGCCCATCAAGCTGGTGCCGCCGATGACCACTGCTGCGATCACTTGCAGCTCAAGGCCGGAACCCGCATTTGGGTCTGCCGCTTCCAATCGCGAAATTTGGAACAGTGCCGCCACACCGGCCAGCAGGCCCATCAGGCTGAACACCAGGATCTTGTACGGCTTGGGATTGATCCCCGCCAGGCGTACCGCCTCCTCATTGGTGCCGATACCGATCAGGTAGCGACCAAACACCGTGCGAGTCAACACCAACTGCGCGGCGATGATCACCAACAGCGCAATAATAAATGAAGGCGAAATACCGAAAGCCACCGGGTTGGATAGCCACGCGAACGAATCGCCGATGTAGGCTGTGCGCGAACCGGTCATCTGGTACGCGACGCCGCGGGCCATTTCCAGAACGCCGAGGGACACGATAAACGACGGAATACGCCAGGCCACGGTGATCGAGCCGGTAATCGTACCGGCCAGGGCCGCGCAACCCATGCCTAGCAAGGCAGCGGGCAATACGCTCCAGCCCCAGCCAAGAATGGCCACGCTGACCGCCGATGCTGCCAACGCCAGCACCGAGCCCACCGACAGGTCGATGCCGCCGATGATCAGGATAAAGGTCATGCCGACCGCCAGCACCATCAGGTCCGGAATCTGGTTGGCCAGGGTGCTGAAGGTGTCGTAGGACAGGAAGTGATCACTGAGTACCGAGAACAGCGCAATCATTGCCAGCAAGGCTCCCGCCAGCCCCAGGTAGGTACCCAGGCCATAGAAGTTGCCGCCAGTTTTACCGGGGGAAGTTGTGGTTTTCATGGGGTATCCCTAAGCGCTGCGTCATTGAGCAGCGCGTCACGTTTCTGATAGCCGGCAAAGGCGGCCGCAAGCAATTCGTCCTGGGTCCAACTGTCGCGCTCGAAGGTCTCGATCAGGCGACCGGCAGATAGCACGCCGATGCGATCGCAGATCAGCATGAGTTCACGAAGGTCGCTGGACACCACCACCAGCGCTTTGCCCTGGCGCGTTAATTCGCCGAGCAAGGCATAAATATCAAACTTGGCACCGACGTCGATGCCACGGGTAGGCTCATCGAACAGCATCACTGAGCAGTCGCGCTCCAGCCAGCGGCCGATCACCACTTTCTGCTGGTTACCGCCAGACAGCTCGGACACCAACTGCGCCGGGCTGGAACTGCGGATGCGCATGGCATCGATCTGACGCTTGGCCAACGCGGTTTCGTCGCGGCTATTGACCACCCCGCCGCCGGAGATTTCCGGCATGTTCCCCAGTGCGATATTGGCGCTGATGGATTGGGTGAGCAGCAGGCCCTCACCCTTGCGATCTTCGGTGATCAGGGCAATGCCATGACCCACCGCGTCTACCGGCGAGCGAATACTCACCACCTGCGCCGGGGAACCGAGCGCGACGGTGCCACTGTCGGCCAGGTCGGCGCCGAAGATCAAGCGCAGCAACTCGGTGCGACCTGCGCCGATCAGCCCGGAAATGCCGTAGATCTCACCGGCACGCACCTCAAAGGACACGTCGCGAACCTTGTCCGAGCGAGTCAGGCCTTTGACCGTCAGGGCCGGGCCACCAATGGCACGCGGGCCCAGGTCAATGTGTTCTCCCAGCTCGCGACCGACCATCAAGGTCACCAGTTGCTCGCTGTTGTAGTTGGCCATCGGCTCGACACACACCAGCTTGCCGTCACGCAGCACCGCAATGCGCTGGGCGACGCGGGCAAGTTCTTCCAGCCGGTGTGAAATATAAATGATCGCCACACCCCGGGCCTGCAGGCGCGTGATTTGCTCAAACAGCATCTCAACTTCACGGGCCGTCAACATGGCGGTGGGTTCGTCGAGGATCAGCACGTGGCAGTCGCCGATCAGGTTGCGGGCGATCTCGACCATTTGCTGGTGGCCGATACCCAGGCTGCCCACGAGCGTGTCCGGGTCGATGGCGTCCAGACCGACTTGGGCCATGGCCTCAATGGCGGCCTTGCGTAGTTGCTTACGGCTGATCCAGCCACAGTGGCTGGGCAGGTTGTCCAGAAACAGGTTTTCGGCCACGGTCAGTGTCGGCAGCAGATTGAGTTCCTGCATGACCATGCGCACGCCCAGCGCTTCAGCCTGGGTGCGGCTGCCAGGGCGGTAGTCTTGACCGTTGAATTGCATGTGCCCGGTGGTCGGTGTGACCAGCCCGCCGATAATCTTCGAAAAGGTGCTTTTGCCTGCGCCGTTTTCACCGGTCAGCGCCAGCACTTCCCCGCGATTGAGCGTCAGGGTGATGTCGGACAGAACCGGTTGGGCATAGGTCTTGCCGATACCGCTGACCGAGAGGACAGCGTTCGGGGCGGAAGATGACATAGGAAAATCTCCAGGCGCCCGCTCAGGACGAGCGGGCGCTGTTGGGTACTGCCAGGATTACTTCTTGAGGACGAGTTCGACCGGGGTTTCGATCACGCCGTCTTTGGAATCGACTTTCTCACCCTTGATCAGCTTGAGCGCATTCTGGATACCGAACACGGCTTGCTGGGCAGCGGCCTGATCGGCGGTGGCCAGTACGCGGCCGTCCTGGAGCATCGGCTTGATCGCTTCGATGTTGTCGTAGCCTACGACCGATACCTTGCCGGCCTTGCCTGCCGCACGAACGGCGGAAACAGCGCCAAGGGCCATGTTGTCGTTACCCGCCAACAGGGCCTTGAGGTCAGGGTATTCGCTCAGCATGGCGGAAGCCACTTTGCGACCTTCATCGATTTCCCAGTTACCCGACTGAGTAGAAACGATCTTCAGACCGGCAGCGTCCATTGCATCTTTAAAGCCCGCGGTGCGCTGCTGGGCATTGGTGGTGGTCGGTACGCCTTCGATGATGCCGACTTTGTCACCCGACGCCAGTTGCTTGGCCAGGTAGTCGCCCACCAGCTTGGCGCCCTTGCGGTTGTCCGGGCCTACGAAAGGAATATCGAGGTTTTTGCTTTTAAGCACGCCCGGGTCAAGGCGGTTGTCGATGTTGACGATCTTGATCCCGGCTTTAGAGGCATCTTCCAGCACTTTGACCAGGGCTTTGGAGTCCGCCGGCGCAATAACAATCGCATCGACCTTGGACAGGATCATCTGCTTGACGATATCGATCTGGGCGCTGGTATCGGTTTCGTTCTTGATGCCGTTGGTGATCATGTCGAAGTCGGCGGCGTGGGCTTTCTGATAGTCCTTCGCGCCATCCTGCATGGTGACGAAGAATTCATTGGCAAGGGACTTCATGACCAGGCCAACTTTGGGTTTGGCGGCGTTGTCAGCAAATGCGGAAGAGAGAGGTAGAACAGCGGATGCGGCAGCAAGCACAGCGACTGCAAGAAGACGTCCTGCAAATGGCAGCTTCATGGGTGTACTCCGATCTTATGATTATTGTGAGCAACGCTTGCACCGAAGAAAGCTTCGGCAGCCATCCCACCCGGGTGGCTGATACGAGCGGCCACGAGTCTCGGCGAGTAGCCCGTGAAACATCTCGCAAACGTTTGCGTTACCCAAACTATGAGAACCTTGTCGAGATTTGTCAACGGTAGAACAAGGTCTTTCATCCGAACCCTCTAGTACCAGCCCTCGCAGCCTGCGATGAGATTTATAAACAGCGCCCTCGCCCAGTCGTTCATTAAAACGAGAGGCCATGGGGACATTGTCATGTAAGCGCCCGAGTCAGCTCATGAACCTCTTTCGGACAACCGAACGTAATACCGTCTGACGTTCGGAAAGCCGGACAGCCAACAGTTACACCTCACTGAAAAACAAATAAAAACCTTTAATAATCAATCGGTTATTTTGAAACCATCTGCTGAGCAAGCCTGGTACGGTTCATGCTCTAACTCAGCGCCTCGTGGCATTCAGCACTGCCCGGGTGTTCTAGATGAACCAGCTCCAGCACTCATCAAAAACCAGAGAGAAAAATAATGAAATCTGCACTGAAGAATTTTGTTCCGGGCGCATTAGCCCTGATGCTGCTGTTCCCTGTTGCCGCCCATGCAAAAGAAGCTGAAACCAAGACCAAACTCTCCAACGTGGTGATCCTCGCCACTGGCGGCACCATCGCCGGAGCGGGCGCCAGCGCTGCCAACAGCGCCACCTATCAGGCGGCCAAGGTCGGCATCGAACAACTGATCGCCGGTGTTCCTGAGCTTAGCCAGATCGCCAACGTGCGCGGCGAGCAAGTGATGCAAATTGCGTCCGAAAGCATCAACAACGAAAACCTGCTGCAACTCGGCCGCCGCGTTGCCGAACTGGCCGACAGCAAGGACGTAGATGGCATCGTGATCACCCACGGTACTGACACCCTGGAAGAGACCGCCTACTTCCTGAACCTGGTGGAAAAAACCGACAAGCCAATCGTAGTAGTCGGCTCCATGCGCCCAGGCACCGCGATGTCGGCTGACGGCATGCTCAACCTGTACAACGCAGTGGCCGTAGCCGGCAGCAAAGATGCACGCGGCAAAGGCGTATTGGTGACCATGAATGACGAGATTCAGTCGGGTCGCGATGTCAGCAAGATGATCAACATCAAGACCGAAGCGTTCAAGAGCCCATGGGGCCCGCTGGGGATGGTCGTTGAAGGCAAATCCTACTGGTTCCGCCTGCCGGCCAAGCGTCACACCACAGACTCTGAGTTCGACATCAAAAACATCAAGAGCCTGCCCGATGTTGAAATCGCCTATGGCTATGGCAACGTGAGCGACACCGCCTACAAAGCCCTGGCCCAGGCTGGCGCCAAAGCCATCATCCACGCCGGTACCGGCAACGGCTCTGTATCGTCAAAAGTCGTACCGGCACTGGTGGAACTGCGTAAACAAGGCGTGCAAATCATTCGTTCTTCCCACGTCAACGCTGGCGGGATGGTGCTGCGTAACGCCGAACAGCCTGACGACAAATACGACTGGGTTGCTGCCCTTGACCTGAACCCTCAGAAGGCCCGCATCCTGGCAATGGTCGCCCTGACCAAGACCCAGGACAGCAAAGAGCTGCAACGTATTTTCTGGGAATATTGATCCCCAGTGATACATCGGCAGGGGCGAATTTAATCGCCCCTGCCGTCCCCGCGAAATCCCCCGCTATAAACCATTCCAGCCCTACAGCAATGCGCTTCACCCACTGTCAGATGAACGCCTTGAATTTTAAGCAGTTGCGAAATCGATTACAGTAAAATACTGTATGTGCGTACAGCTTATTGAGGAATACACCGTGGCAAAGTCCGCTTCCGCAGTGCCTGCTCCACCTGATGCCTACCAACGCCTGGCCATTCGCGTGCAAAAGATCATCAACTCCACCAACGCCCAAAAAGCCAAGGCAGCCTTGATCTTCCGCCTGCAGGATGAACCGGAGGATGAATGGCAACGCTTACTGGAAGAAATCGCCGAGAACGACAACGTCACCCTCGCCTATCGGGATGACGGCGGCGTGCAGATTTTCTGGGTTGTGCCGAAGGAAGACTGATTCAATGAGCGCCCGTTTTATTGCTGTGTGTTGCCTGCTTTTTACCGTAACCGCCCACGCCCAGGCACCTCGAACCTTCAGCGAGGCCAAGAAAGTTGCCTGGACGCTCTATGCGCCTCAATCCACGGAGTTCTATTGCGGCTGCAAGTACACCGGCAACCGGGTAGACCTGAAAGCCTGCGGCTACATCCCGCGCAAGAATGCCAATCGCGCAGCACGCATTGAATGGGAGCATATCGTTCCCGCCTGGCAGATCGGCCATCAACGCCAGTGTTGGCAAGCTGGCGGGCGCAAGAACTGCACGCGTAATGACAAGGTATTCCAGCGTGCCGAAGCCGACCTGCACAACTTGGTGCCGAGCATCGGTGAGGTTAATGGCGACCGAAACAATTTCAGCTTTGGCTGGCTGCCTGTGCAAAATGGGCAGTATGGTTCCTGCTTGACCCAGGTGGATTTCAAAGCCAAGAAGGTCATGCCGCGCCCTTCCATCCGCGGAATGATTGCGCGTACTTATTTCTACATGAGCAAACAGTACGGGCTGCGACTGTCGAAACAGGATCGTCAATTGTACGAAGCCTGGAACAAGACCTATCCGGTGCAAACCTGGGAGCGTCAGCGCAACCAGACCGTGGCCTGCGTGATGGGGCGCGGCAATGAATTTGTCGGCCCGGTAAACCTCAAGGCCTGCGGTTGAAAATGGGCGGAGCTCCCGCCCTATCTTCTCGTTACTGCGCGGTTTTGTGCTCGATGATCTCAGACACGGTGTCGTTTTTCTTGGCGCGGGCGAGTTTTTCGGCAAGCAGTGTCTGCCTGGCTTCGGCCTCAGCCTTAGTGGCGAACGGGCCTATCAATACTTCGTCCTTGCCGTCGACTTTCACGATATAAAAATTGAAACCATGTTCCAGCAACCAGGCCGTCAGGTCGGTAATTGCCTGTAATTTGTGGTCTGGCGGGCCAACCCACAGGTCCCATTCCTGGGCAGCAATCGCGCCGGTTTGTGGCTGGCTCTCGCTCACGGCAGGCTTGGCCTTGGGTGCCTCGACAGGTTTGCCTTCGCCGCAACCGGCCAATGCCAACACCACAATTGCCATCGCTACTTTACGCACTGCCCTGCTCCTTTGAGGATAAAGAGGCAACTTTATCATTCACTGTCTATTCTGGCCGTCATAAACGTTGGCTTAAACAATGCGAATCATGTATCGCAGACCTGTATGATGCCGCCATGGGAATTAATGCCGCCTCTATGCGTCCTAAAAGAGGCAGTCACAGGGAAGCGCTTAGCAGTAAGCTGTACATATACGACATCTGCCCTGCCTGAAACATGTGTCCTTAAAAGTAATCAAGGAGAAGTCCATGCTTATACTCACCCGCAAAGTTGGTGAAAGCATAAACATCGGTGATGACATCACAATCACCATCCTGGGCGTCAGCGGCCAGCAAGTACGAATCGGCATCAACGCTCCCAAGGACGTTGCCGTGCATCGCGAAGAGATTTACCAGCGCATCCAGGCCGGCCTGACTGCACCGGACAAAAACCAGACGCCTTGAAACGCCCTCAGTAGCCAGCCCTTTCGTTCACTGTGACGGCTGGCGAAAACCTTCTTCGACGACCTGATCGCCGGTATGTACAGCGGCGTAACAGGGCCTATGCTTTGGCTTGAATGGTCCCGCTAAGGCGCTGAAGCCGATGGATACCCTGAGCAAATCTCAAATCGAATCTGCACTGGCAGACCGCCTGCCGAGCTATAACATCACCTGTACGCTGCACACCGACGGCACGCTTTCGGCAGTGCTTAGTGGACCAGAGACCGACCACTTTGCAATTACTGGAATCGTGCGCGCGCACTACCGAGGCGCCAACGCGATTGCGCGGCTAGCCAATGAATTGCTTAGGGAAATGGTGCTTTCACGCCAGGGCATTCGCAGTACCCGACTGCACGCACCATCCGCCCAAGTCTCCAGCGATCAAGACCGAGACCCATGACGGGCCCGGGCGTTTTGTATCAGTCCGTTGCGTTCTGCAAATGCAGCAAGCCGTCCGCGTCACGCTGCACCCGTAATCGCTCGTAACCGTCAATCGAAGGATGTTCCGTCACCATCGGCGCAGGGTGCGTTGACGTCACCACCATCACATCCGCACCTGCTGCCTCTGCCGCTCGGATACCTACAGTCGCATCCTCGAACACCAGGCAGTCTTGCACCGGCACACCCAAACGTTGAGCACCGAGCGCATAACAAGCAGGGTTCGGCTTGCCGATAGCCACGTCTTCGGCCGTCACCAGCACCGCAGGCGGCACGATGCCCGCCGCTTGCAGCCGACGCAACGCAAGCTCTCTGGGGGCGGATGTAACCAGCGCCCACTGATCCCCGGGCAGACTGTTCAGAAACGCAACGGCACCCGAGATCGCCACGACGCCTTCTACGTCATCGATCTCCGCCTCGGTGATCCACTGCGCCTCGATGGAGGGGTCAACACCGGGCAATGCCTGACGCGTGATGGTATCGATGGCGCGCGCACCGTGGATGGTGGCCAGGAACGCTGGGACATCCAGCCCGTGGCGTTCAGCCCAGATCCCCCACACCCGCTCAGCGGCAGCAATGGAGTTGAGCAAGGTCCCGTCCATATCGAACAGGAAGGCGCGATAACGTCGGGCAAATACGACTGAACCTCGGATGGACACTGCGTGGCTTCCTCATGGGCAGTAACAAATAATTGGCAGGGCTCAATCTACGGATCACCTCCCAGCTTGTAAACGCCACCCGCGCATCCGCCTTGCATTACAGGTTTGTAATGAAGCTGTAAGTCTTGCCAACACCCTCACTTCATACAGTGGAGCCATACGTCAGCCACATCGGTTGACGCCATTTCCCACTGATTAATGAGGGTGCACCCGATGAAACCTGTAAGCAAACTCCGACTGATCGCCGCCGGTTTGACAGTGCTCGCCACCGGCTCTGTATTTGCAGCCGACGCCCCCACCGTCATCCATGACAAAACCGGCTTCTTCCTGCACCTGGACGTCGACAAAATACTGTCGAGCACGGCCGCCGACGGTCAATGCGGCGTCGTGCCTGCTCGCCTCGACTACCTGGACCACCTGGGCCGCGAACACGTGCTGGATTACCAGGTACAAGCCACCGACTGCCCCAGTGACAACTGATCCGGCTACACTGGCGCCAAGCATTGAGACAGGGCACTTCCCATGAATATTCTCGTCGTCGAAGACGAACCCAAGGCCGGCAATTACCTGCTCAACGGCCTGCAGGAACTGGGCTACTCCGTAAGCCTGGCGCGCGATGGCGTAGACGGCTTGCACCAAGCGTTGGAAAGCCCTTTCGATGTGATCGTACTGGACGTGATGATGCCCAAGATGGACGGCTGGGAGGTACTGCGCCGCCTGCGCAAAGAGGCCGACACTCCGGTACTTTTCCTGACGGCCCGCGATGATATTGCCGACCGCATCAAAGGCCTGGAGCTCGGCGCCGATGATTATCTGATCAAGCCCTTCTCGTTTGCCGAGCTGGTGGCGCGCCTACGCACCCTGACCCGCCGTGGCCCGAGCCGCGAAGAAGAGCAACTGCAGGTCGCCGACCTACACATCGATGTATTAAAACGCCGTGTCACGCGTGCCGGCACACGCATTACCCTGACCAACAAGGAGTTTGCCCTGCTGCACCTGTTTGCCACCCACCAGGACCAGGTGCTATCCCGCTCTCTGATCGCGTCCAGAGTATGGGACATGAACTTTGACAGCGACACCAATGTGGTCGATGTCGCCGTGCGGCGCCTGCGGCTGAAAATCGACGACCCGTTCCAGCTCAAGCTGATCCACAGCGTGCGCGGCATCGGCTACCGCTTCGATACCCAACCATGAGTAGCCGTCACCACTCGCTGACCCTGCGCCTGGCGCTGATCTTCGCCCTGCTTGCGTTCGCTCTGCTGGCGACGCTGGGCGTAGCGCTCTACCGCGAGCTGGAACGTGAGCTGGTCATGCGTGACGACGCCGCGCTAATCTCGCGCGCCGATCAACTGCGCAACCTCCTCAACGACAGCAACACTCTGGACCTGATCAAAACCAAGCCTGAGCTGTTCCAAAACATGCTGGGCAACCGCGAATCGGTGCTGAGCATCAGCGCGCCTGGGCAAAAGCCGCTGTTGTTAGTGAACCCGGGCAATATCGATTTGCCTTCCGTACCCGCCGTGCCGAAAAACCACGCGCTGGGCCTTGGCGACGTACACCACTTCCCCGGCATGAATGGCGTTCCCTACGCTAGCGTGGCGGCGTCCATCGACTCCGGCGACCTGGGCAGCTTGCAAGTCACCACCGGGCGCCTGATGGCCGAGCGCACCGCCGTGCTTGCCAACTACCGGTTAAGCGTCTATATCCTGGCAAGCGTTGCGGCGATCATCCTGGCGCTGGTCGGTTACCTGCTGGTGCATCGCGGCCTGTTGCCCTTGCGGCGCCTGGCCCTGCACGCCCAGGGCATCGGCATCGGCAACCTTGCCGAGCGCTTGGACGGTCACGGCGCGCCCAAAGAACTGCTGCCGATGATCGACGCGTTCAACACCATGCTCGAACGCTTGGCCAAGGGCTTCGTGCAATTGGGTCAAGTGTCCACCGACATGGCTCACGAGCTGCGCACACCCATCAATAACCTGTTGGGCGAAACCCAGGTTGCGCTGCAGCAGCACCGTAGCGTCGAGAGTTATCAACAACTGCTGGCGTCCAATGTCGAAGAGCTGGAGCGCCTGGCGCGGATGCTCGACAACATGCTGTTCCTGGCCCGCACCGACCCGGCCAGCGCCTTGCGCCAACGCCAGGAATTATGTGCCGCCGATGAGGTGGAACGCATCGCTGACTATTTCGAAGGCTTGGCCAGCGATGTGGATATCAGCATTCATGCCGAAGGCGAAGGCGTGATCTGGGCCGAGCCGATGTTGCTGCGCCGGGCATTGGCAAACCTGTGTGCCAACGCTATCAAGTACGGCGCGCCCAGTTCAGGATTACAGATCCAGGCAGTGCCGAATGCCGAGGGCATCAACCTGAGGGTCAGCAACCAGGGTGAAACCATTGCCATCGAACATCTGCCGCGACTGTTCGAACGGTTTTACCGAGTGGATGAATCGCGGGAGCGCTCGGCCCAGTCCAACGGGCTTGGCCTCTCGATTGTGGCGACCATCATGCAACTGCATAACGGACGCTACAGCGTCACCAGCGAGGCGGGGGTAACGTGTTTTGAGTTGTTCTTTCCACGGCGCGAAGACTGAAAAGCACGCGCCAGACACTCGGTGGTATTTTGCAAAAATTTGCCTGTCACCATCGGTCCAAACTCCCACTATTCTTGCTCCCCAAGTGCAATCTCACAGTCTTTGAAACAGGTGGCATGCTTTGGAGAAGAAACAGTATCGATTTGGCGGGGCAAGCACGCTGAACATCCCGGTTCAAGGTGGAAACGGTGGTGGTAACGACGGAGGCTCCGGCACGGACAAGCGCTTGGGTTTATTGGAAAAGAGGCTGGCTGAAATGAAAGAGAAGCTATTTGCCGTTTCAACCAAGACCGACTCCATTGAGAAACACTTCGCCACCAGGGCCGACCTGGCGACCACGGAGTTGAACCTCATCAAATGGTATGTCGCCACCGCATTCGCAATGACCGGGTTAGCCTGCGCCATCACCTTCGGGCTCACCCGCCTGCTTGCAACCTAACGCCGGCCAGGGCGGTTAACTGATCTTGCCGCCCGCTTGCGTAATATCCTTGGAGGTTTGCCAGGCTGTGAGCACCGCCACCTGCAAGCCAGCGACAACCCTGCCCAACTCCATTGAAGGCCGGTCCAAACCCGCCACCTGCTCAGGCAGCCAGGGCACGTGAATAAAACCGCTGCGTACAGCCGTCCCGACCAGCGCATGCTGGAGCAGGTAGAACACCTGATTGCACACGAACGTACCCGCAGTCTGTGACACCGACGCAGCAATACCCGACTCGCGCATAGCCTTGACCATCGCCTTGATAGGCAGCGTTGAGAAGTAGGCTGCCGGGCCACCCTCCACAACCGCCGTATCAATGGGCTGTGCCCCCAGGTTATCGGGGATGCGGGCGTCGTTGACGTTAATCGCCACCCGCTCGATGGAAATATCGCTACGCCCAGGGCCAAGGCCGGTCGCGATGATCATCGCCGGGCGCAATTCGCTGATCAGTCGGCCCAGGCACTCACCCACCGTCGCAAACGCACAGGGAAGTTGGCGCGCAACAATCTGAACATCCGCCTGCAGCAGCACGCCGTCCAATTGGCGCACCGCCTCCCAGGAGGGGTTCACCCCGTCTTGATCAAAGGGTTCAAACCCCATCAGCAGCACCGTTTGCATACTCGCCTCACATCAACAGATAAAGCAGCACGATATTCACCACCAGCATCATCAGCGCGGTGGGCAACTGGGCTTTGATCACGGCGTTCTTGTCTGGCAGCTCCAGCAACGCGGCCGGCACGATGTTGAAGTTGGCAGCCATCGGTGTCATCAAGGTACCGCAGTAGCCGGAGAACATCCCGATAGCCGCCATCACCGCCGGGTTACCGCCGTAGATCCCGACCAGCACCGGCACGCCAACACCGCCGGTCATCACCGGGAAAGCAGCAAAGCCATTGCCCATGATCACCGTGAACAACGCCATGCCCAGCACATAAACCATCACCGCCACCAACTTGAAATCCAAGTTGATATAAGTGGTGGTGACGTGGGCGACCGCCGTGCCCACGCCCGCTTCATTGAACAGCAGCCCGAGCATTGCCAACATCTGCGGCAACACCATGGCCCAGCCGAGGGCTTCGGTGAGACGGCGCGATTCACGCAAGGCTTGTACCGGCGTATCACGGGTCAGCCAGCACGCCAGGCCGAGGGCTATCAGGCAGCCGATACCCAGGGAAACGAAGGTGGTGTTTTTTGGGTCCAGCAGCGGCACGCCACCGATCTCGGTGTGCTTGAGCAGGACTGAGCCGATCACTGTGGTCAGGGGAATCGCCAATGCCGGTATAAACAACTTGTGTCCCAGGCGACCGGCACTGGCACGGGAGGCCTTGTCATGCAACTCGACATGCTTGCCTCGACCCACGCCGCCCATGCCGGCGATCAATGCCATCACCACCACACCTGCACCGATCACAACCGATGGCAGCTGCTCGCCCACCAGAAACGGAATGGCAAACAACAGCCAGAACAAGGCACTCGACCAGCGTTTGGGGTGGGTGCGGTCCAGCAGGATCATGCCCGCGGTAATCAACAGCAGAACGCCGGCCAGCCAGTACAAATATTGAATCGAGATGATCATTGCGCGACCTCCACTGGCGTAGCGGCAGGCGTCATTTCACGGGTGAGCCTTCGGTCAAATCGATGAAGACGAATCGCATGAATGATAAATGCGCAGATCGCCGTCGGAATCCCCCACACCGCAATATGCAGCGGCTCTACATCAATCCCCGAGCCCAGCAAAAACGTGTGCATCAGGGCGATCGCGCCAAAGGCCACAAAGATATCTTCGCCAAAAAACAGCCCGACGTTGTCAGTCGCGGCACACATGGCCAACACCTTGTGGCGCAGTTTGTCCGGTAATTTGCCGTAGCGTTTTTCCGCTGCGCCCTCAGCCATCGGCGCCAACAGCGGGCGCACCATCTGCGGGTGCCCGCCCAGGCTGGTCAACCCCATGGCTGCGGTGGACTCGCGCACAAACAGATAGATCATCAACAAGCGCCCGACGGTGGCACGCTCAAAGCGCGCGATCCAGTTCTGCGCATGCAAGCGCAGCCCATGGCGCTCCAGCAGGCCGATCACCGCCAGCGGCAACAACAGAATCAATTGCAAGGCGCGAGTCTGAAGGAAACCATCCCCCATGGTGGCGAGAATTTTCTCCAGCGGGAAATGAGCAGCAAGCCCTGTAGCGATGGCTGCGGCGGTAACGACCAACAGCGGGTTGAAGCGCAAGACAAAGCCAACCACGATGACAAGTACGCCGATCAACGGCCATAAATTCACAACAGTTTGCATGACGGTGAGGTCCTTAAGTGCGCGCTGCGGCGCCATTACAGCAGGATGTGAACAAAGAGCTCACAGCAAGAATGTGGCGTGCAGTCGGCTCGGTTTTTTATTGTTGACCTGGAAGGTCGAGCGTCGGTGGCGGCAACTTTGCTGCCTGGGGCGGGAGGTGTCCAACAAGAAAAATTGTTGCTGCAAACCAATAAATATTGTGGGCAATTGAACATGCTGTGTAACAAGGTGTGGTCAGGCGCTGAGGGATTCACACAGGTAACGCCGCCCTCTTATCGGGTGTATGCCTCTCTCTTCTTTGCAAGAAGGTGTGGCCTCGGCAATGACGTAGAAACAGGTCCAGGCGATTGCCAAGCAGATGATTGGCGATATCAAGAGCGCCAAAGCCAAGTAAAACTGATCGGGTATGGCGGTGGCGGCTGAGACGAACGCCCGGTATGGTCAATCTTCACTGATCAAGAGGCAGCACCGGTGACTTCTCCCGCCACCCCTATTCCAGATACTACCCTCAGCCTGCAAACCCGCCTGATCGCGCTCGTGGTCGCCGTGACCTTCTTCATGGAAAACCTCGACGCCACGGTCATCGCCACAGCACTGCCGACGATGGCCACCGCGTTCGGGGTCACCCCGGTGGACATGAACATCGGCATCACCGCCTACATCCTCGCCGTAGCGATCTTCATACCGCTGTCCAGTTGGGTCGCCGATCGATTCGGTGCGCGTCGCGTGTTTGCCGGCGCAATCATCGTTTTCACCCTCGCCTCGCTGCTGTGCGGGCTTAGCCAGAGTCTTGAGATGTTCGTCTTCGCCCGCGTACTGCAGGGCATCGGTGGCGCGCTGATGGTGCCCGTGGGACGTCTGGCAGTGCTGCGTAATACCGATAAAAAAGATTTGGTGAAGATGATCGCAATCATCACTTGGCCTGGTTTGGTGGCACCGATTCTCGGGCCATTGGCCGGTGGACTGATCGTGACCCATGCGTCGTGGCCGTGGATCTTCTACGTTAATCTGCCCCTCGGCGCCTTGGCGCTGGCCGCAGCGCTGTGGCTGGTGCCGGAAGGCCGCGAGGCGCGTGTGCGCAAGTTCGATGCAAAAGGTTTTGTGCTGCTGGCGGGCGCCTGCGTAGCCCTGCTGGGCGGGCTGGAATGGCTGGGCAGCCAAGCCGGCGAGATGCTCATGCCTGGCCTGGGGCTCGTTGCTGCAGGCTTACTGCTGGCGGTGTGGGCCGCGCATCATTGCCGGCATTACACCGACCCGCTACTGCCACTGCAAACCTTGTCCATCAATACCTTCCGCGTGAGCATCTACGGCGGCTCGCTGTTTCGTCTGGCCATCAGCGCACTGCCGTTTCTGCTGCCGCTGTTGTTTCAGGTCGCGTTTGGTTTGTCCCCGGTGGATGCTGGCTTGTTGGTGCTGGCGGTATTTGCCGGCAACCTGGCGATGAAGCCGTTTACCACGGCCATCATGCAGCGCTACGGCTTTCGCAAGGTGTTAATGGTGAATGGCATCATCGGCGTCGTATCGATTGCTGCCTGTGCGCTTTTCACGATGCAGACACCGCTTACCCTGATTGCGACGGTGCTGTTCGTGGGCGGGCTGTCGCGCTCGATGCAGTTCACTTGTTACAACTCGATCGGCTTCGCAGACATACCCAAGGCGCGTATGAGCGAGGCCTCGGCGTTGTTCAGTATGGCGTTCCAACTGGCCATGGGCATGGGCGTGACGGTGGCTGCGCTATTGCTGCGCGCTTCGATGACCTTGCAAGGGCATGATGTGCAGGCCCAGGTCGGCGATTTTCGGGTGGCATTTATCGGGGTCGCGCTGATGGGCGTGCTAGCGCTCGTAGACGTGTCTCGGCTGCCGCCAAGTGCTGGCGAAAGCGTGTTGAAGCGCGGCTGAGCACTTCAACACCCTCCAGACATTCAGGCAGTGGTGCTGACCATTGAGCCCGACGTGCTCCCACCCTCTTGGGTGAGGGCCTGCAACAAAGCAGCTGTCGCCGTCTGCAACGCCGCACTGGTGGCTGCGATCTGCGTTTGAGCCGATGCCAGCGCTGCAGCCTTAGCGTCATCGCTCTGCTCGCTGGACTGTATCTTCTGCATCGCCTGCTGCTGCTGTTGAAGTTGCTTTTGCAACTGCTCGATCTGCTTCTTCAACTCTTTGACCGTATCGGACTCTGATGAGCTCGATGAGGCTTCGCTGCTACCCCCTACGCCGCCAGCACCCTGGGCACCCGACTTCGCATTGACGGTCGTACCGCTCGCGCTGGTGGTACTGGTTGCTTGCGTGCTATCGGCGGTCTTGGTATCGGCCGAGGCAGCAACGGTTGGGGTACTTGTGACGGAGGCGGGACTGCTGATGTTGACAAGCATGCCAAATATCCGATGACGAGAAAGTACCAACACCATCGGCCCGACAGATCAATACTTTAGGAAAGCTTTATTATTCCTGTAGGAAAAATCTCAGGCAACAAATCCCAGGCAACAAAAAAGGGCCCACCTTTCGGTGAGCCCTTCTAGACCGCCCAGCAGAGCGGATTTTGTTTGGTAGGCGCGATTGGACTCGAACCAACGACCCCCACCATGTCAAGGTGGTGCTCTAACCAACTGAGCTACGTGCCTGCTGTGAGGCGGCATTCTACGGATTTCCAAAGGGGTGTCAACATCTTTTTTGCAGCTAACCCTATGAATATGCGAATTATTTATTTGCGCTGGGTGCGCCCGTCATTTTCGGGTGGCTGGCAGGCATTTTTCAACTCAGGTAGGATCGGAGCACTCGTAAAAAATATAAAACAGAGGTTCCAGGATGGCGAACACCCCCTACCCCCAGTCGTATTACGCCGCCTCGGCAAACTCGGTGCCGCCTCGCCCAACACTCCAGGGCGAGGTTGAAACCGATGTGTGCGTGATTGGTGCCGGCTACACCGGACTGTCAAGCGCACTATTCCTGCTGGAAAACGGTTTTCGCGTGACCGTACTGGAAGCCGCCAAGGTGGGTTTTGGCGCTTCGGGCCGCAATGGCGGGCAGATCGTCAATAGCTATAGCCGCGACATCGACGTAATCGAGCGCAGTGTCGGCCCCACGCAAGCAAAGTTGTTGGGAGAGATGGCCTTTGAAGGGGGCCGGATCATTCGCGAGCGCGTCGCCAAGTATCAGATTCAATGCGACTTGAAGGACGGCGGCGTGTTCGCCGCACTCAACAGCAAGCACATGGGCCACCTGGAGTCCCAGAAGCGCTTGTGGGAGCGCTACGGCCACACGCAACTGGAGTTGCTCGACGAACGCCGTATCCGCGAAGTGGTGGCCTGTGACAACTATGTCGGCGGCCTACTGGATATGAGCGGCGGGCATATTCACCCGCTCAATCTCGCTCTGGGCGAAGCTGCGGCGGTAGAGTCATTGGGCGGCACCATTTACGAACAATCTGCGGCAGTGCGCATTGAGCGCGGCGCCAACCCCGTGGTGCATACCGCCGAAGGCAAGGTCCGGGCTAAGTTCATCATCGTCGCGGGCAACGCCTACTTGGGCAATCTGGTTCCAGAGCTGGCCGCCAAGTCGATGCCCTGCGGCACCCAAGTAATTACCACCGCACCCCTGTGCGATGAACTGGCCAAGACATTACTGCCACAGGATTACTGCGTCGAAGACTGCAACTACCTGTTGGACTACTACCGCCTCACCAGTGACAAACGCCTGATCTTCGGCGGCGGTGTGGTGTACGGCGCACGCGACCCGGCCAATATCGAAGCGATCATCCGTCCGAAGATGCTCAAGGCCTTCCCCCAGCTCAAGGATGTGAAAATTGACTACGCATGGACGGGCAATTTCCTGCTGACCCTGTCGCGCTTGCCGCAGGTGGGACGCCTGGGTGACAACATCTATTACTCACAGGGTTGCAGCGGCCATGGCGTGACGTACACGCACCTGGCGGGCAAGGTGCTGGCAGAGGCACTCAGAGGGCAGGCGGAGCGTTTTGATGCGTTTGCCGACCTGCCGCACTACCCGTTCCCGGGCGGGCAATTGTTGCGTACGCCGTTTGCAGCGTTGGGAGCTTGGTATTACGGGCTACGGGATAAGCTGGGGTTCTAAACACACGTAGTGAGCGGGCTTGCCCCGCTCACTACATTGCTGGCTACCGCCCTAAATCGCAGACACAAAAAACCCCGGTCTTTCGACCAGGGTCTTTGCTATCGGATCAAAGTAGCCAGTGGCTTTCTTTGTGCTTCAAGGCGTTCAGTGGGCCTTGAGGCAGATATGGCGCAGCGGACGGGACTCGAACCCGCGACCCCCGGCGTGACAGGCCGGTATTCTAACCGACTGAACTACCGCTGCGTATCGCTTGACCAATTGAGCCTAAAACCCTCAACAGTCTTTAAACGTCTGACCGATCAGCCTTAGCTGTTCAATCTCAAACCCGACAAATCAGGCCTGGAAAATAATGGCGCAGCGGACGGGACTCGAACCCGCGACCCCCGGCGTGACAGGCCGGTATTCTAACCGACTGAACTACCGCTGCGCGTCGGTGCAACCTTTAACGTTGCGTCTCACCCGAAGGTAAAACTCTCAAGAAGTGGTGGGTGATGACGGGATCGAACCGCCGACCCTCTGCTTGTAAGGCAGATGCTCTCCCAGCTGAGCTAATCACCCTTTGCTTCGTTGAGGCCGCGAAATTTACGCAGGTAACGAACCTAAGTCAATAGCCTGCTTGAAGTTTTTCTGAAAAAGGCAAAATAACTTCAAGACGGCCACCTGCCTTACTCGCTGTAAATCATCTTCTTGTTCATGCCGCCATCCACGACAAACTCTTGCCCGGTGACAAAGCCGGCCTGACGCGACAGCAACCACGCAACCATCGCCGCCACGTCTTCCACGGTACCTACCCTGCCCGCCGGATGCTGGGCATGATCGGCGTCCGTCAACGGCTCGGCTCGGCGCGCAGCAGGGTCACGCGCATCGATCCAGCCGGGGCTCACGGCATTGACCCGCACTTCCGGACCAAGACTCATCGCCAAGGCGTGAGTGAGAGCCAATAGGCCGCCCTTGCTCGCCGCATAGGCCTCGGTGTCCGGTTCGGACTGGCGCGCCCGGGTCGAGGCCAGGTTGACGATCGCACCGCCATGGGCACGCAGGTACGGCGCACAGTGCTTGGCCAACAACATCGGCCCACCGAGGTTCACCGCCATCACTCGATTCCAGTAAGCCAGGTCGAGGCTTTCGAGCGTGATATTGCGCGGGTCAGCGACCGCTGCGTTGCAGATCAACGCATCGAGTCGTCCAAATTGTCCCAACACTTCAGCAACGCCCTGGGCGACCTGCTTCTCGTCCGCCACGTCCATGCTGATAAACCAGGCATTCTCGCCCAGCACTTTGGACACCTTGGAGCCGCGCTCGCGGTCCAGGTCGGTCAGCACCACCTGCCAGCCTTCGCTGATCAGCCACGCGGCGATTCCAAGGCCAATGCCCCGGGCCGCGCCGGTCACCAGCGCGACACGCCCGTTAGTGGCCGCCGCGGCTTCCATGGACCACTCGATCACAAGGCCGCCAGCCCGCGAGCCAGGTCAGCCTGCAAGTCCGTGACATCTTCCAGGCCGACCGCAATGCGGATCAGGCTGTCACGGATACCGGCCGCCTCACGCTCTTGCGGCGCCAGGCGCCCGTGGGAGGTGGTGCTCGGGTGCGTGATGGTGGTCTTGCTATCACCCAGGTTAGCGGTGATGGAGATCAGTCGCGTAGCGTCGATAAAGCGCCAGGCGCCCTCTTTGCCACCCTTCACCTCAAAGCTCACCACGGCGCCGAAACCACGCTGCTGGCGCTGGGCCAACTCGTGCTGCGGGTGGCTCTTGAGGCCTGCGTAGTGCACCTTCTCGATACCGTCCTGCTGTTCCAGCCACTCGGCCAAGGCCTGGGCATTGGCGCAGTGGGCCTTCATCCGCAGGTTGAGGGTCTCCAGACCCTTGAGGAAGATCCACGCATTAAATGGGCTCAAGGTCGGACCCGCAGTACGCAGGAAGCCGACGACTTCTTTCATCTGCTCGCTGCGACCGGCAACCACACCGCCCATGCAACGGCCTTGGCCATCAATGAATTTAGTGGCCGAGTGCACCACGATATCCGCGCCCAGCTTCAGTGGCTGTTGCAATGCAGGCGTGCAGAAGCAGTTGTCGACGACCAGCATCGCGCCCTTGGCGTGGGCCACTTCGGAAAGCGCGGCGATATCCACCAACTCGGCCAACGGATTGGACGGCGACTCGACGAACAGCAGCTTGGTATTGGCCTTGATCGCCGCCTCCCAACCGGACAAGTCTGCCAGCGGCACGTAGTCCACTTCGATACCAAAGCGCTTGAAGTACTTCTCGAACAGGCTGATGGTCGAACCAAATACGCTACGCGATACCAGCACGTGGTCGCCAGCGCTGCACAGGCTCATTACCACCGCCAGGATTGCGGCCATGCCGGTTGCCGTGGCGACCGCCTGCTCAGCCCCTTCCAGCGCTGCGAGACGCTCTTCGAACGCACGTACAGTCGGGTTGGTATAGCGCGAGTACACGTTACCCGGCACTTCGCCAGCAAAGCGCGCAGCCGCATCGGCAGCAGTGCGGAACACATAGCTGGAGGTGAAGAACATCGGGTCACCGTGCTCTCCCTCAGGCGTACGGTGCTGGCCAGCACGCACAGCCAGGGTATCGAAAGCTACGCCATCGAGGTCGCTGTCCAAACGACCGGCATCCCATTCCTGACTCATGCTGCCACTCCTCACTCAATTCTTTATTTAAGATACAAAACCGGCCCCTCAGGGCCGGTGTTTACTCAGTTGTTGTACAGGTCGATGATCGCGCTGACCGCCTGGGTCTTGATCTTCGACGAATCATTGCGCGCCTGCTCGATCTTGTTTAGGTAGGCCTCGTCGACATCGCCGGTCACGTACTTGCCGTCAAACACGGCGCAGTCGAACTGGTCGATCTTGATCTTGCCGCCACCGACCGCTTCGATCAGGTCTGGCAGGTCCTGATAGATCAGCCAATCAGCACCAATAAGGTCGGCAACATCCTGGGTAGTACGGTTGTGCGCGATCAGCTCGTGGGCGCTCGGCATGTCGATACCGTACACGTTCGGGTAACGCACGGCAGGCGCTGCGGAGCAGAAGTACACGTTCTTCGCACCGGCTTCGCGGGCCATCTGGATGATCTGCTTGCACGTGGTGCCACGCACGATGGAGTCATCCACCAGCATCACGTTCTTGCCGCGGAACTCCAACTCAATGGCGTTGAGCTTCTGGCGCACCGACTTCTTGCGCGCGGCCTGGCCCGGCATGATGAAGGTACGGCCGATGTAGCGGTTCTTCACGAAGCCTTCGCGGAACTTGACGCCCAAGTGGTTGGCCAGCTCCAGCGCAGCGGTACGGCTGGTATCCGGAATCGGGATGACCACGTCGATATCGTGCTCAGGACGCTCGCGCAGGATCTTGTCGGCCAGCTTTTCGCCCATGCGCAGACGCGCCTTGTAGACCGAAACGCCGTCGATGATCGAATCCGGACGCGCCAGGTAGACGTGTTCGAAGATGCACGGCGTGAGTTTCGGCGCCACGGCGCACTGGCGGGTATGCAGTTTGCCGTCTTCGGTGATGTACACCGCTTCGCCCGGCGCGAGGTCGCGAATCAGGGTGAAGCCCAGCACGTCCAGGGACACGCTTTCGGAAGCGATCATGTACTCGACGCCTTCGTCGGTGTGACGCTGGCCGAACACGATCGGGCGAATGCCGTGCGGGTCACGGAAGCCGACGATGCCGTAGCCGGTGATCATCGCGACCACGGCATAACCGCCAACGCAACGGTTGTGCACGTCGATCACCGCAGCGAACACGTCTTCTTCGGTTGGCTGCAGCTTGCCGCGCTGGGCCAGCTCGTGAGCGAATACGTTGAGCAGCACTTCCGAGTCGGAACTGGTGTTGACATGGCGCAGGTCAGATTCGTAAATCTCCTTGGCCAGCTGTTCAACGTTGGTCAGGTTGCCGTTGTGCGCCAGGGTGATGCCGTAAGGCGAGTTGACGTAAAACGGTTGAGCTTCGGCCGAAGTCGAGCTACCGGCAGTCGGGTAACGCACATGGCCAATGCCCATGTGCCCGACCAGGCGCTGCATGTGACGCTGATGGAACACGTCACGTACCAGGCCATTGTCCTTGCGCAGGAATAACCGGCCGTCGTGGCTGGTCACAATACCGGCAGCGTCCTGGCCGCGGTGCTGGAGGACGGTTAGCGCGTCATACAGCGCCTGATTGACGTTCGACTTACCGACGATACCGACGATGCCACACATGCGACGCAACCCCTACTTAATGAATCTTGACTGAACACAACTTACTGAGGCGTTATGGCCGGTAAGAGGTGCTCCTTGAACGGAAGATCAGCGGGTACGCTGATTCCGCTGGCCAGCCACTGACTGCTCCACCCCAAAATGAGGTTTTTGGACCAATCTGCAACTAATAGAAATTTTGGCACGAGCACAGACTCTTGCCACCACGAATCCTGCTGTACTGGCCCCAGGCTCAACAGCCCGACCGCCACGACCACCAGCAATGCACCACGCGCAGCGCCAAAGGCCATGCCGAGAAATCGATCGGTCCCGGAGAGGCCGGTGACACGTATCAACTCGCCAATAAGATAATTGACCATTGCCCCCACCAGCAGCGTGGCGATGAACATGATGGCGCAGCCCGCGATGACGCGGGCCGAAGGTGTCTCGATGTATCCAGCCAAGTAGACCGACAGTGAACCACCGAACATCCAGGCTACGACTCCTGCGATGATCCAGGTCAGCAACGACAGTGCTTCTTTTACGAAGCCGCGGCTTAGACTGATCAAAGCGGAGATGGCGACGATTGCAACAATCGCCCAATCAACCCAGGTAAATGGCACGTTTGAGCCTACGGACAGATAAGGCGGCGCATTTTAGCAGAGCGCCGGGCTATCGGTAAGCAGTGATTGCGGCGGCTTTGCAAATCAGTAGTTTGTGACGAGCGGAGCAATTTTCAACCCCCACCACAAAACCAATGTGGGAGGGGGCTTGCCCCCGATAGCAGTGGATCAGTCAGCCTATTTATTGCTGATCCACCGCAATCGGGGGCAAGCCCCCTCCCACACTTCAGCCGCGTTCAGGTTGGAACCGGGTCACAAAACCCTTCAGGTTCTGCTGGCGATCCAGCAAGTCCCGCAGGCGATCTGCCTCGGCGCGCTCGATCAGCGGGCCGATAAACACTCGGTTTTTGCCGTCGGCACTACGGATATAAGCGTTATACCCCTGGCTACGCAGCTTTTTCTGCAAGGCATCCGCACCTTCACGATTGCCCAGGCTGGCCACCTGGATCGACCAACTGATCGGCAGGCCATTGGGGTCGATACGGCTCTGACCTACGTCCGGCTTGCCCGGTGCGGCTGGCTGCGGCGCTACCGGCTTGGGCGCCGGCGTCGGCGCGACAGGCTTGGCAACCGCAACAGGAGCAGGTTTGACCACCGGCACGCTTGGCTGCACCGGCATCGACGGCGCCTCCTGTGCTGCAATCTCATCCTCCGTCGGCACTGGCTCTTCTTCCGGCAGAGCTTGCGGCTCAGGCACCACCACCGGCTCGACCTGCACCTGCGGCACCGCCGGCGCCTGTGGCGCAGCGGGAGCCTCTACGACGACTTGACGCTCTTCATCCTGACGGGAAAACAACATTGGCAAAAAGATCACTGCCAGTGCCACCAGCACCAGTGCGCCGACCATTCGCTGCTTATATGCGCTATCCAGTAATGCCATGTGCAGCTTCCTCCGTGGAGCGCCGGGCCAACCACTCAAGCGCCTCGGCAACACAATAAAATGATCCGAACAACAGAATCTCGTCGTCAGGCGTGGCATCGGCACACTGCGCTTCAAGGGCTGCAGTGACGCTTGCATACGACGCCACCGGGGCACCAAGGTTCTGCAAGGCCACTTCCAACTCTGCAGCAGAGCGACTGCGCGGCGAATCCAATGGCGTTACAGCCCACGCCTGGACGCTACGCAACAAGGGCGCAACCACACCCTCCAGATCCTTGTCGGCCAGCAAACCGAATACGGCAAGGCGACGACCGACTGGCGGCGTGCGGGCTAGGCGCTGCGCCAGATACTCGGCCGCATGAGGGTTATGGCCCACATCCAACAGCAGATTCAAGCGCTTGCCCTGCCATTGGAAAGCACGTCGATCCAGGCGCCCCACGACACGGGTTGCCAGCAACGTCGCGGCGATTTGCTCCGCATCCCACGGCAGGTCCAGCAGCAAATAGGCTTGCAGTGCGAGCGCGGCGTTTTCCATCGGCAGGTTCAGTAACGGCAGGTCGCGCAGCTCTACGCGTTGACCACGCGTATCTCGCCCCTGCCACTGCCAATGCTGAGCACCGATCTCAAGATTGAATTCGCGGCCCCGCAGGAAAAACGGGCAATCCAATTCGCACACCTTGTCGAGCAAGGTATGTGGCGGGTCAACATCGCCGCACAACGCAGGCTTGCCCGCACGGAAGATGCCGGCTTTTTCATACGCCACAGACTCGCGGGTATTGCCCAAATAATCGGCGTGATCCACGCCAATACTGGTGACCAACGCCAGGTCAGCATCCACCACATTGACCGTGTCCAGGCGACCGCCCAGCCCCACTTCCAGAACGACCACATCCAGTTGCGCACGCTCAAACAGCCAGAACGCCGCCAAGGTGCCCATTTCGAAATAAGTCAGGGAGGTCTCGCCACGGCCGGCGTCAAGCGCGGCGAAGGCTTCGCAAAGTTGCTCGTCAGTGGCTTCGACGCCATTGAGTTGCACCCGCTCGTTGTAACGCAGCAGGTGCGGGGAATTGTACACGCCGACTTTCAGCCCTTGGGCTTGCAGCAGCGCGGCGACAAAGGCACAGGTAGAGCCTTTGCCGTTGGTGCCGGTCACCGTGATCACTCGCGGTGCCGGGCGACCCAACCCGAGGCGGGCCGCTACCTGTTGCGAGCGCTCCAGGCCCATGTCGATGGCGGACGGATGCAACTGCTCAAGGTAGGCGAGCCATTCGCCTAGGGTACGTTGGGTCATAGGTTTGCAGGCACCGGCGGCACGACGATCGGCTCGACTTTAGGCGCGACGTACACAGGGGTCGGCAGGCCCATCATCTGCGCCAGCAGGTTGCCCAGGCGTGGACGCAATTCGCCGCGCGGCACGATCAGGTCGATGGCACCGTGTTCCAGCAGGAACTCGCTGCGCTGGAAACCTTCCGGCAACTTTTCACGCACGGTCTGCTCGATAACGCGTGGGCCGGCAAAGCCGATCAGGGCTTTCGGCTCACCGACGATCACGTCGCCAAGCATTGCCAGGCTGGCGGAAACGCCGCCGTAGACAGGGTCGGTCAGCACGGAGATGAACGGGATGCCTTCTTCACGCAGACGCGCCAATACCGCAGAGGTCTTGGCCATTTGCATCAGGGAGATCAGGGCTTCCTGCATGCGCGCACCACCGGAGGCGGCGAAGCAGATCATCGGGCAACGGTTTTCCAGGGCGTAGTTCGCGGCGCGAACAAAACGCTCACCGACGATGGCACCCATGGAGCCACCCATGAAGGAGAACTCAAACGCCGAAACCACCACGGGCATGCCCAGCAGCTTGCCGCTGACGGAAATCAGCGCGTCTTTCTCACCAGTCTGTTTCTGGGCACCGACCAGGCGGTCCTTGTACTTCTTGCTGTCGCGGAACTTGAGACGGTCGACCGGCTCCAGGTCTGCACCCAGCTCGTTACGGCCATCGGCATCCAGGAAGATGTCGATGCGGGCGCGGGCGCCGATACGCATGTGGTGGTTGCACTTGGGGCAAACGTCCAGGGTCTTTTCCAGCTCCGGACGGTACAGGACCGCGTCGCAGGAGGGGCACTTGTGCCACAGACCTTCAGGAACCGAGCTTTTTTTCACCTCGGAACGCATGATCGAAGGGATCAGTTTGTCTACTAACCAGTTGCTCATGCTTTCTTTCTCCAGTACCGGTGGCTTGAACACAGCCCCGCGTATGCCCTTGAGCTAAATTCATATGTGGCGATGGCGCATGCTGGACGGGGTCAGACGTTCGACCTGCCTTTTCCCGCATGTGCCCTCAGCCTTCCAGACAACCTGCCCGTGCAGGGTTGCCACTTCATTACCGGGTCACCACAGGCGACGCCGGGCTGTTTTACACAGTGGTAGTTATGGACGGCGGCAGACTGCCAGCCGTCACATCCCGCGCACAGCCTGCATAAATGCGCGAATCTTGCCGTGATCCTTGATGCCCTTGCCCTGCTCCACCCCGCCGCTCACATCTACGGCATACGGGTGAACCTGCTCGATGGCCGCCGCGACATTCTGGGGGTTAAGCCCACCGGCCAGGATGATCGGCTTGCTCAGCCCTTCTGGAATCAGCGACCAATCGAACGCCTCCCCAGTACCACCGGGCACACCCTCGACGTAGGTATCCAACAGAATTCCGCGGGCTGCGCCGTAGGCAGCACACGCCGCAGCGATATCATCTCCAGCCTTGACGCGCAGCGCCTTGATGTACGGGCGCTGATAGCTCTCACACTCTTCAGGGCTTTCGTCGCCATGAAACTGCAGCATATCCAGCGCGACGGCATCCAGGGTTTCATTGAGCTCGCAGCGGCTGGCATTGACGAACAAGCCAACGGTGGTCACGAACGGCGGCAATGCGGCGATGATCGCCCGCGCCTGCAGCACATTCACTGCCCGAGGGCTCTTGGCGTAGAACACAAACCCAATCGCATCCGCCCCCGCCTCAACTGCCGCCAGCGCGTCTTCTATGCGGGTAATCCCGCAAATCTTGCTGCGAACGGCTGCCATGTCGTGAAAACCTCAGGGATTGGAGCGAGAAAGTCCCGGATGGTAACAAAAGCTTTTCCGGGCGTCAGCCGCCAAGTTCGCTGAAACCTGTGAGGAAGTGTGGCCCGATGAATCGATCCGGCAGCTCGAACTCGTCGCGGTACTCTACATCCACCAAGTACAGGCCGAACGGATGCGCCGTTACACCGCCCGTACGACGAATGCGGCTTTCCAACACTTCCTTGGCCCATTCCACCGGGCGCTCGCCGGTGCCGATGGTCATCAGCACGCCGGCAATGTTGCGCACCATATGGTGCAGGAAGGCGCCAGCACGAATATCCAGCACGATCATCTTGCCGTGGCGCGTGACCCGCAGGTGGTGCACTTCCTTGATCGGCGACTTGGCCTGGCACTGGCCGGCGCGGAAGGCACTGAAGTCATGCACACCCACCAAGTGCTGCGCAGCCTCGGCCATGCGCTCAGCGTCCAGCGGGCGGTGGTTCCAGGTGATTTCTTCGTTGAGATGGGCCGGGCGGATCTGGTCGTTGTAAATCACATAACGATAACGCCGGGCAATCGCCTTGAAGCGCGCATGAAAATGCGCCGGCATGACCTTGGCCCAACTGACGCTGACGTCATGGGGCAAATTGATATTGGCCCCCATGACCCAGGCTTTCATCGTGCGCTCAGCCTGGGTGTCGAAGTGCACCACCTGACCGCAAGCATGCACACCCGCATCGGTACGCCCGGCGCACATCAGCGACACCGGCGAGTCGGCGACTTTCGTCAGGGCCTTTTCCAGGGTTTCCTGCACGGTCAACACGCCAGACGCCTGGCGTTGCCAGCCGCGATAGCGCGAGCCTTTGTATTCCACGCCCAAGGCGATGCGGTAAAAGCCTGCGGCCGCCATTTCGGCAGCCGCGTTATCTATATTTGCCAAGAACTGAGAGCCTGATGAGTTGCGCAAAGGCGGGCATTATAAGGGCGACTGCCATGTGATGGGCGCTTTTATGCGGGAGGGGCTTGCCCCCTCCCACACTGGATCGGCCTCAACCGTCAGATGCGGCCGAGCATTTCCTTGGCTTCGCCGCGCTGGGACTCATCCCCCTCGACCAACACTTCGGACAAGATGTCCCGCGCGCCGTCTGCATCACCCATATCGATATAGGCCTGGGCCAAATCAAGCTTGGTGGCGACCTCATCAGAGCCCGAGAGAAAGTCGAATTCCGGCTCATCATCGCCCAGTGCAGCGTCTTCAGCGGTGAAAGACGGTTCGATGGACGGATGCTCAAGGCTCTGGGACAGACGATCCAGTTCAGCGTTGACATCGTCCAATTCTGACGCAAAGGCGTCAGGTTTGGGGTCGGGCTCAAGCTCATCCGCCAGTGACAGGTCGAAATCTTCCGGCAGGTCAAAATCGTCTAATGCCGCAGGGGTGAGAGTCGGCGGCTCAGCGGGCAGGCCGGTCGTATCGCTTTCCAACCCCGAATCAACTTCGTTGGCCGGTTTCGACGAGACAGGATCATCCCATTCCAGGTCCAGGTCGAAGTCCGATAGATCGTCCGAACTGGCCTTGGCTTCGGTCTGTTGCTGCAAAAGCGACTCGAACGTTTGCTGATCGTCGTCGACTGCGGCAGGCGATACTGCCTCCGGGTCGTCCAGGCTAAGGTCGAAATCGGTGTCGAAAGCCTCTGGCTCAGGCTCTGGCGCCGCAGCAGTCGGTTTATCTTCCAGCAGGTCCTTGACGTATTGGGCATCGAGCGCCGCGGCGGCAACTGCCGCGCTGACACCCGCCGCCAACACGGCCATGGCCGGGAAGCGCGATTTGAGCTGTTCGACCTGGGCATGGTTTTCACCATTGGCCACCAGTTGACGCTCCTGAGTGACAAAGCCGTCTTTATCGTTTTGCAGGCCGTAGACTTCCATCAACTTCAAACGCAGGTCGCTGCGCTTGGGTTCGCGCTTGATCGCCTGCTCCAGCACATCAGCGGCCTGGTTCAGATGACCACGGTCGACAAGAGACTGGGCCTGGGCCAGCGCATCACTGGAATTTTGCGGCGCGACGGCCACTGCCAACGGTGCCAATACGGAAGCGACGGTTGGCACCACGACAGCGGGCTCAACCACTGGCGCAGGCGTTGGAGCGGCTGCCAGCTTGACACTCGGCGGGGGCACTTCAAGGCCCTCAAAGCTGTCTGGCGGCAGGTCGTGGTCAATGTTCGAGGTGAATTCCGGCTCTTCGGCCAAGGCGCGCGCCATGCGCAGGTGCTTTTCCTCTTCAAGGCGGGCGTTGCGATGACGCACCCACAACAGCAAGAGCAACAGCACCAGCAAACCGGCCGCACCACCGATCACACCGAGGACAATCGGGTTGGTCAGCAGGTCATTGAATTTGCCTTCAGTAGCCGCAGCAGGCGCAGGCGCAGGCTTGATCGGCTCAGCCGCAGGCGCGACAGGTGCCGCAGCGGTCGCTGGCGTCGGCGCAGGCTCGCCTGCCAGTTGCGCGGGCATCGCGGCCGTGGCCGGCGCAGCAGGATCGCCCTTTTCCGCCTGCAAACGGGCAAGCTGGTCGTTTTTCAGCTGGATCAGTTTTTGCAACTTGTCCAACTGACTTTGCAAATCGGCCGCGCGGCTTTTTAGCTCTTCGTTGTCGCGACGGGTGGTGTCCAACTGCTCTTGGGTCATTGCCAATTTATCGCTCAAGCCCGAGCTGTCGCCGGCCTTGCCCTTGGCACCCTTTTTCGCCGCTTCGGCGGAGACCAGGCTCAAGTTATCCTTGGCGTTGGTGCTCGATGGAGCACTGCCCGCCTGGGTGCGTTTGGTTGCGTCCAATTGCTGCTGGCCCGCTGCCTGGCTGGCAGCAGAACGACGCCCTTGGCGCCACGCCACGTTTTGCGCGGTCACTTCGGCAATCGCGTCAGGTTGAGGCAGGCTGGTCGCTTGCACGCGATCCGGCAGGCGAAGGACCTGGCCGGTTTTCAGGCGGTTGATATTCCCGTCCAGAAACGCATCCGGGTTCAGCGCCTGGATAGCCAGCATGGTCTGCTGAACAGAAGCACCATTCCGGTTCTTCTCGGCAATTTCCCACAAGGTGTCGCGAGGCGTGGTGGTGTACCGCGCAACCTTGCTAGTGGCCGGGGCACTCAATCGCGGCGCAGGCGCGGTGCCAGCCGGTGGCGCCTGTTCGAATTTGGCCGGGTCAAGCAGCACGCTGTAGTCGCGCATCAAGCGCCCATTGGGCCACTGCACCTGCAAGAGGAAACGTACGTAGGAATCCGGCAGCGGCCTGCTGGAGGTAACCCGGACCACACTGCGGCCAGTCGGATTAATAACTGGGGTGAACGTCAGGTCGTTCAAAAATGCCTGGCGATCAACGCCTGCATCCACAAATGCCTGGGAAGACGCCAGGCTCGGCGTGATATCGGAAGCGGTGAGGCCACCGACATCGAGCAATTGGATTTCGACCGACAACGGCTGGTTCAACTTCGACTTGAGGGTCATTTCCCCCAGCTGCAGCGCCTGCGCCATACCGGAGGACAGCGCCGAGGCGGCCGCTATTGCTAACACCAGTTTGCGAACTTGAACCATAGCCTCATCCTTTGTTTGAACACTCCCCGGCCTGCGAGAAGGTTGGTAACCGCTGCCATAAGGCATGGCGAGCCGATAGGTTACCGACGCGCTTCTGTTCCTGCTTGGGGCCAAGCATAGCGCTTGGTTAGAATCAATCTACAAATTGCCGCCAAGTATCTTTTACACAAGGTCTTTTATCAACAACTGTGCCAGCTGTACGGCGTTAAGGGCGGCACCTTTGCGTACGTTATCTGACGTCAGCCACAGATTTAGTTCCGCCGGGTCGTCCACACCTGCGCGAACTCGCCCTACGTACACAACGTCCTGGCCCACCGCATCACCAACGGCTGTAGGGTAATCGCCCTCCTCCACCAACTCTATACCCGGCGCGGCCTCAAGCACCCGGTTAACAGCAGCGAGGTCTACCGGAGCACCCAATTGCAGAGACACTGTCAGGCTATCGCCAAAAAACACCGGGGCTTGAACGCAGGTCGCGGAAATTTTCAGTAAAGGAGTTTCCAGCACAGCGCGCAATTCGTGTACGAGACGTTTCTCCAGCGCCGTATGACCTTGAGCGTCTGGTGCGCCGACTTGTGCCAGCAGGTTGAACGCTACCTGGCGATCAAAGAACTGCGGCTCCAGCGGGCGCACATTCAACAGCTCGGCAGTTTGCCGGGCCAGTTCGCTGACGGCTTCGCGACCCAGGGCAGACATCGCAAGACTGGCAGTCACGCTAACGCGCTGGATATCCACTAGCTCACGCAGAGGCGCCAGCACTACCGCCAGATTGGTGGCCGATGGGCTTGGGCTACTCAGCTGGAACGGCTTTTTCACGCCTTTGAGGATGTGCGCATTAACCTCAGGCACCACCTGAGGCGCTTGATCAGCCGGCAACGCACCTGACAGGTCGATCACCGCGCAACCGGCTGCCGTGGCACGCGGGGCGAAACTGAGGGTCACCGCTGGCCCTGCGGCAAAAAACGCAAGCTGCGCCTTTTTGAAATCGAACTCGTCAACTTCCTTGACCCGCACGTTTTTGCCGCGAAACGGTACCGATGCGCCGGCAGAGTTGCTGCCCGCCAGCAGATACAGGGTACCGACCGGGAAGTCCAACTCTTCGAGGATCTGCACCAGGGTTTCGCCAACGGTGCCGGTGGCGCCGATCACGGCGATTTCAAAGGTCTGGGTCATGGGGGTTGCCTCGGGCATTGCGGGGGGAGCGGCACTTTACCGGGTGGCTGAGGGTGAGGCAATTAAGCCAGGTTTTGGGGTGTGGCTGAGGGCCTCATCGGGGGCAAGTCGAATCGTCGCACCGCCCCTCCCACACTTTGAATGTGTTCACAAATCAAAATGTGGGAGGGGGCTTGCCCCCGATGAGGCCCGAAAGACCAACAAAAAACCCGCGCCTGTCACCAGTCGCGGGTTTTCTGTATTGCCTCAAGCGATCACCGCTCCAGCAAGATCCGCAGCATGCGACGCAGCGGTTCCGCAGCACCCCACAGCAACTGGTCGCCCACGGTAAACGCGCCCAGGAACTGGCTGCCCATGTTCAGCTTGCGCAGACGGCCCACCGGTACATTCAGGGTGCCGGTGACCTTGGTCGGGCTCAGCTCCTGCATGCTGATATCGCGGTTGTTCGGCACCAGCTTGACCCACGGGTTGTGCGAGCTGATCAACGATTCGATATCGGCGATCGGCACGTCTTTGTTCAGCTTGATGGTCAGCGCCTGGCTGTGGCAGCGCATGGCGCCGATACGTACGCAGATACCGTCCACCGGGATCGGGCTCTTGAAGCGACCGAGGATCTTGTTGGTCTCAGCCTGGGCCTTCCACTCTTCGCGGCTCTGGCCGTTTGGCAGCTCTTTGTCGATCCACGGGATCAGGCTACCCGCCAACGGCACGCCGAAGTTCTCGGTCGGGTACGCATCGCTGCGCATGGCTTCGGCCACACGACGGTCGATGTCGAGGATCGCGCTGGCCGGATCGGCCAGTTGATCGGCGACGGCGGCGTGGGTTGCGCCCATCTGCTTGATCAGCTCACGCATGTTCTGCGCACCGGCACCGGACGCCGCCTGATAGGTCATGGCGCTCATCCACTCGACCAGGCCGGCTTCAAACAAGCCGCCCAGGCCCATCAGCATCAGGCTCACGGTGCAGTTGCCGCCGACGTAGTTCTTGGTGCCGGCATCCAGCTGCTGGTCGATGACCTTGCGGTTGACCGGGTCGAGGATGATCACCGCATCGTCCTGCATGCGCAGGCTCGATGCCGCATCGATCCAGTAGCCCTGCCAGCCCGCTTCACGCAGCTTGGGGAAGACTTCACTGGTGTAGTCGCCGCCCTGACAGGTCAAAATCACGTCGAGGGTTTTCAGCTCTTCAATGTTGTAGGCGTCCTTGAGCGGGGCAATATCCTTGCCCACGGACGGCCCTTGGCCACCAACGTTCGAAGTGGTGAAAAACACCGGCTCAATAAGATCGAAATCCTGCTCTTCCAGCATCCGCTGCATGAGCACGGAACCGACCATACCGCGCCAACCGATCAGACCTACACGTTTCATCGCAACTACACCTTGTTAAAAAGTGGGCCGCCTTGCAGCAACAACTGCAAGCGGGCCCGAGAGATTACAGATTCTGCAGCGCGGCGACTACTGCGTCGCCCATTTCTTGCGTACCGACTTTGGTGCAACCTTGCGACCAGATGTCACCCGTGCGCAAACCCTGGTCCAGCACCAAGCTCACGGCCTTCTCGATGGCGTCCGCTGCGTCGCTCAGGTTGAAGCTGTAACGCAGCATCATCGACACCGACAGGATGGTCGCCAGCGGATTGGCGATGCCCTGGCCCGCGATGTCCGGCGCCGAACCGTGGCAAGGCTCGTACATACCCTTGTTATTGGTGTCCAGGGACGCCGACGGCAGCATGCCGATAGAGCCGGTGAGCATCGAGGCCTGGTCGGACAGAATGTCGCCGAACAAGTTGTCGGTGACGATCACGTCGAACTGCTTGGGTGCACGCACCAGCTGCATGGCAGCGTTGTCGACGTACATGTGGCTCAGTTCGACGTCCGGGTAGTCCTTCGCCACTTCTTCGACGATTTCACGCCACAGTTGGCTGGAGGCCAGTACGTTGGCTTTGTCTACCGAGCAGACCTTCTTGCCACGCACGCGGGCCATGTCGAAACCGACACGGGCAATACGGCGGATTTCGCTCTCGCTGTACGGCAGGGTGTCGTAGGCCTGGCGCTCGCCGTTTTCCAGCTCGCGCACGCCGCGTGGCGAGCCGAAGTAAATACCACCGGTCAGCTCACGCACGATGAGGATGTCCAGGCCCGCGACCACTTCTGGCTTGAGGCTCGAAGCATCAGCCAGTTGCGGGTAGAGGATCGCCGGGCGCAGGTTGCCGAACAGGCCCAGTTGCGCACGGATTTTCAACAGGCCGCGCTCAGGGCGGATGTC
Organism: Pseudomonas viridiflava; assembly: GCF_900583165.1. Lineage (GTDB taxonomy): Bacteria > Pseudomonadota > Gammaproteobacteria > Pseudomonadales > Pseudomonadaceae > Aquipseudomonas. The sequence continues at coordinate 229,736 of NZ_UTKY01000076.1, read as the reverse complement.
ACGCTCGATCTTGTCCCATTTAGGGCCGCCTACGGCACCCAACAGTACAGCGTCGGCGGCACGGGCGCGGTCCAGGGTTTCATCCGCCAGCGGCACACCGTGCTTGTCGATGGCCGCGCCGCCGATCACGTCGTGGCTCAGTTCGAAGCCCAGGCTGTACTTGCTGTTGGCGAGTTCCAGCACCTTGACCGCTTCGGCCATGATTTCCGGACCAATACCATCACCAGGGAGAATCAGAATCTGCTTGCTCATGGGTTCCTCATTTCATCGAGCGACCTGCCCGCAGGCAGGTCGGAAAAATTGGTCAGCGTTCGGCGAAGACCACCAGCACGTCCGTGCTGAAGGTGCCGTCGGCCTGAATCTCGTAATAGTCGCGTACTTCCTGGCCCATCGCCTTTTGCAACTCAAGGATGGCTGCGCGCAACACCTCTGGCGTACGCATGCGCTCGACCCACGAGGTGTATTCCAGGCGCAGGCGCTGGCGGCTGCTGGTGCGCACATGTAGACCGGACTCGCTGAGCTGTTGCATCCATTCGGCGGCGCAGTAATCGCGCACATGGCTGGTGTCGCGCAGCACTTCGACGGTTTGCAGGTAAGTGTCCAACAGCGGGCTGCCCGGTGACAAGACGTCGACGAACGCCGCCACGCCGCCCGGCTTGAGCACCCGGCGCACTTCGCGCAGGGCCAGGCCGAGGTCGCTCCAGTGGTGGGCCGAATAGCGGCTGAACACAAAGTCGAACTCGCCATCGGCGAACGGCAGGCGTTCGGCGGCGCCGTGGACGGTGCGGATATTGCCCAGGCCACGATCAACTGCCGCAGCGGCAACCACGTCGAGCATCTGCTGGGACAGGTCATAGGCCACCACTTCGTTGACCAATGGCGCGACATGGAAGCTGACGTGACCGGCACCGCAGCCCAGATCCAGTAGTCGTGCCGCGCCCTGCCCGGCCAGCTCGGCCTGCAGCAGCGCGAATTCGGTGCCCTGAGCGTGCACGGCACTGCTCAGGTAGGCCGAGGCTTGCTCGCCGAATTGTTTTTGCACGACTTGGGTGTGGGCGGTGCTGGTCATGATGCTTTCCTTAGGTTTTGTGTTGTTAACACTGGCCTCATCGGGGGCAAGCCCCCTCCCACAGGGAAGCGCATTTCAACTGTGGGAGGGGGCTTGCCCCCGATGGCGGCGGTCCTGCCTTACATCAATCGCGAAACAACCAAGGCTGGCTCGCCCGGTGCTTGGCTTCAAATGCCGCAATCGCATCACCGTCCTGCAAGGTCAGGCCAATATCGTCCAGGCCATTGATCAGGCAGTGCTTACGGAAAGCGTCCACCTCAAAGTGATACACCTTGCCATCCGGACGGGTCACGGTCTGCGCGGCCAAGTCCACGGTCAGCTGGTAGCCCACATCGGCTTCAACCTGCTTGAACAACTCGTCAACTTCTTCGTCGGTCAAGATGATCGGCAACAGGCCGTTCTTGAAGCTGTTGTTGAAGAAGATGTCGGCATAGCTCGGCGCAATGATGCTGCGAAAGCCATATTCTTCCAGGGCCCACGGCGCGTGCTCACGGCTGGAGCCGCAACCGAAGTTTTCCCGGGCCAGCAACACGCTGGCGCCTTGGTAGCGTTCAGCGTTGAGCACGAAGTCTTTGTTCAGTGGGCGCTTGGAGTTGTCCTGGTAGGCATAGCCCACGTCCAGGTAGCGCCACTCGTCGAACAGGTTCGGGCCAAAGCCGGTGCGCTTGATCGACTTCAAGAACTGCTTGGGGATGATCTGGTCGGTGTCCACGTTGGCACGGTCCAACGGCGCGACTAAACCTGTGTGTTGTGTGAAAGCACGCATCGGGTATTCCTCAGATCAATTCGCGAACGTCGATGAAACGACCGTTGACGGCCGCCGCAGCGGCCATGGCCGGGCTGACCAGGTGGGTACGCCCACCGGCGCCCTGACGCCCTTCGAAGTTACGATTGGAAGTAGACGCGCAATGCTCGCCCGACTCCAAGCGGTCCGGGTTCATCGCCAGGCACATCGAGCAGCCCGGCTCACGCCATTCAAAACCGGCTTCGAGGAAGATCTTGTCCAGGCCTTCGGCTTCGGCTTGCGCTTTGACCAGGCCCGAACCCGGTACCACGATGGCTTGCTTGATGGTCGACGCCACTTTGCGGCCTTTGGCGATCACCGCCGCAGCGCGCAGGTCTTCGATCCGCGAGTTGGTGCAAGAGCCGATGAATACGCGGTCCAACTGAATGTCGGTAATCGCCTGGTTGGCCTGCAGACCCATGTACTTCAAGGCGCGTTCGATGGAACCGCGCTTGACCAGGTCGGCCTCTTTAGCCGGGTCCGGCACGTTTTGGTCGACGGCCAACACCATTTCCGGCGACGTGCCCCAGCTAACTTGTGGCTTGATCTGAGTAGCATCCAGCTCGACCACCGTGTCGAACACCGCGTCGGCGTCGGAGACCAGGTCTTTCCAGGCTTCGACCGCTGCATCCCAATCGGCGCCAGCCGGTGCGAAAGGACGACCTTTGACGTACTCAACGGTCTTTTCATCCGCCGCTACCATGCCCACGCGGGCACCGGCTTCGATGGACATATTGCAGATGGTCATGCGGCCTTCGATGGACAGGTCGCGAATAGCGCTGCCGGCAAACTCAATCGCATGGCCGTTACCGCCGGCGGTGCCGATCTTGCCGATCACGGCGAGGACGATGTCCTTGGCAGTGACGCCAAAAGGCAATGTGCCTTCGACCGACACCAGCATGTTCTTCATTTTTTTGGCGACCAGGCACTGGGTGGCGAACACGTGCTCCACCTCGGAGGTGCCGATGCCGTGGGCCAAGGCGCCAAAGGCACCGTGGGTCGAGGTATGGGAGTCACCGCAGACCACGGTCATGCCCGGCAAAGTGGCGCCCTGCTCCGGGCCGATCACATGGACGATGCCTTGACGCACGTCATTCATCTTGAATTCGGTGATGCCATATTCGTCGCAATAGTCGTCGAGGGTTTGCACTTGCAAACGCGAGACCGTATCGACGATGGCGTCGATGCCGCCCTTGCGCTCCGGGGTGGTCGGCACGTTGTGGTCTGGGGTGGCAATGATGGAATCGACGCGCCAAGGCTTGCGCCCGGCCAGTCGCAGGCCTTCGAACGCTTGGGGCGAGGTCACTTCATGGATGATGTGACGGTCGATATAGATCAGCGACGAGCCATCGTCGCGCCGTTTCACTTCATGGGAATCCCAAAGCTTGTCGTAAAGCGTTTTGCCGGCCATCAGACGGTCCTCATCAGCGGTATTTCATACGCCGGGCTTTTTTCAATAACCCTTTGGCTTGTGAGGCTGATGGTATGGCGCTACATTAAATAACTCAAATTCATATTTTTTATGCTTTGGATTACCAACTGGAATACCACCATGGACTTGGCCAACCTCAACGCGTTTATTGCCATCGCCGAGACCGGCAGCTTCTCCGGCGCCGGTGAACGGCTGCACCTGACGCAGCCAGCAATCAGCAAGCGTATTGCTGGCCTGGAGCAACAATTGAAGGTGCGCCTGTTTGATCGCTTGGGCCGTGAAGTGGGCCTGACCGAGGCCGGGCGGGCCTTGCTGCCACGGGCCTATCAGATTCTGAATGTGCTGGACGACACGCGCCGCGCCCTCACCAATCTCACCGGTGAAGTCAGCGGGCGCTTGACCTTGGCCACCAGCCACCATATCGGCTTACACCGCCTGCCGCCGATCTTGCGCACCTTTACACGGGAATACCCCAACGTTGCGCTGGATATTCAGTTCCTCGATTCAGAAGTGGCCTACGAAGAAATCCTCCATGGCCGCGCCGAAGTGGCGGTGATTACCCTGGCCCCTGACCCCCATCACTTGGTGCGCGCCACCCCCGTGTGGGATGACCCGCTGGATTTCGTCGTGGCACCGGAGCACAGCCTGACCCTCAATAGCAGCGTCACGCTGGGCGATATTGCCAGGCACCCAGCGGTTTTCCCCGGCGGAAATACCTTTACCCATCATATTGTCAGCCGACTGTTCGAAGCCCAGGGCCTCACGCCCAATATCGCGATGAGCACTAACTATTTGGAAACTATCAAAATGATGGTGTCTATCGGCCTGGCCTGGAGCGTCTTGCCGCGCACCATGCTCGATGATCAGGTGGCAAGCATCGCTTTACCGGGCATACAGCTCAGTCGCCAGCTAGGCTATATCGTGCACACCGAAAGGACGCTGTCGAACGCTGCGCGGGCTTTCATGAGCCTATTGGATGCACAGGTCGATCTGCCAGGGATACCGGCATGATGCTGTGTGGCCTCAAGGTTTAATTAAAACCGCGCCTTACGCCCATCGAGCCAAGGCCCTTTGACAATGCGCAACCCCGTCGACTCAGTACCACCCTTGCCGCGCATTTACGCCCTGGACCCCCAGCAAGCGGAGCAAAGCTGGGACAGCGCTCCACAGCTGCTGGCAGCCCTCAACGCTGCCCGCCTGGGCGCGTGGTGCTGGGAAATCGATACCGGCAGCATCAGCTGGTCACGGGGTACTCAGGCGTTGTTCGGTTTTGACCCTCGCCACCCCTTGCCCAAGGATGTGGACTACCTCGACTTGCTCGCCCCCACCGACCGCACACGCGTGGTAAGGGCCTTTCACGCCGTGCTGGCGGGCGAGCCGTTCGAGCAGGCGATGCGTCATCGCATCCAATGGCCCGATGGCACTTTTCACTGGCTGGAAATCAGCGGCAGCCTGGTACCGGACAAGTCCGGCAGGCGCCGAATGATCGGAGTAATCCGCGAGATCACGCAGCAGCGCGAGCGGGAAAACGCCCTCAGCCATTCCGAAAAACGCTTCGCCACGCTGTTTCACCTGTGCCCAAACATGGTGCTGCTGACCCGTCAGGCCGACGGCCTGATCAGCGAGGCCAACCAGTATTTCGAGATCCACTTCGGCTGGCCCGTCGCCGATGCGATTGGCCGCACCACCCTTGACCTCGGCCTTTGGCGCGACCCCGAGCAGCGTGCACAACTGGTCAAGGCCACCCAGCGCAAAGGCGAGCCGATCACCATGGAAGTGCAATTTTGCGCCAGCAATGGCCAAATTCATGACGGCACCCTCAGCGCGCAAAAAGTCGAGCTGGAGGGCGAGGCCTATCTGATCAGCACGTTCCTCGATACCACCGACCGCAAAAATGCCGACCAAGCGCTCAAGGACAGCCAGGAGCGCCTTGACCTGGCGCTGGATTCTGCGCAACTGGGCACCTGGGATTGGCACATCCCTACCGGCATGCTCTATGGCTCGGCCCGCGCTGCGCAACTGCACGGCTTGCCACCAGAGCCGTTCCATGAGGCGTTCGACGCGTTCTTCGAAGGCATGCCCACTGAAGAACGCGACAGTATGCGCAACGCCTATCGCACCCTGCGCGAAGGCCCGGCCGGCAATTATCAACTGACCTATCGGGTGCCCATGGAAGACGGCAGTTCACGCTACCTGGAGAGCCGCGCCCGGTTATACCGCGATGCGCAAGGCGCACCGCTGCGCATGGCCGGCACGCTGCTGGACATCACCGACCAGGTTGAACGGGAGCAACGCCTCACCGCCTCCGAAGAAAAATTCGCCAGCCTGTTCCAGGCCAGCCCCCACCCAATCTGCGTTACCCGCCTGGATGGCGGCGCATTTATCGAGATCAATCCGGCTTTTACCCTGACATTTGGCTGGACTGCCGCCGAGGTCATCGATAAAAGTGCCGAGCAGATCGGCCTGTGGGATGAGTCAAGCACGCGTCTGCAGCGTATTGAACGGGTCATTCGCGAACAGGCCCTGAACAACGTGGCGATCGTGGCGCATCATAAAAATGGCCGCAGCCTGACCTGTGTGATTTCCAGCCGTTTGATCAAGGTCGGTGATCAGCCGTGCATCGTGACCACGCTGCGGGACATCACCCAGCAGCAACGTTCGGAGGCCGCGCTGAAGGCCAGCGAGGAGATGTTTGCCAAAGCCTTTCATTCCAGCCCCGACGCCATCTCTATCACCGAGCGCGACACCGGCCGTTATGTCGAGGTCAATGACGGCTTCTGCCGCCTGACCGGCTACCGCGCCGAAGAAGCCATTGGCCTCACGCTGTACCAGATAGGCATCTGGGCCGATGAAAGCCAACGCGCCACGCTGTTGGCCGAGTTGCAGATCAAGGGCCGCATCCACCATCTGGAAATGCTCTGGCACAACAAGCGCGGTGAGTTGCTGGCGGTGGAAGTCTCGGTAGAGCCGATCACCCTGAATGAAACACCCTGCCTGTTGCTGACGGCGCGGGACGTAAGCCTGTTGAAAAACGCCCAGGCGCAGATCCGCCACCTGGCCTACCACGACCCACTGACCAACCTACCCAATCGTGCCTTGCTGATGGACCGGCTGAGCCAACAGATAGCCCTGCTCAAGCGCCACAACCTGCGCGGTGCACTGCTATTCCTCGACCTCGACCATTTCAAGCACATCAACGATTCACTCGGCCACCCGGTGGGCGACACCGTGCTCAAAATTGTCACCGCACGCCTGGAGGCCAGCGTGCGTATGGAAGACACCGTGGCGCGGCTGGGCGGCGATGAATTTGTGGTGTTGCTCAGTGGCCTGGATGGCACGCGCCAGGAAGTCAGCGGGCAAGTACAGGAACTGGCAGATACCTTGCGTGAACTGCTCTCGGAGCCGATGTTCCTCGACGGTCATCGCTTGCAGGTCACACCCAGTATCGGCGTGGCGCTCATTCCCGATCATGGCTCAACGCCGGCGGACCTGCTCAAGCGGGCGGATATCGCTCTGTACCGCGCCAAGGACTCAGGGCGCAACGCCACGCAGATGTTCCATAACAGCATGCAAAAAACCGCCAGTGAGCGGTTGCGCATGGAAACCGACTTGCGCCTGGCCCTCGCAAGGGGTGAGTTCAGCGTGCACTATCAGCCTCAAGTGGACGCCCGCGGTAACAAAATCGTCGGCGCCGAGGCCTTGGTGCGTTGGCACCACCCGCAACTCGGCGCCCAATCGCCGTCGGAATTTATCAAGGTATTGGAAGACAGCGGCCTGATCCTGGAAGTGGGCACCTGGATTCTCGACGAAGCCTGCGCGACCTTCGAGCAATTGATCGCCGATGGCCTGGTGGACCCTCTGAATTTCAGCCTGTGCGTAAACATCAGCCCACGCCAGTTTCGTCAGAATGACTTCGTGGAACGGGTCGAACGCAGCCTCAAGCAGCACTCGCTGCCCTTTAGCCTGTTGAAACTGGAAATCACCGAAGGCATCGTGATCCAGAACCTTGATGACACCATCAGCAAAATGCGCCGCCTGAAAAAACTCGGCATCAGCTTTGCGATGGATGACTTTGGCACGGGGTACTCATCGCTCACTTATCTCAAGCGCCTACCAGTGGATGCGCTGAAGATAGACCAGTCATTTGTACGGGATGCCACCCACGACCCCAATGACGCGGAGATCATTCGCGCCATCGTGGCCATGGCCCGCAGTTTGAACTTGGAAGTGATTGCAGAGGGGGTAGAAACGCCTGAGCAATTGGCGTTTTTGCAAGCGCTGGGGTGTCATTTGTACCAAGGGTTTATTTATAGTCGGCCGCTGCCAATGAATGCGTTCAGGCAACTACTACTTTGAACACTCCGACTGCACAGCCACTCTATTTAACATGGGGTGGCTGTGCGGTTGGTTTCCAAGTGTCTGAAAATACCAATATCCAGACGGTAAAACATTAGTTCCTAAATAATCCCCGCATTAACGTTATCGTACTCTCGACCTTGTCGGATGCAAAACGTAGCGCCTGCCCTGCCATATTGACTGCACCGGATATCGCCACGCCTACAGGGCCAAAAAACGGAGCGACCATACTGACCAAGGGCCCTAAAACCCCCACCACTGAACTGACTGCCTTGCTGATCGCGCCAAACACACTGCCAATTGCGCCAAACAGTTTGCCGAAGAACCCACCCTCTTTCTTTGGAGCACTGCCTGCAGCATTAGCCAGCATGGGCGCATTAGCGGAAGGCCGCCCAGAGAAACCCAAACTGTCACCCTGCGGTTCAATGCCAAAACCCAGGCTTGAGGATTGATACTGGAGCGGTAGAGACGTGTCCGTACGAGTGAGATGATCCATCATCGGTAGGTAAGGTTGTCGATTAGTGACATCAGACATATTCATTTAAAGGAACCCTCTGCAGTATTAACTCACCGATAAAAAAGAAACCATTCAGGGGCAGATACTTTAATAGCAACATGCACCCCGTTAAGCTTTCTCCTACCTGTGTGTTACCTCTGCTCTAAATGGTTCCATATTTGGTGTGGAATTAATCCTGCGTCTAATGTCGTCAGTTTATTGCAGGGTGGGTCATGCCGAGCAAACGGCTGACCTGCTGCAAATCAGTCTCCCGACGCAACGCGGTAAAGAGTTCCACCGCCTGCGGATAATTACGCGTCAACATTGCCAGCCACTGCTTCAAACGCCCTGGTGCCTGGCGTTCGGTCAACTGCGCCACTGATTGGGTCCAGAACTCCTGAAGCATGGGCTGCATATCTGCCCAGGTCATTTCCTCGACCTCTTCGCCCGCACGTGCGGCAGCGATTTGCCGCGCCAGATCAGGGCGCGCCACCAGGCCGCGACCGAGCATGATGTCTTCGGCGCCGCTGACTTCACGGCAACGCTTCCAGTCTTCAACACTCCAGATGTCGCCATTGGCAAATACCGGCACCTTGACCACGTCCTGCACACGGGGAATCCATTCCCAGTGGGCCGGCGGCTTGTAGCCATCGGTCTTGGTGCGTGCATGCACCACGATATGGGCCGCGCCGCCTTCGGCCAAAGCTGTGGCGCAGACCAGTGCGCCGTCGGGGCTGTCAAAGCCCAGGCGCATTTTGGCGGTCACCGGGATATGGTCTGGCACGGCACGCCGTACGTGCTCGACGATCTGATTGAGCAGCTCGGGCTCCTTGAGCAACACCGCGCCGCCACGGGATTTGTTCACCGTCTTGGCCGGGCATCCGAAGTTGAGATCGATCACTTGCGAGCCCAGCTCACAGGCCAGGGCGGCGTTTTCTGCCAGGCACACGGGGTCGGAACCGAGCAACTGCACGCGCAATGGCACGCCCGCAGCGGTGTGGGCACCGTGCAGCAGTTCAGGGGCGAGCTTGTGAAAATAGGCAGGGGTGAGCAAGCGGTCGTTGACGCGGATAAATTCGGTCACGCACCAGTCAATACCGCCCACGCGGGTCAACACGTCCCGCAGGATGTTGTCGACCAACCCCTCCATGGGCGCCAAAGCAATTTGCATGGAAAACACTCAACGAAAATCGTGGCGCAGTTTACTGGATTTGCGACGGCAACCGTTAACCCCCTGTCAGGGCGGGGCCGTAACCGTCGAGAAACTCTGGCGGCATGCGCTTGGGCTTGCCAGTGGACAGCTCAATGCAGACGAAAGTGGTTTGCGCACGTAGCAGGGTTGCGCCGTCGCGGGGGCGGAACAGCTGGAAGCGCCGGGTCATTTTCAGGCGCTGGTCCCAGTCGACGATCCAGGTCGCCAGTTGCAGCTCATCGCCTTCATAACCGGCGGCCAGGTAATCAATCTCATGGCGCACCACGGCCATGGCGCGGTCCAGCCGACGGTACTCGGTGAGGTCCAGCCCCAGGCGCTGAGAATGGCGCCAGGCGCAGCGTTCGAGCCAGGACACATACACCGCGTTATTGGCGTGCCCCAGGCCGTCGATGTCCTCGGCGGTGACCCGCAGGTCGATGATGAATGGCGTTGCCAAATCCCAGCCCATGCCTTGCTCCCAGTCGATTAATGTCGGCGGGGCAGTGTATCAGGCCGTTTGCCGCTCCTGTAGACGACGGCCGGCCAGCAACGCGAGCACGCCATCGATGACCCGTGGGTCGGCCAGGACTTTCTGGTGGCCACCCTGCTCCAGGCGCAACAGACGGCTGTCGAACCAAGCCTCGTGGATGGCCTGGGAAGCCTTGACCGGCACAAAGGTGTCGTCTTCGGCATGCACAATCAGGCCGGGCATATTCATCTGGTACTGCGCCACGTCCAAGTGCTTGAGCGGCATGCCGATAGCCGACTCGACTTCGTGGATAAACGCAGCGCGCGCTCGGGACGGCAAGCCCACCATCTTGGTAAAACCGCGCAGCACGTCAAGGAAGCGCGACGGTGCCGCGATACTGACCAACGCCTCGGTACGCAACCCCAATTGCACCGCCAGCATCGCACTGGCGCCGCCCATGGAGTGGCCGATCACAGCATGCAGCGGTGGCAACTGCGCGGCAGCCTCCAGCATGGCGCGGGCGAACAGCAGCACGTGGGCCTCACGCCCTGGAGAGCGACCGTGGGCAGGGCCGTCCAAGGCAATTACGCAATACCCATTGTCGACCAGCGCAGTGATCAGGCTGGCAAATTGAGTGGGGCGCCCTTCCCAACCATGCATCAGCAACACCGCAGGTCCCTGGCCCCAGCGCAGGGCCGACAAGCCGAAACGCAGGGTGATGCGCTCCGATTGAGCCAGCAGCGGTAGCTCCCAATCGCGGGGCGGCAGCTCACGCGGGGTCATAAAGGCACGCCGCATCTTGTTGGCGACCGTTTGCGGTGCCACATGCCCCAGCGTGCCATTGAAACGACGAATCCAGGTTAACGCGCCCATCCTGCAAGCCCTCTTCTAGCGCACGGCCGACTTGGCGGCGCGCAACACGCGGTCAGACAACTCACCCGGCCCAAGGGCGCGGGCCAAGGCCAGGCCACCGATCATCAGCGCCATGTCGGCCAAGGCTTTGTCGGTGTCTTCAGGAGTAGCGGCCAATTGGGCGGCCATTAATTCGCAATGCTCATTCAACGCCTGGCGAAACTCATCTGGCAGCCTGGCCATTTCGCCGACGGTAGCCGGGATCGGGCAGGCCTGGGCCGTAGAGTCGCGGTGCTTGCGTGACAGATAGAACGCCGCCACCAGGCCCCGGCGCTCTTCGCCAGTCAATTGCGCATCCATATCGTCGATGGAGGCGCGGCGCTTGGCCAACAACTGCGTGAACGCCTCAAGCATCAGCGCGTCCTTGCTTTCAAAATGCGCGTAGAAACCGCCAACGGTCAGCCCCGCCGCCCCCATGACTTCGCCCACACTGGGTTCAGCCGGGCCACGCTGGATCAACGCGGCGCTGGCAGCCTGCAAAATACGTTCGCGGGTTTGCGCTTTTTTATCGCTCATCATTGCCTCCGTTTCTCATGGGTTGAATATTATTACCATAATAATATTTGGCAAGCGACAGGCGCGACCATTGGTCAGAAGCTAAAAAAGGAAGAGAAGAGAGAATTAGCCAAACGCCAGACAAACAAAAGGGCCATTCAATAATTGAATGACCCTTAAAAATCCCGCAGAGCGGGTAATCGTGGCGTCCCCTAGGGGACTCGAACCCCTGTTACCGCCGTGAAAGGGCGGTGTCCTAGGCCACTAGACGAAGGGGACACAAACCTTCTATACAACTGATCAGTGCTGAGAACTGATCGATTCAAGGACGGTGTGGCCAGACCTTGAACCTGTAAATTGGTGGAGCTAAACGGGATCGAACCGTTGACCTCTTGCATGCCATGCAAGCGCTCTCCCAGCTGAGCTATAGCCCCGGATTTTTCGTCTCGCGACGCAGCAGGACTTTCGAACTGCTTGTTGAAACTGGCGTCCCCTAGGGGACTCGAACCCCTGTTACCGCCGTGAAAGGGCGGTGTCCTAGGCCACTAGACGAAGGGGACAAAACCTTCTGTACAACTGATCAGCGCTGAGAACTGATCGATTCAAGGACGGTGTGGCCAGACCTTAAACCTTCAAATTGGTGGAGCTAAACGGGATCGAACCGTTGACCTCTTGCATGCCATGCAAGCGCTCTCCCAGCTGAGCTATAGCCCCTCATCGGTGAGGACGGGGCGAATCTTAATGGCGGTTTGGAAGTGTGTCAAATTTATTTTCAACAATTTCCAAAGTTTTTTGCCGGGATAACAATCACTTACCGGCGAAACCCCGGAAAGCCGGGGTTTCGCCGCTACAGCAGCCTGCTTAAGCAATCGCGCCCAGCAGCTTTTCCCACTCTTTGTTTTCTTTCTTCGATACACCACCAAGCAAATCAAGGGCTTGGCGCAGACGGAAACGGGTGAGGTCCGGACCCAGGATTTCCATCGCATCGAGGACCGACACCGAACTCGCCTGCCCCGTAATCGCGGCAAACATCAGCGGCATGGCATCGCGCAATTTCAACTCAAGGGATTCGACCACTGCCTGGATCGTCGCGGTAATCGCATCCTTTTCCCACTGGCGCAGGCTCTCGAGCTTCCACAAGATCAACTGCATCAACTGGCGCACCTGATCACCCGAGAGCTTCTTGGACTCGAACAGCTTGGCATCCGGGTTCACGCCCCCGGCAAAGAAGAAGCTGGCCAACGGCGCGACCTGGCTGAATGTCTCCACCCTGCCCTGCACCAGCGGCGCGATCTTCATCATGTACTCAGGGTTCAGCGCCCACTGCTGCACGCGCGTGGCGAACTCTTCCACCGGCAGGTCACGCAGCCACTGGCCGTTAAGCCACGACAGTTTCTCGATATCAAAGATCGGCCCGCCCAGCGAGACGCGGGACAGGTCGAAATTGTCGACCATTTCCTGCAGCGAGAACTTCTCGCGCTCGTCCGGCATCGACCAGCCCATGCGCCCCAAGTAGTTGAGCATCGCTTCGGGCATAAAGCCCATGCGCTCGTAGAACGTCACCGAGGTCGGGTTCTTGCGCTTGGACAGCTTGCTCTTATCCGGGTTACGCAGCAGCGGCATGTAGCACAGCTGCGGTTGCTCCCAGCCGAAGTATTCGTAGAGCAAGATCAATTTTGGCGCCGATGGCAGCCACTCTTCGCCGCGCAGCACGTGGGTGATGCCCATCAGATGGTCGTCGACCACGTTGGCGAGGAAGTACGTCGGCAGGCCGTCGGTCTTCATCAGCACCTGCATGTCCATGCGGTCCCACGGGATCTCGACGTCACCGCGCAGCATGTCCGGCACCACGCACACGCCTTCACTCGGCACTTTCATGCGGATCACGTGGGGTTCGCCGGCGGCCAAGCGCTGGGCCACTTCTTCCTTGGACAGCAGCAGTGCGCGGCCGTCGTAGCGTGGGGTTTCACCACGGGCCTGTTGCTCGGCGCGCATCTGGTCGAGCTCTTCAGCCGTGCAGAAACATGGGAATGCATGGCCCATGTCCACCAGTTGCTGGGTGTACTGCTTGTAGATGTCGCTGCGCTCGCTCTGGCGATACGGGCCGTGGGGGCCGCCAACGTCCGGGCCTTCGGCCCAGGTAATGCCCAACCAGCGCAGGGCATCGAAAATCTGCTGCTCCGACTCACGGGTGGAGCGCACCTGGTCGGTGTCTTCGATCCGCAGGATGAATTCACCGCCGTGCTGCTTGGCAAAGCAGTAGTTGAACAAGGCGATGTAGGCAGTACCGACGTGGGGATCCCCAGTAGGCGATGGCGCGATGCGCGTGCGGACGGTGGTCATGGCGGGTCTCGAATGGGCGATAAAACTAAAAGTTAAAGCAAGGGGCGAATGGTAACAGCCCAAGGCCCCCAGGCTCCAGCTTGAGGCTTATGCACGCCAGTCAATCCGCCGCATTACAAATCGAAAGGCGTTCAGGCTTACGACCGTAAGCCAAGTACTCGCCAACCTTGGGGGTCACACAGGCATCGTACTCACTGAAAGAAACCCCATGTCGGTACGCCCCCTCTAGCACAATCAGGTGAGTATTGGGCAAGCTATCAAACGCCCGCACGGCGCCATTTTTTGGGGTTTGGTCATCGTATTCGGCCTGCACCATCACGATACTCTCCAGCCGCCCCAAACGGCTCAACGGCACACCTGACAATTGTGTGCCCGCCCAGGCAGAGCAATGCCTGGCAGGAAAAAAACTGCCGCCGACAGGATAGCGAACAGCGTAAAGACTTTCCTTTCCCGTCCAAAAAGCTTCGCCCGAGGCCACCGAGTCGCTGCACAACACTGTGCTACGCACAGACTCCTCGGGTGTCAGTCGTAGGGGGCCGGGAGGGATACCATTCCAGTGGGCAGGTGATCGCGTCGCCCGCAACAGGTCTGTAAATGCCCTTCGCGCGGCCTGTGCCACCTCGGTATCCGGGCTGAATCGATAGGTGCCTGCCAGTGCGAGGAGCTCAGCGTCCGATATACCCGGCCAGACCTGCAACCACCCACTGAGTGCTCGTGCCGCGAGCAGATAGTCGGCAGAACTGTAGAAGTCGGTGTCAGAACGCAAGGCCGCCCTGACTTCAGGCAACAGGCCCAGAAAGACCTGACGTACGCCACTCGGATCTTCGCCCATCTGATAAACCGTCGCGTTGGCCGCAGCGTGTTGTGCGACAAAGCGCTCAAAGACTCTTTCTTTCTCCGGCGCACTATTCAAACTGGCGCCCTGGAAGCTCGAAGTCCAGTCAACATTGGAGTCCAGCACCATGCGTCCGACCTGATTAGGAAACAGTCCGCCATACCAAGCGCCCAGCCAGGTACCGTAGGAATTACCAAAGTAGTGAAGCTTGGGCTCCTTGAGCTGTTTTCGAACAAACTCCATATCCCGCGCGGTCTGATCGGTATTGATATACGGCGCAAGCCGCTGGCTGGCACAACCACGCGCCAGCACCCCGACGTTATGCTGCAATGCGGCGAAATTGGCAGGCGTTTGATCTTCGGAGAGGTCGTTTTGCGCGACAATCATTTCGTCTGATTGGCATACCAACTGCGAATTTGCCTGACCGCCCTGCCCTCGCGGCGTGATTGCGATCACATCATAGGCATCAACCAAATGCCGAAAGGACTCGACTTCAGACGCTTCGCCAAAGCCCTTCCACGCTGAAGCCAACACCAGCGCAAAGACACCGTTACCTAACGAACCCGGCCCCCCTGGGTTGGTGAATATGGCACCTTCACGCGCGTGAGGTAGCCTGGCATTGACCCGAGTGATGTCCAGGTCCAGGGTGCCGGCCATTGGATTCAAGTGATCGAGCGGCACTGTCGCAATACCGCATTGGGTTCGGGCGAACACCTCGGGGTCCAGGCCAGCGGCAGGAATGGCCTCACACGTCGGCAGCCAGCTGACCCCCAGCCCTGCAGGTTGCCGCATGCCCAAGCACCCGCCCAGCAACAATAGCAACGCACCTGCAGCACAGACGGCCCTTCCAGCTGAAAGCCATTTCAGTACGTGATTGCTCATCATTTTTCGCCCGTGCACAGCCCGTGAGGGGCGGGATTATCACAACGGGTTACCCACGAAAAATGTAGGAAACAGACGAAATCTAGCTATCCGGCTTCCGAAACAATGCCCTCAAGGCGTGGGGATGGACTCAAACCGCCAACAACCGCTCGCGCAACTTGCCAATCTCATCGCGCGTCTGCGCCGCAGCTTCAAACTCCAGGTCCCGCGCCAACTGGTACATCTTCTCTTCCAACTGGCGAATACGCTTGGTGATTTCACTCGGCGAGCGCAGTTCGTTCTCGTACTTGGCGCTTTCCTCGGCCGCCTTGGCCATGCCCTTGCGTTTCTTGCTGCGCGAGCCCGGCACAACGGCGCCTTCCATGATGTCGGCAACGTCCTTGAACACGCCCTTGGGCGTAATGCCGTGCTCCAGGTTAAAGGCAATCTGCTTGTCGCGACGGCGTTCGGTCTCGCCAATCGCCCGCTCCATGGAGCCGGTGATGCGGTCGGCGTAGAGAATTGCCCGGCCATTGAGGTTACGTGCGGCACGGCCGATGGTCTGGATCAGCGAACGTTCGGAGCGCAGGAAGCCCTCCTTGTCCGCATCCAGAATCGCCACCAGCGACACTTCCGGCATGTCCAACCCCTCGCGCAGCAGGTTGATACCCACCAGCACATCGAAGGTACCCAGGCGCAGGTCGCGGATGATCTCCACGCGCTCAACCGTGTCGATGTCCGAGTGCAGGTAACGAACGCGCACGCCGTGGTCGGCCAGGTAGTCGGTAAGGTCTTCGGACATGCGCTTGGTCAACGTGGTGACCAGCACCCGCTCTTCCAGCGCCACGCGTTTGTTGATCTCGGAGAGCAAGTCATCGACCTGGGTCAGCGCCGGGCGGATTTCGATTTGCGGGTCCACCAGACCGGTCGGGCGAACCAACTGCTCGATCACGCGGCCAGCATGTTCAGCCTCGTAGTTGCCTGGCGTGGCCGACACGAAAATGGTCTGCGGGCTGATGGCTTCCCACTCGTCAAAACGCATCGGGCGGTTATCCAGTGCCGATGGCAAGCGAAAGCCATATTCCACCAGGGTCTCTTTACGCGAACGGTCACCCTTATACATGGCGCCCACCTGCGGCACGCTGACGTGGGATTCGTCGATCACCAGCAGTGCATCGTCGGGCAGGTAGTCATACAGCGTCGGCGGCGGCGCGCCGGAGGGGCGGCCCGAGAGGTAGCGCGAGTAGTTTTCGATGCCGTTGCAGTAGCCCAGTTCGAGGATCATCTCAAGGTCGAAACGGGTGCGCTGCTCCAGCCGCTGGGCTTCCACCAGTTTGTTGTTGGCGCGCAAGTAATCCAGGCGCTCGGCCAACTCCACCTTGATGTGCTCGATAGCATCCATCAGGGTTTCACGGGGCGTGACGTAGTGGCTTTTCGGGTAAAAAGTGAAGCGCGGCAGCTTGCGGATCACCTCGCCGGTCAATGGGTCGAACGCCGACAGGCTCTCGACTTCATCGTCAAACAGCTCGATACGGATCGCTTCCAGGTCGGATTCGGCCGGGTAGATGTCGATCACGTCGCCGCGCACGCGAAAGGTGGCGCGGGCGAAATCCATGTCATTGCGGGTGTACTGCAGGCTCGTCAGGCGGCGCAGCAGTTCGCGCTGGTCGAGTTTGTCGCCACGGTCGACGTGCAGCACCATCTTCAAATAGGCTTCCGGGCTGCCCAGGCCGTAGATGCACGACACCGTGGTGACGATGATCGCGTCCTTGCGCTCCAGCAGCGCCTTGGTCGCCGACAACCGCATCTGCTCGATATGGTCGTTGATCGAGGCGTCTTTCTCGATAAAGGTGTCGGACGACGGCACGTAGGCTTCGGGCTGGTAGTAGTCGTAGTAGGAAACGAAATACTCCACTGCGTTGTTCGGAAAAAACGCCTTGAACTCACCGTACAACTGCGCGGCCAGGGTCTTGTTCGGCGCCAATACCAAGGTGGGGCGATTGATCTGTGCAATGACGTTGGCAATGCTGAAGGTCTTGCCCG
This sequence comes from Pseudomonas viridiflava, assembly GCF_900583165.1. Classification (GTDB taxonomy): domain Bacteria; phylum Pseudomonadota; class Gammaproteobacteria; order Pseudomonadales; family Pseudomonadaceae; genus Aquipseudomonas. Next base: position 212,449 of record NZ_UTKY01000076.1, on the reverse strand, counting down.
ACCCGGTCACCCCCAGCAGCGTCTGGTGGGCCAGGCCGGCCTCGATGCCTTCGACCATCAGGCGAATGGCTTCCGGCTGATCGCCAGCGGGTTCGAAACGGGTGACTAATTGGAAATCCGACATACGTACCTCTTTGAGTCACCCCGGACTGTAAACCCGTCGGGGACGAAAAAGACCACCGCTCGCAAAGATTCAGCGCGGGCCGTAGGAAAAAACCATGATAGCCATATAAGTGGTGGCAACAGTGGCGGCTTTCAAGGCAATCATCTGACCCGCCGTCTACGATCAAGGTTGCAATAAGACTAACGGTCAGCAAATAAACCGAAAAACTTGGCCGAAAAGCCGTTTCGGTTGTCGCCTCACGCCGTGATGGCCTCTATACTAGCTCCCCGTTTGTGCACCGCTCTAGTGCATTCGGCTGGAGCGCGACACGTCCCTCCTACCCCCCATAGAGCTGCCGCAAAAATGAGCCTGTTCTCCGCTGTCGAAATGGCACCACGCGATCCTATCCTGGGCCTCAACGAAGCATTCAACGCCGACACACGTACGACCAAGGTCAACCTTGGCGTAGGCGTTTACTGCAACGAGGAGGGGAAGATTCCACTCTTGCGTGCCGTTGCCGAAGCGGAAGCCATTCGCGTGGCGCAACACGCCGCCCGTGGCTACCTGCCGATCGATGGCATCGCAGCCTACGATAAAGCCGTGCAAACCCTGCTGTTTGGTGCTGAGTCGCCGCTGCTGTCGGCTGGCCGCGTCACTACCGTGCAAGCGGTTGGCGGCACGGGCGCCCTGAAAATCGGCGCTGACTTCCTCAAGCAACTGCTGCCTGACGCCGTCGTGGCCATCAGCGACCCAAGCTGGGAAAACCACCGCGCGCTGTTCGAAACCGCCGGCTTCCCGGTACAGAACTATCGCTACTACGACGCCGCTACCCATGACGTAAACCGTGCCGGCCTGCTCGAAGACCTCAACGCCCTGCCGCCCCAGTCCATCGTGGTGCTGCACGCCTGCTGCCACAACCCGACCGGCGTTGACCTGAGCCCGGCCGACTGGCAGAACGTGCTCGACGTGGTCAAGGCCAAGAACCTGGTGCCGTTCCTCGACATGGCCTACCAGGGCTTTGGCGACGGCATCCACGAAGACGCCGCTGCCGTGCGTCTGTTTGCTGAATCGGGCCTGACCTTCTTTGTGTCCAGCTCGTTCTCCAAGTCGTTCTCGCTGTACGGCGAACGTGTGGGCGCGCTGTCCATCGTCGGCGAGTCCAAGGAAGAAAGCGCGCGCATCCTGTCCCAGGTCAAGCGTGTGATCCGCACCAACTACTCCAACCCGCCGACTCACGGCGCAGCGATTGTTGCCGCAGTGCTCAACAGCCCTGAGCTGCGCGCCCAATGGGAAGCCGAGCTGGCCGAGATGCGCCTGCGCATCCGTGGCATGCGTGAGCAGATGGTATCGGAACTGGCCAAGGCTGCACCGGGCCATGACTTCAGCTTCGTCGGCCGCCAGCGTGGGATGTTCTCCTACTCCGGCCTGACGGTTGAGCAAGTCACCCGCTTGCGCACGGAGTTCGGCATCTACGCGCTGGATACCGGGCGTATCTGTGTGGCAGCGTTGAACCAGTCCAACATCGACGCGGTCACAAAGGCAATCGTTCAGGTGCTGTAAACCTGTAGCCGTTGCACAGGAGGGGAAGCCGATGGCTTCCCCTTTTTTGTCGCCAGGCCCTAGACTGAACCTTGCCCGCCCCTTTGCTGTGAGAGCCTTATGAGAAACGACGACCTGGACCTGCGCGCTGACCGCGATGAGCTGCATGACTTTGTTCCACGCGCACCCCAAGCCAAGCGTCAGAAAAGCCTGGTGCTGCAAGTGGCGCTCGGTGTATTTCTCGGTGGTTTGGCGCTGTGGCTGGTGCAACTGGGCGCGACGGCAATCATGGCAAAACTGGCCATGGGCACCCTCCAATTCGGCGGCTGAACACCTCACCCCCACTGTAGGAGCGAGCTTGCTCGCGAAAGACTCGAGAGCGCCGCGTACACCCAGCCGACCCGCGTTATCGTTAGCGATTTTCGCGAGCAAGCTCGCTCCTACAGAGATCACGTTCCTCCAGCAGCTTTACGAAGCTGTTCAGGCTCTGCGACACCGTGCCCCGCCGCCAGATCAGCCAGGTGTTCAGAATCCGAAAACTGTCCATCAACGGCCACACACTCACCGCCGCAAACCCCGCCATATTCTCCAGCATGCTGCGCGGCATCAACGCCAGACCCGCACCCGCGCTGACGCAGGCCAACATCCCATGGTACGACTCGATCTCGAAGATCTTACCCGGCACCGCACCGTCCTGTGAAAACCAGCGCTCAAAGTGATGCCGGTACGAGCAGTTCGAACGGAAGGTGTAGATGTTCTCGCCATTCACATCCTGCCCCCGGGTGATCGGTGCGTGATGCAGTGGCGCGATCACCACCATCTCTTCCTCGAAAACCGCCACGCCTTCCAGAGTGCTGTGCAACACCGGCCCATCCACAAACGCCGCCGTCAGGCGCCCCGAAAGCACACCCTCAATCATGGTGCCCGACGGGCCGGTACTGAGGTCCAACTCGACCTTGGTGTGCTTCTGGTTGTACGCCGCCAGCAATGCCGGGATGCGCACCGCCGCCGTGCTCTCCAGCGAGCCTAGGGCAAATGCGCCTTGGGGCTCCTCCCCGGCCACCGTGGCACGGGCCTCTTGCACCAAGTCGAGAATGCGCCGCGCGTAGCCGAGGAAGTTCCAGCCCGCCGGTGACAGGCGCAGGCGACTTTTCTCGCGGATAAACAAATCCACGCCTAGGTCTTGCTCCAGTTGCTTGATACGGGTGGTCAGGTTTGACGGTACCCGATGAATCAACTGCGCGGCGGCGCTGATGCTGCCTTGCTCGGCAACGGCCTTGAAGATTTCCAGCTGCACCAGGTCCAAGTCATTCTCCATTCGTGAATGTATTGCTTAATATTATTCAGTTTCCAGAAAAGAGCCAGCCCCGTAGTCTGAACCCAACTTAATCATTCAGCAGGACGGTGCCATGAACGCGACCACCCACGCCATTTCGACCAACCCGGCCACCGGCGAAACCGTCGGCAGTTACCCCTACGAAACCGAGTCGCAGCTCAATGCCGCTCTCGACCGCGCCACTGCTGCCTTCCGCACCTGGCGTCGCCAGCCCGTCGGCCAGCGCGCCGAACTGCTGCTGGCCCTGGCCGCCGCCCTGCGTGAACAAGCCGAAGACATGGCGCAGATGATCACTTTGGAAATGGGCAAACCCATCGCCCAGGCCCGCGCCGAAATCGAAAAATGCGCTCAACTCAGCGAATGGTACGCCGCCCACGGCCCGGCCATGCTCGCCCCGGAACCGACCCTGGTGGACAACGGCAGCGCCCAGATCGAATACCGCCCACTGGGCCCGATCCTCGCGGTGATGCCGTGGAACTTCCCGGTCTGGCAAGTACTGCGCGGCGCCGTGCCGACCATGCTCGCTGGCAACACCTACGTGCTTAAACACGCACCGAACGTGATGGGCAGCGCCTACCTGATCCAGCAAGCCTTCAAAAAAGCCGGCTTTGCCGAAGGCCTGTTCGAAGTGATCAACGTGGCCAATGAAGGCGTGTCCAAAGCCATCGCCGACCCACGCATCGCCGCCGTGACCCTCACCGGCAGCGTACGCGCCGGTGTCGCCATCGGCTCCCAGGCCGGTGCCGCGTTGAAAAAATGCGTACTGGAACTGGGCGGCTCCGACCCGTTTATCGTGCTCAACGACGCCGACCTCGACGCCGCCGTGCAAGCCGCGCTAATCGGCCGTTTCCAGAACAGCGGCCAGGTCTGCGCTGCCGCCAAGCGCCTGATCATCGAAGCCGGTGTGGCAGACGCCTTCACCGCCAAATTCCTGGAGGCCAGCCGCGCCTTGGTGATGGGCGACCCAACGTCGACCGCCACCTACATCGGCCCGATGGCCCGCTTTGACCTGCGCGACGAGTTGCACGGCCAGGTCCAGGCCACCCTGGAAGAAGGCGCTACCCTGCTGCTGGGCGGCAACAAAGTCGCCGGCGCCGGCAACTACTACGAGCCGACCGTGCTGGCAGACGTCACCGACCAGATGACTTCGTTCAAGCAGGAACTGTTCGGCCCGGTGGCGTCGATCATCACCGCCCGCGACGCTGACCATGCGGTGGAGCTGGCGAATGACAGCGAGTTCGGCCTCACGGCCAGTATCTTCACCAGTGATGCGGCAAAGGCTCGGGATATTGCCAACAGGCTGGAAACCGGCGGGATCTTCGTCAACGCGTTCAGCGTATCCGACCCTCGGGTGGCGTTTGGTGGGATCAAGAAAAGTGGCTTTGGCCGCGAGCTGTCGCACTTTGGTGTGCGCGAGTTCTGCAATGCGCAAACCGTGTGGCTGGACCGAAAATAGCCCACTGACACAGCGCTGAAAAAATGTGGGAGGGGGCTTGCCCCCGATAGCGGTGGTTCAGTCACTGATGCATTGACTGACACACCCTCATCGGGAGCAAGCCCCCTCCCACATTAGAATCGCAGTGCTTTCAGGGCCCGGTTACTGCGCGCTAATAAAGTGGAACTGCGCCTGGGTCTTCTCAACCGCGCTGCGCACCTTGTCCTTCTGCGCATCACTGCCTGAGTAATAGATCGTCATTCCCTTTAAATCCAGCCCTTCAAAGGCCTTGTCGGCAATCGCGACGTCCACTGAACTGCTAGCGCCCATGATCAAAAACCCGCTATCGCCCTGGCTTTTGGCATTGAGCAAGTCCTGCTTGAGCTGAGCGCCATTGGCATCCCCCGCCAAGGCAATTGCTAAGGTGTCGCCAAACATACCCTTGCTGGGAATTTTCGTACTGTGCAAACGAATTTTGGCGCCGGAGGGCAGCGACGCCACATGCGCGGTGGCCGCTTCGGTAAAGATCTGCTGATCGGTTTTACCCTGGGTTGCGCAACCGGCAAGGGTGGCGATCAGGCAGAGGGCGACGAGAGCTTTCACTGTGTATTCCTTGTGTAGGGCTATTCCTTGGGCGCGCATCATAAAAGACACGTCCCGTCAGCGATAGCGCCAGCATCCAAACCTGTGCTCCCCCTCACGCCTCTGATCGACTACCATACCGCGCCGGTTCCCAAACGGGACTAATAGGGAATCCGAAGCGCGGCCACCCGCGTCAATCGGAACTGCCCCCGCAACTGTAGGTGCTGAGCCTGCTCCACACTGCCACTGAGCCTTGCTCGGGAAGGCCGGAGCCTGGCGATGACGCACGAGTCAGGAGACCTGCCGGCCCAGCGTTATCACCAACCGGCGGGGTGTCCGGGAAGGACAACCTTGCCCTGCCACACCGGCAGCGTTCATGGCTGTATTTCCACTACCGTACCTCCCCAGCTCACTGTACGGTTCAAACGGAGATTGCCTCATGCTGCCACGCGTTACCGCCCTGCTCACCGGCCTTGGCTTCTGTGCCCTGGCCCAGGCTGCGCCCACTCACTACCCGCTGACGGTGCAGAACTGCGGCAGCGCCGTGACCTTCCCGCAGGCACCGGCACGCAGCGTGACTATCGGCCAGGCCGCCACCGAAATGCTCTACGCCCTGGGCGTGGGCGATAAAGTGGTGGGCACCTCGCTGTGGTTCAACAACGTACTGCCGCAGTTCAAGGCGCAGAACGAGCGCATCGAGCGCCTGGCCAACAACGAGCCCAGCTTTGAAGCAGTGATCGCCAAGCGCCCGCAACTGGTGGCCGCCGAGCTGGAATGGGTAGTCGGCCCCCAAGGCGTGGTGGGCACCCGTGAGCAATTCCACGAGTTGAACATCCCCACTTACCTGCTGCCCTCCGACTGCGAAGGCAAAGACAACCTGGTGGGCGCCGACGGCACGCGCCTGGAGCCGTTCCGCATCGAGACCATCTACAAAAGCATCAGCCAACTGGCCGAGATTTTCGACGTACAGGATCGCGGCCAACAGTTGGACGATGAGCTCAAGGCGCGCTTGGCCAGATCCATCGCCACCGCGCAAAACAAGGGCCTCAAGCAAGCCAGTGCGTTGGTGTGGTTTTCCAGTTCCGAGATGGCCAGCGACCCGTACGTGGCCGGCCACAAGGGCATCCCCGAGTTCATGTTGCAAACCCTGGGCCTGACCAACGTGGTGAAGTCCGATGAAGAATGGCCCGCCGTCGGCTGGGAAACCATCGCCAAGGCCAACCCGACCTTTCTGGTGATCGCCCGCATGGACCGCCGCCGCTACCCCGCCGACGACCATGAAAAGAAACTCGCCTTTTTGCGCAGCGACCCGGTCACGCGCAACATGGACGCGGTAAAGAACAACCGCATCATTATCCTCGACGCCCTGGCGTTGCAGGCCAGCATCCGCATGTTTGACGGCCTGGAACAACTGGCCACCGCCATCGACGGTTACGACCTGCCGAAATGACCCGAACCCTACTCGCTCTGGCCCTGCTGTTGGCCGCTGTACTGGCTGGTGTGGCCATCGGCGAAACCGCTATCTCGCCCCAAGTCGTGCTTCAAGTGCTGGCCAACAAACTGTGGGCGGCCGGTTACGTGCTCGACCCAATCGACGAAGGCGTGGTGTGGAACTACCGCCTGACCCGCGCCCTGGTCGCCGCCGCATGCGGTGCGGGGCTGGCGACCTGCGGGGTGATCTTGCAGTCGTTGCTGCGTAACCCGTTGGCCGATCCGTACCTGCTGGGCATCAGTGCCGGTGCCTCGACTGGCGCAGTGTTGGTGGCGTTGATGGGCGTGGGCGGCGGCTTGATTTCGCTATCGGCCGGTGCGTTTGTGGGCGCGATGGCGGCGTTTGCGTTGGTGATTTTGTTGGCGCGGGCCAGCGGTTCTTCCAGCGGCACCGGGCAGATCATCCTTGCGGGCATTGCAGGCTCGCAGTTGTTCAATGCGCTGACCGCGTTCCTGATCACCAAGTCGGCCAGTTCCGAACAGGCCCGCGGCATTATGTTCTGGCTGCTGGGCAACCTCAGCGGCGTGCGCTGGCCGTCGGTGTGGCTGGCGGTGCCAGTGGCGGTCGTGGGGTTGGTGGTGTGCCTGTGGCATCGACGGGCGCTGGATGCGTTTACCTTTGGCACGGATTCGGCGGCGTCCCTTGGTATTCCCGTGCGCCGGGTGCAGTTTGTGCTGGTGGGGTGTGCGGCGCTGGTGACGGCGGTGATGGTGTCGATTGTCGGCTCCATCGGCTTTGTAGGGCTGGTGATTCCCCACGCCGTGCGCCTGCTGCTGGGCACCGGGCACTCGCGCTTGTTGCCGGCCAGTGCGTTGGGCGGCGCGTTGTTTTTGATTGCGGCGGATGTGCTGTCGCGCACCCTGATCAAGGGCCAGGTGATTCCAGTGGGCGTGGTCACGGCATTAGTCGGGGCGCCGGTATTTGCGCTGATTTTGATCGGCCGGAGGAATGCACGATGAGCGTGCTGAGCTGCACCGGGCTGGGTTTCAAAGTGCGTGATGCTGAATTGCTGCGCGGGGTTGATCTGGAGGTGCAACGGGGGGAGACCCTCGGCATTGTCGGGCCAAATGGCTCTGGCAAATCCACCTTGCTCAAACTGCTCGCCGGGCTGCGTACACCGGCGTGCGGCGAAGTGCTGCTGGGCGGCCAACGCCTGGGGCAGTTGTCGCGCCGCGCCATCGCACAACAGGTGGCGGTGGTGGAACAACAGGCCGACACCGACGATGCCATCCGCGTGTTCGACGCCGTGGCGTTGGGCCGTACGCCGTGGTTGTCGGCGCTGAGCCCTTGGTCCGTCGATGACGACGCCATCGTGCGCCAGGCCCTGCACGATGTAGACGCCACCCACCTGAGCCACCGCGCCTGGCGCAGCCTATCCGGCGGCGAACGCCAACGCGTGCACATCGCCCGCGCCCTGGCGCAACGGCCGCAGATTTTAGTGCTGGATGAGCCGACCAATCACCTGGATATCCAGCATCAGCTGGCCATTTTGAAAGGTGTTCAAGGGTTGCCCGTGACTACCTTGATTGCACTTCATGATCTGAATCAGGCGCTGACCTGTGACCGCTTGGCGGTGCTGGATCATGGGCAATTGGTCGCATTGGGCAAGCCGCTTGAAGTACTGACGCCACAGCGCTTGCAAGAGACGTTCGGGGTGCAGGCGCATTACCTGACAGACCCATTCGACGGTGCGCAGATCCTGCGCCTGCGCCCGAACTAAAGCCTGAACACAGTCCCTCCCACCTGGGTTTGGTGGTGTGGCAAAGGCCTACAACAGCCGCCGACAGACCCATTCGACGGCGCCCAAATCCTGCGGTTGAATCCAAACTAAAGCCTGAACACAGTCCAAATGTGGGAGGGGGCTTGCCCCCGATGGCGCACTGTCAGTTGATACATTTTTTGCTGACCCACCACTATCGGGGGCAAGCCCCCTCCCACATTTTGATCTGCGGTGACTTCGAATCTACAAACGCCGTTGCATATGAGTCGTCTGCCACACCGGGTCCGCCTCCACATCCACCACGTCAAAACCCTGCCTCACCCAAAAATCAATCGCCCCTGGCAAGAACGGATGGGTATGCAGGTACATCACTTCAACCCCATCCGCCTGCGCCAGCGCTTCCACTGCGCGGTACAACTGCCCCGCCAAGCCAAACCGGCGAAACGCCGGCAGCACAAACAGGCGCACCACTTCTACCGTCTTTCGGCCTTGGTAATCGAGCTGGGCGAAACGCTGGTCATAGGGCAGGTAACCGATCGCCGCGACGATTTGGTCGTCATTGCGGGCAATCAAGAATCGCCCGTCGCCCTTAAGGTACGTGGCCTCGAATTGCGCGAGGTCATCGGGCATGCCCGCCGCGCTGAGCTTAGGGAAAAGCTCAGCGCGGGCTTGCAGTACAAAGTCCAACACCTCGGGAGCTTCAGCGACGGTGACCGTGCGGGGAGTGATCATCGACTTACTCAAAGCTACCAAAAGCCGCAATTCTAGCGCTTATCCAGCCTCGGCCGTGTACAAGCACCTTGCGCCCTACCTCGACTGGAAAATGAATAAACCCATGCGCCGCCTCCGGCACCAGATGCACCTGCGCTCCAGGCCAACGCTCGCCGATCAGCAGCGTGTCGTCCTTGAGCGGGTCCAACTCGCCCACAAACATCAACGCGGGCGGTAACCCAGTGAAGTCGCCATACAGCGGCGACAACGGCGGTTGCCGACGCTCATCGTCGCTCAAGCCCGGCGTGAGCATACGCAGCGCCTCGACCATGCCCGGGCCATCCAGTAGCAACGTGTCCGGCCCGGCGGCGCGTACGCTGGGGGTACCGGTCAGGTCGTAGACGCCGTAATACAACAGCGCGCCGCTGACCCGTGCGAGCAGCTCCGGCCATTGCTTCAACGCCAATAAAGTCGCCGCCGCCAGGTGCCCTCCGGCCGACTCACCGACGATGATCACCGGCAGCCCCGCAAACTCCTCGGCGTTCAGCAACCAATGAGCGGCGGTGAGGCAATCTTCCAGCAAGCCCTCGACCGGGGTGTCGACCGCGAGCCGATAATCCACCGACACCACCGCCACGTCGCACGCGTTGACCATGCCCAGGTTGAGGTCGTCGTCCATCTGCGCATTGCCAATCACCCAGCCGCCGCCGTGGATATCCAGCACCACGCCCTTGGGCTTGCCGCTGGGTCGCAGGATGCGCACGGGCACCGAGCCTGCACGGGTGCTTTGTGCGAGGGGCGCTTTCTTGAGGGTTTGACTGACCCGCAACAACCCCTGGATCAAACGCGGCGTGACGCGATTACGGATTTTGAAACGCGGCATCCACGCCAGCTTCTTGTTGAAGCGGCGCATCTCGGCCAGTTCGGGCTCGCTGGCGGGCCAGGGTTGGTGAGCCATCAACGGTTATTCCGCAGGATCGAGAAATTCAACGCCGCCGCCACGCACAGCCACGCAAGATAAGGGAACAGGATCAAGCCGGTGATTAGGTCCAGGCGCACGGCCAACACCACCATCGCCGCAACCGTGAGCCACAGCACCGCGAGAATGATCATCCCCGCCAGGAGGCGATGGGCGCCGAAAAACACCGGGGTCCACAAGGTATTCAACGCAATCTGCGCGGCCCACAGCGCCAGCACGGTTTGGCTGCCGGGGATCAGGCTGAGGCGGTAACCGGCCCAGGCCAGCAGCAGGTAGATAATCGTCCACGCGACCGGAAACAACCAATTGGGTGGGGTGAAGCTGGGTTTGACGAGGGATTCGTACCAGGCACCGGGCTTGAAAATAATGCCAGTGCTGGCAGCGGCGGCGCAGGCGAGCAAGAAGATAAAGAAGGTCATGGTCGGTCCTTGGCTGGATGTTTTAGCTTGGAGGTGTGACTGGTAGGTAAAAGTTCACTGCCGACCTTGCAAGCAATGCGATCAAATGTGGGAGCTGTCGAGCTTTAGCGAGGCTGCGAAGGGATCGCCGCGCATCAACTGCCGAGCACCGTACCCGCATCGCCACTTATGCTAGCCAGGTTCGACAATCCTCAACCAAGGCCAACGCGTCTGATAACTCCGTGCCTTCTGCTCAAACAACGCCCGTTCCGGATGCAGCGGGTTGATCCGCAGCACACCCTGCTCCACATCATCCAACCCATACGGCGCATACACCTCGCCCGTCGCCACTTCCAACCCGATGCAGGTGCCCGCCACCAAATACCGATCAATCCCCTGCCTGGCCGTGTGCAATTGCGGATAAGGCCGCCCAAACCGCTGCCCATACCAAAGGTGCACCCGCGCCTGGTTCTTCACCTCGACATTCACCCCCAAGTCCTGGAACAACGCGTCAGCTGCTTGGATCACTGCATCCTCTGCCTCGTAGGACAAGTCGGTATCAAAGTAGAAAACGTCGTAATCCTTCACGCCCTGATCGGCCGGCAAACCCGACTGATGATTCCACACCGCCTGAAACAGACAACCCGCCGTCAAAAAACACTGGTCCACCCCCAGCTCAGGCAGGCGCGCAGTGATCTCGGCATTGATGGGATTGGCCATTGCCAGTTCAAGCAAGCTATCGACGGTCAATGTCATGGGCGCTCCTTCGGTGTCAGTCCAAGTAGCCTAAGGACACATCACGCAGCAAGCAACTGGAGCCCAACGCCCCACTTCTGGATAATGCCCCCGCCGCACCCTCGCATTCGGATAAGGAAGTCTCTCCCATGAAATTGCCGTTCCCCGCCGCCCTGCTCGCCTGCGCCCTGTGCGCGCCGGCCATCACCCACGCCAGCGACGCCGCCCTGACCGACACGCTCAAGGCATTCACCCAGTGCGATGCGAGTTTTTTCAGCAGCCTCAATACCCACCGTGAAGCCTGGAAAGCCTACGCGCCACTCCAGCACGACAAATCCACCACTTGGATTGCGGTTGAAAACCGTGGCGACAGCGACGCGAATACCGTGCCGGTCAGCGCCCCACCGATTGCCGGTTTAAAGCTGCTGTCTTATGTCGACGAGAGCACCGACCTCGGCCAATTGGGCCACTACTATTACTGGGGCTTTATCGTTGAAGGCGGCATTGATGAAGTCGCCAAGCACCTCGCACCGCTGATGACGCAACCGAACGCATTGCTGAGCGTGGACGGCGCCTATGTGCGCAGTGAACTCAAGCTCGACGATGGCTGGCACCTGATCGTGCCCCAACCGGGCACCGCGCCCGGCACTAAAAAAGTCGAGCGCGTGTTGCTGGTGGAACCCGAAGGCAAACAGGGCAAACAGTCGCGAATCAGCTGCTCGCTGCAAGGCGCCGTCAATGCCGCGATGCTCGTGCAACTGCGTCCCGACATTGCCCCGGCCGACTACCCCACCCAACGGCCAGAAACCCCTATCGACAGCGTGACCGTGCCGCCCGGCGTGCTCACCCAGCTCAACGCACCGCTGCTGCAGCCCAAGTTCAAGACCTTGAGCTACACCTACGTCGACAAAAACAGCCCGGCCGGCAAGGTGCGGCCGATCACGGTCGAGTACACCGCCGACGGCGGCCTGCTCAAGAGCAACGAAATCTACAGCCCAACCTTTCACGTCGAACGCCTGACCGTCGCCGACCTCATCCAGGCCAAAGCCAGGATGCACGGCATCGGCGATGAAACCGTCGCCCTCACCCAACAGGCCGACGTCAGCGTGCCGTCAAGCTGGGCCCCCGGCCAAACCCTCAGCGCCCGCCTGAGCCTGGTCAATGTGCCGGCCAAGGCCAACGGCAAACCCCAAGAGACGGTCATGAGCTGCAAGGTTGGCAAGCGCTATCCAGCCAAACAAGTCTTTGCCGAGCTGACCGGTGATGCCATCCCACTGCAATGCGACCAGGGCTATTACAAAACCACCCGCGCGTTTATCGAGGACCTGGGGATTTCACTGACCCTCGACTCGGTATCCGACTCAACCCCCTCGGTGTACCAGTACATCGCGCTGAAAGTTGTGCGCTAACACCCACGATCAAGGACACGACCATGCCACTGAAAAAACTCGCCAGCACCCTCGCCCTCGCCACCAGCGCCCTGCTGCTCACCGCCTGTAGCGAAAAGCCTTCGGACGCCGATATCCAAGCCGCCCTGCAGCCCCAGCTGCAAGGCGCCTCCTGCGTCAGCGCGCCAATGTTCAAAAACTTCCCAGTGACCCTGAGCAGCAGCTTCAGCAGCGGCACCTCCAGCGCCAACGCACCGGCCTTCGACGCCCTGGTGGACGCCGGCCTGCTGAGCAAAAACGACAAGACCTACACCCTCACCGAACCCGGCCAGGCCGCCTACGTGCAAGCGAGCGGCGGGTTTTGCTACGCCGAGGGCTATGAAATCGCCAAGGTCCAAAACACCGAGGTCAACACCCAACAGATGGGCCCTGCCGTGGAAAAATCGTGGCTAGTGACCGTCGACATCCGCCAAAAGCCCGTCGCCGCCTGGGCCAAAACCCCGTCGATTGAAAAGCTGGCGCGGCATGCAGAGAACCTTTCCGAAGCGCCGAAGACCTACCACGTGACCGTGGGGCGCATTAAAGGTGAGCAAGGGTTGAAGCTGATTGATCCACGGTTTTCGATCATGCGCGGCGTCAGCGTGAACCAAGCCTTCTGATAGGCATAACACGGCTTCTGTGGTGAGCGGGCTTGCCACGCGCTGGGTGGCGAAGCCGCCCTAAAACCTTACACCGCAGAGTGTCTGACACAACGCGGCGTTCTTATTGGGGCTGCTTCGCAGCCCAGCGCGGGGCAAGCCCGCTCACCACACCAAGCCCGCTCACCACAGTCAATATGCCTAGCCGTTGAGCTCACTGGCCCGATGGCTTGCCGCATCGTCATACGCCACATACAGCGACTCGGCGACCTGGCTCTTGATCGCCTTGGCAGCCTCCAGCCCCAACACAAACCCTTCAGCCTTGCCGCCCGCGCGGTTGAGGTCTTCGTGGGTGCCCGCGCCGGTGATGGCGTCGAGCAATTTGGTAGCGTGAGGGCCTACGCCTTTTGGCAGGCTGATTTGGTCGATGGACATGGCGATACCTTTTAAGAAAATGATCGGTAGCGCGTGAAACCACTGCCGGGGGGGCATGGTAGACCTATCTGCCCACTGCCTTGGGAATTATCTCCCCTAAGCAATCCCCCGCCGCGCATACATCGCCAACTCCGTCTGCTGCGTCGCCCGCTCGCCCTTGTGCGCCAGTTGATTGATAAACAGTCCGTTGGAAGACTCCTGCGGCGACATCGAGCCCCAGGGTTTGAGCAGCGGCGCCAGGTCTATCGTGTTGGCAAAGTTCTCGTTAGTCAGGCTGTAAAAGCCCATGTAGCTCCCCGTCCAGGGTGAATCCGCGTCGACCATGTCGATGGAAGCATCCCGAAACGCCACCGCTGCCGATTTGAGACTGCTGTTTTGATTGAGTAACGTCGTCAGCCGCTCAATCGCCGAACGGCTCAACTCACCCGCTGTATCCAACACCTTCAACCGCCCATCGGCCTCCACGGTAAACCCGTACTTGGCCCCGACCAGATCCGGCTGGGTGGTCGACAGCGTTGCCTCAAAGGCCTCGAAAGCGCCCTTCAAAACACTCTGGGCGCCTGCCGCGAGCTGGGCCAGCCGAGGGAAGTCTTGCGACTGGTCGCGGCCCACCCAAGTGTCGATGGCTTTTGGGCCTGGCTGCATTGCGTCGACGGGCGCACTGGGATGGTAGATCGCCGCCGGGCCTGCGCTGGCCAGGGCTTGCGTGGCCGAATCCGTCAGCGGCTGGGCGTTGAGCTTTTGCTCGGCGGGCGTGAGGGCGGTCGTTGCGGGCGCAAGATAGGAAGCGCTAACGGAGAGAGCCATTTAATCGGTCCATGATTGTTGGGTTCAATCAGGTTATCGACGGTGGTCGGGCAAGCTTTAACGCCCACTACCTTGTGTCATGGCATTTCACTATCATGCAGCACCGGGGAGCCCCCGGTAAATTACCTAAATCAAGACCAGGGACCGGCAATGCCATCATTCAAAACACTGCTCGCCGCCAGCCTGCTGCTTATCTCCACTCTGCCAGGCTTTGTCAGCGCCGGTCTCTACAGCTCCGACCGCAACAACTTCGCCGCCCTGAAAACCAGCCTCACCGACGTCGGTAAATACCGTTACGCTGCGCTGCTCGCCACTAAACAAAACGCCGACAACTTCGAAATCATCCACCGCCTCGCGCGCATTTACGCCGACGTGCTGGAAAAAGACATGGGCGTGCCCGTCAAGCTTTACGAAACCGACACCCTGCAACTTAAAAACATCGAAAACTACCGCGCCTCAGCCATTGAGCAGATACAGCGCAAAAACTTTACCGCCACTGCCGAGACCTGCGCCGTGGCCAGCACCTTCCTCTACCCGTCCACGACAGGTCACCTGCTGCGCATCATCGCGCCCGACTTGCTCGTGCAGCGCAACGACCCCGCCCAACTCACCGAAATCGCCAACGTGTCCAAACACTTCCTGGCCCAAGACCTCGGCATCCTCATGAAGATGTGCGACAGCTCCAGCACACGCAAACAAACCGCCGCGTTCAAGGAATTCCTCGAAGCCCTGCAAACAGAACAACCCTACATCGTCAGCAATGCGCGCCTCAGCCAACACCGCATTCAAGCCAACGCCGAACAAAGCGCCGAAGAGGCCCGCCGCGCCGAAATCGACCGCCAGGCCTGGGCGCGCAAAGCCGAACGAGACAAGGCCTACCAAGCTGCCGAGGACGCCCGCGAGGCAAAAATTCGTGCCGAGCAAATCGCCGCCCGTGAAGAAAAAGCCCGCAAAGCCCAAAGCGCCGAAGCCGCCCGCCAACAAGCCCTCGCCGCCCGCACACCCGAACAAGTCACCCGCGACAACCAGCGCTATGAAGACGCGCAGTTCTGCTACAAATACGCCGCCATGAACAAAGTCGCGACCGACGCCAACAACCAAGGAATGTCGATCGAACGCGCCGAGCAAATCCTGGTGGACGCCCGCGGCCTCACGGGCCAAGACGCCGAAGACATGCGCTCCACCATCCGCGTCGTGCGCCTGACCCACGCCAACGACACACCGAACCAGGCGTTCACGATTGAGAATGATCGATGCCTGGCATTGCGCGCCAAAAAGCGTGCGGCGGGGACGTTGGTAAATTGATAGGGGTGGGACGGATTGCGGATAAATCCGTCGACAACGCGCAAACGAGTGACCTATGCCCGCATTGCGCTCCGGCACCCGGCCGAGCTGTTCGGCCCGCTGCATGAACCAGGCTTCATCGGCGGTACTGTCCTGCACGGTGTGACTGGGCACGATGACCAACTGACCCGTCTCTACAACATGGCGAGGCGAGTGTGCGGCAAGGGCATCAAGGCCTACAGCAATGCCCTAAACGCGCTGCATTGCGCTTAGTATGGAACGCCTCAATCACCACCCCCGAGGCTCAACACCATGGCACGCATAGTCAGGATTCACGCATACGGCGACGCCAGTGTCTTGAAACTGGAAGACATCGACGTACCGGCCCCCGCCGCCGATGAAGTGCAAATCGACGTCAAAGCCTTCGGCCTCAACCGCGCCGAAGTGATGTTCCGCAACCACGCCTACCTGCAAGAAGCCGAATTCCCCAGCCGCCTGGGCTACGAAGCCGCCGGCGTGGTAATCGCAGTCGGCGCCAACGTCACTGACCTGCAAGCAGGCGACGCCGTCAGCGTCATCCCACCGCTAGACATCGCCCGCTGGGGCACTTACGGCGAAGTGGCCAACGTGCCCGCGCACCTCACCGTCAAACACCCGCAAACCCTCAGCTTCGTCCAAGCCGCCGCTTCATGGATGCAATACGTCACCGCCTGGGGCGCCCTCGTGGAACAAGCCAAACTCACCCAAGGCGACTTCGTAATCGTCACCGCCGCCTCCAGCAGCGTGGGCCTCGCCGCCTTCCAAATCGCCCGCAGCGTCGGCGCCACCGCCATCGCCGTCACCCGCACCGCCGCGAAAAAACAAGCCTTGCTCGATGCCGGCGCGGCCCACGTCATCGTCAGCGACGAAGAAGACCTGGTGGAACGCGTAATGGCACTCACCCACGACCAAGGCGCCCGCGTCGTGTTCGACCCCATCGGCGGGCCGGGCTTTGCAGCCCTCACCCAAAGCATGGCCAAGGGCGGGATATTGCTGGAATACGGCGCGCTGAGTTCAGAGCCGACGCCATTTCCGTTGTTTACCGTGCTGGGCAAATGTTTGACGCTCAAGGGCTATTTGTACGCCGAGATCGTCGCCGCCCCAGCGGTGTTGGCACGGGCCAAGTCGTTCATTCTGGACGGGCTGGCATCGGGGGCTTTGTCGCCGGTGATTGCGAAGACGTTTACGCTGGATCAAGTGCAGGACGCACACCGGTTTTTGGAAGCGAACCAGCAGGTGGGTAAGGTAGTGGTGACGGTGTAAGGGAAACGTCCTAGGACAATTCCCAAAGCGAGACAACGGCTTGCCCGATTGCCTACGCGTGCGCCAGAATCCGCCGGCTTGTGCGCTGGGGTGGTGGAATCTAAGGTTGCGCGGTCGCTGAATTTCTCGGTGATCGGGTTTAGTAGCCTGATGGTTTATCCAGACAAAAGTGCACAAGCTTCATCAGTCAGACAACCCCGTCTGCACTTGATGGCGGCTGTGCGCAGGGCGCCCTCGGGCGCGCCGGCTTTCGTTTGGATTCCCCGGTCTACTAACCTGCGTACAGCTGCCACCCTTTTGTTTAGTAGCTGAGGGATGGTGGCCGAAAACAGGAATGCAAACATGTTTGAAGGTTCATCGGATTCGACAACTCTGTTTTGCGTTGCGCCAGACGTAAGCAATGAAGCTCTCATTACCAACAGCTATGAAACGTTTGCCTCAGTCAGCACATTGCTGCTCGACCTCTCCGAAGACTTATGCGGCAAACAACGCGACATTGCGCTCGCCATTCATCAATTGAGTGAGTTAGGCGTACTGCTCACAGCGAAGCTTCTAGATCGTGAGGTGTCCTGCATCGAATAATGCAATGACCGTTCAGAGCACTAGCTCGATTGGTCACTGAATCGCAGTGCCAGAAAAAGGGACAGATTGCTTCAATTGAAAAATATATCCGTCCCCTTTTCCTTACCCATTTCTCTTAAACTCGAATGTTGGATGCTGCTGTGAAGAGAGTGAAATCTACCCGTTTTGACGATATCGACCACGATTTAGGGTATGCGTACCGTGGTCATAATTACAGCGTGCAGAACGATGGGGAGATGTTCTTGATCAGAACTTACGACGACGAACCAGGGTGTGCGAATGTCGTAAGCCCGACTACGGCGCATGCCAAGGGCAATCTTAGACAGCTCGTCACTTTCTTGCAGGCGGAGTTTGGGGTCTCTAAGATCAGGCTCCACAAGGGTGATTTGGGGAGCTACGCTGAGATTGACCTTGAAACGTTGGCATTCCTTCACATTTAATTCGGCAGCGATAGCGCGGTTGATGTTTTTTACACACTCGGGGCCAAAAGCAGACGCTAATCCATGGCATCTTTCGCATGAAATCCCATCACAAGCCACCATCCCTACCTCCACAACAACTCCCTAACCCTCCCCCCAAGCACCTCCCCCGCAAACGGCTTAACCAAAACCCCCATCCCCGCCCCCAACTGCCCATACCCCATCACCGCATTCTCCGCATACCCCGTAATAAACAACGTCTTCAACCACGGCCTCAACTCCATCTCCGACTCCGCCATCTGCCGCCCTTTCATCCCACCCGGCAACCCCACATCCGCCTTTGGCGAGGTCGTAGGCGCGGGCGGCGTTGGTCGAGCCAACGGATGATGGTTTGCAGTTGGATGCGGCCGCCTTCGGGCATGGCGTCGCGGGAGTTAGGACTGACGCACGCGTATTGAATCAAACCTACTTGCGTCGGTCTTTAGTACCTCAATCCAAAAAGCCCCCCCTGGATCTTCGACCCGCATGGAGCCCCCCTCGTGATCAACCCCTCACACCCGCTTATGACCCTCACCCTCCTCGCCTCTCTCACCGGCTGCGGCGCAATCACCGACGTACGCTCGTTCTCCACCCCCTACTCAACCCCACCCGGCGGCGAAACCGCGCGCTTGCGCGTGATCAGCGATGGCATGGTGCGCGGTGTGCCCAAGTCCAGCTGTGTGAACTTCCGCCTGCCGGGCGCGGGGGTGATGGTGGCCGAGCGCGACGGTTTTGCGAATCGCAACGGTGAAACCCTGGGCATGGCGCCTGCTCAGCATCAATCGAACGGCACGGTGATGAGTGAACTGCTGGTGCCCGCCGGGCAGCCCATCGCGTTTCATTACCTCGGCAACCGTTGCTACAACATGTTCAGCTTTGTGCCCGAGGCCGGCATGGACTATGAGCTTGATGCCGCCAACCGCTACAAATGCGGGGTGACGCTCAAGCGCATGGCGTTCGGCAAAATCGAGGGCACGTCCGAACCATTGGGCGAGAGCAAGTTGTGCAATTGGGGCGATAACCTCTGAGGGTCGTCACGTCCTCAGTGATGAATGGGTAAGGCCAACCCAAACAGCACAAAAAACCCGCCGCAGACTTTATTGAACCGCCGCCCGGTGCGCGCCAGCCATGGACGCACTCGGTGTGCGGCGCTGGCCACCATGTACTCGACAATAAACTCCACCACGGCGTAGGTGAGCGCGATGGCGGCGGTCTGCGCGATGATGTTTCGGTGCGGGTCCAGGAAGGGTGGGATAAACGCGGTGAACAGCAGCAGCGCCTTGGGGTTTGAAATCGCCGAGACCAACCCTTGGCGAAACAGCGCGCCATTGCGCAGGCTGGCGGTCGCGGCCGTCTCCAGGCTGACCGGGTCCGCTCGCCATAGGCCGAAGCCCAGCCAGATCAGATAGAGCCCGCCGGCAATTTTCAAGGCGGTAAACCAGGTGGCCGAGGCCTGGATCAGTGCGCCCAGCCCCAGCGCGCACAGTGCTAGCACCAGGGCAAAACCCAGCACGCCGCCGCTGATGGTGAACAGCGTGCGGCGGTTGCCGTGCAGTGCGCCGTGGGTGAGCACCAACAGGGCGTTGGGGCCGGGCACGACGGCGATGCCGAAGCAGGTAATCACGTAGAGCAACCAAATGTCGAAAGGCATAGTCAGGTCCGGCAGGGGTTGATTAAGGGCTGCATGCTTCAAGGCTGCATGCTTCAAGGCTGCATGCTTCAAAGTTGACTGCTTCAAAGTTAAATAGTGCGGTGCTGACATTCGGCATGAAAAGCGCATAATTCGCACCTCAGCCATTCGATTAACGAATAGAGGTAAGCGCGATGCCTTCCAGCGATTTGCAGATCGATTGGCTTAAATGCTTCGTCGCCGTAGTGGACGCTGGCTCACTGTCGGGCGCGGCCCATGAGGTCAACCGCTCGCAGTCGGCCGTGAGTATGCAGATGAAGAAACTCGAAGCGGCGCTGGGGCGCTCCTTGTTGAGTCGGGGCCCGAGGCATTTGCAACTGACCGATGACGGCCAGACGCTGCTGGGTTACGCCCGGCGCATGCTGGCCCTGCATGCCGAGACACAGGCGGCGTTTCACGGTGAAACCCTGACCGGGCGAATCCGCCTGGGGGTTGCCGAAGACTATGCGGCCAAGTACCTCACGCCAGTGCTCAAACGCTTCGCGCCGCGCTACGCGGGGGTGGAGATCGAACTGACCTGTGAGCAGTCGACGGCCCTTATCCCACGGGTGCGCAGCGGCGAGCTGGATCTGGCGCTGGTGTCCAGGGACGCGCCGCAAAGTGGCACGTTTTTGTTCAAGGAACCGATGGTGTGGGTCGGCTCGCCGCAGTTCGAACTGTGGCGCCGCGACCCGCTGCCCATCGCCGTCTACGAAAGCGCCAGCCTGGCACGGCGGTATGCGGTGAATTCATTGGCCCAGCAGGGGCGGCAGTTCAAGGTGGTGTACAACAGCTCCAGCCTGGCGGGCCAAGTGGCAGCGGTTGAGGGCGGGCTGGCAATTGCGGCGATTACTCAGTGCACCGTGCAGCCGTCGCTTCAGGTGTTGAGTGGGGAGCAGGGGTTGGGGCCGATTGAGCCGATGGAGGTGTCGATTTTGCGTAGCCGGGCTTCTCGGGGGGCCAAGGCGGTTGATAGTTTGCATGGTTTTATTATTAGCGCGTTGCGGCTGTAGGTGAAGTGTTTGGTGCCTGTACTCCCAATTGCTTCTCAGGCTCTACTACCACCAATGCGAATATCGAGCTTCGTATGCTTATCCGCCAGGCAATATATGTAAGTGGAAAAGCATCAACCATTGGAACATCAGCCACCCATGCAAATTCATTATAAAGCCCTAAACCTATTCGACATGCATTGTTCGACAAATATACAACCCCATCACCGCCAATAAGATAAAGGCCACTCCCAGAAATAAAACTTCACTTTCAGAAAATGAAAACGCGACCAAATTTACGACTACCGCTAACGCCATCTGCGAGAATGAATAAACAGCGCCGGCAGCCCCACGCATGTCTGAAAATGGAGTCATTGAGATCGCAGAGGCGCATAAAACGATAAACGTGTAACTAAAAAATACGCAAGAAATACTTGCTAGAAACGAGAATACAGAAAGGCTATCAGAGGCACTCAGAATATATAGCAACGAACCGCAAAAAAGCAGAATTAAAAGACCTAAACGCATGACGCTCATCATTCCATACTTAAAAATCAACCATGGAAGCAGCGATCGACTTATTAATAACGCAACACTAACAACTGCCGTGCTCCACCCATATACTATTGGTGAAACTCCAAAATTCTGCTGCATCACAAACGGGCTTATGGACATATACATGACAAAGCAGGCCATGCCGATGCCAGCCAAGGCGGTTGCAGACAAAAATGTAGCATTACATAATACAAATTTGTAGTTTAAAAAAACGCCACGCATAGAAATATCCTTATTTCGGTGCGCATTAGTCTCTGGACACCTGAATGCGTAAAGCAGCAGCATTCCTGCAAGCAGGATTGCCAGAACAATAAAGTTTGCACGCCAACCAAACAATGCCTGTATGAAACTTCCAATGACAGGGCCTAGCACTATAGATAATCCGGTAAACAACGTGATGTAGGAGCTGGTGATCGCATAACGATCACCTCTTACGATATCCGAAAGCACGATGCGTGACAGCACAAGGCATACACCGCTACCAACGCCCTGAACAAACCTAGCGACAAGGAATGCCTCCGCTTCCGAAAAAAATGCGCCCAAAAGATTGCCTAAGATGGCGATCACAAGTCCCGTTAAGACAATTGGCTTTCGGCCATATTTATCGCTAAACGGACCATACACCAGTGCACTCAAGCCAACTCCAATAAGGAATATGGAAATCGATAATTGCATCAGTCGCTGACTCGTATTCATGGCGAGCACCATCTGTGGCAACGCCGAGAGATGGATGTCAGTGCCCAACAAACCAACAAACAGCAACAAGGTTACGATAACGACAACGTTCAGTTCGGTTCGTGTCAGCGGAGTCAGTAATTTCATTACCATAAGCATCCTGCGAACTAAGGAGAAGTAGGTCTATGCCATGGATCAAGGCAGTGCGCTCACGGAACACTTTACATATCGCTTGTAAGCACCAAGAAGTTCACGTGTAGTGTCACGCCCGTAAAACTCATGACTAAGTGTCAACCCCTGCTGATGCAAAATCGCCGAGTCCGAAATCCGTAGCGTAGTCCACGCAGCCAAGAAACTCGTAAGTTGCGCCATACCGGTTATCCCCGACTGTTCGTCGAAGCGGGAAAGGATGCGTAGCGCCGCACGCTCACCAGTGGCAAACTCCGTATTGACTTCTACGAAACTGATATCCGGTCGACCGCGCGCCAGTCTCCCATTGCGTAGAAGTATCTCGTGGACAAGATCGCTTGATGACGCGTGAGCGCCCGGTAGAACTTGCTCATCCAGAAGGCCAAGTGAGTTAAGACTTCGCACGCAGTCGTAAAACCCTGGCCACCGTGCAGTCTGCTGCTTGACCGTTGGTATTGCATCGATACACTCCGAACGCAGAAAATAAGGCGATAAGCCGTCATGATAAACATCAAGCAGCCCAACTCCCTCGACGAAGTGCGTCTCTTTGATATCGAATCGAAGACATTGCTCTAGCCTGCTATCAATCTTCTTGAGCACTTTGCGGTTGATTGCGGGTAATCGCTCGCCAAATAATAGATCGTAGTTCAACGGAGGATTGGGATATTGAGGTACACCACCACAAACGGCGCTCAGACTTGTCACAGTCCCAGTGTCATAGCGAGATGCAAGATCGTGCATCAGGATTTCGACGAGACCGGGTTCTACTCCAAATCCAAAGAGAAGCCAGACATCACGCTCAATTAAATATTTATGAAGGGCAGCATGCGCTGTCAAGTCATCGTAGTTGGGCCTTCCGAGACTTATGAATACCGGGCGATCATTGAAAAAATCATAGTTTCGCGCATCGGTAACAAATTTGACCGTCTCTGGCCCTCCAAGTGAAAGTAAAATTATATCTATCTTGTTTTTTTCAAGATAACCCACAACCCGCAATGCGGGGTTGAAACGTTCGAGAGCCCTCTTGAGTTTTGCTACCTTACCCTTATCCAAGTCATGTAGGTACAAAACACTGAACCCGAGCTGACCAAGATAGAACGCAAGGGGATAACCTAGATTACCACAGCCAACCAGTCCGATTGCTTTATTCATGCCAATGAAACCTCACGTTTCATATTGCACAAATAATTAATAATAGATGCAATATCGATGAGTGGAAGCTCAATGATACGCACAGACCGTTTACCAGTATTCCATTGATCGCGGCTTATGCCCAAGCAAGTAAAAATATGCACAGCCAACGTTGGCATTAAGGGATACAAACAGTAGGCAAGGCATTGATAGGCAAACACCAGTAGAGCAATTTTCGTTCGCAGTGCGTTGTGATTGCTATAGCGGGATTTGCCTTGCACTGTATAATCAGAAATCAACTTCAGCAAATAAGCAACCCGATCCACTGCTAACCGGAGAGATTGATTAGCATAGCTATCAAAACAATAGTTCATCGCATTATTTAGCTCTCGATAAAATGCAATATCCTGCTTTAACCAAGGGCCGGCCTCAATGCGACTTTCAGCAGACTTAGAAACCAACTTCCCTCCGGCGTCAAACAAATCAATAAACTGGCATATAAACCGTTTCGAAAATCGAACAAAATCTTTCACAATGAAATTGCTTTCGCTTGTAGGACTATGAATATGAGCAAAATACAACCTAAGCAGATCTGACGGATACAACTGCAAAAAATTGTTGGCCCAAATTGCATGGTTCGTGCCGGTAGAAAATTTCTTGTTATCCAAAAAGCAAAAGTGGTTGATGATGCCAATGGGTAACTGTTTTACTGGCAGCCCGAGGACTCTCAAAATATACGGCATAAAAATTCCTGAACCACAAAGATTATCGATGCCGCAGAAAAACAGATGACGCGTAGCAGACGAGTACTGTAATAAACCAAAAAATGACCTTAAAGCGCGCTCCATTACAATAGTCAGTACCTGATTCCCTATGATAGGCACACCACGCTCTCGTAAACACGAAACGGGTATGTCTCCAAGTGCTCCTCCCTTGAGATATAGCTGCAGTTGATCGTAAACAATCCTACTTGAGGCGGTGTTACAGCCATACATCTGCGCCGCGATCTCGTCAAGGGTATCGTGATCTAGCCTGAGGTATAGGCGCTTGAAACTCCGGCCTACGAGCGCCTCCTTTGTAATCGAATGGAAGGGGTTGATCAACTTGCATTCATCTTGGTAAAGCCCGCAATGTTCACACTCCACTCCAATGGTCAAACTTCCACAATTAGGGCAGTGCCCTGAGACATAGCTTTCGCTTATAAACTGATGAGATGTCTCACTATAGGGGTACTGTACAACTCGCTCTACGAGACATACAGATTTAAGAAGCATTTCAATAAATTCGGCACTGGCGGCTTCGAAATCCTTCGACATAGGCATATGAGGTAAGAACGCGTCACATTCTACCTGAAACCGCTCAAGATCGTCTTGTATAACACCCTCAGACTCTGCAACCAACTGTTCATAACTAGTACTTTTGTTCATCGCTGTTTTATCGATATGATTCGTGTGCCCATACGTTCCACAATACAAAAACGCATCGATTCCGGTAAGTTCGCAGCAGCGCTTCAAGACATCCGCCACCAGATAAGCGCCCGATAGATGACCGAGGTGGAGCGGTCCGTTAGGTGTGGGAAATGCCATTTCAATCATCAGGTGGTCATCTTCTAAAACAGAAGATATATCTTGATCAATGACATATCTCCAATCAACATACCAAAATGACGTGAACCGTAACTTATCAATACCTTTATTTTCGACTTTGTGGGACTCGAAAGGCATAAACTCAATATAATCACCTGCGCTGATCGCCAACTGTTGCGCGCCCGAATAAATCACACCCTCCCCGCTCAAGACCAACCAACACTCCTTATCATGATGATTATGGATATTTGTGCTTGTCGACGTTGCCACGCTAAGATCTCGAATACCTACTTCACCTGTATTCAGCTCGAAAAAAGACGGGCGGTTTTTTGTAATTTTCATAGGCCATCACATATAAACTTAGATTAAGTCGGCACTCCCACACGCCCTGCGTACAATTGACAGAACGCAATACATATTAATCTTACTCGCGCGAGCTGCTTGGACATCCAAAGATCATAATTTCATACAGCTTTCGCTCATTGCGGCGTACGCGATCATAATCACGCTTTATATTTTCTGGATCATTGCTTACCATGTATAGATGGCCCGGCCTATCATGCCCCAAAGAGCGGTCTGTTTTGTACAAATGGTCGCCCTCGTCTAAACGAAACAAAACGCTTCGCACAGTATCTATATCGAGCAACGTTGTTAGATCTGGTTTGCACAAAACCTCACCAGCAACATCGGAATACAAATAGACCTTCCTGGCAACCTTCACATCTAAGGTCGCTTTACGCGTGCGCATTAAGAATGCTTGCGTGTCTAGCATTGCGTCGGGCAGAAGCGAAAGCTGTGTAAGACTATGTGTGTCGTGCAAGACTGAAAAATCCACGTTGCCAGACATTCGTGCCGCAACCTCGACAAGGCAGGGCCCCTCGTGAGTCATTCGAAGTTCAAAATGTGCGGAGCCGTAGCGGATGCCCAACGCGTCGCATGCACGTTTTACATAGGCCGATAGGGAGCGATGCAACGTCGTATCTGGGCTTAAGAGGTCTGCAAAAACGTCATTCGATGGAGCATCGTCGCTCTGCCGTACTTCTCCCCATACATCGCAGATATAATGATGCCCATCTGAGGAAGACGTATTAACCAAATATTGCTTTCCTGACAAATACTCCTGAACTAAAACTTTTGTATACGTCAAGCCGAAATCACAGAAAAGGCTTCTTGCACCCAAAATTTTGCCATATGCATCTGCGACTTGCTGTTGAGTATCACAATAAAAGACGTTATCTGTGTTTGCCCCGACGTCAGGCTTTAATACAATCCTTCCACCCATTTTTTTGTGAAACGAATATATTTCACTCAGGTCATCGCTAAGTAACTGCCGAGCGAACTTCAGACCATTAAGCCGAAGAGTTTCGTGCATCAGGTATTTACTTCTGCGCGAACCACTCAGACTGCCAATATTCCTCGACACCTGCAGAATACTGGCTAATCTATCTGCAAACATTACACAGGGCTCGCATCCGGCAATAACTGCTTTTACATGACGCCCTTGTAGCTTTAATACAAAATCGTCTATCTCATGCTCTGAGTCGAGCACATGATTTTCTACGTAATCCGCAGAATTAAATGTCGATCTAAATATTGGATGCTCAATGACATCCACAACACAAACATGAATACAACTGAACCCAAGCCCTTTAAATAACGGTGCAATGTAGCGGCCACTCGAGAGCCCACCCACAACAATAATGACATCCTTATTAAATAATCGATTCACTGCTTTATCCTTTTAAGATAATGGCGCTTTCCAAGCGACTGCTATAGCGAGTCAGCCTCAAGCGCGCCCCAGTTGATAAAGGAGGCTTCGCCAACGTTGGCGTCGCGTGGACGATTCAATATCTTGTCGATCACAATCTGGGCACGCCAGGCCATAAGACTAAGATTGGGATCAGCGAGGCCCCATTGGCCACGCGTGGCGTTGAGCATAAAAATGTGACGGTCGGCAGGTCCAGACCAAGCGGCGGCGTAATCGCGACCCACACGAATTTCGCCCCCTTCCCGCTCCAATCGATGCTTTAAATTCCCGCTGAAGGGATGAGCAGCCGAGCGAAAACCGGTTGCCCAGATCACTACATCAGACTTGTGAGTTTCAAGCGTATGTGTGCCCAAATGCTTCGCTGCAAGATGCCATTCGCCACCTACGCAGCGCACTTCAGATACACTGCGCGAAGGCATAAGACGTACCTGTGTCGGAGCTTGCTCTACATAACGAATGGTGTAAATGCGCTGGTAGATACTTCGTAATATGTCTTCAGAAATACCATCACTGGCCAGTTCGTTGCGCTTTATAAAGCTTTCGCGAAACTGAGCAGCCTGACTATAGAAAAAGTTTGAATGAGTAGGAGTAAAGAGTTCGTTGGCGAACGGTGAGTCATCTATGGGGGAGAAATTTTCCCGACGCGATATCCAAGACACTTGACTAGGAGCTTCCTTACCCGAACGCCGTAGCAATTCAAGGACAGCTTCCGCTCCAGATTGACCACCACCAACTACAACGACACGACGGCAGCCCAACGATCGCGGCTTATCCGCAAACTGACTAACATGAAAGCATGTATTATCATCGACATTAAATCTTGCACATTCTGGCAAATATGGTTCGATGCCGACACCGACAATAACATTCTTGCACAGAACTTTACGATGAGCTGTTCGCACAACAAAGTAGCTCCCGTCAAACTCAACACAGTTAACTTCCTGCCCAAAACTGATATTTTTATTTGCATGAGCCGCCCACTTTAGATAAGCCGAAAACTCTGAGCGAAGAACATGCGCAAACTTAGCATTTAAGAATGAGAGCAAACGGCCATGCTGATGCAAGTATGAAAGAAACGAAAACGGGTTGGTTGGATCTGCGAGCGTAACAAGATCCTTGAACATTGACACTTGCAGGGAAACATCAGGCAACATCATGCCACTATGCCAAGAGAACTCTGTTTTTTTCTCAAAAAATATATAGCGAATCTCTCGCAACCCATACAGCTGCGCAGCAACGCTCAAATTTGAAGGCCCACACCCTATACCTACACAATCGTATATTTCGTCTTCCATGAAGTCACCCATATTATTTTAGTTATCATGAGAGCTTTAGTAATCAATCACACAAAACAATTACAAAGTAAAAGCTAAAGCTTAAGCCAAAAACCTCGATCACAGATGCGAGCCCTGTATCTCTACACGTAATTAGAAGTCGACGCGCACGAACTCAGCATCATTCCAAACGGCTTGCGAAAATCCTCATTAGCAGACCGCCTAATACATATAAGCCAATGCAGATACAGCCGTCAAAAAAAATACAAATTTTCCGAAAACTCCTAGGACTCCATTGATTTTGTAGTCCCCAGCTTACGTACACGGGCTTTAGCCTACAGAACACATGAAGTAGAACCAACATCCCATTTCGCCAGAATCAGACTACAAACACACCTGTAAACTTTGAATAATTAACGTCCTGTTAAATACTTACGCTTCTCCTCCTAAAAACCAAATCGCCCTTGTCGCTCTTGCTTGTGCTTACCCACACGCCACATTTGCCTGCGAAGCTGTAGTCAGGCACCACATCTCTATCGCCAATACCGCCGCCTTCGCAGCCTCGCTAAAGCTCGACAGCTCCCACATTTGACCGTGAATATTTTCAGGGTTGTGGCAGTATCTGCGGCAACTCTGCCCACTTCGAGGAGCCTTTCATGGCCTTATCCAAACGCGAGGCCGCCCGCATTGAGCGCAGCCTGGTCGCCACACTCACCAACGCCTGCGAAACCGCCAAGGCCGAAATCCCGGGTTTTGAGTGGTTGACGCATACGGTCAATTACGACGCCTTCCCCGCCAGCCTGCAGGTGATTTGGGTGTTCGATACGCAGGCCAACAAGGATCACGCTCTCGCCAGCGGGCAAGAAGCGCGCATGCGCGAGCTGACGGCAGCTGCGGTGACCGAGGCGGATATCGCCGCATCCTCACCGGTGCACTTCGACTCCGAAGAAGCCTGCCGCCTAAAGCACGGCGGTGATTGGGGCTTGCGTCTGGCCAAACTGCACACGGTCAGGGGCTGAACAATGGAACGCTTTGAAACGCTGGTCATCGGCCTGGGTGCCATGGGTGCCGCCACGGTGTACCAACTGGCGAAGGCCGGTGTAAACGTTGCCGGGATCGACCGCCATCACCCGCCCCACACGTTCGGCTCCAGCC
Source organism: Pseudomonas viridiflava (assembly GCF_900583165.1). GTDB lineage: Bacteria > Pseudomonadota > Gammaproteobacteria > Pseudomonadales > Pseudomonadaceae > Aquipseudomonas. The sequence continues at coordinate 183,531 of NZ_UTKY01000076.1, read as the reverse complement.
ATGGCGACACAAGGATCACGCGGTTGTCAGTGGGCGAAGGCGCGCAATACGTACCCATCGTGCGCAATTCGCACCGTATCTGGCGGGAGCTGGAGGCGTTGTCAGGCGAAATATTGTTCGAGCAGTCGGGCTTGCTGGTGCTGACGTCCTGGGAGGGTTTTGACCCCGACGATCAAACCGACTTCACCCTGCGTACCATCGGCCTGGCGCAAACCTATGGCATCGAACACGAAGTGTTGGATGCCACGCAGATTCGCCAGCGCTTCCCGCAATTTGCCAACGTGGCCGACGACGCCATCGGCTACTACGAGCCCGAAGGCGGGTTTGTGCGGCCCGAGCGTTGCATCGACGTGCAGCTCAGGCTGGCCGAGCAACACGGTGCGACGCTGTACAAGGGCGAGACCGTGACGGATATCCGCTCGGACGCGCACGGCGTCACGGTGACCACCGACCAACGCACGCTGCAGGCCGACAAGCTGGTGGTGAGCGCGGGCAACTGGGCCGGCGGGTTGCTCGGGGCGCCGTTTGATCGGCTGCTCAAGGTGTATCGGCAACAGCTGTTCTGGTTTGAATTGGAACCGGGGGCGCAGCTGGAGGGAACGTCGCCTACGTACATCCTCACCCATGGTCAGGACGAGACCCATTATGGGTTCCCCGCATTGCCCGGCGAGGGCAGTTTGAAGATTGCCACCGCGCAATATCACACCGTGTCGACGCCAGAAACGCTGGACCGCAAGGTGTCGGCGACGCAAGCGCGGGAGATGTATGAACAGCAGGTGCAAGGCCGTATCAGTGGTGTAACGGACAAGGTGGTCAAGTCTGCCGTGTGTGCCTACACGGTGACGCCGGATCACCACTTCATCATCGACGAGCACCCAGCATTGCAGCACACCCTGGTGGTGTCGCCGTGCTCAGGGCATGGCTTCAAGCATTCTGCGGCGCTGGGGGAGGCGTTTGCCCAGTGGTGTATGCGGGGCACGAGCGAGCTGGATCTGTCGTCGTTTTCGCTGAAGCGTTTCGACAGCCCAGCCCTGTAATGCGCGGGCCCTATTGAGCGAACGCGTACTCGCCACCCTGCTCCACCGCCTTGCGATACGCAGGCCGTGCCTGGAAGCGTTTGACCCATGCCGCCAAATGCGGGTACGCCGGCAACTTGCCCTGTGCCCCAGCCACTTCGCCGATAAAGCTCATCTGGATATCCGCACCACTGAGCTCATCCCCCAGCAGGTATGGCGTCTGCCCCAGCACATCGTTCAGGTAGCCCAAGTAATTAGCCACTTCCGACTCAATACGCGGATGCAACGGCGCGCCCGCTTCACCCAGGCGCCCGACGTAGAGGTTGAGCATCAACGGCAACATGGCCGAGCCTTCGGCGAAGTGCAGCCATTGCACGTACTTGTCGTACTCGGCGCTGGCCGGGTTCGGTTGCAGGCGACCGGCGCCATGGCGGCGTATCAGGTAGTCGATGATGGCGGCCGACTCGATCAGCACCTGGCCGCCCTCTTCGATCACCGGGGATTTGCCCAGCGGGTGAATCGCCTTGAGCTCAGGCGGCGCGAGGTTGGTCTTCGGGTCGCGTTGGTAGCGCTTGATTTCATACGGCAGGCCAAGCTCTTCAAGCAGCCACAGGATACGTTGCGAGCGCGAGTTGTTGAGGTGGTGGACGGTGATCATTGGCGGCTCCACTGAGTGAAAGGGGATGTTCTGCAAGAGACTACGCCAACGCCACAGAGTGCCCGCGATTAATTGCCCACCATCGACCACAGTGATGCCCCGACCCCGGTGATGCTCTCACCCGCGATCAACCCGGCGGCGGCAGTGATCGCAAACCGCTCGGTGATACTCGGCCAGCGGCAACTCACCCACCAGGTCAACACCGCCCCCAGGGCCATCATCAGCGACACCGAGGCTGGCAATACAAACGCCAGGCCCAACGCAGCGGCGCTCGGTAGGTAGCGCGCACGATGGGCCGCCAGGAGGCTGTCCAATACACCCAGCAGCACGCCGACCAGACCGCCAATGGCAATCGCCCAGCGGATGCAGGTGGACAGTGAATCCAGCCCGTGGGTCAGGGTTTGCGCCACGGCTTTCCAAGTGGCAACCGCCGGGGCCGGCCACTCTTCGGTGAGCAGCATGGTTTGTGGGTCGGGGATCAATGCCAGGTAGGCGAACACGCCAACGATGCTGCCGATGAAGATCCCCAGTATCTGCGCGATCACTTGCTTGTGCGGTGTGGCCCCAATGGCCTTGCCCACCTTGAAGTCGTTCATCAGATCGGTGCACTGCCCGGCCGAGCCGCCGGCCGTGTTGGCACTCATCAGGTTGATCGGCACCTGCCCCGGCGCGACGATGCCGAAGCTCAGCTGGGACAGTTGCCCGATGGCGCCAATCGGCGGAATCCCGGTGGCGCCCACCACCCGCGCGGCGACCGCAGCCAGGCAGATAGCCAACGGGATGGTGAGCAAGGCCATCCACAGGTTGATGCCAAACAACGCCGCCTGCAGGCTGACCACCAATACGATCGACAGGATAAAACCGGCAGCGGGCCCAGGCTTGGGCAGCGTCCAGGCTGAACGCCCATCGGACTGGCTCGAGCGGTACAGCGCCCATAACCGAATCGCCAACGACGCCAGGGTTGAACACACCATCAGGCTCACCCCCGGCCACAGCAACCATTCCACCAGCGCGGCGAATTGCGGGCCGCTGCTGTCGGCGGGCAGGGTCACCAGGTTGTGCGCCAGCAACCACGGGGCCAGCCCACCCCACGCGAGCAATGCGCCGAGCAATAGGGTCAAGCCCACGCGAATACCGATGATGCCGCCAAAGCCCACCAGCAACAGCGAAGGGTCGGCGGTGAAGGTCAGGCGCTCCAACTGAGCGCTCGGCGACCAGCGCGGGAAGGCCCACATAAAGGTGTCCACCCACTTCACCAGACCCGACAGCAACGCAGCGCTGAGCAGCACCTTCAAGCGCGTCGCCGCCTCGCGGCCGTGGTTGTAGATGTGCAGCAGGGTTTCGAGCGTGGCCATGCCTTCGGGAAATTTCAGCGCCTTGTCATTGAGCAATGAAGGGCGCAGGTACCAGGCGATCCAGATCCCCAAAAAACTCACCGAGAACACCCACGCGATCATCGGCACAGCATCCAGCTGGTTGCCCGTGAGCAAGGTGTAGGCCGGGATCGGCGCCACCAACCCGCCGGAAATAATCGAGGCCGCCGCCGACGCAACTGTCTGGTTGATATTGCTTTCGTGCAGCGTCCACGGCAGTTGCTCACTGGAGCGCTTGGCCAAGCCTTGCCAAATCGCATAGCCCACCAGAAGGGCAATGATCGACATATTGAACGACCAGCCGATCTTCAACCCGGCGTACACATTGGAAGGCGTCAACAGGATGCCGAGCACGCTGCCAGTGACGACGGCGCGCAGGCTGAGTTCACGGGTGACCGGGCCGGGCTGGGGGAGTGAGGTCATGCGGAGTCCTTTCGGCAAGAAAACAGGGCGACCTAACAAGTGAGCCCTGTAAGCCCCGAAGGTTCATCCCCTGCCGCAACCCCCTCCCAATGACACTCGGATTTACAGGTTAAATGCAGTCAAATGTGGGAGCTGGCTTGCCTGCGATAGCGGTGGGCCAGGCAACAACTTTATCAGCCATGCCGCCGCCATCGCAGGCAAGCCAGCTCCCACAGGGGGTACTCAGCTCAGGCGGAATCGTGCGGTGTTATCACTTAAGGCCTGGCTACCCTTGCTCAAGGTATCCGCCGCCCGATTCACCGCCCGCGCCCCATCCAGCAAACGCCCCGCCGCCTGGTCTACCTGCTGGATATTGCCGCTCACTTCATCCGCCGTCGCTGCCTGCTCTTCCACCGCCGTGGCGATTTGCGCCAGGGTGTCGGTGACGTTCTGCACCGCGCCGGCGATTTCGCCCAACCGCGTGCCCAGCCCGGTAACGGACTCAGCATCGGTCAACGCCTGTTCACACGCCGCGCCCATCAGGTTCACCGCCTGGCTTACTGTGGCCCGCAGGCTGTCAACGGTGCCGGCGATTTGTGCGGTGGAGGCCTGGGTGCGCTGCGACAGGCTGCGCACTTCATCGGCCACCACCGCAAAGCCCCTGCCCTGCTCGCCAGCACGGGCGGCTTCGATGGCGGCGTTGAGTGCCAACAGGTTGGTCTGCTCGGCGATGCCACGAATGGTGTCGACCACCGATTGAATCTGCTGCCCCTGCTGGCTCACTTGTTCCAGCGCGTTGGCGGTGTCGGTCAGGCGTTGGTTGAGTTGCTGGATGCTGGCCGTGGTGCGCTGGCTGTCACGGCTGCTGTCTTCGGCAATGCGCCGGGTGTGCTGGGCGCTACCGGAGGCTTGCTCGCAGCTACGGGCGACGCCCATGGAGGTGGCGGCCAATTGCGTCGCCGCGGCGGCAATCTGGCTGATTTGGGTCTGCTGGTCTTCGACTTCGCCCAGGGTGCTGCCCGATTGGGTATTCAACGTCAGCACGGCGCTGCCCAACTGCTGGGTCTCGTGATTGACGCCCAGCAGGCTGGTGCGCAGTTGCACCACGGCGGCATTCAGCGCCGCGCTGATCGCGGCCAGTTCGTCGCGCCCCTGCACCGCCACTTCCACGCACAGGTTGCCGTCGCGTAGGGACTCGGCCAGGGTGGTGATGCCGCTGGTGCTGCGACGAATCGAAGCTTGCAGGCAGATAAACAGGTACAGCGCTGCCAGGGCCAGCAAGCTGAACGTGGCCGCCACAGGAATGATCTGGCGCAGCGAGCGGTCGTGGTAATAGCCCAGGCGTTGGTCGAGTGACGTCAGCGACTGGTTGCGCAACTCGCCCAGGCTGCCGAGCATGGCGTCCACACTGCCTTCAAACGCAGCTGTATCGAGCTTGATAGTGCCGCCGAACACGCCGTCATCGAGCACTTTGAGTTCGCTGTCCAGGCGTTGCACGCTGTTGTCGTATTGCGCAGTCCAAGGCTCCATACCCGCGTATTGTTTGGCTTTGAGGGACGCGGCCGCCTTGACCAGTTGGTCCCGTGCATCGCCCATACGGCCGCGCAAGTCGCGCATCTGCAAGCGGCTTTGCAGGGTGAACTGCCCCGAGGCGATGGACGACTGGCCCACGCTGGCCATACGGCCAATACGCTCGATCAGGTCGGGGGTTTGCTGGGTGGAAATCTGCATCAGCAAGTAGGTTTCCAGCCAAGGGTCGAGGATCAGCCCGGAGTCCAGGGTGATCTGTTCGCGCAGGGCCTGCATGGCGGTCAGGGCCGAGGTGAAACGGTCGTAGCCGTCTGGCCACCAACCGACGGTGCGCAGGGAGGCGGAGTCCATGCCCTTGACCGTGGCTTGCAGCGCTTCGAAACGCGCCAGGGTGTCGGCGCTGGCGTTCTGGGTTTTCAGCGCGTCGCCCAGGGCTTGCAGGCTTTGTTGGATCAACGGGAAGTTCGTGTCCACTTTGTCCATCGCCGCCTTCGCCGCCGGGGTCGGGGCGTGCAGGATGTCGGCGGCTTTCCAGCGGGCGGCGAGGTTGCGCTGGGCCGTGAGTTGGCCGTCCAGCGCATCCAGGGCCAGCAGTTGGCGTACGCCGGACTGCTCGCGGTTGATCACGCCGAGCTTGTCGCGGTAGTCCGAGCCGATCAGCCACAAGCTGCCCGCCAGCGGCAGCATGAACAGCAGAAACAGGATCTGGAATTTGCGTGCAAAGCCAAAGCGCCCAAGCAGGGCAATACCCGGTGATAAAAGGCTATGCATGTACAACCACTCCCCAAAAACGACCCACGCGGTGCACCGCAGGGTGAAGCCTTGAAATAACTAACGGCAAAACGCCATGTCATTGAATGGGAAGGCACTAGCAAGATACGGGCCGCTGGTGCGAGCCCCATGAATAGGCGCTGGGCACATTAAAGGTGCAAGGGAATCGCACTGAAATGGGGCAAAAGAACTCATCCATGGAGCACGCTTGTAACGTTCAGACACCGCAAATCAAATGTGGGAGGGGGCTTGCTCCCGATAGCGGTATAGCAGTCAACAGATCAGTGACTGACACACGGCTATCGGGAGCAAGCCCCCTCCCACATTTTGACCTCATCAGGCCCGATTACTGCGATGCTTGCCCGACCGTGTACTGGCTGAAATTATTGATGTGATCATCCAGATTATCCTCAAGCATCATCCGGTACTGGTCACAGAAGTACTTCAACATCGCTTCCCGCGCATCGGCCATTTCTGCCCCGGACTTGAAGTTGCGCGCACTGGCCCAGGCATTAAACCGGGTGGTGCCGAACATCATCGAGGCGCTGACCTCGCCGAGGTTGTCGCAGGTCTTGAGCTGCTCGTTCGACAACTCGATATGCGCGTCGGCGCGGTCGTAGAAGGGTTGGTTGGTGGCGTCGGCCATTGCGGGGTTCCTTGGTGATAAAGGGTTATCAGGCCAGCAGCGCGGTGATCCACTTGATCTGCTGGGTGATGTCTTCAAGTTTGTCTTGTGCCAATGCCTGCTGTGCGCGCTCCAGGCCGGCCAGGGTTTTGTGTTTTTGCCGAAGGAGGCGTTGCCATTTGGCGATAAACATCGGGCTGCGCGCCTGCATCTGCAGGGGGCCGAAGTACAGTTGTTCAGCGCTGTAGGCTACAGGCGCTGCACGTTCGGCGACGATGATTTCGTAGTAGAAGCGGTTTTCGTGCAGCAACTCTTCAATCAGGATCGTGTAGCCGTTGTGCATCAACCAGTGGCGCAACGCTTGTTCGCCGCCGTTGGGTTGCAGGATTAGGCGTTCCTGGCCACTCAAGTGCGCCTTGCCGCGGTCGAGAATGTCGCGAATCGTCTCGCCTCCCATGCCGCACACGCTGATCGCCGTGATGGCGTCTTCCGGTTGTATCGCCGCCAAGCCATCGGCCAGGCGTACGCTGATGTACTGCTCCAACCCGTTGTCACGCACGGTACGTTGGGCCGCATGAAAGGGCGTTGCCGCGACCTCCCCCGCCACCGCTGCCGTGATCGAACCACGGCGCATCAAGGCCACCGGCAAATAACCGTGGTCGGAGCCGATATCGGCCAGGCGCGCGCCACCATGCACGTTCGCCGCCACGCGCTCCAGGCGCATGGATAAAGTGTGTTCGTTCAACTGCCCTACTCTCCGGAAAAACGGTCGCGACTGTTGGTCAAGTGCAGCACCATCGCGGCGCGTGCGGCGTCGGGGTCCTGGCGCTTGATCGCATTGAAAATTGCCTCGTGCTCAAGGTTTGCCAAGTACCCCAGCTGGGCAAAGTCGGCGCCGCCGCGCTCGGCACCTTTGACCTGGGTACGCGGGATCATCGCGTTGCCCAGGTGCAGCATGATTTCGGTGAAGAAGGTGTTGCCGGTGGCTTCGGCAATCAGTTGGTGGAAGCACTTGTCATCTTCCACACAGCTGTCGTTGTTGGCCAGGGAGGCCTGGTAGGCAGTGAGCGCCTCGCGCATGCGGGCCAGTTGCTCATCACTTCGGCGCAGCGCTGCCAAGGCCACGGCCTGCACTTCAAGGCCCAGGCGCAGTTCGAGCATGCTGCGCACGCTGGCCACGGTATCGACGTTAAGCCGCAGCCCGGATTGCGCGTGTGGCGCCAACACAAAGGTGCCGATGCCGTGACGTGTTTCCACCAAACCCGACGCCTGCAACTTTGATAGCGCTTCGCGCACCACCGTGCGGCTGACGCCATGCTCGGCCACGATGGTGGATTCGGACGGCAGCTTTTCACCGGGCTTGAACTGCCCCAAGAGGATGCGCTGGGTCAGCGCCTCGACCACGCCTTGGGCCAGGTTATTGGAACGTCGACGAACGGGGGGTTCGCTTTCAATGGGCATCGCTACGGGTCCAGGGAGTTGGGCTGGGAGGGAGCTTAACACCGTGCCCATCGCCAAGGCGGTGCTGATTAAAAAAAGCCAGTCTTGTATGACAACCAACACGACAAGCGAACAAGCTGCGGAAGCTGGGAACCCTATCCGCCAGGCGAACCGAAACCTTACCCACGAGCAAAAACCCCAATGAAACAAGGCAAATAACCAAATAAACGGGCTAACCCTCAGCCTTATAAGAAAAAATACACCCTCACCTGCATTGCGGTATCCAGAAAACCACTTGTATGATGTCTATCAACAAAACACGCAATCCCACATAAAAACAAATCAGGGGGGAGTTTGAATTGTGACCAATTCAAGCCATGCATCTACCGCTTCAGAAAGTGATCCAGTCCTCGCACGTGCCGTGCGCAAAGTGAAGGGCCATGTGCTCCCACTGTTCGTGGTCATGTTCATCCTCAACTACATCGACCGGGTCAATATCGGCTTTGTGCGCACGCACATGGAGCATGACCTGGGCATCGGCGCGGCCGCCTACGGTTTTGGTGCCGGGTTGTTCTTCATCGGCTACGCCCTGTTTGAAGTGCCGTCCAATATGCTGCTGCAAAAGGTCGGCGCACGTATCTGGCTGACCCGCATCATGTTCACCTGGGGCATCGTCGCCACGCTGATGGCGTTCATCCAGAACGAAACCCACTTTTACATCCTGCGCTTTCTGCTGGGGGTGGCCGAAGCCGGCTTCTTTCCTGGCGTGATCTATTACTTCACGCGCTGGTTGCCTGGCGTTGAGCGCGGTAAGGCCATTGCGATTTTCCTCAGTGGCTCAGCCGTCGCCTCGCTGATCTCCGGCCCATTGTCGGGCGTGCTGCTGCAAATCGAGGGCTTTGGCTTGCACGGCTGGCAATGGATGTTTGCCATCGAAGGCCTGGCCTCGGTAGTGATCGGTTTTTTGGTATGGTTCTGGCTCGACTCCAAACCCCATGACGCCAAGTGGATGACCCGCGAAGAGCAGGACGCGCTGGTCGACGCCATCGACCAGGAACAACGCGAGCGTGACGCCGTCAACACGGTCAAACCCACGATTGGCAAACTGCTTAAAGACCGCCAGATCATGCTGTTCTGCGCCCTGTACTTTTGCATCCAGCTGACGATCTACGCCGCCACGTTCTGGCTGCCGAGCATCATCAAGAAGATGGGCGACTTGAGTGACGTGCAGGTCGGTTTCTTCAACTCGATCCCGTGGCTGATCTCGATCATCGCCATGTACGCCTTCGCTTCGCTGTCGGGCAAGTTCAAGTTCCAGCAGGCCTGGGTAGCTGCAGCGCTGTTGATTGCGGCGGCGGGCATGTTCATGTCCACCACGGGCGGGCCGATTTTTGCCTTTGTGGCGATCTGCTTTGCGGCGATTGGTTTCAAGTCTGCGTCGTCGCTGTTTTGGCCGATTCCCCAGGGCTACCTGGATGCGCGCATCGCCGCAGCGGTGATCGCGCTGATCAACTCCATCGGCAATCTGGGCGGCTTCGTGGCACCGACCACCTTCGGCTTTCTGGAACAGACCACCGGCTCAATCCAGGGCGGCCTCTACGGCCTGGCGGGTACGTCGGTGCTCGCTGCAATCCTGGTGTTTTTTGCCAAGACTTCCCCCGCCCCCGTATTGAGCTCACCGAGCGCGACGCCAGCGGGCGCAGCCCTCAGCAAACCTCTTTGAACCTGTTTAGGAACTTGCCATGAATACGCCCGTCGTCACTCACTTCCAGGTCATCCCCGTCGCCGGCCACGACAGCATGCTGCTCAACCTCAGCGGCGCCCACGGCCCTTACTTCACGCGCAATATCGTTATCCTCAAGGACAGCTCGGGCAACACCGGCGTGGGCGAAGTGCCCGGCGGGGAACGCATCCGCGAAACCCTGGAGGATGCGCGCGGCCTAGTGGTCGGCCAACCCATCGGCCAGTACCAGCGCATCCTTAACCAGATGCGCACCACCTTTGCTTCCAGGGACTCTGCCGGGCGTGGCCTGCAGACCTTTGACCTGCGCATCACCATCCACGCGGTCACAGCCATGGAAGCCGCCTTGCTCGACCTGTTGGGCCAGTTTCTCGAAGTGCCGGTGGCCGCCTTGCTCGGCGAAGGCCAACAGCGTGATGCGGTGAAAATGCTCGGCTACCTATTTTACGTCGGCGACCGTAATGCCACTGACCTGGCTTACCGCAATGAGGCGGATGCCGATGATGAGTGGTTCCGCCTGCGCCATGAAAAAGCCCTGACCAGCGAGGCCATCGTACGCCTGGCCGAAGCCGCCGAGGCCAAATACGGCTTCAACGATTTTAAACTCAAGGGCGGCGTATTGAGTGGCGATGCTGAAATTGAGGCCGTCACTGCACTGGCCGAACGCTTCCCCGATGCCCGCATCACCCTCGACCCGAACGGTGCCTGGTCACTCAAGGAAGCCATCCGCCTGTGCCGCGACCAGCACCAAGTGCTCGCCTACGCCGAAGACCCGTGCGGCGCCGAAAATGGCTACTCGGGCCGTGAGGTCATGGCCGAATTCCGCCGGGCCACGGGGCTGAAAACCGCTACCAATATGATCGCCACCGACTGGCGTGAAATGGGCCATGCCATCCAGCTGCAATCGGTGGACATCCCGCTGGCAGACCCGCACTTCTGGACGATGCAAGGCTCGGTACGTGTTGCGCAGATGTGCAATGACTGGGGCCTGACCTGGGGCTCGCACTCCAACAACCACTTCGATATTTCCTTGGCGATGTTCACCCAGGTCGCCGCCGCCGCACCGGGGGATATCACTGCCATCGACACCCACTGGATCTGGCAGGACGGCCAACGCCTGACCCGTGAGCCACTGAAAATTGAAGGGGGTTATGTGAAGGTGCCGGCCAAGCCTGGCCTGGGTGTCGACATCGACATGAATGCGGTGGCCAAGGCCCATGAGCTGTACAAAGGCATGGGCCTGGGCGCGCGGGATGACAGCGTGGCGATGCAGTTTTTGATCCCGGGGTGGACGTTCAACAATAAACAGCCCTGCCTGGTGCGATAAGTTAGAACAGCGCAATTCAAAAATGTGGGAGCGGGCTTGCTCGCTCCCACATTTGGATCAGTGTCGGACTGAAGTCAGGACTTGCCGACAACCACCGGGGCCTCTTGGGCAGCAATCGGCTGCACCGTCAGCTCCACCCCGAGCGCCAGCATCAGCTTCTGAATGGTTTCATAACGGGTTTTCGAGCCGCCCTTCAGGGTTTTATACAGGCTCTCCCGGTTAACCCCTGCCGCCTCGGCCACCTTGTTGACCCCCTGGGCCTTGGCCACTTCGGCAAGTGCCTTCATAAGGATCTGCGGGTCTTGAGACTTCATGCTCTGCACCAGGTAAGCGCTGATAACCTGCGGGCTGTCGAGGAAGCGCGATGCTTCATAAACGCTGGTGCCGGTGGTATCCAGATCGAGGATCGGCATGTCCTCGGGATTGAATTTCGATTCGCTCATGTCATTGACCTCTCAGGGCTTCGAGGATCTCTCTTGCCCGTTTGATTCCTCGCTTTTGGTCAGTTTTATCACTGCCCCACAGCATCAGGTAAGCGGTGATTCCCGTGCGCACGAAGTAGATTCTGTAGCCGGGCCCAATAAATACGCGCATTTCACTCAGGCCCTCGCCTAGCGCCTCGCAGTCGCCAAAGTTGTTCTCTTCGGCCCGGTCCAACCGGGTCAATACCGCTGTTTTCCCGCACACATCCCTCATACCGTCGAGCCATGTATCAAACTCCGGCGTCCTGCCGATCAAGTGGGTCACAGTATCACCTGTAGCCTACTGGCTACTCCTTGTAGATGCTAGCGAATGTTTAGTCCCGGCGATAACCGGTAGAAAAACCCTAGCCCAGCCCCCACAGAAGTAGCCGTTCGATTCTATTAGCGCTTATTTCCCAAGCACCTGGCCGCCCTCAAAAATCCCAAAACGCCCCCACCCAGCGAAACGCATCCCCATCGACCACCACACGGCCTACCGACGGGAACGGCAGGTGCGTCGCCACAAACAGCTCGCCACTGGCCGCCGCTTCGGTCATCAGGCGTACGCGTACACGCACGGATTCTTCAGGGTCGTGCTCAAAACCGTTGTGCCACTCGGGGTGTTCGAAGGCCACCGGGAACAGCGCGTCGCCGGCAAAGGTCAGCCGTTCCCCAGCGGATGTCACATACACCACGCTGTGCCCCGGCGTATGGCCGCCAGTCAGTTTGGCGACTACGCCGGGCGCGACTTGGTGTTCATCTTCAAAGGTGTGCAGGTTGTCTTGGTACAGCGCCATGAATTGCTGAGCCGTGGCCTTCAGTACGTCGGGCACCGGTGCGGGCATATCGGTGTAGGTGAAGTCTGGCGAGGCCCAGAAGTCGACCTCGATGGCCGCCACGTGGATACGCACGTCGGGGCGCAGTTTGTTCTTGACCTCATCGACCAGCAGGCCGCCGATGTGGTCCATGTGCATGTGGGTGATGACGATATCGGTCACCGACGACAGCGCAATACCGGCGGCTTCCAGGCGCTTGGGAAACTGCCCGGCGCGTGGGAAGCCGGGGAACTGCCCGCCCAGGCCGGCGTCCACCAGGATGACCTGCTCGCCGCTGCGCACCACCAGCACATTTAGTGCCCAGTCGAACGCATCCGGCCCCAGGAACATCTCCTTGAACCACGCGGCGCGGGCGTCCGGGGTGGCGTTGGTGGACATGGTTTGCGTCGGCAGCGGCAGCACGCCGTCGCTGATCACCAGCACATCGATTTCACCGACACGTACGGCGTAGCGCGAGGGCACCAGTTCTTCGGTCGGGGCTTTGAGTAGTGTGGTCATGGTCGCTCTCCTGGGGTTTGCGGCGAGGGGCTCGCCTGCAAAACAGTGTGCGACTCGGCAACAGGGCTCGGAACCATACATGGGTATAGCGCGTGCATACCTTGTAGTGAGCGGGTTTGCCCCGCGCGAAGACCTGAGAACTAGCCAGCGCCGCCGTCAGCCAACCGACTCAAATCGGCGTCGCTTCAGGAACAACCCCACCCCCAGCGCAACCGCAAAAATCGACAGCAGCCCCAGGTCAACCCCGACCAGGCGGACCTGGCTTGCCGCCACGCAACCGATGGCCCCCGCCACTACCAGCAGCAGCCCCAGCCACTTGCGAAGCAGATAAGGTTTCAGCAAGCGGTCGAGCAGAAAAAACAGCACCAGGGCAATGACCAGCAGGGTAATTTCAGACATGGGCTTCTTCCGTCAGGTCTTGATGATCAGCGTCGAAGCGCTGCGTTGTGGGCCAATACCGCCGTTGACCTGCGCCTCGATGCTGACCAGTACGTCGCCGGCATGATAGGTGGGCAGGATTTCATTGGCATACATGCGCACACCGGCGCCGACAGGCACGCCCGCATAAGGGGACGCTACAGCCGAAGTGGCGCCGGCAAAGGCGCTGGCGGCGAGGTTGGCGATCTTGGTGCGCTGGGCATTGAGCGCATCGCCCTGTTGCCGGGTGAGGGGCTTGGAGATGCCGATCATCATCATGCACGGCAGGTTCTTGGCCAACATCTTGTCGTACACCTCGACAACTTTGCTGTTGACCTCGTAGTGGGCACTTTTCGCCTCGCCAAAATGCAGCTCGCGCAGGCGTCCGCGTTCGCTGTCGGTGAGGGTGATCTGCGAGACGTTGAACACGATCCCGTGATTGCCCATGTATTGAAAAGTCCCTTCAAACTTCATTGCACGCATCCTTTCGAGCCAAAGGCGGGGATTCTCTACAAGGCGGGCGGTGGATTCAAATCATTTCACCCTGCGTACAAGATAAAGGGGCACCAGGATGCGAGGCGCTGCATGACCGCGGCCATCCGTCGCATCCCACCTCTTTACCCTCCAGCCACCACCTCACCCGCCGATAGCCTGATTATCCCAACGCCTGCGCGCGTACCCTACCCGATCGAGCCCCTCCTTTATGAACCCACTCTCCCTTCTCAAGAAAACCGGGCCCGCTCGTCAAGGCACCACCACCCTCACCTGCACCGCCAACGAGCTGGACACGTCCTTGGCCAGCCTGCGCATCACTCCAATGCTGATCACCGGGTTTATCTCCCCTCACCTCGACATCGACGCCATCGCCGCAAAGCTCAAACGACGCTTTGTAGAGGCCACCATCAGTCTTTGCACCACCTCCGGCGAGCTATGCAACGCGGCGAACTCGCTGTATTGCCCCACCGGTGAGCGCTGGGATCGGATCGTCTTGCAGCTGTTTGACGACAGCGTGATCGCCTCTGCCGAAGTGGTGATGGTGCCATTGGAGTGTGAGGACATTCGCAGTGGCGGCAAGCGCTTGGGGATGCAGGAGCGGATTGCCAAGTTAGTGGCCAATATCAAGCGGGTGCAGGTGCGCACGTCGATTGATCATCGCGATACCTTGGCCTACGTGGTGTTCGATGGGTTGTCGGCGTCGGAGTCGTTTTTTATGGAGGCGCTGTATGAGTCGGGGCGTTTTCCGTGTTTGTTTGTAGGGGGGTCGGCCGGGGGTAAGTCGGATTTCCAGAAGACGTTGATCCATGATGGCCAACGTAGTTACCAGAACCATGCGCAGATTGTGTTCTTGAAGACGGCAGCGCAGGTGCGATTCGGCGTATTTAAGAGCCAGAACTTCAAGCCGGCGGACTTGACCTTCAGTGTGCTGACCGCGTCGGTGGAGGACCGCACGATTGACCAGGTGATCGACAGCCACGGCAATATCAAGAGCATGGTGCAAGCGCTGTGTGATGCGTTCAATTGCACGCCCCAGGCGCTGGAGCCGAAGCTGGCGGATTATTCATTTGCGATTCGGGTGGGCAGTGAGTTATTTGTGCGCTCGATTGCGCGCATCGATTATGAGCAGCAGATCGTGCAGCTGTTTTGCGACGTGGCCCCCGGCGAAGAGTTGGTGATGGTACGACGCACGCCGCTGCGAGAAGCGACACGCTTGGACTACGAGCAGTTCTTGCGTGGCAAGGGCGGCCAGCCGGTGGCCGGTATCTTGAATGACTGCATTTTGCGCCGGCTTAACAACGGCGCCGAGTTGGGCAGCATGGCCGGCACATTTGGGGATGTGCCGCTGGCAGGGTTTTCGACCTTTGGTGAGATTCTGGGGTTGAACCTGAACCAGACGCTGACGGCGATTTTCTTCTTCAGGGTGGCCAAGGGTGCCAGTTTCACTGACGAGTATGTGGATAATTTCATCGCTCACTACGGCGAGTTCAAAGCGTTCTTCCTACGGCGTCAGGTGAAAAAACTGGCGGGTTTAAACCATGTGGTGGTCAAGCAAATTGCGGCATTCAAAAACAATGACTTCAGCACGACCCTGAACACCCGTGGGCTGGACCGCAACATTCTGCCGGTATTCGAAGGCCTGGCGGACTTGGGCCAGGTCCTGGCCCAAGCCGAGCATCAGCAGGCTGAAATTGCCTCGCAGCTCAAGCACTACTCCGGTGAGCTGCACGCCTCGATGGATGATCTGGTGGGCACCATTGATCGGCAGAACGGCGTGTCGGCCCAGGCAGGGGCGACGGTGGAGGGCTTATCCAGCCAGGCGGATGACGCGGTAGAGGGCGCGCGTACCCTGGCTGGTTCGAGCTTGCGTATCCAGTCGATTGTGCAAGTGATTCAGCAAATTGCCGGGCAAACCAACCTGCTGGCGCTCAACGCCGCCATCGAAGCGGCACGCGCGGGCGAGCTGGGTCGGGGCTTTGCGGTGGTGGCCGACGAGGTGCGCAAACTGGCGGAAATCACGCGCAAGAACGCAGCCGAGATTGGTGTGGATATCGACCTGCTGTCGGGCGAAATTCAGCGAGTGGCCCAGCAGATCGAAGACCAGTCCACCGGCGTGGGCGCCCTGCGGGAAATGCTCGACGCGCTGGAGGCGTCGAGCCGTGCCACTGAAGGCACGGCGCAGCGCACAAAGACTATTGCGGATACGTTGACGGGGTTGACCCATGGGTAAGCAATTGGCGAGTGAATCGCAGCCTCAGGGCTTGTAGTTTTTCATCAGCTTAAAGAGATGGCCGGGCCAGATGCGCCGCGTGGCGAGTTGATCGCGGGTTTCGCGTAGGGCGTCCAGGAAGGTGGGTCTGGTTGTTTTACGCTGAGGGGCCAGCGGCGACGTAACTTCGAGGGGCAGCTGCTTTGGCTTGCTCACACGGCCAGTTGCTTTGTCCAATATGTAGCCTTCGGACTTTCCTAGTTCGGTGAGGGTCCATACGTCGTTGACTCTAGCGACAAGTGCCTTGGAGGGCGGGAGTCTGATGTTTTTGTTCGTGGTTTGAACGATATGGTCCTCGTACCTGACCTTTTTGTAGGTGGCGAACTCACTGCCGAGTGGGGGTTGAGCCGCACCTTCATCGGAGAATTTCTTCACCATCCGCTCCAGGAAGGGTATGCCGCCCACATTTTCGAACGCGCCATGATCCGGATTCAGGATGTATCGTAAAAAGCCCTGGTCGATACGGGTGCTGTTGATCGCCGAACCGGTCAGGATGCTTGAGGCAAGTGCGGCGCCGTCTGGTTTGTAATCAAACGTCACTCGGTACCCCTCGCTGTCATAGCCGGTATTGCCGCCACCGTTTTGGCGACCGTCACTCTGATGGCGGTAGTGGCCCAACGTCGTGGCCAATGCAGTGACAAATGTAAGATCAGCACCTTGTTCCTTGGCATAAGCGTACATATCCGCTACCACGGCCCGATCCTCGAGGGTTAGGAAGTCGCTGGAGTTTTGAGCGCCGTTCTGTGCTGTCATCGGTGGCTTGGCGACCGGAGGTTCAGTGCCGTTGAATAGGATAGAGATCATGATCTCTCGGCCGTTAACAGGGGTCGGTTTCGGATTGGCAGCCGCTGGGGGAGCTATTGGCTGAAGCTCTTCCCACGCGGCGCGGCGCTCATTGACGGTGAACGGGCCGCCTTCGTCCCGTGCGATCAGACTTAGTTGATCACGCGCCAACCCTTTAAAAGGGTTGCTGTCGACACCGCCTATGAAGCCCGTGGCTTGCCGGGCGCGTGCCAGGAGTTCCGGGTTGTCGGTGTTGGGACGTTCTGCATCGTGTCGTGCTTTGTTGGCGGGATAGTTATCGCCGGTAACGGCGTGCAGCGGGTTGTCACTCTGCTTGCCAACACGCGTTGCAGCCTCGCTCAATTGACGGGCCAGGATTGAGACAGTGGTATCTGTAACGTCGCGGCTGGTAGAGGCATTCGCTTCCATCACTTGCTTATCAGAGAAGTTCGAAGACACGTCAGACGCACTGGCGGAACGATCTGTTGTCATTCGGTTATAAGACGATATATGAGGATTGATCGTATTCATGGGTATTCTCCTTGCAAAGGAGAGCAGCGACGCTGCCACATAATAAAAGGACCTGCTTACTTAAAAGGTGCCCGACATAAACAAGTACCAGACACCCTCAACGCCTTAATACTTATACCTGAGCACTACTGAATCAACACCCGCGGGCCGGGTGTAGCGTGGTGTCCCACCTAATACTCTATGATAAATCTTAACCCGAGAAACATAACCGATAAACTCACCGCTAAAATCTAGTAGCGTCCCCGAAGAATTTGGACGAATACGCCTACAATCCTCAGGAGAACTAAAGGTACGCTGGTAACACAACTCAACAATTTCACCAATACTATCAGGATAATAAGTTGCACTCCATTGAATGTCTACCAGCTGTTTGGGATCGAGAGCTGTACTTGAGGGAAAGTCCGAATTCAAAACACTAAAAATCACAAACCCCGTACCAGGCATGGTATTGGAGTTAGATAAAACAAGCACCGCATTCGGCGCAGCGGACTTCGTAATACGTCCTTCTGCTGCATGCACGGCGCCGCTAACAGACATTACCAAGGCAGCCAACAACGCAAATCGAGCTCTTTTCGAACGAACACCACACGCATACACATTCGAGCTTTTCATACTCACCACCATAAAGTCAGGAATCGACACTAGGGTTCAAATCAAGCCAACTGTAAAAATCACGCCCCTAGGCTTGCACGAATTATTAACTTAATAAACCCATCAACTTCCTAAAATCACGAAGGACTACTCCGACATACTTAGAAGTAGGAATACGTGAGCAACTTCCTAGTCCCGCCTCCCCTCTACCCAAAACTGCGATTTGCGGGCATGCTTGGCCCCCCTCATATCAAGGACGATAAAAAATAATGAGAGCCACCTTCGCCGCGCTGTGCCTGATTTGCCTCGCCACGCCCGCATTCGCCGATAACACGCCCATCGGTTTCCAGAACACCACGGTTCCTGACCCACAGAACCAGCGCCCACTGCAGATGGTCGTCTGGTACCCCGCCGCTACCACCGCCACGCCCGAGTTGATCCGCGATGACGCGGTGTTCTTCGGCGCCCTCGCCGTACCGGATGCGCCACCGGCCAGCGGAGACCACCCCTTGGTGGTGATCTCCCACGGCAACGGTGGCAGTTGGGGCAATCAGGTGTGGCTGGCCAGTGCGTTGGCGCACCGGGGGTATATCGTTGCAGCGGTCAATCACCCCGGCACCACCAGCAAGGATCGCAGCCCAGAAGCCGCCGCGCAGTTGTGGCAGCGGCCCAAAGACTTGAGCAGGGCTATCGATGCGGTGCTCGCGCAACCGAAGCAATTCGGCGCGGTGGCGAACGGCAAGATTGCCGCTATCGGCCACTCCCTCGGTGGCTGGACCGTACTGGAAATCGGCGGTGCACGCTTCGACCCCGATTTGTTCACCCAAGACTGCCAAGCCCACCCGCAACTCTCCGGCTGCAAGGCCTACCAGAAGGTGAACACCGCCAGCACCGCCGCGTCGAAGGCCGAATTGGCCACCGACCTGCGCGACACACGCATCAGCGCCGTGGTGTCCCTGGACCTGGGCCTGTCACGCGGCATGACCGATGCCAGCTTGGCTGCATTCAAGGTGCCGGTGCTGGTACTTGCTGCAGGTGTGGCCGAGCCGGAGTTGCCGGCAGAGCTGGAGTCTGCCGACTTGGCAAGGCGCCTGCCCAAGGCCTCGACGCAGTACCTGAAGATCAACGATGCCACCCACTTCAGCTTTATGGCGATTTGCAAACCGACGGGTGAGGCGCTGATTGAGGAAAGCTCGCCGGGGGACGGGATGATTTGCCACGATGGCGAAGGGGCTCGGCCGCGAGAGGTGATTCAGCAACAGGTGGTGGGGTTGATCACGGCGTTTCTAGCCCAGACGGTAGCCGTTAAAAGAAAAAGCTACCCATAGCTTTGCGCATCAAATACGATGCAAAAATCAATAAAACCCTGACAATGCATCATATAAGATGCAAATTTATATGAATGAACTCGGTCCTCTCATCAAAACCCTGCGCAAAGCCGCCGGGCTCTCCCAAAGCCAGCTTGCACAGCGGCACGGCATGAGTCGCGCAACGATCTCGGGGATCGAAAACAACACCATTCCTGAAGTCGGGATTCGTAAAGTCGTGGCGATACTTGAAGGCCTGGGTTACGAATTGACCGCTACGCCTAAACGACGACGCAAAACACTCGACGAACTCAAGGTAGAAAATGTCCATGAGTAAACAGAGCGAACAGCTGTATATAGGCGTAGGAGGCGTGCCAGCGGGCACATTGGGACGCGGCACCGAAAACAAGCGCGATTCGGTTTTTTCCTATTACCCGACGGTAGCGGGAAAGGAAGCGGTCTCGCTGACCATGCCGGTGCGCCTGGAGAGCTATAACTGGGAATACGGCATTCATCCGCTGTTTGAGATGCACATTCCTGAAGGTCATCTAAAAGATGAGCTGATCCGCCGTTTCAGCAAGTCTGTGCGCGGGTTTGATGACTTTACCTTGCTGGGTATTGTTGGCCCCTACCAGCTCGGCCGAATCAGCGTGTCGCATGATGCAGATCATCCTGGGTTGCCTGAAATCAAGTTATCTGAGCTGCTAATCCATGACGGCGCCAGGGATCTGTTTGATGACCTGATGAAAACCTATGCCGCTTATTCAGGGGTTTCAGGCGTTCAACCGAAAGTATTGATACGCGATGTTGACGATCGCGATATCGCACGCCTCGCCCATCGCGGCGCTACGCACCTGGTCAAGGCATTCAACGAAGCGGACTTCCCCCAATTGGCCGCCAATGAGTTTTTCTGCATGCGGGCAGCCTTTCACGCGGGTCTTGAGGTTCCTGAATGTCAGCTTGGCGAACAAGGGAAGCTACTGGTGGTGAAGCGCTTCGATATCGGCGATGGCGCATACCTCGGGTTTGAAGACATGTGCGTTCTATCCGCATGGGGTACGTCGAGGAAATACGACGGTAGCTACCAGGGCTGCGCGAAGCTGATCAAATCCTTTGTGTCGCCCTACCGATTGACGAAGGCATTGGAGGACTTCTTCATGATGGTGGCGCTCTCTGCGGGTATCCAGAATGGTGACGCACATCTGAAAAATTTTGGCTTGCTCTATGAGCACTGCGCGGAGGACGCCGACATTTGGCTCGCGCCTGCTTACGACTTGGTCACCACCACGGTGTACCGAAGCAATGACATTTTAGGGTTGTTGCTTGGCGGTTCGAAGGCCTGGCCCAAGCGTCAATTGTTGGCCCAATTCGGACGCAGCTCCTGCAATTTGACAGAAGCACGCTGCAACGAATTACTTGCACGAGTGCACGGTGGCATGAGTCGCGCGCTGCAAGAGCTTTCGGAGTACCAAAGCACACACTCAGCGTTCGAATCGGTGGGAGAAAAGATGAAAGCGGCCTGGGCTGCCGGGCTGGCCAGAAGCATCACGCCGCAATGACGTCGACAACCTGCAGTGGCCTAAGTTAAAAACGCACCAGGCAACGGCGGCGTTTTTTTAAACTGGTATCATCCCGGCATTCACAACCCCGGTAAGACGTCATGAATCGCCAAAAAAAACTCCAGCAGCTCTTCAAGGCCAAAGCCAAAAAGGCCAGTGCCAAACTGGCGCCCAAATCCAAGGATCGCTACATCAGCAAAGCGGACCGGTTGAAGCTTGACGCTGAGTCGGTTGAAAACCCGGTACCGCCTGCCGAGAGCTGAAGGGATTTCAGCAGCCGGTCAAACCGACCTGCCGCCGCTCGCCTTCAAAGAACCACGGGCGCAACCGCACCCCCACGCCATTACCGATAAACGCCGCCACCAGCCATACCCAGCCATGCAAGCTGCCGGAGGCGATGCCGCTGAAATACGCGCCAATGTTGCAGCCGTACGCCAGACGCGAGCCGTAGCCGAGCAGCAGACCGCCGATCACCGCAGCCACCAGCGAGCGGGCGGGGATTTTCAGGCTGGGGGCGAAACGTCCGGCCAGGCCGGCGGCCAACAGCGCGCCGAGCACGATGCCGATGTCCATCACGCTGGTAATGTCTTCCCACACCGGCGCAGCCAGGGCTTTGGCATTGCCCGGCATTTGCCAGAACGCCCAACTGGTCACGTTCACACCCAGGCCGCTCGCGACCTTGGCGCCCCATAATGCGAACGCCGAGGTGATGCCCCATGGTCGACCCGCCAAAGCGAGGGTGGCGTAGTTGAGCAGTGCCAGGCCAATGGCGCCCCATAGCAAGGGCCACGGCCCGCGCAAAAAGCGGCGCAGGCCGGTGTGCTCACTGGTCACGCCTTCTTCCAACTGGCCATGACGGCCTTTCTCAAGACGCACCGTCACCCAGGCGATCAGCGCAAATACCGCCAGGCTCAAGCCCATGGCAGGCCCCGCGCCAAAGCTCTTGACGATGGATACCGCCGGGAACGCCGGCAAGGCGAACCACCAGTCCACGTGGTGGGTCGCGATCAACGAGCCGCAGATGAAAAACAGCAGCGTCACCAGCATGCGCGCATTGCCACCGCCTACGGTGAACAGCGTGCCTGATGCACAGCCGCCGCCGAGTTGCATGCCGATGCCGAAGATAAAGGCGCCAAACACCACCGACACCCCAGCCGGCGCCACCAGCCCGACCACCGGCTGACCAAACAGCGTGCCCGCGCCCAACGCCGGGAAGAACAGCAACACCGCCAACGCCAGCATCACCATCTGCGCACGCAAGCCCGCACCCCGGCGCTCGTTGATAAACACGCGCCAGGCCGATGTGAAACCGAAAGCGGCGTGGTAGAGGGTGAGGCCCAGCGCGGCGCCGACCACCAGCAACAGTACCTGGGACGAGCCCACGCTGTTTTGCAGGAACAAGGCGCCGAGCACCAGGATGATAAAGGCCACCAGCGGCGCAAGGGGCTTGCGCGCGGGGGTCATGGGAAGCGAGGGCGTCATGGTGTCTCTCGGTATATTTGAATAGGGGTAGCGAATGATGGCATGGTTGCCTGCCACTCGAAAAACACCTTAGGCAACTGTGGGAGCTGTCGAGCGTTAGCGAGGTTGCGAAGACGGCGGCATTAACCATAGAGATGCTGGGCCTGCACCACCGTTTTCGCAGGCAGGCCAGCTCCCACCTTGACCGTATTTCAAAGGGCGACTCCCTTGGCCAAAGACATCGAAAACCCCTGTATTTCCATCTGCCAGCTCAGCGGCGACCTCTGCGTGAGTTGCGGCCGCACCAAAGACGACATCCGCAAATGGAAACGCATGAAGCGTCCCGAAAAGATGGCCGCCGTGCAGCGCGCTACGCAACGCCTGAAGGCGCTGAAAAAGTCCAAATAACGATCAACCACGCCCCACCGAGCCCGACACCGGCAGATTGCCCAGCAGCTTCAGGCCGGTGCTTTTCACAAAGGTGTCGTAGTCCATCGGTTTCTGGATGCGGGTTTCAGCGTTGGGTAGCACATACGCCCAGGCACGTTTGGACGATGCGTCGTACACCAGCTTGAACAGCCGCGTCGGCACCCACACTTTATTATCGCCAATGGTGCTGTGGCCCGCGTCGAACAGCGGCCCGGTGAACACATACACATCGCCGCCGGCACGCAAGGCAAACTTGCGCACATCGGCCTCGACCTTGCTCCAGATCTTGCGGTTGTTGGTAGGGTCTTGCGGCACCATATTCGACAGCGCAAATGACTGGGCCATGGCGTTGGCATCGGGTGCGTCAGCGGCCGGGGATTGGTGGCCACGGTCCATGTGCTGGGCGCGGTAGTCGCTCAGCTCGGCGCGCCCGTTTTTGGGAATACGCGGGTCGGCGTAGAACTGGTTGGTGCGCTCTTCACCCTTGGCGTCTTTCAACTGTGCCGCGTTCAGGCGCTCGACTACCACCAATGGGGTCTTGCTGGTTTGCGAATAGAGCACCGCAAAGTGGTCCGAGCACAGCGCCAAAGGCTTCATGGCAGTGGGTACGGTAGCGGTCTTGATCGGCGTGGCAGTGGGGAACAGTTCGGCGCAGCTGTCGAACGACAGTTGTTTTTCCTGATGGGAATAAAGGTCCGCCACGGCCCGGGCATGAGCCCCAGTGGAGATTAAGAAAAGAGCCGACAGGGCAACTGCCATTTTGCGTAAATGCATGCATTGAATCTTCAAGAGGGAGTCAGGCGGCAGGCTCCGACGGGCGGAGCCAAGTAGATGATATTGCAGGGTTTATTGACAGAGCATTGTGGGATTAGTGCCCGACTGCTGCAGGATTATCCGCACTGCGCGCGCCAGGTTTGAACCCATGCCCGTGCGCGCGCCAGGCGATCACGAACGACACGCCGATCAAAACCATCATTGCCCAGGGGAACGACGCCACGCCCCAAGTATCCAGCAAGACGCCGCCCACCACGCCGCTGCCGGCAATCGCGCTGTTCCACGCCACCACATTCAACGACAGCGCCACGTCTGCGCCATCGCCCGCCGCATCGGCCAGGGCGGTTTGCAGCAACGTCGCTGCGCCGCCGAAGCTCAGGCCCCAGATGGCCACGCCAAGGTAAATAACGTGAGGCTGATTGCCCAGCAAACCGAACGCCACGCTAACCAGTGCAAAGGTCGCCAGGCTGACCAACACGGTTTTACGCAGTAACGGTTCAACCAATTTGGCCGTGAGCCAGATCCCCACCAAGGCGGCAATCCCGAACACCAGCAGCACCAGGTCAACCCGCTCGGCCAGCCCTGCTGGCGCCACAAACGGTGCAATGTAGGTGTAGAGAATGTTATGGGCCAGCATCCAACTGATCACCACCGCCAATACCGGCCGCACGCCCGGTGTGGTCAACACTTTGCCCAGCGACAAGCGCTGATGCGCCGCTTGCGGTGGATAGTCCGGAACCTTCACCAGCACCCACACGATCAGCACCAAGGTCAACGCCGACATCAGCCCGAATGTGGTGCGCCACCCCACCAGGCCACCGAGCCACGTGCCCAACGGCACGCCCAACGACAGCGCAATCGGCGTGCCGACCATTGCCAACGCCAGCGCTTTGCCTTGCTGATGCGGCGCGACCATGCGCCGGGCGTAACCGGCCAGCAGGCTCCAGGCCAACCCCGCCGCCACACCGGCAAAAAACCGCGCTACCAGGGTTACACCGTAATGGGACGACAACGCGGTGATGGAGTTGAACAGCAAAAAGCCGACGATGGTCAGCAGCAGCACATTGCGCCGGCGCCAGCCACGGGTCGCAATGGTCATCGGGATCACCGCCAGCACCGAGCCCAGCGCATACGCGGTAACCATCTGCCCCGCCATCGACGGCGAAATTGCCAGCCCCTCGCTGATCAACGGCAACAGGCCGGCGGGCAGGGTCTCGGTGACGATGCAGATGAAGCCGGTCATGGCCAGGGCGAGCAAGGCGCCGATGGGCAGGCGTTCGGATGAGGCTGATAAGGTCAGTGAGGGTGTCACGGGAAACTCCTTGGAGGTATTTAAATACTGATCGATACAGATGTTGAGGGCGCCCACAGTACATTGTCAACGACTTATGTATCGACTAGTATTTATCTCGCTTTCCCACCGGAGACCTGACATGGCACAAATGGGCCGCCCGCGTAACTTTGACCGTGACCAGGCTGTGGACCAGGCCTTGCACCTGTTCTGGCAGCACGGTTACGACGCCACTTCCCTGGCCCAGCTCAAGGCCGGTCTGGGTGGCGGCATCTCCGCGCCGAGTTTTTACGCCGCGTTCGGCTCCAAAGAGGCGCTGTTCGATGAGTGTGTGCAGCGCTATCTGGCGACCTACGCCCAGGTCACCGAATGCCTGTGGGACGAAACCCTAGCGCCGCGCCAAGCCATCGAAAACGCCCTGCGCCAGTCGGCACGCATGCAGTGTGAAGACGGGCATCCCAAGGGCTGCATGGTGGCGCTTGGCGTGATGAGTGCGCCGAGCCCGGAGAACGCGCGGGTGGCGGATGCCTTGACCGAGTCACGTTTGCGCACGCGAGCCGGCATAGCGGCGTGCGTTGAACGTGCAGTGGAGGCCGGGCAACTGCCCAAGACGCCCCAGCCGGCAGTCATGGCAACGGTCTTCGACAGTTTCCTGCAGGGCGTTTCGATCCTGGCGCGGGATAACGTGCCGCATGAAACCATTGACGCGGCAATCACTCAGTTGCTGATGACGTGGGATGTCGCCACGGTGTAGCGCCTCCCGTCTCTGTGCGCTTCAGTGGCGGGGCCAAATCCAAGGCAAAAAAAAGCCTGCATCTCTGCAGGCTTCTCTTTATATCGCTATCTGGCTCCACGACCTGGACTCGAACCAGGGACCCAATGATTAACAGTCATTTGCTCTACCAACTGAGCTATCGCGGAATGCGCCGTATGTTACTGATTAAAAAGGGGAAGTCAAGCTTTCTCTGGCGATCGGTGCGTTTAACCCCGGGGGTCGCTTGCAAGTTGTTGTTCCTCCGCCAGTTCCAGCCAGGCTAAGGCGGCCGGTGGCAGGTGAGCGCTGGCGCGCCAGGCCAGGGCGATGTGCCAGTCGGTATGGGGCTCGTCGAGGGGGATCAGGGCGATGCCGTTGTGTTGGTGTTTGTGCGCCAACATGCGTGGCAAGAAGGCGACGCCCAGGCCAGCGGTAATCAAATCGACGATGAAGTCGATCTGGCCGCTGCGGGCGGTGACCCTGGGTATGACGCCTTTGCGCTCGCAGGCGGCGAGGATTTTGGCGTTGAGGGCAAAACCTGCTTCGAACAGGATAAAGGGGGAGTCGGCCAGGTCTGTGAAGTCGATTCGCTTGCGCTGGGCCAGGGGGTGACTGATGGGCAGCACGGCTATTAACGGCTCGTTGCGTACGGGCTGGTAGTCGAAACCTGGGTCCACGGGCAACAGCAAGGCCGCCAGATCGACCTCGCCCGCTTCCAGGCATTCTCGCAGTTTCTTGCTGCCGTATTCGGTGAGCTCGATGTCGATGTCCGGGTAGCGACTACGATAGGTAGCGAACATGGTCGCAAACAGCACACCGCAGCCAACCGGCGGCAAGCCGATGCGCAGTTGGCCGCGCTTGAGACCGCGCAGGTCGTCTATCTCGGCCATCAGGTCGTTGTGTTCGGCAAGCAGCACCTGGGCGCGGCGATAGGCAATTTCGCCAGCGGCAGTAAGCTCGTTGCGGTGGCCCAGGCGGTTGAGCAACGGCGTGCCTAGCTCTTCTTCAAGGGTCTTGACCGCCTTGCTCACGGTAGATTGGGTCAGCGACACCACGTCGGCTGCCTGGGAGAAACCGCCCTGGCGAACCACCTCGACAAAGGCGCGTAATGTTCTGAGATTCATTCGTATTCCTTTTGCGACTGGCTACTAGTGATAAAAGTTGTTTTTATCATGCCAGAGTTTTACCTATCCTGACCCGCCCTGCCCTGTGGAGATACCGTTCATGATCATCTCGTCCGCCTCCGACTACCGCGCGGCCGCCAAGCGCAAGCTGCCGCGCTTTCTGTTCGACTACATCGATGGCGGCGCCTACGCCGAGCACACGATGCGGGCCAACAGTTCGGACTTGGCCGAGATCAGCCTGCGCCAGCGCATCCTGCGCAATGTCGACAGCCTTAGCCTGAAGACCAGCGTGTTTGGCGAAGAGCTGGACATGCCAGTGATACTCAGCCCTGTCGGCCTGACCGGCATGTATGCGCGGCGCGGTGAAGTACAGGCGGCCAAGGCGGCGGCGAACAAGGGCATCCCCTTCTGCCTGTCGACCGTGTCGGTGTGCCCGATTGAAGAAGTGGCGTCGCAGAGCCCCCGCTCTATCTGGTTTCAACTTTACGTACTCAAAGACCGTGGCTTCATGCGCAATGCGCTGGAGCGTGCCCAGGCCGCCGGCGTGACCACGCTGGTGTTTACCGTGGACATGCCGACGCCCGGCGCGCGCTATCGTGATGCCCACTCTGGCATGTCCGGGCCGTTCGCCGCACAGCGGCGCATGCTGCAAGCCGTCACCAAACCGCAGTGGGCCTTTGATGTGGGCCTGATGGGCCGCCCACACGACCTGGGCAATATCTCCAAGTACCTGGGCAAACCCACGCACTTGGAAGACTACATTGGTTGGTTGGCAAACAATTTCGACCCCTCCATCAGTTGGAAAGACCTGGAGTGGATCCGTGAATTCTGGAAGGGCCCTATGATCATCAAGGGCATCCTCGACCCCCAGGACGCCAAGGACGCAGTAAGCTTCGGCGCCGACGGCATTGTGGTCTCCAACCATGGCGGCCGTCAGCTCGATGGCGTGCTGTCCACCGCCAAAGCCCTCCCGGCAATTGCCGAAGCGGTCGGCGACGACCTCACGGTGCTAGTGGATTCGGGCATACGCTCAGGGCTCGACGTAGTGCGCATGCTCGCCCTGGGCGCCAAGGCCTGCCTGCTGGGTCGCGCCACCGCCTATGCACTGGCCGCCGATGGCCAGCAAGGCGTAGAAAATCTACTGGACATTTTCGCCAAGGAAATGCGCGTGGCCATGACCCTCACTGGCGTGACCGCCATAGAACAGATCGACCGAACGACCCTGGTCTGACGCTGCTCGACATTTACTCGCCAGTTAACTGGCGCCATCCGCCGGTGGCTGTTCGTAGCGATAAATACAGCCACTTGATTTATAAGGCTTTAAATTTAATTAAAACGTTTTGGCATGAATCTCGCTCTAACCTCGTTCAAGCAGGTTATGCGATGGCAAGACGTGCGGTTGTGCCCAGGGGTTATAACCCTTGGTAAAGCGGTCTAGACTGTTACTCATGTTTTACGGAACTGACGGAACAGTAAGACGCTTGGCACTCGCCATTCTCATCAAGCCTGTAAGACAGCAAAGTGCTTAGAGGCCGCTCGCTTATGAAAACACCAACCCAGACCAACGCAATTGACTTTGACAGTGCCAAATTGCAACGCCTGGGGTTTGGTCAGCCATCCCTGCTCCCGCGCCGCCCGATCACCATTACCCAACTGCGTCAGCAATTGGGCATGCAACTGCAAACCAGCCTGGAACCGGAGCGCATTCTCGGGGTGTTTTTCCGCGAGGTTCAACGCTTGGTTCCGTTGGATGCCCTGCAGTATCGCCATGAAGCCAGCGATCTGCGCCTGGAATTTGGTCATCGCGGCCATCATTCGGTGAGCTATAGCCTGAGCCATGAGGGCGAGCACCTAGGCGAGCTGATCTTTCGCCGCAATCAGCGCTTGATGGAAGATGAGCTCGGCCAGCTTGAGTCCTTGCTGGCGACGCTGCTGTACCCCATGCGTAACGCCTTGCTCTATCGAGCGGCCACCCGCAGCGCCCTGCGCGACCCCTTGACCGAGACCGGTAACCGCGTCGCTATGGACCAGACCCTGCAACGGGAAATCGACATGGCGCGCCGGCACCGCAATCCATTGTCCTTGTTGATGCTGGACATCGACCACTTCAAAGTCATCAATGACACGCACGGCCATACTGCCGGCGATGACGTGCTGCGTGCCGTGGCCTCAGCGATCAAGAGCCAGTTGCGCAACGTGGACATGGTATTTCGGTTTGGCGGGGAAGAGTTTCTGATTTTGCTGTCCAACACCGGCCGGGATGCGGCGGCACTGGTGGGCGAACGCCTGCGTCGGGCGACCCAGGCCCAGGACTATTGGGCGGACAGTACGCGGATCGAACTGACGGTGAGCCTCGGTTGCTCGACCTTATTGGCGGCTGAGTCTGCCGAAAGCCTGTTGCGTCGGGCCGACAGCGCCCTGTACGTGGCCAAGCGTGAAGGTCGCAACCGCTTGGCAATGGCGGGGTAAACCTCAGGGGCGACTTAAATCACTGTGGCGAGGGAGCACGCTTCCTCGCCACAGGTTACTCACCCATCACGCTTCGCTGGCGACTCGCATCGGGCGCTCACGCACCAGGGTTGGCGCTTTTTCTCGCTCCAGGCGCATGCAGCTTTCCAAGAACAGGTACATGTAGTCATAGCTCTTGCGCACAGCTTGGCCCAGCTCAATCTGCAAGGCCTTGCTCGGGTTCATCCCCGCCAGGGTGCAGATGATTTCCAGCGCCTCCCAAGGGTGTGCATCATCGTATTGGGCGTGCATCTTGAGCCATTTCATTGCGCGCTTACGGTCTTCCTCAGGGAAGGCTGCCGCATAGACGCCCGTGGAACACACTACGGCGGACCATTCCCCCGTCGCCCCTTCGATCGCGTAATTGGTCGCGGCAATGGCTACGATCAGCGAATCGGATGAGCTGGTGTGCCAGCACCAATGGCTCAGGGCGTGCAACTCCGGCGGCACGTTCTGAGCTTGCAGCTCTTCCAGGCTGACACCATGGGCGCCGGCCCAATGTACCCAATAGTCGGCATGGTTGAGCTCCACGCGAATATTGCGCATCAACCAGCGGCGGGCCATGTCTTCACCAGGGTGGCGGGCAAACTTGGTCTTGGTGAGGTTTTGTGCCATGTACAAGGCAAACTGTTCTACCACGGGCCAGCCACCGATCAGGTAGTGACGCATGGTTTTAGCGCTGAGCGTGTTATCACGCATGCGCTGGTACAGTTCATGTTCGACAACGCGGCGCTTGCTCTCGCTACAGTCCTGGATCAGTTGCTGCGCCCAGGCGGGGTAACTCGAGGCTTCCATAAGCGGGCCGGTTCTGATGAATGTGTCGATCACTGTTAAGGCTCCTTTTTAAATGTGATTGTACAGACCAGCAAATGTTTCAGCGGAATGTGCCAGGCGCCTTAAACAGCAAAGGCTGCGGTCGCACAGGTCGACACTGCAAACTATCAAAGGTAAACAACTGCGGTCGTTCAATCAGGTAGCCCTGAGCGTAATCCACACCTATCTCGAGTAACGCCTGTTCGATCTGGGGTGTCTCGACAAACTCTGCAATTGTGCGCTTACCCATGACGTGGCCGATGTGATTGATCACTTCGACCATCGCGCGGTTAATCGGGTCGTCCAGCATATCCTTTACGAAACTTCCATCGATCTTCAGGAAGTCTACAGGTAAATGTTTGAGATAAGCGAATGAAGACATACCGGCACAAAAGTCATCCAGAGAGAAATGACAGCCTAACGCTTTGAGTTCATTAATAAAACGAATCGCACTGCCCAAGTTTGCAATCGCGCTGGTTTCGGTAATTTCAAAACAGATCATCGCCGGCGGTATATTGTAAGTAAGAAACTTCTCACGCAAAAACCCAAGAAAGTCTTCATCGCCAATAGTTATACCTGACAGATTGATCGCACACATCGCCATGGGTAAGCCGGGACGTTCCCGGATGCAATCGGCGATGATTTGGAAAACATTTTCCACTACCCAGCGATCCAACGACGTCATTAGGCCGTAACGCTCTGCAGCTGGAATAAAACTGTCTGGCAGGATGATCCGGCCGGTCTCATCATGCAGGCGCAGCAGTATTTCGATATGGCCGCTGCCGCCGTCAGTGTGCCCAAGGGGGTAAATTTCCTGGGAATAGAGGCAGAATCGATTTTCTTCCAGGGCCATGTGCAAACGCTGCACCCAAGCCATCTCCCCAAAGCGCAAGGACAGCTCCGAGTCATCGGCGTGGTACACCTGCACGCGGTTGCGGCCTTTTTCCTTGGCCATGTAGCACGCCATGTCAGCGGCCCGTAGTGAGGTTTCCAAGGTGGTCGGCGTGTTTGAGATGTGCACCAGGCCGATGCTGACGGTGGTCATGAACGGTCGGCCCTTCCACACGAAATGCAGGTTTTGCACGGTATGGCGCAAACTCTCGGCGATTTTCTCCGCCGCCGCCGCCGGGCAGTTTTCCAGCAAGATGCCAAACTCATCCCCACCCAGGCGGGCCAGGGTGTCGCCCTCGCGCAGGTCCGATTGCAGCAACGCGCAGATATGCCTCAGCAACTCGTCACCCGCCGCATGGCCACAGGTGTCATTGACCAACTTGAATTGGTCAAGGTCGAGAAACATCAAGGCATGTCGCCCACCCTGCGCGAGCCCGGCCGGGTACAGCACCTGCTCCAGGCGGTACTCGAACTCGCGACGGTTGGCCAGTCCGGTCAAGGCGTCGTGCGTCGCCTGCCACGACAGGTTGGCGATGTACTGACGTTCCTGGGTCATGTCGTGCATCACCAGCACCGCACCGCTGACCTTACCGGCGCTGCGGATGGGCGCCCCCACCAGGGTCACGGACACCGTGCTGCCGTCCACACGCTGGATGGTTTTCGAATGCTCGCTGCCGCCGCTGAGCTGTCCCTTGACGATGTGTTCGATCAAGGTAAAGCCGTCGGGCTGGGCATTGTCATCCAGCAAATTGAACAGCGCGGCCAGCGGCAGGCCCTCAGCCTGGTCTGAGCGCCAGTGAGTCAGCGCCTCTGCGGCCGCGTTCATATAGGTAATGGCGCCGTCGACGTCGGTGGTAATCACCCCGTCGCCGATCGATTCCAGCGTGATCTGGGCTCGTTCCTTCTCCGCTTGCAGGGCGTCCGCAAACGCGTGGCGCTGGGCCAACAGCTTGTGCGTGCGCAACAGCGCCAGCACGATCAGGCCAAGGGCGGTTGCCAGGTTGGTGATCAGCAGAAGGCGCAGGATCATCCGCGAGCCTTCCCCTAGAGCATCGCTGAAGGCCTTTGCGGCCGGCGTGACGCCTTCGTTGATGGCAATGATGTGCGCCTTCCATTGGCGCACATCATTGCCACTGATTTGGTCACGGGCAATCGACCGGTGCATCTCCCGGGCTAGATCATCCAGCTGCATCAGGTAGCCATCGCCGACGGTCCAAAGCTCAATGGCTTTTTCCAGGTAGCTGAAATGGCGAAAGTTGAGGTACAGCCAAATCAGGCTGGAGACGTCATCCTGATGGTTACCCCCCTTGAGAATACCTTCGCGGGCAGCGGCGAGATCGGGGGTGGGACGATCAAGGGCAATGCGCAGCTCATGGCCGCCCTGAGGCACGGCAATGGCTTGCTGATATTTAAGGTAAGTGGCTTCGTCGCGGTTGTCGGCGTAGAGCGTCAGGTAATAGATAGCGTCTTTCTGGCCTTTGGACCACAGGCTTTCACCGGCCACATAGCCACGCACCGCCGAGAGCATGAAAAGGCTGACACAGCCCAACAATGCCTGAAACAGCACCACAGCAATAAAAGGCCATACGATGCCCAACAGCCTTGGCGTTCCGAGAGTCCGCTTTTGCTTCATGAAGCCCCTTGCACATGCACCGCTGGATACGCACGCGAAAAACCGCTTCCCTTCGCTCAGCCTAGGCTAAATCAACGCACTTGTTGGAGGTGCCCGTAGAGTTTGGCGTACAAGCCGCCATCGGCAATCAGTTGCTGGTGATCACCGTCCTCAGCAATGTGACCGCCGTCAAACACCAATACTCGATCTGCTTGCTTAACCGCCGACAGACGGTGAGCGATGATCAGTGTAGTACGCCCACTGAGAAACCGCGCCAGCGCTTGGTGCAGGTTGTACTCGGTGGCCGCATCCAGGGCCGAGGTGGCTTCGTCGAGGATGACCACCTTGGGTTCGGCCAATACCATGCGCGCAATCGCCAGGCGCTGGCGCTGCCCGCCAGAAAACCGCACGCCGGAACGCCCTACTACACTGTCCAAGCCCAAGGGCAGTGCCTTGACGGTAGCATCCAACTGGGCGATTTCCAGTGCCTGCCAGCAGGCCTGGTCACTGCGCTCGCGGCCCATGGTCAAATTGGCGCGCACGGTGTCGTTGAACAGCGCTGGGTGTTGCAGCACCACTGCAACGTTTTCGCGGATGGTTTCCAGGCCGATCTCCTGCTGGGTTGCACCGCCGAAACGGATACTCCCGGCCTGGGGCGTATAAAGCCCCAGCAACAGTTGCACCAGGGTACTTTTACCACCGCCGCTGGCGCCAACAATCGCCACCTTCTCACCCGGCGCAATGGTCAGGTTCAACTGGTCGAGCACCCGGTCTTCGCCGTAGCCAAAGTTGAGGCCGCGCACTTCGATACCCACGGTTTCACGCCCGGTGAAGGGGTCTTCACCCCCGGCATACTGCGGCTCGTCAGCACGCGCCAACAGCTCGTTGATCCGCGTCAACGCGCCGCCTGCCGCGTAATAGGCGTATTGCAGGTTCAGCAGTTGCTCCACCGGCCCGATCATGAACCACAGGTAGCTGAACACCGCGAGCATCTGGCCGATGGACAAGTCGGAAAACAACACCGTGAGCATGGCCGCAGCACGGAAGATGTCGATGCCGAACTGGAAGAGCAACCCACTGGCGCGGCTGGAAGCGTCGGTTTTCCATTGCGAGTGGATGGCGTAGTCGCGCACTTCCTGCGCACGCTGGCCAAGACGCCCGAGAAAGAAGCCCTGGCGGTTACCCGCGCGCACTTCCTGGATCGCATCGAGGGTTTCGGTCAGTGCCTGGGTGAAGCGCGAGGTGCTGTCGTTCTCAAGCTTTTTCAGGTGTTTGACGCGCTTGCCCAACTGCACCGTGGCATAGATCACCAAAGGGTTGAACAACAGGATCAGCAGCGCCAGTTGCCAATGCATCCACACCAGAATCGCCGAGGTGCCCACCAGGGTCAGCATGGCCACTAGGAAACGACTAAGGGTTTCGCCGACGAATTTGTCCAGGGTGTCCAGGTCGGTGACTAGGTGCGTGGTGACCGTGCCGCTGCCCAGGCTTTCGTATTCACCCAAGGAGATACGCTTGAGCCGCTCGATCAGCCGCACGCGGATGCGGTACACGATGTCCTTGGCCAAACGCGCAAACAGGCGCGCCTGCACCACGTTGAACACCAGCGCGCCGCAACGTAGCAACAGGGTCAACAAAAGCATCAGGCCGATGTAACCGGCCGCTTTCTGCCAGCCCAGCGGCAGTGCGTGGTTCATCACTTTGAGGGCCGCATCGCCGTGCCCCAGCAGCACTTCGTCCACCAGCAACGGCAACAACAGGGGGATAGGGACGCTGCACAGAGTCGCCAATACGGCGACGCCATTGGCGATCCACAGCGATTTCTTATGACGCAGGGCCAGGCGACGAATTTCCGCCCAGGTCAGTCGATCGGTGCGCTGGGCAGGTTCATGCCCAGGCTTGTCAAACACAGGTTGCTCGCTCCAGCCATCGCCCTAAGAGTGGCGATAGTTCGGATAACGGCTGATAACCATTGGTCAGCAAGGCCAGTTGACCATTGCGCTCGGCCAACAGCGTCGGAAAACCGGCGATACCCAGATCCTGCACCCAGGTAAAATCCGCGGCCGTCGCGGCGTGCTGCTCGGCGCGGTCAAAGGCGCCTGCAAACTCGATGCGCGGAATACCGGCTTCCTCGGCCAACTCCACCAGCACACTGGCGAGGGTCACGTCGCGGCCCTCAACATAGAACGCTCGCTGGATCAGCCCCAATAGCGTCCATGCGCAATCTGGCGCCAGGCTGCGCGCCGTGACGATGGCACGGCACGCAGGCTCGGTGTCATACACAAAACCGTCGGGCAACGCGCCTTCGCGCTTGAACGGCTGGCCGGTGGCCTCGGTCACTGCCTGCCAATGCTCAAGGATGTAGCGCCGCGTCGTCGGCTCCAGTGCCGCGCCGCTGCCAGTGCGCAAGCCGCCCACCACCAAGTGCAGTTCCACGCCGGCCGCCTGGGCCTGCGCCACCAACGCCTCGGCCACAGGCGCGAAGCCCCAGCACCAGGAACACATCGGGTCCATTACATAGAGCAGGCGCGCGGACATGGCTCAAGCCTCGGAAGGGGATTGCTTATAGTTGAAGCCAATCGGGTGCGGCATGTTGCGGGCCTTGGCCAGCTCGATCTGCTTTTGCCGATCGATGGCACTGCGACGGGTCTTCTCCGGCAGCTTGTCCCAGCAATGCGGGCAGCTGATGCCGGCCGCATAGTGCTCGCTGGCACGATCTTCAATGCTGATCGGCGTACGGCACGCATGACATTGATCGTAGTCGCCTTCGCTCAAGTCGTGGCGCACGGTCACGCGATTATCAAAAACAAAGCAGTCGCCCTGCCATTTGGTCTCTTCCTGCGGCACTTCTTCGAGGTACTTCAGGATGCCGCCCTTGAGGTGGTAAACCTCACCATAGCCTTCGCTGAGCATGTAGCTCGAGGCTTTCTCACAACGAATGCCACCGGTGCAGAACATGGCGACTTTCTTATGTACGGCCGGGTCGAAGTTGGCTTTGATATAGTCGGGAAATTCGCGAAAACTGGTGGTTTTCGGGTCGATTGCGCCTTCAAAAGTGCCGATGGACACTTCGTAGTCATTACGGGTGTCGATCAGCAGCACTTCGGGGTCGCTGATCAGCGCGTTCCAGTCTTGCGGGTCGACGTAGGTACCGACCTTTTTGTTGGGGTCGACGCCTTCGACGCCCAGGGTCACGATCTCTTTCTTGAGCTTGACCTTGGTGCGGTAAAACGGCTGGTCGTCGCAATAGGATTCTTTATGGTCGATATCCACCATGCGCGGGTCGCTCTTCAGCCACGCCATCAGGCCATCAATGCCTTCGCGGCTACCGGATACAGTGCCGTTGATGCCTTCTTCGGCGATCAGCAAGGTGCCTTTGATGCCGTTGTCGACCATCGCCTGCAGCAGGGGCTCGCGCAGGGCGACGTAATCTTCGAGGGTGACGAACTTATACAGTGCCGCCACGACAATCGGTTGAGTCATGGGTGTTCTCTCCAGGTGGCTACCCTCGTAAAGGGTGAACCGGATGCAAAAAAAACGCGCCGGCTAAGCGGCGCGTTGCGGATTCTATCAGGGATAACCCGTCAATGTCCGCCAGCGCAGGTCGGCGAGGCCGGGGCTGCGTCGATTTTCGCCCATTCCTCAGGCGTGTAGGTATGCAGCGCCAGCGCATGAAACTCGCTCATCAGGTCACCCAGGGTGGCGTAGACCTTCTGGTGGCGCTTGACGCGGTTGAGCCCCTCGAACTGCGGGCTGACCAGCACGGCCTTGAAGTGGGTCTGCAACCCACGGCTGTGCATATGGCTTTCATCCAGCACGCTCAGGTGGTCAGTGCCCAGGGCGGCAAGCGCCGTTTCGATACGCTGTTGCATGGTCATTCCTGCTTACTTCTTCTTGGCCGGAGCGGCTTTAGGCGTCAGCTCGTTGGTCATGTCTTCCAACAGCTTGTTGACCACCGGCACAGCGCTTTCCAGCTTGGCCTGGGTCATCTGGGCCGATTGCTGGGTCAGTTGGGGCATTTTTTCCAGGACTTTCTTGCCCAGTGGCGACTGGTAGAAGGCAACCAGGTCCTTGAGTTCGGACTCGCTGAAGTTGGTGGTGTAGAGCTTGACCATGTCCGGCTTCAGCTTCGGCCAGCCGATAGCTTGGTCGAGGGCGGCGTTGGCCTTGGCCTGGTAGCTATCCAGCACGGACTGCTTGGCGGCAGGCGCCTTGGTCTGCTCGAAACGCTGGGCGAACATTTGCTGCACTTGCATGTACACCGGGGTACCCAGCTTGTCGGCGTGGGCCAGGGTAAGGAAGGCTTCGGCACTGGCGTTGTGGCTGGCGGTATCGGCAAGAACCTGGCCGCTGGCGCAAACCAGAGCAACCGCGG
Source organism: Pseudomonas viridiflava (assembly GCF_900583165.1). Classification (GTDB taxonomy): domain Bacteria; phylum Pseudomonadota; class Gammaproteobacteria; order Pseudomonadales; family Pseudomonadaceae; genus Aquipseudomonas. The sequence continues at coordinate 146,869 of NZ_UTKY01000076.1, read as the reverse complement.
TACAGATGGCACGAAGACGAGTCATCGAGTTTCCTTTTCTAGCAGGCGAGGTAAGACCCCAAGGGCGCCCATTCTGCGCCTAAAAAACCTTATGGCTCAACCCCAGGCCTTGTCAGGCAAGGATTCTCGAGGGATGAACCCGATGAAAAGTCTTTTACGGAACCCACCCGGCCGATCACGGCCTAAACTGCGCAAACCGACCTCAAGGAGTGTGACTGATGAGCCGTACCGAAACCGACAGCCTGGGAAACGTTGAAGTCCCGGATGACGCTTACTGGGGCGCGCAGACCCAACGTTCGCTGGTGAATTTCGCCATCGGCGAGCAACGTATGCCCCTGGCGGTACTGCACGCCCTGGCTCTGATCAAGAAAGCCGCCGCGCGCGTCAATGACCGCAACGGCGACCTTCCCGCCGACATCGCCCGCCTGATCGAACAGGCCGCCGACGAAGTACTCGCCGGTCAACACGATGACCAATTCCCGCTGGTGGTCTGGCAGACCGGCAGCGGCACTCAAAGCAACATGAACGCCAATGAAGTCATCGCCGGCCGCGCCAACGAACTGGCAGGCAACCAACGCGGCGGCAAGAGCCCGGTTCACCCCAACGATCATGTGAACCGCTCCCAGAGTTCCAATGACTGCTTCCCGACCGCCATGAGCATTGCCGCCGTACAGGCGATCAACCAGCAATTGCTGCCCGCGATCGCCACCCTTTCCGGCGGCCTGGCGGAGTTGGCTGCGCGGCATATGAAGCTGGTCAAGACCGGTCGCACCCACATGATGGACGCCACGCCGATCACTTTCGGCCAAGAGCTTTCAGCCTTTATCGCCCAGCTCGACTATGCCGAGCGCGCCGTGCGCAGCGCCCTACCGGCCGTGTGCGAGCTGGCGCAGGGCGGCACCGCCGTCGGCACCGGTCTCAATGCACCCCATGGTTTTGGCGAGGCGATTGCCGCCGAGTTGGCGGCGTTGTCGGGCCTACCGTTTGTCACAGCGCCAAACAAGTTCGCCGCCCTCTCCGGCCATGAGCCGCTGGTAACGCTGCACGGTGCGCTGAAAACCCTGGCCGTGGCGCTGATGAAAATCGCCAATGACCTGCGCTTGTTGGGCTCAGGCCCACGTGCTGGATTGGCCGAGGTCAAGTTGCCGGCCAACGAGCCCGGCAGTTCGATCATGCCGGGCAAGGTCAACCCTACGCAGTGCGAAGCGCTGTCGATGCTGGCCTGCCAGGTTCTCGGCAATGACGTCACCATCGGCATTGCCTCAAGCCAGGGCCACTTGCAGCTGAATGTGTACAAGCCGGTGATCATCCACAACCTGCTGGAATCGATCCGCCTGCTGGCCGACGGCTGCAATAACTTCCAGGAGCACTGCGTGGCCGGGCTTGAGCCTGACGCCGTGCAAATGGCCCAACACCTGGAACGCGGGCTGATGCTGGTGACCGCGCTCAACCCGCATATCGGCTATGACAAGTCTGCAGAAATCGCCAAGAAAGCCTATGCCGAGGGGCTGACATTGCGGGAAGCGGCGCTGCAGTTGGGCTACCTCACCGACGCCGAGTTTGATCAGTGGGTACGCCCAGAAAACATGCTCGGCGCTTAAGACGCCATGCGTAACCGCCGGGCCTTGAGCCCGGCAATCAGCGACGGCGCCAGCGCGACCATTGCCGAGCCCAGCACCACCACCAACGCCCCGGCATAGCCCAGGGCGTTGATCTCTTCGGCCTGCACATATTCCGGCCACAGCCACGCCGACAACGCCACTGCGACGAACGTCACCAACGGTGTCAGCGCCAGGGTCGCACTCACACGCGAGGCTTCCCAATGGGCCAGTGCTTCGGCAAACGCGCCATAGGCCACCAAGGTGTTCATGCAGCACGCCAGCAACAGCCAGCCTTGCAGCGGGCTCAAGTCCAAGGCTTCCAGCGGATGCGCCCAGGGGGTAAGCAATACGGCGCAGCACAGGTAGATCACCATCATCACTTGCAGCGAGTTCCACACCGTCAGCAACTGCTTCTGGCCCAGGGCATAAAACACCCAGATGGAGGTGGCGAGCAAAATCGTCAGTACGCCAGCGGTGTAAGTACCCAGGGACGTGAGCAACTCCGTCAGGCGTTGGTTGAAGAACAGCCCAAAGCCCAGGATCAGCACCACTAGGCCCAGCACTTGCCCCAGGCTAAAGCGCTCCTTGAACACAAACACACTGGCGATCATCAAAAAGATCGGCCCCATCTGCACCACCAGCTGCGCGGTGCCGGGGCTCAGCAATTTTAGGCCCACCAAGTACAGCACGTAATTACCCACCAGCCCGCACACGGCCATGCCTACCAGCCAGCCGCCCTTGGGGCCCAATACCTTGCGGCTGGGCAAGCGCTTGGTGAGCGCAAGGTAGATGAACAGGCAACCGCCGGCGACGGTCAGGCGAAACCAGGTGACGGTGATGGGGTCCATCACTTGCAGCACCTGCTTGAGTTTGATCGGCAGGATGCCCCAGAGAAACGCGGTCAGCAGGGTCAGGAGAAATCCGTAGACCCAACGGCCGGAGGAGATATGCATGAGTGCCCCAAAAAGCCAGAGGAAGTTGTGGGGGCATTCTAGGGGGAAGTGAGCGGATTGCGATACGACACAGTTCAAATGTGGGAGGGGGCTTGCTCCCGATAGCAGAGTATCAGTCACCTGATTTGTAACTGACCTACCGCTATCGGGAGCAAGCCCCCTCCCACACCGACCTCATTTTTTCTGAAGGTTTAGCGCACGGCTTCAAACAGGCCAGTAGCGCCCATACCACCTCCCACGCACATGGTCACGATGCCATAGCGTAAATTGCGCCGTTGCAGTTCACGCACCAAATGCCCCACCTGCCGCGAGCCGGTCATGCCGAACGGGTGCCCGATGGAAATCGAACCGCCGTTGACGTTGTATTTGGCGTTATCAATCTCCAAGCGGTTACGCGCATACAGACACTGGGACGCAAAGGCCTCGTTCAACTCCCACAAATCAATGTCCGCCACCTGCAAACCCTTGGCCTTGAGCAGCTTGGGCACCGAGAACACCGGGCCGATGCCCATCTCGTCCGGCTCACACCCGGCCACGGTAAACCCACGGAAAAACGCCTTGGGCTTGAGCCCCAGCTCCAGGGCTTTTTCCAGGCTCATCACCAGCGTCATCGAGGCGCCGTCAGACAGCTGCGACGAGTTGCCCGCCGTCACCGAACCGTCCTCGGCAAACACCGGCTTCAAGCCCTGCAAGCTGGCCAGGGTGGTATCCGGGCGATTGCAGTCGTCCCGATCAACCACACCGTCGAGCATCTGCACCGCGCCGGTGTTCTTGTCTTCGACTCGGTACTTGACCGCCATCGGCACGATTTCATCGTTGAACAAACCGTCGGCCTGAGCCTGGGCGGTACGTTGCTGGCTTTGCAGGGCGTACAGGTCCTGTTCTTCGCGGCTGACGCTGTAGCGCCGGGCAACGATCTCGGCGGTCTGGCCCATGGGAAAATAGATGCCCGGCACCTGCTCTTTAAGCAGCGGGTTGATCAGGTTGTCGGTGTTGACGCTTTTCATGGTCAGGCTGATGGACTCGACCCCGCCCGCGACAATGATGTCGCTGCAACCCGAGGCTATCTGATTGGCTGCAATGGCTATCGCCTGCAAGCCAGAGGAGCAGAACCGGTTAAGGGTCATCCCCGCCGTGCCGGTGCCCAGTTGCGACAGCACCGCCACATTGCGGCCGATGTTGTAACCCTGGGCGCCTTCGTTGGAGCCGGCCCCGACGATGCAGTCTTCCACCGTCGCCGGGTCGATGCCATTGCGGGTCAGCAGCGCGTTGACGCAATGAGCTGCCATGTCATCCGGGCGGGTCTGATTGAACTTGCCGCGAAAGGATTTGGCCAGGCCGGTTCGCACGCTGTCGACGATCACTACTTCACGCATGGGCTACCTCGATCTTGTGATTGTTGGAAGATGGATCGAGCATAGATCCAGCTCCCGCCAACCGCGATGATCATTCACCCCGCATATAGGCCTACTTCTTCTTGCCTTTCTTGTCGTGCTTGTCGGACTGGGCGAACGCCTCCTCTAACGCCTTGTTGATGGTGCGCAACACCTTGACCCGCGCCCAGCGCTTGTCGTTGGCTTCCACCAAGGTCCAGGGCGCGATCTCGGTGCTGGTGCGGTCGACCATATCGCCGACAGCAGCGCGGTAGTCGTCCCACTTGTCGCGGTTGCGCCAGTCGTCTTCGGTGATCTTGAAGCGCTTGAACGGGATCTCCTCACGGGCCTGGAAGCGTTCGAGCTGGGTCTGCTTGTCGATGGCCAACCAAAACTTGACCACGATCACCCCCGCATTGCGCAGTTGCTCTTCAAAGTCATTGATCTCCCCATAGGCGCGCATCCAGTCCGCCGGGGTGCAGAAACCTTCGATGCGCTCCACCAGCACCCGGCCGTACCAGGAACGATCGAACACGGTGAACATGCCCCGTGCCGGGATTTTCTGCCAGAAGCGCCACAGGTAAGGCTGGGCACGTTCGTCTTCACTGGGCGCGGCAACCGGCACGATATGGTATTGGCGTGGGTCGAGCGCTGCCGCCACCCGGCGGATCGCCCCGCCCTTACCCGCCGCATCGTTGCCTTCAAACACGGTGACCAACGCGTGCCGGCGCATACGTTTGTCACGCATCAAGCCGGAAAAGCGTGCCTGCTCGGCAATCAACTGTTCCTCGTAGTCGGCCTTGTCCAGGCGCAAGGTCATGTCGAGGCTATCGAGCAGGCTTTTTTTGTCCACTGCCGCAATCAACGGCGCCGGGTTCATGCCGCTGGCCTTGGCCTTGGGCAGTTTGAGCGCATTCTGCATGCCTTCAAGCAGCAGCTTACCCACCGTAAGGCCACGGTAATTGCTGTCGACGCCTTCGATGACATGCCACGGCGCATAGTCGCGACTGGTGCGGCGCAGCACACGCTCGCCGAAGTGCACAAATTTGTCGTAGGTCGCGGACTGCTGCCAGTCCAGCGGGCTGATCCGCCAACTGTGCAGCGGGTCGTCGGCCAGGGCCTTGAGCCGCGCCTTCATCTGTTTCTTGGACAGGTGAAACCAGAACTTGAAGATCAGTGCGCCTTCATCACAAAGCATCTTTTCGAGACGCTCGGCGCCGGCGATGGCCTGATCCAGGCGCGCATCCTTGATCTGCCCATGCACCCGCGCCTGGAGCATCTGGCTGTACCAGTTGCCGAAGAAAATCCCCATGCGTCCCTTGGCCGGCAATTGGCGCCAATAGCGCCAGGCCGGTGGCCGGGCCAGTTCTTCATCGGTCTGTTGGTCGAAGGTGCGCACTTCGATCAGGCGCGGGTCCATCCACTCGTTGAGCAGCTTGACGGTCTCGCCCTTGCCGGCGCCTTCGATGCCGTTGATCAGGATGATCACCGGGAAGCGCTTCTGCTGTTGCAGCTCGTACTGCACTTCCAGCAGGGCTTCGCGCAGCGCCGGCACTTCGGCGTCGTAGGTGTCTTTGTCGATGGCGTGACCGATTTCGGCGGATTCGAACATGGGCAGCTCCGTTTCAAGATGGCTCAAGACTAGCGGATTGGGCAGCAACACGCGGGAGGAAATTCCACCGGCGCTTGCCGTGAGTCAATTCATTGCCCATTGATCGGCTAGAATGGCCGCCTTGTCTTTACCTGCTTCAACTTATGAGCCGCCCATGACCCCCATCACCCACGCCCAGCTCGACTGGGATGACCAAGGCCGCCCGCACTCGCGAGTGTTCGACGACGTGTACTTCTCGGACCAGTCGGGCCTTGAAGAAACCCGCTATGTGTTCCTCGAACAGAACCGTTTGCAGGAACGGTTTGCAGCGCTGCCGGCGGGTGGGCGCCTGGTGATTGGCGAAACCGGCTTTGGCACCGGCTTGAATTTCCTGTGTGCCTGGCAGCTGTTCGAACAACACGCCGTGGCGGGTGCGCGGTTGCATTTCGTCAGCGTCGAAAAATACCCGCTAAGCCACGCCGACCTGCAACGTGCCCTCGCCCTCTGGCCCGAGCTGGCAGCGTTCGCCGAACAACTGCTCCAGCAATACATCGCCATCCATCAAGGCTTCCAACGCCTGATATTGGACAATGGCCGTGTGACCCTGACCCTGCTGATCGGCGACGTGTTGGAGCAACTTCCCCAGCTCGATGCACAGATCGACGCCTGGTTCCTGGACGGCTTTGCGCCGGCGAAAAACCCTGAGATGTGGACAGCCGAACTGTTCGCCGAACTGGCGCGGCTCGCGGCACCAGGCTCGACCATCAGCACGTTCACCAGCACCGGTTGGGTAAGGCGGCTGATCAACGCCGCCGGGTTCAAGATGAAGCGCACGCCGGGCATCGGCCATAAGTGGGAGATCCTGCGCGGGGAATTTCTCGGCTGGCCAGAAGATACGCCGCAGCCGACCGTTGAGAAGCCCTGGTTCGCCCGGCCTCCAGCGCCCGAGGGCGAGCGCCGTGCCTTGGTGATCGGGGGTGGCCTGGCCGGCTGCGCAACGGCGGCCAGCCTGGCAGCACGGGGTTGGCAGGTCAGTGTGTTGGAGCGCCACACCGGCCTCGCCCAGGAAGCGTCAGGTAACCCACAAGGCGTGCTGTACCTCAAACTATCGGCCCACGGCACGGCGTTGTCGCAGATGATCGTGGCGGGGTTCGGTCACACCCGGCGCCTGCTGGAGCACCTGCAGCGAGGCGTGGACTGGGACGGTTGCGGCGTACTGCAACTGGCTTTCGACGCGAAGGAAGCCCAGCGCCAAGCACAGCTCACAGAGGCCTTTGCGCCCCAATTGCTGCACCTGCTGGACCGCGACCAGGCCCAGATCAAGGCCGGGATCGCCCTTGAACACGGCGGGCTGTTCTTCCCCGAAGGTGGCTGGGTGCATCCACCCGCGCTGTGCCAATGGCAAGCCAGCCACCCCGGGATCACCGTACTGACACATCACCACGTCCTCGATCTGCGCAAAGCCGATGATCACTGGCAAGCTTGGGACGGCGAGCGACTGCTCGCCAGCGCAACGGTGGTCGTACTGGCGGGCGCCACCGAGGTGCAGCGCTTTGCCGACCTGCCCCTCAAGCGTATCCGTGGGCAAATCACTCGTCTGCCGCAAACGCAACGGAGCCAGTCATTGACGACCGTGGTATGCGCCGAAGGTTATGTCGCACCACCACGCTTGGGCGAACACACCTTGGGCGCCAGCTTTGATTTCAATAACGACGACCTTACACCGACCGCTGCCGAGCACGCCGGCAACCTCGCGATGCTCCAGGAGATTTCCGCAGACCTGGCCGAACGCTTGCACGCCGATACCCTCGACCCTGCCACCCTGCAAGGTCGCGCCGCATTCCGCTGCACCAGCCCGGACTACTTGCCGATTGTTGGCCCGCTGGTCGACCGTGCCGCGTTCGCCCAGGCCTATGACGCGCTACGCAAGGATGCGCGCAGCGTGCCGGACACGCCCTGCCCCTGGCTGACGGGCTTGTATGTCAACAGCGGCCACGGCTCCCGCGGCCTGATTACCGCCCCCTTGTCTGCCGAATTGCTGGCCGCCTGGCTCGAGGGCGAGCCACTGCCGGTACCCCGCACTGTGGCACACGCCTGCCACCCCAATCGATTCGCGGTGCGCGAGTTGATCCGCAGCAATGCCGCCAAAGCCTAGGACATCTGACACAGGCCCAGGTCGCGGTGTTTTATCGCGTCATGGGTCAAACGCTCCAACTCGGCGGTTTCTACCCGACTCCGCTCAGTTGCGATGGTGTTCATTTGCTCGTGGAAGCTCCCATCTCGCAGCGTTAAGCGCTGCTCAAACAGCGTCTGGGAACGCTCATTGAACGGGTGATAGAGGCTATCGAAGCGCGCTTGGTTCGTCCGCTTCAGGTGACTCACCCAGAATCGCAACTCCACCAGGTACTTCAGCAGTTTGGGTGACAGTTCGGCAACCTTGACCCGGTTTTCCGCCTCGTTCAGCGCCTGCGGCGTCACGCCGCTGAGCGAGGCGAACCGCATGTGTTTGGGCTGGCCGGGCAAGTCAAATCGTTCCGCTAGCCCGATCCGGTACGCCAATTCAACCTCCAGTGGGTCGGTCGTCGAATGTTCAAGGCTATGGTCGGCGGCCAGCTCCCTGACCTGATTGAGCCGGAACAGACGCCGTGCCAGGTCCAACAGCGGCGTGGCGTTCACTTGCCCGGTTTCGGCGAGCCGCGTCGCGTGATGAACCTCCACCAACACCTCAAGCTCGCTGAAACTTACTGCTGCCGCATCATCGCAATTCAACCCTGACGCAGCCCGCTGAAACACTTCCTCACGCAACTCGCTATCCGCGGCGACCTCATCGAGAACGCGCCACACACGTCGATCCATGTCCTCACGTACATGAAGTGTGTCGGCCGTACCGCCCAACTGTGCCAGCAAGTTGAATAATCCCTCGCAACCCGGCTCGTCGCGCAACCCCGACCACTTCAGGTCTTTTTCGCTGAACCGCGCCACGCGCTCATCCGCCAGCCAGAGCTCGCGCGCGCGCTGTTCGGTCAGACGAGTCAAATCATCCTCCAGGTATCCCATGCCGATGCCGTAGGCCTTGCGATAGTCGCTCAGCCGCCTCTCGCTGTTCGCGTTCAAGGGGTTATGGCGCAAATTGACCGTCTGCGTAATGCCCCTTGGCATCTGGAACAACCACTCAGGCAACTCGCGAATGTTGTTCTCACGCAGATCAAGGTTTTCGAGATACGGCAGGCACGCAAGACCCTTGGGGAATTCCTTGAGGCTGCAGTTTCGAGCGATCAGCTCGTGCAGCGTGAACATATGGCTGACATCGGGCGCGTTCAGCAACGCGTTGTTGCTCAGGTTCAGCACCTGCAGGCTGCGCATCCCAGCCAGTGTCGTCCGAGCGTACTCGTTGAGCTGCAGCGCATTGTCAGCCAGGCACAGGTATTCCAGCTGTGACATCTGGGACAATACCTGGGGGAGCCGCGTTACTCCGTTGCCTGATAGGTCGAGGTGCTTGACCTTCTTGAAGTGCTTGAGGAAGTAAGCAACAGAATCGTCCAGTGCCATTCGCCCCAGCGACAGCAGTTGCACATGGTCGAAGTTCAACTCGGCCGGCAACGTCGGCAAAGGGCCATGCAACATGCCGTCGAGTGAGAGTCCCGGCACGCGCCTGCGCTTGTAGTCAACGAGGTAGGTCATTTGCTTCCAGCTCTGTTCGATGGTCTGGGCCACTTGTTGCCGGGTCAGCCGATAATCCCAGAGCGGCGCCTCTTGACGCCTGAAGGCCGAGCGATCTTTGCGCCAGATTTTCAGGGCCCGGTGCAACCTGTCCAATTGCTGTTCCAAGCCTTGCACAGCTTTGGAACGGGACAGCTGATCGCTCCCCGCCTCCTCGATCAGCTCCATAAGATGGGTGTCATCCAGCAGCGGATACAGCGTTCTCATCTTGCGCATCAACGCGGGCGAACTCGACGGCAGCGCGGGCGGCGCCGCCTGGACGCACGCGACAGGCTCAGCTTCGATGTCCTTGACTTCGGAGTGCATGAAGGCCCTGACGCGCCGCCGCTGATCCTGGCTATTGAACCGTATGCGGCTGAGTAAGCGTTGTGGCGCAGCGTCTCCCATCAGCCCCATGCCAAGCCGGTTCTCCAAGGGCAATACCTGCACCATGGCCTGGTAAAAGCCGTGCGCTCCACCGGTAGGTTCGGCCAGCGACTGGTTGCTTTCATCGAACGGCTGGAAACCTTCAGCCGTCTGCACCACGGTGCGCCTGAGCGTCTCGGAGGGGCTTGCGACTTGCGCGAGCACCTCGCCGTTCACGCTTTGCTGACGAAGTTGCAGGGACAGCTCGCGCGGCCACCCCGACAGCTGTTGCGCCACGCCCAAGGCAATGCGCCGGGTCGCGGGCAACGCCTGCTCAGGGAAGTACAGGCCGGTCAATGCGTGGTCCTCTTCCATCCGAGCCAGCGCTCCACGCGCACGCTCGGCAAGCATGAGTGGCACTCGACCAGTCTTGCGCAGACGCTCACGTTGATCATGGGTGGCCGAGCCCAACAGTTGCGAGGCGACGCGATTGGACAGCGAGGGGTGGGCGTTCTTGAGTGAATGCAATTCGCCGAGTGACAGGCCTTCCTGATCCAGAAACAGCTTCTGCGTCAGTGCCTGTTGATGGGTTTGAAGAGTGGGTAACAATCGTTGCTGGAGCAACGGCGAGGCTTTATCCAGCGCGACCGCCTCCCCCAGCAAGACGGTGCGCTCTTCCTCGGTGAGCGCCTGCAGGATGGTCTGCATGACCTGCCCTTCCTGGAGTTGTTGCTGAGTAATGTGCACGCTCAGGTCTTCGTAGTCGAAGGGGCTGACATTCGGGTAACTTTCCAGCAAGAACTCCTCGTCATCCAGCACCTCGATAAACCGCCCTTTGGGCCAGCCAGGCATCAGCGGAATCGCCAGCATCTGGACGCGCGCCGTGTCCGCCGCAGGCACCTCCCCGCGCCCCAATTGACCGATCAAGCGCTCGACTTTGTAATGCTGCTCAACACGCACCCTGCAATCCTGGAAACGCTGCGGCAGCGGCTGGTGATCCAACGCCAACCGTCGCGCATGGGGCAAATTCAATTCGGTAATGGCTGCAATCGAGGTGGCATCGGCCGGGTTCAGGGCTTCAACCTTGGGGTCGATGCGGATCAAGTTGTAACGTAGGTCGTGCCAATGTTCAGGCTGCTCGAACGCGTGTTGCCACCCCCCATGGTGGTTGTGATTGAGCGCAGGACGGTAAGCGCTCGGTCGCGTGGGGTGATGGATACGCCATTGGCCAATACCGGGATCGAACTCAACGCAATAGACCGCGCCATCGATTCGCACCCACGACTTGCCCTTGGCCTGATGGATGCCCAGGCTATTGGGCGCCCAAGGTTCAGGGGGCAACGCATGACTGTACGGCGCAAGGCGCGGACGCCACAGCCGTGGTTGCAGGTCGGCCCGTGTGATGGCTTCGACGTTGCCAAAAAAATCGGCGGACAGGACCCGCTTCTTGAGGGCTCCGACGATGCGCCCTCCCGCCGCGAAGGCGATCATCGCGGCGATGCTCTCGCCGATGTTGATCAAGTGCCGCAGGGCTTCGGCATCGTCATGGTGGGCCCAGTCCTCAACCCCTTCGAAGACCTCCCCCAGCAGTTGACCCACCGCTACGCCCATCATCAGTTGGCCCAGGACGGGTACCACGAACGAGGCCACGTTCAACAGGTCCAGCCCGGCCTCCAGGTACGCCTGCCAGCGTGCCTGATCGGCCTCTTCGTCAACCTGCGCCGTCGGCACGGCCAATGCGAGAGCGTCACGCTGGGCCTTGCCCGTGAACGCGTTGAAATAAAACGATGAAAAGTTGGCAGCGATGACCATGGGCGCCAACTTCTTGAGTTGCCTGGTCTGGTCAAAACGCTGGAAAAATCCCAAGCGCTCGTGCTCATCCAGGTAGGTTTCGAAGGTTTTTCGATAGCTTGCAACCTGTAGCTTCAAGGTCAGGTACACCTCGAAGTCCTCCAGAGCTTCATATTCAAACCAGGGTCTGACCGGTTCGTTGGGCATATACACCAGTAACGATCCGCTGCCGAACTCACCAGGGTCCCCATCGCCTATCACCAGCACGCCCCAAAGGCAGGCGCCATCGATGTTCAAGCCCTGCCAGACCCAAGGCTTTTCCAGCGCAGTCAGAAACGTCAGTTGCTCGGCCGAACGGTCGGCCTTGATCAGCTTGAGCAAACGTTCCCCGGCAGCAGCACTCACATCCTGCCTGGCGCTCGCCATGTGCAGGTCGATCTGCATATCAAGGAGCTTCGATTGGCCGATTTGAACGGCGGCCGGGTTATAGCCCGAGTTGGCTAAAAGCTGCTCATGGGGAGCCGGCAAGTTGAACACTTCACGTAGATGGCGCTGGTAGGCTTGCCCCACGTCCAGCTCACGGCAATACCCGACAAACTGTTCCACGGTGAGCTCCGTCACCACGTGACCGGTGGCGGCACTGCGGATCACGGCACGCGCGGGAAGGCCACCGCTGCCAGCCTTGGCAGCATCGAAATTCTGCATGGCTGCAGTGACCAGGCTCCGCTTCGTCCAAGTAATAGTTTCGATCAACGGCCCCGTCATAGGCGGCATCATGCCTGTGTACTTGACCTTGGGGAGTTCCAGTTGGTCATGTTCCACATCCACCGCCTGCACCCCCTTGCTCAGCAAAAAGGTATGCAAGCGCTCGACACAGAACGCGTGCAAGGGCTGCAGTTTTTCAAGCAGGCGCTTGACTTGACGTCGCGGGAGCTCGCTGTCGCGATGGGCCTGCTCAAGCGCTGCAAGCGTGGCGGGCTGGGCTTGAGCTAACCATGCGGGCAGGGTATTTCGCAGCACCTGAGCTTTGTCCAGATCCCCGGTTGCCTCCAGCAGTGTGGTCAGCAGTTCATCGTCAGTCACCTGATCAGCGACTGCACTTAAATCACGTTTTTCCATCATCCGTTCAGCGTCCTTGGCGAGCTGCAAAATTGATGGATAACCCTAAGCGTGAGCGTCGGAAAAACGCATTCGAATATCAACGCCTTCAACGGTCGGTTCTGGCGAATATCCACATGCATTCTGGCGCTATATACCGCCCATTACAGGCAGGCCCCGTAACGCCTGCAATCACGCAAAATCGGTCAAGGCTATGTGCCTTATAACGGATTGTTCTAAAACTCCCACATAAGCCCCGTGTCAGTTTCTGGGTACGCGCCCTCAGGGCGTATTGAGTGTTTACCCCTCCCCAACGGAAAAACCGGTAAGGAATTTATGTGCGGATTAGCTGGCGAGTTACGTTTTGATGCCCAACCTGCCGACCTGGCAGCCATTGAACGCATCACCCATCATTTGGCCCCTCGCGGCCCTGACGCTTGGGGTTTTCATGCCCAAGGGCCTATAGCCCTGGGCCACCGGCGCCTTAAAATCATGGACCTGTCGGACGGCTCGGCCCAACCGATGGTCGATGCACAATTGGGTCTGAGCCTGGCCTTTAACGGCGCCATCTATAACTTCCCGGAATTGAGAGAAGAGCTGGAAGCCCTGGGCTACGCCTTCTATTCCGGTGGTGACACCGAAGTGCTGCTCAAGGGCTATCACGCCTGGGGTGAAGCGCTGCTGCCCAAGCTCAATGGCATGTTTGCGTTTGCCATCTGGGAGCGCGATGCCCAGCGCCTGTTCATTGCCCGCGACCGTCTCGGCGTAAAGCCTCTGTACCTCTCGCGTACCGGCCAGCGCCTGCGCTTTGCCTCGGCGTTGCCGGCGCTGCTCAAGGGCGGCGATATCAACCCGATCCTCGATCCGGTTGCCCTGAACCACTACCTGAACTTCCACGCCGTGGTGCCTGCGCCCCGCACCTTGTTGGCAGGCATTGAAAAACTGCCGCCGGCCAGCTGGATGCGCATCGACGCCAGCGGCAAGACCGAGCAAAAAACCTGGTGGACCCTGCCCTACGGCCCACACGAGGACGAGAAAAACCTGACCCTGGAAGATTGGACCGAGCGCGTGCTCGACAGCACCCGCGAAGCCGTAGCGATCCGCCAACGTGCCGCCGTGGATGTCGGCGTGTTGCTCTCCGGCGGCGTCGATTCGAGCATGCTCGTGGGCCTGCTGCGAGAGGTCGGTGTGCAAGACCTGTCGACCTTCTCCATCGGTTTTGAAGATGCCGGCGGCGAGGCTGGCAACGAGTTCCAATACTCCGACCTGATCGCCAAGCACTACGGCACCCATCACCATCAACTACGCATCGCCGAAAGCGAGATCATCGAGCAATTGCCGGCGGCGTTCCGCGCCATGAGCGAGCCGATGGTCAGCCATGACTGCATCGCCTTCTACCTGCTGTCGCGGGAAGTGGCCAAGCATTGCAAGGTGGTACAAAGCGGCCAGGGGGCGGATGAATTGTTCGCCGGTTATCACTGGTACCCGCAGGTGGACGGTGCGAGCGATCCGTATGCTGCATACCGTGATGCGTTCTTCGACCGCAGCTACGACGACTATGCCGCCACCGTCGCGCCAAAATGGCTGACTGCCAATGACGCCGCAGGTGACTTTGTACGCGAGCATTTTGCGATGCCCGGCGCTGACGCACCGGTGGATAAAGCCTTGCGCCTGGACAGCACCGTGATGCTGGTGGACGACCCCGTCAAACGCGTTGACAACATGACCATGGCCTGGGGCCTGGAAGCACGTACGCCGTTCCTGGATTACCGCCTGGTGGAATTGTCGGCGCGCGTACCGGGCAAATTCAAACTGCCCGACGGCGGCAAGCAGGTGCTGAAAGAGGCCGCGCGCCGCGTGATCCCAAGCGAAGTCATCGACCGCAAAAAAGGCTACTTCCCGGTCCCGGGCCTCAAGCATTTGCAGGGCGATACCTTGAATTGGGTCCGCGAGTTGCTACTGGACCCGAGCCAGGATCGCGGCCTGTTCAACCCCGCCATGCTTGATCGCCTGCTCACTGACCCGCAAGGCCAATTGACCCCGCTGCGCGGCTCTAAGTTGTGGCAATTGGCGGCGCTGAACCTGTGGCTCAGCGAACAAGGAATCTGATCGATGAAACCTCTTGCGGCGGCATACAGCCAACGTTTAATCAAGGGCCAGGCGCCAACCTACGAGCGCCTGCAAGCCCGCCTGGCTGAAGATGGCAGCCCACTGGGCGCTGAACCGATTGCCGTGCATTGCGGTTGGGGCCGGTTGTTGATCGGCCATACCTTCCCAGATCCTGCCAGCCTCGCCCAGGAGTTGCTCAATGAGCAGGCCGGCGAACGGGACATCGCCCTGTACGTGGCGGCGCCACAGCAGATTCTGGGGATTGATCCGCAACAGTTGTTCCTCGACCCCTCCGATACCCTGCGCCTGTGGTTCACCGACTACCGCCCGGCGACCCGTGTGTTTCGCGGCTTTCGCATTCGCCGGGTACAAACCGAGGCGGATTGGCTGGCGGTCAATCAGCTCTATCAGGGCCGTGGCATGTTGCCCGTCGATGCCGAACGCCTCACGCCGCGCCATCAAGGTGGCCCGGTGTACTGGCTGGCGGAAGATGAAGACAGCGGTGCGGTGATCGGCAGTGTCATGGGGCTCAATCACCAGAAAGCCTTTCATGACCCGGAAAACGGTTGCAGCCTGTGGTGCCTGGCGGTCGACCCGCAATGCACGCGCCCAGGCGTAGGTGAAGTATTGGTGCGCCACCTGGTAGAGCATTTTATGAGTCGCGGCTTGAGCTACTTGGACCTGTCGGTATTGCACGACAACCGCCAGGCCAAGAACCTGTATGCCAAGCTTGGCTTCCGGGCGCTGACCACCTTTGCGATCAAGCGCAAGAATGGGATCAATCAGCCGCTGTTTCTTGGCCCAGGGCCGCAGGCGGGGTTCAACCCCTATGCGCGCATCATCGTCGAAGAAGCGCATCGACGCGGCATCGATGTGCAGGTGGACGACGCCGACGCGGGTCTGTTTACCCTGAGCCACGGCGGGCGCCGCGTGCGTTGCCGTGAATCGCTGAGTGATTTGACCAGCGCGATCAGCATGACCCTGTGCCAGGATAAAAGCCTGACCCACAAGGTGTTCAAGGCCGCCGGTTTGAAACTCCCCTCGCAGCAATTGGCGGGCAGCGCCGATGACAACCTCGAGTTTCTCGACGAGCATCAGCGCATCGTTGTCAAGCCACTGGACGGTGAGCAAGGCCAGGGCGTGGCGGTGGATTTGCAGACGATCGAAGAGGTGCAGCAAGCGATTGAAGCGGCGCGCCAGTTCGACAGCCGCGTGTTGCTGGAAAGTTTCCATGAAGGCCTCGACCTGCGCATCCTGGTGATCGGTTTCGAGGTGGTCGCCGCTGCGATTCGTCGCCCGGCCGAAGTCACCGGCGACGGCCAGCATTCCATCGGTGCACTGATTGAAGCCCAAAGCCGGCGACGCCAGGCTGCCACCGACGGCGAGAGCAAAATCCCGCTGGATGCGGAAACCGAGCGCACCCTGCAGGCCGCCGGCTACGACTACAACAGCATCCTGCCCCGCGGCAAAACCCTTGCTGTACGCCGCACTGCAAACCTGCACACCGGCGGTTGCCTGGAGGACGTCACGGCGATTCTGCACCCCACGCTGGTGGACGCCGCCGTGCGCGCCGCCCGCGCCTTGGACATTCCCATGGTCGGCCTGGACCTGATGGTGCCCGCCGCCGATCAACCCGAGTATGTATTTATCGAAGCCAACGAACGGGCCGGCCTGGCCAACCATGAGCCGCAGCCGACGGCTGAGCGGTTTGTGGATTTGTTGTTTCCCCACAGTTAGCTGATCGCTTGAGAAATGGGGTGCCCTCACCGACGCCATCGGGGGCCAGTGCAGGCACCACCCAAACACAAGCCAACAGGAGTCTTTATGAGCCAAACCATCCCCGAACCGGACCTCAACTACTTGCAAAAAGTGCTGCTGGAAATGCTCGCCATTCCCAGCCCCACCGGGTTCACCGATACCATCGTGCGCTACGTCGCCGAGCGCCTCGAAGAACTGGGTATTCCGTTTGAAATGACCCGTCGCGGTACTATCCGCGCCACCCTGAAGGGTCAGAAAAACAGCCCTGACCGTGCGGTGTCCGCGCATTTGGACACCATCGGCGCCGCCGTACGCGCAATCAAAGACAATGGCCGCCTGACCTTGGCGCCCGTGGGTTGCTGGTCGAGCCGCTTTGCCGAAGGCAGCCGTGTCAGCCTGTTTACCGATAACGGCGTGATCCGTGGCAGCGTATTGCCGTTGATGGCCTCCGGGCATGCGTTCAATACCGCCGTGGATGAAATGCCGGTGAGCTGGGACCATGTTGAACTGCGCCTGGACGCCTACTGCGCCACCCGTGCCGACTGCGACTCGTTGGGCATCAGTGTCGGCGACTACGTGGCCTTCGACCCATTGCCCGAGTTCACCGAGAGCGGGCATATCAGCGCCCGTCACCTGGACGACAAGGCCGGTGTGGCCGCCCTGCTTGCCGCGCTCAAAGCGATCATCGACAGCGGCGAGCCCTTGCTGATCGACTGCCACCCGCTGTTCACCATCACCGAGGAAACCGGCAGTGGTGCCGCCGCCGCCCTGCCCTGGGACGTCAGCGAATTTGTCGGCATCGACATTGCCCCGGTCGCTCCCGGGCAGCATTCCAGCGAGCATGCAGTGAGCGTGGCGATGCAGGATTCCGGCGGGCCCTACGACTATCACTTGTCACGGCACCTGCTGCGCCTGGCCTCAGACAACGACCTGCCGGTGCGGCGCGACCTGTTCCGTTATTACTTCAGCGATGCGCACTCTGCGGTGACCGCCGGCCACGATATCCGCACGGCATTGCTGGCGTTTGGGTGCGATGCGACCCACGGTTACGAGCGCACCCATATCGATAGCCTGGCGGCGCTGAGTCGCTTGCTGGGTGCTTATATTCTCAGCCCACCGGTGTTCGCCAGCGACGCGCAGCCGGCACAAGGGTCATTGGATCGGTTCAGTCATCAGATCGAGCACGAGACGCAGATGGAGAGCGATACCCGGGTGCCGTCGGTGGACAGCCTGGTCGGCCAGAAATCCTGAGGCTGGCAACTGCTGGTAACAAGGGCCCCGGCGCAGTAGCATCGCCGGGACCCAATACCTGAGGCTTGTATGCTGATCCCCTACGACGCACTTGAAGTCGACACCCTGACGCGGCTTATCGAAGACTTCGTCACCCGTGACGGCACCGACAACGGCGACGACACGCCGCTGGAAACCCGCGTATTGCGCGTGCGCCAGGCACTCACCAAAGGCCAGGCCCTGATCGTGTTCGACCCCGAGAGCGAGCAGTGCCAATTGATGCTCAAGCACGATGTGCCCAAGCATCTGTTCGACTGACGAGCTAGAGGTTGGGTACCTGCACCGGATGGGTGACGGCGCCCTGGCGATCGAGCATCTTCTGGTGAACCTCGGCACGGTGCACATGCACCCCGGCTGGCGCTTCAACGCCGAATTTCACCTGGTTACCGTTCAACTCAAGGATGTGCACGGCGATGTCATCGCCGATGGAAATGGCTTCGCCTACGGCGCGGCTTAAGACCAGCATGGCGGTTGTCCTTTTTAACAGTGAAAGGACTTCGACCATGCGCGTTGGGGGTGGGAGCTATCAATGCCTTGCGATGAATTCAGGTAAAACCCACGCCGACAGGTAACTTTACTGACAGATCACATAACCAAATGTGGGAGGGGGCTTGCCCCCTCCCACATTTATTCCGGTGTTACCTCAGGCCTTCGCAGCCTGGGCCTTGGCCCGCATCTTGTCGGCCATGCTGGTCATCTCGTCATAGAGCAGCTGCGGGTTTTTCTGCTTCAACGCCCACGCCATCCGCCCCTGTTCGTGGGGCAGGATCATGAATTCGCCCTCGGCCACTCGCTGGTAGATGTAATCGGCAATATCTGCCGCCGTGATCGGCGAACTCTCCAGCAACTTGCCCACCTGCGCTTTCATGGCTGGCGTCGGGCCGCGGAACGAGTCCAGCAGGTTGGTCTGGAAGAACGATGGGCACACCACGTGCACGCCGACTTCCTGCTGCTTGAGCTCCACCAGCAAACTCTCGGACAGCGCCACCACCCCGGCCTTGGCCACGTTGTAGTTGCTCATGGCCGGGCCCTGCATCAGTGCTGCCATGGAGGCGATGTTGATGATGCGGCCCTTGCTCTTTTCCAGCAGTGGCAGGAACGCTTTGCAGCCCTTTACCACACCCATCAGGTTGATCGCGATCTGCCAGTCCCAGTCTTCCAGCGACAATTCGGCAAAGAACCCGCCCGAGGCCACGCCGGCATTGTTGACGATCACGTCGATGCCACCCAACTTCACTTCACAGGCTTGGGCAAACGCGGTGAGCTGGCTGTAGTCGCGCACATCGCAGCGCTGGGTAAAGCCATCACCACCGGCCTCGCGAACCATTTTGAGGGTTTCCTGCAGACCCGCTTCGCTGACATCCGACAATGCCAACTGCCAACCCTCGCGGGCCCAGCGCAGAGCGATTTCACGACCCAGGCCGGACCCGGCGCCAGTGATCATCATGCGATTTTGCATAGGAAGTAGCCTTGTGGTTCACAGAAGAAGTGATCGGCAGTGTAGCGAAGGTTTTTCTCACACCCACGCACCATCAGAATGATGAATGCCTTGGGCAAACTCGCGGGCAGGTCGGATGCTCGCGCATAGCCTAAGTTCAATCTTTTTCAACTAGCGCTGCGCATTAAAAGAAATAAGTAAGTTTGTTAATGACTTGAAAAAAAATAAGGAATTTTCTGCAAAGTACCAAGGTCGGAGTTGTTAAGGCGTCTGTGATTTAACGCGCAGGCCTATCGTTTAATAACCGGTCTTTGCAGAAGGCCTACAAGGAAAGAAAACTATGAGCCTGATTCTGATCATTATCCTGATCCTCCTGCTGGTCGGTGGCCTGCCGGTATTCCCGCACTCCCGTAACTGGGGCTATGGCCCGTCGGGCATTCTCGGTGTAATTCTGGTGGTACTGCTGGTGTTGTTGTTGCTCGGCCGCATATAAAAGCCGCGCAAAAAAAGAGGCCTCTAGAGGCCTCTTTTTTATTGCCGGTTAGTTAGTCCGGCTTACCGTTGACCACACCGGCGGTGTTGTCCAATAGGCTCTTGGTGGCGGTCTGCAGGAACGACTCAAGTTTCTGCTTCAACGCCGGCTCGTCCGGCGATTCAGAGATCACCTTGCCGGTTGGATTGGCGCCCAGCTCGTATTGCCACAACTTGGGTGGCATTTCCTTTGGCAGCACCAGGATGCGATCAGCAGTCACCAGCGCTACGGTCTGGTCGCTGCCCGATGGCTTGATCACGCCAAAGCCTTTATCGACTTCCGGCAAGTTCAGCAGGTCACGGCCCCAGCACTGGTGCAGAGTGTCGCCACCGAGGCGGCCCATGATGGTCGGTACGATATCGATCTGCGTACCCACGGTGTGGTCTCGCTCGCCGAACTTCTCCTGCATGCCCGGTGCAATCATCAGCATCGGCACGTTGAAACGGCCCAGGTCCATTTCGGTGATCTGCTGTTCATTGCCGAAGCCGTGGTCGCCCACGATCACAAACAGGGTTTCATTGAAGTACGGTTCCTTGCGGGCCTTTTCAAAGAACTGGCCCAGGGCCCAGTCGGAGTAGCGCATGGCCGTCAAATGCTCGTTGAGGCTGCCACGGTCGGTGACTTTCTCCACCGGCAATGGCGTCGGCAGCGCGTACGGGGTGTGGTTGGACAGGGTTTGCAACAGCGCGTAGAACGGCTTGCCGCCTTCACGCGCCTTCAGCTCTTCGAGGCCACGGTTGAACATGTCCTGGTCGGACACGCCCCACGTCGGGTCGGAGAACACCGGGTCAACGAAGTCGTTGCGGCCGATGAAGTTGGTCATGCCCTGGTTGCTGAAGAAGCCCGACTGGTTATCCCAGGCGAAGTCGCCGTTGTAGACATACACGTCGTCGAAATCACGCGCGCTGAGCAACTGCGGCAGGCCCGACAGTTTATGGCTGCCTTCCGGTGTCTGCATCAGGTATTCAAACGCCGGCAGGTTCGGGAAGCAGGCCATGGTGGCAAACATACCCTGATGGGTGTGGGTGCCGTTGGAAAAGAAGCGGTCGAACAGCAGGCCTTCCTTGGACAGTTTGTCGAAGTACGGCGTGATGTTGCCAGGGCGGCCCAGGGCGCCTACCGAATGACCGGCGAAGCTCTCCATCAGGATCACGACCACGTTCTTGATCGGCAGGGTTTTCTCGGCCGGGGGCGTGAACTCGCGGCGCACGGCGGCAATGTCGCTATCGACGAGTTTTTCCGACGGCAGCAGCAACATGTCGCGTACGGTCTGGGTGGCCAGCGGCTGGTCCAGGGTCGCTTTCCATACGTTGTCGCGATGCTCAGAGAAACGCGCCTTGGCAGCACCGACCAACGACAGCGTGCCATTGAGGCCCAACTGGTTGGCGAAGTTCGAATCGGTGGTGTACACGTCACCCCAACGCAGCGGCGGGCCTTGGCGCAGGGTGCCACGGGCGGCGACCACGGCGATCAGCAGGCAGACCACAAACACCGCAATGCGGCTGTACCACGGGGCCACTTGGCGGGTGCCAATGCTGCCACCGCTGAACGGGCCACGTGGGCGGGTGGCACGGTCGGCGCCTTTGAACGCGATGCTCAAGATCAGCGTGCCCACGGCCCAGGCCAGCAGGTAGCGCACCACCGGGAAACCGTACCAGAGCATGCTCATCACGGTTTTCGGATCTTCCTTCACGTACTGGAACACCAAGCCGTTGAGGCGCTGGTGGAACTCGCGGTAGAAGTCCATTTCCATCAAGCCCAGGAACAGGGCAATGCTGGAGGCGAGGGTCAGCCAGAAACGAAAGAGCCCACGCGCGGCCATCGCCCGCACGCTGAACAGTGCCAGCAGCAACGGGATGAGCAGGTACACCACCAGGCGCAGGTCCAGGCGCAGGCCGTTGGCGAACGCTTCAAGGAAGGTCGAGGCCGGCGTGTCGAGGATCATCTCACGGTTGTAAACCAGCAGCGCCAGGCGCAGCAGGGAGAACATCACCATCATGACCAGTGCGCAGAGCAGTGTGTAGGCCAGATGGGATTTGACGGTCGGTTGCAGCAGGCGATTTGAGGCTCGCTGCTGATTCAGGGCGTCCGGGTTTGCCATGTCGTTTCAGGACCCATTGGAGGTTTAAGTTTCGAAATAGTGCGGTGGCGCGAATGGTGCCCGATCAATGCCAGCAAGGCTATTAATTACTGAGCGCGCGCGCCTGCCCCGCCATGAGTGGCACTTGAGATAGAGCCTTGGGAGGGGAATAAAGCCGGGGAATTGTCTTGGATGGGATGTGAAAATTATGTACAGCGAATATTTCGAAACACAAATCTTACCGGTGTACGCAGAACCCATGTGGGAGGGGGCTTGCTCCCGACCGCAGTGGTTCAGTCAATGCATCTGTCACTGACCAACCGCTATCGGGAGCAAGCCCCCTCTCACATTGACTGTGCTTGCTTCAGATTGGGTGGAACCGTCAAATCCGCACATTACCCCGCGGCCCGGCAATCGCCCAGATAATCAGGCCCAACACCGGCAACAGCAGGATCAGCAAGATCCACAACACCTTGGCGCCTGTACTCGCGCCGCTTTTGAACACGTTGATGATCGCCCAGATATCCAGCGCCAGGATGATCAGCCCGATCAGGCCATTAAACGTAGAACCCATGGTGTCGCTCCTAAAGTGAGGGCATGCACTTGTAGGATAGTCAGCCCTGGCGGGGGTTCCGTTTTATTTCAAACGTGTAGGGCGATTCGCAGGGCTTCCAACGACGGTTCGCCCTTTACGCCGACTTCGGTACACAACTCCACCACCCGCGACAGGTCATTGCCGTAGACCAGCACCGCCTGAATCTCATCGTCCAGCGGTTGGCTGAAGTTGAGCAGTACATAGCCGCCGTCTTCCGGGCTGAGTGCGCTCATCTGGATCTGAATGCGGTTGAGCGCCGTCAGGTCTTCGGTTTTGGCCAGTTGCTTGGGCTTGAGGTTGAACGCCACGCCGGGGCCGAATGAGGCAACGATCTGCGCAAACAGATCGCCGTAAGAGTCGGCTTGGAACAACACGGTGTCAGGCAGGCTACCGACCACCACCCATTCACCCAACGGGATCGGGAAGGTGTCGTCGTAGTTGATATCCGGATTCGCCGCCAGAAACGCCACCGGGTCGGCGTAGGCCTGGGCCGCTTCGTCGGCGATGCGCGCCACCTCGTCCTCGCCCATGACGCCGGCGCTGATTTTACTGATGAGTTCGACGAGGGCGGTTTTCATGGGGCGATCCTGTGGCGGGCGGGTTTTAAAGGGCGCAAAGCCTACACCAGTTTTTGCAACCGCGCCGCCGTATCCACAGCGCCCATGGTCAGCGCCGCGGCCAGTGCGGTGGCACCCTGGGCGTCGGTGGCCTTGGGATCGGCACCTTGGCCCAACAGGTATTCGAGCATTTCCACGCGATTGAACATGGCCGCCATCATGAGCGCCGTGCGGCCATCGGACGAACAGGCATCCACCGGCGCGCCCCCTTCGATCAGGGCCTTGACCACATCAAGCGTGCCCTTGAACGCGGCGCCGGCAATCGGCAGTTGGTTTTTGTCATTGGCAATCAGCGGGTCGGCTTTGAAATCGAGCAGTACTTTTACCGCCTCGACATGGCCGTGGTAAGCCGCCAGCATCAACAAGGTGTCGCCATTGTGGTTGCGAAAGTTGGCTGGCAAGCCCTTGGCCAGCAGCGCGGCGAGCATGGCGGCGTCGCCACGGCGGGCCACGTCGAAAACCTGCTCGGCAAATTCGGCGGCTTCGTCGTCGGTCATTTGTTTGGACATGGGGGAGGCTCCTTGGCTGATGCGTTATAGGGCGCCAGTGTCGCGACGGAGTTCCCACCTGTCATGGTTTTTTTGTCAAAAGCGGCCATAGCCAGAATCAATGACGATGCTTTTAATAACGAAAGTGACCACCCTGGATCTGCGCCAACAGCTGATCGGTCACCGGCACGTAGCAATCGGAACCCGGCAGCCAAGCATAGACGGGGTCATTGCCCGCCTTGTCCGGGTCAAATGCCTCCTCCTTGAGCTTGACCTTCTGGTATTTGAACGTGCCTGTGGTTTCCATCTTCATCTTGATGCGCAAAAACAATGGCACTGCATAGGAGGGCAATTGGCCGTGAGCGAATTGCAGCAGTTCGCGCATGTCCAGGGCTGCCAGGGATTCGCTTGGAGTAATGGCAACCATCCCGGCGCGGCCATTGGTGTTCTCGATTTCTACGCCGTAGGCCACCACTTCGGCAATCTGCGGGTGTTGCAAAAGCACGTTTTCCACCTCAGTGGTGGAGACGTTCTCGCCTTTCCAACGGTAGGTATCCCCTAAGCGGTCAACAAATTGCGCATGGCCAAAACCGATGCTGCGCACCAAATCGCCGGTATTGAAGTAGCGGTCGCCCTTCTCGAACACGTCGGTGAGGATCACCTTGCGATTCTTTTCGGGGTCGGTGTAGCCGTCGAACGGGGATTTCTCATCGATCCTGGCCAGCAGCAAGCCCTGCCCGCCGGTCTCCACTTTGCGCATAAAACCATTGCTGCCACGCAGGGGCTCGCCGCTGTCGTGGGCGTAGTCCACCAGCGCCCAATGCTGCAGGCAAAAGCCGATGGTGTTGTCAAAATTGAGTACGTTGGTAAACCCGATATTGCCGTCGCTGGCGGCATACAACTCACAGATATGCTCGACGCCATAACGCGCCTTGAACTGCGCCCATACGCCGGGGCGCAGGCCGTTGCCCACCATCTTGACCACCTGGTTGTCGCGGTCGTTGGCCCCCGGCGGCTGGTCGAGCAGGTAGCGGCACAACTCACCGACGTAACCCAGGGTCGTTGCCTTGTATTTGCGCGCATCGTCCCAGAACTGACTGGCGCTGAACTTGCGGCGGATGGCAAACCCTGATGCGCCGACAATCGCCGAGCCCCAGCACACACACAGCCCGGTGGCGTGGTAAAGGGGCAAGGTGCAATACAGGACATCGTTCGGGCCCATGTCCAGGGCGATACTGCCGAAGCTCACGGCGGTCTTGGTCCAGCGGCCGTGTTTCATGATGCCGGCCTTGGGCAAACCGGTGGTGCCGGAGGTATAGATGTAGAAGCAGGGGTCGTTAAAGAAGACTTGCGCGGTGCTGGCCGGGTTCTCCACCGGGCATTCGGCGCTGGCGGCCAACAAGTCGCCATAGCCTTGCGGCACTTCACTGGGCTGCTGATCGGCCACGAACCAGGTGCGTGATACGGGAATGGCCACTTGATCACGCACCCCATCATAAGCCGCAACCAATTCGGCACCCACCACGATCGCCGCCGGGTTCACCAGGTTAAGGCTATGCACCAGCGCCGCCTGGGTTTGCGCGGTGTTGAGCATTGCGCAGATGCCACCGAGCTTGGCCACGGCCAACACGTTCAACAGCAGTTCCGGACGATTCTCGATAAACAGCGCCACCACGTCGCCCTTGACGATGCCCTCGGCTTGCAGATGGTGAGCAATGCGGTTGGCGTGCTGATTGGCTTGGCTGTAGCTGAGCACCCGGTCACCGAACAACAACGCATTACCATCGGGATTGCGCAGGGTTGCCTGCTCGAAATGCCAGCCCAGGCCACAAGGCTGCGCGGGGTCGGTGACGTTGGCGGCGCGCATGCCGCGCACCACCCGTGGCAACGCGCGAACAATGGCGGGCACCTTTCGCAGCATCATGCTCCAACTGATCATGTCGTTTTGCGGGTGGCTCATGGCGAAACATCCTTTTTCTTATTCTTGGTTATGCCTTATAGGAAAATACGTCAGCCCTTCTTGCGCTGTACACGCGGGATTTGAAATGTTTTGTATCCCGATGGACGACCGCTGAAAAAAGGAATTAAGCCGCTTGAGTGCAGTCTTTAAAAGTATCGGCGGGCCAAACCCCGTAGGTTGAGTAGCGCAAAATGCAGGATGCATGATGGCCATTCATGCAAATTGCACGAAATCGAAAATTTCGTATTTTTACAAACTATTGATTTATAACGGTTTTTTAGAATAACCCCAGATGGCACAATCACTGCACCTATCACTCCATGCTTGCCAACTTGAGCCAACGGAGCTGATAGACATGAGCCTGATCCAAGATAAATTCGCTTCAGTATTCTCCCACTACGACGTCACCACCCAGCCACGTCCAGACGGCGGCATCCTGTTGACCCTGCGCAACAGCGACGGCAAGCAGGTCAAGCGTTCGATTTCGTACCAACAACTGCACACCGCAGATCAATTGACTTGGGTGATCAGCGCCATTCGCCGCGACCTGGCCGAACAAGCCAGTGATCTGCCACAGATTTCGATGTTGCAAAGCCAAAACCGCTTTGCCCTGCCGACTTATCATTCGGCTTGAATAGCCTTTGAATAGACTCGAATAAACAAGGCCCGCTGATTCAGCGGGCCTTTTTTTGATCAATCAAGCACAGCCCTTGGCGCGCAGCTTCGTTCACGGCCTGCACGCGATTACTGACTTCCAACTTGCCGTAGATATTGCGCAGGTGAAACTTAACCGTAGCTTCGGAGGTGGCGCGAATTTGGCTGATTTCCCACACTGTCTTACCCTCCGCAGCCCATCGCAGGATTTCCAATTCGGCAGGGGTCAAGTCTTTGCCCGCCAAGCTCAAGCGGCGCCTGATAGCATTAGGCACGGTGTAGGGTTGAAGAAACGATTCCTTTGGGCTTCTCATTAGCGACTCTCCTTTTCAATGGCTGATGCCCTATCGCCCTTCGGATTCTTCCTATTGACAGGCGATATAAACATTGACGCCGGGGAGAGTTACATAACGTTTGGTGTTAAGGCGTAGGACGGGCAATAAACAGCCGCGCCCTACAAGTCTTTGAGTTTATTCCCACAGCAACTTCAAACATGCAGGGGTTGAAGTTTCAGATACACCGCGATTAATCCTCCAATCCAGGAAAACGCTGGGCAATATCGCTGCCGGTGAATTCAGGCACATCCCCTTTTGCCGAAACGTAGGGGTGCAGCGTGACCACGTACGGGTTCTCACCTATATCCAACCAGTGCGCAACCCCCGCCGGGATCACCAACAGGTCGTTCTTCTCACAACGCACGGCATAAACATAGTCGCCGATATGCAGGTTGTAGAGCGCCTGACCGGCAATGAAAAACCGAACTTCGTCTTCACTGTAGCGCCGCTCATCCAGAAACTGGGCGCGCACTTCGCCGTGCTGCGGGTGCTCGCCGGTCACACTCAGCACGCTCACCGATGGATAGCCCAGCGCATCAATCTGCGCCTGATAGGCCGCGATCAGCTGTGCATCGCTTGCGCCCTTCTCGACCGGGCAACTGGCCCAGCGCTCAAAGCGCACGCCATGATCCGCCAGGGTCGCAGCTATATCGTCGAAATGGGTCAGGACCTTGTTCGGGGTATCCGGTGATGCAGCGGGGTAGACGGCGACATAGCTCATTGAAGGGTTCCTTGGTTCTGCTCTTGCAATCGAAGACCGATGATAACGGCAGCGGCCAGGGCCGCAACGCTGGCGATGCTGAACGTTAGGGTAGGCCCCAACAGGTGCCAGCTGTAACCGGAATACAGTGCGCCCAGCGCACCACCGGTACCGGCCAGGGCGGCGTAGAGCGCCTGGCCCTGGCCTTGCTGTTTATCGCCAAAACTGCGTTGCACAAAGGCAATCGCTGCCGCATGAAAACTACCGAACGTGGCCGCGTGCATCACCTGCGCCAGCATCAGTATCCAGAAATATTCCGCGAAGGAGCCGAGTAACAGCCAGCGCAGTGCAGCCAATAAGAAACTGGCCAGCAGCACCCGACGTACCGAAAAACGCGTGAGGATGCGGCTCATGGCCAGGAACATCAGCACTTCGGCCACCACCCCGAGTGCCCATAACAGACCAATCACACCGCGGCTGTAGCCCAGGTGTTCGAGGTGCAGGGTGAGGAAGGTGTAATACGGGCCATGGCTCATTTGCATCAACGCCACGCAGGCATAAAACGCCAACACGCCGGGGCGGCGCAATTGCATGATAAAGCCCTCGGCGGCCAGGCGATTGCCGTGGGTGACCGGTTGCGCATTCGGCACCCACAGGCTGGCACCGATGATGCCAGCCATGATCACTACGACCACTGCCGGGTAAATGTCCAGGCTCAGCCAGTCAAACAGGCGGCCCATGATGACCACGGTGAGGATGAAACCGATGGAGCCCCAGAGGCGGATCTGGCTGTAACGGGAGGTCTGTTTTTGCAGGTGCGCGAGCGTGATGACTTCAAATTGCGGTAGCACCGCATGCCAGAAGAATGCGTGCAAGGCCATCACTAGCGCCAGCCAGGCGTAAGACTTGCTGACGAAGATCAGCGAAAAACTCATCAGAGTGCAAACCGCCCCAAAGCGCACGATGGCCAGGCGCCTGCCGGTGTAGTCGCCGAGCCAGCCCCACAGGTTGGGGGCCACGCAGCGCATCAGCATGGGGATGGCTACCAGTTCGCCGATGCGGGCGCTGGAGAAGCCCAGATGGTCGAAGTAGAGGGCCAGGAACGGCGCGGTTGCGCCTAGGAGGGCGAAGTAGAAGAGGTAGAAGCTGGAGAGGCGCCAGTAAGGAAGACCGGGGTTCATGTTGTAGGGGGCTGCTTCGCAGCCCAGCGCGAGCAAGCTCGCTCACTACAAGGGGCCATCACAGTTGGCCCAGTACCGGGGTGGTGACGTGAACGTCGGCGTTTTGGCCGCGGTTGCGCAACAGGTGGTCCATCAGCACGATGGCCATCATCGCCTCGGCAATCGGCGTGGCACGGATGCCGACGCACGGGTCGTGACGGCCTTTGGTGATCACGTCCACCGGGTTGCCATGCACGTCGATCGAACGGCCGGGCGTGGTGATGCTCGACGTGGCCTTGAGTGCCAAGTGCGCAACAATCGGTTGGCCGGAAGAAATGCCCCCGAGGATGCCACCCGCGTTGTTGCTGAGGAAGCCTTCCGGGGTCAGCTCATCACGGTGTTCGGTGCCACGCTGGGACACGCAGGCAAAACCGGCGCCGATCTCAACGCCCTTCACCGCGTTGATGCTCATCAACGCGTGGGCCAATTCGGCGTCCAGGCGGTCGAAGATCGGCTCGCCCAGGCCCGGCTTGACGCCTTCGGCCACGACAGTGATCTTGGCGCCGACAGAGTCCTGATCGCGGCGCAGCTGGTCCATGTAGGCTTCCAGTTCCGGCACCTTGTCCGGGTCGGGGCTGAAAAAGGCGTTGTCGTCGACGCTGTCCCAGGTCTTGAATGGGATCTCGATGGGGCCCAGCTGGCTCATGTAGCCACGGATCACGATGCCTTGGGTGGCCAGGTATTTCTTGGCGATGGCACCGGCGGCTACACGCATCGCGGTCTCGCGGGCCGAGCTGCGGCCACCGCCCCGGTAGTCGCGCTCGCCGTATTTGTGATGGTAGGTGTAGTCGGCGTGGGCCGGGCGGAACAGGTCCTTGATCGCCGAGTAGTCCTTGGACTTCTGATCAGTGTTGCGGATCAGCAAGCCAATGGCGCAACCGGTGGTGCGGCCTTCGAACACGCCAGAGAGGATCTCGACTTCGTCGGGCTCCTGGCGCTGGGTGGTGTGGCGGCTGGTGCCGGGCTTGCGGCGGTCGAGGTCACGCTGCAGGTCTTCCAGGGACAGCTCGAGGCCGGGCGGGCAGCCGTCGACAATGGCGACCAACGCCGGGCCATGGCTTTCGCCCGCGGTGGTGACAGTGAACAGCTTGCCGAAGGTATTGCCGGACATGCAGGGCGCTCCGTGAAATCAGTTGTAATCACTCAGGGGTGATAACCAAGCGCGCCAGTATACGCGGGCCAACCGACTAGTTCATCCTCGAAACCTTCCCGGTAGACATTGGTCGAACCGACACCTCCTGGATAATGGCACGATGATGCTTCGCGTTTTACTACTAGCACTTACCCTGTTTACCGCTGCAGCCCATGCCGCCGCGCCTGTGGTTTTGCAGCGCCCCATCAGCCTCGACACCGGCAGCGGCGAGCTGTTTGGTTCGCTGCTGCTGCCTCAGTCCGACAAACCGGTGCCGGTGGTGCTGATCATTGCCGGCTCCGGCCCCACCGACCGCAATGGCAACAGCGCCGACGGTGCACGCAATGACAGCCTCAAGCGCCTTGCCTGGGTGCTGGCCCGACACAACATCGCCAGCGTGCGCTACGACAAACGCGGCGTCGCAGCCAGCCTGGCGGCCACCCCCGATGAACGCAACCTGACGCTGGATGCTTATGTGTCCGACGCCGTGGCCTGGGGCAAATTGCTCAAGGCCGATCAGCGCCTGGGCCCGCTGGTCGTACTGGGCCACAGTGAAGGCGCATTGGTGGCCGCCCTTGCCGCGCCGCAATTGGAACCTGCGGGGGTAATTTCCCTGTCCGGCAGCGCCCGCCCGGTCGACCAAGTGATCCGTCAGCAACTGGCCGATCACCTGCCCCCTGCCCTGCTGCTGCGCAGTAACCAGATCCTCGATCACCTCAAGGCTGGCCAGGTGGATGTGGATGTGCCGGGCCCGCTGGAGGGTATTTTCCGACCGAGTGTGCAGCCGTATCTGATCAGTCTGTTTCGTGCCGACCCTTCAGCAGCCTTCGCCAAGCTCGACATGCCAGCGCTGATCATCCAGGGCACCAACGATATTCAGGTCGGCGTCGGCGATGCCCGGCAACTCAAACACGCCAAGCCGGATGCGCAACTGGTGCTGGTTGAGGGTATGAATCACGTGATGCGCATCGTGCCCAACGAGGTCAAGCAGCAATTAGCGTCCTACAATGACCCCCAACTGCCCCTGGCCGCTGAGCTGGGTAGCCGCGTGGTGCGCTTTATCGACGGACTTAAGCCCCGTTAAGCGACAATTTGTCTCTAGTCCTACAGAAAACGGCCGATAAGCCCAGTGTCGACAGCAAAAAGACTGTCGGCTTGCTGGGCTAGGACAGGATCGCGCCGCATGACAACCACTGAAGCAATACCGGAACCCACCGCCGAGACACTGGCTGAACAAGCCGCAGCCGTCGATGCGGCGGCGTTGCCGTGGGCGGATGTCCAGGCCGAGCATTTCAAAATGCTGCGCCTGGCGCCCTTGGCCACCGACCGCGCCACCGGCGTGCGGCCGTTAAGGTTCGTACAATTCGGCTATGCCGAGCGTCATGACAAACACCACAGCTTGCTGCGCATGGTCATCCAATTGCCCGGCCAGCGAGTACGCAGTGAGCAGAATCATCTGGATGTGTGGCTTGACCATGACACCCACCGCGCACATTTCGGCCCGGGCACCAGCGTAGAAATCGAACCGGTCAACCGTGGGCTGGGCCGCTTCCTGGTCGCCCAAGGGGCCGCGTGGGCGAAAAAGAAAGGCGCGAGCTACCGCATCGATGGCGTCGACCTGTCCAACAAGGACGCCCTGAACGAAGCCACCCGCCTGCGCCGCGATCACTTCCTGCGTATCCACGGTTTTGATGTGGCCTACGCCGATGTGCAGCACCTCAAGGGCAACGTGCAGCCGGGCAAAGTCGGCGATGTGCTGGACAGCTGGAACACCGAGAAGGTGCAGTTCGTCGAGATTCTGGAGGCTGCGCAGATGCTGCAACAGGCCGAGCAGAACCTGGCCGAGCATGAAGTGAAGCTGCGCAAGGAAGAAGAAAAGGTCACCAAGTTCAAGCGTGAAGACAGCGGGTTGCGCTTTACTATTACGTGTCTGGTGGCGTTTACGGTGTTTCAGGCGGGGTTGTTGATCTGGATTGCTACCCACCGCTGAGGGGTTGAAATACAGTCAAAATGTGGGAGGGGGCTTGCCCCCGATAGCAGTGGGTCAGTCAACTCAGTTGTTACTGACACACCGTAATCGGGGGCAAGCCCCCTCCCACATTTTTGAGCGCATTCTTACCGCTAGATCCGGGCGGCGAAAACGGCCTGATGCTGGCGGCACTGCTCGGCCGTCAACATGAACACCCCATGCCCACCGCGCTGGAAGTCCAGCCAGGCAAAGTCCACTTCGGGGTACAGCGCCTCGACGTGCACCTGGCTGTTGCCCACTTCGACAATCAGCAAGCCCTTTTCGGTCAGGTGATCCGCTGCCTCGGCCAGCATGCGCCGCACCAGGTTCAAGCCGTCATCGCCGCAGGCCAGGCCCAACTCGGGTTCATGCTGGTACTCGTCCGGCATATCGGCAAAGTCTTCGGCGTCCACGTACGGTGGGTTGGACACGATCAGGTCAAAGCGCTGGCCCGGCAGGCCATCAAAGCCATCGCCCTGCACGGTGTAGACGCGCTCATCCACGCCATGGCGCTCGATGTTCTGATTGGCCACTTCCAGCGCTTCAAACGACAGGTCACCCAACACCACTTCGGCGTCCGCAAACTCGTAGGCGCAGGCAATGCCGATGCAGCCGGAGCCGGTGCACAGGTCGAGGATGCGTGCTGGCGGCTGGGCCAACCAGGGCTCAAAGCGGTTTTCGATCAGTTCGCCAATCGGTGAGCGCGGGATCAACACGCGCTCATCGACGATAAACGACATGCCGCAGAACCAGGCCTCATTCAACAGGTAGGCGGTAGGCACACGCTCGTGAATACGGCGATGCAATAAGCGCTGTACGTGGGAAACTTCCTCTTCTTCGAGGTTACAGTCCAGATAGCTGTCAGCGATTTCCCATGGCAGGTTCAAGGCACCGAGCACCAATTGGCGGGCTTCGTCCCAGGCATTGTCGGTGCCATGGCCAAAAAACAGGTCTTCCCCATGGAAACGGCTGACAGCCCAACGGATGTGGTCGCGCAAGGTGCGCAGGCGGGAAGTGATCACTGTGGGGAGACTCCTGGAAAAAACGACTGGCGATTCTAACAGCCTTCGCCTGTATCGACGACGTACGAAACCCCTTCACCACCTGTCGGATTTCATCCAATTTGCCATCATTGCCCTCAACAAGCCCACCTATTGACATGGCTGCACGTCAACAACGGCGTACCTTACGATGGTAGCGATTCACAGAACCGCTCAGCCAGTGGACAATGTCGCAAAAGCCCCCCTCACAGGAGCCCCAGAATGTCCGTTCCAAAGACGATGTTTCAACTCAGCGGTCGCGGTTACGCAGCAGCGAACCTCAGCCATGCGACTCTCGTGATCATCGACGCCCAGAAGGAATACCTCAGCGGTCCACTCGCCCTTTCAGGCATGGACGCGGCGGTCGCCAATATTCAACAGCTGGTCGGCGCTGCCCGCAACGCCGGTCGCCCGATCGTGCACGTACGCCACCTGGGTACCGTTGGCGGTCTGTTCGACCCCCAGGGCGAGCGCGGTGAATTCATTCCCGGCCTGGAGCCTGCAGGTGACGAAACCATCATCGGCAAGCTGCTGCCCAGCGCCTTTCACGGCACCGGCCTGGAAAAACACCTGCAAGACCTTGGCTCCCTGGACTTGATCGTTGCTGGCTTCATGAGCCACTCCAGCGTCAGCACCACCGTGCGCGCCGCCAAGAACCTGGGTTTTCGCTGCACGCTGGTGGAAGATGCCTGCGCCACCCGCGACCTGCCCTACAAAGGGGGCATCCTGAGTGCCGAGCATGTACAGCAGACCGAAATGGCCATCATGGCTGACAATTTCGCCACTCTCGCACTCACCAAAGATCTGATCTGATCGAACGTCTGATGAGCGGCGCGGCAATGTTTATTGCCCCGCTCATCCGCAAAGCCCTCTCATTTGGCGCATTTACCTCTCCCCCCGGAACAACCTGTGTATTGTCCGGTCGAAGGGCCGATACCCTGGAGGAAAGGTCGGAATGAAGATATCCGATGGTTTTGATGCTCGTCGCTTGCGCCCCAAGGGCCCGAGCAACTGGCGTCTGCGCTTGGTGGCGTGCTTTGCCGCGCTGCTGGCGATTATAGGATTGCTGTTGGCTGGCGCTGGTGGTGCGGGTCTGTTTGGTCATTCGCCAGCCCTTGGCGAGCTGAATGCCAGCCCGGGTGGCTCGGCTATTTTGCTGGTGATCGGGCTATTGGTGCTGTGGTTGGGCGTGTGGCTGTGGCGGCGCAGTCGTCGGAAAATGCGCCAGCCGTTGTCGCTCAACATTGCCTCCCACCTGATGAAAAAGCACGACTGATGGCGCTTGGATAGCGTTTCCTGCGCCCCGGCCGCCGCGATTTAGGTAAACTGCCCGCCCTTCGCGGAGGCTGACATGCAAGACGACGATTTTTCCCTGTTCAAAAACGAGCTGCGCGGCGTCAAGCCGATCAAGCACGACCGCGCCGACACTGGCAAACCTAAAGCCGACCGGGCGCAGATCGCCAAGCTGCGCCAGGCCGCGACCGTGCGCACCGACGCCACCACCGTGGATGGCCTGTCGGACCAGTTCGTCATTGATGTAGGCCCTGAAGACGAGCTGATGTGGGCACGCGACGGCGTGCAGGAAAGCCAGATGCGCAAGCTCAAGGTCGGCCAGATCCCATTCGAAGGCAGCCTCGACCTGCACGGCATGACCGTGGAAAAAGCCCGCGAAACCCTCTGGGCCTTCCTCGCCGAAGCCACCAAGTTCGAAATCCGCTGCGTGCGCGTTACCCACGGCAAGGCGGTGCGGCTGGACGGCAAACGCCCGATGATCAAGAGTCACGTCAACACCTGGCTGCGCCAGCATGCCCAAGTACTCGGTTTTACCTCGTGCCAGGCCCGCCACGGCGGCGCGGGTGCGGTGTATGTGATGCTCAAGCGCACGATGATGGAAGGGCGCGACGAGTAACAAGTGCCATCGTCAGGCTT
The DNA here is from genome assembly GCF_900583165.1 of Pseudomonas viridiflava. Lineage (GTDB taxonomy): Bacteria > Pseudomonadota > Gammaproteobacteria > Pseudomonadales > Pseudomonadaceae > Aquipseudomonas. Next base: position 112,512 of record NZ_UTKY01000076.1, on the reverse strand, counting down.
GCAGCGATGTGCCCGCCACCGTAACCTTGCGCTTTGCGAAAATCCCACAGGTAGTTTCATGTCCCTGGAACAGAATTACACCGCGATTCTGAAAGGGTAAGGCAAAGTAATAATAGTCAATGAAATCGGGGGCTTGCTTACTCAGCATTACCCGGTTTTGACCTGCTTTACACGGTCAGTGGTACAAAAATTGGTACGGACTTCCGACCGACATCGGTTGATTTGACGTTGAGGCTGTATGGATATTGAAAAGCTCTCTCTCCTGTTGAAACCTTGGCTTCGTGTGGACACTTGGCACACGGGCCACCCGATGGACGACCAGCGCTTTCACCGGGCGCTGAAAGCTGCATTCGATGAGCTTGGCGTACAAATGAGCTCGGACCATTTCCGTAAAGCAATCGTTGCGTGCCTGGAAGATGTAAGCGCAGGCGATGTGAAGGCATTTGAGAACGATGTCGAAGAGTTCGCCCAACGAGGCGAGGATATTGCGAGCTACCTGTTCGACCTCAAGCCTTCCTGACTCGGTCACACGGTATCAGCTGGGTGAAGACCGTTTGAGAACCACTATGTCAAGGTGACCACGGAACCGTTGTAAGCTGTTGATATAAAACGAATACATGCTCATTTCAGCCACTGCTAAATCCAGAATTACACGCTATAAGAATCAACAACTTAGCGTTGTATATTCCTACAGTGGTCTCCCTCTCCGGCGTCCTGCCGACGAACACCACTCCCAAATCTGACACACCTCGATTACTGTACACGCATACAGTATATGAGTTGCCCCACCATGAACATCGACGAAGACACCTCGGCGTGGCTCGGCTGCCCTACGCCTCTGGAAATGTACAAACACCAATGCGCCCTGTTGGAGGACGAACTCACGCAGGCGCAAGCTCAACTGACGAAGGCCAGAAGGAACATCGCAGGCCTGGTGCACATGAATGACTTACTGATCACTGGCAAGGCTCAAGCAGATAACGCCGCCAGGGCCGCTGCGGCTGAGCTCGAGGAATTCAAGCGGGCATGCACTGAGCCCGGCGTGCTGGGCATGAAGCTGGTGGAGCAACAGCGCGACCACCTGTTTAGGGAGAATCAGCGGTTACTGCTGGTGGTTCGCGATCTAAGGGAACATGCGCCCCAGTAGTTACGTCGCCAACTCCTTGAGACGACTTTCTGTTGCCGAGTCGAAGATGACGTAGAGCTGGTCAATGGTTTCGTCTGTCAGTGCACGAGCTGACTCAAGCCCAAGGACAAAGCCTTCGGCCCGGGCGCCCGCCTTCGCTGCGACGGTCATTGAGTCGGCCCGAGCGATCTGCGCCAGCAGCTTACCCGCCTCTCGCTCGATCTTCGGGCTGAGGGTAATACCATCCATGCCAACACCCTTCTATTCATAGAAATAAAAGGATAGCCCATCTGCCGTTACGGAACGTCCTTAAAGAAGATGTGATGCCCCAGGCGCAGCGTTTGCTTTGCCTTGGCCGCCCAGGCAGGCGCCTTTGGCATTGTGGTCGCGTAATAGTGGGTAGCGCCGCCGGTAGGGTCCGGTACCGAGCCGGACATAACCTGGTCGGCCGCCTTCTGCGCCTGGGCGAACTGTGCAGCCGGGATCGGCTTTGCGCCACTCAGGTAGGCGTAGTTCGGGTCGTTCTTGTTCCAGCAGCTGAACTGCCACGGCTTCAGGCAGACACCGGCATATCCCTCCCCCCACCAGGACTTGGCCTTGCCGTCGAACACGCGGTTGCGGATGGTCCAGCCTACGGCGATCTGGCCGTCAATGCCTTCACCGCGGGCTTCGCCGTACAACGTCCGCGCCAAAACATCGCGGTCTTTTTCTGTAGCGGTCATAGGTTTCCTCCAGGCGAAAAAAACCCGCTCAATGGCGGGTGTCGGCGCTCAATGAATCCGTAGCAGTTGCTGGTTCGTGATCGGAATTACTCGCGACCAAAATGGCGAGAGCCCGCCAGACGCACGCCGGCATAAAATAGCCATGCGCGCCACCTGGCCACACCTTCTGCGCGGAGTGCGCGATATAGGACCTTGTCGCAGGCTTTGCGTGACATCTTGGCCTGAGTGTAGAGCTGGTCATGCACTGTTGCCGAGTAGTTACCGTAGCCAGCTACCAGAGCGAAGAATACGAACAGAAAAACGTTATGCAGTACCGCAATACTGGCAAAGTCCGTTTGAAATCCAGCTGGCACGGTTATCGTCCCTTCAATATCATCGATCAACACCAAGTCAGCTAATAGGGTGTGGCCCCACTTTCCAACCTGCTCCGTCTTTAGAGTGGTCGCGAACTTGCTCATACTGGCCACCCATCGGCGAGCATTGCATCCACGTACGTGTTATCGGCCACGGCAGCGAGCAGTTCACACTCGCGATCAAAACAGGCCTGCACATGAGTGCGAACAGCCGTGGCGACACTGATGAGCTGTGCAGCATTTAACTGCACCGCCCCGGTCGAGGCCTTCCAAGTGCAAACGTATTTGTCGTCCAATATTGCAGAAAGCGCCGCACCCGTGATTAGCGACTGGCTCGCCCGGTCAGTATCAATCTGCACACCTTCCACAACGATTCCCGCTACTTCATGGTTGTAACGGGTGCTGGCAATCAATGCAGGATAATCCGACGCAACAGATGGCAACGGCTCCTTTGAAATAGAGCCATCTGGCAGCAATGTCCAGACTCCGTCAGTCTCATTGATGATTTTCTTATGCAGTACATCAGTTATTAAAACTGCATCTTCGGGAATCACATGAACCCCCTCAATCATCATCGTCAGCAAGGTCATATTTTCACTGAAAACTGCAAATTTCTTGCTCATTAGTTACCCCATGCGAACCAGTTGAAAGAAAGCGTTCTTGTCGTGTTTGTTGTGTTCCAGTTAAAGCCCAGGTTCGATTCTGAGAACGCATTAGTAAGCAGCGTCGCTTGCCGAACCATGAAGGTGTTGCTGTCAGCGGTGGTGTATTGGTTTTGCAAAAATCCGCCACGAGCGGCAGTCGGAAACGAAATTGGGTAAGTGACGGTACCGCTCGAAGCGGCTGATGCCGCCGCAAACCCATATTGAAAAACCAGTCCACCGAGCCACGTTGGGAAAGTGACATATCCATTCACGCCAAAAGACATCGCGAAGCCATATCGAATTTTCTTCGGCGTCACAATCGTGGCGTCATCGGTGCCAGTGTTGACCTGTGTCTGGGTAGCAATTTTCGAAATACCAGAAATCAGTTCAGTGGCTTGAACGATCAATGCAGCGAGGCCCGCTGAGAATTTCTTGGGGGTGATAAAAGTGGTGTCGTCAGCACCGCTATTTGTTTGAGACTGAGTAGCGACTTTAGCGGACCCTCGCACAGATTCAGTTGCCTGCGCTAGATTCGCGACCAGTGCTTTGATAGCTGTTAGTAGTTGATTTTGCGTGCCTTTTACTGGCGCAATTCCACGATCAGTTAGAACACTCATGATTTCTTCTTGAACATCGTTCATGAAGTCATCAGTGACCATGGTTGCTGGGATGCCAGCAACCGGATCGCCGTCCGTAAATCGGTTATTGGCCGTCGCCCCTGAGCCATCAATTCTGTGCATTCGTTAATCTCCATAGGCGAAGAGCGCGATCGTATGCGCGGGCTTCAGTTGATTGATTTTGCATTCGAGCGTGTCGTTGCCCCAGGTTCGCAAGCGCTCCCCAACGGCAGACTGCCCAACGCGAAAACTTGTAACGGACACGGCGGGCGCCCTGACCCGCCAGGTAAATACCCAGTCACCATTAGTGAGCGAGTCACCGGCGCTGGATAGCCCGACCCGAAACGGGCGAAATTGCTCAATGGTCACCACGTACCCAAGAGAAGCGGCCAATTCGATGAAATACGGCGCTGACTGTCCGCCCGTGCTCGAGAGCTTGGCAATCAGGACGTTCTTGCGGCCTTGCAGCGTTTCCTCCAGCACGCCAGAGCATTTGTCTGGCAGGCCTGCGACCCGCTCCCAATCCGCCAGCAGCTCGCTGGAGCTGGACGGGATCGCCTCAAGCGGAAGGGCTTCGCCACGAGCGTCTACCCGTGCCAGCTCAAGAGACATGCCATCAAGCAGACTGTGCAGCGTGGTGCCAGCTTCACGAGGGAAGGCCTGGCCAGGAGGAAGCAGCGTTTTCAGCTGCTCCAGGTAGTCGGCAGCTGTCGGCATTACGCCTCCTTAAAAGCTGGAGAAGATTATGTTGCCGGGAACCGCCATATGCCCGGTGGCATGAGCAACATCTGCCGTTGGGAGCGTGATTTGGTTGTCGGCTTCGCCGGCGGCGATGGATACGGCCTCGCGCAAGCGGCTGATCAATGTCGGGCTTCCGGGCTTGGAGTCGCGGACGATCAGGTCGGCAACCTCGGCCCTCACGGCAGCCTGGACGGCGGCAGTATTTGGAGAAAGCTTGATGGCAAGATCCAGTGGATCTGGAACCGGCGCCGCAACAAATATTTCGGCGGTTACCGGGGCGCGCTCACTGATGTACGCCTGAACCTCTGCAACCTTTGCAACGCCAGGAATGATGTCTGCCTCTCCATCGCATACGAAGAGCACAGTAACCGTGCCCGCGCCCATCTGGAGCGGATATACCCACGCCCGAGTAACTCCAGGCACCTCTAACGCCCATAGCTCGTAATCCGTCGCAGCCCCGCCGTGTGGGGGCTGGCGGATTCGCTTCAACAGGCGGTTGAGTAACTGCGGGTCAGTTTCAACATCAAGTCCGCCATCGATGTCCGTGGCCACCGAGCCGGTCGATTGCACTCCTGCCACTGGCGATACCAGAAACAGCGGGGTGCCCGTCGGGGCGTCTCCGCTCGCGCCTGCCTCAACTGCAACGATGGTCGGTTGCAGCGAAGTACTTGTGAACACCGCGTCAACCAACACCCGATACTGCACGCCGTCTTGACGTTGCAGGATAGTGCCGGCTGGCAGTGTCGAGCCAACCGCGCCAGCCAGCAGTGCTGCACCTGTTGAATAGTCCGCGGCCTTGCGAAAGATTTTCCAGATTGCCGCCCAGCGCTCGAGGTACTCCTTCTCGGCGGTGTCTATGATCGCCTGCCGGGACGCCCACTCGAGAAATCCGTAGAGCATGTGCACCGCACCGGCTTCAGACCTCGCCAGAATCCCGAGCAATGATCGTCGCAACACCGCACTTTGGACGCCAGTCACGCGCCCGCTAATGTCAGTTGTAACCCGGTCGATGAGTTCCGGTAATGTGGGTCGAACAAATGGCATCAGGCAGCCCTCTTGCCGGCTTGGGCCGACCATTCAAAGTTATACCGGTAGCGGACAACAGTGCCGTCAGGCCGGTAGATATCGGTTACCAGAAGCATTACGCCGCGCGAGTAATAAGACGCGGCGACCTCGATCTTCGTGGCCACCACATCATCAATCATCCAGGACAGAGCTTCTCGGCAATACTGCTCGGCTCGGCTCAGCGTTTGCGGGATCTCCTTCTCGCGGGACAGCAACCAGAGCAAAGACCCTGTCTTGTCAGTTGCCGACGCGTTGGTCAGGTCGCCCCAGTAACCACGGAGATCATCCTGTTCGTACTCCGGCGGAATCTGTTCGGCGCTCGCCCGACGGTCCGTGAACAGGCTGATGATGACCGCCGTCTCAAGCCCGTCATCTCGCTCAAGATCGAAGCCGAAAAGCACTAGATCCCCGCCGAACTCGGTCATTACCATTGCGGCATCAGCCATCAGACGGGTGCTCCAGTATTTGCGTTGCCAGGCATCACCCCGTCGTGCTGGTGAGTGCTGCCTATATTCTTACCGTTGTTTGTAAACGTGCCTGTGGAGGCGACATTTCCTTGGATTTTTACATTACCTATCAGCTCTATTTCTCCCGAGAGCTTGATAGTCGGGGCTTCGACCTCAGCATGCTGTACGGCAGTTACCTTCACCATCTCTCGCAGTAACTCAACCTTGTTGCCCAGGTCGTCATACATAGCGACCTCCCCAGCTTTCAGGCTGAGCCGGTAGCGGCGGTCGTCAACGACAAGAACAATTCCCTGCTCTCGGTTACCGCCGATGAAAGCGACCGCTACGTCTCCGCCCTTGGGGTGACTGGCATAGCCATAATTCTGCATGCGCTCCATGTCGTCTCGAAGCTCGCCTTTGAGCAACTCAACCTGCAACTGCTGCCGGCCGTTTGAGTCGTTAACATTACGAACAACGCCGCGCGCAAACATCATCATCACGCGGTTTCCGAGGTCGCGAATTGGGTTACCCATCCTTTTTGTCCTCTTCCCCTATGGCTTCCGCCCAAATGTTTCGGCCGCCCTTCTTGCCCGCTTTCCCTTTCTTGGAGTCGGGCGGCTCAGGCGAGAATGCTTGCGGACTGACGATATCCAGCTTGGTGGTGGTTCCGCCCTCGCCGCGCTCATAGGTGGCCTGGCGAATAATCATCTGCCCCTCCATTCGCAACCAGGACGACTTTACCTGCACCAGCATTCCCGGCTCCCATAGCGGGCCGCCCGGGCTTTGCCTCCAGCCCTGGACGGTAATGGATGCCGAGGCCGACTTGCCCAGCCGGCTATTGGCCTCCCACGCCGCGCGCTCTTGGGCGCTGCTGTTCGAACCACCAGCCTCTGCTATAACCAGCATCGGTCGATATCGCTTGATACCGCTGTCACTTGCCCCGCCCTCAACGTGCGCCTCTGTTTCTCCGTCGCTGAAGGGGGTGTAGGCCGACTGGCCCTTAACCAGGTAATTGCGGAAGCGCTGACTGTGGTCGATGCTGCCGGAGGCGCTAAGGATGTTCTCCCCCTGGACCAAGCCCACTAACGCGCGCTTAGTGCCGACACGCGTGATTAACAGCCCGCCAGCGCCGTCGGGTGTCAGCAGAAGACGCCTCTGCTTGGCGTAGCGATCAATTGCTTCGAATGCGGTTTCGCCCTGCTGCAACTTGCAGACGGAGAATGGCTCGCCTACCGAGACATCAGCCGAGACGCCAACACCAAATGGCTTCGCCAGGGCCTGAGCGAAGCGCAATAGATCGATGTTTTTCCACTCGTCCGGGGTGTGCACAGCGCTGCAGTCGATCAGGTCAGACGTGCGGTCTCGGCCCTGAATGTTGATCGTGTGGTCGCTCGCGCCGAACGATGGTTTGAAGATGTCGACATAGCCGATCACCATCGGTATGCCGCCGAGACGAACCTCACACTTGTCGCCAGGGAGAATTGGCCAGGGCTCGAGTTGAGCGCCTCGATCATCCTGCCCTTCCCACCGCTCGGTGAGAGTGACAGTGAAGGCGCCGGAAGAAGCATCAACCGCGCGTGTCACACCGACTTGGGTCCATCCGGCGTAATTCATGCCATTGACCAGCAGCTCAAGATCATCCATTTGCGAGAACCTCAAGCTTTTGGCCACCAATCAGGAAGCCTGGACGGCGTGGATCGTTTCGCAGAACTATGTCTTCTGCTCTGCTGGCATCTCCGTACAGCTGGTAGGCGACCACCAACGAAGGCAGTGTCTGCCTGGGTGCGAACGCGGCCAAGCGGGGTAGGTCTTGCTCAGGATCCGGCACCGCCTGCACAACTGCCGTCCTGAGGTCGGTTACAGCGACGTACACCACATCGCTGCTGGTCATCTCGCCCTCCTCGTCGAGACGGTCGGATAGCTCCGTCCGAACCGCTATGGCGGCTTCGTAGCTATCGTATTGCGTGGGCCCGGAGGTGGTTTTGTTGCCGCCATTCGATACGGCTTCGGTGGTCTGCGTGACTACCGCTGCGATAGCCGCCTCGGCAATTGCCGTCTGCCGAACCAGCGCTGATACAGCATTGGTGTTTTTCACAACCTGTTGCCGGCTTGGGGTACGCGAAGATGGCGTGTCACTTGAGCCAGAGAAATACTGGTTGTAGAGGCTCATCAGCATTCCAAAGGAGCCGCCACCGAATGCGGATCTGATGCTGCTGATAGCGTCGACTACTTGGCCGGCGAACTCGAAAGGCGTTTGGATCAGCTTGAACGCATCAGACCCAATTCCTTTGACCTTGCCGTAGTAATCGGAGACGGCCTGGATGTCACTTGAAACGATGAACTCGGGTGAGCTTAGGAAATCACTTAGCCCTTTAATTTGTGAAGTCGCGGCCTCAGCTACGAACGACGGGTACCCCTTTGTCAGGAAGTCGGAAACGAAATTCTCTTTGCCGGCCTCACTGACTTCGCCGGCCTTGGCGCTGATCGCGTTGACACTGTCGACCTTGGCCGATGGATAGGACGCCTCACCAGCTTCGAGAAACGTCATGGATACCGTGCATTTGCCGCCCTCGTCAGCCGATTCGCCGACAGAAAGCCCACGGCAAACCACCGTCAACTCGCCACGGTACGGATGAACCAACACACCAGAGCCTGCTTGCTCGCAGGCTTTGATCAGCTCTTCACGGGCAACATCGTATTCCTTGCCCAGCAGGTAGCCGGTAATCCCGAACTCCCGAGCCTTGCGGCCCAGGTCTTCGGTGTAGGGAATATCACGCTGGGCCGCTTCGTGTACCGCCTGGCGCCGGCCGTGACTGCTATCCGCTGTATCCACAAAAAATGCCACGCCGCGAAAAGTCGCGGCGCGGTAGTTGTCTCGCCAAGCCATGCTGTAACTCCAGCGATAAATCACGGGCGAATGCCAAGGATTCATTAATGGTGAATTGAACCGCAGACACAAATCCCCAAAATGGATTTATGATCCCAACCTAACTTAATGTGATCTGTAGGGACTGCATCATGAAAAAGCTGGGAGCTATCATTCTTTTCGCCATCGCCGGAACCGCCGTGGCGAGTGATCGACTTGAGCCAACAACAGTTGAGGGCCTAACCGTTCCGGGAACGCCGACAATAGGAAAGTCGCTGGGTTTTACGGACTGCACGAATGGTTACGACAACTTCCGTTGCATCCGCACTGCCCCAACCACGCTCTACGGCGCCAAGGCCAGCAAGGCCACGATATTTTTCGATGGCAAAGATAACTTCGCTGTGAAGCCTCCATCAGGCAGCGGCCCGAAACTGTCAGATACGCCTACCGAAAAGCTTTCCTATCGAGAAGTGCGCTTGGATTTTGATCTTGAGGAGAAAGAGAAACTGGATAAGGCGCTTTTGGCGGAAGGCTGGGCAAAGGAAGTTCAAGGCAACTCCCGCAATTACTATAAAGCAGGGGTAGGCGCCAGCTTGGGTTTCTTCAGGTCAACAGCAAGCCTAAACCCGATATCCCCATCAGAGGCTACGAGCAAGTTCAACGCGCTCAAAGCCAAGACATCGGAGGCCGAAAAAGCAGCCTCCAGCTCGCAGTCCTTCATCGACTCGATGAAAAAATGATTCAACCAGGCGCCATCATCGAGTAACCAATGTCGGTATCGAATGTCGCTCCCTGGCTGCCCTCAGTTTTCACCTTGGATCCCGGAGGAACATTGTTCAGGTCGACCGACACACGCACTGCCTGCTCCGGTGTTGCCATCTGCTGTACGGCATCTCGGCCAATCTGCGCGGCGCGGCGCCCAAGGTCCGTGTCGGCGCCTCCGGTAGATGCGGACGGCGCCCCACCCTCGGCTCCGCCCGCCACCGCGGCTCCATCAATGCCAAGCAACTTCTTGGCCCATTCAGGCAAGCCGTTCTTGATTGCAGCAACAGCCTCGTTGATTTTACTCCCGAGGATCGCCCCAAGATCCCAGCCGGTCAGGTATTTGATCAGTCCGTTGAAGCCTTCCATCATCAAAGTGATGGGGTTGTATTCCTTCCATAGCTTCCAGATACCGTTGATTATTCCGTCACTAAACGCGGCCTTGACGCCTGCCCACTTCTCTTCGAAGAACGCGACGATGTTGTCCCAGTTTTTGTAGATGATGTAGGCCGCTGCGCCAATGGCCACGATCGCAGCCAAGAACCAGCCGACCGGAGTGAGGCTGATTGCCAGCCCGAGGCCCTTCAGCGCTAAAGCCAGATTCAGCACCGCCACCAGGAATCCGCCGCCGATGTACAAACCGAGCGCCGTGAATACGAGATTCGCCGCGCCGAACGTGTCGGAGAGCGAGCTGAATATCTGGATCACTGGTTGCACACCGTCGTACAGATCGCCTAGGAAGCCTGTGACCTTCTCGATGTTGCCAGGTAGGTTTTCAGCGAACGCAGTGGCGAACGCTTCAATCTGTGGTCGGTACTTGACGATCGTCTCAATCAACCGCTTGCCCAGCATATTCAACTGCGGCACCAGGGAGCTTCCGATGCTATTGCTGACACCGCCGAGTGCCGCATGGATCGTGTCAAGCGTATCTCCGAAATCCTCACCTTCACGAACGGCGCTGTCAGAAATGACGACGCCGAGGCGACGAGCCTCGTCTGACATTTCCTTGAGCCCCGCACTGCCACCGCGGATAAGCGGCAGTAGCTCAGTGGCACTCTTGCCGAAGATCTTCACCGCCGCCTGCGCTTGTAGGGACGGGTCTTTGATCTTCGAGATTCGATCAACGAAGGTGTCGAACAGAGCATCGGAGCTTTTCAGCTTGCCGGACGAATCCTTGATATTGATGCCCAGGCCTTTGAACATTTGCGAAAGCTCTTTCGAGCCCGCCGTTGCTGCGCCGATGTTGATTTGCATCTTCTGCAGCGCACCGCCCAGTGTTTCCGCTGACGATCCGCTGAGCTTCGCTGCGAAGCTGAGCTCCTGGAATCGCTCGCGGCTGATGCCGGTACGCTCGGCAGTATCACCAATTGCGCCGGTTGCATCAGCGAAACCCTGGAAAAACATGTTCAGCGCAGCGCCTGTGATTCCCAGCGTGGCCCCGAGCCCCAGCAGCTTCCGGGTGCTTGAAGCAACCGCACTACCCACGCCGCCGATCGCACCGCCTACGTTCTTCAGGCTGTTCGCGAAAATCGGCAGGCCGGTACGATCAAGCGCACCGCCAATGCCAGCGCTCGCCGCTTTGACCTTGCCGAATATCCCACGCAACGGCGCGGTGATCTTGTCCACGGCCGCGATGATGACGTTTAGGGAGTATCCTTTGTCTGCCATCCAACCCACTCCTCGGTGCGCTCAAGCCACCAATTCAGCTCGTCGAAATCCATTTCCATGACTTCCGACGGCTGAACACTCATAACTTTGACGACGACGGTTACGCCTCCTTCCCACCCCCGAGGTGCTTCAGCAAAAAATCCCGGGCCTCGCCGATGACGGCGGCTTGATCGTCCTCGCTCAGCTCGTCGAGCAACGCAGGAGGATGGCCAACCATCTTGGCCCCGAGGTCAATCAGGGTGGCGAAGTCCATGTCCGCGCCGCCGTTGCCCTTGCCATCCGAAGTGATACGCAACGCATGGCCGCGCAGGTATTTCAGCTTGCGGGTCACGGTCAGCTCAGTGAACGTGTCCTTGCCGAACGTGATTTGCTCGGCGAGTTGAATCGTTTTTTCCTTTGCCATTACGAGATTTCCTCGGCAGAGATGCCTTCGAAGCGGCAAGCGATGTTGCCTTCTTCGGTGTTGCCGGTACCCTCGCCTGCGTACCAGGCCTCACTCAGGGTGATGACCTTGCCGTTGGCGAGTTCCAGCGTGATGGTTGCGTCATCGAGCGTGACCAAGTCTTCAAGACTCAGCTCGTTGCGATCAGTGATCTCACCCTCAATAAATGGAATCTGAGGGGTTTCCTTGTAGCCGTGGACAACGTCGGAGCCCACCACGCCTTCGCGCTTGGGCTTGCCGAGGTTGTAGGTGAAAGCGCCCTTGGCGAAGTAAATGTCGCCGTTGACCTTCAAGGCGATAAGTCCGCCAATACGGTTTTTTCCTGCCATGTTCTTTCTCCTGGCAATCGCCGTTACAGGCGGAACTGAATTTTGTTGGCGACGATTCGCAGCTGGTTGACCAGGTCAGGCGGGATCAGCAGATCCAGGCGATTTGGGTCGCTCTCGTTACGCTCGGCGATCAGGTTGGCCTTGAAGTCTTCCATGTTCTCCACCAGCCCCAGACGCTCCCACTCACGGAACTTCGAGACCGCCTCGGCCTTCATCACCACCGGTGTTACCACTGGCTGCCCGACGCCGTAGCGCGTGCCATCGTTGGCAAGCTTGTGCCGCGGGTACTTGCGCAGGATGTAGTCGCGCCAGTCGTGGCGGATGTACATCAGGGTGAACAGAGTTTCGCTATCCAAGTAGCTGATGTCAGTGCCGCCGGCGGTGTTGGTTTTGTATGTGGTGATCAGGCGTTCAACCACCATGGTTCCGTCGTTGCTGACCTTGCTGGTCGCGATACCGTCAAACAGCAGAAGGTTTCGCTCCTGGTTGGTGAACTTGTCAGCGGTTGCAGGGGCAAGGCACCACGCGTAATTCAAATTTTGAATCGGGCGGGCGGGGTCGATGGCGGCGTACAACGCAGCAATCGCCATGGTCTCGGCGGCCTTCTCATACGTGGGCATCGGCTCGTCGTTGGCCATCATGATGACCAGGTGCTGACTGTTGTGACTGTCGCCGAGACTGCCCAGGGAGCCCTGGCTACCGCGCGCGGCGGTGAAGGCGTGAGCCTCAATTTCACGATCCCAGGCAAAGCGGCTGTTGAGTTCGGTCTTCACCGTTGCAAGGGTCGCCGCGTCGGTATACGCCAGCCCCCAGACCTGGAACCACTCATCACCGATGGCCGCGAGCGCGGAACCTAAATCCGGATTGCCGGAGCCGCCGGTGAAAGCGCTGATGGTGACCGCTACACCGGACGGCAACACCTGTCCAGTGTAGTAGTTGACTCGGGCGTTCAAACTGTTGCCTGCCTCGCCTTTGTGGCGACTGGTGAGCGTGACGGTGCCTGTAGCCGCAGTAGCGGTCACTGGCATATCGTCTGCGGCGGTGATCGCGGCGACCACAGATGCCGCGATCACGGTGGCAGTGTCAGCACTGATCACGCCTACAGACACGCGCCTGCCAGCAATCATCAACTCAACGGTGCCGGAAGCTGTGGCGGGGCCAGTGAATGCCAGAGTGGCAGCAGCTGCTACGCCGGCTGCATTATCGGCCAGCGGCATCACTTGTAGTTCGGTGTAAGTGTCGATTGCCATTGCCGCACGGACCATGCCGGCCAGCATCGAACCTTTGCCGAACTGAACGTCAGCCTGCGCAGGACTGGTGATGCGGATCAAGGTGTCGGCAGCCGCCACGCCGGCGGCGAGCTTCTGGCCAATCAACAAGCGGCGATAGCTTACAGGTTGTGGACCGCGCACCGCCTTGCTGTTGTCGATCTCGCTGTAGACACCAGGCTTGCGAAGCGCGCCGGCACCAGGGATCGTATCCATTCCGATGGTCATTGTTTTTCACCCTTGGTTTCGGCCGGTACGACAGCCTCTTTAATGACGACGTCACCGGCCTTTTCCTTGCGGATCCAGTAACTGTTGAGTTCCACAGGTACGCCCTCTGGCTTGATCTGCTCATAGGTGTCCGGGTGACGCACCAGGCGGCCCTCGGCCGGCTTCACGAGCACGCGCGTGGTCATGGGTTCAGGTCCTCGATGATGGTTTGTGCGCGATCAGCCGGATTCGGCTGCGCGTTGCCCAGGCTGTATTCGGTTTTAACCGACTTGAGGTCAGGCAGGCTTTCGTTGAATAGGTCGTCGGGGTGACGATCAAAATATTCGGCGTCGAAAATGAGTCGACAGGCACCCGTCAGGTGCTCCGACTGATCCAGCAGAACCATGCGCGAGCGCACGTACTGCAGGTCATTCACCGTATCGCCGAGTGTGTCGTCCATAAGCAGGAGGCGCTCTACTTGCCGCGCCAGCGTGTCGAGCGTGTCATCCAACCCCGAATTACCTTCGGCGTGGATTTCCACCACCAGCTCAACCCGGCGCCTGTACTCCCTGGGCGCCTGGTTAAAGATCTCAGCCGATTCGTCCATCGTGTAAACGATGATCGCCGGCAACTCGCTTTGCCATCCGTTGGAGATAAGCGGTGCCACGCGGCTTGCATAGACACTAGCCCCCGCGCTGGTAGCTCCCAACAGCACCGCAACGGCCTGTTTGCGGATCAGTTCTCGTGGGTGAGCCATATTCAAGCCTTGCGAAGGAACAGCATTACGCCCGCCACACCGTCGGCCTGCACGTCATGGATCTTGTACAAAACGCCACGCGCCTGGACGCGATCCCGGTTCGTGGGCTCATTCGGCAAATCAATGACTCGAACACCAAGAGTTGGGTTGTTTGAGGACACCGGCGCACCGGTCTCAGGATCGACGGCAACGTGAGCGCTATCGAACACGGCCTGCGCCAGCGGCACGCCGGGCGCAACACCGCCGGTAAGCCAGTACACAGCGCCCAACGGATCAAGCGCTGCGGTCGGCTCACTGAAAGTGCGGATGGATACGCCGAGCATGCGCTGGGCCATTGAGGCCCAGCCCATTTATGCCACCGCCGCCGGCGCAGACACGCCGTTCAAGCGGCAAGCACCGGTGGTCGACGGGTTGGCCGCAACCTCGGTAGCGGCGCCGACCAACACCAGGCCGGCGGCCGAAACGTTGGTCAGAGCGCGGCTGCTGGTGTTCATGTAGATCGGATCGCCTACAGCCCAGGCCTGCGCGCTGATCTTGGTCAGGCCGAACACGCCGTCGAGCTTCAGTACAACGGGTGCGGTTGCGGCTTCGGTAGTAGCCGCCACGCCAATGATTGCGCCCACCTTGTAAAGCTCGCCGGAAACGGTACCGCCTGCGGGAGCAGGAACGGTCAGGCAATCGCCGTGCTGGATGAAAGTCTTCATGCGAGGTCTCCTTTAGAGACAGAAACTGGAAAACGAAAAGGGCGCCACGCGGCGCCCTTTTGGGTTTGAATCAACCTGGCGGATTAGTTGCCTGGGTTTTTGTATGCGCCGCGGTAGTCAATCCAGCCAGCGCCGAATACCAGGCGGGCCTTGATCTCCATGCCGTCAACTTCAAAGCCCTCGCGGGTTTCGGTGAACACGCCCTGCTCGCCTTCGAGGTAGGCATATTCGAACGTGTCGACGCCACCCGGGGCAGCGAACAGGTACCACTGGTTGCCGGTGATGCGCGCATCGACGATCACGGTCAGAGATGCGTTGCGCACGTCGTTGATATCGGCGTTCTTGGCCGGAACGTAGAGCGTGCTGGTGAACTGGTAAGCTTCCAACTCCTTGTCCGGACCTACCACCAGGTACTCGGGCGACAAGTTCAGGAACTCACCGGCCTTGCTCTTTTGCTTGCGCATCGAGGCGCGAGCAGCGGCCAGCGTTGTGGTGTTGATTGCGCCGCCACTGGTCGCGAGGTTCCCGTGGCCCGCGTCGTAGAACGGAACACCATCGGCGAAGTTCGGGTTGCCCAGCAGCAAAGCCCACACCACGTTGGACTCGGTCGCAGCGGCGGCATTACCGAGCGCAGCCGGGATGCGAGTCAGCGCACCCAGATCATCGTTCACAATGGTTTCCCAAGTGATGGCGATGATCTTGCCGAACTTGGCGACCTTGATAGGGGCGCCGTCTTCGGACAGCGTGCCGTATTTGTACTCGCCGTGTTCCTTGACCTGCTCCAGCGCAGCGATGTCACCCAGGGCTGCACGAGTGACCGCGCGGAAGTCAGGGACTGTGGTCTGGCGACCCAGCGGGCGCCAGGTCTGCGGGGCGGTCGCGTAGGCATCGCGAAGCGTGCGGTTTACGGTACTGCCGAGAAGCAGCGGGAAGTCGCTGGTGCTGTGCATGCCGGCGGCGCGCACGGCCTGGCGATCGCAGCCCAGGGCGGCGCGGGCCAGCTCCTGCGGGGTCATGCCGCGAGCGTTGCCGCCCGCCATCTCGACGAACTCGCGGGCCATATCCACCAGGCGCATGCCGCGGAATTCGCGACCAGCATCTTCCAACTTGATGCTGGTGTCGCAACGGTGCAGCAGAGCGTTCTGCATAGCCGAGCGCTTGGCGTTCAGGACGGCGACATCTTGGCCGCCGTTCACGCTGGTTGGCTGACTGTTGCGGGTGTTCGGCTGATCTTTGTTCTGGCGCTCGGCCACGGCATCAATCAGCGCTGCGCTCGCATCGCTCACGGAAACCCCGCGCGCGATCAAGTCTTCGACGACGGTTTCGTCATCGAGGCCAACCTTGCGGGCCATGGTGCGAATAGTCAGGCTGCGCTTACGCTCTTCTTCAGCCGACTCACGGCGAAGCTTCTCGTCGGCCGCACGCTTCTCTTCTTCGGTCATTGCAACTTCCTCTTGGATAATAGGCACGGCGGCCGGTTCTACGATCGGCTCAACCGCCGACCGAACTTCGAAAATTGTGTGGAATCGCTGGCCTTCGTACTCGGCCGGGGTTTTGGCGCTGCGCACCTTTGCGCCGTCATCGAAGCCGATCGGAACGAGAGACAGTTCCAGAGGCTCCCAATCGACAGCGCGGTAGGTGGGGAGCTTGTCGTCTTCCTCCTCCACGACTTCATACCGGTGCACCGCGTAGCCAACGCTGATGTTTCGCAGGATGCCGTCAACAACGTCCTTGAAGACCACGTCAGCGTCTTCACGCTTGCTGAACCGGACCAGAGCGTGACCTTCGCCACCATCGAGCCAAGCCCGCTCTACCACGGCGAGTACCGCACTCAATTGGTACTGGTTGTGGGTGTCGAGCAGTGGCGCGCCGTTGTTGAGTCGATCAAGGCGAACCGCGCCTTCGCTGACATCAAGCTCTTCCATGTAACTGCCGACGTCCCAGGACCAGCGACGGCCTTTGGCGCCGGTCGTCCAAGTCAGCTCAACGGTGCGCGCATCAATGTCGACTGAGCCAGGACGTACCGCAGCGCGCAGGCTGAGCATCGGCGTTTCATGTGTCTTGCGTGTCATCACCTGGTTCGGGGTTGGCATCGTCTTGTTTCTCTTCGTTGGATGGTGGCTGACTCGGCGAACCTGCGGCCGCAACTCGGCGCGGGTCGCAGTCCAGCACCAACCCGTACTTGTCGATCATGTCGTTTGCTTTCTTGATTTGTTCGGCGTGACGCTTAGGATCGGTAATGCCAAGTTCGCGCAGGGCGTCTGGCCACGTGGTCAGGCCGTTGCGTACGCGAGTGATGACGTTCTCTGTCTCTGCTTTCGGATCGACCATGTCGCGGCGCGGCGGAACCCAGTAGGCCTTCACGTCATCGGTGACACCGGCCGGGAGAAGAACTTGCGCTTCCATGAACCAGCGCCAAACCTGATCGCACAGTTGCGGGATCAGCATGCGCCACTGCCAAACATCAACGCGGCGGGCGAAATTGAGCCAGCCCATGCGACCGCTGGAAAAATTGACCCCCTTGAGGTCGCCGGTTAGCAACTCGTAGGGAACGCCAAGACCAACAGCAATTGCGTGAAGTGCCTGCAGTGAATACGTCGTGTAGCCGTTAAATGTCGGCGGGGTACCGAAACTTACCTCCTCACCCGTCGACAACTCCTGAAGCATCCCAGGCTCCATTCGGTCAATCAGTGGTGGGCGTTTTGTGACACCTTGAGGGCTGTTGTCTGGGTCTTTGGTTATGAATCCAGCAAAGCAGGCGGCAATCTTTGCCTGCTCCATCACCGCATCTTCCATTTCATCGAAGTTGCGCATGCGCTGAATAACCGGAGCCAGCCATGTGTAGCCTCGCGCCTGCCCCGGTCTCTTCCGGAAAAACACATGAATCACGTCTTCTGCGGGAACTCGACGAGATTGGAGCGTACCCCATGCAACGTTTGCCCCAGGGTGCTCATCAAACAACCAATAGGCGACCCGCTTACCGAGGGCGTCGAACTCGATCCCTTGAATAATTCGATTGAGCCCGACGATAGCCGCCTTTGATTCGTCGAGAAAATCGGCCTCGATCACCTGAAGCTGAAGCGGAACAGGCAGACCATCGGAGCTGAACCGGCGGCGGCGGCGAATCAGGCACTCGCCACTTTCAGCGACTGCCTCCATGATCATGTGCTGTAGGCCGTAGAAATCCTCCAAACCATCAGCATCGCAGGCAGTTGTCTCTGCCCACGCTTGCCAAAGATCCATCAACTTAACACCGTCTCGATCACGCTTGGCCAGCGGCAAAGGAACTATCCCCGCGCCGACCACGTTGTCGGCAATGCCGGTAATGGCGCGTTCGGCGAAAGGGTTATTCCGGCGCTGGTCGCGTGCACGGTTGCGAAGCTTGGCCAAAGCCGGGGCATTCTCGGCGTTGGCGTCAGTTCCGCTGGTGCGCCACCCATCATTCCTCCGGCCGCCCGCGGCCCCCTCGAAGCGGCGCTTGATCACATCCATGGCCATTTCAGTGCGAAGCTTTTTAAGTCGTGCATCCGATCGCTTGGCGGCGTACCCAGGAAACAGGCTGTCGAGCATGCTCATGGGCAATATCCTTTGGAGAACGAGGTGTAACGGCGGCCGCCATCGTTGTTCGCGTCCAGCCCCAAACCGTTGGCCATCAGCTTGAGAATCCGAATCATCTCGTCGAGTGACCGGTAAGTTACGCTTTTGTCGGCATAGCGGACGGACAGCGCGCCTTCGGCGATCGCAGCCTGCAAGGCCTGGTACTGCTCGATTGTGAAAGCCATAAGTCTCGCTACCAGAATGTGGATTTCTTCCGCGGTCGCTCTTCCGTGTCAGGCTCATTGCCACCAGTCACAGCAGCAACCAGCAGATCCAGGTCAAGACCGAACCGTTGTTGGCAGATGCGAAGGGCGGCGAGCGCGTAGACGAAGCAATCGAGCGCCTCATTCCGGCGCCCGCCACTGTCCCAGCGCATCACACGCTTGCCTTTGGATATGGCTGCCTTTTTCTTTTCTGAGGTGAGTTGCTTGACCTCCGACTCATCGCAAATCGAGTCATTGGCCGGCAGGTGAACAACACCTGGCTGGGACACTCCGGCCTGTGAGGCCGACGTATCGATAGGAAGCACCATGCGGCTGTACAGCAACTCTTTGGCGTTGTCGGTGCCCACCTCGGTGAGGAAGACCTTGTGCACCTTGTTTTTCGTGCGCGGAAAGTTCGCGATCGGCTTGCCGTAGATGGTTGCACCGCGGATTGGCACCACCCAGTGAACGCCGTGCTTGCGGCTTTCGGCGTAGACCTCATCCGCGTAGTGACCGCCGGCGTCCCAGGTCCAACGCTCAACTTTCATGACGGTGCCGTCCACGCGAGTGAACTGCTTGTGCAGCTCAAGCCCCACCTTGCGGCGAAGCTCTTCGCTGGCTGGGTCGCCCATCAGAATGAAGCGGTGCACCAGCCACGCCTCTTCGCCGGGGCCGAACGCCCAGACACGTCCTTCGAAACGGTCGTCCTGGGTATCGATGCCACCCACAAGAACAAGGCCAAGGGCTGGCACCTGCGGATAAACTTCGCGGCGACCGTACAGAACTTCGGAGTCGAGCTTCTCGCCCTGATCGTCGTCCCACGTCTCGCCGCGCGTGGTGTTCATGAAGGTGATCAGCTTCGAGACGTCTCCTTTCACCTTCAGCCATTCTTCCGCCAGGCTGAGCCAGGTACTCCAAGTGCTGTAAATCGCCCAGATGCTGAAGCTGACAGAGCGCGGGGTGCGGATGATTTCACCGTCAACCCCAAACCAGTCCATCCCGTCACGGGTCCAGATGCCGGTGTTTTCGCAAACCCAGCGACCTGTCTTGGAAGCCTCGACCATCTCGTTGTGCCAGATCACGCAGGCTGCGTGCTCGCACAAGTACCAGGCCTTTTCCGCCTCGCCGAGCGCGTTCTTTTCCCACTTCAGGCCAAAGTCGCAATCCTTGCCGCCCCACTTTAGCGTCTGCTCCTGGTGGCAGTGCGGACAGTCAATGTGAAACTTGAGCAGGTACGGCGACTCCTCCACGGCCTTCGTGATCTGGCAAGAGCCAACACGCTTGGGCGTCGAGCCGCGAATAGACTTCGGATAGATGGCGCCGTTGAGTCGTTTGTCGCCCAGGGTAATCGGCGAACCCTCGCCCTCGACGCTTTCGTCAAAGTTCGACAGTTCGTCATAGATCACTTCGTCGGCTGACTTCTCGCGGTAGTTGCGCGAAGCCTTGCCGCCCCTGATCCAAAGCGTGCGCCGGTTGGCGAAAATCTTCTGGTCCAGAGTGTTGTCGCTGTGCTTGCGACCGAACCACGGGGCCAAGTCGCCAACGGCCGGCACGTCGCGGATCATGCCGTTGACGTGGCTTTTGCTGATGTCCTCGGCGTCCGGGTCGGTCGGGCTCCACATCATCACGTTGCGGCGCTTGTGCTGGATCTTGTAACCGATGTTCGCCATCAACAGCTTGGTGTAACCGATCCGCGCCGACTTGATGAAGTTGACGACGTTGATCAGGTCGTTGCCCATGCTGTTCAGGATTGCAACCTGGAACGGCTCGGTCGTCCACTTGCCCTCGTTGTAGGAGGACTCAGCCGACATGTAGAAATTCTTATCCGCCCACTCGACGGCGGTTTGTGGCGGCTCTTTGTAAAGCGCCTGGAGTCCTAGCTTGATCGACTTGCGCAGATCATTCAGCCACGGACTCAGCGTACTCATCTAATAATTCCGGAAGTTGCTCACCGAAGCTGGCGGCAATATTTCGAGCAAGCGCAATCTCCCGCTCGACCGACTCGATGATGCGAGGGTCTACCTCCGGGTGGCGTCGAGTGACGGTCTTGCCGACGGTGTCCAGCTTCGAGCCGATCTGTGCGGCGATCTTTGCCAGGGCAAATGTGGCGAATGGAACAGGCACGAGCTGCTTGTCGAGCACCAGGTTCTTCTTCTCCTGGGCGATGCGCTGAGCCGCAGTAAGGCCGCGACGCTCTTCGAGCAACTTGTATTCAATGAGCGGATCTAGACCTTCGGTTCCATCCCCCGCCGGTTGTTGTTTCCGCTGCGCATGTTCAACGCGGTTTTCCACCACGTTCTGCACGATATAGAACGCCTCTCGACCGATGCGGGCGATAGGCGCAACCCCCCATTTGTCAAAGGCTTGCGGGGAAATCCCGAGGCTCGAAGCCATCTCGGATTTGTTCAACCACCCGCGCTGTTTGGTTGTTTCGTTTTTGGCCATGATTAAACAACAACCAACCGTGGGAAAAAGGTCATACATATTTGGCGGGCGGGGCCCGAATTACCCGCATGGGGCTGGGGGCCGGGGAAGGACCCAAAGGGGGGGGTGGGTGCACCATCCAGGGGCGCCCACCGCCCTCCATTCAAGAACTCCTATCGTTTCGTCGCCAGTGCCGTGTCCATTGCGCTTTGGAACTCACGAACCCTGTTCGCTTTCACGATGTTGTCGGCGATCTTGTAGAACGGGAGGATGACCCGGTAGCCTGGCTCGCCATCACTGAAGATGAACACTGGCCGAACCGCATCCCCCCACGCCGTCTTCTTCCGCTCCCAAACACCTTGGGTGCCGTCGACTTCGCCGGCGAAATACTTCTGGGCATTACCCTTACGCTTACTGCGTTTGCTGCCCGTAGCGTTGGCCTGCACACCACTAACAGTCTCGGCCGCACCAAGGCCCGACAGGATCTTCATGATCGTACCGCGGGGAACGTTGCCGAACTGATTGAGTGCTGATGCTGCTGGAAGTGCGTACTGCCCAGGCTTCATGATCCCTTTTGCGATCAGTGCTTTCTCGAACCGCTTATGAGGTCGGCGACCACCCTTCACTGCCTGCTGCAGGTAGGTGTCAGCCGGAACGCCTGATGTCCATGCGTCCTTGAAGAACGTGCGGGCTTCTGGCTTACCAGGCTTTGCAGGCTTCACGTAAAGACTATTCAGGGTCGTTGTAGTAGGCCTATCAATGCG
This sequence comes from Pseudomonas viridiflava, assembly GCF_900583165.1. Taxonomy (GTDB): domain Bacteria; phylum Pseudomonadota; class Gammaproteobacteria; order Pseudomonadales; family Pseudomonadaceae; genus Aquipseudomonas. The sequence continues at coordinate 90,807 of NZ_UTKY01000076.1, read as the reverse complement.
GGCCTTCAATACCGACAACTCCCCCTTCTTTACCAGCACGGCCAGGCGCGTAGCCATCAACGCAAAGGCGAAGGGCAACTGCCTTTCACCAACCGTGCGCAACGCCTTCGAAAGCTCTTCGATGTTGGTTCGAGCGTCGATCTGAAGCATCTGATGTCACCCTGGCCGACTACTTGCTCTGGCTGCGCTTGATCTGGGCATCTACCTGGTCAGCGCACGTGTCGAGCAGATTGATTGCCCTATCCTTCAACTCCCACACATCGCCATTCAGGCGAAGGTCGGCGGCGTCCTCATCTACTCGCTCGCACGGTATGAGCTCAGGTGCCTCCAGCCTTACGGCCTGTGTCTTTGTCACTACCGACGGCTTTGCCGCGCAGGCCGTCAGGCAAAGGCTGAGCAGCCCAATCACGAACAGGCTTGCTGTTGCGCTTGAGGTCTTCAAAGTTCTTCTCCGCCTTTTTCGCCTTGTCCTGGCTAGCCTTGAGGCGCTTTGCCAGATCGGCCTGGTATTCGGCATTGCGCTTTGCTTCAGCGCGCAGCGTGGTGATAGTGGCCTGGCTCTCCTTATTTGCCTCGACGGCATCATCCTTTGCCTGGGTCTCAACGCGCTTCTCTTCGCGAAGGTCCTCAACCCGCAGCTGTTGAATGCCAACCAACAGAAGGCCCACCAGCGCGATGATGATTGCCGCAGCGATCGCCTTCATGCTGAGTCCACCTTCTTGCCCAGGAACCGGATGATCATGTCCCTGATCGCCGTTACGCCAATGAAGCCAATGGCACCACCAGCAGTAACGGACAAACTAGGCGGCCAGGTCATCCACTCGATAATGCTGCTGGCCGAAAGGCTGAGCGCGCCACAAATCAGCGCCTCCAAGATGATCCGCCACTTGTTTGGCTCTTTCGCTTCGTACAACACCCGAAGAAGAGTAATCGTGACGGCCATGATTGCGCCCTGCCATAGCGGGTTCGAGAGGGCCAGCCAGATCTGGGCCCACGTGTCTGGCTTGTCAGGCATGGAAGGCATCCGGTTTTCCTCCCTCTCGGGGAGATTAATAAATCCCGCCCCATCAGCACTCCCGGCCATAGCAACGGGTGTGGTGGAGCCGAAAACGAAAAAGCCCCGGCGAATGCCGAGGCTCAATGAATTGCAGAAAGCAAAAAGCCCAGCAATGGGCTGGGCTTTATTCGTCGTCTCTCATACGCGCAAGATCGACATGATGGGGTTAATTTACGGCCAGTCGGCCAGTGGGTCAAGCGGCATCTACAAAGATTTGCTCGCGGTCGAATATGTCGGTCGCATGAATCACGGCCTGCTCTTCGAGCTGCTCCAAACGCTTGTGGATTCCGCCTCGCCAGTTACGGCGCGTGCGCTCCGGGGATCCTTCCAAGTCCCACGTGTTCACATCGTAGAACTCAGCGGGTAGCACGATCATATCGGTGGAGCGCTTGCCGACCTGAACACCCTTCAGCTTCGGTATGGCCCAGGCGGTCAGCGCCTTATAGATGAACAGATGAGGCGCCGGAGATACCATCCGAGCCACCAGACGGCCAATGGCATTCACCTTGTTGCCCTTGTGTGTCGAATACTTGGCCACCAGGACATCCCACTGCGCAGGGTCGAGCTGACGGTGCAGCAGCGCGTACAGGCAACAGTCGTAATCGAACTTGTCGCGCACTGACAACGTGCTGCCGGTGCCGCCCTGGCGAAGGTCGGCGTCGATCAGCTTCTGCCAGGACTGCTTGGTGCTGTTGTCGATGTTGTCCGCTGCCAGCACCCGAACCAGGGTACCCATCACGTCTTTGTACATAGCCATGGCTCAATCCCCTGTGTAGTTGGTGCCGCCGGCGCCGCGGCGGTTGTTTTCGCTGTATTGCACTTCAGCACCGGCAGGCTTGAAGCAGTTGAATTTCGCGATCTGCTGCTCGGCCGCCTGCAGTCGGATGCTCAGCTGCGTCACCAATACCTCCAACGGCAGAGCCTCACCAGTTTCAGCGGTAAGCCAGCCAGAGGCGTTGCACTGCACGCAGGGCAGCTCATGGAAGACGCCCTTGATCACCGCGCGACCACGGCATGCCGAGCACTTGGCCAGGTCAAGTTGAGCAGCGCGGAATGATGGGCCATGGCTCTTTTTCATCGCTACCACCTCAGACCTCGATGCCAAGCAGGCCACGCGTAAAACGCGCCAGGTCAGAAATCAGACCAATCACGACGATGGCCCAAAAGGCACCGTTAACGAACCAGAAACCAACCCAGAACGCCGGAGGAACCAGGGAGTTCTGCTGCCAGTAACACTTGGCTTTCCAGAGCGCCTTCCGAAGGGATGTCATCTTTATGGCCATTTTTAAACCTCGCCTATGGTTGTTTCTTGAATGGCCTTGCAGCCCTTATGCTCTGCGGCTTCCGGGGCATTCCCGGAATCTCCCGATCTAAAGCCGGTCAAGTCGTGAATGCGCTTGAAACCCTTCGCGTCTAGATACGCACACCACCGATCCAACGCCTCGCGCTTGCGGGCCATCACGTCCGACTGGATGTACACCTTCACGTTGTGGCCCATGGCGTGGTTGATCAGCAGCTCACCGATCAGGTGGTCGATGCCAATGTCTGCCCAGCCGGTTCTGGCCACCTTGCGCAGGTCGTGGCTTGTCCATTCGCCCTGGCCCAGGCGCGTAAACACAGCGCTGGCCTGGCCCTCACTGAGCGACTTGCCTTTGCGGGATGGAAACAGGAACTGCCCGTCATAGCCGCCGGACCACTGGATGTCTCGGTAAGTGATCAGCAGCTGGCGAACCTGGTCAGTGATTGGCAGATGGTTCTCGACGCCGGTCTTGGTGTTCTCGGCTGGAATGAACCACTCACGCTCTGCCAGGCTGATGTGCGACCACTGCGCCTGGCGGGTCTCGCCAATCCGGGTGCCGTGGCACAGCATCATCAGGGCCAGCATGGCGTCAGCTGGGGCGCTGGCCATGGAGTCGCGCAGCAGGGTCAGCAGGTCCTGGAGCTGGGTGACACGCAGCCGCGACGGCTTGACCCCGACCTTGGCCTTCGAGAAGTCGCTGAACTTCACATCCTTCATCGGGTTGATGGTGATCAAGCGCAGCTTGAATGCCTGGCGGAAGGCCAGGGCCAGCAGCTGGAACGCCGAGCGCACATAGTCGATGCCGATGGACTCTTGGGCCGGCCACATGAACCGGTCATCCAGGGTGGATTTATCAACCGAGGCCAGCGGCACAGCGCCCAGCAGCGGTTTCAGGTGGCACTTGATCAGCGAGGCACCGGTCTTCTTGCGCTTGCTCGACAGGCTCCGGTCCCGAGCCATGCGGTCGGCATACCAGTCCAACAACTCGCCCACCAGCAGCCACTTCGACAGGTTGGAGCCTTCCCCGGCATCCAGGCGCAGGCGAATGCCTGGCAGTGCTGCTGCGACCTGCTTAGCGCTTAGGTCCGGGTAACGGCCGATCAGCTTCCATTCGCCCCTGACCACCAGGTACCAAGACGCCCGGGCGCGGTCTTTTGCGAAACGCAGGTACAGGCCTCGGGCCTCGATATCGCGTAGGTCGCGAGCGGTGCCGGCAGCCTGGCGCTTGATTTCGGCGTCGGTGATCTTCACGGCGGCGGTGGTCATGCGGGCACCTCGTGAGACTTCAGCTGCTCAGGGGTGAAATCGCCGCGCAAGGGCATCAGATTCTTCTCGTGCTTGATTGCCCACTCACCCCGGAATCGGCACATCCAACCCCCGATACCCGCAGCTGGGCGGAACTGATATTTCTTCCCTGTCACTGGAGAGACCACCACCTCGCCTGGCAGCACGAATCGAACGAGTTCAGCCGTCTCGCCCATGTACCCTCCGGATATCACCAGTGCCAGGTCGCCGGGCTTGAAGTTATGGCTCATGCTGCAGCCCTCGTTTGTGGTTGAAGTAGGTAGGCGCGGATCGCCTCAATGGCGTCGAAGTGCCCACGGCAGACGATGGCCAAGTAGCCCTGATCAGTCAGCGCCTGCAGGTACGCGTCCTGGGCCGGGGATACCGCGGCGTCATGCGGCGCGGTCGCCTTGAACTCGATATACAGGCCGAAGTACCCGCCGCGAGCCATAGGCAGCACCAGATCAGGGACGCCGGCCTTCACGCCCTGCTCTTTCAGCTTGATCGCCACCAGCTTGTGCCGGTGCCCACCGTTCGGGACGTGATAGATCAGCTTTGCGGCCACCGGATAGCGCAGGCTGATTTCCTTGATCAAGGCGGCCTGCTCCAACCCTTCGCGGTCGATAGACTTGGCGCGCACCGGCTTGGCACTGAAGACTTTCGGACTGAACGGCTTCAAAGCTTCACCTTACCTTCACGAATCAGGATGCCCTGGGTGCGCATGACGCCCTCGGCAAGGAACAGCCGAATCTCGTACTTGGTCAGTTGGCCGGGAGCGCGCAGGCGGCCGTCGGCAATGTCGTGGCAATAGCCGCAGGCCCAGGCGCCCTGAAAGTCGTTAGGCTTCATCCCTACGCCACATGTACCGGCCAGGCGGTAGTGCGCCAGGACGGTGGTGGACGTGTCGCAGCCACACCCGGGAAACCGTACCTGGCAGTCTCGATCACGAGCGGCATTCGTGAGTTTGCTCATCGCGCACCTCCACCGCGAAGCGCACGCAGTTCGGCCAATGCCTTTTGCCCCACCTGAGGCGTTATCTTCGGCTCAAGGGCCAACTCCGCCACTGGCACCGGGGCCAACTGTTCGCCCTGCCAGATACGGCGGCACTGAACCAAGTACTGCTTCTCGAAACTCGCCAATCCAAGTTCACGGGACAGCAGCGACAGACTGTGGAACCCCGCTGCGGCGGTGGCGTGGTAAACAGCCGGATGGAACCACTTTTCGCAACCTCGCATGGCTGGGTGGCAGTTCCGGAGCGCCTGGGCGTAAGCAGACTCAACGCTGGGAAGCCCCAGCCCCTCAGGGGCGAAGCACCAACTGACGAAAACGCCCGGCGCAGGCACGAAAGCCGACTTGCTCGCGCTCACGACGCGCATACCGTGATCGATCTGCTCCATCCGGGTAATGCCGGAGCGCATGAACTCGCCCAACCACTCAAGCTTCGAGGCGTTCATGACCGCCTCGGTCGGCCAGGACTGGCGCCATGCGCCGCACGCCCCGCGCAATCGCAGGAACAGATCGTCGATTACTGCCTGGGTTGTTGGGTCAACAGCCACCACGACTGGGTTTTGATCAGGGCCTTGGTAGGCGGGGTCGCATTGACGCCGCGCGACAAGTTGGCTCGCCACAACAGGTTTATTTGATCGGCTCACAGGCGCACCCCCTTCGCGGCCCAGTCATCACCGGCTGGGTTTTCGTCGTTGTTTTCAGTGACGGCCCCCTGGGCACGCTCTCGCTTGATCCAGCCAACCAGCTTGAAACACCAGCCGGCGGCGGAATCGAGAACGGATGTTTTGGCGACGAAGAAGCCCTTGAAGCCAGACAGCAACTCAGGGGTAAGGGCGTCAGTTGGCAGACCAGCAATTTTCAGCTGGGTTTGCAACGCCATTTCCTGGGGCTCGAAGTCGGCAAACATCGCGAAGCGCTGGCGATCGTCCTGCGGCTCCAAGGCCTGGCGATCTTGCTCCGCAATCAAGTCGGAAAGTTCGCGCTGCTGCTGCTCTTCGGTTCCTTGATGGTTAAGTGATGGATTGGGTGCAGCCGCTGCACCCCGTTCTGTTCCAGGCTGCACCCCGTTCTGTTGTGAACTGCACCCCGTTACGTCATCTGCACCCCGTTTTGAACGGGGTGCAGGATTTGCACCCCGCAATATTTGGAGGTCGTAAACCACAGGGCGGCGATCGTGCCGATCAATGTGCACCGCCGCGATGGCCTGATTGCCCTTTTTGATCAGCCCGGACTGCTCCAAGTCATCGAGTTTATAACGGACGGTGCGCTCGGAAAGACCGGTGTCCTGGGCAAGGGTAGAGGCAGATGGAAAGGCCCCGGCACCGTTCGATCCGGCATAGTTGGCCAGGCACAAAAGCACGTGACGCGCGCTTGAATCTTTGAGGGTTTGGACGGGCAGAGAGAGCGCCCAGGACATTGCTTGAACGCTCACAGCGACGCTCCGATATTCTTTTCAGCCAAATAGGCCAGGCCTTTGGGTGTGACGAGGGGTTGGAAGGCTGCACGATCCTCGCCGGTCTCGGGGTCGCTCTTCAGCGCTGTTACCTTGTGGACCAGATAGCCGGAGGTGATGCGCGGCTGATAGGCAGTCCAGCGCTTGGACCCGCCACGGTGGAAGATCCACCGGTTCTTCTCCATCCACTGGAACAGCCGGGACGGTGAAACCTGAAGTTGTTTGGCGGCATCGCTGATGCAGATCGCGCCGCAGGCCGATGCCAGGCGCTTAATGGCGGCGACCTTCGGCGTCTGGTCCAGAATCACCAGTCGTAGAGATTGGTTTTCCTTGGCTTGGTCGGCGGCTGCCTGAAGTGCGTCGGCGTACGTCGCCGGAATCTGGAACTGATCCGCCTTCGCCTCCAACTCCTGCCAGCGATCAATGATCCGCGCACGCAGTTCGACGTTGTAGCCGGAGACCACCACCAGGGTGTCGCGCTGGCAAAGCAGGAACTCGCGGTAGACCTGGCCGTTCTGCGGGTGGATGTAGGGGGTGTCGTTTGAAGAAACGACACCCTTGGCGACCAGGGATCGGATGGTTTTCAGCACATTGTCGTGCGTGCTGCCAGTCAGTTCGGCGATCTCGCGAGAGGACATCGTGTGTCGCGACACGTTTTCCAGGTCTCGACAAGGTGTCGCGACACGGCGGGTATTGCCTGGAGCGGTGTTGATGTTCATAATGGCCCCACGAAATGTTTCAGCTGTTGAAAGAGCCGCCCTGCCAGGCGGTTTTTTTATACCTGCGATTCAGGCGGCCTTCAGCGATTCGCGCAGGATCTGCAGCGCATCAATTGCTTCGAGGATTGCTTTCTCGCCCTGGGCTTTTTCGTGCTGGCTGATGTGGTTGTCCGCGGCGGCGTCGAAGATCAAACGACCGACGTCCCCGCACTCGGCGGACAGATGCCCGAGAGCAATCATCAACGGCTTGGCGGCTGGCTTATCTCGGGCGACCAGGTCGTAGCCAAACTTGTCAGCGAGTGAAATCAGCGCGCGCATGTCGCCGGTGTGCAGCAGAACGCCAAACAGATGTTCGATGGTCAGGTGGTGGGCCGAGTTATCCGGGTTCGAGCGCTGCAGCAGGCTCACGTGCGAGAGGCACATCTTCCCAGCCAGTTCCTCTGCCCCACTTTCCTTGATGGTGGTGTGGCAAGCCCTCAAGAAATCTTCCATTCGTAAAACCTCAAATTTGTTTCCGTGGCGCCTTTGCAGTGCTAAGGCGATCATTTGGTCAATGGAATGCTGAGCAGGGATGTCAGGCGGCTGTCTGCTCCGCAGCCTCGCCGGCCGCAGAAATGATCTGCCCCCATGGAAAAGATGGGCAAAGATCGGCGCGATTTACGGCGCCACCGGTCAATGCTTCGATTTGAATCGCACGCTTTGCGGGAACAGGTCGCTCGCCGGAGCACCATTGATTAACGGTGGGTGCAGTGACCTTCAGCAGGCGCGCCATTTCCACCTGACTACCCAGCAAGCGAGATGCTTCTTTGGCCGCTTCTGCTGACTTCATGAGTTCTCTCCTGGAGATTTATGCCAAATATAAGGCATTACCTTATCACGGGCAAGCCATTGCCTAACCAACAACGCAATAGGCTTAATTAGGCAATGCTTACCGGACCAGAATTAGGCGCCGCCATTGAGGCCGCGCGGATCGCCAAGGGCGTATCGAAAAAGAATCTCGCAGACGACTTCTCCGTGAAGCCTCCGTCGATACAAGGCTGGGTGAAAAACGGCAGAATCGATAAATCAAAGCTGATGGACGTGATCGCCTACTTCTCCGATGTCGTTGGCCCTGAGCACTGGGGACTACGCCCAGGCTTCTCCTACGAAAACCTCGAGGAAGCTAACGAGGACTCTCCTGGTCAGCGCAGTAATGACGGGCAATCAATGGCTTCGTCTGCAGCGGATATGGTCCGTCATATGTTGGCAACCAAGGGCAAAAGCCTTTCAGAGGATGCTCGGAGCAGGCTTCTGGCCGCAGCAGAGCAGAGCGACTCAGGAAACGTCATACACGTCGACTTCTCGCGCCCAGGCCAAGTAGGCGACGAGGTATGGATTGCCCACTACGACGTGCGCGCAGCGATGGGCGGCGGGCAGATACCACACGAATTCCCTGAGATGCTTCAAGACATACGGGTCAGCCCCAAGCATTTGCGCGAGATGGGTGTCACGTTCAAAGAGCACTTCCACCTCAAGATGATCACCGGGTGGGGGCAGTCGATGGCGCCGACGATCAAGGACCGCGACCCGCTGCTTGTGGATATCACGATCAGGGAGTTCACCGGAGACGGGATCTACCTCTTTTCGCACGACGAGATGCTGTACGTGAAGCGCTTGCAGAAGAAAGGCAAAGACCGCTTCAAGATGATCTCAGACAACAAACACCATGACCCCGAGGATATCCGGGTGGATGACACCCACATCCTCGCCCGCGTGCTTTACGTGTGGAACGGACAACCGGTGTGATTTTTTCACCGCACAAAAACAAGTGCTCAGCTTTGGGCGAATGATTGGAATGCGCGCGTTGATTGTTCCGGAGCCTATTGCGGGTTAAAACAAAAATATAAAGGAGCTATAATGGTATGAGTGACAAGTCAAAAAACCCTACACCGCCAAGGCCTGACCCAAGACCTAGTAGACCTGTTCATACCAATGATGACAGGAGCAAAAGCAGTGATGGCGGCCGCCCGAATACTATTTCGGAGAGCCGTCCCGTACCGCGCCCGCCACGAGGCAACTAACTATGGTTGATGTCGATAGCCTTAAAACTGATCTCCATGAGCTCAGTTTTTATGTTCAGCGAAACATCCGATACCACATGCGGAGGGGCGCTTTTTTCCTGCGGTGGGGGCGTTTTACGGCATTTATCGGCATCATCTTTGGGTCAGCCGCTATTACGTCGTTACTCGCTGGGGCTAGCACATATATCACCGGGGCAGCGGCGCTTCTTGTGACCGTGGCATCAGCTGTTGACCTTGTAGTTGGTACGGGGCAGCGGGCCTGGCTACACAACGACTTGCGGAAGCGCTATCTGGATATTGAAGCGGAAATGTTTTTGGACGATCCGGCTTCTCAGGGCTCCAAGATCCGCGAGTACAAAAGCCGAATTCGAAGAATCGAAGCTGATGAGCCGCCCACGCTTCCTGCTCTTGAGATTCTGGCTAGAAACGATGTGATCCGCGCCATGTATCCTAAAGAAGAAGCTGATAAAAACGTAAGCCAGCTTGGATGGTTCAAGCGTACAACCGCCCAATGGTTCGATTGGGATACGTCAAGCGCTTAACTTCTGCCTAAAATATTCCACAAAGCCCGGCATAGAGCCGGGCTTTTTCTTGCTTATCAGAAAGGTGCCAGCTCCTCTTCTTGCTCAAACTCAACCTCGCCCCTCCCCGCCACCTCAACCTCCTGCTGCTCCCACCTAACCGTCACGCTGCCGTCGTCATTGAGCGTCATCTCAAGCTCGTCGGTTTCGGCGATTACGCCCAACACCTCTTCCCACTCCCGATCCCCGTCCGCGTCAAGGCGATGAATCGTGACCCAACGCTGCGCCTGCGCTACCGGGTGATTGATCATTGATGAAACGCGCAGCCCGAGCCGTTCCATCCCGCTCATTTCCTGCCGTTCCGCCGGTGCCGCCCGTTTCTTTGCCATGAAATCTCCTCCCAGATAAATGCTGTATATCCATACAGCTTAGGTGAAGCTTATATCAGGGTTGCCGAGAAAGTCATCTCCCAAAACGGGATAGCGCGCATACCTACATCATGAAAATAATTAGGCATTACCTATTTACAGATGATTAGGCATTAGCTTATTGTTCTTCCCATCGCAGTGAAACACCGCCACTGCTGAGCACCACCGCTCTTTAACAGTCAGCGTAACAAACAACAGACCGCATTGCCTCTACCGGCGACCGGCGAGCAGACAGGCCCGAAAGCCTGCCAACGACAGGGAAAACCTTGTACGGCTGCTCGATGGTGAAACGCCAGAACCGAGTGAATGACCCGGCATGCAATGCGCCCCGCCCCTTCCGGCGGCAATTGGACGGACAGCATCACTGCTGCACCTTGGCGACAGGGTGCAGTGGGATGACAACCGACGAGGAATCAGACATGCAAGCAGCAGAGCAAACACCAATCACCTTCCCTGAAATCGGCGCTGTTTGGCCTGGCCAGGGCGGTATATACGCCGGATTCATCGCGGCTCGCAATGGCGCTGAGGGCTACCACCTAATCCTGGGTGACGAGCTTGGGCGCTTCGAATGGGGTCCGTACGGTGAACAGTCACCGGCGACCAGTCTGATCGATGGCAAGGCGAACACCCTGGCGCTGATCGAATCCGGCGGCGACTATCCGGCGGCAATCGCCGCTCACAAGCACGAAGCCGACGGTCACGCTGACTTCTATCTGCCGGCCTACGCCGAGCTGGTTGAGATTTGGCTGAACCTGAACGGCAAGCTAAGCGGCTGGGCCTGGTCGAGCTCGCAGCGCTCCGCCTACTACGCCTACTACATGGACTTTGAAGGTGGCTGGCTCGGCAGCAGCGGCAAGGGCAACGAGCGGCTCGCGCGCCCTGTCCGCAGATTTATTCAGTAATCCATTTATTCAATCCATCCGACAGCCTGTCGTTAACTGCCCGAGGCCCTGGTACTCCCCAGCACCAGGCCGCATCGGGGTGTGATCGGAGCGTGCCCAAGCGGGCTGCAGCGCTAGGATCGCAAAGACCCGTAAATGTCCTGAGCCGGTATGAGCGAGACGGCCAATACTACAAACGCGGCGGGAACCAAGCAGGGGTAGCGCCCTGGTGTTCCGATCACACCCCGATGCGGACGAAAACGCAGCCTATAACCGCCCACCTGCACCCAGCTGCCAGAGCGCACCGCCGCAGCTGAAACCTAACACGGAGGATTGGCAGCCATGTAAACGCTTAGATACCAGCGCAGCCCAGATGGCCCCGCTGGCTTGTTACGTAAAGAGGGAAAAGCCCGGTTTCGACTGGGCTTTTTTTACGTCTCGCCTTTATCCGTCAGCGCCCTATCACGTCAGGGCGCTGACGAATAAACGCAACCCCACCGAGGTATCCGACATGCATCCATCAATCAAACAGCGCGTCGACGGGGTTGCGGCCCTTCACGTTCGCTCCCAAATCGCCACCGCCGAGTTCTACGCCCTGATCGGCAAGGATCAGCCAGTGCAACAGATTCGCTTCCAGATCAAGACGGCCGGCAACGCTTACCACATCGTGGAGCTGGCCACCGGCAAGGTGAAGGGCTTTCGCTGGACCTGGAAGGAAGCCAGCAATTTCGCCCAGGCTTTGGAATCCCGCGCAGAAGGCGTGAAGGTGACGCTCTCAGGCGGTGCGCAGTGATCGGTGTACCGATGCCAGACCCGCGGGATTCGATCATCGACAACCTCAACAAGCAGATGGCGGACTTCTTCGGTGCCGGTAACGTGGCGCAGGAGATCGCCCAGGGAGTCAGCGGCGTGAAGGACGGCACCTACGGCGGCGGGCACAGCAGCAAGCTGCGCGCCGAGCGGGACAGGATCGCACCGCGCCTCAAGGAACTCGTTGATTCGGGCGTATCGCTTCATCAGGCCTGCCTGGGCGTTGGTATCGATCACAAGCGCGCCCGGCTCATCGCCCGTGAGAACGGGTTCAAGCTGCCTGACAACAAATGAGGCGCATCAGCAAGATCACCGCCGCGCGCCGCCGGCCGACCTGGCTGGCAATCCCGGCAAGTGGAATCGAAGAGGTAGGCCATGGCCAAGAATCCAGCCGAACGCAAGCGAGACCAGCGCGAACGGGACAAGTTGACACAGGCGGAAAAAGAAGCCGCCCTGCTGTCACGTCAGATTGTCACGAAGCTTTATCACAGCGATGACGCGGCGCTAAAGCGGGTCATGGCCAGGGCCGAAATCGACGAAGAGCAGGATCTGATATCGCGCTTCATTCGCGGCGCCGACCGCATGACCGACGAGCAACTGGCGGATCACATTCGTATTGCGTGACACGTCGCCGTGACACAAACCCACCCTACTCGCTGCATCCGGTAACCGGAGGGCGGCGCCTGACCGGAGATAATCCATGAGCAACTACATGTACAAGACCACCGCCCCAGCCGTGGTTGCCGCCGTCATCGCCTGGGACACCAAGCGATCGGCCTGGAACGCGCAGCGCGCCAAATTGGGCCAGGTATTCGGCGGCGAGACTTCGCCAATGCGCTCCGGCAGCCGCAGCTACGTTGGCGGCGTGAAGCTCAGCGCAAGCCGTGATCTGGATGTGCACTGGTGCCGTCCCGACCAATACGGGTACCGCGCGCTCCGCTCCAGCGCCAAGCCTGCGAAAGGGACGCCGAAGGAAGCGCGCGCCGCCCTAGTGGCCGAGCATGAGCGCCTGTCGGCCCTATGGAAGGAACATTGCCCTGCCAGCATCGATATGGACGAAGCCTGGGAGGCGATCGGCCTGAACCCGGGAGCACTGTGGATGTGCGGCGGCGTGTTCTTCGAGCTGGATGGGGTTGTTTACCTGAATCTCGGCCTCAGGCTTGAGGATGGACACGAGAACATCGAGGGCGCCGCCGAAATCCTCGGCAGCGAGTTTGAAGCGGCGCGGCAACTAGTGCTGGGACAGCGCCAGGCCGCTTGAGATTGCGCTTAGCCTATCTCAGGCATTAAGAACGTGAAGCTACCAGTCAGGCCTTTGCGCAAAGCTGCAGGCATCTGGTATCCGAAATAGATGAGCCATCGACCGTCAGGCCTCAGATCGGAGTTGACACGATAGGTGCCGACCTCGTTTTCAGTTATGCCGATCAGCTTCGCCACTTCTCTGTCTGAAGGCTTATCGCTCACGAAACGCTCCTTGAACCGGCTTCATGCCGGTCACCCGTAATACCCCATATCAACGAATCACGCCAGCCGGCGAGGAATAGCGTCTGATTTTTTGGTGATTGAATCTTGATAACCTCAGTTTGAAAACAGAAACAAACCTGTAAAAACCAACCCAGCTACTAACACCGCCAGTGCCATCGCAAGCGCCACTGCCTTCATTATCCTAAAAGTTAACTCTCCACTTTTAACGCGACCCCACTCGATCTTCAGCACTACTGCAAAGTCATCAACCAAACTACTGCAAAGAGCATGAGACGCAGTGCTTCCCTTACCTATAGAGCCCTCCAGAACCCTCATCTTTTGGATTAACGATGAATGCTCAGATGGGTTTAACCTCAAAATAACCCTATTACATAGCGCATCAATTTTTGCGTAATCGCCTCTGTTATCTGATTGGAATTTATCATGCCTAATTTGAGAGGCGGTACTCGCTTCAGCGTCTCTGACGTAAATAGCGAGCGATATCTCGAGCATATTGAAATCACCCAACAATTCCGCCACATCATTCCTCAGCCCCTCAATCCATGCCTGCCTAAATTCTGAGGTCTTATTTTCCTTCGCCAATACCGATACAACAAAAGCAATTGCAGCTGTTAGAGCGGCAGCAACAACAGGCCCAATTACAGGAATGAAATTGGTGAGCGCTTCCATAAACCTTACAACTCCTTTAGAAAAGTACCGAGATCAGATCATATCACTCGCCCACCAGCAAAAATCTTTTGCAATCCTCGCCCATGCCACTGTCGTACACCCGCCACCACCCAAAACCCCGGGCATCCCCGGCAAGGACTCCCCATGCCTACAGAAAACCGCAAGCCAGACATCCGCAGCATCGTTACCGATTCACTCGTCGGCATGATCGCTGCTGTTACTCGAACCACGCCGCCGGCGAACGAGCCGCTTCCGTCATTCATCCAGGCGCCTGTTGATCGGGCAGTTGATCGCATCAAGTCGTTCCTGCTGCCAGGCGTGACCCTACAGGCATCCCGCGCCAACCGCGTCTACGTGGCCGGGCCGATGACGGGCATCGAGGACTTCAACTACCCGGCCTTCAACGCTGTGGCCGACCACCTGCGCGCCCTGGGCTACGAAGTAGAGAACCCGGCAGACCACGGCATCGTCGAGGGTGCGCAGTGGGCCGACTACATGGCCTACGACCTGACGCGCCTGGGCCTCTGCGGCGTGATCGCCCTGCTGCCCGACTGGGAGAAGTCGCAAGGTGCCCGCCTGGAAGTCCTGATCGCCGAACGCCTCGGCATGACGGTTGTGAATGCCCATGAACTGGTAACGAGGGAGGCTGTATGAGCAATGAGCGGACGATCATTGTGAAATCGTCGGTGCTTGAGAAGGCGCTTCGCGATGCGGGCCTGGTGCGCTTCCACACCGACAGCCATGTGACAGAACTGCGCGCCCTGCTGGCCGCGCCTGCAGTGCTTGGCGAGATTGACCTGACTCCGCAACGTCTCGCGCACGCAGAGAGCGTTATCGAGCAGCAGAACAGCTTGATCACCAGCTTGCGAGCCGAGCTTGTCGAATCGTATCGCGTTACCGCCCAGCCCCAAGGCAACCCAACTCAGGAAGATCGCGAAACCCTAATCGGCTACGGTCGAAGCAGCGGACTCGACGAAGCTTCTACTCTTTGCAGTCGGATGGCATACGCCGCCTACTACCCGCCAGGCACGCGATTCAAGGCGTTTACACCGAAGGCCCAGAAAGCCCTGGGCGACCTGCTGATCAAGGCGGCCAACGAGATTGCATCACTGCCCGGCGGGCCTTACGAGCGCTTCAAGGCGCGCCAGGCCAAGAAGGCCGAGTCAGCCAAATCCTGACAGGAGTACATCCGTACTCCGGCAAATAGTTATCCCGCGAACCGGGTTGCCCAAGCCTCTTTGACGAACCACCAAATAATGATCTGAGCCCAAAATACAAGCCAAATAACGGCCGCTCCCACTAGGAGCCAATAAGCTGGAACGGCGGACGGCCACCGAGACCTGAGTCCTCGGTGGCCCATAGCAAAGAACTGTACGACGACTACAAGCACGCCAATAGAAACAAGCGCTCCTACTAGGCTGGCCATGCCACCAAATAGTGCGGTCATGAAGGTCGTATCCTTTGTAAACTCACGCAACCACACTAGCGATACACCAGTAATGGAGGCAACAGAGCTCACAACACTGAGGTGCTCTGTCCATTTCATGTCCTTCATATCCGCTCCTTAGAAATTAGCGGCGGATGTTCGCACAACCAATCCGAAAATCCACTATCTCAGCCGCTATAGCGGCAAGGACGAACTCGCCCATGAAAACGGTGAAGCTCACGGAAAAACAGCGCCTCGTCCTCGATGAGTTGCGCAAGATCGGACGCCAAAACGCATATCGATATGTTGAAAAGCAGGCGTATCTGCACCAGGAAGAGCTCAGGAAGCTCACTCTTGGAGATCAGGCGTGCGTGTTCGGCATGGGCGGCTTGAGCTATCAAGTAGCGCACCGCCTGGGCACCCCTGCTCCATCCGTATTGAGCATCTTCAAAGCCCTTCGGCGCAAAGGTCTGGTGATCCGCGAAGAGAGCTATCCCGATTATCAGCGGGCGCGCTACTGGTGGCCGGTTGGCCTGGCTGCCGAACTCGCCGCTGAGCTGAAGACTGAAGACGGGGTGACGCCATGATCGCCACCCTCTGGTTCGCCTACGTCTTCATCTACCAAGGCCCTAAGACATGAACGACCGCCAGCTCTTGGACCTGGCAGCCAAAGCGGTGGGCATTGAGCTTGAGGAGAACCGCCACTGCCCATCCGGCGGTATGTGGATCGTCGATAAAAAGTCAGGCCTGGACGTCGTCTGGTCCCCTCTGACCAATGACGGAGACGCACTCCGACTGGCGACAATCCTCCAACTCAGTGTGCTCTGGTTCACCAACCTGCAGTACGTGATGGTCGAGCGACGCGGCTTCGGCGAGAACATCGGATGGACAGATGAAGCCGGGCGAGGTGGCGCGCTCCGCCGTGCAATCACCGTCGTAGCAGCGCAAATCGGTAGCACGCTTCCCTAACCCCAATCCCCCTACATGCCAGACGGTGCGGAACTTCAGGGCAACTGACTGTCGACCCATCGCTCAGCTGCAGCCATCGCCTCATCAATGGCGGCCGGGTAGTCGGGCCAAGGCCCCATCAGTTCGGCAGCAACTTCGCCCAGGCCATGAATGGGCGCCGGCTCGATGATCATGGCAGCGACCGGTGCTTTGTCGTTCGGGCGCCGCCAGACGAACTTGAGAAACATTGTTTGGCCGCGGTACGCGTGCGCAATAGGCGCATCTAGTTGATGTGGCACGCGCCCTCCTGGCGACTGGGTGGGATGAATACCCGTTTTACACCCATCCAAACGACAGAGATATCTAGGCAAAACGCCATTACTCCATCCCCCTACATGCCTGCCGGTGAGCGGCGGGCGAGGTATTCCTGCATGTTCGAAATAATCAAAGCCTGGTTTTCCCGCAATGTTTTCAGGGTCAACCCATGGCAAGACAAGTTCGTGATCCTCAACTTCATCGACCTCTACTACAAGGGCCAGCGTGACAGCATATTCGGCATCGCCATCGACTCCGGCGACAACGGCGACTACCCAGGAAACAAGCTGATCATCCATGTCTGGAAGTATTCAGCCTGGATCAAAATTCCAAACATCATCAAGCCTTGGGCGCAGAAGCACACATTCACTACATTGAGCCCGGAAGCTACAGCGCGACGGCTTGAACAGTTCGGGCATCTCGACTACTTCGAGTATCACGCTCGCAAGTATGGGTTCCGCCTGCAAACCCGAGGAATCCACACGAATTTCGGGCCTAGCACAATGGACTCGCAATCCGAAAAGTCTCGGTACTTCTCATTCCCTTGGCGCGAATTCGATCTGGTCCTGAATGCGCTGTGTGACGCAAGCGGCGTTGAGCATATCGAGAAGAGCAAAGGTGTTCGCCTTGACTACAAGGAAGCTCAGGCCATCAAAGACACGATGCCCCGCTATGTGTTTTTGCTTAAGGACTATGACGGCCAGGAAATACGAGCCTATTGCCATATCGAGAAGCGCGTGTACCGCATCGGTACCGGCTGGGTGAAAAAGTACTTCAGTGCACTGCGCCCTACACGAACTTTCGTTGAGCTGAATATCGCCTTTGATGGCGAGACCGGCCCCGAGAAAGGTTCGTGGAAAGGCGGAACGATTGGCACGGGCAGCCGCGCGGAGAAAGGCGACAAGCACGACGCCCAGTACCTGATTGAGAAGTACTGCGCCGGAACGCATCGCGCCAAAGGCTCCCACTACCAGATGACCTTTATCCGTCGCGAGCCTGATGCTCCATACACCAACGAGACTTACCGGAAGGCTTCGGCTGAACGCCGCGGCGAAGCTTACGTGCCGATCGCATAACTCTCCCCCACCTTCTGCCGCCCAGCGCGGCGCGGAGCATCATCATGGCAGCAGCAGAGCAACTACCTGTTGAGTACCTGTCCGACAAGGTCGCGGAGAAGAACTTCGCGGAGATGGTCGGCACAACGCGCCGCGCGCTTCAGGGCAAGCGGCAGCGCAACATCATCCCCAAAGGGGTGTGGAACGAAATCGATGGTCAGATTTACTACAGCATCAGGAGATATGAGGCATGGCTAGAAAGCCTATGGGATTGCCCGCCGGAGTTGAATTCGCAGGTCAATCAGTCCGCATTCGCTTCACCTGGCAGTTCAGGCGCTGCGAGACCCTCGCCTATTCCCAGACGCCAAAAGGCATTAAAGCGGCCGCAGATCTACGCGCTACAGTAATAAGCCTGATCAAGCACGGCGTGATGGACGACAAGCGTTACGCCGAGCTTTTCCCGAACTCGACATACTCCACCTACTCCGCGACTCCACTATTTGGGGAGTACGCCCAGACCTGGCTGGACAGTCGCGAAGTAGTCGGGGGCACCCGCAAAAACTACCGGATATCCCTCAACCTTTACTGGATGCCGCACCTTGCGCTGCTTCCGATCGACCAGATCACGTCGGCAATGCTCCGGAAAATCGCCGGAGAGACGCCGTGGAAGTCGTCGACGGTAAAGCGCTCGGCAATCCAGCGCCTGCACACAATGTTCGAGTGCGCCGTGAACGATGAGCTGATCACCAGGAACCCGGTCGGCTCAATTGAGCTTCCGGTGAAGGCAAAGAAACCGGTGGACCCTTTCACAGTAGCGGAGGCGGATTTGATCATCGGGCACCTGTACGAGGTGCTGACCGGTTCAATGCAGGTATACGCGGCCTACTTTGAGTTCGCGTTTTACACAGGCATGCGGCCTGGGGAGATAGCGGCGTTGCGCTGGGATGAGGTGGATACAGAGGGGCGTGTCGCCAACGTGTGCAGAATCGTGGCTGACTACAAGATCGAGGAGCGCACGAAAACCCGCGAAACACGGCGAGTCATGCTGAATAGCAGGGCATTAAATGCCATTGAGGTGGCCAAGGGTGTGGCCGGTTTGAGGGCAAAACAGAGCCGGCGCCAGCATAAACAATCGCCGTACGTTTTCCCGCCGACCAAGAACTTTGAGTTCATTCAGCAGGCCAGCGTGACCGACAAGCACTTCAAGGCGGCGCTGGTCGCGCTGAAGATCAGGGCCAGACGGCAATACAACTGCCGCCACACTTACGCTACCATGTGCTTAATGGCAGGCATGAACCTTGGGTTCATCGCTAATCAGCTCGGTCACAGCGTGCAAATGCTGCTGACGACTTACGCCCGGTGGATCAATTCCAGTGAAGACTGGAGCGAAGTCGGGAAGCTTGAGCAAAGCCTGATTGGTACAAAATTGGTACAGACAGAAACCGTACCCCTCTAGAACCCATACGGAATAACGCTCTGTGACATTGGAACAGAATTACACCGCGATCCTCGGCCAACTCGGCGAGGACGTTTCCCGCGAGGGCCTGCTCGACACGCCAAAACGTGCCGCCAAGGCGATGCAGTACCTCTGCCGCGGCTATGAACAGACACTGGAAGAAGTCACCAACGGTGCCTTGTTCAGCTCTGACAACAGCGAAATGGTGCTGGTCAAGGACATCGAGTTGTACTCTTTGTGCGAACACCACCTGCTGCCGTTTATCGGCAAGGCTCACGTCGCCTATATCCCGAGCGGCAAAGTGCTGGGCCTGTCGAAGGTCGCGCGAATTGTCGACATGTATGCGCGCCGCTTGCAGATCCAGGAAAACCTCAGCCGCCAGATCGCCGATGCGGTGATGCAAGTGACCGGTGCCCTGGGCGTGGCCGTGGTGATCGAAGCCAAGCATATGTGCATGATGATGCGCGGTGTCGAGAAGCAGAATTCGTCGATGATCACTTCGGTGATGCTGGGTGAGTTCCGCGAAAACGCGGCCACCCGCAGCGAATTTCTCAGCCTGATCAAGTAAGCGGCTGAGTAGGGAAAGACCGGCGTTCATCGCCGGTTTTTTTTCGCCTGCGAAATTGAGGTAAGCTGCGGCCCCTTCTGTATCGGGCAAGAGGTTTCAGCCATGTTCGTCAAAGCACTTCGAGTGGGCCTCGGCCACGTCATCATCGCGGGCGACTTGCTTACTCGCCCACGCAAAAAGCAGCGCCCTGCCGAGCAACAGGCCCAGGTCAATGCAGCGGCCAAGGAGCTGACGTTGTATCAGTTCCACGCCTGCCCGTTCTGCGTGAAGACCCGCCGCACCTTGCACCGCCTGAATGTGCCGGTGGCGTTGAAGGATGCGAAGAATAATGAGCAGGACCGCCAGACCTTGCTGGAGCAAGGTGGCAAAATCAAGGTGCCGTGCCTGCGCATTGAAGAGAATGGTCAGGTCACCTGGATGTATGACTCCAAGGTGATCATTGATTACCTCGATAAGCGGTTTGCCGCCATCTGACAAACACCGCTGGACAAATGTGGGAGGGGGCTTGCCCCCGATAGCAGTGTGTCAGCCACACATAAGGTGACTGATACACCGCCATCGGGGGCAAGCCCCCTCACACATTTAGTTCGGTGTTATCAAATCAATATCGAGCAGCGCCGACCCCAGGCACTTGCCATGGGCATCCAGCGCCAGCGAGCGGGTCACCCCACCCCGCAATATCCCCGGCAACACGAAGTTCAGCGCCTGCACATTCGGCAATTCATAGCGCCGCACCGCCGCCCCTGGTTGCAGCAAGCCTGCAAAGAACTCGGCTATGCGTTCGGCCGTCAGTTGTTCACACAACAACGGATAATCTTCGGCTCGATAAGCAATGATCGAGATATTCGACGTATCGCCCTTATCCCCCGTACGGGAATGGGCCAGCCTCTGCAACTTCATGCTTGGATCCTCGGGTTGACCGCATCACGTGGCAGCAACAACGACGCCACCGCCACCACCTGTCGCACACTTTTGCTCGCGCCACCGCCGCCGGACGGGCCGTTGGTGTAGAGGGTTTCCACTTCATTACCGACCCGTACCGCTTCATGGCGGTCTTCACAGCGGGCCGCTACGCGCAGGCGTACTTCCCAAGGTTCCACACTGCTGCGCGGGCCGTGGAGTGAGTCCATGCCGATTAACTCGGCGCGAACGTCCTGCATCTTTACGCCCATCAATTCAAGGCGCTTCAGCACGACATCCCGCGCCAACTGCGCCCGTGCGACAGCGCCAGGGCCGCCGTAGGACATCTGCCCTTCGCCGATCCAACCATCCAGATAACCGACACTGACCTTCAACTGTTCAGGCCTCGCTCGGCCGTCGGCGCCCTGGGCGCGCACGCGATCAGTGCCCTCCTCGACAAAGCCGACCTGAGAGAAATCCGCCGTCACATCCGGCGTCAGGTACGCCGCCGGGTCATGGACTTCGTAGATCAGTTGCTCGGCGCAAGTGGCGCGGCTGACCCGCCCTCCCGAACCCGCCACCTTGGTGATCACGGCGCCAGCGTCCGCATCGATTTCGGCCAGTGGAAAGCCCAGGCGCGCCAAGTCCTCCACATCTTTAAAGCCCGGATCGGCAAAATAACCGCCGCTGACTTGCCCGGCGCATTCGAGCAAATGCCCCACCAATGTGCCGCGCCCCAATCGCGGCCAATCGTCTGCGGCCCAGCCAAACTCGTACATCTGGGGTGCCAGAAACAGCGAGGGGTCGGCCACCCGCCCAGTGATCACCACATCGGCGTCGGCGCGCAAGGCGTCGAGAATGCCGTCGACGCCCAAATACGCGTTCGCCGAGATGAGCCGCTCACCGAGGGAGCCCACCGTTTGGCCGTTATCCAGCATGAATTCGGGCTGCAATACCGTTAATACGTCGTCGCCCACCACCGCGATCACCTTGAGTGCAAGGCCCAATTCGTCGGCAATGCGCCGTACTTCAATGGCCGCCGACACCGGGTTGGCGGCGCCCATATTGGTGATTACCCGCAAACGACGACGCTCGGTTTTCACGCCAACAAAGGGCAACACGCGGCGCATACGCTCGCTCAGTAGCGGGTCATAGCCGCCTTGTGAGTCGCTGATACGTGCCTGTTGGGCCAAGGCGATAGTGCGTTCAGCCAGACACTCAAACACTAAATAATCCAAGTCGCCCCGTTCGGCCAACTCAACGGCAGGTTCGATACGGTCGCCGGAATAGCCGGCGCCGGAACCGATGCGCAAGGTTTTCATCTCAAATCACTCCCAAGAGCAATGCGGTCAGGGTCATCAACACCGACGCGGCAAACAGAAACGGAATGGTGAAGCGCTGGTGATCGGCCAATTCGATCTTGCACAGGCCCACCAACAGGAAAGTTGCGGGGGTCAACGGGCTGACCGGAAAACCGGTGGTGTGCACCCCCAGCAATGAGGCCTGGGCCACTTGCAGCGGGTCGACGCCCAGGGCCTTGCCCACTTCTGCAATCACTGGCATCACGCCGAAATAGTAGGAATCGGGGTCGAACAACATGCTCAGCGGCATGGAGATAAAGCCCACCACCGCCGGAATCAGCTTGCCGTGACCGGCCGGAATCTGCGCCACCGCCACTTCGGCAATCGCCTTGAGCATGCCGGTGCCTTGCATGATGCCGGTGAATACCCCGGCAGCGAGCAGGATACTGGCCATGGTCAGGGCGGTTTTTGCATGGGCGTCGATGCGCGCACGCTGGGCGTCCACGTTCGGGTAGTTGATGCACAGCGCCACTACCGTGCCGAGCATAAACATCACCACCGGGTCGACCCAGCCGGCAATCATCACCACCATCACCAGCACGGTGAGGATCAGGTTGACCCAGAACAGGCGTGGGCGGCGCAACTTGATGTCTTCATCACTCAGCACGCGTTGCGGTACCGCCTCTACGGTAGAACCGGCGCCCAGGCCCAGGCGTTTTTCTTCACGGTGACCGAGCCACCAGGCACAGGCGAATACAAAGATCAGGCCGACGATTTGCACCGGAATCAGGGGCTGGAACAAGTCCGCCACTGGCACATGCAAGGCTGCCGACGAACGCAACACCGGGCCCGTCCACGGCAAGAAATTGACCCCCGCCGCCATTGCACAAACGCAGGCGAGGATCCGTTTATCGATACCTAGGCGCGTATACAGCGGCAGCATCGCCGGCACCGTCACCAAAAAGGTCACCGCGCCGGAACCGTCCAGGTGCACCAATAACGCGAGGGTCGCGGTACCGACGACAATGCGTGTAGGACGAGTCCCTACCGTGCGCAGGATGCGATCAATGATGGGGTCGAGCATGCCGGCATCGGTCATGATCCCGAAAAACAGGATTGCAAACACAAACATGCCCACCACCGGGGCGACGTTCTTGATGCCGGTAATGATGAAGGCGCTGGTTTGCAGGCCGAACCCGCCAAGCAGTGCGGCAATGATCGGCAAGGCGATCAGGGCCACCAGTGGCGAGAGGCGTTTGCTCATGACGGCAGCGAGCAGGCACAGGATGGTGATGACACCCAGGGTAGCGAGCATGGGTTACTCCAGAGCGGCCTTGGTGGCCGGTTATTGTTTTCCCTGGAGTATTGGAAGCGGGTTAGTCTTTGTAAATTGGAATATTCGGCCGATCATGTTCGGAAAAACAAAATGAAGAACAGTATTCAACACATTCAGGCATTCCTTGCCGTAGCCCGCACCGCCAGCTTCATCAAAGCCGCCAACGAGCTGCACCTGTCACCTTCGGCACTCACCGTTCAGGTGCAACAACTGGAAGACTGGCTCGGTGTCGCCCTGCTCGACCGCAGCCCACGTCATGTCAGCCTCACTGCTGCCGGCCGGGAAGCCCGTGGCCCGATGGAAAAACTGCTGCTGGACCTGGACAACATCGTCACCGGCTCACGCGACCTCGCCGCACTGCGTCGGGGCGTGGTCACCATCGCCGCCCTGCCCTCCGTCTGTGCCGGTAGCCTGCCGCCCGTGCTGCGTTTGTTCCGCGAGCGTTTCGCCGGGATCGAAGTGCGCCTGCATGACCTGGTGGCGCATCGCATTCACGCCCAAGTGCGCTCCGGCGAAGTGGATTTCGGTATTGGTGTACGCGCGCGTCTAAGCCACGGCTTGGAATTTGTGCCGGTGCTCAATGACCGCTTATGTGCGTTTGTGCCACTGGATCATCCGCTGACGCGCCATCGCCAACTGACCCTGGAACAATTGGCGGATCAGCCCATCATCCTCACCGGCCGCGACAGCAGTGTGCGTGAGCAGGTGGATGCATTGTTCGATGAAACGCGGCTGACGATGAACGCCGGCATGGAGGCCAACTACATGTCGACGGTGCTAGCGTTGGTGCGCCAGGGGCTGGGGGTCAGTGTGCTGCCGGAGTCGGCGGCGGAC
This sequence comes from Pseudomonas viridiflava, assembly GCF_900583165.1. GTDB lineage: Bacteria > Pseudomonadota > Gammaproteobacteria > Pseudomonadales > Pseudomonadaceae > Aquipseudomonas. The sequence continues at coordinate 66,993 of NZ_UTKY01000076.1, read as the reverse complement.
AGTTTGGAGGGGTTGAAGCGGATTACGATTAATCATCCGGGGGTGAACCGGGAGATTGGGTTGATCACACGTAGCGGGATGGGCCTGAGCCCGGCGGCGCAGCGCTGCTTCGATCTGCTCAATGAAGAACTCTCTGACACTGCACAGAGCTAAATGTGGGAGCGGGCTTGCTCGCGAAAGCGGTGTGTCAGACCCGTATAAGCTGGCTGATACACCGCATTCGCGAGCAAGCCCGCTCCCACATTTTGAACCGCATTATCAATCGAGCATCGGCACATGTTTTGGATGGCTGGCCACCCGCGCCAACCATGCCTGCACGGCCGGATACGGTGCCAAATCAAACCCACCCTCATGGGCCACATGCGTGTAGGCATACAACGCAATATCGGCAATCGAATACTGCTCGCCCACCAGATACGGCGTGGCCTGCAACTGGCGCTCCATCACTTTCAACGCCTTGTACCCGCGCTTATGGCAGGTCTTGTACTCCTCCAGGCGGTCTTCGGGCATGTTCAGGTAAAACTGGATAAACCGCGCCACGGCAATGTACGGCTCGTGGCTGTACTGCTCGAAAAACTGCCACTGCAGCACCTGGGTGCGCAGGCGCGGCTCGGACGGCAAAAACTCGCTGCCATCGGCGAGGAAGTTGAGGATCGCGTTGGATTCCCACAGGCAGGTGCCGTCTTCGAATTCCAGCACCGGGATCTTGCCGTTGGGGTTCTTGGCCAGGAACTCAGCGGTCTGGGTATCGCCATTGAGGATATCGACATCCACCCACTCGTACGGGAGACCCAACAGGTTGAGCATCAACTTGATCTTGTAGCAGTTGCCCGATTTGTAATCGCCATAAACCTTGTACATGGGGCTCCCCTTATGCCGCTTGCGCGTGCTGTGCTTGACGGACCACTGCGGCCAGGCGCTTGAGACCTTCGTCCAGGCGGGCCGGGTCGATATGGCTGAAATTGAGGCGCAATGAGCCCAGATGTTGATCCGGCTCGGAGAAGAACGGTTCACCGGGCATGAACGCGACGTTCTGCTGCAACGCTTGCGCCAATAAGGTGCGGGTGTCGAGTGGCTGTTTCAAGGTCAGCCAGAAGAATAATCCACCCTGGGGCACCTGCCAGTCGGCCAGGTCGGCAAAGTGGTGCTCCAGCGCAGACTGGAAGGTGTCGCGGCGTTGGCGGTAGAAGCTGCGCAGCTCCACCAGGTGCTGCTGGTATTGTTCGCTGCCAATCCACTGCATCGCTTGCCACTGGCCGACGCGGTTGGTGTGCAGGTCGGCGGACTGCTTGAGCTTGAGCAGGTGCGGGAACAGGTCCGGGCTGGCGATCAGGTAACCGACACGCAAGCCCGGCAACAAGGTCTTGGACACGGTACCGGTATAGATCCAGCTGGCTTTTTTCAGGCGCCCGGCGATGGGTTTGGCGCTACCGCCGTCAAAGCTCAGCTCGCGGTAGGGTTCATCTTCGATCAAGGTCACGCCGAACTCATCCAGCAACGCCGCGACGGCTTCGCGCTTGGCTTCGCTGTAGCGCACGGCGGAGGGGTTCTGGAAGGTCGGGATCAGGTAGATGAACGCCGGGCGATGGCGTTCGAGGTTGCTGCGCAAGGCGGCCAGGTCCGGGCCGTCGGCTTCCAGTTGCACGGTCAGGCAGTCGGCGCCGAACAGTTGGAAGATCTGCAGCGCGGCCAGGTAGGTCGGGCCTTCCAGCAGGATCTGCGTGCCTTTGTCGATATACAGCTTGGCCGCCAGGTCCAGGGTTTGCTGGGAGCCGCTGACCACCAGCACCTGGCTGGCCTGGCACTCAATGCCCAAGCTGCGGGCCTCGGCGGCGAGCCGTTCACGCAGCTGCGGCTCGCCTTCGCTCATGCCGTATTGGCCGATGTTCAGCGGCATATCATCCCAGCTCAGCGCCGGCAGCATGGCTTCGGCTGGTAGGCCTCCGGCGAACGACATCACTTCCGGGCGCTGGGCTGCCGCGAGGATTTCACGGATCAAGGAGCTTTTGAGGCGCGTAACACGTTCAGAGAAGGCCATAGGGTCACCGGTAGCGAAGACTGTAGAAAATACGTCAAACTGGTTGACCGAAATTACGATGACTCGCACGGATACGTCAATATGCTTGACCTTAAAAAACCCGCCGCCCAGCAAGAAGCCATGGAAGCATTCTTTTTCGGCTACCAGGCCTTCACTGCCAAAGCCGATGAAATGCTCGAGCGCCGTGGCCTAAGCCGGGTACACCAGCGCATCGTATTTTTTATCGCGCGCTACCCCGCGCTGAGCGTGAAGGAACTGCTGGAATTGCTCGGCGTGAGCAAGCAGGCGCTGAACATGCCCTTGCGCCAATTGCAGGAAATGCACCTGGTCAACAGCGTTGCGTCCGAGACTGACAAACGCAAACGCCTGCTGGCGTTGAGCGAAGAAGGCTTGCGATTTGAACACTCCCTACGCCGTGAACAAGTGAAGCTGTTGCAACGCGCATTCAGTGACGCCGGCGAAACGGCAGTCGCCGGATGGCTGGCCGTCAATCAAGCATTGAGCGCGTCGAACTAGCCGTTCGCTCAACTATTCGAAAACATTATTTGCTTTATTTGTATACAAAAGCATAATTCGCCTCGTGCGAGTTCCTGACCTAATGGTCAACAAAACCCGCCAGTACCTCACGGCGCAAAAGCGCCGGCCATAACAATAAAATGCTTGAGGAGTACTCGCTGTGGATAGCCGCAAATCCGAAGCCTCACCCCTGGACCTCCAACCCACCCGCACCGGCTGGCTGGAACGCCTGTTCAAACTGCGCTTGCATGGCACCACAGTGAAGACCGAGCTGATCGCCGGCCTCACCACGTTCATCACCATGGCCTACATCATCTTCGTCAACCCCAACATCATGGCCGACGCCGGCATTGATCACGGTGCGGCCTTTGTCGCCACCTGCATCGCCGCTGCGCTGGGTTGCCTGTTGATGGGCCTGTACGCCAACTGGCCGGTGGGCCTGGCGCCGGGCATGGGCTTGAACGCGTTTTTCACCTACACCGTGGTGGGCACCATGGGCTACACGTGGGAAACCGCACTGGGTGCGGTGTTTATCTCAGGCGTGCTGTTTATGTTCCTGACGCTTTCACGGGTGCGTGAATGGCTGCTCAACAGTATCCCCGTAAGCCTGCGCCACGCCATGGGCGCAGGGGTCGGCCTGTTTCTCGGGGTGATCGGCCTGAAGACCGCTGGCATCATCGTCGACAGCCCGGCCACGCTGATCAAACTCGGTTCACTGCATGAACCGGCGCCCTTGCTGGCGGCCATTTGCTTTCTGCTTATCGCAATCCTCAGCTATCACCGCGTATTCGGCGCGATCCTCATCAGCATCATCGCCGTGACCCTCGCGGGCTGGGGCCTGGGCCTGGTGCATTACAACGGCATCATGTCGACGCCGCCGAGCCTGGCACCCACCTGGATGGCGATGGACGTAGCAGGTGTATTCAATATCAGCATGATTAGCGTGGTATTTGCGTTTCTTTTTGTACACATGTTTGATACCGCAGGTACACTGATGGGCGTCGCTCAGCGCGCCGGGCTGGTGAATGCCGATGGCAAGATCGATAACCTGTCCCGCGCGTTGAAGGCCGACAGTGCCTCTAGCGTATTTGGCGCCATGGTCGGTGTACCACCGGTGACCAGCTACGTGGAAAGCGCTGCCGGCGTGGCGGCGGGCGGCCGTACCGGGCTGACCGCAGTGACGGTGGGTGTGCTGTTTGTGGCTGCGATGTTTTTCGCGCCGCTGGCGGGGATGATTCCAGCGTATGCCACGGCGGGTGCGCTGATTTACGTCGCGATGCTGATGATGGCGAGTATGGCCCATATCAATTGGGACGAGGCCACCGACAGCATTCCGGCAATTGTCACCGCGATCATGATGCCCCTGACCTTTTCGGTCGCCGACGGCATCGCCCTGGGCTTTATCACCTACGTGGCGCTCAAGGCGGGTACTGGCAAGTACCGCGAGATTTCCATCAGCCTGTGGGTGTTGTGCGCGATCTTTATCGCCAAATTCATATTTCTATAAAGGAGTAACGGATGAACCTGGAAACCTGGCTACTGTTCAGCGGCGCGGCATTGGTGGTGATCCTGATCCCGGGGCCGCTGTCACTGTTGATGATCAGCAACAGTCTCAACTACGGACTGCGCCGTTCGTACCCAGCGTTTCTTGGTGGGGTATTTGCCTCGATCTGCTTGCTCAGCGCCTCGGCCCTTGGTCTAGGCGCGCTGTTGCTCGCGTCGGAGCAGTTGTTCAGCGCCTTGAAGGTGGTCGGCGCGGCCTATCTGTTCTACCTGGCCTGGCAAAGCTGGCAGCAGTCGCGGCAACCGGCACACGGCGCCGAAGTACCGCAGTTGGCCGCGACACCACGCTTTCGCACCCTGTTCGGTCGCGCTTTTGTCCTCGGCGCCAGCAACCCCAAGGACATTCTGTTTTTCGCCGCCTTCCTGCCGCAGTTTCTCAGCGGCGAGCAACCGTTCCTGCCACAGCTGCTGACCATGATCGCCACCTGGACCGTGCTCGACCTGCTGTGCAAGCTGACCTATGGCTTGAGCGCCCATGGCGCCGCTCGCTATCTGCGTAGCGGCAAAGGCCAAAGCTGGTTCAACCGCGTCAGTGCGGGATTGTTTGGTGGTGCAGGCATGCTGTCGCTGATGAAGGTCAGGCTGGATTCACTTTGACAAAATAGACGCTGGAAGGAATGTCACGCTCGACAGGCCATTGGATGCCTGCTGCGATCCTAACCAACCGCCCTTCCTCCATGGCACTTTTGACGTCTGCCAATGTGCGTGAGGCTGAATACCGATTGATGATTTTATTTAACCAGGCAGTCGTCAGCTTTTTTTCTAATCTGATGGACCCTCCCTCAGCCCAATGGAGGGTCACGTAATACAGCATGTTCGAATTGGGGTGTGTTGCGATAAGCGAGTGGGTGTGAGGGCCGCCGGATGACACTTCCCGATCTCTCACTTTAAAGCCCTGTTGTTTCAATTCCTCCTTCACAGCCGCACGCTGAGCAAGCTCTCGTTGATTCGCGACTCTACCTTTTGGGAGCCATAACGAAGCGTCCAAGCCGGATATTTGAAAATCGACGCGATTGAAAACGCGATTATCACCATCATAATTGATGGATAGGCTAGTGCCGTGCCTATTACAGGGCTGCAGCATCTGCAGCAAGTCGTCCGTTTTTCCCCGCCTGGCCATAAGTGGCGACAACCATTTGTCCAACGTCGCACGAATGTTGAGCAAGTGAGTGGCGGTTGCAGGGCCCGGTGGTCCAGACAGCTCAATCATGCGCGCAACGACCCGTGCTCGACTTGTGCCTTTAAGGGTAGGAAAGGCCTCACCTACAGACTCAGTCAATGGCCTGTCGAACAACGGGGCATGAAGTTTCCATTGGTTCTGCCCAGTGAATGACATGGCAATAGGCTGTTCCAGAGGCGCCGCGCTTGTCCAACGTTCGATATCAGCGTGAACCGTTGAGACCGACCGCTCATTTCTGGTCATGAATACGATACCGTCCAGAGGCGCCTGATCCCCTTGTGGCAGTAGCCTGTAGTAACTGCTGAGCGGATCTTGCAACGATGTATTGTGCATGGGAGCAATGCGCACCACGTTGCCGGCAACCCCTGAGGCATCCGCTGGGACCTGATAGACATGAGGCGCCAGCGTCACCTGCAGGCCATTCGGGGTAGGGATATCCCAATCTATCCAGTGACTCGCCGTCGTCGTTGACTGACGAATCGTATTTTCTGTCGACGTGCGAACAACCGGCAGCCTCCAGTCAGGTGCCGGCGCCACGGGCGAACGCCAGGGGTTTAGCACGCCTGAACTCGAGCCCGCCAAGGGCTGCGGCGCGTCTGCCGCGAGTAACCATTCCTTGGACTGCCGAATATTGATGATCAGTTCGTCCTGCCCAGGTACCTGCGGGTTTTTCAGGCGGAACGATGTCTCGTTTGCGCGACGGTAAACCGGATAATGGTGTGCGTCATCCGCCACAAATAACTCACCGTTCTTGATGTAAACACCGTTCTGATCCGGCCCCCTCAACGCCACAGCCTCTTCAGGCACCGACTTGACCTTGAAACGCTCCAATCCCGGAAGTTGTCTCACCGATGGGGCCGAATGGGAAACACTGCTCGGCTCCACACGCCAGCGGCGTATACGCCCCAAAGCCGCCGTCGACACCCCTACTCTCTTGGGGCCGGGCACCAACGCCATGACCAGACCGACCGTAAAAAACTTTACCGTATCGGCCAGCACGCGCTTATCGCCGGGGTTGCCAGAGCGTAAATAACGCCGCACCGCGCCGTACAATTGATAGATATCACTGAACACCCCAACTATCGGAATAAAGAGGCCCAACACCATCCGCACCTTGGCAACACTATCATCGCGACGGCGGCGGATCCGGTACTCTTCAAGCGCCTTATTGGAGTAACTGGCCGCTTGTGTCTGGCGTTGCAGCTCCAGCACATGCCCGCGGTACAGCAACGCCTGGGCATTGCAATGGGAGCTGGCGACGAGCGCCAACCATTCCTGTGGATCGCTGGCAATCTGATCAAGCACTTGTTCTTCTATCTCATGGATCGACAGCGAAGGCTCAGGGTATTTCACACGGAATGTGCGATACGCCTGCCAATACCCTTTCACCAAGAATCCACCCGAGAACATATCAACAATGCTGACAGCCATTGGATCAGGCCCGGACTGAAAGGCCCAACCGGGCGCCACTTGCCGTGCCAGTGTTTTGGCGTTATCTGGCAAAGCACCGAGGCGGTTCAATTCAGCTCTCGCCTTGTCCAGGCTGCTGTACTCAGTGAGCACGCACGCGTGCGGGGCCTGCGGCCAGTAGATCACGCAAAGCGCTGAGCGCTTGTCCTGCACCACCACTATCCCTGCGACATAACGATCATGCTGCATCGTATGCCCCACCAGATGAACCTTATACAGCTGCAGCTGGTGCTGGTTTTTCAGCAGGTCCTGGGGCGTTCGTGCAGCCATTGCGGTGCTGAATACGCTTTGCGCGTTCGCCGACAACCCCTCTTGCGCCGCCACATACAGATGAAAGTCAATGCCCGCACGCAATGCACGATTCAACAATTCGGGGATACGCCCCTCGCTGAGCGGGTGGTCGGGGTTAACAGCGGGATAAAACGCTTTATTGATCAATGCATCGTATCGACCACCGATATCCAACGAAGATATTATTTGCCTCAGATGGTTGACATGAAAGCCTGGCCACGGCGATCGCAGAACGCAGGCACGGTTTAGTTTATATTGCGTCCATGTTGCCTGCGGATCGAGGTTGTGCAGCGCCAACTCCAACAGGCTGAACGCTCTGCACGAAGAAGACGGCGACAGTCGCATTCGCGGGTCCCTCAGACGGCAAGCTTCTTCATAGTCACAATAGGTGCCGTGAATATCACCCGACATCACGATAAACGGCTCGTCTAACGCCACCTGCAAAGCGATACCGTCGCGACGCAATCGGGCGCTCAACGCCTGGCGGGCATACGTCATCAGGTCCGGCAGACGTTGTTCATGCCGCGCTAAAAATGCCCAAGCGTTGCTCATGTGATGCTTCTGCAAACGCCTGAAACGTCTACGCTGAGCGTTGGCTGCCGTCGTCAGCCATGCTGGCAGTTTTTTTGCTTCAAGCGCGAGATTGCGCAACAGCTCGACATTCGTCTGCGCATGGCTCAGGGCGCTATTGACGGGAACCTGCAGTCGTTGCTCCAACTCAGTCAGCAGTAGTGCACGGCTCAACTCGGCGTCCTTCACCTCACTGAAAATACGCGTGATCTCATCCACGCTGCAGTGCAAGCGGTCATACGACCCGAGGAGCTTCCTGATAAACACCACGGCAGGCTTTTTCAGGATGGGCACGTAGCGCACCTCTAACGTTTCATGTGTCGCATGCGCGCGTAAGCCGCTGCGCTTATCGCGCGCGATACAGCCCCACAGCATAGAATCGTCGCGACTGACGAGACTGGCCTTGACGCTGCGGGTCAGCGCGTCCAGCCCGGCAAACCCCATCACCCCGCCCTCTTCCCCGACCGCGTACAGCACCACGGGCAGTTGTCGTTTCGGAACCCTCACCGCCGCGGCGGTCGTCACGACCCAGACGTTATCCAACGAGGAAAACCCATCGAGTTCGCTGCCGATGGCAATCGATAGCACCTGGGTTTGACTGCCCGGACGCCGGCTGGGCAAAGGCTGCTCCACCACTTCAATTATCAGGTCCCGATGCGCCGTACTCAGCAACTTGAGCTTATGTTGCAGTTGCACCTCGCAACGCAAAGCCTCGGTTTGCGCGTGCATAAACGACACCCCCCGCCTGGGCGTCCCTGCTCCACCGAGGCGCTCAGTCCAGAACGCAAAACCTAACAATCGTTGCCGGGCACCCTGTGTGATTGAATTCAACGTGTCGGCATGCACCTTGAGTTGACTCACCAGTGCGACGACCTCCTGATACGCAGGGGTCTCGGCGCTTGGATCATTCGGGTCCAGCAACGCCACCAGGCCTTTCTCGTAACGCGTGATCTGCTGCTCTACGGTGTGCAAGGGCAAACCGGGCGCAGTACTGGCAAAGATGATGTCTGCGTGTCGGCGCTGCTGGTCCCAATCCAGCAATTCGTCACAAAGCTCGCCGAGCGGCCCGTCCCCGACCAATAGACGCCGGCTGCCCTCCACGTGTTTGAGGAAAAAACTCGAATTGAGCGGCTGCGACCGTTCTTTGGCAAACACCTGTTGGTGATAAACAGTGACCGCACAAGCCAGTTCGTTATCCCATTGCTGCCTCAGCAACGCCCGCGTCACCAGCGCCAACGCATCTTCAAGAATCTCCGAGCCCAGCACCACGCTGGACGCCGGTGACAAGTCCGCAGGGCGGCAAAGCGTCTGACGACGATTCAAGGGCAGACATTGCCAGAGCTCCTCAAACCGAGAATGGCTCAGTTGCAGGACGCCACACTGAAACGCGACGAAGGAAGGGTACTCGTAGAAATTGCGAGCGACACCCGGCAGGTAGATAACGTGGGGTACCCCCTCGGGTTCTCCCTCACGATAGATATGCAAGGCACCTGGAATCGCAATCGCAGGCGTACCCGGCCACAGTAGAAGACCCACTCGCACTGCGGCCCACTCTCCCCCTGCGCGCTGACGCGCCTCTGCGCTCGGGGCATCGATCACGGCCTGAAGCATGGCCATGCCGGTACTCGACAGCTCATTCAATTGCCGTGCGACAAAGGCACGATCGGCGAAAAGTACCCTATGCAAGTCCACCCAACGCTCCCGGCGCGTCAGCCAGGAACCGTAGACCAACATGTCCCAATAGTCTGTGGCCGCAACAACCAGTCGCTCGACGAGCCTCATCGCACTCACCCGTTGAAGTACATCAAACGGCGTCAACGTCAATCGGTAGCCGGGCTTTGCTTTGATACTCAAAGTGGTTGAGGAGCAGACATTGGCATCGATCCGAGGCTCAAAGAGCATCGACAATGCCCGACCTGTCAGGTTGTCGACCTTTTCGGGATCTCCGTCCTTCGCGGGCACGGTAAACAGCAGATCATCGGGGTCTTCATTGAACTCTTTGTACAGCTCGGCACGAATCACCTTCAGGATTCGGGGTGAGCGCTCTATCAGGTGTGTGAGCGTCTTCGCGGATTCGCGGCAGCGCATGTCGGCAAGGCAGAGCTGATTAATCAGGCGACTGGGATGAGTACAGGTATTGATCCGCCATTTCAACTGGTCGCGCATCGTCCGGAACCTGGCTTCAGTGTCGCTGGAGTCGTCAATATCGACGATGTCGGTGGACGCGGGAGGTACGACGGGGTTTGCGGGGTTCGAGGTCATGGCTTTTTCTTCTCGTGGAAAAAGCCAGCCTAGGTAGTGCAGGTATCCAAGCGACGTTAGATAGTTAAATGCAGACGAAAAAAAGCCCGCAGTGTGGGCGGGCGAAAAACCAACGAAGAGCTTTGGGGGTGTGAAGCGAGGTGACGCTAGCTACCGCGATAGGTGGAGTAGCTGTAGGGCGAAATCAGCAGCGGAACATGGTAGTGATCCTGCTCGGCACTGATGCCGAAACGCAGTACCACCACATCCAGGAAGGCCGGTTCGGGCAATTGCACGCCACGGGCGCGATAGTAGTCACCAGCGCTGAATTGCAGTTGGTAGACACCGCTGCGGTAGTCGTCGCCTTGCAGCAGGGGGGCGTCGCAACGGCCGTCGCTGTTGGTCTGCGCGGTGGCGACCAGCTCAAGTTGCGCACCTTCGACGCGGTACAGCTCAACCTTGATCGCGCTGCCGGGGCAGCCGTGTGCAGCGTCCAAAACGTGTGTGGTCAAACGTCCCATGGCGTCTACGCGCCTCCTGTAGTCAATAGAAGAGTGATCCGCACTTTTTCAGGGCAGTGAAAAAGCCGGCGATGACTGATTAAGACACTTTTTAAAAAAATTGTACACAATAAATTCAACAGAACCCCAATCCCCTGTAGGAGCGAGCTTGCTCGCGAAAATCGTGACCGGTAACGCGGGGCTTCAGGACTAAATGAGGTGCCCTCTGGCTTTTCGCGAGCAAGCTCGCTCCTACAGGGGAATCTTTCCTTCCGATAACTGACCGACTGGGCAGGTTTCTTGCTAGGGTTTATTCCAGACACCTGGATAAAAAATGCAGAAATGTAGGCTTACAAAGTGGGCGATAAGTTGTATACAATCACTCATCGCTGTGACGCCACCCAGTCATTTCGCTGCCCGGCCGCCACATGAATGATCACGAACAAGAAGGAAGACTGCAGTGAGCGCTGACTACCCACGCGACCTGATCGGTTACGGCAGTAACCCTCCTCACCCCCATTGGCCGGGCAAGGCACGCATTGCGCTGTCTTTCGTACTCAACTACGAAGAAGGCGGTGAGCGCAACATTTTGCACGGCGACAAAGAGTCCGAAGCCTTCCTCTCGGAAATGGTCTCGGCCCAGCCGTTGCAAGGCGCACGCAACATGAGCATGGAGTCGCTGTATGAATACGGCAGCCGTGCCGGCGTGTGGCGCATCCTCAAGCTGTTTAAAGAATTCGATATCCCGCTGACCATCTTCGCCGTGGCCATGGCCGCCCAGCGTCACCCGGATGTGATCCGTGCGATGGTCGAGGCCGGCCATGAGATCTGCAGCCATGGTTATCGCTGGATCGACTACCAATATATGGACGAGGCCCAGGAGCGCGAGCACATGCTCGAAGCCATCCGCATCCTCACCGAGCTGACCGGCGAACGCCCACTGGGCTGGTACACCGGGCGCACCGGCCCCAACACACGGCGGCTGGTGATGGAGGAAGGCGGCTTCCTCTACGACTGCGACACCTACGACGATGACCTGCCCTACTGGGAACCCAACAACCCTACCGGCAAGCCGCATTTGGTGATCCCCTACACCCTGGACACCAACGACATGCGTTTCACCCAGGTGCAGGGGTTCAACAAGGGCGATGACTTTTTCGAATACCTCAAGGACGCGTTCGACGTGCTTTACGCCGAAGGCGCCGAGGCACCGAAGATGCTCTCCATCGGCCTGCATTGCCGCCTGATTGGCCGCCCTGCACGCCTGGCCTCCTTGAAGCGTTTTATCGAGTACGTCAAAGGTCACGAACAGGTGTGGTTCACGCGTCGTGTCGACATTGCCCGTCACTGGCATGAAACCCATCCGTTCAAGGGAGCTGCCAAATGACCGCGTTCCAAACACTCAAGCCGTCGACCCTGAGCCGCGACGAATTCGTCCAAGCCTTCGCCGATATCTATGAACATTCGCCGTGGGTGGCCGAAAAGGCCTTCGACCTGGGCCAGGACGCTTCGATCGATGAAATCGAAACCCTGCACCAGCGCATGAGCGACATCCTGTTGAGCGCCGATCACGCCAGCCAGCTGGCCCTGATCAACGCTCACCCGGACCTGGCGGGCAAAGCTGCCGTCCAGGGCCAACTGACCCAAGCCAGCACCGATGAGCAAGCTGGCGCGGGGATTCACCAATGCACGGCCGAAGAGTTTTCTCGCTTCACCGAGCTGAACGATGCCTACAAGGCCAAGTTCAAGTTTCCCTTCATCATGGCGGTAAAAGGCAGCAACCGGCATCAGATCCTGGCCGCGTTCGAAACGCGCATTCACAACTCGGTCGAGGCCGAGTTCAAATGTGCACTGGCCGAGATCAACAAGATCGCGTTGTTCCGCTTACTGACCCTCTAGCAGACCATCCCCAGCCACTCTATTTAAGGCAGACAAGAAGAATGAAAGCTTACGCCGTACCTTTCGAGAAGTTCGTCAACCTGGCCGACGCCCGTCTGGGCACCAAGATTCTTTCGGTGACCGATGACTGGTTCGCTGACGCCAACCGCCTGTTCCAGCCGACCCCGGCCGTGTGGAAGGAGGGCGTTTTCGATGACAACGGCAAGTGGATGGACGGCTGGGAGTCACGCCGCAAGCGCTTCGAAGGCTACGACAGCGCGGTGATCCGCTTGGGCGTGCCGGGTTCGATCAAGGGCGTGGACATCGACACTTCATTCTTCACCGGCAACTTCCCGCCGTCGGCCTCGCTGGAAGCCTGCTTCCTGGCCTCGGGCGACCCTGACGAGAACACCCAGTGGGAAGAAGTGCTGTCGGCCGTCGAGCTGCAAGGCAACAGCCACCACTACCACGAGATTAGCAACGACAAGGCGTTCAGCCACCTGCGCTTCAACATCTACCCGGATGGCGGCGTGGCGCGTCTGCGTGTGTACGGCATTCCGTTCCGCGACTGGTCGTCGATTGGCGACAACGAACAAGTCGACCTCGCCTCGGCCCTCAATGGCGGCCGCGCACTGGCGTGCTCCGATGAACACTTCGGGCGCATGAGCAACATCCTCAACCCTGGCCGTGGCATCAACATGGGCGATGGCTGGGAAACCGCACGTCGTCGCACGCCGGGCAATGACTGGGTCATCGTCGCGCTGGGCCACCCGGGCGAGATCGAGAAAATCATCGTCGACACCCTGCACTTCAAGGGCAACTACCCGGACACCTGCTCGATTCAGGGCGCGTTCGTGAAGGGCGGCACCGACAGCCAGATCGAAACCCAATCGCTGTTCTGGCGCGAACTGCTGCCGGCACAGAAGCTGGAAATGCACGCTGAACACAGCTTCGCCGAGCAGATCAAGGCACTGGGGCCGATTACCCACATCCGCTTGAACGTGTTCCCGGATGGTGGTGTGAGTCGCCTGCGCGTTCTCGGTAAAGTCGCCAAGTAAGCGCTGAACCTGTAGGAGCGAGCTTGCTCGCGAAGATCGCCAACGATAACGCGCCCACCCTGGAAAAACGCGGTGCCTTTGGGTTTTTCTCGAGCAAGCTCGCTCCTACAGTGAACCATCAACAATCAAACAGATTAAGAAGACAGCCATGCGCACACTAGTGATCGAACCCCTGACCAAAGAAGCCTTCGCCCCTTTCGGAGACGTTATCGAAACCGATGGCAGCGATCACTTCATGATCAACAACGGGTCGACCATGCGCTTTCACAAGCTGGCAACGGTAGAAACCGCACAGCCTGAAGACAACGCCATCATCAGCATCTTCCGCGCCGACGCGCAGGACATGCCGCTGACCGTATGCATGCTGGAGAGACACCCGCTGGGCAGCCAGGCTTTCATTCCGCTGCTCGGCAACCCCTTTCTGATCGTGGTCGCGCCACTTGGCGATGCACCTGTATCAGGCTTGGTCCGCGCCTTCGTTACCAACGGCAGGCAGGGCATCAATTACCATCGCGGCGTCTGGCACCACCCGGTGCTGACGATCGAAAAGCGGGATGACTTCCTGGTGGTTGATCGCAGTGGCAAAGGCAATAACTGCGATGAGCATTTTTTTGAAGAGGATGAGCGGTTGATCCTCGCCCCCCACCAATAAGAGAAGGTCTGATCACCCGACAACAAGGGTGACAGGCGAGAGGTAAAGACTGTGGAAGCACATCTGTTGGAATGGCTGAACCTGAGCGTGCGCTGGGTTCACATGATCACTGGCGTCGCGTGGATCGGCGCTTCTTTCTACTTCGTCTGGCTGGAAAACAACCTAAATCGCGTCAACCCCAAGAGCGGCCTGGCCGGCGACTTGTGGGCGATCCACGGTGGCGGCATCTACCACCTGGAAAAATACAAACTGGCCCCACCGACGATGCCGGACAACCTGCATTGGTTCAAATGGGAAGCCTATTTCACCTGGATGTCGGGCGTCGCGCTGCTGTGCGTGGTGTTCTACCTCAACCCAACGCTGTACCTGCTCGCCCCCGGCAGCACACTCAGCGGTACCGAAGGCGTATTGCTGGGCATTGGCTCACTGTTCGCCGGCTGGTTCATCTATTCCTTCCTCTGCGACTCGGCCTTGGGCAAACGCCCAGCCTTGCTCGGTTTCATTCTGTTTGTGCTGTTGATTGCGGCGGCCTACGGCTTCAGCAAGGTTTTCAGCGGCCGTGGCGCTTACCTGCACGTGGGTGCGGTGATCGGCACGATCATGGTGGGCAACGTATTCCGCATCATCATGCCGGCGCAACGCGCCCTGGTGGCGGCCATCGCCGAGAACCGCACGCCTGATCCAGCGCTACCCGCTAAGGGCTTGCTGCGTTCGCGCCACAACAACTACTTCACCTTGCCGGTGCTGTTCATCATGATCAGCAACCACTTCCCGAGCACCTACGGCAGCCAATACAACTGGCTGATCCTGGCGGGTATCGCGGTGGCGGCGGTGCTGGTGCGCCACTACTTCAACACCCGGCATAACAGCCAGAAGTATGCGTGGACCCTGCCGGTTGGCGCGTTGGCGATGATCAGCCTGGCGTATGTGACCGGCCCCAAGCCGGCCGAACCGATTGCCAAGGCCCCGGCCGCCATCGAGTACCAACCGTTGCCGGAAACTGCAGTGGGCGGTGGCTTGAAACCCGCCGCGCCAGCAGCACCGGCCGCAGAACCCGCAGCGGCGCAAGCCACTACGGACTTCGGCCAGGTACACAGCGTGATCGAACAGCGCTGCACCGTCTGCCATTCGTCCAAGCCCACCAGCCCGCTGTTCAGCACCGCACCGGCGGGTGTGATGTTTGATACTCCGGCGCAAATTCAGCAGCAGGCGGCGCGTATTCAAGCGCAGGCCGTGGCGAGCCAGATCATGCCGTTGGGCAACATCACTCAAATGACCCAGCAGGAGCGGGATTTGATTGGTAGTTGGATCAATCAAGGAGCGCGCACCAACTAACTGAATGATTCACACAGGTCCAAATGTGGGAGGGGGCTTGCCCCCGATAGCGGTGGTTCAGTCACAGTTACTTTGAATGACACACCGCCATCGGGAACAAGCCCCCTCCCACAGGTTCCTTCAGTGTTTTGAAGATTGCGTTCCAAACAACACAAAAATAAAAAAGATCCGAGGTGTTGCATGACCGAGTTAGTCGAACCGCAGATTCCTGCCGCGCCTGCCATGGAGCGGCTGCCCCTCTTGCAACTGATTCTGGTAGGCCTGCAACACGTCTTGCTGATGTACGGCGGCGCCGTCGCCGTGCCCCTGATTATTGGCCAGGCCGCAGGGCTTAGCCGTGAAGAAATCGCCTTTTTGATCAATGCCGACCTGCTGGTGGCCGGCATCGCTACCATGGTGCAGTCGTTCGGTATCGGCCCGGTCGGCATTCGCATGCCGGTGATGATGGGCGCCAGTTTCGCCGCCGTCGGTAGCATGGTCGCCATGGCCGGCATGCCCGGTATCGGCTTGCAGGGCATCTTCGGCGCGACCATCGCGGCCGGCTTCTTCGGCATGCTCATCGCGCCGTTCATGTCCAAGGTCGTGCGGTTCTTCCCTCCCCTGGTGACCGGTACGGTGATTACGGCCATCGGTCTGTCGCTGTTTCCGGTGGCCGTGAATTGGGCCGGTGGCGGCAGCGCTGCGGCCACTTTCGGCTCCCCGATCTACCTGGCAATTGCCGCGCTGGTGCTGGGCACTATCCTGCTGATCAACCGCTTTATGCGCGGCTTCTGGGTGAACATCTCGGTGCTGATCGGCATGGGCCTGGGCTACGTGCTGTGCGGCATGCTGGGTATGGTCGACCTCAGTGGCCTGGCCCAAGCGCCGTGGGTGCAGGTGGTCACGCCGCTGCACTTTGGCATGCCCAAGTTCGAGCTGGCGCCGATTTTGTCGATGTGCCTGGTGGTGGTGATCATCTTCGTCGAGTCCACCGGAATGTTCCTGGCGCTGGGCAAAATCACCGGCCAGGACGTCACCCCGAAAATGCTGCGACGTGGTCTGTTGTGTGATGCCGGCGCGTCGTTTTTCGCCGGCTTTTTCAACACCTTTACCCACTCCTCCTTCGCCCAGAACATCGGCCTGGTGCAGATGACCGGCGTGCGTTGCCGCTCGGTGACGATCATGGCTGGCGCGTTTCTGATCGTGCTGAGCCTGCTGCCCAAAGCCGCTTACCTGGTGGCGTCGATTCCACCGGCGGTGCTGGGCGGTGCAGCGATTGCCATGTTTGGCATGGTGGCGGCCACCGGGATCAAGATTCTCCAAGAAGCCGACATCGCCGACCGTCGCAACCAGTTGCTGGTGGCGGTAAGCATTGGCATGGGCCTGATCCCCGTGGTGCGCCCGGAGTTCTTCGCGCAACTGCCGCTGTGGATGAGCCCGATCACCCACAGCGGCATTGCCATGGCCACGCTCAGCGCGGTGTCGCTGAATATCCTGTTCAACATCCTTGGCGGTGCTGAACGACCTGTCGTTGAGCACGCCCACACCTGAGGCATGCCCCATTGTCGCCCTGTGCGCGCTGTTACGGCGCACTTGAGCCTAGACGTGGGAGCCAGTATTCTCCGCGCCCGCTTGAATCGACGGTGTTTTCACCGCCTTGGCGCGGCTTTTGCTGTAGCAATAAAGCTGACCAAACAGACGACTTTTCAGCGAACCCAAAGGCGCCACACCAGAGCGCCTGCCCAGAAAAAAAACATAAAACTTTAACTCGGGAGCACCGAATGAAACCTATGTTCAAAGGCCTGATGCTGGCAGGTTCCCTGCTGGCCGGTGGCCAAGCCGTGGCCGGCGATTTGTTGCAGTGGCAGAACAACAGCCTGACCTACCTGTGGGGCAAGAGCTTTACCGTTAACCCGCAGATTCAGCAAACCGTTACGTTCGAACACGCCGATGCGTGGAAGTACGGTGACAACTTCGTGTTTGTCGACCGTATCTTTTACAACGGCAAGGAAGACGGCAACGTCGGCCCGAGCACTTACTACGGCGAAATCAGCCCACGTCTGTCGTTCGGTAAAATACTTGATAAGGACCTGTCTTTCGGCCCGATCAAAGATGTGTTGCTGGCCTTCACCTACGAGTTCGGCGAAGGCGACAACGAGTCGTATCTGCTGGGCCCGGCCTTTGACTTGAACATCCCCGGTTTCGACTACTTCCAGCTGAACTTCTACCAGCGTCAGACCGAAGGCAATCGCGCCGGTGACGGCGTTTGGCAGATCACCCCGGTGTGGGCTTACACGCTGCCGGTGGGCAACTCCGACATCCTGATCGACGGCTTTATGGACTGGGTGGTGGACAACGACAAGAACGCCCGTGGCACTTACCACGCCAACCTGCACTTCAACCCACAGGTCAAATACGACTTGGGTAAAGCGCTGCACTGGGGCGACAAGCAGTTGTATGTGGGTTTTGAATACGACTATTGGAAGAATAAGTACGGCATCGAAGATTCGGGTGCGTTCAAGACCACCCAGGACACGGCGAGCTTTTTGGTCAAGTATCACTTCTAAGCGTTCGCTGGCCCCACTGTAGGAGCGAGCTTGCTCGCGAAGATCGTCAACGATAACGCGCGTACCCTGGATGAGCGCGGTGTCCTTGAGTTTTTCGCGAGCAAGCTCGCTCCTACAGGGGATCAGGCCAAACCGAGGAATCGCGTGATTTCCTCACGCTTGGCCAACGCATCCCGCCGCCCCAACTCGATCAACTCGCTGCAATACCCCGCCTCGAACAGCAAGTAACTCAACACTCCCGCCCCGCTCGTCTTGGTCGCCCCCGGCCCCCGCAGGAACAATCGCAATGCTGCCGGCAATTCCTGGCGATGGCGCGCCGCGATTTCATCAATAGGCTGACTGGGTGCAATCACCAGCACTTCCACCGGCGCCAACCCACGGGCGGCACTGTCGGCAGGCTGGAAATGACTGAATTGGTTAAGGCGTTCCAGCAGCTCGATATCACTCTCAAGGCTGTCAATGAACGTGCTGTTGAGCATATGGCCACCGATCTGCGCCAGGGTCGGCTCCTGGCCGGTGAACGTACGTTGCACTGCCGGCTCATTGCCACGCGGGTTGCCGCTGACGCCCACCACCAGTACGCGGTTTGCGCCCAGGTGCAGTGCCGGGCTAATGGGTGCTGATTGGCGTACAGCACCATCACCGAAGTATTCCTGATCGAGTTTGACCGGCGCGAACAACAAGGGGATGGCCGAACTGGCCAGTAGATGCTCAACCGTAAGCTGGGTAGGCATGCCGATGCGGCGATGGCGCAGCCAGGCGTCGATGGTGCCGCCGCTCTGATAAAAGGTCACCGCCTGACCGGACTCATAACCGAATGCCGTGACCGCCACCGCGTGCAAATGCTTGTTGCGGATGGCCTCGTCGATGCCGTCCAGGTTTAGGCGTTCTTGCAACAAATTGCGCAGCGGCGCGCTATTGAGCAATGCGACCGGCACTTGCGCGCCCAGGCCCAATAGGCTGTGGATGAAAAAACGGCTCGCCTGGCGAATCACCCCTGGCCAGTCACTGCGCAACACCAGGTGGCTGCGAAAGCCTTGCCAGAAGGCGGTCAACCGTTGGATGGCGGCGGTAAAGTCCATGGCACCGCTGGCCAGGCTCACCGCATTGATTGCCCCGGCCGAGGTGCCGACGATTACCGGAAATGGGTTGGGCGCCCCCGGCGGCAACAGCTCGGCAATCGCCGCCAACACCCCCACCTGATACGCCGCTCGCGCCCCGCCGCCGGAAAGAATCAAGCCTGTAACCGGTTCAGCTGGGCGCATCGCGTCACTCCATGTGGGGAAAAGTCAGTCTTATCGACGGCGTTTTTCGTACAGCTTGGGCTCACCCGGTGGCCGGCTCTTGAAGCGCCGATGGGTCCACAGGTACTGCTCAGGGCATTGGCGTACCGAGGCTTCGACCCATTGGTTGATGCGCAGGCAATCGGCTTCATCGCTTTGGCCGGGGAAGTCGGTCAGCGGTGGGTGGATCACCAGGCGATAGCCGCTGCCGTCGGCCAGGCGCTCTTGAGTGAACGGCACCACCAGCGCCTTACCCAGCTTGGCAAACTTGCTGGTGGCCGGCACTGTGGCCGCCTGGATGCCGAACAGCGGTACGAAAATACTTTGCTTAGCGCCATAGTCCTGGTCGGGTGCGTACCAGATGGCACGGCCGGCACGCAGCAGCTTGAGCATGCCGCGCACGTCTTCACGCTCGATCGCCAGGGAATCAAGGTTGTGGCGCTCGCGGCCACGGCGCTGGATGTAGTCAAACAACGGGTTGCCGTGCTCGCGGTACATACCATCAATGGTGTGCTTCTGCCCCAGCAACGCGGCGCCGATTTCCAGGGTGGTGAAGTGCAGGGCCATGAGGATCACGCCCTTGCCGTCCAACTGAGCCTGCTTGAGATGCTCCAAGCCCTCGACATGGGCCAGGCGCGCCAAACGTTGGCGCGACCACCACCAGCTCATGGCCATTTCAAAGAAGGCGATACCGGTGGAGGCAAAATTTTCTTTAAGTAAATGTTTACGTTCTTGAGCGGACTTTTCCGGGAAGCACAGTTCCAGGTTTCGTGCAGCGATGCGGCGACGTTCACCGGCCACACGGTACATCCCCGCACCCAACAGGCGGCCGATGACCAGCAGCGCACGGTACGGCAGTTGGGTGACCAGCCACAGCATGCCGAGTCCCAGCCATAACAGCCAAAAACGCGGGTGAAAAAATACAGCTCGAAAACGCGGGCGATCCATTACAGATTCCGGTAAAGACAAGGGCCGCGCATTCTACAACGGTTCGACTCGGCTTGCGGCCAGTGGATGTTCTCGTTATAAGTCTCGACACTTTTCGTGACAAGCCGCTTTTGCCGACCATGAGCCAAACCGAACCGCTAGACCAAGATCCCGTGTTCCAGCTGAAGGGCAGCATGCTCGCCATCACCGTGCTGGAACTGGCCCGTAACGACCTTGAGGCCCTGGACCGCCAGCTCGCCGCCAAGGTCGCCCTGGCGCCGAACTTCTTCAACAACGCCCCGCTGGTGCTGGCCCTGGACAAGCTGCCCGCTGGCCAAGGCCTCATTGACTTGCCCGGCCTGATGCGGGTGTGCCGCTCCCATGGCCTGCGCACCCTGGCGATTCGTGCCAGCCGTATCGAAGATATTGCTGCGGCCATCGCCATTGAACTGCCAGTACTGCCGCCGTCCGGTGCACGTGAGCGCCCGATTGAACCATTGGTCGGGGAAGAGAAGAAAAAGCCGGAAAAACCACCGGAACCGACGATCAAGCCTACAAAGATCATTACCTCTCCCGTACGGGGCGGGCAGCAGGTTTACGCCGAGGGAAGCGACCTTGTGGTGATCTCCTCGGTCAGTCCTGGGGCGGAACTTCTTGCCGATGGCAACATCCATGTATACGGCCCGATGCGCGGACGTGCCCTGGCCGGCATCAAGGGTGATACCAGAGCCCGTATTTTTTGCCAGCAAATGAGCGCTGAGCTAGTGTCCATCGCAGGCAGGTATAAGGTTTCCGAAGATTTGCGCCGTGATCCGCTGTGGGGGGCCGGGGTGCAGGTCAGCCTGTCGGGCGATCTGTTGAACATCGTCCGTCTTTAACGGATACTGCCGCATTTTCCAAGCATCTCTAGACTCTGATAGCACAGCGAAACCGGCAATACTTGTGTAGGAATAATTGGAAGTTGGTGTTTGCCTCGCGCAAACCACATCTTTTTCTTACAAAAGCTGTCCGCCTGCAGCGAGTTCCAAGAGATGTTTTTCAGGGACCGAAATGTCCTTTTTCCTTAGGGGTGAAACACCTTGGCCAAGATTCTCGTGGTTACATCCGGCAAGGGTGGTGTGGGTAAGACCACCACCAGCGCCGCTATCGGTACCGGCCTCGCTCTGCGCGGCCACAAGACAGTCATCGTCGACTTCGACGTCGGTTTGCGTAACCTCGACCTGATCATGGGCTGCGAACGCCGTGTGGTGTATGACTTCGTCAACGTAGTAAACGGCGAAGCCAACCTGCAACAAGCCCTGATCAAGGACAAGCGCCTTGAGAACCTGTACGTATTGGCCGCCAGCCAGACTCGCGACAAAGATGCGTTGACCAAGGAAGGCGTAGGCAAAGTACTCGCTGAACTGAAGGAAACCTTCGAATACGTGGTGTGCGACTCCCCGGCCGGTATCGAAACCGGTGCTCACCTGGCAATGTACTTCGCTGACGAAGCCATCGTGGTGACCAACCCGGAAGTCTCCTCGGTACGTGACTCGGACCGCATGCTGGGCCTGCTGGCCAGCAAATCCAAGCGCGCCGAAGAAGGCCAGGACCCAATCAAGGAGCACTTGCTGCTCACTCGCTACAACCCTGAGCGCGTCAGCAATGGCGAAATGCTGGGTGTTGAAGACGTGAAGGACATCCTCGCAGTGACCCTGCTGGGCGTGATTCCAGAATCCCAGGCGGTCCTGAAAGCCTCCAACCAAGGTGTTCCGGTCATCCTCGACGACCAGAGCGACGCCGGCCAGGCGTACAGCGATGCGGTTGATCGCCTGCTGGGCAAGACCGTGGAACATCGCTTCCTCGATGTTAAGAAGAAGGGATTCTTCGAGCGTATCTTTGGAGGCAACTAAACAATGAAATTTCTCGACTTCTTTCGGGCCAACAAAAAGCCAAGTACCGCGTCGGTAGCGAAAGAGCGTCTACAGATCATCGTGGCGCACGAACGCGGCCAACGCAGCACGCCGGACTACTTGCCAGCCTTGCAGAAGGAACTGGTCGAGGTGATCCGCAAGTACGTCAATATTGGCAACGACGATGTCCACGTTGCCCTGGAAAACGACGGCAGCTGCTCGATTCTGGAACTCAATATCACCCTGCCTGATCGTTGATCGAACAGGCGGCCGCCACGGCGGCTCGCGCACCTTGATCCCCATGCGGGAACCAGGTGGGCGAGCCGCCGTTGGCGTTTGTTACGAGGCTGTTTAATGCCGTTGTCCAATATTCATATCCTTCATCAGGACGATGCCGTCCTGGTGGTGAACAAGCCGACTTTGCTGCTCTCGGTGCCTGGCCGCGCCGACGACAACAAGGACTGCCTGATCACCCGCCTGCAGGAAAACGGCTACCCCGAAGCCCGCATTGTTCACCGCCTGGACTGGGAAACTTCAGGGATTATCCTGCTGGCCCGGGACGCCGATAGCCATCGTGAACTGTCCCGCCAGTTTCATGATCGTGAAACAGAGAAGGCCTACACCGCCCTGGCATGGGGCCAGCCGGAACTGGACAGCGGCAGCATCGACCTGCCCCTGCGCTACGACCCGCCGACCAAGCCACGCCATGTGGTGGACCATGAATTCGGCAAGCACGCGTTGACGTTCTGGAAGGTGCTGGAGCGGTGTGGCGACTGGTGTCGTGTGGAGTTGACGCCGATTACCGGGCGTTCGCACCAGTTGCGCGTGCATATGCTTTCTATCGGCCATCCGTTGTTGGGTGACGGGTTGTATGCCCATGAGCAAGCCCTGGCTGCGTGGCCGCGCCTGTGTCTGCACGCAAGCATGCTGAGCTTCACCCACCCCCAAAGCGGCGAGCGCCTGCGTTTCGAGTGCCCAGCGCCGTTCTAAAGCTGTGAACGCAGTCAAATGTGGGAGGGGGCTTGCTCCCGATAGCAGAGTGTCAGCCAATATATCTGGCACCGACATACCGCAATCGGGAGCAAGCCCCCTCCCACATTTAGAATACGGTAAACTCCGCGCATTGCTGTCTGGAGCTATTTATGCGCGAAGCGTTGAATCAAGGCCTGATCGACTTCCTCAAGGCCTCCCCTACTCCTTTTCATGCCACTGCTGCCCTGGCCCAGCGCCTCGAAGCAGCCGGTTACCAGCGTCTCGACGAGCGCGAAACCTGGGCTACCGAGCTTAACGGTCGCTATTACGTCACCCGCAACGATTCCTCGATCATTGCCTTCAAGGTTGGCCGTCACTCGCCGCTGCAAGGCGGTATTCGCCTGGTTGGCGCTCATACCGACAGCCCGTGCCTGCGAGTCAAGCCCCAGCCTGAACTGCAACGCCAGGGCTTCTGGCAATTGGGCGTCGAGGTCTACGGCGGCGCACTGCTGGCGCCGTGGTTCGACCGCGACCTCTCCCTCGCCGGCCGCGTGACCTTTCGCCGTGACGGCAAGGTCGAGAGCCAATTGATCGACTTCAAACTGCCGATTGCCATCATCCCCAACCTGGCCATTCACCTGAACCGTGAAGCCAACCAGGGCTGGCCGATCAATGCCCAGACCGAACTGCCGCCGATCCTGGCGCAATTTGCCGGGGACGAGCGTGTGGATTTCCGCGCGGTGCTCACCGAACAACTGGCCCGTGAACATGGGCTGAACGCCGATGTGGTGCTCGACTACGAGCTGAGCTTCTACGACACCCAAGGCGCTGCGGTGATCGGCCTCAATGGCGACTTCATTGCTGGCGCACGCCTGGACAACCTGCTGTCGTGCTACGCCGGCCTGCAAGCCTTGCTCACCAGCGACACCGATGAAACCTGCGTGCTGGTGTGCACCGACCATGAAGAAGTCGGCTCGTGCTCCGCGTGCGGCGCCGATGGCCCGATGCTGGAACAGACCCTGCGCCGCCTTTTGCCAGAGGGTGATGAGTTCGTACGCACCATTCAGAAATCACTGTTGGTGTCGGCCGACAATGCCCACGGCATTCACCCCAACTACGCCGACAAGCACGACGCCAACCACGGCCCCAAGCTCAACGCGGGCCCGGTGATCAAGGTCAACAGCAACCAGCGCTACGCCACCAACAGCGAGACGGCCGGGTTCTTCCGCCACCTGTGCATGGCCGAGGAAGTACCGGTGCAGAGTTTTGTGGTACGCAGCGACATGGGCTGCGGCTCCACGATCGGCCCAATCACCGCCAGCCATTTGGGCGTGCGAACGGTGGACATCGGTTTGCCGACGTTTGCCATGCATTCCATTCGTGAGCTGTGCGGTAGCCATGACCTGGCGCATTTGGTGAAGGTGTTGGGAGCGTTTTACGCGAGTCGTGACCTGCCCTGATCTCAAGGCCCGATGCAAAACCAAATGTGGGAGGGGGCTTGCCCCAGATTGCAGTGTGTCAGCACCAGATGCATTGGCTGACACTCCGCTATCGGGGGCAAGCCCCCTCCCACATTGGGGTCTGCATTAACCTGACCCATATCACTCCCACTTCCATGAATCCGGCCTAGACTTGTCAGTATTCCCACTCCGACAAGGCCGTCGTCCCATGATCTCCATGTCTTCCTTCCACGCCATGCTTATCCCTATTCTGATCGGAATGATCCTGCTGGCGGTGGGCTTCAACTTTCGTGACAAACCCGTCGGCGTGTTTGGCATGTGGGTCGGCATGCTGCTGATCCTGGGCACTGTGGTTTACAAAATCCTCGCCAAACTGGCCGAATGACCCCTGCCCTCGTACACTCGGTAAACCCGTCGTTTTCAAGGTTGACCGCCTCGTGCTTTCCCGCCTGTTTGCCCTGCCCTGCTACCTGCTGATCGCCCTGCTTACCTTGCTGCCAATCGCGCCTGCGCATGCGGTAGGCCTGCCCGGTATTTTGGGCAGCACCAACAAGACCCAGCCCCAGGCCGATGTACCGCTGGGGCAGTCGTTGGACGAAGTGATCAAGACCCTGGAAAACGACCAGCAACGTACCCAGTTGCTCCGCGACCTGAAAAAGCTGCGGGAAGCCACGCAAAAAGCCCAACCGGCCGCTGAAGAAGGCGTGCTCGGTTTGATCGGTGGCACCCTGGCCAGCCTCGAAGCGCAATTCACTGGCGACGACAGCCCGCTGGGGCGCTGGTCCAGTGAGTTTGATCTAGCCAAGGATGAATTCAACGCCTTGATGTTGCCGGCCAACGAATGGTTGCCGATCATTTTCGGTTTTGGCTTGATCCTCGCCGTGTGGAGCCTGCTGGCCTACTCGCTGATCTGGCTGAGCCACCGTGTACGCGAACGTTTCGGCCTGCCCGAAGAGTTGCCGCAACACCCCCGAACCTGGGACATGGTGCGGTTCGCCCTGCGCAAACTGGGCCCATGGTTGATTGCCCTGGTGATCACGGTGTACCTGAGCTACGCGCTGCCCTCTTCCCTGGGCAAATCCCTGGCGATGGTGCTGGCCTACGCGTTGGTGGTGGGCACCTGTTTTTCAGCGATTTGCGTGATTGCCTTTTCCCTGCTCGATGGGCCTCACCGTCACCGGGCGCTATATATCCTGCGTCATCAGGCCTTCCGCCCGCTGTGGTGGATCGGCAGCTTTGCCGCTTTTGGCGAAGCCTTGAGTGACCCACGGCTGGTCCAAGCCCTGGGCCAACATTTGTCCCACACCGCCGCGACCGTCGCCAATGTGATGGCTGCCCTGTCCACCGGCGTATTTATCCTGCGGTTCCGCCGGCCAATTGCGCATTTGATTCGCAACCAGCCGCTGTCGCGTCGTCTAACGCGCCGTGCCCTGAGCGACACCATCGAGATCGTCGGATCGTTCTGGTACATCCCGGCCTTGTTGCTGGTGGGCATTTCGCTGTTTGCCACCTTCGTCTCTGCCGGCGACACCAGCACGGCGTTGCGTCAGTCACTGCTGTGCACGGTATTGCTGGTGTTGTGCATGGTCATCAACGGCCTTGTACGCCGCCATGCCCTCAAGCCGCAGCGCGGGCACAAGCGCCACGCGTTGTACTCCGAACGGCTCAAGAGCTTCGTCTACACCCTCGCGCACCTGATGGTGTGGCTGGTGTTTATCGAACTCGGCCTGCGGGTCTGGGGCCTGTCGCTGATTCGCTTTACCGAAGGCGACGGCCATGAAGTCAGCGTCAAGCTGTTTGGCCTGGCCGGGACGCTGCTGTTCGCCTGGCTGATCTGGATTCTCAGCGACACCGCTATTCATCACGCCCTGACCCGCTCGCGCAAAGGCCTGGCCAATGCCCGTGCGCAGACCATGATGCCGCTGATCCGCAACGTGTTGTTCGTGACCATTTTCATCATCGCGGCCATTGTGGCCCTGGCGAACATGGGCATGAACGTCACGCCACTGCTGGCCGGTGCCGGTGTGATCGGCCTGGCCATCGGTTTTGGTGCGCAGTCCCTGGTGGCGGATTTGATCACCGGCCTGTTCATCATTATCGAAGACTCCCTGGCCATCGATGACTACGTGGATGTCGGCGGCCACCTGGGTACGGTCGAAGGCCTGACCATCCGCACGGTCCGCCTGCGAGACATCGACGGCATCGTGCATACCATCCCGTTCAGCGAGATCAAGAGCATCAAGAACTACTCCCGTGAGTTCGGCTACGCGATCTTCCGAGTGGCCATCCCTTACAACATGGAGATCGACGACGCCATCAAGCTGATGCGTGATGTAGGGCAGAAGATGCGCAACGACCCGCTGCAACGCCGCAATATTTGGTCGCCGTTGGAGATTCAGGGGGTAGAAAGTTTCGAGTCTGGCAGCGCGATTCTGCGGGCGCGTTTCAAGACGGCTCCGATCAAGCAGTGGGAGGTGTCGCGGGCGTTTAACTTGTCGCTGAAGCGACATCTGGATGAGGCGGGGTTGGATTTGGCGACACCACGTTTGAGTGTGCAGGTGGTGACGGGCGCTTCAGGCGGGCTGGAGAAAGAGAAGAATACTTAAAAGCAAAACGGATCAAATGTGGGAGGGGGCTTGCCCCCGATGGCGGTGTATCAGTCACTCGTTAGTCAACTGACACTCTCTCATCGGGGGCAAGCCCCCTCCCACATTTTAATCTGTGGTGTTTATGCGATCGCGGCGCTGTCCATTTTCTGGCGCAGGCTCAGGGGGCGCATATCGGTCCACACCTCCTCGATGTACGCCAGGCATTCCTTCTTCAGGCCGCTTTTGCCCACGGTGCGCCAGCCTTCCGGAATGGCCTTGTAGTCGGGCCAGATGGAGTATTGCTCTTCATGGTTGACCACTACCTGAAACGGGATGTCGTCGCGGTCGAATACTGAGGTCATTGCTGTTCTCCTTCGCTAAAAAGCCGGCTGCGCACCACGCGCAGCACTGATATCTGTAGAAACGTACCAACGTGTCGAAAAATTAGAGGCTGGCGACCGCAGCCGCGAGTGCGCGACCAAAAATGTCGGCCACACGGTCCACTTCGGCACCCGTGATCACCAGCGGTGGCAGGAAGCGCACCACGGCGCCATGCCGGCCGCCCAGTTCGAGAATCAGCCCACGCTTGAGGCATTCGCGCTGCACCAGCGGTGCCAATTGGCGATGCACCGGCGGGTGGCCCTGAATGTCTGGCGCGCCGTTCGGGTCCACCAATTCAACGCCGAGCATCAGCCCCCGACCGCGAATATCCCCTAGTTGCGGGAAGTCACGCTGCAAAATCCGCAGGTGTTCACTGAGGCGCTCGCCCATGGCGGCTGCGTGAGTGGGCAGGTCGTGTTCCTTGAGATAGCGCATCACCGCCGAGCCCGCCGCCATCGCCATCTGGTTACCGCGGAAGGTGCCGGCATGGGCACCCGGCAGCCAGGTGTCGAGCCAGTCGCGGTAAACCATCACCGCCAGTGGCAGGCTGCCGCCGATAGCCTTCGACATCACCACCACATCCGGGATGATGCCGGCGTGTTCGAAGGCAAACATCTTGCCCGTACGGCCAAAACCGCTCTGGATTTCGTCGACGATCAACGCCACGCCGGCCTGCTCCGTGATACGGCGCAGGCCACGCAGCCAGTCAAGATCGGCCGGTATGACACCGCCCTCGCCCTGTACCACTTCGACAATCACTGCCGCTGGCAACGCGACGCCGGCTTCCGGGTCGTTGAGCAGGTTTTGCAGGTAATGCAGGTTGACCCGCACCCCTTCTGCGCCGCCCAGGCCGAACGGGCAACGGTAGTCGTAAGGGAATGGCAAAAATTGCACGCCACTGCTGAGCAAGGCGCCCAAGGGCTTTTTCGGCCCCAGGCTGCCCATCAGGCTCAAGGCGCCCTGGCTCATGCCGTGGTAACCGCCCTGGAACGACAACACGGTGCTGCGGCCCGTGGCAGTGCGCACCAGTTTCAGCGCAGCTTCCACCGCGTCGGTGCCGGTGGGGCCGCAGAACTGAATCTTCGCTTCCTGGGCCAATTGCGCCGGCAACAGGCCGAACAGGTCTTGCACGAACTGATCCTTGACCGGGGTCGTCAGGTCCAAGGTATGCAATGGCAGTTCGTCGCTCAGCACCTGCTGGATGGCCTCGATCACCGCCGGGTGGTTGTGCCCCAGCGCCAGGGTACCGGCGCCGGCGAGGCAGTCGATGAAGCTGCGACCTTCCACGTCCTCAACGTAAATACCCTTGGCGCGCTTGAGCGCCAGGGGAATGCGCCGTGGGTAGCTGCGGGCATTGGACTCCTGCTGACGCTGGCGGGCCAGCAGCGGCGTTTCGTCGAACTGATAAAGCGTTTCTTGAAGCGGCGTGTCTTCGATATGACTGATAGCGACGGACATTACTCGATCCCTCATCTGATTCCTGTTCTGGAAACGCACCAGCAAGGAAAGGATTTAGGCGCTGCGATCGTTTACTGACGAACGCTGATCTAAATGTGGGAGGGGGCTTGCCCCCGATTGCGGCGTGTCAGCACTAGATGTATTGGCTGGCACTCCGCTATCGGGGGCAAGCCCCCTCCCACATTTGGATTTTTGTTCGTGCTTAGAGGCCGCGGTACTTTTCATTCAGGGCGTAGAGAATCGCGCAGGTCTCTGCATCCAGGAGCCCGCAATAATTTCTGGCCCGAAAGTGCATCTGAAACGCCCGGGTCCTGAGTTCGAAGGCCCGACGATTCTGCGCAGGCTTGTACCCATAGCGCTGAAACGCCCGCTCTACTTCGACCTCCGGCGGTAAACCGACGCAAAACCTGCGCTGGTACATGGCCCGCGCCGGCTCGTCGAACCAGGCGCCCATGCCGGCTTCGTGCAGACACCGCCACGGCAGACGCGGCCCTGGGTCGCTCTTGCGCCAGTACGCCACATCCGAGTGTCCAAGGATGTCGGTGGGGCCGATCTGCGGGTAGCGGTCAAGCATGTCGCGCAGCAGGGCAATCAGCACATCGACCTGCTCCGTGCGGTAGGCGGGAAAGGTGAACACACCCGCATCGTCCCGCGCCAGGTTGACGATCTCAATGCCGATCGCCCGGCTATTGAGGTCATCGCGACCGCCCCACTGGCTGACACCGGCATGCCAGGCGCTCTGGTCCTCATCGACCAGGCGAAAAGCCCGCAGCTCTTCATAACCGGCGGCGCGGTAGCCCGGCTCATCTGGGTCGGGCAACAGGTAGTGCGCGCTGACCTCGTTTTGGGTCAAGGCGCGCAGGGATGAAGCAAAGGGTGCCGCGGTGTAATGCAGGATCACCTGCTGCACCGGCTCACCGTTGCGTTCGTTAAAGTTTTTAGCAGGGAAACTGCTATCGATGACCAACATGAGAAACGTCCTTTTCAATACAGGCCGAGTCATTCAGCCCATTCAAGCGCAAAAAAATTACCGCCATCCTGAAGGCTTGAACCTCAGGAGGGCGGTAATTATCTGGCACTTGAAAGAAAGGTAATCAGCGCCGCAGCGGCATATCCAGATCGACGCGCAAGCCATCGGCCTGACTGTCGAATGTCAATGAACAAGAACAGCGCTGCACAATCGCTTGCACGATCGCCAGGCCCAAGCCACAGCCCTCGCTGCTGCCATTGCGCCAGAACCGTTGGGTGAGGTATTGCAAATCCTCGGCCGCAATCTGCGCACCATGGTCCCGCACGCGGAACACCACTTGGTGGTCCGCAGTGAATACGCTCAGCTCCACACGGGTGTCCACAGGCGTATGCCGCAGGGCGTTGTCCAGCAGGTTTCGCAGGGCCGCGACGGCCAGGCCCACAGGCATTTCCACCGGGGTGTCGCTGAGGTTGGCAGGCAGGTGCAGGTCAATGCGCTGGTTGTTGCCGGCATTGGCGTCTTCGATCGCCAGCCGTGCAACATCCTCGGCGCTGCACTGCAAGCCATCGTCGAACGACAGGCTACCTTCCACCCGCGCCAGCAGCAGCAATTGCTCCAAGGTACGGTGCAGACGGTCGGCGCCTTCTTCGGCATGGGCCAGGGACTGGTCGCGGGCCGCGCCTTCGGTCATGCGCGCCACTTGCAGGTGGGTCTTGATCGCCGTCAACGGGCTGCGCAGTTCGTGGGCCGCGTCACCGGTGAGGCGGCGCTCGCGCTCGATGGTCTTGGCGATGCGTTGCA
Source organism: Pseudomonas viridiflava (assembly GCF_900583165.1). Taxonomy (GTDB): domain Bacteria; phylum Pseudomonadota; class Gammaproteobacteria; order Pseudomonadales; family Pseudomonadaceae; genus Aquipseudomonas. The sequence continues at coordinate 36,423 of NZ_UTKY01000076.1, read as the reverse complement.
GCAGCTGGTTCTGGGTATCGAGCAGCGGCTTGAGCTCGCTGGGCAGCGGCTGGATCTGCAACGGCTCAAGGGAATCGGCACTGCGTCGCATCAGCGCATCGCGCATACGGTTCAGAGGCAGCAGGCTTTGGCCGATACCCAGCCACAGCAGGCACAGGCAGCCCAGCATCGCCACGCCGACCGGCACCGAGGCGGCGAGCAGGATCGAAAGGTTCAAGGCTTCGCGCTCCACCTGGCGGTCAGCCGTGGTGATCAGCAAGTCGCCACGGGACAGGGTAAAACTGCGCCAGCCGACACCGTCGATGACCTGGTCACGAAAGCCGCTCTTGCGTGATTCCAGGCCTTCATCGGGGGTGGTGTGGCTACGGGCGAGAATTTCGCCGCGCAAGGAACTGACCTGGCACGCCATGCCGCCGGGAACATGCAGTTGCTCGGCGCTGAAATGCGCGCCGCCGCTGACACTGGCCAGGCCCGGCATCTGCTCAGTGAGCCCTGCCACCATGCGTGCGGACGCCACCAGCCGTTGGTCGAGGGAAAACATCATCTGGTTGCGCAGGTCGTTGAGCATCCACGCCGCTGCCAGGGCCCAGATCAACACAAACGCGGCGCCCAACTTGAAGGTAAGGCGCAGCCGCAGACTTTTCACGAACCGTTCGCTCCCTCATCCGCCGGGCCCAAGCGGTAGCCGAGGCCACGCACGGTCTCGACGATGCCGTTGCCCAATTTGCGCCGCAGGTGGTGGATGTGCACGTTCAACGCGTTGCTTTCGAGCTCATCGTTAAAGCCGTAGACGCTGTCTTTGAGTTGCTCGCTGGACAGCACGCGACCCTTGTTATGCAGCAACGCCTGCAACAGCGCCTGTTCGCGGCGGGACAGGTCTACCGGTTCGCCCCCCAGAAAAGTCTCGCGACTGCTGGGATCGTAGGCCAGGCGCCCATGTTCGATCAGGTTGACGCTGCGCCCCGCCACGCGTCGCAGCAGGGTTTGCAGACGGGCAGCGAGCTCGCGCAGGTCGAAGGGCTTGAGCAGGTAATCGTCGGCACCGGCTTGCAGGCCGTCGACACGGTTGGTCACAGAATCCCGCGCAGTGAGGATCAGCACCGGAATCTCCAGGCCCTGGCTACGCAGTTGCTGCAGCAGTTTGAGGCCGTCTTCGTCGGGCAGGCCAAGGTCGAGCACCATGATGTCAAACGTCGCGGCCTTGAGCATCGCCCGCGCAGCCGACGCCGAGCCTACCCGCTCCACGGTAAAACCCTGGGCGGTGAGGCCAGCCACGATGCCGCTGGCGATCAGTTCGTCGTCTTCGCAGACCAGTACGTGCATGGTGAACCCTTCATGAAAGATGGGGCGATTAAAGGGGCAGCCGATTAAGCGCAGATTATGCCGTGAAAAGAGGTGCGCTCAGATAATCCCTACACTCTAGAATAGCCCCGGTTAATCATCGGTTAATCAACGCCACACATTGTGTGCCTCACTTGCATCGAACTAAGGCTTGACCATGCGGCATCTGTTTACCTTTCTGCTGGTGTTGTTCGCCGGGCTGGCCCAGGCCGCACCGGGCAACCCGTTTGAGACCAAACCCGATTTCCTTCCGGTGGGCAAGGCTTTCACCTTTACGTCCGAGCGCCTGGAAAGCGGTGAAACCCAGCTATATTGGCAGATTGCCGATGGGTACTACCTGTACAAGCAGCGCATGAAGTTCGACGGCCTGGCCGAAAAACCGACGCTGCCCCAGGGTGAAGCCCATAGCGATGAGTTCTTTGGCGAGCAGGAAGTGTACCGCCAAGGGCTGGAAGTGAAGATCCCCGCTGGCACCACCGGCCAGGTCAAGCTGGGCTGGCAAGGCTGCGCCGATGCCGGCCTGTGCTACCCGCCGCAATCGATCACCGTGGACCTGGGCGGCAACCCAGCCGTGGCAGCCACTGCACAAGCCCAGGACCAAAGCCTGGCCAGCGGCCTGCAACAGCGCAGCCTGGGCTGGAGCCTGCTGGTGTTCTTTGGCCTGGGCCTGTTGCTGGCGTTCGCCCCGTGCTCGTTGCCGATGCTGCCTATCCTTGCCGGGCTGGTCGTCGGCAGTGGCGCCAGCCCGCGTCGCGGTTTTGCCTTGGCCAGCAGCTATGTGGTGTGCATGGCGCTGGTGTATGCGGCGCTGGGCGTTTTGGCCGCGCTGGCTGGCAGCAACCTTGCCGCCCTGCTGCAAACCCCATGGATTCTCGGCAGCTTCGCCGCGTTGTTCGTCATTCTGGCCCTGCCGATGTTCGGCGTCTTTGAGCTGCAATTGCCCGCCTTCCTGCGCGACCGCCTGGACAGCGCCAGCCGCCAGCAAAGCGGTGGCAGCCTGGTGGGCGCCGGGGTGCTCGGCGCCCTCTCCGGTCTGCTGGTAGGCCCGTGCATGACCGCGCCCCTGGCCGGCGCCCTGCTGTATATCGCCCAAAGCGGTAACGCGCTGCATGGCGGCTTGATTCTGTTCGCCATGGGTATCGGTATCGGTATCCCATTGCTGTTGCTGGTAACCGTAGGCAATCGCTTCCTGCCCAAACCCGGCACCTGGATGAACGTACTCAAAGGCATCTTCGGCTTCCTGTTCCTGGGCACCGCCGTGCTGATGATTCGGCCGGTGGTCGATGAAAGCCTGTGGATCGGCTTGTGGGGCGCGTTGGCCCTGGTCATGGCCTACTGCGGCTGGAGCCTGGCCCGCGAATATGGCCTGGCCGCCAAAGTCTTCGGCGCAGGCTCCCTGTTGCTGGGCCTATGGGGCGCGGTGCTGGTGAGTGGCGCCGCAGGTGGCAGCGATGACCTGTGGCAACCCTTGAAGGTCTACAGCGGCTCGCAAGTCGCCGCCGCACCCAGCGCCCACGACGCGTTCATGACCATCAGCGACCCGGCGGTGCTGCAAAACCAACTCGACAGCGCCAAGGCCCAAGGCCAATGGGTGCTGGTGGACTACTACGCCGACTGGTGCGTGTCGTGCAAGATCATGGAAAAACAGGTGTTCGGTAAACCCGAAGTGCTGGACGCCTTGAAGGACGTGCGCCTGCTGCGCCTGGACGTTACCGCCGACAACGCCGCCAGCCGCGAACTGCTCGGCCGCTACAAAGTCCCAGGCCCTCCGAGCTTCGTGTGGATCGGCCCCGACGGTGAAGAACGCCGCGCCCAACGCATCACCGGCGAAGTGGATGCCGCTGCCTTCCTGCAACGCTGGACGCAAGCCCGAGACGCGCTCTGATGCTGACCCTGACCATCGGCACCTTCGCCATCGCCCTGAATCACATCCTGCTGATCAGCGCGCTGATTCTCGCCACCCTGGTGGGCTGGCGCGTGGCCAAGCGTGGCGGTGAAAACCCCGAGTCGGTGCTGTTCAGCCTGTTCCTGCTGGGCATGCTGGCGGCGCGCATCAGCTTTGTGCTGATGTACTGGGATGAATACCGCAACGACTGGCTGCAAATGGTCGACCTGCGCGACGGCGGCTTCCTCGCCTGGCCTGGCGTGATTGTGCTGGTCCTTGGCGCACTGGCCTACGGCTGGCGCCGCCCGCCCCTGCGCAAGCCGCTCAGCGCCGGCGTGATCACCGGCCTGGTGTTCTGGGGCATGACCAGCCTGGCGTTGGACCTGTATGACCGGGGCACCCAACTGCCGGATATCACTCTGCGCAATGCCAATGGCGACGTGGTGCAACTGGCCGATTACAAAGGCGGCCCGCTGGTGGTCAACCTGTGGGCCACCTGGTGCCCGCCGTGCCGACGCGAGATGCCGGTACTGGAGCGCGCCCAACACCAACGCCCTGACGTGACCTTCCTGTTCGTCAACCAGGCCGAAAGCATGCAGAGCGTCAGCACCTTCCTCGCCACCCAGGGCCTGACGCTGGACAACGTCCTGTTCGACGCCAGCGGCCGACTGGGCCAGGCCGTAGGCTCCATGGCCCTGCCTACTACATTGTTCTATAGCGCCGATGGCCGCCTGATCAACAGCCACTTGGGCGAACTCTCCCAGGCCAGCCTGGCCCGCGCCATGGAACCCTTCGATAGCGTGACAACAAGGAAACCCACATGCCAAGCCTCCGCCACCTGCTGACCCTGCTGCCACTGACGCTGGCGGCCACTCTGGCCCAAGCCGAAGACTGGCCCGCGCCGATCAAACAGATCGAGGCCAAGGGTGCCAAGATCCTCGGCAAATTCGACGCCCCCAGCGGCCTTACCGGCTACGCCGCGCAGTACCAGAACCGCGGCATGGCGCTGTACCTGACCGCCGACGGCAAAAGCGTGATCGCCGGCAACCTGTACGACACCCAGGGCAACGACCTGAGCAGCGCCCCACTGGAAAAACTGGTGTACGCGCCGATGGCCAAGGAAGTCTGGGCCAAGATGGAAAAAAGCAGCTGGATCCAGGACGGCGACGTCAAGGCGCCACGCATCGTCTACCTGTTCAGCGACCCCAATTGCCCTTACTGCAACATGTTCTGGGAACAGGCCCGCCCGTGGGTAAAAGCCGGCAAAGTGCAGTTGCGCCACATCATGGTCGGCATCATCCGCGAAGACAGCGCGGCCAAATCCGCCGCATTGTTCGCCGCCAAAGACCCGCAAAAAGCCCTGGAAGAACATGAAGCCGCCGGCAAAGGCAGCAAGTTGCAGGCACTGGCCAAGATCCCGGCGAATATCGAAGCCAAGCTCGATGCCAATATGAAGCTGATGGATGAGCTGGAGTTGTCGGCGACGCCGGCGATTTTCTATCTGGATGACAAGGGCGGGTTGCAGCAACAGCAGGGGGCGCCTTCGCCGGATAAGTTGGCCAAGATCATGGGGCCGAAATAGGCGGCGCCTGGGCGGACGCCATCGGGGGCAAGCCCCCTCCCACATTGGACGGTGTTCACACATTTATATCTGTAAATACTGTCAGTGTGGGAGGGGGCTTGCCCCCGATGAGGCCCTCAAAGGCAGTGAAGATCAAAGCCCCTCCAACTCCGCCATCAAATCACTCAACCGATCCACCTTCTCGGCACTGATCTCATTAGCCGCCAACCCATCGATATACTCGGCCAACTCCGCCACCGTGCTGCACTCGAACATCGCCCTCAGCGGCACATCCCGCTGCAATGTCTTCTGCACCCGCGACGCAATCTGCGTGGCCAGCAACGAATGCCCGCCCAGTTCGAAGAAGTTGTCCTGCACCCCTACCCGCTCGACTTTGAGCACCTCGGCCCAGATCGCGGCCAATGTCTCTTCAAGCGCGTTGCGTGGCGCCAAGTAGTCCTGGCTGTGCAACTGGCCGATGTCCAAATCAGGTAGAGCCTTGCGGTCGAGCTTGCCATTGGCATTGAGCGGCATGCGTTCAAGCCACAACCAGTGCAGCGGCACCATGTATTCCGGCAACTCGGCACGCAGGCGTTGCTTGATGCGGTCCAGGCGTTCGCTTGGGTTGAGCGCTTCATCGGTCGCCACCAGATAGCCGACCAGGTGTTTGCCGTTGACGCCCTCCTGCACGCCAACCGCCGCATCCCGAACTTCCGGCTGCTCGTGCAGGCGCGCTTCGATTTCACCCAGCTCGATGCGGTAACCGCGAATCTTCACCTGATGGTCGATACGCCCGACGTACTCCAACACGCCGTCGCTGCGGCGGCGGGCGAGGTCACCCGTGCGATACAAGCGCTCGCCCGGCGCGCCGAAGGGGTTCGGCACAAACACGGGCGCAGTGCGCAGCGGGTCGCTGACGTAACCGCGCCCAACGCCGGTGCCCGCCACACACAACTCACCCACAGCGCCTTGGGGCACCAGCTCCAGCGCGCCGTCGAGCAGGTACAAACGGTTGTTGTCGGTGGGCGTACCGATCGGCAGGTAAGTGCCACGGGTCGACGCCAGGTCGACGCGATAGAACGCCACATCGTCCGAGCATTCCGCCGGGCCGTAGGCGTTTACCAGGCCGATGTCGGGGTAACGTTGCAGCCACTGGTGCGCCAGCTCCGGCGGCATGGCTTCACCGGTGGGCAGCATCCAGCGCAGGCCATCGAGGCGGATGCGGTCTTGGGCAAGCATGCCCTGGATCAGTGAAGGCACGCTTTCGAGTACGCTGATGCCTTGGGCCTGTACATGCGCCAGCAGGCCCTGCGGATCATGGGCGATGGTGTTCGGCACGATGTCCACCCGTGCACCAAACAGCGGCGCAGCGAGGAATTGCCATACGGAAATGTCGAAGCTTTGCGAAGCCGTTTGTGCGATCACATCCGCCGGGCTCAGCGCCAGATATGGCACCTTGCTCAACTGGTTATTGAGCATGCCGCGCTGCTCCACCATCACGCCTTTGGGCAGGCCGGTGGAACCCGAGGTGTAGATCACGTAGGCGAGATTGTCCGGGACGCTGTAGACGCCAGGGTTTTCATCACGCTCATCCAATGCTTCCCACACCAGCAGTTTCGGCCGCCCCGAGCAGGCGAATTCTTCCAGCAGTTGCTCAGCCTGTTCGCGACACGCCTGGGTGCACACCAGCAACGGCGTGCGGCTTAAATCGATGATGCGGCTCAGGCGCTGGCTTGGCAGGCCCGGGTCCAGCGGCAGGTAACCGGCACCGGCCTTGAAGCTGCCGATGATCATGCCCAGCAGGTCGAGGCTGCGTTCGGCCAGCAGTGCCACCGGCTGATCCAGACCGACGCCGGCCTTGATCAACGCGTGACCCAGGTGGTTACTGCGGCGGTTCAGTTCGGCATAGCTCCATTGCTGGTCAAGGCAACTGGCGGCGATACGCTGTGGATGTTCGGCTACTTGCGCTTCAAACAGCTCGACATAACTGCGCTCCAGCGGGTAGGCGTGCTCGCTCTGGTTGCAGCCGTCCACCAGGAACTCGCGCTCCTGCTCGCCAATCAGCGGCAGGTCGGCCATGTCGCCATGGAATCCCTGCACCAGCGCCAGCAGCAGGCGCTTGAACTCGCCGAGCATGCCTTGCACGGTGGTTTCATCGAAGTAACGCTGGTCATAGGACAGGTGCAAGCCGAGGTCATCGCCCGGGTAGCACACTGCGGTCAGCGGGAAGTTGGTGTGGGTGCGGCCGGAGTCCGAAGTGGCATTCAGGCTTTGCGCACGGTCCAACACTGAGACTTCCACCGGAGCGTTTTCAAACACGAACAGGCTGTCGAACAGCGGCTGACCCTTGGGCAATTCGCTGTGTTCCTGAATGGTCACCAGCGGCAGGTATTCGTACTCGCGCAGTTGCATATTGCTGTCGAGCAAACCGCTCAGCCATTGGCGCACGCTGCACGGTTGATCGTCCTCAGGCAGCTTCACCCGCAGTGCGATGCTGTTGATGAACAGGCCGACGGTGCGTTGCATCTCGGGCATTTCCACCGGGCGCCCGGCTACGGTGACACCAAATAGCACGTCACGATCGCCGCTCAAGCGCCGAAGCACCAACGCCCAAGCGGCTTGCGCAAAGGTGTTGACGGTCAGTTGATGCGCCTGGGCCAACTCACGCAGTTGCGCGCCATCACGGGCATCAAGGCGGGTGTAGCAGTCGCCCACCACCATGCCACCGTGGCCTGCGTGGTCACGCATAAAGGGTCGGTCGCTCGGAATCGGCGTGGTGCGTTCAAACCCTTGCAGGTTCTGCTGCCACCACTGGCGCGCTTCATTGAGGTTCTGGCGTTGCAGCCAGGCGATGTAGTCGCGATAACGCGGCGGCGTAGCCAGTTGCGCCTCGCGGCCTTCACCCAGGGCCATGTAGATATCGAAGAAGTCATTCATCAGCAGCGAACGGCACCAAGCATCGATGAGGATGTGGTGGTTACTCATCATGAACCAGTAACGCTCGGCACCGACGCGAATCAAACGCAGATGGAACGGTGCCTGGTTGAGCAGATCGAAGCCGGCTTCGCGCTCGGCCTTGAGCAAGGCTTGCAGGCGCGGCTCCTGCTCGCCTTCTGGGTCGGCGCTCCAGTCCAGGTATTCAATCGGCGTATTGCCCGGCTTGTGGATCACTTGCAGCATGTCTTCGCCGACGTTCCAGCAGAACGATGCGCGCAAGGCTTCATGACGGGCGATCACCGCCTGCCAGGCCTGGGCGAAGCGCTCGGGGTCCAGGGCGCTGTTGATGCGGTAGCGGTCCTGCATGTAGTAGAGCCCAGTGCCCGGCTCCAGCAGGGTGTGCAGCAGCAGGCCTTCCTGCATCGGGGTCAGCGGGTACACGTCTTCGATGGCGCTGGCCGGTACCGGCAAGGCATCCAGTTGCGGCTGGGTCAGGTGCGCCAGGGGGAAGTCGGACGGCGTCAGGCCGCCGGCGCCGTCCTTGAGGCAGTGCGCGACCAGGCTTTGCAGTTCGGCGAGGTAGGCTTCGGCCAATTCGCGGATGGTGTGGGGGTCATGGCGTTCGCGACTGAAGGTCCAGCGCAGTACCAGTTCACCGCCGTACACCTGGCTGTCGACGCTCAGGGCATTGGGCAGTGGCGCGTCCGGGTCATGGGCGATGCCTGCGGATTCGTCCAGCGGATGGAACAGCGCATCGCTGCCAAAGCTCTGGTCGAACTGGCCCAGGTAGTTGAAGGTGATCTCGGCGCTCGGCAGCGCAGCCATGGTCTGTTTGATCAGGTCGTCTGCCAGGTAGCGCAGCACGCCATAACCCAGGCCTTTATGCGGTACGCCGCGCAGCTGCTCCTTGATCGCCTTGATCGAGGCGCCCTGCCCGGCCGCTTCTTCGATGTGCACCGGGGTCAGGCGCAACGGATAAGCACTGGTAAACCAGCCGACGCTACGAGTCAGGTCGATGTCATCGAACAGGGTTTCGCGGCCGTGGCCTTCCAGTTGGATCAATGCCGACTCATGCCCGCTCCAGCGGCACAACACGCGGGCCAGCGCAGTCAGCAGCAAATCGTTGACCTGGGTGCGGTAGGCGCTTGGCGCGTGTTGCAGCAACTGACGGGTGTGCTCGGCATTCAGGCGCACGCTGACCGTGTCGGCATCGCGGTTGCGCAGCGTGCCTTGCGGGCGGTCCACCGGCAACGTCACCGCAGGGCCGGCCAATTGGTGTTGCCACACGCTCAGTTCTTCGCGCAGGGATTCACTGCCCGCATAGGCCTGCAAGCGCGACGCCCAGTCACGCAAGGCACTGGTCTTGGCCGGCAGGCTGACGGACTGGCCGTCGCCCAACTGACGGTAAACCGTTTGCAGGTCTTCGAGCAGTACGCGCCACGACACGCCGTCCACCACCAGGTGATGGATCGCGATCAGCAGGCGTTGCTGGCCTTCGGGGCCATCTACCAGCAAGGCGCGCAGCAGCGGGCCGTGTGCCAGGTCGAGGCTGCGTTGGGCGTCGGTGAACAGTGCGGTGCACTGCTGCATATCGCGCACCTGCGCCTGCATCAGCACGCCGCCTTCGGGTACGGCCAAGTGTTCAGCGTGCCATTGGCGGTCACGCTGGGTGAAGCTCAGGCGTAGCGCATCGTGGTGTTCCAGCACTGCCAGCAGCGCTTGCTCCAGGCGATGAGGTTCCAGCAGTTGCAACGGCTTGAGCAACAACGCCTGGTTCCAGTGCTGACGCTGTGGAATCTCGGTATCGAAGAACCAATGCTGGATCGGCGTCAGGCCTGAACTGCCGGTGAGCACGCCCTGCTCCGCCGTGACCTGCTCGGAACGGGTGGCAACGGCGGCCAGGGTTTGCACGGTCTGGTGCTGGAACAAATCGCGAGGGCTGAAATGAATCCCCGCCTGGCGTGCACGGCTGACCACCTGGATCGACAAGATCGAGTCGCCGCCCAGCTCAAAGAAGTTATCGTCCAAACCGACTTGCTGCACGTTCAGCACCGCCGCCCAGATCGCTGCGAGGGTGTGCTCCAACTCATTGCGGGGCGCCACGTAGTGTTGGCGATTGGCCTCGGGGTCCGGCTCCGGCAAGGCGCGACGGTCGAGCTTGCCATTGGCGGTCAGCGGCATGCTGTCGAGCACGATCAAATGCGCGGGCACCATGTAGTCCGGCAATTGCGCCTTGAGATGGGTTTTCAGTGCCTCACGCAAAACGCCGTGCTCCGCGTCGCTGACCAAATAGGCCACCAGCTGTTTGCCACTCGGCGAATCCAGCGCCAGCACCACCGCTTCACGCACGGCCTCGTGTTCCAACAAGCGGGTTTCGATCTCCCCCAACTCAATGCGGAAACCGCGAATCTTCACCTGATGGTCGATACGCCCCAGGTACTCCACTAACCCATCGGCGCGTTGGCGCACCAGGTCGCCGGTGCGGTACAGGCGCCCGCCGTTGCTGGCAAAAGGGTCAGCAACAAAACGCTCCGCCGTCATACCCGGACGCTCGTGATACCCCTGGGCCAGGCCGGCGCCGCCGACATACAACTCGCCCGTCGCCCCTTGGGGCACCAACGCCAGGTCGGCATCGAAGATGTAGGCCACGCGGTCGCCGATGATGCTGCCAATTGGCACGCTGCCCGCGCCCTCTTCCAATTGGTCCGGCGCCAGGCTGGCCAGCGGCATCACCACGGTTTCGGTCGGGCCATAGGCGTTGAAGAACACGTTTGGCTGGAACGCCGCACGGATGCGCGCCAAGTGTTCGCCGGTCAGCGCCTCGCCGCCGGTGATGCACATGCGCACCGGCAAGGTCTGCTGCTGGGTCGCCAGCCACTGCGCCAACTGGCTGCCGTAGCTTGGGGTGAAACCGAGGATATTGATGCGATGGGCGCGGATCAGGCCGCAGATTTCTTCGGCATCCCACTGGCCTTGGGCACGCAAGACCACTTGTGCACCGCTAAGCAGTGGAACCAGCAAGCGCTCGGTGGCGGCGTCGAAGTTGATGGAATAAAAGTGCAGCTCACAGTCGTCCGGGCGCATGCCGAAACGCTCGATCACCGCTTGGCAATGCATGGCAATTTCACCGTGGGACACCACCACGCCCTTGGGCTTGCCGGTGGAGCCCGAGGTGTAGATCAGGTACGCCTGGTGTTGCGGCAAGCTGATAAACGGCACGTCATCTGCCGGGTAATTGGCGAGTACCGGCAGGTCATCTTCCAGGCACCAGCACGCCACGCTGGCCGGTAGTTCGCCGAGGGCTTTGAACATTGCTGCATCGCTGAGCAGCAGGCCGATGCCGCTGTCTTCGATCATGTAGTGCAGGCGGTCCAGCGGGTATTCCGGGTCCAGCGGCACATAGGCGCCGCCGGCCTTGAGGATCGCCAGCAGGCCGATGACCATTTCCAGCGAGCGCGGCAGCGCCAGGCCAACACGCACCTGCGGGCCAACGCCGCGCTCGCGCAGCATCCAGGCCAGGCGGTTGGCGCGTTCGTTCAGTTCACGGTAGCTAAGGGTAGCGCCCCCGAAGGTCAGCGCCGGGGCATCCGCACGCTTAAGCGCCTGCTGGCAGAACAACGTGTGGATGCACTGGTCGAGACGATGCTCACCCTTTTCGACGCCCAGGCTGTCGTGCAAGGCGCGTTGTTCATCCTGCGTCAGCAGCGGCAATTCACTGAGACGCTGTTGCGGATCGGCAATCAACGCTTCCAGCAGGTTGCGCCAATGCTCGGCCATGCGCGCAATGCGCGGCTCATCAAACAGGTCGGTGCTGTAGGTGAGGCAGCAACCCAGGCGATGGTCGAGGTCGGTGACTTCCAGATTGAGGTCGAACTTGGTCGCGCGGGCATCGTTGGCCAGGTACTCCACCGTCATGCCGGCCAGTTGGCGGCTCTGCTGGAATTCCCAGCGCTGCACGTTGCACATCACCTGGAACAGCGGGTTGTAGGCCGCACTGCGGGGTGGTTGCAGGGCTTCCACCAGATGGTCGAACGGCAAGTCCTGATGGGACTGGCCTTCGATCACGGTATGGCGCACGTGCTCGAACAGCTCGGCCACCTTCATCTGCCCAGTGAGCTGGCAACGCAGCACTTGGGTGTTGAGGAACGCACCGATCAGCCCTTCGCTTTCCGGGCGGATACGATTGGCCACCGGCGCACCGATGCGCAGGTCGGTCTGGCCGCTGTAGCGGTAGAGCAACACGGCCAGGGTGGCGGTCATGGTCATGAACAGGGTCAGGCCGCGCTCGGCATTGAAGACACGGACGCGGGCGGCCAGGTCATCACTCAAATCGAAACGGTACAACTCGCCCTGGTGGCTTTGCACCGGCGGGCGTGGGCGGTCACCGGGCAGTTCCAGCAACGGGTGTTCGCTGCCCAGCTGCGCGGTCCAGTAATCCAATTGGCGCTGGCGCTCGCCAGCCTCCAACCACTGGCGCTGCCACACGCTGTAATCCAGGTACTGCACCGGCAATGCCGCCAGCGGCGACTCACGCTCGTCGATAAAGGCTTCGTACAGTGCGCTGAGTTCACGGGCAAAGATGTCCATGGCCCAGCCTTCGGTGACGATATGGTGCAGGGTCAGCACCAGGTAGTGCTCCTGCTCGCCGGCCTTGACCACACAGGCGCGCAGCAGCGGCCCGGTTTCCAGGTTGAACGGAGTGTGGGCTTCGTGATCGGCCAGTTGTTGCAGACGTTGTTGGCGCTCGGTTTCATTCAGCGTCGAAATGTCCTGCCAGTCCATGCGCAGGCCGGTTTGTGCCGAGACCTTCTGATAGGCCACGCCATCCACACTCGGGAACGTCGTGCGCAGGGTTTCGTGACGCATGATCAAGGCTTGCAACGCCGCCTCGAAACGCCCCACATCCAGCACGCCACGCAGGCGTGCCATGCCGCCGACGTTGTACGCGGGGCTGTCTGGCTCCATCTGCCACAGGAACCACATGCGCTGCTGGGAATAGGACAACGGCACGGGCTTGCTGCGGTCGACCTTGGCGATGGCGGTTTGTTGGTTGCGCTGGCCCGACGCCTGGATCAGCGCGACTTGCGCAGCAAACGCGCCCAGCTCACTGGCTTCGAACAGGGTGCGCAACGGCAGCTCGACGTCACACGCCTGGCGGGTGCGGGAGATGATTTGCGTGGCCAGCAACGAGTGGCCACCGAGGGCGAAGAAATCATCGCGCAGGCCGACGCGTGGCACGCCGAGGACTTCGCGCCAGATGGCTGCGATCTGCTGTTGCAGCGGGGTTTCGGGCTCGATGTGTTCGCGGGTTTGCCACACAGGTATAGGCAGTGCGCGACGGTCCAGCTTGCCGCTGGGGCTCAGGGGCATGGCGTCCAGGCGCATCAACAGCGCGGGCACCATGTACTCCGGCAACTCGGCGGCCAGGGCGGTTTTAACCTGTGCGTCGTCCAGCTCGCCATGGGCGGTGAAGTAACCGATCAATTGTGCGTCACGTACCAGCACCACGGCTTGGGCTATGCCGTCCAAGGCGAGCATGCGTGCTTCAATTTCTTCCGGCTCCACGCGGAAACCGCGCAGCTTGACCTGTTGGTCCAGACGGCCAAGGTATTCGAGCACACCGTCGGCGCTCCAACGTGCACGGTCACCGGTGCGATACAGACGCGCGCCTTGGTGGTCGGCGACAAACCGTTCAGCGGTCAACCCCGCGCGACCAAGGTAACCTCGGGCCAAGCCAATGCCACCAATGCACAACTCACCCGGCACGCCCAACGGCACAGGGTTGAGCTGCTCGTCGAGCACGCGGCAGATGACGTTGCCCAGCGGTCGGCCAATCGGCGAGCGCTCGCCGTCTTCGGCGCGGCAGTGCCAGTGGGTCACGTTGATCGCGGTTTCGGTCGGGCCATAACGGTTATGCAATTGCACCGCCGGCAACTGCGCCAATACACGGTTGCGCAACTCGGCCGGCAACGCTTCGCCGCCGGAGAACAAGCGACGCAAGCTGGTGCATTCAGCGGCCAGCGGCTCATCGATAAACAGCTGCAACAACGGTGGCACAAAGTGCAGCGTGGTCACGCCGTGCTCCTGTACCAACTGCGCGATACGGTGCGGGTCGCGATGCTCGCCGGGGCCGGCCAGTACCAGGCGGCAGCCGGTGATCAGCGGCCAGAAGCATTCCCACACCGACACGTCGAAACTGATCGGCGCCTTTTGCATCAGCACATCGGTTTTATTGAGCTGGTAAGTGGCCTGCATCCACTGCAAGCGCTCGGCCAGGGCCGCGTGGGTGTTGCCCACACCTTTGGGTTGGCCGGTGGAACCAGAGGTGTAGATCACGTAGGCGAGGTTGTCGCCGTGCAGGTGCAAGCCCGGCGGCTGAGTCGGCCAGTTGTCGAGGTGCAGGCTGTCCATGGCGATTACGCATACGCCTTCGGCCGTGGGCAGTTGCTCCAGCAGCGCGGTCTGGGTCAGCAGCAGGTGCACGCCGCTGTCCTTGAGCATATAGGCCAGGCGGTCGGCGGGGTAATCCGGGTCGAGCGGCACGTAGGCGCCGCCGGCTTTGATGATTGCCAACAGGCCGACCAGCAGTTGCGGCGAACGCTCGGCGGCGATCGCCACGCACACATCAGGGCCGACGCCTTTGTCGCGCAGGTAATGGGCCAGGCGATTAGCTTGGGTGTGCAGTTGGGCGAAGGTCAGGCTGCCGTCCTGCCAGACCAATGCGGTGGCATCCGAAGTGTGTTGGTTGAGCAGTTCGGGCAGCCATTGCGCGGCGGGCGCGCACGGTGCTTGGCTCCACGCCTGCTGTTCGTCTTGTTGCATCAGCGGGAGCTCGCCGATGGCTTGCTGGGGTTGCTCGCATACGCCTTGCAGCAGACGAGTGAAATGCTCGGCCAGACGTTCGATGGTGCGGGCGTCGAACAGCTCATCGGCGTAGTCGAACGACAGGCTCAACCGCCCGTTGCGGTCTTCTTCGCTGTGCAGTTGCAGGTCGAACTTGGCTTCGCGGCTGTGCCATGGCAGCTCATCGGCGAGCATGCCCGGCAGGCGGCGTAATGCGCTCAGATCGCGTTGTTGATGGTTGAACATGACCTGGAACAGGCCTTGTTCGCGAGCCTGGGGGAAGGCTTCCAGCAGTTGCTCGAAGGGCAAGTCCTGGTGGGCCTGGGCGCCCATTGCAGTCTCGCGAGTGGCAGCCAACAGCTCGTCGAACGGCAGGCGCCCGTCCAGCTCGGCGCGCAATACCAGCGTGTTGATAAAAAAGCCGATCAGGCCCTGGGTTTCCTGACGCGGGCGGTTGGCGTTGGGCACGCCAATGCGGATATCGCGCTGGCCGCTGTAGCGGTAGAGCAAGGTTTGGAAGGCCGCCAGCAACAGCATGAACGGCGTCGACGCATTAGCCTGGGCGGTCTGGCGGATGGCGTCACTCAGGCCGGTGCTCAGGCGTACGGTATGGCGCGATGCGCTGTTGCAGTGATGCGCCGAGCGTGGGTGGTCGGTGGCCAGGCTGAGGGTGGGGTGCTCTTCGCCCAACTGGGTTTTCCAGTACGCCAGTTGGCGCTGGCCTTCACCCTCGGCCAGCCATTGGCGCTGCCAACTGCCGTAGTCGGCGTATTGCAGGGCCAGGGGTGGCAGTTCCAGGTGTTGACCTTGGGATGCCGCAGCGTACAGGCGTGAGAATTCGTCGATGAGGATATTGAGCGACCAACCATCAGCGATGATGTGGTGCAGGGTCACCAACAACTGGTGATCTTCATCGTCCAGGCGCACCAGGGTCACCCACAGCAGCGGGCCTTTTTCCAGGTCGAACTGAGTGCGCGCTTCGTCCTCGCGGATCTGTTGCGCACGCGCCTCTCGCTCAGCGACGGGCAGGTCGCTGAGGTCGATGACTTGCAGCTCGAAACCAGCCTTGGCGTCGACGCGCTGGAACGCTTGGCCATCACGTTCATAGAAACGCGTACGCAGCGCTTCATGGCGCTGGATCAGTTGCTCAAAGCTGGCACGCACGGCGTCTTCATCCAGCTCGCCCCGCAGGCGCAGGGCACCGGGGATGGTGTAGGCGCTGCTGTGGGGGGCCAGTTGCCAGGTGATCCACAGGCGGTTCTGCGCCAGGGATTGGGGCAGTTCGTCCTGACGCGACAACGCATGGATGGCGCCTTGGGCGACGCCGCCATCCTGTTGCAATTGCGCGACCTGCGCGGCGAAGCCTTCCAGGGTTGGCGCCTCGAACAGCATGCGCAGGTTCAATTCCAGTGCGAGCGTTTCCCTCAGACGCGCGACCACTTGGGTGGCGGTGATGGAGTTGCCGCCGAGCAGGAAGAAATGGTCATCGGCCGCGACGGCGGAAACCTGCAGTTGCTCGCACCAGATCGCGGCGATCTGGTTTTGCAGCTCGCACGCCAGCGCGGCATCCCCGCCCTGTTGTTGCAGATCGGGGAATTGTGCGTAGCTGTCGAGGCTGCCATCGGCATGGCGCAGACCACACGCCGCACGTTGCACCTTACCGCTGGAGGTCTTGGGCAACGCCCCTGGGTTGAGCAGCACCACCACGCTCGGCGCCTCTTGATAGGCCTCAGCAACGGCTTGGCGAATCGCCTTGATCAACGCTTCGGGCGGCAGGATTTTCTGCACGCTGCGGCTGATCTCGGCGGCGATGCCTATGCCCTCCAGGCCCTGGTCATTCACGGCGAATGCCGCCACCCGCCCCTTGCGCACCACTTCCACTTCGCGCTCGATGGTTTGCTCGATGTCCTGGGGGTAGAGGTTGTGGCCACGCACGATCAGCAGGTCTTTCAAGCGACCGGTGATGTACACCTCGCCAACGCGCATAAAGCCCAGGTCACCGGTGCGCAACCAGGTACGACCGGCATGCTGCACGAAGGTCTTGGCGGTGGCTTCGGGGTTGCGCCAGTAGCCATGGGCGATGCTCGGGCCGGTGGCCCACAGTTCGCCGACGCTGTTGTCTGGCAGCTCTGCCAGGGTGTTGGGATCGACGATCAGTACCGCATGCTCAGGCTGGCTGGTGCCGCAACTCATGATCGCACCACCTTGCCCTGGCTCAGCACGATTGGCGGCTAGCGCCTGCTCATCCACGCGCATCGACGGGATGCCGTGGCCACGGGTGCCGCCAGCGACAAACAGCGTCGCTTCGGCCAGGCCGTAGGAGGCGAAAAAATTGTCCGGGGTAAACCCGCAGGCCACGAACTTCTCGGCAAAGCGTTCCAGGGTGTCGAGGCGAATCGGCTCGGAGCCGGAATAGGCCACGCGCCATTTGCTCAAGTCCAGCCGTTCCAGGGCCGATTCACTGACCCGCTCGCTGCACAGGCGGTAGGCGAAATCCGGGCCGCCGCTGATGGTGCCGCCGTATGCGCTGATCGCTTCGAGCCAACGCAAGGGACGGCCGAGGAAGTACGCCGGCGACATCAGCACGCACGGCACACCGCTGAAGATCGGTTGCAACAGGCCGCCGATCAGGCCCATGTCATGGTAGAGCGGCAGCCAACTGACGATCACGTCATCGAGGTTGAGGTCGATACCAAAGCCACGGCGGATCAGCACTTCATTGGCCACCAGGTTACCGTGGCTGACTTGCACGCCTTTGGGCAGTGCCGTGGAGCCGGAGGTGTATTGCAAAAAGGCGATGTCGTCGGGGTGCAGGTCAGGGGCGACCCAATGGCCGGCACTTTCCAAGCTGTCGACGCTCAACACTGGCGGCGCGTTTTCGATCTGGGCCAAGCCGTCGGCGAGGCTGGCAATGGTCAACAGCAGGCGCGGCTCGGCGTCGGCGATGATCGACAGCAAACGCTCCTGATGATGACGGCGGGTGGACTCCGGCGGATAGGCCGGCACGGCGATCACCCCGGCGTACAGGCAACCAAAGAACGCCGCGACGTAGTCCGGCCCGCTGGGGAACAACAACACCGCACGGTCGCCCAGGTCTGCGTTGGCTCGCAAGGCGGCGGCGATGGTGCGGGCGCGGCTGTCCAAATCGCGATAGCTGAGCACAACGTTCTGCTCGGCGGACTCAGCCAGGAAGCGCAGGGCTACCTGATCCGGGGTCTGGGCAGCACGGCGTTGAAGGGACTGGACCAGTGTGCGGGGAAGTTCGAAGGCGTCCATCATGGGGTTCCTGCCTGAAATCGGCTTACGGGAAAATCGGGAAGTCGGGGAGCATTCAGCCGGCGATCAGTTGCCGAGCCACACCATTGCGCCAGCGGGCCAGGTGTTCGTCGGCGTAACGGCGTATGCAGCGCAGCACAGCGTCTTCGTGCTGCACGAGAAAGAAGTGGTGACCGTCGAACATATCCAGGGAGAACCCGCTGGCAGCGTCGGCTTGCCAGTCGAGCAACTGGTCGGCGCGCACACTGTCTTGCTTGCCACCGAAAACATGGATCGGCATGCCCAGTGGCTCGCGCTCGCCGTAGGTGAAGCTGCCGCACAACAGGAAATCGGCGCGCAGGATCGGTAGCATCAACGCCATCAATTCGGGGTTGGCCAGCGCTTCTTCGGCGGTGCCCTGCAGTTCACGCAGACGGGCGATCAGTTGTTCATCGGTCTTTTCGATGGCGTACTCACTGACATCGCGACACGCTGGGCCAGCGGTGCCAGAGGCAAACAGCGCCAGGGGTGCGGGTAAGTTGCGTACTTTCAAGGCATGCGCCAGCTCAAACGCCAGCAAGCCGCCAAGGCTATGCCCGAACAAGGCATAGGGGCCGTCAAGGTCGCGACTGATTTCTTCGGCCAATTGGGCTGCCAAGGCTTCGATGTCGCGCTGCAACGGCTCATCCATGCGCATGCCGCGCCCCGGCAATTCCAACGGATGTACCTGCAACCACTCAGGCAAGGCTCGGCGCCAGCGCGCATACACCATGGCACTGGCGCCGGAATAAGGCAGGCAAAACAGGCGCAGTCGAGTCGGTGCGCTCATCGCTTGAAGACTCCAAACTGAAACGCGCCATCTGCACGATAGAAACCCATCTCGCCCTCCTGCGGGTGCTGATCCTTGGCCGTTTTACTAACGAGCCTGTCCCCATGAGAACGGACGGCACCGGCAAATAATTAGTCGCAAGAGATGAGCGAGACCTGGTTCACACCTTCCAAGAAGGCATAAGATTAGTTCGCCTTCTCATTTGACAATCATTATCATTCAGCCTAATTTGTTGCCCGATGTGTAGGAGGCCTCAGCAAGGACGCCCTCCCCTAACCTCTTTTGCAACCAGGTGAATTCCATGACGGAAACAGTATCCACAGGCAGGTGCGACTCACCCCTTCTTCAGGCATTCGTCGACAATCGACTGATTTTGGTGAAGATCGCAGCACGTATCACTGGCTGCCGCTCCCGCGCCGAAGACGTGGTGCAAGATGCCTATTTCCGACTGCAGTCGGCACCGACGATCACTTCGTCGTTCAAGGCCCAGCTCAGCTACCTGTTCCAGATCGTGCGCAACCTGGCGATCGACCACTACCGCAAGCAGGCGCTGGAGCTCAAATATTCGGGTACGGAAGAGGAAGGCTTAAATGTGGTCATCCACGGCGCTTCACCGGAAACCTCCCATATCAACTTCAACACCCTGGAAAACATCGCTGACGCCCTGACCGAGCTGCCACAGCGCACCCGTTATGCATTTGAGATGTACCGCCTGCACGGCGTACCGCAAAAGGACATTGCCAAGGAATTGGGGGTATCCCCGACGCTGGTGAACTTTATGATTCGCGATGCGCTGGTGCATTGCCGCAAGGTGTCGGGCAATCACAGCGATACGTTTGCGCGGCGGGTGTGAAAACCCATTACCCCTGTAGTGAGCGGGCTTGCCCGCTCACTACAGATTTAGACCAAGCCACACCGATCAAAAAACCGCTCACGCCCTAAAATCATCAGCGCCGCACGCTTATGGGGGAAATCGAATTCCTTCTCGCAATGGAAGCACTGATTCTGCATATGCCCGATCATCTTCGCGTTATCGGCACGTGGTTCAGCCACCACGCGCTGGGTGCGCGGGTCATCCAGGAACAGGTAATGCACCAGCGCCGATAGCCAGCTCGCTACCTTGTGCGGGCCACGGTGATGTTCTTCCCCCACCAGCATGTGAACGCCACGGTCGTAGTCGGCGGCGTCGTAGAACGGTGCGATGCGGTCTTCCTTGGCCCAGTAGGCCTCGAAATACGCGAAGGGTTCGTCATCGAAGCAACCGATGAGCGTCAGGGTGTGGGGGTCGGCTTCCAATTTGTCGAGGTATTCGCGGTGCTGTTCGAGGCTGCCGCTTTCCTGCCAGAAACTCGCCACGCGGGGGCTGTTCTGCCAGCGATTGAAGCGCGCCAGGTCGACATCGATCTCGACGGTGCGCAGTGAAATCCACGCCCCCAGACGCGCATCGAAACGTCGGTAAACCTCGCCACGCGGCTTGGGCGCGCGCGCGGGGTGACGCTTGCCGTCGCTGATGATCATGTGTTGCGGGTAACTGCCACTGGGGGATTGACCGAGCCATGGCTCGGGCAGTTGCCAAAACTGCGTGCGCTCGCAATGAAATTGCCCGGCTATTTCGCTCGCGACCAGTAGGCCGCTGCGCAACGCATCTTCGGCGACATGCTCAAGGTGCCAGACCAGACGCTGGCGAGCCGGTTCCTTGACGAATAACCAGTAACTGGCCGCCCATAAGGCGCGGGCCGCAGCGACGTGGCTGGCGTCCTGCAAGTGCACGTGCAGTTCCTCGCTGCGCTCAAGACGCAGACGTACCAGCGGCTGACCTTCCAGGGTCAGGCTCAGGTGGTTGTCAGTTTCATCGGCATTCAAGGCAGGCCCGGCCGGCAGCGGCAGGACCGAAAGATCGTTCAGAGTAGACATGGGAGGGGCTCACGATAATCGTCGACAGATGAAGAAGTGACGTGAGCCGAGCGTGAAAATTTAGCCTGTCAGGGCGTAGGCATCACATCAATGCGATAGGGTTCGAAGATCTTCAGCATCTCGCCGTTTTCCCGCAGGCGCTTGAGCAACCCGGCAAATGCCACGCCGGTGATTGGCGCCTTGGGTCGCAGCAGCGCGTAGTGATGATAGATCTGGTCGATGCGTTCCGACACCAGGAACTGCCCGGACATCTCGGCATTACGCACCATGAAGTCACTGAGGTACGAGCGGGTCACCAGGGCGATATCCGCACGCCCGCGGGCGACCATCAGCAGGTTGCTGTCATGGGAATAGGTCAACGTGGCGTTGAAATGCTCGGCCATGTTTCTAGGGTCAGGGTTGAAGTTGGCAAAGGCATAGTGATAGCCGCTGAAAACGGCGAGGCGCTTGCCAGTGAGCTCGGAGAAATAGTCCTGGCTACGACCCGTCTCACGCAGGGCGACGAAGATTTCGGCGTCTTCCAAGCCCATATCGACACTGGTGTGGGGGATTTCCTGCCAGCCCCAGTCGGGATTTTCGAAAATCGCCATGTCGATCCGGCCCTGCTCGAAATCGCGAAAGCGCCGGGGGATCGAGGTGGGCACCAGCACAAATTGATAGTCTGTTTGCGAGACATTCAGAGCCTCGACTAGTTGCGGCAACAGCCCGGTGTCGGCCCCTTGCTCAGGGCGAACCGTGTAGGGCGGGAAATGCGCCGCGCCGATGCGCACTAATTGCGCAGCGGTTGCCGGTACCCACCACGCGGTGCCCAGTGCCCATAAAGTAACTCCTGCAGCCAGCCGCCATGGCGAAAACATCGAGGCACACACCGTTCAATACTCTGATGGCGATAAGCTAGGCGTTTTCGTCCGCATAGACAACTTTCCACCGTCGAATTAATAACTTGCGCCTTAATCGGCCTTCAGAACCATCAGCAAGGCTTCTTCGGCCAATTGTTCAAGTGTCAGGCTGCCCTCGGCGCGAAACCACGTGGTAGTCCAGGACAGGGCCCCAGTCAGGAAGCGTCGCGCAATGAACACGTCGCCCTTGATATAGCCGGCCGCCTTGGCCTCCGCCAGCACCTGCAGCCAGATCTGCTCGTACACATCGCGCAGTGCCAGCACCTGGGCCTGGCCGTCGTCCGACAGCGAACGCCACTCGTACACCAGCACCGCCATGGCCTCGCCACTGCCGCCCATGATCGACTGCAATTCGCAGCGGATCAGCGCCAGCACCCGCTCGCGCACGTTGGTCGCTTCTTCAAGGGAGGCCCGCATCATCGCGGTGTTGTAGTGGATGGTTTCTTCCATCACCGCCCGCAGAATCTCGTCCTTGCTCTTGAAGTGATGAAAGATACTGCCTGATTGAATACCCACGGCGCTGGCCAGGTCGCGCACCGTGGTGCGTTCAAACCCTTTGTTGCGAAACAGGTGCGCCGCGGTTTGCAGCAGCTTGCCCCGGGCGCTGTCGGGGTCGGTCAATTGGCCGCCGTCGACCATGGTGCGCATCACCCGCAGGGCTTTTTGCTCATCCATGCTGCTCTCCTCACCTTCACTATCAAAGAACGTCCTGGCCCGCAATTTAGGCCGTGGCCGCCACCCAAGCAAGCGCTTGGGTAAAACAGGTGTGCAACCGGCGCCAGTACTCTGTTGTAAATGCAATTCCCCCCTAGGCGGAACTACAGGGCCGGGCTACGCTCTATCCCCATCAGGAAAGGACGAGTACGGGAACCTGCGCGATGCCTCATTGGCTGATTATTGACCTTGAAGCCACAACGGATGAAGGCGGCTGGCCCGTGACAGAGATGGAAGTCATCGAGATCGGCGCCAGCCTGGTGAACCGCCAGGGCCGCGAACTGGATCACTTTCAGCGTTTTGTACGGCCGCTGCGTCGGCCTTTGCTCACGCCGTTCTGCCGCCAACTGACCCATATCACCCAGGCCAATATCGACGGCGCTGCGCCGATCACTGAAGTGTGGCCGCTGTTTGAACGCTGGCTGGGCCAGCATCAACCGCGCCTGGAGGGGTGGGCCAGTTGGGGCGATTACGATCGCAGGCAACTGGAACTGGAGTGGCAGCGCCATGGCCTGGCCAGTGCGTTGGCCGCCACACCCCACGTCAACCTCAAGCAACGCTTCGCCAAGGCGCGACGCCTGGACAAGCCCCTGGGGCTCAACGGCGCGCTGCAATTGGCGGGGATGCAGTTCCATGGCCAGCAACATCGGGCCCTGGAGGACGCGCGTAATACCGCGCGCCTGCTGCCGCTGATTTTGCCGGTCTAGGCAGCTCCCCTGCCCTTGGGCATACTGAGTGCCCATTTTCTAGCGGCTCCACTGTAGGAGCGAGCTTGCTCGCGAAGGTCGTTAACGATAACGCGCGAAACCTGGCACCCAGTGGCGCTCTTGGGTTTTTCGCGAGCAAGCTCGCTCCTACAGTAAAGCGTCAGCCCTTTTCCGAGGATTCACCCATGTTTAAAGTCAACGAGTACTTCGACGGCACCGTCAAGTCGATCGCTTTCGGCACCGCAGAAGGTCCGGCGACCATCGGCGTGATGGCCCCGGGTGAATACGAATTCGGCACGGCCCAGCGTGAAATCATGCACGTGGTCTCCGGCGCCCTGGCCGTCAAGCTGCCAGACGCCGCCGACTGGGAAACCTTCGCCGCTGGCAGCCAGTTCAATGTGCCGGCCAACAGCAAGTTCCAGTTGAAGGTCGCGGTAGACACCGCTTACCTGTGCGAATACCGCGGTTAAGATTTAACCGCTTGAAAAAAAATGCCCGTCTCGCAGGAGACGGGCATTTTTCATTCCAGGATCGTAACCGGCATCCCTACGGCCAACTGGCCGATGCCATCGTTGACCAGGTTCTGGCCGAACATCACATCGCCGTCCTGTTCGCGGTAGGTCTTGAGCGTCGCCAAGGGTTCGCGGTCGGCACTGCGCTCACCGCTGGCCGGGTCGATTGTGGTGAGGATGCAGCGTGAGCAGGACTTGACCACACGAAACTCCACCTCGCCGATGCGCACGCGTTTCCAGTTGTCTTCGGCAAACGCGTCACTGCCTTCGATCACCAGGTTGGGGCGAAAACGCAGCATTTCCATGGGCCGTCCGATGCGCTGGGACAGGTCATCCAGAGAGGCCTGGCCGATCAGCAGCAGTGGGAACCCATCGGCAAAGCCGACCTTGTCGTCGTCCTTGCCAAAGCCCGCCTCGGTGCTGCGCGCACGCTCGACCGGCACGTGCACCAGGCGCGTCGGTTTGCCAATGAAGTCGCTGACCCAGGCGGCGGCCGCGTCGCCGGCGTCTGGTACGCGCAGGGTGTCGCGCCAGATGGTTACGCCGCGCAGTTCGGCGTCGTTACGCGGCAGTGCCACGTCCAACGGCGCTACGCCTGGAGAGCTGAGGGTCAGCCCCCCACTGCCGTTCCACAACGCCGACAGCTGGCTCATCTTTGCCACTGCGCGCTGGGTCAGAAAGCGCTCGCTGGCCTCATCCACCAGCATCCAGCGTCGGTCGCCGCAAAGCCCCAGTTTATCCAGGCCGATCTGCTGCAAGACCTCGGCCTTGCCGGACTTCAAGGGGTAACGGTACAACGCGCTGAGACGAAGCATGGGCCTGCATTCCTGAGGGTCAAAGATGCAACCCTAAGGTCAAGCGGGCACTTCGTCCAGCATCAAGCGTTCGCGCACCACGTCCACCAACTTGTCCGGCTGGAACTTGGAGAGGAAATTGTCGCAGCCGACCTTCTTGACCATCGAGTCGTTGAAGCTGCCCGATAGCGAGGTGTGCAGCACCACGTACAGCCCACGCAGACGCGGGTCATTACGGATCTCGGTGGTGAGGCGGTAGCCGTCCATCTCTGGCATTTCGGCGTCGGTGAAGACCATCAGCAGCTTGTCGGTCATCACCACGCCGCTGTCGGCCCATGCCTTGAGCATGTTCAGGGCCTTGAGGCCGTCGCTGGCGATATGCATCTTCAGCCCAAGCTGGCCGAGGGTGCCGCGCAGTTGTGAAAGGGCAACATTGGAATCGTCCACCAGCAGCACTTCGCGACCACGGGCACGTTCCAGCACCGGGTCTTCGAGCTTCTCGCGGGAGACCTTGGCGTTGTACGGCACGATTTCAGCCAGGACTTTTTCCACGTCGATGATTTCCACCAACTGGTCGTCGACCTTGCTGATGGCGGTGAGGTAATGCTGGCGACCGGCGCTGGTCGGTGGCGGCAGGATGGCTTCCCAGTTCATATTGACGATGCGGTCGACACCGCCCACCAGGAACGCCTGCACCGAGCGGTTGTACTCGGTGACGATAATGGTGCTGTTGGGGCCCGGCACCAGTGGGCGCATACCGATGGCCTGGGACAGGTCAATCACCGGCAACGTCTGGCCACGCAGGTTGACCACGCCACAGACGAACGGATGGCGCTGCGGCATCAGGGTCAACTTGGGCAGTTGGAGCACTTCCTGCACCTTGAACACGTTGATCGCGAACAGCTGCCGCCCGGCCAGGCGAAACATGAGGATCTCCAGGCGATTCTCACCCACCAATTGCGTGCGTTGATCTACCGTGTCGAGAATGCCGGCCATTAAAAGCTCCTGATGCGCTAAGGGGTTGTGCCGCTTACGAAAACGTGTGCGTTCTGGTTCAACGTGGCGTTTTTGAATTTTTCGCGAGCAAGCTCGCTCCTACGGCTGTTTATCGGCGGTGAGCGCCAAATCTTGACCCCGATAAAATGCCACGTAAATTCATTGATGTCACACTGACATCATGCTCTACTGCGCAGGCCTCTCCATAGGGCACTGCAGCCACGTTGCGCGACATTCAAAGCGACGCAAGGTTCCGTCATATAAGGGATTCCCCTATGCGCAATCGGGCCCAACCTGATATTCGCAATATCTAATAGCCATTAATGTGACGCCATTCTCATTGCATGAATGGAGTCAGGCTTTTGTTTGCCATCCCAAGCCCCCGGCCCACGGGTCTTTTAGACGTAGATGTCCTGGCAACTGAAGGTGTGCAACTGACCCTATTCACCTGGGCTGCGCAACGCCGTCGCCTTCATTCTAATAAACGTCCTACTGAAATCTCAGAAGCAACCTACAGATTCCAGTCATATTTCAGCGCTAGTTTTAAGCCATTCACCCGGTGCGGCATCTCATCACCCGACCTTATGTTGTGGAGACTTGCATGATGAACAGCGCAAATGAATGGCAATCCACCCTCCCTGAGTTTTTGCTCGAGGCGCAAATGCTGCTGACCAAGACGGAAGAGTGTTTGAACCACTTGCACTTGATCCGCAATGACAGCGATGCCATCGACTGCCTGAAAGCCAGCCTGACCAAGTTGGCTGAAAAAGCCGATAACCTAACCTTGCAAGCGATCAGCGAATTTTCGGGACATATCCAATACCTGATCACCAACGCCGCCAGCCCTCTGCAACTGCATGACCAAGCCCTGGATGCCCTGCACGCCTGCCTGTCATTACTGGCCTGGCAATTGGAGCTGATCGATACGCGCACCGGCGAACTGAGCATGGATGACAGCGAACAGGTCTCACTGATTGCGACAGTCACACTGCAAATCCCGCAGAAAGATTTCAGTTTCAAACCGCAGCAACGAACGCATCATGCTTCTTCTTGAATGCTGACAAGGTCGCATTCATAAGAGGGCTTATCTGAAAACGACAGCGTTAATTAAACTGGCACGACATCAATTAGCCAGTAGCGCAATTAACGTTACAAATACAGCACGATAATACAACTCTCCTTTGACGAACTCTGGGATTACCGCCTGGAGTATTTGTGCGTTTAATAAAACCCACCTAGGTAAGGCACCAGGCGACCAACGGTAATAGTGGTGGTACTATTGCACCGCCCGAAGTGACCCAACTTCGCCATGCAGAAACATGATTCCATAACGTATTTCAAACAGAGTGCTGTCAGCCGACATGACCACTCTTCCAGCAGCGAATCTTCATTGGCCCCGTCCGCTATGTACGCCAATCTCAAGACACTCCTCGCATGGTCCGCGTCCCGCAGCAATGCCCGCCGCCTGATCCTCGCGCTGTGCCTTGGCTCGCTACTGCTGAGCCTGTGGGCCTACAGTTTTAGCGCAGCGCTACCGTTGCTGGTGCTGCTCAATCTGGCCACGCTGGTGGTGGTCGGCGTGCAACAGTGGCGCTCGCGCAAAGCCATCAGGTTCCAACCCCAGGAACTGGCCGACCGCCTGCTGCAAGTGCAAGAAAATGAACGCCACCGTCTGAGCCGCGAGCTACATGACGACATCGGCCAATTGCTGACCGCCGCCAAGCTGCAAAGTGAATGGCTCAAGCGCCGCCTGCCGCCAGAACTGCAGGAACAAAGCACCGTGCTGTGCAGCACCCTCGATGAGACCCTGGCCAAGGTGCGCGACGTGTCCGCCATCCTGAATCCTCGACAGCTTGCCAGCCTGGGTCTGGAAGCCAGCCTACGCGCGCACCTGCTCAAGACCCTGGAAAACACCTCTGTTCACTGGAGCCTGGAATGCCAGCAGCGGCTCACCGGCATCCCTGAAGAAATGGCCGTCGCTGCCTTTCGCATCACCCAGGAAGCGGTGACCAACATGCTCAGGCATGCCCAGGCCAATAACTTGATGGTGCGCCTGCAACGTCTGCCTGAGGGCTTGTCGCTGATGATCCGCGATGATGGCCAGGGTTTTTCACCCGCCCTCAAGCCTGGCGACGAAGGCCAGCGCGGCATGGCCGGCATGTCCGAGCGAATCGATCAGCTTGGCGGTTCATTAGCGGTCAACAGCCAACCTGGCCAAGGCACGTGCATCGAGGCACTTTTTCCCTGGGCGCCGCGCGCCCTCGAACGGGCCCGTGGGCCTAAGGTTCTCGAGTGACCTGCACACTCCTTCTGGTGGATGACCATGCACTGATCCGGGCCGGCGTGCGTGCGCTGGTCCAGGACATTCCCGGCTACACCGTGGTCGGCGAAGCCAGCGACGGCGCGCAATTGCTGGAACAGTTCAATGATCTGCAGCCCGATATCGTGCTGCTGGACCTGTCGATGAAACACACCGGCGGGCTGGACGCGCTGCAGCAGCTCAAGCGCGCCTACCCCAAGAGCCGTGTGCTGATCCTGTCGATGCACACCGACCCGGAGCTGATCATGCGCGCGCTGGAGACGGGTGCCCACGGCTACCTGCTCAAGGACACCACCGCCAACGAACTGGAGCACGCGTTGCTGGCCCTGCGTAACAACGAGCGCTACCTGAGCCCGGCCATCGCTCACACGGTGATCAACCAGGCGCTGGTGCGCAACCAGGCGCCGACCCCGTTAGCGGGCGGCAGTCACAACCTGACGGCACGCCAGTTGGAAATCCTGCGCCTGATCGTGCGCGGCAAATCCACCCGGGAAATCGCCCATGGCCTGGGCCTGAGCATCAAGACCGTCGAAGCCCACCGCTCGCAAATCATGAAGCGCCTGCAGATTTTCGATGTGGCGGGCCTGGTGTTATTCGCGGTGCGCGAGCAAATCATCAGCCTGGACGACTAACGGCGAACCCACCGGCAGATGCACCCGCAGGGCCTTGGGTAAAGCGGCGAAGCGCAGGTCGTCGCCTTTGAGCGGTTCACCGTCGAGGTTGAGATACAAGCCTTCGGCCACCTTGATCTGCACCCACGGCAGGCGTGCACGCACGAACAGATTATCCATGCCGCCATCGGTCATCAGGGTGCGCAAGGTGCCCACGACTTCCTGAGGCGCCGGCAGAATGCTGATATCCAACAAACCATCGTCTGCCATGGCACCTGGGCACAGCACATGCCCGCCGCCAGCCTGGCGACCGTTGCCAATACCCAGAGCGAGCAGCTCGCCCTTCCAATGGAAATCCGGGCCTTCCAGTTCGCCATAGGCGGCTTTCAATTCACTGAAGCGGGTCAGGCCGGTGAACAGGTACGCGGCACCGCCGAGGACCTTCTTCAGGTCTTCGGAGGTGTTGGCGGTGACCTGGCTGCCAAACCCACCGGTGGCCATATTCAAGAACACTTGCCCACCGACCTGGCCGAGGTCGATCGCCTTGGGCGCTACATCCAGCAACGCCAGGGCCTGTGCGGGCTCCAGCGGCACGCCGGCGGCCTTGGCGAAGTCGTTGGCGGTGCCCAGTGGCATGAGCACCAGGCTGGCGTCCGTCTTGGCTTGAGCCATGGCCTCGGCCACGTCACGCAAGGTGCCGTCGCCGCCGCCGGCGATGATGTGGGTGTAGCCGTCAGCCAGCGCTTCGTTGACCAGGCGCTGGGCATCGCCGCCCTCCCAGGTCACCCGTACCGCCAGCTCCGTACCCTGTTCACGCCGAGCCTGCACGGCTGCGCGCACGTCCTCGTTGAGGGCTTGCTTGCCGTGGAGGATCAACAGTGCCTTGGGGGTGGTCATGGGGTTTTCTCCGGGGATGAAAGGGTTCCTGATGGATGTTGACCGTCGGTGATAGGTAAAAGGTCGTTAGGCTGGAAAATAATTCCAAGGACAACGCACAAACAAATGTGGGAGGGGGCTTGCCCCCGATTGCAGTGTGTCAGTCAGCATACCTGGTACTGAAACACCGCAATCGGGGGCAAGCCCCCTCCCACATTTTTTGATCCGGGGGGGTACAACCAGAGTCAGCTCTTGTGCAACTTGCTCATCAACTGCGCCTCAGCCTGGGTCAGGCCGCAGGACTGGGTCAGCTCATCCACCGTAGCCCCCATCCCCACCAACTTCGCCGCCTGGGCAAACGACAGGCTGGCCGGGTCGCGCTGCTCAATCTGCGCC
Source organism: Pseudomonas viridiflava (assembly GCF_900583165.1). Classification (GTDB taxonomy): domain Bacteria; phylum Pseudomonadota; class Gammaproteobacteria; order Pseudomonadales; family Pseudomonadaceae; genus Aquipseudomonas. The sequence goes on along the minus strand of NZ_UTKY01000076.1, from coordinate 7,033 downwards.
AGCTTGTCCGGCAACGGCCCGAGGATCGCGCGCAGTTCATGCACCTCGTCCCCGACCTTCACCGCACTCTGCTGGAAGTGATCAACACGCTTGACCAGCTCCAGCAGACGCCGATCACGCACAGCGTCACGCTCGGCCTGTTGCAGGGCCAACTCTCGTTGCTGGCGCACATAGCGCAGCGCAAAGGCGAGCGTCCCGGCCCACAACAGCGCCAGGACAATTACCACTGCTTCAAGAAACAATCAGATGTTCTCCAGATCCGACCACTCTTCTTCGCTCATCATCTTGTCCAGCTCAACCAGAATCAGCAGTTCGCCGTTCTTGTTGCACACGCCCTGGATGAACTTGGCAGACTCTTCGTTGCCCACGTTCGGCGCGGTTTCCACTTCCGATTGGCGCAGGTAAACCACTTCAGCCACGCTGTCGACCATGATCCCGACCACTTGCTTGTCGGCTTCGATGATGACGATACGGGTGTTGTCGTTGACTTCGGTCGGCACCAAGCCAAAACGCTGGCGGGTGTCGATCACCGTCACCACGTTGCCGCGCAGGTTGATGATACCCAGCACGTAGCTTGGCGCACCCGGCACCGGGGCGATCTCGGTGTAGCGCAGTACTTCCTGTACGCGCATCACGTTGATGCCGTAGGACTCGTTGTCCAGTTTGAAGGTCACCCATTGCAGGATCGGATCATCCAAACCTTGTGCGGACGCTGACTTGTTCATACCCCTGACCCCTTCAAATGCCGTTGAGTACGGCGTGTGTGCTGTGTTGGCCGCACAACCGCGCGGCCCTTATTGTGTTCAATCAACTGCGTTTGTTAACAGGCATCGCCTTGACGGCACCGCTGGCGATCAACTCGGCCAGTTCGGAAACGTCGAGCAACGCGCACATGTGTTCGATCACGGTGCCTGCCAGCCAAGGCCGCTGGCCCCGCTGGCTGCGCCATTTGATTTCGTTCGGGTCCAGGCGCAGCGAGCGGCTGACTTGGTGCACCGCCAGCCCCCACTCATAGCCCTGTACCGAGATCACGTACTGCAAACCCTCGCGGAAGTCGTCGCGATAGCGGTCGGGCATTACCCAGCGCGCGGTATCGAGGACTTTGAGGTTGCCCGCCTGGCTGGGCAAGATGCCGAGGAACCACTCCGGTTGCCCAAACAGTGGCGTCAGCTCCTGGCCTTGCAGGGAATAGATCGAACCCAGGCACACCAGCGGCACCGCCAGGGTCAACCCGGCGACGTCAAACAGCAGGCATTCGAACGGCTCGGCGGCCCAGGCCGGGCGACCGTCGCCGGTCACCGGTGGCGGGGTGATGCTCGGCGGCAGGTGGACTTCCACCACCGGCTCGACCACCACCGGCGCCACGACAACAGGCACGGGCACGGGCACGGGCAGGATGGGCACCACGACGGGTGCTGCAACCGGGGCAATAATCGGCACGACGTTCGCATCGCGGGCCTGCTCCTCGAGCACGGCCAACTGAAATTCATCCAGGGTGCTGGCGGGCTCAAGCACCAGGATCGGCTCAGGCAGTTCTTCAGCGGTCGCATCCTGCAGCAAGGCATCCAAATAGGATTCGAGTGCCAGTTGCGGCCGGGTCTTGAAATCAATAGGCCGGTTCATCACGCCACCTGCGCCACAAGCTGCTGGGCCAGCAGGTGTTTGAGCAAGGCGCGGTAGGCCAGCACGCCCCGGCTTTTCGTGTCGAACTGCGACGGTGTGAGACCGGCGCGGCTGGCGTCACGCAGGCGCGTGTCCACAGGGATGTAGCCGTTCCAGATCGTCTCCGGGTACGCATCGCGCAATACCCGCAAGGTACCGAGGGAGGCCTGGGTACGGCGGTCGAACAAGGTCGGCACGATGCTGAACGGCAGCGCTTGCTTACGCGAGCGGTTGATCATTGCCAGGGTGCTGACCATACGCTCCAAGCCTTTGACGGCCAGGTGCTCGGTCTGCACCGGAATCACCAACTGTTGGCTGGCCGCCAAGGCGTTGACCATCAGTACACCGAGCAACGGCGGGCTGTCGATGATGGCGTAGTCGAAGTCCTGCCACAGTTGCGCCAGGGTCTTGGCGATCACCAGCCCCAGGCCGCTCTGCCCCGGCGACTGGCGCTCAAGGGTGGCCAGGGCGGTGCTGGACGGCAGCAGCGAAATGCTTTCATTGCTGGTGGGCAGCAGCAGTTGCTTGGGCAACTCCGCCGGGACGCTGCCCTTGTGCAGGAACAGGTCGTAGTTGCTGTGTTCCAGCGCATCCGGGTCGTAGCCGAAATAGCTGGTCATGGAGCCGTGGGGGTCCAGGTCCACTACGACCACACGCTTGCCCGCCTCGGCCAGCAATCCGGCTAAGGCGATGGAGGTGGTGGTCTTGCCGACCCCACCTTTTTGATTGGCAACTGCCCAGACTCTCATTCGGTTGATTCCTCCCGGTGGGCACAGGCGCGACCGAGACATTGCATAGGTTATTGAGCCGGTGACGGAGTATTGACGGCGCTCTGACGAACCGGCGGCTTTACAGGGGGCGTAGCAGTTTGTGTGCCAGCGCGCTTCAAGGCCGCGTCCGGTGTTGCATTGGCGGTGCCGGTACCGGTCAGGCTGCGGCGCACATCCAGGTTGCGCGACACCACCAACACCACCCGACGGTTCTTCGCCCGGCCTTCAACCGTGGCGTTATTGGCCACCGGCTGGAATTCGCCGTAGCCCACCGACGCCAGGCGCCCAGGGTTCACGCCCTGCATCGCCAGCATGCGCACGATGCTCGACGCGCGCGCCGACGACAGCTCCCAGTTTGTTGGGTATTGCGCGGTGCTGATCGGAAAATTGTCGGTAAAGCCTTCGACGTGGATCGGGTTCTCGAACGGTTTGAGAATCGCCGCGACCTTGTCGATGATGGTGAACGCCTGGTCGCTGGGCAGTGCGTCCGCACTGGCAAACAACAGGCTGGAATTAAGCTCGATCTCTACCCACAACTCATTGCCGCGCACGGTCATCTGGTTGGAGCTGATCAAGTCGCCAAACGCGGCACTGATGTCATCGGCAATGCTTTTCAGCGGGTCGCTGGTGCCACCCACGCCCGCGGCGGTTTCATCGCTGTCGTTGACCAGCGGCTTGGCCGGGGTCACGGTCTTGGGCCGCTCTTCGCCAATGGGGATCGGCTTGAGGGCGCGGTCGGCATCGTTGAACACGCCGATCAGCGCTTGGGAGATGACTTTGTACTTGCCTTCGTTGATCGACGAGATGGAGTACATCACCACAAAAAATGCGAACAGCAGGGTGATGAAGTCCGCATAGGACACCAGCCACCGCTCGTGGTTGACGTGTTCTTCAGGCTCGCGACGACGACGGCTCACAGGCAATCCCCCCCACAATACACAACCCCTGTAGGAGCGAGCTTGCTCGCGAAAAACCCACAGACACCGCGATCATCCAGAATACCCGCGTTATCGTTGACGATTTTCGCGAGCAAGCTCGCTCCTACAAGGATGGTCATACGCATCAATCCATGAAGCCCTGGAGCTTCAATTCGATGGAGCGCGGGTTCTCGCCCTCGGCAATCGACAGGATGCCTTCGAGCAACATCTCGCGATAACGCGATTGGCGCTGCGCAATGGCCTTGAGCTTGCTGGCCACCGGCAACAACACCAGGTTGGCGCTGGCCACGCCGTAGATGGTGGCGACAAATGCCACGGCAATCCCGCTGCCCAGCTGCGAAGGGTCGGCCAAATTGCCCATCACATGGATCAGGCCCATCACCGCACCGATGATGCCGATGGTCGGCGCATAGCCGCCCATGCTTTCAAAGACTTTGGCGGCGTTGATGTCGCGGCTTTCCTGGGTGTAGAAATCCACCTCCAGGATGCTGCGGATCGCTTCCGGCTCGGCGCCGTCCACCAGCAGTTGCAGGCCTTTGCGCGCGTAGCTGTCGGGCTCGGCATCGGCCACGCCTTCGAGGCCCAGCAGGCCTTCCTTGCGCGCCGTTAGGCTCCAGTTGACCACGCGGTCGATGCCGCCAGCCAAGTCGACACGCGGCGGGAAAATGATCCAGACCAGAATCTGCATGGCGCGCTTGAACGAGCTCAAAGGCGACTGCAACATCGCGGCGCCCACGGTGCCGCCGATCACGATCAACGCTGCCGGGCCGTTAGCCAGGGCGCCGAGGTGGCCGCCTTCGAGGTAGTTGCCGCCGATGATCGCGACAAACGCCATGATGATGCCGATCAGGCTCAAGACATCCATCAGAGGCAGGCCTCCACCAGATGCTTGCCGATGTCATCCAGGCTGTAGACGGCGTCGGCCAGGTCAGCCTTGACGATGGCCATGGGCATGCCATAGATCACGCAACTGGCTTCGTCCTGGGCCCAGATGGCGCTGCCGCCCTGCTTGAGCAGGCGCGCGCCTTCACGGCCGTCGGCGCCCATGCCAGTGAGCACCACCGCCAGAACTTTGTCACCGTAGGACTTGGCCGCCGAACCGAAGGTGATATCCACGCACGGTTTGTAGTTCAGGCGCTCGTCGCCCGGCAGGATTTTGATCGCGCCCCGGCCATCCACCATCATTTGCTTGCCACCCGGTGCCAGCAGCGCCAGGCCGGGACGCAGGATGTCGCCATCCTCGGCTTCCTTGACGCTGATGCGGCACAGCTTGTCCAGGCGTTCGGCGAAGGCCTTGGTGAACGCCGCGGGCATGTGCTGAATCAGCACGATGGGCGCCGGGAAGTTGGCCGGCAGTTGGGTCAACACGCGTTGCAGGGCAACCGGGCCACCGGTGGACGTACCGATAGCCACCAGTTTGTAGGCTTTGCGCTTGGGCGCAGGCGAATGACCCGCAGCCGTACGCACAGGCGCCGCTGCGACGGGACGGGCCACCGGTGCTGGCGCAGGACGCCCGAACGAGGTGCTCGGGGCCGCAGCGGGAGCCGGTGTCGGGGCAGGCGAAGACGAAGGCGCGCTGAACAGGCTGCGACGGTTACTGCGGGAAATGCTGTGGACTTTCTCGCACAGCAGTTGCTTGACCTTCTCGGGGTTGCGCGAGATGTCTTCGAAATTCTTCGGCAGGAAGTCCACCGCGCCGGCATCCAGCGCATCCAGGGTGACCCGGGCGCCTTCATGGGTTAGCGAGGAAAACATCAATACCGGGGTCGGGCAGCGCTGCATGATGTGCCGAACTGCCGTGATGCCATCCATCATCGGCATCTCGTAGTCCATGGTGATCACATCCGGCTTCAACGCAATGGCTTGATCAATCGCCTCTTTACCGTTGGTGGCCGTACCGACCACCTGGATGCTTGGATCAGCGGAAAGAATTTCCGAGACGCGGCGACGGAAGAAACCCGAATCGTCCACCACCAGGACCTTGACTGCCATAAACACTCCGTTAGGCGGGGCGGGCATTACCGCCCTGCCCCACCAGAATCAAATACGCCGAGCGGCGTAACGCTTGAGCATGCTCGGAACATCGAGAATCAGCGCGATCCGACCGTCACCGGTGATGGTCGCACCCGACATGCCCGGGGTTCCCTGCAGCATTTTGCCCAAAGGCTTGATGACCACTTCTTCCTGGCCAACCAACTGGTCGACAACAAAGCCGATGCGTTGGGTGCCCACGGAGAGAATCACCACATGGCCTTCGCGCTGCTCTTCATGTTTGGCCGAAGCCACCAGCCAGCGCTTGAGGTAGAACAGTGGCAACGCCTTGTCGCGCACGATCACTACCTCCTGGCCGTCCACCACGTTGGTGCGCGACAGGTCGAGGTGGAAGATTTCGTTGACGTTGACCAGCGGGAAGGCGAACGCCTGGTTGCCCAGCATCACCATCAGGGTCGGCATGATCGCCAAGGTCAACGGCACCTTGATCACGATCTTCGAGCCCTGGCCCTTGGTCGAGTAGATATTGATCGAGCCATTGAGCTGGCTGATCTTGGTCTTCACCACGTCCATGCCCACGCCACGGCCGGACACGTCGGAAATCTCGGTCTTAGTCGAGAAGCCCGGAGCGAAGATCAGGTTGTAGCACTCGGTGTCGGTCAGGCGGTCGGCGGCGTCCTTGTCCATCACGCCACGCTTGACCGCGATATTGCGCAAGATGGTCGGGTCCATGCCCTTGCCGTCATCGGTGATCGACAGCAGGATGTGGTCGCCTTCTTGCTCGGCCGCCAGAATCACCTTGCCATTGCGGGACTTGCCCGAGGCTTCGCGTTCTTCCGGGGTTTCGACGCCGTGGTCAACCGCGTTGCGCACCAAGTGGACCAGCGGGTCGGCCAGGGCCTCGACAAGGTTTTTGTCGAGGTCGGTTTCTTCACCCACCAGTTCCAGGTTGATCTCTTTCTTGAGCTGGCGCGCCAGGTCACGAACCAGGCGCGGGAAGCGGCCGAAGACTTTCTTGATCGGCTGCATGCGCGTTTTCATCACTGCGGTCTGCAGGTCGGCGGTCACCACGTCGAGGTTCGACACGGCCTTTTGCATGGCTTCATCGCCACTGCTCAGGCCCAGGCGCACCAGGCGGTTACGCACCAGCACCAGTTCGCCGACCATGTTCATGATGTCGTCCAGGCGCGCGGTATCAACCCGCACGGTGGTTTCGGCTTCACTGGCCGGTTTTTCTGCGACCGGCGCAGCCGCTGCACGGGCCGGAGCCGGTGCAGCAGCCGGTGCCGGTGCCGGCTTGGCGGCCACTGGCGCGGCGGCTTTGGCGGCGACCGGAGCCGCCGTCGCGACGGCAGCAGCGGCGGCCGGCGCCACTTCGGTGAACTTGCCCTTGCCGTGCAACTCATCCAGCAGGGATTCGAATTCGTGATCGGAAATCAACCCATCGCCTGCAGGTGCCGGCGCAGCCGGTGCGGCAGGCGCAGGAGACGTCGCGGAAACCGCCGGCAAGGCGTCGGCCGCAAAGGTGCCCTTGCCATGCAGTTGGTCAAGCAACGCTTCGAATTCGTCGTCGGTGATGTCCGTGCTGACCGGGGCAGCAGGCGCTTCTACCGCAGCGACAGGCGCCACGGCATCGGCGGCGAACTGGCCCTTGCCGTGCAACTGGTCGAG